>NZ_JAJBZH010000003.1:0-194668 GCF_020551945.1 Cellulosimicrobium marinum | reverse complement strand
GGCCCCCCCCCCCCCCCCCCGCCCCGGCGCCCCACCCCCCCACCGCCTCCCTCGTCCGGACCGTCACCTCGGCCACGTGGCCGTGCGGACGCACCTGATCCGATCCGCGCCGCCGGCCCGTGGGGCAGGTGGGGGCGTCGACGCACCGTCCGGATGGAGAGGTGAGACGGCAGCAGGCGGGGTCGAGGGGCGCGCGCGGTCGTGGCGGGTCTGGCGGGAGCGCGCGAGGGACGAGCGCGCGGATGGAAGACCGCGCGCGCCCCTCGATGTCGCCGTCAGCCAGCGCACCACCCTCCACCGCCCTCAGCCCGCAGCGCGTCCGCTCCGGACGCCGTCGTCGAACGAGGTTCAGGACGAAGGTGGCGTGGCGACGGTGAGGCGGACGGTGCCGGGGTCCGGGAGCGGGGGAGCGCCGTCGGCGTCGGGGTCGACCGTGGACCAGGTGGGGTCGGTGCGGGTCCAGCGGTGGTCCGCGACGTCGACGGAGACGACGTGGGTCGCGTCGGCGGAGGCGACGGCCCACTGCGCGACCGCCCAGGCCGCCCGGTCCGCGCCGTCCTCGCCGGACGCCGTCGGGAGCGTCGTGGTGTCGACGACGACGGTGTCGGGGGAGGGTCCGTCCTGGAGCGTGACGCCCAGGTCGCCGAGGTCGCGCGTGAGACGCTCGAGCAGGGGCGTGGCGGGGTCGTCGTCGGCCGGCGGGAGCTCGTCGTCGGCCACCGGCGCGAGGTCGCACGTGAGGGAGGCGGGGGACCAGCCCGTCAGGGCCGAGGCCCAGGCGCGCGAGCGGGTCTCGTGCTGGGCGTACGCGTCGGGGAAGGCGGAGCGCTGCACCGTCTGGGCGGCGACGGTGACCTCCATGTCCTCGTAGCCGTCGACGGTCTCGAGCACGTCGTAGAACGCGTTGGTCGAGTAGACGGGGTCCATGATCTGCTCGACGGTGCCCCAGCCCTGCGACGGGCGCTGCTGGAACAGGCCCACGGAGTCGCGGTCGCCGTAGTCGATGTTGACGAGGCGCGACTCCTGGAGCGCGGTGGCGATCCCGATCGTCGCGGCGCGGGCGGGCAGGCCGCGGCGTTGCGTCGTCGCGACGACGAGGGCGGCGTTGTCGGCCTGCGTCGTGGACAGGTACCAGGTGCGGCCCTCGGCGGTGGCGGCGCAGCGTTCCGCGACGGGGGCGTCGTCGTCCAGGCGGTCGAGCGCGACGACGACGCCCCCGGCCGCGACGGCCGTCACGGTGAGGAGGGTGACGGCGGTGCGCAGCGGGCGGCGCCGCCGGCCGAGCCGGGCGTCGGTCCGGGGGTGGCCGGCGCGGGTCGGGGGCATCGTCGCCGCTCCTGGACGGGTACGGTCAGTTGGCGTGCAGCGCGGCGTTGAGCTCGACGCCCGCCCCGGTGCGCGACACGGCCTCGACGCCGCCGGTGACGGAGTTGCGCCGGAACAGCAGCCCGGGCTGCCCGGCGAGCTCGCGCGCCTTGACGACGACGGGGGCGCCGTCGTCGGTGCTCTGCCCGACGACCGTCACCTTGGTCCCGGCCGTGACGTACAGGCCGGACTCGACGACGCAGTCGTCCCCGAGGGGGATGCCGAGGCCGGCGTTGGCGCCCAGGAGCGACCTGCGGCCCACGGAGATGACCTCGCGCCCGCCGCCGGAGAGGGTGCCCATGATCGACGCGCCGCCGCCGACGTCGGAGCCGTCTCCCACGACGACCCCGGCGGAGATGCGACCCTCGACCATGGACGTGCCGAGCGTGCCGGCGTTGAAGTTGACGAAGCCCTCGTGCATGACGGTGGTGCCCGCGGCGAGGTGCGCGCCGAGCCGCACGCGGTCCGCGTCGGCGACGCGGACGCCCGAGGGCACGACGTAGTCGACCATGCGGGGGAACTTGTCGACGCCGAGCACGGTGACGGTGCGGCCCGCGGCGCGCAGCCGCAGGCGCGTGTCCTCGAACCCCTCGACGGCGCACGGGCCGTGGTCGGTCCACACGACGTTCGCGAGGACGCCGAAGATCCCGTCGAGCGCGAGCCCGTGCGGGGCCACGAGCCGGTGGGAGAGCAGGTGCAGGCGCAGGTAGGCGTCGGCCGTGTCGGCCGGCGCGACGTCGAGGTCGATCTCCGTGCGGACCACGACGACGTCCACGCGCCGCACGTCGTCACGGGTCGCCAGGGCCTCCAGGTCGGCCGGTGCGGTGCTGCCCTCGGGCGCCGCGCCGAGCGCGGGGGCCGGGTACCAGACGTCGAGCACCGTGCCGTCGTCGGTGACGGTGGCGAGGCCGAAGCCCCAGGCGGTACGCGGCGCGGTGGCGGCCGCGGCGGCGGTCGCGGGGGTCGCAGAAGTCATGGCGCCCACCCTATCCGCCGCCGGTAGGGTGCTGGGGTGACGTCCTCCACGACCGGGCCCGACACCGGCAGCGCTCAGGGAAGCACCACCGGGCTCGACCTCGGCGGCGACCTCCTCGCGCTGTTCCGGACGATCTGCGACGTCCCGTCCGTGAGCGGGGACGAGCGTGCCCTCGCCGACGCCGTCGAGTCCGCCCTCCGTGCGTGCGCGCACCTGGAGGTCCACCGGGACGGGGACACCGTGGTCGCGCGCACGACCCTCGGCCGGGACCGGCGCGTCGTCGTGGCCGGGCACCTCGACACCGTCCCGCTCACCGACCCGCCCAACCTGCCGACGCGCGTCGTCGGCGAGGGGGACGCGGCCGAGGTGTGGGGCCGGGGCACGGTCGACATGAAGGGCGGGGTCGCGGTGGCGCTCGCGCTCGCGGCCGAGCTCGTGGAGCCGGTGCAGGACGTCACGTGGATCTTCTACGACAACGAGGAGGTCGCCGCGGACCTCAACGGCCTCGGTCGGCTCGCACGGCACCGGCCCGACCTGCTCGCCGGCGACTTCGCGATCCTCGGCGAGCCCACCGCGGCGGGGATCGAGGGCGGGTGCAACGGGACGCTGCGCGCGGAGGTGCGCGTGCCCGGCGTGACGGCGCACTCCGCCCGGTCCTGGATGGGGCACAACGCGATCCACGCGGCGCACGAGGTGCTGGACCGGCTCGCGGCCTACGTGCCCGCCCAGGTCGAGGTCGACGGGCTCGTCTACCGCGAGGGTCTCAACGCGGTGGGGGTCCGTGGCGGGATCGCGGGCAACGTCGTGCCCGACGAGTGCGTCGTCACCGTGAACTTCCGCTTCGCGCCGTCTCGTTCGGTCGACGAGGCCGTGCAGCACGTCGTGGACCTGTTCGCCGGGTTCGACGTCACGGTGACCGACGCCGCGCCGGGCGCCCGGCCGGGGCTGGACGACCCCCTCGCGGCCGAGTTCGCGGCGAGCGTCCTCGCCGTCACGGGCGGGGCGCCCGCGCCGAAGTACGGGTGGACCGACGTGGCGCGGTTCGCCGAGCTCGGCGTGCCGGCGGTGAACTTCGGGCCCGGGGACCCGCTCCTCGCGCACAAGGACGACGAGCGCTGCCCCGTCCGCGAGCTGGACCTGTGCCGACGCGCGTTGCGCGCGTGGCTCGGAGGCGTCGGCGCGGCATAGGCTCGACCGCATGACCGACACGACGCGCGCCGACGGTTCCGACGAGGGGATGCCGCAGAGCGGTACCGGCTACCGGAAGGGTCCGGTGCTCCTGCGGGGCAGCCAGATCCCCCGCCAGACCACGGACCAGCGGCTGCTGGACTCGAGCCAGAGCGCGGACTGGGTGCACAGCGACCCGTGGCGGGTCATGCGCATCCAGAGCGAGTTCGTGGAGGGCTTCGGCGCGCTCGCGGAGCTCGGCCCGGCGGTCTCCGTCTTCGGCTCGGCGCGCACGCGGCCGGACCACCCGGACTACGCCCTCGCCGAGGAGGTGGGCCGGCGGCTCGTCGAGGAGGGGTTCGCGGTCGTCACGGGTGGTGGCCCGGGCATCATGGAGGCGGCGAACAAGGGCGCCGCCGAGGCGGGCGGCACGTCCGTGGGGCTCGGCATCGAGCTGCCGTTCGAGCAGGGCATGAACCCGTACGTGAACCTCGGCGTGAACTTCCGCTACTTCTTCGCGCGCAAGACGATGTTCGTGAAGTACGCGCAGGGCTTCGTCGTCCTGCCCGGCGGCTTCGGCACGTTCGACGAGCTGTTCGAGGCGCTCACCCTCGTCCAGACGCACAAGATCACCGAGTTCCCGCTCGCCCTCATCGGCACGGACTACTGGGGCGGGCTGCTCGAGTGGGCGCGCACCGCCGTCGTGGACCGCGGCATGATCAACCCCGCCGACCTCGACCTCGTGCACCTGTGCGACGACCCGGCCGAGGCCGTGGCGTACGTGTGCGAGCGCGGCGCGCAGCTGCGCGCCGAGGAGCAGGAGGCGGCCGCGGCGCTCGCGGCCGACCAGCAGCGCGCCGCCGGCGTGCGCTGATCCCCGTGCGGGTCGACCTGCCGCCTCCGGCCGTGCCGCCCGCCGGGACCCCGCTGGTGCTGCGCGGCCGCGTGCTGGAGAAGCCGGCGGTCATGGCGATCGTCAACCGGACGGACGACTCGTTCTGGGCCGGTGCCCGCACCCTCGACGACGGGCAGGCGATGGCGGCCGTCGCCCGTGCCGTCGCGGAGGGCGCGGAGATCGTCGACGTCGGGGGCGTGCGCGCCGGGGTCGGGCCGCAGGTCACCCCGGCGGAGGAGATCCGGCGGGTCGTCCCGTTCGTCGCCCGGGTCCGCGAGGAGTTCCCCGACCTGCTCGTCAGCGTGGACACGTGGCGGGCGGAGGTCGCGCACGAGGCCGCGCTCGCGGGGGCGGACCTGCTCAACGACACGTGGGCCGGGCACGACCCCCGCCTCGTCGAGGTCGCCGGAGAGCACGGGGTCGGGGTGGTCTGCTCCCACACCGGGGGCGCGACGCCGCGCACGGACCCGTTCCGCGTGGACTACCCGGCCGGTCCCGGCGCCGCGGACCCGCGCGACGGCGTCGTGCAGGACGTCGTCGCGACGGTGCTCGCCGCGGCCGAGCGGGCCGTGGCGTGCGGGGTCCCGCGCGGCTCGGTGCTCGTGGACCCGACGCACGACTTCGGCAAGAACACGTGGCACTCCCTGCACCTGCTCCGCCGCACGGACGTGCTCGCGGGTCTCGGCTTCCCGGTCCTCATGGCCCTGTCCCGCAAGGACTTCGTGGGGGAGGCGCTCGACCTGCCGGCGGACGAGCGCCTCGAGGGGACGCTCGCGGCCACGGCGGTCGCGGCGTGGCTCGGCGCCCGCGTGTTCCGCGCGCACGACGTCGCGGCGACGCGCCGCGTGCTCGACCTCGTCGCGGTGGTGCGGGACGAGGAGCCGCCCGCGGCGGCGACGCGGGGCCTCGCGTGAGCCCGCCCGCGCCCGTCGCGTCCACGGGCCGGGCCCGCACCGGGCGGCACGTCACCGCCCGGGTCGTGCGGCCGGCGTCGTGGCCCTGGTGGGTGCAGGCTCTCGCGGTCTACGCCGCGGCGCGCGCGGTGAGCGCGGTGATCCTCCTCGCGGTGGCCCGCGTCCAGGAGGAGAATCTCTGGACCGCGGCGTCGCCGTCGTACCTCGCCTACGTGGCGAGGATGTGGGACGGCTCCTGGTACGAGCAGATCTTCGACGCGGGCTACCCGACGACCCTGCCGGTCGGGCCGGACGGCGTGGTCCAGCAGAACGTGTGGGCGTTCTTCCCGCTGTTCCCCCTCCTGGTCCGGGCGCTCGACGTCGTGACGGGCCTGGGCTGGGACGTCCTGGCCCCGACGCTCGCGCTCGTGTGCGGCGGGGGCGCGGTCGTCGTGGTCCACCGCCTCGTCGCGACGGCGGGCGCCGCGGCGGTGGAGCGACGGCCCGGTCTGCCGCTGGCGACGGTGCTGCTCGTGAGCGTGTTCCCGTCGAGCCCGGTGCTCCAGGTCGCGTACACCGAGTCGCTCGCCCTGCTGCTCGTCGCGTCCTCGCTGCTGCTCCTGGCGCGCCGGCGGTACGGCTGGGCCGCCGGGACCGTGCTGCTGCTCGGCCTGACGCGAGCGGTCGCGCTGCCCATGGCCGCCGTCGTGCTGTGGCACGGCGTCGTCCGGTGGCGCCGGGGGGACCTGCGCCTGCCCGACGCCGCCCGGCTCGCCGCCCTGTTCTTCGTCGCCCTGGGCAGCGGCCTGCTCTGGCCGTGGGTGTGCGGCCTCGTCACGGGCGTGCACCAGGGGTACTTCCGCACGCAGGAGGCGTGGCGCGGCGGGGCGGACGTGGTGCCGTTCGTGCCGTGGGTGGACGTGTCGCGCTGGCTCTTCGGGGGAGCCGGGCCGTGGCTGCTGGTCCTCGTCCTCCTCGTCGTCGCGGCGCTCGTGCTCAACCCGGTCGCAGCGCGGCTCGGTCCGGAGATGCACGCCTGGTCGGGTGCCTACGTCGGCTACCTGGTGGCGGCGATCCAGCCGGGGACGTCGCTCGTGCGCTTCCTCCTCCTCGCGTTCCCGCTCGCCGCCGTGACGGTGGGGTGGACCCGCTCGCGCTGGTGGGTCGCCGCCGTCTGCGTGGTCTTCCTCGCCGGTCAGGTGTGGTGGGTGCACGAGCTGTGGCGCCTCGTCCCGCCGTCGGGCTGGCCGCCGTGACGCCCGAGATGTCGGTGCGGGTGAACTAGACTGTCCGGCGGGCGTCGTCTCAGGTCGGGCGCGCGTCCGGGTGGCGCTGCGCCTGCCCGGGCTCGGTCGGGCCTGCGGGCCGAAGGCCCCTCCTCGCGCACGCGGGGCGGATCGGGACAACGGAAATGGAGAGCCACCAATGGCTGCGATGAAGCCGCGGACGGGTGACGGCCCGCTGGAGGTCACCAAGGAGGGGCGTGGCATCGTGATGCGCGTCCCGCTCGAGGGCGGGGGCCGGCTCGTGGTGGAGCTCAACGCGACCGAGGCGAGCGAGCTCGGGGACGCGCTGCAGGCCGTGGTGGGCTGATTGGCGTCACGTGACGCAGGTGCGGTGACGCCGGCCTGGACCGTGCGCCCGCTGCCCGAGGTGGTGGCGGCGCGCGGGACCGTGCACGACTCCCCGCTCCTCACCGAGGACGACGTCGCGGCGCTGGTCGTCGCGGTCGCCCCGGCGCGCGAGCGCGGCGACGGGCCGCAGCCGCGCGCGGGGACGGCCGAGGCCGCGGCGCGCTACGGCGTCGACCTGGCCGAGCTCGCCGACCGTGCGGGCGGGCCGTCCTTCCGCGGGCGGTCGGGCGACGTCGTCACCGTGGACCTCCCGCGTGCCCACGTGGGCTCGACGACGCGGCTCCCCTGGGCGGGGCTCCCGACACGCCTCGTCCTGCTCGGCGTCGGCGACGCCGACGAGGGCGACCTGCGCCGGGCCGGAGCGACGCTGGCGCGCGCCACCCGGGGTCTCGAGCGGGTCGTGAGCGCCGTGACGGGGGACGCCGACGCGACGGGCGTGCGCGCGTTCGCGGAGGGCTACCTGCTCGCTGCGTACCGTCAGCCCCGCCGGACCGGCGGGGCGGCACGGAGGTCGGACGCGCGCGACGGCGCGACCGGCGCGGACGCCCCTGCGCACCAGCTCGTGCTCCTCGGTCCCGACGGGCGCGACGACGAGCCAACGATCGAGGCCGCCCGCCGCAGCGCCGGCGCGACGTGGCTCGTGCGCGACCTCACGAACACCCCGGCCGACGTCAAGGATCCCGCGTGGCTCGCCGGACGGGCACAGGACCTCGCGGACGAGCTAGGGCTGGACGTCCGCGTGCGCGGGCCGGAGGAGCTCGCCGCGGAGGGGTTCGGGGCGCTGCTCGCCGTCGGCGCGGGCTCGGCCCGACCGCCGCGCCTCGTCACCGTGACCTACGACCCGCGGGACCACGACGTCGCCCCCGGGGACGGGACGTCCGACCGCCACGTCGTCGTGGTGGGCAAGGGCATCACCTACGACACGGGCGGGCTGTCCATCAAGCCGCGCGAGGCCATGGTCCCGATGAAGACCGACATGGCGGGCGCCGCGGTGGCCCTCGCCGTGGTCCTCGGCGCCGCGCGCGCACGGTCGACGCGCCGCGTCACCGCGGTGCTGCCCCTCGCGGAGAACCACGTGGGCGCCGCGTCGTACCGCCCCGGCGACGTGCTGCGCACGTGGTCCGGGCGGACCGTCGAGGTGGCGAACACCGACGCGGAGGGGCGCCTCGTGCTCGCAGACGCGCTCGCGTTCGCGCGCGCCGAGCTCGCGCCCGACGTGCTGGTCGACGTCGCGACCCTCACCGGCGCGGCGACGCTCGGGCTGGGCCGGGGTCACGGGGCGCTCTACGCGACCGACGACGACGCCGCCGCCGCGGTCGAGGCGGCCGCCGCGGCGACCGGTGAGCGGGTCTGGCGCATGCCGCTCGTGGCGGACTACGCGCCCGCGCTGCGCTCCGACGTCGCCGACCTGCGGCACGTGCCGATCGACAACCCGGGCGCCGGGTCGGTCACGGCCGCGCTGTTCCTGCGGGAGTTCGTGGGCGACGTGCCCTGGGTGCACCTCGACGTGGCGGGCCCGGCGCGGGCGACCGCCGACCGCCACGAGGTCACGGAAGGGGCGACGGGGTACGGCGCCCGCCTGCTCCTCGCGGCGCTCGACCGTCTCTGACGTCGCTCTCGTCCCCGAAGCGGCTCGCCGCGGGGTCGTTCGTCGCGGGGCCGGAACCGGAACCGGCGACCGTCAGCGACGCACGGCCAGCAGCAGCCCGTCCCCGCTGGGCAGGAGGGCGGGCAGCACGCGCTCGTCCTCGCGCAGGGAGCGTCCCACCTCGCGCACGATCGTCGTGACCTCGTCCCGGCGGGCCGGGTCGGCGACCTGGTCCTGGGCGAGCGCGCCGTCGACGACGAGGACGCCGCCGGGCCGCAACAGCCGCAGCGCCTGCTCCACGTAGTCCGGGTAGCCGTGCGCGTCCGCGGCGACCAGCACGAGGTCGTACGCGCCGTCGGTCAGACGGGGGAGCACGTCCGCGGCGCGGCCGGGGATCGCCCGGGTGCGCGCCGGGGCGACGCCCTCCTCGGCGAAGGCCTCCTTGGCGGCGCGCTGGTGCTCGACCTCGACGTCGATGGTCGTGAGGACGCCGTCCGCCGGCATGCCCCGCAGCAGCCAGAGCGAGGCCACGCCCGTGCCGGTGCCGATCTCCACGACCGCGCGCGCGCCGAGCGAGGCGGCGAGGACGCGCAGGACGGCGCCCGCGCCCGGGCGGACGGCGCGGCAGCCGAGCTCCGCGGCGCGCTCGCGCGCGCGCAGGACCACCTCGTCCTCGGGGACGAACTCCTCGCAGTACACCCAGCTCGCGGCCTTGGCGCTGCGGTGGGTGCCGACGTCGTGGTTGATCGCAGTCTCCTCGTGCTCGGGCGGGCGCCCGTCGTTCCGGCGGCGGACGACCGGTGCCGCGGCGCGACCCCGTCGTCTCGGATCGTACCCGCGTTCGTGCCGGCCGCCCGGGATGACGGCCCGGCGATCCGCACGCCGACGCGGGGGAGTGGACGTCGTGTGAGGGACGCGCGCGGAGTTGGCCGGGCGGTCGGGAACAGCGAGCACGGCGCCGCCGTTGTCTGGGACGATGGACGGCGTGAACGACGCAGGGTCCCGCAGCACCGACGACCCGCACCCGGGGTGGGTCGCGCCGTCGTGGGACGAGATCGTCCGTGAGCACTCCGCGCGCGTCTACCGGCTCGCGTACCGCCTCACGGGCGACCGGCACGACGCCGAGGACCTCACCCAGGAGACGTTCGTCCGGGTGTTCCGGTCCCTGTCGAGCTACACGCCCGGCACGTTCGAGGGGTGGCTGCACCGCATCACCACCAACCTCTTCCTCGACCAGGTCCGCCGCAAGCAGCGCATCCGCATGGAGGCGATGGGGGACGACGACGCCCAGTACGCCGCGCGGACCGAGCTCGGCACGCCGGAGCGCGGCTACGAGCACGCCAACCTCGACCACGACGTCCAGCGGGCGCTCGACGCGCTCTCGCCCGAGTACCGGGCTGCCGTCGTCCTGTGCGACATCGAGGGCCTGTCCTACGAGGAGATCGCGGTGACCCTCGGCATCAAGCTGGGGACGGTGCGCTCGCGGATCCATCGCGCACGCTCGCAGCTGCGCGCGGCCCTGCCCCACCGCGACCCCGCCGACCGGACACCGCCCGCCGCGCCGCCGCCCGCCGTGCAGCCGACCGCGCACGAGCCCGTCCCGGTGCCTGCCCAGCGGGGTGCCGCGTGAGCCACCTCGGCTCGCGGCTCTCCGCGCTCGTCGACGGCCGGCTCTCCCCGGCGGAGACCGAGCGCGCGCTCGAGCACGTCGCGGGCTGCGCGGCGTGCGCGCACGAGCTCGCCGAGGCCCGGGCCGCACGTCGCGCCCTGCTCGACGCCGCGCACGTCGAGCCCGCGCCCGACCTCACCGCGCGTCTCCTCGCGCTGTCGACCCAGATCCCGCCGGCCGCCGACGACCCGCTGCGCCGACCGCCGTCGGGCGCGGAGCCGTGGGGTGCGCAGCCCGCGGTGCTGCCGCGCGGGGCCTGGAGCGGCGAGCTGCGGTCCCGCTCCGTGCGCCGCCGCGTCGTCGCCGTGCTGGCCGGCGGGGTGGGCGTCGCCGCCGTGGGACTGTTCGCCCTCGGGGACAGCCCCACCGTCACGCCGAGCCTGCACCGGATGGACCCGGTGGTGGCGCTCGCGCAGGCCGCCCCCGCGTCGACGATCGGCCGCGACGGTGCGGACGGCGCCGCGGTGCTGGCGTCGCTCGACGAGGACGGCTGGGCGTCCCCGACGCACCTGCCCGACGGGACGAGCGTCGTCGCGGTCCGGCAGGCCGCCGGCGTGCTCGAGATCGACCTCCGCACCCCGGCGGGCGAGGTCGTCGTCCGCGAGCAGCCCGGCGTGCTGGACGGTGCGGCGCTGGCCGGTCTCGACACGTGGGACGTGGACGGGCGGACCGTCCACGTGCTGTCCGACGAGCCGTGGCACGTCGTGTGGCAGTCCGGCGACACGGTCGTGGACGTGGCCTCGGGCGCGGACCGCGAGCACGTCCTCGCCGTCGTGGCGGCCTTCCCGGCACGTGACTACGATGCCGGGGTCCCCGCGCGGATCTCCCGGGGCTGGACGACCATGACAGGAGCGCTCGGTACCTCATGACCGAACCCGTGACCGGTGGCCCCGAGCCGGAGCGGCGCACGGACGTGCCGCACAACCCCTTCGCCCCGCCCTCGGCCTACCGGGCCGGGTCCCCAGTCCCGCCCCCCTCGGCCCCGCCCGGACCGGACCGGGCCCCCGCGACCGGGCACGACGGCAGCGTCCCGCCCGTCCCGCCGCCGCCCGGCACGGGCACGGCGGCGCCCGCGGGGCAGGACCCCTGGGGGCCGCTGCGGTCCTTCGGCGACCCGTACCCCGCGTCGCCCGTGCACACGCCCGTCGGGCCGAGCGTGGACCCGACCCTGGTCGCGCCCCCGAACCCCGCGCCCGCCGCCTCGGCCCGACGTCGCGGGCCCCGCCCGGGCGCCGTCGTCGGTCTCGTCGTGCTCGCGCTCGCCGCCGGAGCGCTCGGCGGGGTGGCCGTCGACCGCTGGTACGAGCCCGCACCAGGCCCCGCCGGTCTCCCGGCCGCGAGCGTCGCGCACGAGACGGCCGAGCGTCCCGACGGCTCCGTCGCCGACATCGCCGCCACGGTGCTCCCGAGCGTGGTCTCGCTCGAGGTGCGCGGGTCCGACGGCGTCGCCACGGGCTCCGGGTTCGTCCTGCGCGACGACGGGTACATCCTCACGAACAACCACGTCGTGGCCGGTGCCGCCGAGGGCGGCGAGGTCACCGTGCTGTTCGCCGACGGTCACGAGAGCCCCGCCGAGCTCGTCGGGCGCACGGTCGACTACGACCTGGCGGTCGTCAAGGTCGAGGACACCGGACTGACGCCGCTCGCGCTCGCCGACTCCGACGAGGTCGTCGTGGGGGACCCGGTCGTCGCCGTCGGCGCGCCGCTGGGGCTCAACGGGACCGTCACCACGGGCATCGTCAGCGCGCTCAACCGCCCCGTCCAGGCCGGGGAGGCGGCGCAGACCGCCTTCATCAACGCGATCCAGACGGACGCGGCCATCAACCCGGGCAACTCCGGCGGGCCGCTCGTCGACGGCAACGGCCAGGTCGTCGGCATCAACTCCGCCATCGCCCAGCCGCCCGGTGCCACGGCGGCCACGGGCAGCATCGGGCTCGGGTTCGCGATCCCGTCGAACCAGGCGCGGCGCACGGCCGAGCAGCTCATCGCCGACGGCGTCGCGACGTACCCCGTGATCGGCGTCCTGCTCGACCAGCGCTACCAGGGCGAGGGCGTGCAGGTCTCCACCGAGGCGCAGCAGGGGCAGGCCCCGGTGACGGCGGACGGGCCCGCCGACGCGGCAGGCGTGCGACCCGGCGACGTCATCCTCGCGATCGACGGGCGCCCCGTGACGGACTCCGACGAGCTCATCGTCGCGATCCGCGCGAAGGCGCCGGGCGACACGGTCGTGCTGCGCGTCCGGACCGGCGAGCAGGAGCGTGACCTGCGCGTCGTCCTGGACGAGGCCACGAGCGAGTAGTCTGACGCCGTGTTCGGGATCAACGGGGCCGAGTTCGTGGTGCTCCTCGTCGTGGCGGTCCTCATCATCGGTCCTGAGCGTCTGCCGCACTACGCCGAGCAGCTCGGGGGGTTCGTGCGCTCCGCGCGCGGCTACCTCAAGGACGCGAAGGCCCGGGTCGACGCGGAGATCGGCGAGGAGATCGGCGACGTCGACTGGTCGAAGCTCGATCCGCGCCAGTACGACCCGCGCCGCATCGTCCGCGAGGCCCTGCTCGACGACGAGCCGGGACCCAGCCGGGCCGCGGCACCGCGCATGACCCCGGCCCCGCCTGCCCCGCCCGCCGCGGGAGCACCGGCGCCGTTCGACGACGAGGCGACCTGACGCCCCCGTCCGGAGCGTCCACGGGCAGGACGATTCGGTCCGGCGCGTGCCCACCTGTCAGAATGGGGCAATGTCCATCGAGGCGACCGAGATCGGGTCGACACCGCGGCCGGTGACCACGCAGCAGCCCGCGACGCCGGGGGCGAGCGGGTCCGCGCCCCGCATCCTGTCCGGCATGCAGCCCACCGAGGACTCGCTGCAGCTCGGCAACTACATCGGCGCGCTCAGCCAGTGGGTCGCGCTGCAGGACTCGTACGACGCGCTCTACTGCGTCGTGGACCTGCACGCCCTCACGGTGAACCCGGACCCCGCGCGGCTGCGGGAGCGGACGCGGCGCACCGCGGCGCAGTACCTCGCAGGCGGGGTGGACCCGGAGCGTTCGGCCCTGTTCGTGCAGTCCCACGTCCCGCAGCACGCGGAGCTGTCGTGGGTGCTCTCCTGCCAGACGGGCTTCGGCGAGGCCGGCCGGATGACGCAGTTCAAGGACAAGTCGGCGAAGCAGGGCACCGACGGCACCACGGTCGGGCTGTTCACCTACCCGGTGCTCATGGCGGCCGACATCCTCCTGTACGACGCCGCGCTCGTCCCCGTGGGGGAGGACCAGCGCCAGCACCTCGAGCTCGCCCGGAACCTCGCCGAGCGTCTCAACGCGCGCTTCGGCGACGGGACCGCGGTGGTGCCCGAGCCGCACATCGTCCGCTCGGTCGCGAAGATCTTCGACCTGCAGGAGCCGACGGCGAAGATGAGCAAGTCGTCGTCCGGCGGCAAGGGCGTGATCTGGCTGCTCGAGGACCCGAAGGTCGCGGCGAAGCGCATCCGCTCCGCGGCCACGGACTCCGAGAACGAGATCCGCTACGACCCGGTCGCCAAGCCGGGGGTGTCGAACCTGCTGACGATCTACTCGGCCCTCACCGGCCGCGACGTCGAGGCGATCGCCGCCGAGTACGACGGCCAGGGGTACGGACGGCTCAAGGTCGACCTCGCCGACGTCGTCGTGGACGTCCTCGCCCCGTTCCAGGAGCGCGCCAACTCCTACCTCGCGGACCCGGCCGAGCTGGACGCCGTGCTCGCGCGCGGGGCCGCCAAGGCCCGCGAGATCGCGGCCGGGACGCTCTCGCGGGTCTACGACAGGGTCGGCCTGCTGCCCGTCGGCGGTAGCACGGCGTGAACCTGCCCGAGCGCAGGCCCGGCCAGGTCCGGGTCGGGGTCGCCATCGCGGTCCCCGACCCGGACGGGCCGCTCCTGCAGGAGGCCCGCGCGCGGTTCGGGGACCCGCTCGCTGCGGAGATCCCGCCGCACATCACCCTCCTGGGCCCGACCGTCCTCGACCCGGACGGGCTCGACCGCGCCGTCGCTCACCTGGAGAGCGTCGCCGCCACGGCGGCGCCGTTCCGGATCCACCTGCGGGGGAGCGCGAGCTTCCGGCCCGTGTCACCCGTCGTCTTCGTCCAGGTGGTCGAGGGCATCGTCGAGTGCGAGCAGCTGGAGGGCGCGGTGCGCCAGGGGCCGCTGGCCCAGGACCTGCGGTTCAACTACCACCCGCACGTCACCGTCGCGCACGAGGTCGACGACGCCGCGCTCGACCGGGCCTTCGAGGAGATGGCCACGTACGAGACGCAGTTCGACGTCGCGGGCTTCCACCTGTACGAGCACGGCGACGACGGCGTGTGGCGCCCGGAGCGGCTGTTCCCGCTCACCGGGGATGCCGTGGTCCTCGACGGCTCGTAGTCTCGGCCCGTGACGTCGACGGCTCCTTCCGGCCCCTCCGGGGTCCGCCGTCTCGCCGCGAAGGGCCGCGACCTCGGCGAGTGGTGGAAGGACAGCCGGCCGGGCCGGGCGGTCTACCGCTACCTCTACGCGCGGGGCGCCCTGCTGTGCGGCGGCATCGCGTACTCGGCGCTGTTCTCGCTCTTCGCCGCCCTGACGATCGGCTACACCGTCTTCATGCAGGTCCTCGGGGGTCGCGAGGAGCTCATGGACGCGGTGTTCGAGCAGATCAACGAGCTGATCCCGGGGCTGATCGACACCGGGAAGGGCGGAGTCCTCGCGCCCGAGGACCTCCTCCTGGACTCGGGGTCGACCCTGACGAGCGTCGTCGCCGGTCTTGTCCTGCTCTTCTCCGCGGTCTCGTTCATGTACCACCTGCGCGGCGCCATCCGGACGATGTTCGGCGCGAGCGACGTCGGGCAGAGCCCCGTCCTCGCCCGGCTGCGCGGGCTCGTGGGCTTCGTGCTCCTCGCGCTGAGCATCGTCGTCTCCACCGCGGCCGGGATCGTCGTCACCACCGTCGGGACACGGGCCCTGGACGCCCTGGGGATCACCGGGGGTGCCGCGGTCCTCGTCACGACGGCGGGGCTGGTCGTGAGCGTGCTCGTCGACGCCGTCGTCGTCGCACTCGTCGTCGTGTTCCTCGGCGGGGTCGACGTCAAGCGCACGGACCTGCTCGTCGGGTCGCTCGTGGCGGGTCTCGCGTTCGGCGTGCTGCGCTACCTGGGGACGAGCATCGTGGCGAGCAGCGCGCAGCGCAACGCCCTGCTCGCGTCGTTCGCGGTGCTCGTCACGCTGCTGCTGCTCGTGAACTTCCTCGCCCGCGTGCTGCTCGTCGTGTGCGCGTGGATGGCCGACCCGCCCCGGGAGCGGGAACCGGAGCCGGGCGGACCGCGCCACGCCCGCGACGGTCGCCCGGAGCTGCCCGTCGTCGACGGGCCGCGCACCGGGCAGGGCCGGCACGCCCGCGGGGCGATCCAGGACCGTGGTGCGACGGCGGACGGGGCGGGCGGTGCGCCGTCGTCCCGCGAGGAGCACGTCCGGGCGGGGCACGGCCGCGGACGCCCGTGGAGCCCCGTCGTGCGCGGGGTCCGCCGCGGACGGCTGCCGCGCGACGCCTGACGACGACCCGTGACCGACGACGGCGGGCCGCCTCCCGGGGGAGACGGCCCGCCGTGCGTGCGGAACAGGTCAGAAGGCGCGCGTGATCATCGCGCGCTTGACCTCCTGGATGGCCTTCGTGACCTCGATGCCGCGCGGGCACGCCTCCGTGCAGTTGAAGGTCGTGCGGCAGCGCCACACGCCTTCCTTGTCGTTGAGGATCTCCAGGCGCTGCGTGGCGCCCTCGTCGCGGCTGTCGAAGATGAACCGGTGCGCGTTGACGATCGCCGCGGGGCCGAAGTACTGGCCGTCGGTCCAGAACACGGGGCAGGACGACGTGCACGCGGCGCAGAGGATGCACTTCGTGGTGTCGTCGAACCGCTCGCGCTGCTCGGCCGACTGCAGGCGCTCCTTGCTCGGCTCGTTCCCCGACGTGATGAGGAACGGCATGATCTCGCGGTACGACGCGAAGAACGGCTCCATGTCCACGACAAGGTCCTTGACCACGGGCAGGCCCTTGATCGGCTCGACCGTGATCGGCTTGTCGGGGTTGACGTCCTTGAGCAGCGTCTTGCACGCGAGCCGGTTGCGGCCGTTGATGCGCATCGCGTCGGAGCCGCACACGCCGTGCGCGCACGAGCGACGGAACGTGAGCGAGCCGTCGTGCTCCCACTTGATCTTGTGGAGCGCGTCGAGCACGCGGTCGGTGCCGTGCGCGAGGACGGTGTACTCGTCCCAGTACGCGTCCTCGCCGTGCTCCGACTCGGGGGAGAAGCGGCGGATGCGCAGCGTGACCTCGAACGAGGGGATCTCCCCGGCCTTGGCCTCGGGTGCGGGTGCGGGTGCGTCGAGTGTGGCAGTCATCAGTACTTCCGCTCCATGGGCTCGTACCGGGTCTGGGTGACGGGCTTGGAGCCCAGGGCGACCTTGTAGCCGTCGAACTGCTCCACGTGGTCGAAGTAGCCGGGGACGTGCCCGTCGACGAGACCCTCGTCGGCCGTGCCGGCCGTGCCGGCCGTGCCGGCCGTGCCGGCCGTGCCGGCCGTCGTCGGACGGCGGTACGCCATCGTGTGCAGCATGTAGTTCGCGTCGTCGCGCTGCGGGAAGTCCTCGCGGTAGTGGCCGCCGCGGGACTCCTTGCGGTTGAGCGCCGCGAGGACGGTGACCTCGGCGATGTCGAGGAGGAACCCGAGCTCGATCGCCTCGAGCAGGTCGGTGTTGAACAGGCGGCCCTTGTCCTGCACGGACACGTTCTTGTACCGCTTCTGCAGGTCGCGGATGTCGGCGAGGGCCTGCGTGAGCGACTCGCCGGTGCGGAACACCTGCGCGTTGGCGTCCATCGTCTCCTGGAGCGCCTTGCGCACGTCGGCGACGCGGTCGCCGTCGGGGCGGTTGCGCATCTCCTCGAGCTGCGCCACGACCGTGGCCGCGGGGTTGTCCGGGAGGTCCGTGTACGACGCCGTGGCCGCGTACGCAGCGGCCGTGCGGCCCGCGCGCTTGCCGAAGACGTTGATGTCGAGCAGCGAGTTCGTGCCGAGACGGTTGGAGCCGTGCACGCTCACGCACGCGACCTCGCCGGCGGCGTAGAGGCCCTTGACGACGTTGTGGCTGTCGCGCAGCACCTCGGCGTCGACGTTCGTCGGGATGCCGCCCATCGCGTAGTGCGCGGTGGGGTAGACCGGCACGGGCTCGGTGTACGGCTCGATGCCGAGGTAGGTGCGGGCGAACTCCGTGATGTCCGGGAGCTTCGCGTCGATGTGCGCCGGCTCGAGGTGGGTCAGGTCGAGCAGGACGTAGTCCTTGTTCGGCCCTGCGCCTCGACCCTCGCGGACCTCGTTCGCCATCGAGCGCGCGACGATGTCACGGGGCGCGAGGTCCTTGATCGTCGGCGCGTAGCGCTCCATGAACCGCTCGCCGTCGGCGTTGCGGAGGATGCCGCCCTCGCCGCGGGCGGCCTCCGACAGCAGGATGCCGAGGCCCGCGAGACCGGTCGGGTGGAACTGGAAGAACTCCATGTCCTCCAGCGGCAGCCCGCGGCGGTACGCCAGCGCCATGCCGTCACCCGTGAGGGTGTGCGCGTTGGACGTCGTCTTGAAGATCTTGCCCGCGCCGCCCGTCGCGAAGATGATCGCCTTCGCCTGGAACACGTGGATCTCGCCGGTCGCGAGGTCGTAGGCGACCACGCCGGTCGCGGTGACCGGCTCGTCGTCGGGGATCTCGCCGGCCGACAGGTCGTGGTCGGTGATGAGGTCGAGCACGTAGAACTCGTTGAAGAACTCCACGTCCTGCTTGACGCACTGCTGGTAGAGCGTCTGGAGGATCATGTGGCCGGTGCGGTCCGCGGCGTAGCAGGAGCGGCGCACGGCCGCCTCGCCGTGGTTGCGGGTGTGACCGCCGAACCGGCGCTGGTCGATCCGGCCCTCGGGCGTGCGGTTGAACGGCAGACCCATGCGCTCGAGGTCGAGGACGGCGTCGATGGCCTCCTTGGCCATGATCTCCGCGGCGTCCTGGTCGACGAGGTAGTCACCGCCCTTGACGGTGTCGAACGTGTGCCACTCCCAGTTGTCCTCCTCGACGTTGGCGAGCGCGGCGCACATGCCGCCCTGCGCCGCACCGGTGTGGGAGCGCGTCGGGTAGAGCTTGGAGATGACGGCCGTGCGGACCTTGCCGGAGGACTCCAGCGCCGCGCGCAACCCGGCGCCGCCGGCGCCGACGATGACGACGTCGTACTGATGGGTTTGCATCGGGGTCGATGCCTCCTGGGAGAGAGCGGGGAGAGCGGGGGCGGGTCAGACCGGGGGGGCCGTGCAGAACGACGCGAGCAGCTCGGCCGGGGCGTTCGCGGGGCACGGCTCGAACGTGAAGATGACGAGCGTGCCGAGCACGGTGACGACCGTGAACGCGAGGTAGAGGGCGAGCTTGAGGACGAGGCGGGTGCCGTCGCGCTCCGCGTAGTCGTTGATGATCGTGCGCACCCCGTTCGTGCCGTGGAACATCGCGAGCCACAGCATGAGCAGGTCCCAGATCTGCCAGAACGGCGACGCCCACTTGCCGGCGACGAAGCCGAAGTCGATGGCGTGCACGCCCTCGCCGACCATGAGGTTGACGAAGAGGTGGCCGAAGATGAGGACGATCAGCACGACGCCCGAGGCGCGCATGAAGATCCAGCTGTACAGCTCGTAGTTGCTGCGCGTCGCCTTGCGGCGCTGGTACGGGTCGCGCGGCGCGGCGACCTGGACCGTAGGTGCGGTGGCCATCAGTGCCCCCCTCCGAAGACGTTCATGAGGTGCCGCGGCAGGAAGCCGGCCATGGTCACGACGCACAGGCCGACGACGATCCACAGCATGGTGCGCTGGTACTTCGGGCCCTTGGCCCAGAAGTCCACGAGGATGATGCGGATGCCGTTGAAGGCGTGGAAGACGATCGCGGCCACGAGGCCCGCCTCGCCGAGCCCCATGATCGGCGTCTGGTACGTGCCGATGACGGCGTTGTACGCCTCGGGGGAGACGCGCACGAGCGCGGTGTCGAGCACGTGAACGAGCAGGAAGAAGAAGATGAGTACGCCGGTCACGCGGTGCGCGACCCACGACCACATCCCTTCGCGGCCGCGGTAGAGCGTGCCGGCGGGTGCACTGGGCACTGTGGGGGCCTCCTGTGGCGAGGTCAGGGGGGAGATGCCGGGGCGATCCCGCTGCCGACCCGACCCGTCCGGGGGATCCTCGTCAGGCCGTCGTCGGCTTCGGTCTCTGGAATCACCATAGTGACTCCGGCGTCGTGCTGCGGACCGCGGAGGCCGTCCGCCCCGGTCAGCGGGGCGTGTTTGTGAGGGATCCCACAGCCGACGGGGGAACCCTCGGCGTCACTATGCTGCGCACATGGCACCTTCTGCGTCCCGCACCGCGAGCACGCCGATCCCCGGCTTCCACGCCGTGGTCCCTGCCGGGGGCGCGGGCACCCGGCTGTGGCCCCTCTCGCGCGCCGGGACGCCCAAGTTCCTGCTCGACCTCACCGGGTCGGGGCGGACGCTGCTGCAGGCGACCGTCGACCGGCTCGCCCCGCTCGCCGGCACCGACGGCGTCGTCCTCGTGACCGGCGGCCACCACGTCGCCGCGGCCCGTACCCAGCTCCCCGACCTGCCGGCCCGCAACGTGCTCGCCGAACCCTCGCCGCGAGACTCCATGGCGGCGATCGGCCTCGCGGCCGCCGTCCTCGAGGAGCGTCACGGCGACGTCGTCGTGGGGTCGTTCGCCGCCGACCAGGTCATCGCGGGGCAGGACGCCTTCGAGTCGTCCGTGCGCGAGGCGGTCGAGGCGGCGCGCGCCGGGTACGTCACGACGATCGGGATCGCCGCGTCGCGCCCGTCGACGGCGTTCGGCTACGTCCACAGCGGGGCACCGCTCGACGTCCCCGGAGCACCCAGCGGGCTGCACGTCCGCGGGTTCACGGAGAAGCCCGACGCCGCGACCGCCCAGCGCTACCTCGCCTCGGGGGAGTACCGCTGGAACGCCGGGATCTTCGTCGCCCGGACCTCCGTCCTGCTCGGGCACCTCGCGGACCAGCGACCGGAGCTGCACGACGGGCTGCGGGCCGTGGCCCGTGCGTGGGACGGGCCGGAGCGCGACCGGGTGCTCGCCGAGACGTGGCCGGGCCTGGAACGCATCGCCATCGACCACGCCGTCGCCGAGCCGGTGGCCGCCGTCGGCGGGGTCGCCGTCGTGCCGGGCACCTTCGGCTGGGACGACGTGGGCGACTTCAACTCCCTCGCCGCGCTCCTGCCGTCGGTCGACGGCGCGGGGTCGAAGGTGCTCGGCGACCCCGGCCGTGTCGTGCGCCGGGACAGCGCCGGCTCGGTCGTCGTGCCCGCGGCGGACCGCGTCGTCACCGTCCTCGGCCTGGACGACGTCGTCGTCGTCGACACGCCCGACGCCCTCCTCGTCACGACCCGGGCCCGCGCGCAGCAGGTCAAGGTCATGGTCGACACGGTGCGCGAGCTCGGGCTGGACGAGCTGCTGTGAGCGGACAGGGATCGGCCCTCGCCCGCGAGCTCGAGGCCTCGGCGGCGCGGTACGCCGACGAGCTCGTCGCGATCCGCCGGGACGTGCACGCGCACCCGGAGGTCTCCCGGGCGGAGACGCGGACCACGGGCCTCCTGCTCGAGCGGCTCCGCGCTGCGGGCCTGGACCCGCGACCGCTCCCGGGGACGGGGCTGGTGTGCGACGTCGGGCCCGCGCCGGGCGACCCGGTCCCGACGGCGGACGGCGCCTCGACCGTGCCCGCGCCGGACCGCGTGGCGCTGCGGGCGGACATCGACGCGCTCCCTGTCCAGGACCGCTGCGACCTGCCGTGGGCCTCGACGGTGAGCGGGGTCGCCCACGCCTGCGGGCACGACGTCCACACCGCCGTCGTGCTGGGGGCCGGTCTCGTCCTGGCCGACCTGCACGCGCGGGTCGGGCTGCGCCGGGGGGTCCGGCTCGTGTTCCAGCCCGCCGAGGAGGTGCAGCCGGGCGGGTCCCTCGACGTGCTCGCCGCGGGCGGCCTCGACGGCGTGGACGAGATCTACGCCGTGCACTGCGACCCGAAGACGGACGTCGGCAAGGTCGGGACGCGCATCGGGCCCATCACGTCCGCGTCCGACGAGGTCTCCGTGACCATCGCGTCCCCGGGCGGGCACACGTCGCGCCCGCACCTCACGGGCGACGTGGTCTACGCGCTGGGACAGGTCATCACGCAGGTGCCCGCGGTCCTCGGACGGCGCCTCGACCCGCGCTCGGGCGTCAACCTCACCTGGGGAGCGGTGCACGCGGGTTCGGCGCACAACGCGATCCCGAGCACGGGCACGGTGCGAGGGACGCTGCGCTGCCTCGACGTGCGCGCGTGGGAGTTCGCGGGCCAGGTGCTGCACGACGCGGTCGAGCAGGTCGTCGCCCCGTACGAGGTCGAGGTGACGGTGCACCACACGCGGGGCGTCCCGCCCGTCGAGAACGACGAGCGGTGCACGGCAGTGCTGGAGGCGGCCGCGCGGGACGTCCTCGGCCCGGACTCGGTCCAGCTCACCGAGCAGTCGCTCGGCGGCGAGGACTTCGCGTGGTACCTCACGAAGGTTCCGGGCGCGATGGCGCGGCTCGGCACCCGGACGCCCGGCGGGCGGTCGTTCGACATCCACCAGGGCGACCTGCAGGTGGACGAGCGGGCGATCGACGTCGGCGTGCGCCTGCTCGCACGCGCGGCGCTCGGGGAGACCGGGGTGCTCGCGGGGTCCCGCTGACCCGTTCCGAACGCTGGACGCCGTCGTCCTGCCGCTGAGACGCGAAGTGACGCTTGGATAACGAAGTGCCGTCGTTACCGACAAGTAACGTGCGCGACGCACGAGCCTGGCTAGTGTTCCGTCCATGAGGCCGTCGGACCGGTCCTCCCGTGCAACGGCGCCCGGGGGGACCGCAGGGTTCCTCCCTGCGCGGCCAGCAACGACAGCGACAGGAGCTACAGGTGAAGAGAGCGACTCAGGTCACCGCGCTGGCGGCAGCCGCCGCGCTCGCGCTGGCCGCGTGCGGCGCGGCGCCGGAGGACGAGGAGACGACCGGCGGCGAGGACACGGCCGGGGGCAACCCGGACTTCTCCGCGTGCATGGTGTCGGACGCCGGTGGCTTCGACGACCAGTCCTTCAACCAGTCCGGCTACGAGGGCCTGCTCAAGGCCGAGGACGAGCTGGGCATCACGATCCACGAGGTCGAGTCGCAGGCCGACACCGACTACGGCCCCAACATCGACAACCTCGTCCAGCAGGGCTGCAACCTCGTCATCGGCGTGGGCTTCCTCCTCGAGGACCCGATCCAGGCCGCGGCCGAGGCGAACACGGACACCAACTTCGCCCTCATCGACTCCGCGTTCTCGGACGCCGACTTCAACCCGGTCGAGCTGGACAACGCGAAGCCCATCCTCTTCAACACGGCCGAGGCGGCGTTCCTCGCCGGGTACCTCGCCGCGGGGATGACGGAGTCGGGCACCGTCGCGACGTTCGGCGGCATCCAGATCCCGTCCGTCGCGATCTTCATGGACGGCTTCGTCGACGGCGTCGCGAAGTACAACGAGGACAACGGCACCGAGGTGGAGACGCTCGGCTGGGACAAGGAGGCCCAGACCGGCACCTTCACGGGCGACTTCGAGAACCAGGCGAACGGCCAGAACGTCACGCAGGGCTTCATCGACCAGGGTGCCGACATCATCATGCCGGTCGCCGGGCCGGTGGGTCTCGGTGCGGCGGCCGCGGCCGAGGGTGCGGACGCGAAGATCATCTGGGTCGACTCCGACGGCTTCCTCACCACCGACTACGGCAGCATCATCCTCACGTCGGTGATGAAGCAGATCGGCCCGGCCGTGTTCGACACCGTGAGCGAGGCCGCGGACGACGGGTTCAGCAGCGAGCCGTACGTGGGCACGCTGGAGAACGAGGGCGTCGGGCTCGCGCCGTTCCACGACTTCGAGGACGCGGTGCCGACGGAGCTCCAGGACAAGCTCGCGGAGTACCAGGAGCAGATCATCGCCGGCGACCTCGTCGTCGAGTCTCCCAACACTCCCTGACGCACGTGCACGACCGTGTCACCGGGCCGCCGCCGGCCCGCTGACGCGCCGACGGTGGCCCGGGCACCCCGCCCGGGCCACCGTCGTCCTGACCGGCGGGCGCACCCGCCCGTCCCGCGGGCCGACGGCTCCTCGACGCGACAGCGCGGAGCCGGGTGCGGTTCGATGGAGTACTCGGACGAACGGGAGAGGCCCACCGGTGAAGCTGGAGCTGCGAGGGATCACGAAGGTCTTCGGGTCCCTGGTCGCCAACGACCACATCGACCTGGTGATCGAGCCGGGCGAGATCCACGCCCTGCTCGGGGAGAACGGCGCAGGGAAGAGCACGCTCATGAACGTGCTCTACGGCCTGTACGACCCGGACGACGGCGAGATCCTCGTCGACGACGCCCCGGTGAGCTTCGACGGGCCGGGCGACGCGATGGCCGCGGGGATCGGCATGGTGCACCAGCACTTCATGCTCGTCCCGGTCTTCACCGTCGCCGAGAACGTCGCGCTCGGGCACGAGCCGGTCCGCGGCGGGGGCCTCATCGACGCGCGGCGCGCGCGGGGGCTCGTGCGGGAGATCTCCGACCGCTTCGGGTTCGAGGTCGACCCCGACGCGCTGGTCGAGGACATCCCCGTCGGCGTCCAGCAGCGCGTCGAGATCATCAAGGCGCTCTCGCGCGACGCCCGCGTCCTCATCCTCGACGAGCCCACGGCGGTGCTGACGCCGCAGGAGACCGACGAGCTCATCGCGATCATGCGCCAGCTCAAGGAGGCCGGCACGTCGATCGTCTTCATCACCCACAAGCTGCGCGAGGTCCGGGCCGTCGCGGACCGCATCACCGTGATCCGGCGCGGCAAGGTCGTCGGCACCGCGGAGCCGACCGCGAGCGAGACCGAGCTCGCGTCCCTCATGGTCGGCCGGTCCGTCTCGCTCGGCGTCGCCAAGGACCCCGCGGACACCGGCGAGGCGACGTTCCAGGTCCGCGACCTGTCCGTGCTGGACTCCGTGGGCACGGCCGTCGTCGACGCGGTCGACCTCGAGGTGGCGCGCGGCGAGATCCTCGTCGTGGCGGGCGTCCAGGGCAACGGCCAGACCGAGCTCACCGAGACCATCGTCGGCCTGCGCCGGCCCGTCGCCGGGTCGATCCGGCTCGACGGCGCCGAGCTCGTGGGCCGCGGGGTCGCCGACGTGCTGCGCGCCGGGGTCGGCTACGTCCCGGAGGACCGCAGCACCGACGGCATCGTCGGGACGTTCTCCGTCGAGGAGAACCTCGTCCTCGACCTCGTCTCGTCCGCGCCCTACTCCCGAGCGGGCGCGCTCAACAAGTCCGTCATCCGCAGCAACGCGGAGCGTCGCGTCGAGGAGTTCGACGTGCGCACGCAGACCGTCGAGGCGCCGGCCGGCACCCTGTCGGGCGGCAACCAGCAGAAGGTGGTGCTCGCGCGCGAGATGTCGCGACCGCTGCGGCTGCTCATCGCGTCCCAGCCGACCCGCGGGCTCGACGTCGGTTCCATCGAGTTCGTGCACCGGCGCATCGTCGCCGAGCGCGACGCGGGCACCCCCGTGATCATCGTGTCGACTGAGCTCGACGAGGTGCTCGCCCTCGCCGACCGGATCGCGGTCATGTACCGCGGCCGTGTCGTCGGGGTCGTGCCGGGCGACACGGACCGTGACGTGCTCGGGCTCATGATGGCCGGCGTGCCGCTCGACGAGGCGGTCGCCCAGGCGGCCCGGCACCACACGACGCTCGGCGGGGCCGACCTCGAGGCCGACCACCAGCAGCCCGCGCCCGGCGTCTCCCAGGAGGAGGACCAGTGACCCAGCAGGCCACGCCCGACGACGGCGGCCAGCCGCCCGTCCCGCCGACGCCGGCCCCGCCCAGCGACGTCGAGCGCCCGGACCGCCCCACCGGGCAGAGCCTCCTGCGGGAGATGCTCGAGAGCAGCTGGCTCGTGTCGCTCCTCGCGATCGTCGCCGCTCTCGTCCTCGGGGGCGTCCTCATCGCCGCGGCCGACCCCGAGGTGCAGGAGGCCGCGACCTACTTCTTCGCGCGTCCCCTGGACACCCTCACCGCGATCTGGAACGCCGTGTTCGGCGCGTACAGCGCGCTGTTCCAGGGGTCGGTGGTGAACTTCCAGGCGTCCACCGTCGAGGGGGCGCTGCGCCCGTTGACGGAGACCATGACGGTGTCCGTCCCGCTCATCTTCGCGGGTCTGGGCCTCGGCATCGGCTTCCGCGCCGGCCTGTTCAACATCGGCGCCCAGGGGCAGATCATCCTCGGCGGGGTGTTCGCCGGGTTCATCGGCTTCACGTTCGACCTCCCGCCCGGCCTGCACCTCTTCCTCGCGGTGCTCGGCGCCGCGCTCGGCGGCGCGCTGTGGGCGAGCATCGCCGGCGTGCTCAAGGCCCGGACCGGTGCGCACGAGGTGATCGTCACGATCATGCTCAACAACATCGCGATCTACCTCGTCGCGTACCTGCTGACGACGCCCGCGTTCCAGCGGCCCGGTAGCTCGAACCCCATCAGCCCGCCCATCCCGTCGAGCGCGACCTACCCGCTGCTGCTCGGCGAGGGGTACCGCCTGCACCTCGGCTTCCTCCTCGCGCTGCTCGCCGCCGTCGGCGTCTGGTGGCTCATGGAGCGGTCCACGCTGGGCTTCCGGTTCCGGGCGGTCGGGGAGAACCCGCACGCGGCTCGCACCGCCGGGATGTCGGTGCCCTGGGTGACGGTGTGGGTCATGGCGATCGCGGGCGCGCTCGCCGGCCTCGCCGGGTCGGCGCAGGTCCTCGGCACCGAGAAGGTCCTCACCGCGGGCGTCGCGGCGAGCTTCGGATTCGACGCCATCACGGTCGCCCTGCTCGGCCGGTCCCGTCCGCTGGGGACCGTGCTCGCGGGCCTGCTGTTCGGGGCGCTGCGGGCCGGCGGGTTCGCCATGCAGGCGCGCACGGGCACCCCCATCGACATCGTGCTCGTCGTGCAGTCCCTCATCGTGCTGTTCATCGCCGCACCGCCGCTCGTCCGGGCGATCTTCCGCCTCCCCACGCCCGGCGGGCCGACCCGTGCGGAACGCCGGGCCGCCCGTGGGCGCTCGACGGCCCCGACCACCCCGACGACGCAGGAGGCCGGCGCATGAGCACCGCGACCACCCCGGCACCGGCGGCGCCCCCGGCGTCCCGTCCCGCCGCGAAGCCCTTGGCCCCGATCAGCTGGCGCGCCCCGATCGTCTACGCCGTCGTCGGCCTCGTCTCGCTGGTCCTCTTCGCGCTGCTCCCCGCGTCCGGCCACCAGACGACCTTCCGGCTGTCGACGTCCGACGACTTCTTCCAGATCGAGCCGGTCACGGTCAGCTCGACGGGGGCGGCGCTCTTCCTGTCGATCCTCGCGCTCATGCTCGCCGGACTGTCGTTCTGGGCCGCGTACGACCGCCGCAAGACGGGCATGTGGCTGCCGATCGTCTTCGGCGTGCTCGTGGTGCTCGCGTTCCTGTGCTGGGCCGGCGCGGACAAGTCCGCCATCCCGCTCACGGGGCTGCTCCAGGGGTCGCTCTTCCTCGCGGTGCCGCTCGTGTTCGGCGCGCTGTCCGGCGTGCTGTGCGAGCGTGTCGGCATCATCAACATCGCGATCGAGGGCCAGCTCCTCGCGGGCGCGTTCCTCGCGGCGGTCGTCGCCTCCCTCACGTCCAGCGCGTACGCGGGCCTCCTCGCGGCGCCCGTCGCCGGTGCCCTCGTCGGCCTCCTGCTTGTCGTCTTCGCCGTGAAGTACTGGGTGAACCAGATCATCGTCGGCGTCGTGCTCAACGTGCTCGTCGTCGGCGTGACGAGCTACCTCTACTCGACGGTCCTCACGGAGGACCCCGGGACGTGGAACTCGCGCACCCCGCTGCCCGTGATCGAGATCCCGGTGCTGTCGCAGATCCCGGTGGTCGGGCCCGTCCTGTTCCGCCAGACGCTCCTCGTGTACCTCATGTACGCGGCCGTGATCGTCCTGCAGATCTTCCTCTTCCGCAGCCGGTGGGGCCTGCGGCTGCGGGCCGTCGGCGAGCACCCCAAGGCCGCGGACACCGTCGGCATCAAGGTCAACGCGACCCGCGTGCGCAACACGCTCCTCGGCGGGGCGGTCGCCGGGCTCGGCGGCGCGTTCTTCACGGTCGCGGCAGGGCTCGCGTTCGGCAAGGAGATGACGGGCGGCAAGGGCTTCATCGCCCTCGCCGCGATGATCCTCGGTCGGTGGAACCCGGTCGGTGCCCTCGCCGCGGCGCTGCTCTTCGGGTTCTCCGACAACCTGCAGACCGTGCTCGGCATCGTCGGGACCCCGATCCCCAGCCAGATCATGCTCATGACGCCGTACGTCGTGACGATCTTCGCCGTCGCGGGCCTCGTCGGGCGGGTGCGGGCCCCCGCGGCGTCGGGCGTGCCCTACGTGAAGTGAGGTCCGCATGACGCAGGCACCCGACGGGGTCGACTGGGACGCCCTGCGCGACGCCGCGCGCGACGTCATGCGGCGCGCGTACGCCCCGTACTCCCGGTTCCCGGTGGGCGCGGCGGCGCTCGTCGACGACGGGCGCCTCGTCGTGGGCTGCAACGTGGAGAACGCCGCCTACGGGGTGACGCTCTGCGCCGAGTGCTCCCTCGTGAGCGCCCTCGTCACGGGCGGCGGCGGACGGCTCGTCGCGTTCGCGTGCGTCGGGCAGGACGGGGCCGTCCTCATGCCGTGCGGCCGCTGCCGCCAGCTCCTGTGGGAGCACGGCGGTCCCGACCTGCTCGTCGACACCGTGCGTGGTATCAAGACGATGAGGGACGTGCTGCCCGACGCGTTCGGGCCCGACGATCTGGAGGGACGCTCGTGACCGGCGACGACGGGAACCAGGACACCGACCTCGGGCCGGACGGCGCCGCGGAGCACGACGGCACCGGGCAGCAGAGGGGTGGCGAGGAGCAGGGCGTCGAGGCGGACCCCGGTCCCGCCCCCGAGCCGTACGACGCGGTCGACGTGATCCGCACCAAGCGCGACGGCGGGCTGCTCGACGGCGCGCAGATCGACTGGGTGATCGACGCCTACACGCGCGGGGTCGTCGCCGAGGAGCAGATGGCCGCGCTCGCCATGGCGATCTACCTCAACGGCATGGACCGCACGGAGATCGGGCGGTGGACGCAGGCGATGATCGCGTCCGGCGAGCGCATGGACTTCACCGGCCTGTCCCGCCCCACGGTGGACAAGCACTCCACGGGCGGCGTGGGGGACAAGATCACGCTGCCGCTCGCACCGCTCGTCGCGTCGTACGGCGTCGCGGTGCCGCAGCTCTCCGGGCGCGGGCTCGGCCACACCGGCGGCACGCTCGACAAGCTCGAGTCGGTCCGGGGCTGGCGTGCCTCCATGACGAACGCGCAGATGATGGACGCGCTGGAGCACGTCGGCGCCGTCATCTGCCAGGCAGGCTCCGGCCTCGCGCCCGCCGACCGGCTGCTCTACGCGCTGCGCGACGTCACCGGGACCGTCGAGTCGATCCCGCTCATCGCGAGCTCGATCATGAGCAAGAAGATCGCGGAGGGCACCGGCGCGCTCGTGCTCGACGTCAAGGTCGGCACGGGCGCGTTCATGAAGGACCTGGGCTCCGCCCGCGAGCTCGCCCGCACCATGGTCGACCTCGGCACGGACGCGGGGGTGCGCACCGTCGCGCTCCTCACCGACATGTCGACGCCGCTCGGCCTCACCGCGGGCAACGCCCTCGAGGTGCGCGAGTCCGTCGAGGTCATGCAGGGGAAGGGGCCGAAGGACGTCGTCGACCTCACCGTCGCGCTCGCCGTGGAGATGCTCGCTGCGGTCGGCCGCCCTCAGGACCCGGACGACGTCGAGCACGCGCTCGTCGGCGGGCGTGCCCTGGACAAGTGGCGGGAGATGATCGCCGAGCAGGGCGGCGACTCGCGCGCCCCGCTGCCCGTGGCACGCGAGAAGGAGCACGTGGTCGCCGACCGCGACGGCGTGATGTCCCGGCTCGACGCGTATGCCGTCGGCGTCGCCGCCTGGCGGCTCGGCGCCGGTCGTGCCCGCAAGGAGGACGTCGTGCAGGCCGGCGCAGGCGTCGAGATGTTCGCCAAGCCGGGGGACCCGGTGCACCGCGGGCAGCACCTCATGACCCTGCACACGGACACGCCCGAGCGCATCGACCGCGCCGTCCAGGCGCTCGACGGCGCGTGGGAGATCGCCGCACCCGGCACCGACGTCGAACGCACGCCCGTCGTCCTCGGCCGCGTCGACTGACCGTGACGCACGAGCCCGACGAGCCCGAAGGCGACGACCGTCGCCCCCGCTCCGTCTACGGGGTCGGCACCGAGCCCGACGCGCGGTTCAGCCTCGCGAACGAGCGCACCGCTCTCGCGTGGGTCCGCACGGGCGTCGGTCTCGTCGCGGGCGGCGTCGCGCTGACGTCGTTCTCGACGTTCGCGAACCTTCCCGGCCTGGTCGACCTCGTCGCGGCCGTCGCCTGCCTCGTCGGGGCGGCCTGCGCCGTCTACGCCCTCGTCTCGTGGCGACGCAACGAACGCGCGCTGCGTCTGCGCGAGCCGCTGCCCGCGCCGAGCGGTCTCCCGGTCCTCGTGACCTGCGCCGTCCTCCTCGCCGCGCTCATCGGCGCGTACTCCGTCGCCGCCGGGCTCGGGGCGGCGGGCGGCACGTGAGCGGGCCCGCGCGCGACGAGGGGTTGCAGCCGGAGCGCACGGCGCTCGCCTGGCACCGCACCATCCTCGGCGTCGTGGTCGGGGCGTTGCTCCTGGGCGCCGCCGGGCTGCGCAGCGGGCACGTCGTCGTGGTCGTCGCCGCGTCCGTCGTGGCCGTGCTTGCCGTGCCGCGCGTCGTCGTCCGCGCGCCCACGGGCGGGCTCCCCTCCCACGGGCGGCTCCGCTCCTGGTCGTTCCTCGTCCGGCTCGTCCTGCTCGTCCTCGCGCTCGCCGGGACCGGCGCCGTCTGGGCGCTGTCCCGCGCCGTGGAGTCGCTGTGAGCGAGGGGCAGGCGCTCGACCGCGTGCGCAGGCTCCGGCTCACCGACGTCCTCGCCGTCCTCGACCGCAGGCCCCCGGTGCCGTCTCCGGTGCTCTCACCCGTTCCCGACGGATCGGGAGCGGGGGCCCGGACCGACGCCGGGATCGCCGCCGCGCTCGACCGTGCCCGGCGCAGCGGTCACCCGCCACGCGTCGTCGACGCCCTCGCCCACGTCCTGGACGGGCTCGACGCCGACGTGCTCCGCTACGTCCTCGACCCCCTGCGACGTACCACGGCCCGCGACCGACCCGTCGAGCAGGTCTCGCTCGGCCCCGTGCACGCCCATCAGGTCGACGGCACGACGTGCGGGTCCGCCGCCCTCGGCCTCCTCGCCGCCGCGGGCGACCCGGTGCTCGCGCTCTGGCTCGTCACCGGCGCGACGCCCGGCTCCTCGCACGGCACGGCCGCTGCGCGCGGCCCGGAGGAACCCGTCGACCGCTGGCGACACCTCCAGCAGACCCTCAAGCGGCGGACGACCCGCCACGCTCTCGGACCGATCCCCTGGCCGGGCGCGCTCGGCACACCACCCTGGGGCGCCGCGCGCGTCGCCCGCTACGCCGACGTCCGCTACGCCCACCGGGTCGTCGGCCCGCCGCAGGGCGACGCCGTCCTCACCACCGCCCTGCGCGCCGCCGCCCGCGGTGTCCCCGTCCCGCTGTTCACCGGGGGAGACCTCTCCGGCGGTCCGGCGGCCGCCGTCCCCCGCCACGTCGTCCTCCTCACCCGTGCCGACGCCGCGCCCGACGCCGTTCCCGACGATGCCCCCGAGGTGCGCCCCGGCGACCGAGAGCGCCCCTCCACCTCCTGCGACGTGTACGAGCCGTCCTCCGGGACCCTCCACCGGATCGACGCCGCCCACCTCGCCCACGGGGCCTACCACCCCGGCGTGCGGCGCGCCCTCGGCGGGTGGCCGCACGTCGTCTGGGCCCTGCTGCCCACCGCCCCGCCCGGCGTGCTGCCCAGCGTGCTGCCGCGCGTTGGCGACCACCCGCCGACCGCGTGAGGATGGGGACGGACGCACCACCGAGAGGAGCCGCCATGAGCACCGTGCCCGGAGAGGACACCTGGCGAGACGCCGGACTGGTCGAGCACGACGAGGCCACGAACCTCGTCGACGAGGTCGAGACCGGCGACGAGGCCCGCTCGGACGCCACCCGCGCACCCGACGAGTACCACCCCGGCTCCGCACGCCCCGACCTCGACGGGCAGGCCGACGAGGCCGACGTCGCCGAGCAGGCCGCCGCCGTCCCCGGCGACGAGGACGACTACGCCTGACCCTGCGCCCCATCGCCCGCGCTGCCGGTAGCGTGAGCGCATGACCACCGAGAACCGTGCGCTGACCGCCGACGTCATCCGCGAACTGCCCAAGGTCGTCCTCCACGACCACCTCGACGGCGGCCTCCGGCCGGCCACGATCCTCGAGCTGGCCGCCGACGTCGGGCACGAGCTGCCCGCCCGCGACGCCACCTCCCTCGGCACCTGGTTCGCCGAGTCCGCCGACTCCGGCTCCCTCGTGCGCTACCTCGAGACGTTCGACCACACCATTGCCGTCATGCAGACCCCCGACGCGCTCGCCCGCGTCGCCCGCGAGGCCGTGCTCGACCTCGCCGCCGACGGCGTCGTCTACGCCGAGCAGCGCTGGGCCCCCGAGCAGCACCTCCAGCGCGGGCTCACCCTCCAGGAGACCGTCGACGCCGTCCAGGCCGGCATCGAGCAGGGCGTCGCCGCCGCGGCCGCCGAGGGCCGCACCATCCGCGTCGGCCAGCTCGTCACCGCCATGCGGCACGCCGACCGTTGGCAGGAGATCGCCGAGCTCGCCGTCGCCAACCGCGGGAACGGCGTCGTCGGGTTCGACATCGCCGGCGCCGAGGACGGGTTCCCGCCCTCCCGGCACGCCGAGATCTGGGCCTACCTCGCCGCGCACAACTTCCCCGTCACCATCCACGCCGGCGAGGCCGCCGGGCCGGAGTCGATCGCCGAGGCCCTGCACGTCGGCCGCGCCACCCGCATCGGGCACGGCGTGCGCCTCGTCGAGGACATCACCTTCGACCCCGCGCACCCCCACACCGCCCCCGGCGAGACCGGCACCGCCGCACTCGGGCTCCTCGCGCACTGGGTCCGCGACCACCAGATCCCCCTCGAGCTCTGCCCCTCGTCCAACGTGCAGACCGGTGCCGCGACGTCGATCGCCGACCACCCGATCACGCGCCTCAAGGAGCTCGACTTCGCCGTCACGCTCAACACCGACAACCGCCTCATGTCGCGCACGACGATGACGCAGGAGATGACCCTGCTCGTCGAGCAGGCCGGTTGGACCATCGACGACCTCGCCGACGTCACCATGACCGCCGCGTGGAGCGCGTTCGTCCACCACGACGAGCGTCGCGCACTCGTCGACGACGTCATCCTCCCCGGCTACCAGCTCGTCGAGGGCGCGCAGCTCTAGTCCTCGCGCGTCGCGCGGCTCCGTGGGGCGGGTGCGGCTTTCGCGGGAGGGGCGTGGGTCTCGCGGACGGGCCGGAGGGGGCGCGGGTCTCCCATCCGCCGCTCGTTCCTCGCGGCTCCCGCCAGACCCGCCACGACCCGCGCCCCCTCCACCCCACCCGCGTGCCTGGACGTCGCCTCGGCGAGGTAGTACCGCGGTAGCCGAGGTAGTACGCGGGTTCGTCAGTGGTCTTGTCTGTCGGGGGAGAAGCGGTCGGGCCCTGGATGCACGACGACGCCCGGTGCCGTCCTCGGGAGGGCGGCACCGGGCGTCGTGGGCGTGGGTGGTCAGACGCCCTTGGGGTGCCAGACCGTCTTCGTCTCGGTGAACGCGAGGATGCGCTGCGGGCGCGGGGCCTCGGTCCAGTCGGGCTCGGTGTCGTTCCCGCGGCGGTCCGCCGCCGGGCGCAGGACGCGCTTGACCGAGTCGGCGGCCGCCGCCTCGAGGTCGCCCCAGGCGAGACCCTCGGCGCCGACGGCGCCCGCGAGGTCGAGGGCGTTGACGTCGAGGTGGGACGCGAGCGGGGGAGCGAGCTCCTTCGTGTACCCGGTGAGGACGTTGACGACGCCGCCGGGGACGTCCGACGTCGCGAGCACCTCGGAGAGGGTGACGGCCGGGATCGGGCGCTGCTCGCTCGCGACGACGACGGCGGCGTTGCCCGTGACGAGCGGCGGGACGATCGTCGAGACAAGGCCGAGGAGCGACGAGCGCTGCGGCGCGAGGACCACGACGACCCCCGTCGGTTCGGGCGACGAGAGGTTGAAGTACGGGCCCGCGACGGGGTTCGCGGAGCCCGCGACCTGCGCGACCTTGTCCGTCCAGCCCGCGTACCAGACCCACCGGTCGATCGCCTCGGACACGGCGAGCTCGGCCTGACGCGCGGTCAGCCCCTCGCCCGCGGCGACCTCGGCGACGAACTGCTCGCGGCGGCCCTCGAGCATCTCGGCGACGCGGTAGAGCACCTGGCCGCGGTTGTACGCGGTCGCCCCGGCCCAGCCGGCCTGGGCGGCGCGGGCCGCGACGACGGCGTCGCGCGCGTCCTTGCGCGAGCCCTGCGCGACGTTCGCGACGAACCGGCCCTTGGCGTCCGTGACCTCGTAGGTGCGGCCGGACTCGCTGCGGGGGAACTTCCCGCCGACGTACAGTTTGTACGTCTTGCGGACGCCGAGACGTTCGGGCGTGGAGGCGCCCCGTGACGTGCGCGACGACGCCGCCGTGCCGCTCGTGGTGCGGGCCATCAGTACGTGCTCCCCTCGATCAGGTAGGGCGCCAGGCCGTGCCGGCCGCCCTCGCGGCCATAGCCGGACTCCTTGTAGCCGCCGAACGGGCTGGTCGGGTCGAACCGGTTGAACGTGTTGGACCACACGACACCGGCACGCAGACGGTCCGCCATCCACAGGATGCGCGACCCCTTCTCCGACCAGATCCCCGCCGACAGCCCGTACGGCGTGTTGTTCGCCTTGGCGACCGCCTCGGCGGGCGTGCGGAACGTCAGCACGGACAGCACGGGCCCGAAGATCTCCTCGCGGGCGATGCGGTGCGCGGCGGACACGCCCGTGAAGAGCGTGGGCGCGAACCAGAACCCCGACTCCGGCAGGTCGCACGCCGGGCTCCAGCGCGTGGCGCCCTCGGCGACCCCCGCCTCCGTGAGCTCGGTGATGCGGGCGAGCTGCTGCGCCGAGTTGATGGCACCGACGTCGGTGTTCTTGTCCATCGGGTCGCCCACGCGCAGCGTGCCGAGGCGCGCCTTGAGCCGGTCGACGAGCTCGGTGGCGATCGACTCCTGGACGAGGAGGCGCGACCCCGCGCAGCACACCTGGCCCTGGTTGAAGAAGATCCCGTTGACGATGCCCTCGATCGCCTGGTCGAGCGGCGCGTCGTCGAACACGATGTTCGCGGCCTTGCCGCCGAGCTCGAGCGTCGCGTGCTTGCGCGTGCCCGCGATCTGCTGCGCGATCCGCTTGCCGACCGGCGTCGACCCCGTGAAGGCGACCTTGTCGACGCCCGGGTGCGCGACGAGTGCGGCTCCCGTGGCCCCTGCCCCCGTCACGATGTTCACGACGCCGGGCGGCAGCTCGGCCTGACGCAGCAGGTCGGCGAACAGCAGCGCCGTGAGGGGCGTGGTCTCGGCGGGCTTGAGCACGACCGTGTTGCCGGTCGCGAGCGCCGGGGCGATCTTCCACGCGAGCATGAGGAGCGGGAAGTTCCACGGGATGACCTGGGCGGCGACGCCGTGCGGTCGCGGGTCCGGGCCGTAGCCGGCGTGCTCGAGCTTGTCCGCCCAGCCCGCGTAGTAGAAGAAGTGCGCCGCCGCGGTGGGCACGTCGACGTCGCGCGACTCGCGGATCGGCTTGCCGTTGTCGAGGGTCTCCAGGACGGCGAACTCGCGGGCGCGCTCGGCGAGGAGCCGCGCGATGCGGAACAGGTACTTCGCGCGCTCGCGGCCCGGCATCGGGCCCCAGACCTTCTCCTGGGCGCGGCGCGCGGCGCGGACGGCGCGGTCGACGTCGTCCTCGGTGGCCTCCGCGACCTCCGCGAGGACCTCCTCGGTGGCGGGGTTGACGGTCTTGAACGAGCCGTCGTCGGACGCGGGCGTGAACTCCCCGTCGACGAAGAGCCCGTACGACGACGCGATGTCGACGACGGCGCGCGACTCGGGGGCGGGCGCGTACTCGAACGGCGAGCCGGCCGTGGTGAGCTGTGTGGTCATCGTGGTGCTGTCCTCGGTTCCGCTCAGTCGACGGTCACGTAGTCGGGACCCCAGTAGGTCCCCGTGGCGAGCTTGTTGCGCTGCAGGAGCACGTCGTTGAGCAGCGACGACGCCCCGAACCGGAACCAGTCCGGGTCGAGCCAGGCGGGGCCGGCGACCTCGTTGACGGCGACCAGGTACTTGATCGCGTCCTTGGAGGTCTTGATGCCGCCGGCGGGCTTGACGCCCACCTGGACCCCCGTGAGGGCGAGGAAGTCGCGCACGGCCTCGAGCATGACGACCGTCACCGGCAGGGTCGCGGCGGGAGCGACCTTGCCCGTGCTCGTCTTGATGAAGTCGGCGCCCGCGAGCATCGCGAGCCAGGACGCGCGACGCACGTTGTCGTACGTCGCGAGCTCGCCCGTCTCGAGGATGACCTTGAGGTGCGCGTGACGACCGTTCGCGCGGCACTCCGCGCGCACGGCGACGATGTCGTCGTAGACCTGGCCGTAGCGCCCGGACAGGAACGCTCCCCGGTCGATGACCATGTCGATCTCGTCGGCGCCCGCCTCGACGGCGTCGCGCGTGTCCGCGAGGCGCACGGCGCGGCTCGCCCGGCCGGACGGGAACGCCGTCGAGACCGCGGCGACCTTCACACCCGTCCCGGCGAGCGCCTCGACGGCGACGGGGACCATGTCGTTGTACACGCACACGGCGGCGGCGGACGGGCAGGTGGGGTCGTTCGGTTCGGGCCGCACGGCCTTCGCGGCGAGCGCGCGGACCTTGCCGGGGGTGTCGGCGCCCTCCAGGGTCGTGAGGTCGACCATGCGCACGATCGTGTCGAGGGCCCACCCCTTCGACGTCGTCTTCACCGACCGCGTGCCGAGCATCGCGGCGCGGCCGTCGGCGCCGACCGTGTCGACACCCGGCAGCCCGTGGAGGTAGCGCCGCCACGTGGTGTCGTCGAGCGCGGCGGAGCCGGTCACGGAGCGCGCGATCTCGGCGATCTCGGCGGCGGAACGGTCGGCGGCGGCCGGGGTCGCCGGCGTCGCGACCGAACCCGCCGGGCCGGTCCCGTCGACCGACGTCGGTGTCGTTGTGCTCATCGCCCCAGGTTACCCGCCGGTACGGTCGCGCGGCGTGCCCGGGGAGCCCTCACAGCCCCAGCGCACGCCGCATGTCGGCCCGGACGCGGTCGAGGCGCTCGCGGGCGAACGCGCGCGCCGCCGTGAGGTCGTCGTGGGACGCGTCCGGCGCGACGGGGACGACGACCTCGAGGTAGCACTTGACCTTCGGCTCGGTGCCGCTCGGGCGGACGACGACCCGGGAGCCGTCGGCCGTGAGGATGCGTATGCCGTCGGTGGGCGGGAGGCCGTCGAGCCCTCGGGAGAGGTCCGCGACGTCGGTCACGCCGGAGCCCGCGAGCGTGCGCGGCGGGGCGTTGCGCAGGTGCGTCATGGTCTCGCCGATGCGGTCGAGGTCGGTGAAGCGCGCCGAGAGCTGGTCGCTCACGTGCAGGCCGTGCGCCCGTGCGAGGTCGTCGAGCGCGTCGACGAGCGTGCGGCCCTCGGCCTTGAGGCGGTTCGCGAGCTGGGCGACGAGCAGGGCGGCGCTGATGCCGTCCTTGTCGCGCACGTGCTCCGGGTCGACGCAGTAGCCGAGGGCTTCCTCGTACCCGAAAACGAGCCCGTCGACGCGGCTGATCCACTTGAACCCGGTGAGCGTCGTCGCCGACCCGAACCCGTGGGCGGCCGCGACCCGCCCCAGCAGGCGGGACGACACGACCGAGCAGGCGAGCACCCCTCCCGGTGCGCCGGACGCCGCGGCCCGCCGCGCGACGTCGTCCCCGAGCAGCGCGCCCACCTCGTCGCCGTGCAGCACGCGCCACCCGTTGGACCGCGCGGTCTCCGCGCCCTGGTAGGTGCCGACGCGCGGGTCGTACACCGCGACCGCGCAGCGGTCGGCGTCGGGGTCGTTCGCGAGCACGACGTCGGCGCCCGCGTCCTGGGCGTAGGCCAGGGCGAGGTCCATCGCCCCCGGTTCCTCCGGGTTGGGGAACGACACCGACGGGAAGTCGGGGTCGGGGTCGAGCTGCTCCTCGACCGGGACCACGGTCGTGAACCCGGCCTCCCGCAGGACGTGCGCGACGACCGCGCCGCCCACGCCGTGCAGCGCCGTGGTGACGACCTTGAGCCGCCGCGGGGCGCCGTCGGACAGCGCGAGGACGGACCCGGCGTAGGCGCGCACGACGTCCCGGTCGAGCACCGTCCAACCGTTCTCCGCCCGGGGGACCGACCGGGCGGGCGGGGCGGACTCGATCGCCGCGGCGATCCGCGCGTCGTACGGCGGCACGATCTGCGCGCCCTGCCCCGCGTCCGTCACGACCCGGCCGCCCAGGTAGACCTTGTACCCGTTGTCCGCGGGCGGGTTGTGGCTCGCCGTCACCATGACGCCCGCGTCCGCGCCGAGGTGACGTACCGCGAACGCGAGGACGGGCGTGGGGAGCGCGCTCGGCAGCACCGACACGTCGGCCCCCGCCGCCGTGAGCACCGCCGCGGTGTCGACGGCGAACGCGCGCGACCGGTGTCGCGCGTCGAACCCGACGACGACCCGCGGGCGCACGCGCGAGGCGTCCCCGCCGAGCGCGTCCACGAGGTACGCACCGAGCCCGGCGGCCGCCCGGACGACGACCGCGCGGTTCATGCGGTGCGGGCCCGCGGCCATCGCGCCGCGCAGCCCGGCCGTGCCGAACTCCAGCGGACCGGAGAACCGGTCGCGCAGCTCGGCGAGGGCGGCCGAGCGCACGTCGTGCCGGCGCGGGTCGGGGGAGTCGGCGAGGTCGAGGAGCCGACGCAGCTCGGCCTGGTCGTCCGGGTCCACGTCGTCGTCGACCCACGCCGCGACCCGCTCCAGGAACGCCGCGTGGCTCGAACCCGGGTCGAACGACGGGTCGTCGGTGGCCTCGGCCGGGCCCGCGGCCCGGGACGCGGACCCGCGCGGGGTCGTGGCACGTTCGGTCATGTCACACCAGCTTCGCGATGTCGGCCAGGAGTGCGCTGATCCGGGGCCCCGCGGCCTGGCCGGCCTCGATGACCTCCGCGTGCGACAGCGGGGTGGGACTGATCCCCGCCGCCAGGTTCGTCACGAGGGAGATGCCCAGCACGTCGAGACCGCAGTGCCGCGCGGCGATGGCCTCGATCGTCGTCGACATCCCGACCAGGTCCGCGCCGAGCGTCCGCGCCATGCGGACCTCGGCCGGGGTCTCGTAGTGCGGGCCCGGGAACTGGGCGTACACGCCCTCGGCGAGGCTCGCGTCGACCTGCCGCGCGAGGTCGCGCAGCCGCGGGGAGTACACGTCGGTGAGGTCGACGAACGTCGGGCCCTCCAGCGGGCTGCGGCCCGTAAGGTTGAGGTGGTCGGACAGCAGGACCGGCGTCCCCGCCCCCCACGCCGGGTTCAGCCCGCCGCACCCGTTCGTCAGGACGACCGTCTCGGCGCCGGTCGCCGCGGCCGTCCGCACCCCGTGCACGACGGCGCGCACCCCCCTGCCCTCGTACAGGTGCGTCCGCGAGCCGATCACGAGGGCGTGACGCACCGAGCCGTCCGCGCGCTCGACCCGGATCGAGCGCGTCACCGACAGGTGGCCCGCGACCGCGGTCGCCGTGAAGCCCGGGATCTCGGCCGTGGGGATCTCCGCGACGACGTCGCCCAGCAGCTCCGCCGCGCCACCCCAGCCGGAGCCCAGCACCAGCGCCATGTCGTGCCCGTCGACCCCCGTGGCCTGCGCGACGTGGTCGGCCGCGGCGCGCGCCACGACGAAGGGATCGGTGCTCGGGTCGTCGAGCGGGGGTGTGCTCGCAGGCGTCGTCGTCATGTCGTCAGGCTAGCCCTCCTGCGACGCCACGACCTGGGGTGCGGAGGGTCCGGCGCAGGTCCGCGGTGCGGCCCGGCGACGGTGGCACGTCTCGCATCGTGACACGGGACGGTCGCCCGGGCTGTCAGAATGGTCGCCGTGACCCACGAGAGCACCGACCGTCAGGCCACCCGGATCGTCGTCGTCGGAGGGGGGCCCGGCGGGTACGAGGCGGCGCTCGTCGCCCGGCGCCTCGGCGCCGACGTCACCGTCGTCGAGCGGCACGGCATGGGCGGCGCCGCCGTCCTCACCGACGTCGTGCCGTCCAAGACCCTCATCGCGACCGCCGACTGGATGACGATCGCCGACCGCGCCGCCGACCTCGGCATCCGCCTGCCCGTCGACACCGCGCGGGCGCAGCACCCGTCCATGCGACGCCACATCGTCGACCTCGAGGCCGTCAACACCCGCGTGATGGCGCTCGCGGCCGCGCAGTCCGCCGACGTCCACGCCCGCCTGGAGCGCGAGGGCGTGCGCGTCGTCATCGGCGAGGGCCGCCTCGACGGGCCGTCGCGCGTCGTCGTCGACACGCCCGACGGGGGCGACGGACCGGTCGCGCTCGACGCCGACGTCGTCCTCCTCGCGCTCGGCGCCACCCCGCGCGTGCTGCCCACGGCCCAGCCGGACGGCGAGCGCATCCTCACCTGGACCCAGCTCTACAACCTCAAGGAGCTGCCCGAGCGGCTGATCGTCGTCGGGTCGGGCGTCACCGGCGCCGAGTTCGCCGGCGCGTACAACGCCCTCGGGTCCGACGTCGTGCTGGTCTCCAGCCGCGACCGCGTCCTCCCGGGCGAGGACGCCGACGCCGCCGAGCTCCTCGAAGGGGTGTTCCGCTCCCGCGGGATGACCGTCATGTCGCGCTCGCGCGCCGAGTCGGCCGAGCGCACCGAGGACGGCGTGCGCGTCACCCTCTCCGACGGCCGGGTCGTCGAGGGCTCGCACGTCCTCATCGCGGTCGGTGCGGTCCCGTCCACGCAGGGAGTCGGGCTCGAGGAGGCGGGCGTCCGACTGACACCCAGCGGGCACGTCGAGGTCGACAAGGTGTCGCGCACCTCCGTGCGCGGCGTCTACGCGGCCGGCGACTGCACCGGCGTCCTGCCGCTCGCGTCCGTCGCGGCCATGCAGGGCCGCGTCGCGATGTCCCACGCGCTCGGCGACGCCGTCGTCCCCATCAAGCTGCGCACCGTCGCCGCGAACATCTTCACCGCCCCGGAGATCGCGACCGTCGGGTACAGCGAGCAACGTCTCAAGGCCCAGGGGAGCAAGTACGTCACCACGATGCTGCCCCTCGCGCGCAACCCGCGCGCGAAGATGCTCGGCATGCGCGACGGGTTCGTCAAGCTCTTCGCCCACCCCGAGGCGGGCGTCGTGCTCGGCGGGGTCGTCGTCGCGCCGCGCGCCAGCGAGCTCGTCTTCCCCATCACGCTCGCCGTCTCGCACCGCCTCACGGTGGACGACGTCGCGTCCGCCTTCACGGTCTACCCCTCGCTCTCGGGGTCGATCGCCGAGGTCGCGCGCATGCTGCACCACCGCGAGGACTGAGGCGGACCTCCGTCAGAGGCTCACTTGCGCGCGCAGCGTCCCGTCGGCGTACGCCAGGTCGGTGACCTCCACCGCCGGAAGCGTCCCCGCCACGCCCGCGCGCAGCAGCGCCTGGACGTCGACGGCGACCCGCGCGTCGGGCAGGACGCGCACCGCGTCTCCGGGCAGCCCGCGCGAGCGCAGCGCGCCCTGCAGCGGCGACTCGACGACACCGAGCAGCTTGTGCGCCGGCAGGCCGGCGGCGCTCGCCTCCACGGCGACCACCGCCGTGCCGGCGACGCACGACTCGACCCGCAGCGTCGCGCGCACCACCGGCACGAGCCGGGCCGCGAGCCGCAGGGCCGACGGCGGGTCGGGCACCTCGCGCAGGTCCACGACGACGCGCACGTCGTCCCCCTCGCCCGTCACCGACCGCACGAACGGGGGCAGCACGCCCGTCGCCCGCGCGAGCTCGACGGCCTCCGTCACGGTCATCTCGATGCGCACCCGCCGACCCTAACCCTCGCCGAGGGGAGTACCGGGGTCGGCCGAGGGAGAACCCTGGTTGGCCGGGGGAGTACCGGGGTTCTCGTGCCCGACGGCGCGTGGTCGCCTCGGGTGTCGGGGTGGGTGGGGCGCCGCGTCTTCCCTCCGCCGCTCGTTCCTCGCGGCTCCCGCCAGGCCCGCCACGACGCGGCGCCCCACCCACCCCTCCCGGTGCCGTCCCACCAGGGGTGACTGCTCGCCGTCGGGCAGGACCGACCTGGGACTGGGCCGTTGCCGGCGAGCCTGGGTACTCCCTCGGCAGATCCCGGTACGACGTCGGCGGGCTGCGGTACTCCCTCGGCGGAGTGCGGTACCCCCTTGTGCGAGCGGGTGCGGTGGGGTCAGCCGGCGGCGCGGATCTCGGTGAGGAGCGGGCGGTGGTCGGAGGAGGTGTCGTCGAGGACCTCGAACGAGCGGAACGTGACGGCGGACGAGCCGAGGACCCAGTCGATGCGGTGGGCCGGGGCGACGGCGGGCGACGTGAGGGCGTCGGGGTCGCCCGCGACGTCCTGCCCGCTCTCCAGCCCCGCGTCCTCGAGGAGGATGAGCTCGTCCCAGCCTGGCTCGGCGTTGAGGTCGCCCGCGAGGACGTACGCGCCGTCGACCGGCTCGTCCGTGAGGAGCGCGTCGAGCTGGTCGAGGCGCGTGGGGGTGTTCTCCTCGCGGTGCTGCAGGTGGACGGACGTGACCCGCACGGGGACGCCGTCGGCGTCGACGGTGCCGGAGATCGCGGACCGCTGCTGCGGGCCCGCGCCGTACGGCAGCGCGTGCCGGGCGACGTCCGTGAGGTCGCCCAGCGCCGGGTCCCAGAGGATCACGTTGACGAACTGCCGGTCCGCCGCCGGCGCGGCGACCGACCGCATGCCCGTCGCCCGCGCGAGGTACGACTCCATGTCGACGCCCCCGCCCAGCACCCAGCCGCGCGAGACCTCCTGGAGCGTGACGACGTCGGCCCGTGAGGACTCGATCGTCCTCACGACGTCGTCGAGCGGCACGGACGGGTCGGCGCTGACCCCGTAGTGGAGGTTCCAGTCGAGGACCCGCAGGTCGCCCGGGACGCGCTCGGCGGCGACACCGGAGCTCGGGGGCAGGACCTGGGTGACGCCCAGCAGCGCGACGACGCCCACGCCGGCCGCGACGACCAGGGGCGCGGCGGTCGACTCCGACCGGTCGGGCGCCGTCCCCTCGGGTGCGGCCCCGGACGACCACCCGGCGCGCGTCCCTCGGACGACGGCGACGACGGCGAGCAGGGCGGCGGTCGCGACGGGGACCCAGCCGTTGCGGACGGGCAGGGGGACGTCGTAGTCGATCTGGTAGCCGAGGAGCGGGACGACGATGCCGAGCCCGGCGACGCTGGCCGTCCCTGCGAGGCGCAGCCAGGTGAGAGGCCGCGCGGGGCGCAGGAGGCACAGGGCGAGCGTCACGGCGGCGGCGGGCACGAGGACGGTGAGGAGCGCGAGCAGCACCCACCCCCCGACGACGCCCGGGCCCTGCAGGCGGGGCACCGCGAGAAAGGTGACGGCGACGCCGGCGACGACGAGCAGGGGCGCTCCCCAGACGGCGACGGCACGCGCGACGCGACGGCCGCCGCGTGCGGCGCCGACGGCCCAGGGCACGGCGGCGGCCGTGGCGAGCGCGGCGACGGCGAGGGCGGCGACCGCGGCCGGGACGGGGACGTCGGCCTGGGAGGCGACGAACGCGGGGTTGGCGAGGACCTGCACCGCGAGGGCGAGGGCAGGGCCGAGGAGCCAGAGCCCGCGTGCGCCGGGCCGGGCCTCGCGGCCGCGGAGCAGCCAGGCGACGGCGAGCGCGCCGAGGCTCACGGCGACGGTGGTCGTCCACGCGAGGAGGCCGGGCCGCCAGTAGGCGTCCCACGTGCCGAGGGTCGCGCTGACCGCGGCGGCGAGCAGGGTGCCGAGTCCGACGCCGAGCGCGACGGTGCCGGCCCGCGCGGGTCCGGGCGGGCTGGTGGTCGTCCCGCTGGCGAACGCGGCGACGAGCACGAGTGCCGCGACGGCGAGGGCGACGCTCGCCAGGCCGACGCCGTACCGCACGAGGCCGAGGTCGGCCCCGGCCGCGACGGCGGTCCCGAGGCCCTGGAGCGCGAGGCGGGCGACGACGAGCGCGGCGACGGCGAGGAGCACCACCTTCCCGGTGAGCTCGAGCCGAGCGGCGATCATCACGACGAGCACGCCCGGTGCAGCGTAGGTCGCGAGGGCCGTGAGGGCGACCGTCGCGATCCCGGCGGCGAACGCGTGGTCGAGGAGGGGGCCGCTGGACCGGACGAGCTCGACCGTGAGCGCGCTGACGAGGACGAGCAGCACGAGGGCGAGCCGGCCACGGTCCGGTGCGGTGGCCGGGCGCGGGTCGGGCGCGGCCGGGTCCGGACCGGTCGTGGGGTGGTCCTCCTGCGGGGGCGGGGGAGCCTGCGGCGTCGCGCTCACGGGTCCGAACGTACCGGGGGCGGGTCGTGCGCGCGACGGGCGCGACGCGCTGCGGTGGGGCCGCCGTCGTGCCGGGACGCGAGCCCGGTGGTGGTCCGTGTGATCCGTGCCACACTGGGGGATCGGCTGCGACGGCGTGCTACCACCTCGGTGCGCGAGGAGGAGACGATGGAACGGACCACGCTGACGGCGGGCGCCACGAGCACCGCCGCCGGGCTCGTCGGGCACTGGGTCGCGGGCGCGTCGCGGACGGGCGGCGACCGGACGGGACCGGTGCACGACCCCGCGCGCGGCACCGTGACGGGCCGGGTCGCGCTCGCGTCGGCGGACGACGTCGACGCCGCGGTCGCCGCGGCCCGCGAGGCGTTCGGCGCGTGGCGCACGACGAGCGTGTCGCGCCGCACCGAGATCCTCTTCGCGTTCCACCGGCTCCTCGTGGACCACCGGGACGAGCTCGCGGCGGTCGTCAGCGCCGAGCACGGCAAGGTGCTCTCGGACGCGGCGGGGGAGGTGGCGCGCGCGCTGGAGTGCGTGGAGTTCGCGTGCGGGATCGGCCAGCTCCTCAAGGGCGGGTACACGGAGCAGGCGTCCGCGGGCGTCGACGTGCACGAGGTGAAGCAGCCGCTGGGCGTCGTCGCGTGCGTCACGCCGTTCAACTTCCCCGCGATGGTGCCGCTGTGGATGATCCCCAACGCGGTCGCGTGCGGGAACACGGTGGTGCTCAAGCCGAGCGAGCGCGACCCGTCGGCGTCGCTCCTCGTCGCGCGCCTGCTGCAGGAGGCGGGGCTGCCCGACGGCGTGCTGAACGTCGTCCAGGGGGACCGGGTCGCGGTGGAGCGCCTGCTCGAGCACCCGGACGTCGAGGCCGTGAGCTTCGTCGGGTCGACCCCGGTCGCGCGCCACGTGTACGAGACGGCGACGCGCCACGGCAAGCGCGTCCAGGCCCTCGGCGGGGCGAAGAACCACATGGTCGTCCTGCCCGACGCCGACGTGGACGTCGCCGCGGACGCGGCGGTCTCCGCGGCGTACGGGTCGGCGGGGGAGCGGTGCATGGCGGTGTCGGTGCTCGTCGCGGTCGGCGCCGTGGCCGACCCGCTGGTCGAGGCGATCCGGGAGCGGGTGGGGCGGCTCGTCGTCGGGCCCGGGGACGACCCGGCGTCGCAGATGGGGCCGCTCGTCACGGCGGAGCACCGCGACCGCGTGGCGGCGCGCGTGGGGACGGCGCAGGCGGAGGGCGCGACGCTCGTCGTCGACGGGCGCCGGACCCCGCCGGGCGCCGCCGACCTCGGGGACGGGTTCTTCCTGCACCCGACGCTCGTCGACCACGTGCGCCCCGAGCACACCGTGTACCGGGAGGAGATCTTCGGACCGGTGCTGTCCGTGGTCCGCGCCGAGACGTACGACGAGGCGGTCGGCCTGGTCAACGACAGCCCGTACGGCAACGGGGCGGCGATCTTCACGCGCGACGGCGGCGCGGCCCGCGCGTTCGAGGTCGACGCCCGCGCGGGGATGATCGGCGTCAACGTCCCCATCCCCGTTCCCGTCGGCTACTACTCGTTCGGCGGCTGGAAGAGCTCGCTGTTCGGCGACCTGCACGTGTACGGGCCCGAGAGCGTCCAGTTCTACACGCGCACGAAGGTCGTCACGACCCGCTGGCCCGACCCGGCGACGTCGGCCGTCGACCTCGGCTTCCCGCGGACGCGCTGAGACGGGGCCCGATGACGACCGAGGAGCTCGCGCGGCGCACGTCGCGCACGCGCGCCGACGACCGGTACGTCTTCCACTCGTGGTCCGCGCAGGGGGCGATCGACCCGCTGCCCGTCGCGGGCGGGGAGGGCGCGTGGTTCTGGGACGAGGACGGCACGCGCTACCTCGACTTCGCGTCCCAGCTCGTCAACCTCAACCTCGGCCACCAGCACCCGCGCCTCGTCGCGGCGATCCAAACGCAGGCGGCGCGCCTCGCGACGGTCGGCCCGACGTTCGCCAACGACGTGCGCGGCGAGCTCGCCCGCCTGATCGTCGAGCGTGCCCCGGGCAGGACGGGTCCGCTCGCCGAGGGCGACCGGCCCTGGCGGGTGTTCTTCACCAACGGCGGTGCGGACGCGGTCGAGAACGCGGTCCGGCTCGCGCGCCTGCACACCGGTCGCGCGAAGGTGCTGTCCGCGTACCGCTCGTACCACGGCAACACGTCGACCGCGATCACTCTCACGGGCGACCCGCGCCGCTGGCCCAACGAGGTCTCGCCCGACCCGCACGTGCGGCACTTCCTCGGCCCGTACACGTACCGGTCCGCGTTCGGCGCGGCCGACGACGCGCAGGAGGGCGAGCGCGCGCTCGCGCACCTGCGCGAGGTCGTCGCGCTCGAGGGCCCCGGGACGATCGCGGCGGTCCTGCTCGAGACCGTCGTCGGGACGAACGGCGTGCTCGTCCCGCCCGACGGGTACCTCGCGGGCGTGCGGGCGCTGTGCGACGAGCACGGCATCCTGCTGGTCGCCGACGAGGTCATGGTGGGGTTCGGCCGCGTGGGGGAGTGGTTCGCGATCGACCGGTGGGGCGTCGTGCCGGACCTCGTCACCTTCGCGAAGGGCGTGAACTCCGGGTACGTGCCGCTCGGGGGCGTGCTCGTCGGCGAGCACGTGGCGCGCACGTTCGACGACCGTGTCTTCCCCGGAGGGCTCACCTACTCCGGCCACCCCCTCGCGTGCGCGGTCGCGGTCGAGTCGATCCGCACGTTCGAGGACGAGGGGATCCTCGACCGCGTCCGGCGCCTCGGCGACGAGGTGATCGGGCCCCGCCTGCGCGACGTCGCGTCGCGCCACGGATGCGTCGGCGAGGTGCGCGGCCTCGGCTTCTTCTGGGCGGTCGAGCTCGTGCGCGACCGCGCGACGCGCGAGCCCTACGTCCCGTTCAACGCGAGCGGCCCCGCCGCCGCACCCATGGGTGCGGTCGTCGCCGCCGTCAAGGCGCGCGGCGTGTGGCCGTTCGTCCACTTCAACCGCCTGCACGTCGCCCCGCCCCTCGTGACGTCCGCCGGCGACCTCGTCCGCGGCCTCGACGCGATCGACGCGGCCCTGGACGTCGCCGACGAGCACCTCGACCACCCCGCCCCCGAGGAGGACCGATGACCACCGTGCGCGCCGCCCTCACGCAGGTCCGCTGGACCGGCGACAAGGAGTCGATGATCGACGCCCACGAGAAGCACCTGCGCGACGCCGCCGACCAGGGCGCACGGCTCGTGTGCTTCCAGGAGCTGTTCTACGGCCCGTACTTCTGCCAGGTGCAGGACGCCGCCTACTACGCCTACGCCGAGTCCGTCCCCGGCCCGACGGTCGAACGGTTCTCGGCGCTCGCGGCCGAGCTCGGGACGGTCGTCGTGCTGCCGGTGTACGAGGAGGAGCAGCCCGGCGTCCTGTACAACACGGCGGCGGTGATCGACGCGGACGGGCGCTACCTCGGCAAGTACCGCAAGACCCACATCCCGCACGTGCGCGGGTTCTGGGAGAAGTTCTACTTCCGCCCCGGGAACCTCGGCTACCCGGTGTTCGACACGGCGGTCGGGCGCGTGGGCGTCTACATCTGCTACGACCGGCACTTCCCCGAGGGGTGGCGCGCGCTCGGCCTGAACGGCGCGGAGATCGTCCTCAACCCGAGCGCGACGAGCCGTGGCCTGTCGAACTACCTGTGGAGGCTCGAGCAGCCCGCCGCGGCCGTCGCGAACGAGTACTACGTCGGCGCGATCAACCGCGTGGGCGTCGAGGACCTCGGCGACGACGACTTCTACGGCACCTCCTACTTCGTCGACCCCGAGGGCGCGTTCGTCGGCGACCCGGCCGACGACCACGAGGAGGAGCTCGTCGTGCGCGACCTCGACATGGACCTGCTGCGCGTCGTGCGCGACCGCTGGCAGTTCTACCGGGACCGCCGGCCCGACGCCTACGACGACCTCACCCGGCCCTGACGGGCCGGGGACGCGACCGCACCACCGGAGGGGAGAACCTGCGATGCCGCACACGCTGATCCGGGGAGGGACCGTCGTCGGGCCCACCGGCTCGACGCTCGCCGACGTGCTGGTCGACGGCGAGCAGGTCGCCGCGCTGCTGCGACCCGGCGACACGAGCCTCGGCGCCGACCTCGCCGCGAACGCCGAGCGCGTCGTCGACGCGACGGGGAAGTACGTCGTCCCGGGCGGCGTCGACTGCCACACCCACATGGAGCTGCCGTTCGGCGGCACCGCCGCCTCCGACACGTTCGAGACGGGGACGCGCGCGGCGGCGTGGGGCGGCACGACGACGATCGTCGACTTCGCCGTCCAGCGCACCGGGGAGCGCGTCCAGGACGGGCTCGCGGCGTGGCATGACAAGGCGAGCGCGAGCTGTGCCGTGGATTACGGGTTCCACCAGATCCTCGGCGGCGTCGACGACGACGCCCTCACGGCGATGGACGAGCTCGTCGCCGAGGGCATCACGAGCTTCAAGCTCTTCATGGCCTACCCGGGCGTGTTCTACAGCGACGACGGCCAGATCCTGCGCGCGATGCGCAAGGCGCGCGACAACGGCTCGGTGGTCATGATGCACGCCGAGAACGGCATCGCGATCGACGTGCTCGTGCGCGAGGCGCTCGACCGCGGCGACACCGCGCCGTTCTTCCACGGCACGAGCCGGCCGTGGGAGACGGAGGAGGAGGCGACCCACCGCGCGATCATGCTGGCGCGCCTCACGGGCGCGCCGCTGTACGTCGTGCACATGTCCGCCAAGCAGGCCGTCGCGACGCTCGCCGCCGCGCGCGACGAGGGGCACACGGTGTTCGGCGAGACGTGCCCGCAGTACCTGTACCTGTCGCTCGAGGAGCAGCTCGGCGCGCGCAGCGAGGAGTGGGGCGACTTCGAGGGAGCCAAGTGGGTGTGCTCGACGCCGCTGCGTTCGCGGGCCGAGGGCCACCAGGACGCGCTGTGGACGTCGCTGCGCACGGGCGACCTGTCGGTCGTGAGCACCGACCACTGCCCGTTCTGCATGAAGGAGCAGAAGGAGCTCGGGCGTGGCGACTTCTCGAAGATCCCCAACGGGATCGGGGGCGTCGAGCACCGCCTCGACCTGCTGTACCAGGGCGTGGTCGACGGGAGGATCACCCGCGAGCGCTGGGTCGAGCTGTGCTGCACGACGCCGGCCCGCATGTTCGGGCTCGACGGCCGCAAGGGCGTGCTCGCCCCGGGCGCGGACGCCGACGTCGTCGTCTACGACCCCGCCGGGCGCACGACCATCGGGGTCGACGCGACCCACCACATGAACATGGACCACTCGGCGTGGGAGGGGTTCGAGGTCGCGGGGCACGTCGACCTCGTCATGTCGCGCGGCCGTGTGCTCGTCGAGGACGGCGCCTACCACGGCAGTCCGGGGCACGGGCGGTACCTGCGCCGCGGCCACTCGGCGTACCTGCGCTGAGGGGGCCGCGTGGACCTCGGGGTGGTGCTGCAGAACGACCCGCCCGCGTGGCGGGTCGTCGACCTCGCGCGGCAGGCGGAGACGTACGGGTTCAGCCACGTGTGGACGTTCGACTCCCACCTGCTGTGGGAGGAGCCGTTCGTCGTGTACTCCCAGATCCTGTCCGCCACGCACCGCGTCACCGTCGGGCCGATGGTGACCAACCCCGCGACGCGCGACGTCACCGTCACCGCGTCGCTCTTCGCGACGCTCAACGAGATGTTCGGCAACCGCACGATCTGCGGGATCGGGCGCGGCGACTCGGCGGTGCGCGTCATCAACGGCAGGCCGGTGTCGCTCGCCGAGCTGCGCGAGGCGATCGGCGTCATCCGGGGGCTCGCGTCCGGCGAGGCGGTCGAGTACCGCGGCTCGACCCTGCGCCTGCCCTGGAACCCGGACTCGCGCCTGCCCGTGTGGGTCGCGGCCTACGGGCCGAGGGCGCTCGCGCTGACGGGCGAGGTGGGCGACGGGTTCATCCTCCAGCTCGCCGACCCCGACGTCGTCGCCTGGTCGGTCGCCGCCGTGCGGGCCGCCGCCGAGCGCGCCGGGCGCGACCCCGACGCGGTGCGCATCTGCGTCGCCGCGCCCGCCTACGTGACCGACGACGCGCCGTCGGACGGCGAGTCGGGACGCCGCACGCTCGCGCACGCCTACGACCAGTGCCGCTGGTTCGGCGGGATGGTCGGCAACCACGTCGCGGAGATCGTCGCGCGCTACGGACCCGGCGGCACCGAGGAGAGCGCCGGGGTGCACATCCCCGACGCGCTCACCGCGTTCGTCGCGGGGCGCGCGGGGTACGACTACAACGAGCACGGGCGGGCCGGGAACACGCACACCGCGTTCGTCACGGACGAGATCGTCGACCGGTTCTGCCTCGTCGGCCCGCCCGAGCGGCACGTCGAGCGCCTGCGCGAGCTCGCCGCGCTCGGGGTCGACCAGTTCGCCGTCTACCTCCAGCACGACGCGAAAGACCGCACGCTGCGCGCCTACGGCGAGACCGTCGGACCCGCCGTCCGCCACCTCGCGCGGGCGCGCGAGGAGCCGCTCTGACCAGGCGCGCTGATCAGGCGCCCGGGGCGCCGTCGAGCAGGGCGCGCAGGCCCGGCCACGCGTCGGCGAACGCGGGCAGCAGGGGAAGGTCCGCGACGTCGTCGACGGGCACCCACCGGACCTCGACGCTCTCGGCGTCCGTCGCGCGGGGATCGAGCGTGGCACCGTCGGCGAGCTCCGCGACGACCGTCGTGTACCGCCACGGCCCGTGGTCGAGCACCCGCTCGGCGAGCACGCGCACCGCCGCAGGGTCGACGCCCGCCTCCTCCTGCGCCTCGCGCAGCGCCCCCTCGACCGGCGTCTCGTCCGGCCCGACGGCGCCCCCCGGCACGCCCCACGTCCCGCCCTGGTCGGACCACGGGGCCCGGTGCTGCAGCACGACGGCGGACGCGCGGCCGCGCGCGTCGCGCCGGGCGAGGAGGAGCCCCGCCGCGCCGAACAGGCCCCAGTGCCGGCGCCCGCACGCGCACTCCACCCACCCGTCACCGGGCTGCAGGTGGCGGGGCGGCCGCGGCGGCGGCTCGCCCGGGTCGCGAGGGGTCGTCGGGATCGTCACGGGGCCATGCTGCCAGGCCGGACGCCACCTCCCGACCGCGGCGCGGCCGGTCGTCGCCCGGGGCACGTAAGATCTCGCCCTTGTGAGCGAGGCGCGTGGTGCGGGCAGGGTCGTCGAGGCCGTCGTGCCCCGACGCATGGGGACGAGCTTCCGCTGGCTCGTCGGCTCGTCGTGGACGAGCAACATCGGCGACGGCATCGCGCTCGCCGCGGGCCCGCTGCTCGTCCAGTCGCAGACCGACTCCGCCTTCCTCGTCGCCCTCGCCGCGCTCGTGCAGCGCCTGCCGTGGCTGCTCCTCGGCCTCTGGGCAGGAGCGATCGCCGACCGGGTCGACCGGCGTCTCCTCGTCGTGGGCGCGAACCTCGTCCGGGCCGGCGTCGTCGCGGTCCTGTGCGCGTTCGTCGTCACGGGCCACGTGAGCATCACGGTCGTGCTCGTCGCGCTGTTCTGCCTCGGCGTCGCGGAGGTGTTCGTCGACACCACCACGAGCACCCTCCTGCCCATGCTCGTCGACCGTCGCGACCTCGGGACCGGCAACGCGCGCCTGCAGGCCGGGTTCCTCGTCGGCAACCAGCTCGTCGGCCCGCCCGTCGGCGCGTTCCTCTTCGCGGCGGGCATGGCCTGGCCGTTCGTCGTGCAGGCGGTGAGCATCGTCCTCGCCGTCCTGCTCGTCGCGCGCATCGCCACCACGCCCGGCCCCGTGCGCGACGGCGGCACGCACGTGCGGCAGGACATCGCCGAGGGCGTGCGCTGGATCCTCGGCAACGCGCCCGTGCGCACCCTCGCGCTCGTCATCCTCGCGTTCAACGTCACCTGGGCGGCCCCCGGCGCGATCATGGTGAAGTACGCGATCGATCACCTCGGCATGGACGAGGTCGGGTTCGGGCTGCTCACCACCGCCTCCGCCGTCGGCGGCGTGGTCGCCATCGGGATCTACGGCCGGCTCGAGCGGCACGTCAGCCTCGCGACGCTCATGCGCGTGTGCCTCACGCTCGAGGTGCTCATGCACGGCGTCCTCGCGCTCACCACGACCGGCTGGGTCGCGATCGTCGTCATGGGCGTCTTCGGGCTCTACGCCTTCGTCTGGGGGACCGTGTCGAGCACCGTGCGCCAGCGCGCCGTGCCCACCGAGCTCCAGGGCCGCGTCTCCGCCGCGTACATGGTGTGCGTGTTCGGCGGCATCGCCGTCGGACAGCTCCTCGGCGGCGTCCTCGCGGAGGTGTGGGGGCTCACCGCGCCGTTCTGGTTCGCGTTCGTCGGCGCGGGCCTGACCCTCGCCCTCGTCTGGCGCCGGCTCACGAACGTCGCCCACGCGGGCGACGTCGACCCCGCCAGCGACTGACCGGGCGCCCCTCCCGCGCCGTCCGCGGTCGCCGGGAGCGAAACCCGTGGACCGGGGTGGGTGCCTCGGGCGAGGATGTGCGCGTGAGTCATACGCCGTACGAGAACGACGCGTCGACCGGTCCCGCCGACGACGACCCGGGGACCGCCGTCGTCACCGACGCCCCGCAGCCCCTGGGGGCCGGGACCGGCCCGGACGACGACGCGGCCCGGCCCGGCTGGCGGCGCGACACCACGATCTTCCTCACCGGGCAGACCGTCTCGCTGTTCGGCTCCATGCTCGTCCAGTACGCCGTGATGTGGCACCTGACCATCGAGACGAAGTCCGGGAGCGTCCTCGCCCTGAGCACCCTCTTCGGCTTCCTCCCGCAAGCCGTCGTGTCGATCTTCGGCGGCGTCTGGGCCGACCGCGTCAACCGCAAGGTCCTCATCGTCGCCGCCGACGCCACCATCGCCGTCACGACCCTCGCCCTCGCCCTGCTCATGCTCGGGGGCGCCGACGACCTGTGGCTCATCTACGCCGCCCTCGCGATCCGCTCGACGGGCGCCGGCATCCAGACCCCCGCCGTCGCCGCGCTGCTGCCGCAGATCGTCCCGACGACCAAGCTCCTGCGCGTCAACGGCATCAACCAGTCCATCCAGTCCGCCATGATGCTGCTCGCCCCGGCGCTCGCGGCCGCGATCTACGCGAGCTCGTCGATCGTCACTGTGTTCTTCGTCGACGTCGTCACGGCGGTCGTGGGGATCGGGCTGCTGCTGCTCGTCCCCGTGCCGACGCTCGCGCACGCCCGTGCGTCCGCGGACCGGCCCGGCTACCTCGACGACCTCGTCGAGGGCTTCCGGTACCTCGGGTCCCACGCGTTCGTGCGGTGGGTGCTCAGCCTGTACGCGGCGATCTTCCTGCTCATCGTCGCGCCGTCGTACCTCACGCCGCTCATGGTCGCGCGGACGTTCGGGGAGGAGGTCTGGAAGCTCACGGTCAACGAGATCGCGTTCTCCGTCGGCATGCTGCTCGGCGGCGTGCTGCTCGCCACGTGGGGCGGGCTGAAGAACCGCATCGCCATGATGGTCGGCGCGACCTTCGTCTTCGGCGTGCTGTCGGTCGCCATGGGCCTGTCGACGAACATGTGGGTGTTCTTCACCTTCATGTTCCTGCTGGGGCTGTTCGTCCCGCCGTTCTCCACGACGTCGATGACGATCCTCCAGGAGACCGTCGAGCCGGAGCGCCAGGGTCGCGTGTTCGGGTTCGTCGGCATCGTCATGGCCGTGTCCATGCCGCTGGGCATGGTGGTGCTCGGACCGCTCGCGGACCGCTACAGCGTCGGGTCCCTGCTCGTGGTCTCGGGCGTGCTGATGTTCGTCGTCATCGGCGTCGCGACCGTGCTGCCGTCGGGTCGGCGGGCGATGCGTTCGGCCGCCGAGCCGCCCCCGACCCGTTGAGTGCGGGGGATCGGTCGCCCGACAGCGGTGGCGGACGACGTATCGCCCGCACCCACGGGATGACGGTCAGTCGACGATCTCGCAGATCGCGGTCCCGGCGCTGACGCTCGCCCCGGCGTCCGCCGCGAGCGAGCGCACGGTGCCGGCACGGTGCGCCAGGAGCGGCTGCTCCATCTTCATGGCCTCCAGCACGACGACGAGATCCCCCTCGGCGACCTGCGTCCCGTCCTCGACGGCGACCTTGACGATCGTGCCCTGCATGGGGGACGCGAGCGTCGTCCCGGACGCGCCGCCGTTCGCGCGTGCGGCGGCACGACGTGCCGGGCGGCGGGCGGCGTTGGCGGTGCGGGCACGACCGGCGGCCATGCCGAGGCCCGCGGGCAGGACGACCTCCAGCCGCTTGCCCCCGACCTCGACCACGACGCGCTCCGTCGCGGGCGCCTCGTCCTCGTCGTCGTCGCCCGTCCCGGGTGCCGCGGCGGGAGCGAGGGCGGCGAGGGTGTCGGTGAACTCGGTCTCGATCCATCGGGTGTGCACGCTGAAGGGAGCGTCGTCGGCGGGGACGAACGCCTCGGCGTCGAGCACGGCGCGGTGGAACGGCACCACGGTGGGGATGCCCTCGATCTCGAGCTCGCGCAGCGCGCGGCGCGACCGCTCGACGGCCTGCCGGCGGGTCGCGCCCGTGACGATGACCTTGGCGATCATGGAGTCGAACGCGCCGGAGATCGTGTCGCCCTCGACGACGCCGGAGTCGACGCGCACGCCCGGACCGGACGGGAAGCGCAGCGTCGAGATGCGGCCGGGCGCGGGCAGGAAGTTCGCCGCCGGGTCCTCGCCGTTGATGCGGAACTCGATGGAGTGCCCTCGGGTCGCCACGCTGCTGTAGCCGAGCGGCTCGCCCGCGGCGATGCGCAGCTGCTCGCGCACCAGGTCGATGCCGGTGACCTCCTCGGACACGGGGTGCTCGACCTGCAAGCGCGTGTTCACCTCGAGGAACGAGATCGTGCCGTCGGCGCCCACGAGGAACTCGCACGTGCCTGCGCCGACGTAGCCCGCCTCGCGCAGGATCGCCTCGGACGCCTTGTACAGCTCGGCCTCCTGCTCCGCCGTGAGGTAGGGCGCCGGTGCCTCCTCGACGAGCTTCTGGTGGCGGCGCTGGAGCGAGCAGTCGCGGGTCGAGACGACCACGACGGTGCCGTGGGAGTCCGCGAGGCACTGCGTCTCGACGTGGCGCGGCGTGTCGAGGTAGCGCTCGACGAAGCACTCGCCGCGGCCGAACGCGGCCGTCGCCTCGCGGACGGCGGACTCGAAGAGGTCGTCGATCTCGTCGGCCGAGCGCGCGACCTTGAGGCCGCGCCCACCGCCGCCGAACGCCGCCTTGATCGCGACGGGCAGGCCGTGCTCCGCCGCGAAGGCGTGCACCTCGCCCGCGTCGGCGACCGGGTCGGGCGTGCCGGGGACGAGCGGCGCGCCGGCGCGCTGCGCGATGTGGCGCGCGCTCACCTTGTCGCCGAGCGCGTCGATCGCCGCGGGGGGCGGGCCGATCCAGACGAGGCCCGCGTCGATGACCGCCTGCGCGAACGCCGCGTTCTCTGCGAGGAAGCCGTACCCGGGGTGCACGGAGTCCGCGCCCGCGCGGCGCGCGACGTCGAGCAGCTTGTCGACGTCGAGGTAGGTCTCGGCGGCGCGGGCGCCGCCGAGCGCGTACGCCTCGTCGGCGACGCGCACGTGCAGCGCCTGCCGGTCCGGGTCGGCGTAGACCGCGACGGACGCGATGCCGGCGTCGGCGCAGGCACGGGCGATCCGGACGGCGATCTCACCGCGGTTCGCGATCAGGACCTTGCTCAGAGGACGGGGAGGGTTCGCGGGCACGGCTCACCGTAACGCGTGCCCGGACCGCCGATCACGCTCCGACGCACGGTAGCGGGCAAGACTGTCGAACAAGCCAAGGGGTGTCGAGGGTGGTTGGAGGAAACCTCCATAGCGGGAGGGCTGGGACGCTCTCGGTCGACGCCGCGTTGTCAGGCACCCACAAGTTCGCTCAGGAGCGCAGCTCGTGCCAGGCGACGCCGACCTCGTCCAGGAGCCCGCGCAGCAGGGGCAGGCTGATCCCCACGACGTTGTGGTGGTCGCCCTCGATCCGCTCGACGTACGGGCCGCCGAGGCCGTCCACCGTGAACGCCCCCGCGACGTGCAGCGGCTCGCCGGTCGCCACGTACGCGTCGATCTCGGCGTCCGTCAGGTCCGCGAAGTGGACCGTCGTCGAGGCCGTCGCGCCGAACGTCGCGCCGGTCCCGCCGTCGTCCGGGTGACGCAGGTCCACGAGCCAGTGCCCGGTGTGCAGCACACCCGCCCGTCCGCGCATGGCGCGCCACCGCGCTCGGGCGTCGTCCGCGTCGCGCGGCTTGCCGAGGACCTCGCCGTCCAGCTCGAGCATCGAGTCGCACCCCACGAGGAGGTCGGTGTCACCGGGCTCGGTGTCGCCCGGCTCGGTGTCGTCCTGCTCCGCCTCGAGGACGCGCGTGACCTCCTCCGCCTTGGCCCGGGCCAGGACGAGCACGGCGTCCACGGGGTCGAGGTCGCCGTAGCGCTGCGCGGCGTCGCGCAGGACGGCGTCCTCGTCGACGTCCGAGACCCGGACGGCCGGGTCGACCCCCGCGGCGCGCAGCGTCGCGAGGCGGGCGGGGGAGCGGGAGGCGAGCACGAGTCGGAGCACCCGCGCAGACTACCCGGCCGACCCGCCCCGGACCGGCCCGGCCCGACCCGGGACGGCCGTCGCGGGTCACGCGAGGAGCAGCGCCGCGACGAGCAGCACCACGGGCGAGGCGAGCGTCGTCACGAGGATCGTGTCGCGCGCGAGGATCTCGCCCCGTCCGAAGCGCGCCGCGTAGTTGTACACGTTCTGTGCGGAGGGGAGCGCGGCGAGCGTCACCGCCGAGGCGACCGCCGCGTCGTCGAACCCGAACGCGTACCGGGCGACGACGAAGACGGTGACGGGCATGACCAGCAGCTTGACCGCGCTCGCGACGACCACCGCCGCCCGCGCCTCGCCGCGTCGCAGCGGCCGGGTGCCGTGCAGCGACATGCCGAACGCGAGGAGGATCATGGGGATCGCCGCGCCGCCGAGGATGTCGAGCGGTGCCATGACGGCCGTGGGCGGGGTCCAGCCCGCCAGGGAGCAGACGGCGCCCGCGGCCGACCCGAGGATGATCGGGTTGCGGACCGGCTGGGCGAGGACGAACCGCCACGACAGCCGACCGGTCGTCGTCGCGTCCAGCACGAGCAGGGCGACCGGCGCGAGGACGAGCAGCTGCAGGAGGATGACGGGCACCACGGCCGTCGCGTCGCCGAGCACGTACACGGCGACGGGCAGGCCGATGTTGTTCGCGTTGACGTAGCCGGACCCGACGGCGCCGACCGTCGCCTCCGGCGCGGGCATGCGCAGCCACGACCGGTCGACGAGGACGAACACGCCCGCCGCGACGACCGCGCCGATCGCCGCCACCGCGAGCGGCGCCTGCACGAGCGCCGCGACGTCCGCGCGCGCGAGGACGGTGAAGAGCAGGGCCGGGCTCGCGACGAAGAACCCGACCTGGTTGAGCGCCGTGCGCGCACCGGGCCCGCCGACGCCGAGCCGCGCGCTGACGTAGCCCGCGGCGACGACGACGCCGATGACCGCGAAGCCGACGAGGACGTCACCCACGGTCGGTCGCTCCCGGCGCCGTCAGGCGAGCGCGCCGCGCAGCACGTCCAGGCCGACCGACCCGAGGTTCAGCGCGCGCGCGTGGAAGGCCTTGACGTCGAAGTCCTCCCCGCGCGCCCGCGCGGCGTCGCGCGCCGTGTCGCGCGTGGCCTCCCACAGCCGCTGCCCGACCTTGTACGACGGCGCCTGCCCGGGCCAGCCGAGATAGCGGTCGAGCTCGAACCGCACGAACGACTCGGGCATGTTGACGTTCGCCGACAGGAACGTCCAGGCCTTCTCCGCGTCCCACCGAGGATCGGCAGAACCTCCGCGCCACTCCTGGGGCGCGGGCAGGCCGAGGTGCACGCCGATGTCGAGCACCACGCGAGCCGCGCGCATGCGCTGCGCGTCGAGCATGCCGAACCGGTCGCCGTCGTCCTCGAGGAACCCGAGGTCCGCCATGAGCCGCTCGGCGTACAGGGCCCAACCCTCGCCGTGCCCGGACACCCAGCAGGCGAGCCGGCGCCACGTGTTGAGCGTGTCGCGCGCGAACACCGCCTGGCCGCACTGCAGGTGGTGGCCCGGCACGCCCTCGTGGTAGACGGTCGTCTTCTCGCGCCACGTGGTGAACTCCGTGACGTCGGCCGGCACCGACCACCACATGCGGCCCGGGCGCGAGAAGTCGTCGCTCGGCGGCGTGTAGTAGATCCCGCCCGTCTGGGTCGGGGCGATCCGGCACTCCAGGTCGAGCACGGGCGCCGGGACGTCGAAGTGCGTCCCGTTCAGGGCCGCGACGGCGGCGTCCGACGTCTCCTGCATCCAGGCGCGCAGCGCGTCGGTGCCGTGCAGCGTGCGGGCCGGGTCGGCGTCGAGCGCCGCGACCGCGTCCTGCACGCTCGCCCCCGGTCCCGCGATGCGGCGCGCGACCTCCTCCTGCTCGGCGACGACGCGCGCGAGCTCGTCCAGTCCCCACGCGTACGTCTCGTCGAGGTCCACCTCCGCGCCGAGGAACGTGCGCGAGAACAGCCCGTACCGCTCACGCCCCACCGCGTCCTCGGCACGCGCCCGCGGCGCGAGCTCGGTCTCCAGGAAGTCCGCGAGGCGGCCGTACGCCTCCCGCGCCGCGCTCGCCCCGCGCTCGAGCTCGGCCCGCACGAGCGAGCACGCCGCGGAGTCGTCGAGCACCGCCGCGGGCTCCGGGCCGGACACGAACGACGTGAAGAACGACCCGTCGCCCGCGAGCTCGCGCGCCTGCTCGACGCCGAGCCGCACCTGCCGGACCGCGGCCACGTTCCCGCGCCGCGCCGCCTCGGCGAGCGACGCCGTGTACCCGTCGACCGCCGACGGCAGCCCGTTCAGGCGCGCCGCGACGTTCTCCCACGCCTCGACCGTGCCCGTCGGCATGAGGTCGAACACGTCCCGCAGCTCCTGCACCGGCGACGCGATGTTGTTCAGCGCGGCGAGCGGCTCGCCCGCCTCGTACAGCTCGACCTGCAGCCCCACCCGCTCGCGCATCGCCGCCAGCGTCACCCGGTCCACGTCGTCGACCGGCGCGAGGCCGTCGAGCTCGCGCAGCACCGCGCGGTCGGCCTCCGCGCGCGCCTCGTGACCCTCGGGAGAGAGGTCCGTGACGAGGTGGTCGTACCCCGACAGGCCCATCGCCGTCGCGGCGAACGGGTCGAGCTCCGCGAGACGGGCCGTGTAGGCCTCGGCGACGCGGTCCACCGCCGTCGGCGTCCGGGTCGCCCCCGACGGGCCGGCGAGGTCGGGGCGGGCAGGGGCGTCGTCGGGCACCGGGGTGTCGTGGCTCACCCGCCCGAGCGTACCCGCGGCCGACGACGCCGACCGCGGGACGGTTCACGACGCGTTCACCCCCGCGCCCCCGATGTTCGCCCGGGCCCCGTGTCGGCGTCGCCTCCCGGACACCTCACGCTCCTACGTTCGCCGCATGCACGACAGCTCAGCCCTCCCTCCGGACGCCGACCCGGCCCACGGCAACGACGCAGCGTCCCGCCCACCCGCCCTCGTCGTCGTCCCGGCGCGCGGCGGCTCCCGGGGCGTGCCGCGCAAGAACCTCCAGCTCGTCGGCGGGGACACGCTCGTCGCCCGGGCGGTGCGCGCGTCGCTGGCCGCGACCACCGTCGACCAGGTCGTCGTCAGCACCGACGACGCGGAGATCGCCGACGAGGCGCGCCGGCACGGCGCGCGCGTCGTGCTGCGGCCCGCAGACCTGTCCGGTGACCTCGCGTCGTCCGAGTCCGCGGTGCTGCACGCGCTCGACGCCCTCGGGCTGCGGCACGACCCGCCCGTCACCGTCCTCGTGCAGTGCACGTCGCCGTTCCTCGACCCCCACGACCTCGACGCGGCCGTCGCCCGCGTCGCGTCGGGCGACCGCGACGTCGTGGTCGCCGTCGCCCCGACCCACGACTTCCAGTGGCGCGCCGACGACGACGCGGTGCGCGCGGTCGGGCACAGCGTGCTCGAGCGCCAGCGCCGCCAGGACCGCGCCCCGCACTACCGCGAGACGGGGTCGTTCTACGCCATGCGCACCGCCGGCCTCCGCGAGTCCGGGCGACGCTTCTTCGGCGACGTCGGCCTGCACGCCGTCGACCCCGTCACCGCGGTGGAGATCGACGACCAGCACGACCTGTGGTGGGCCCGCCAGCTCGCGACCCTCGCGCGCACCGGGGCCGCCGACACCTACCCGCTCCTCGCCGACCTCGACGCGCTCGTGACCGACTTCGACGGCGTCCACACCGACGACCACGCCTGGGTCGACGCCGCCGGGAACGAGCACGTGCGCGTGCACCGCGGCGACGGCCTCGGGATCGCCGCCGTCCGCGACGCGGGCCTGCCGTTCCTCGTCCTGTCGACCGAGCGCAACCCCGTCGTCACAGCGCGCGCCGAGAAGCTGCGCGTCCACGTCCTCCAGGGGGTCGACGACAAGGCGACCGCGCTCACGGCGTGGCTCGACGAGCACGGGCTCGACCCCGCACGCGTCGCGTACGTCGGCAACGACGTGAACGACCTGCCCGCGCTGCGTCTCGTCGGCTGGCCGGTGGCCGTCGCCGACGCGCACCCCGACGTCGCCGCGGCCGCCCGCCTCGTGCTGACCCGCCACGGCGGGGACGGTGCCGTGCGCGAGCTGTGCGACGCCGTCCTCGGCCGCCGCCTGCCCGACCCCGTCCCCGACCCGGCGTTCGCCCAGCACCTCGACCCGTTCGACGTCTCGGCGCGCACCCTCACGCAGACCACCCCCCGACCCGACGAAAGGCCCCGACCGATGAGCACCACGACCACCCCGCGCACCGCCGAGACCGCCGCCGCACCCGTGGCGATCGGCGACCGCCTCGTCGGTGACGGCCAGCCGGTGTACGTCATCGGCGAGATCGGCCTCAACCACAACGGCGACGTCGAGATCGCCAACCGCCTCATCGACGTGGCGGCCGCCGCCGGCGTGCAGGCCGTGAAGTTCCAGAAGCGCACCCCCGAGATCTCGACCCCCGCCGACATGCGCGACGTGCGCCGTGAGACGCCCTGGGGCGAGATGTCCTACCTCGAGTACCGCTACCGCGTGGAGTTCGACCGCGAGCAGTACGAGAAGGTCGCGGCCCACGCCGCCGACCGCGGGCTGCAGTGGTTCGCCTCCCCGTGGGACGTCCCCTCCGTCGCGTTCCTCGAGGACCTCGACGTCCCGACCCACAAGGTCGCCTCCGCGTCCGTCACCGACCACGAGCTCCTGCGGGCGCTCGCCGACACGGGCAAGCCGATCATCCTGTCGACCGGCATGTCGACGCTCGAGGAGATCGACGCCGCGGTCTCGGTCCTGGGGACGGACCGGCTCGTCATGCTGCACGCGACGTCGACCTATCCGCTGCCCCCCGAGGAGGCGAACCTGCGCACCATCGCGACGCTCCGCGAGCGCTACGGGGTCCCCGTCGGCTACTCGGGCCACGAGCGCGGACTGCAGATCTCCCTCGCCGCGGTGGCGCTCGGCGCCGTCGCCGTCGAGCGCCACATCACGCTCGACCGCACCATGTGGGGCTCCGACCAGGCGTCGTCCCTCGAGCCCACCGGCCTGGAGCACCTCGTGCGCGACATCCGCATCCTCGAGCAGGCCATGGGCGACGGCACCAAGCGCGTCTTCGAGGGCGAGCTGAAGCCCAGGGCGCGCCTGCGCCGGGTCGACTCCCTCGCGGCGGCCGCCGGCACCGACGCCCGGTGACCCGCGGGTCCACCGCCCTCGTCGAGTCCCCGCTCCAGCTCCTCGGGGTGCTCGAGGCCGTCCACGCCGGGCTCGTCCCCGCACCCGTCGAGATCCGGTGGCGGGCCGCCGTCCCCGGCCTGCGCGAGGCGGTGGACGCGGTCCGCGCCGACCCCCTGCCCCCGGGGACGCGTCTCGTCGGGACGGGCCGCGCGTCGTCGGGCGACCTGCCCCGCGCGGGCCGCACCCTCGTCGTCGGGGACGCGTTCTCCGGCCGGGCCCAGGCCGTCCTCGCGCTCGCCGGGCCGCGCCGCGTCGTCCTCGTCGACGACGGTCTCGCGACGGTCGAGGCCGTGCGTCGCCTCGGGACCGCAGGCAGCACCCTCGTCCGGGTCGGGCACCGGGTCGGCGCCGCCCGCCGCGCGCTCGGCGCTCGCGCCGTGCACCAGGTCCGCGCCGCCGCACGCGCCGGCGGCGCCGTCCTGTGCACGGCCCTCGACCTCGACCCCGCGGACCGGGCGGCGCTGGCCGACGCCGGGGTCGACGTCGTGACGCACCGCTTCGACCGCCTCGCCACGCTGCCTCCCGCCCCGCGCGTGCCCGAGCCCGTCGTCGTCGTCGGCTCCGCGCTCGTCGCCGACGGCCTGCTCGACCCGGACGCGTACGTCGCGTGGGTGGCGTCGGCCGCCGCGCCCGCCGCCCGGGCGGGCGGCACCTGCTACGTCCCCCACCGGCGCCACGACCCGGGGGTGCTCGCACGCGTCGCGGCCCTGCGCGGCGTGCGCGTCGCCCCCGCCGGCCCGCCCGTCGAGCTCCGGCTGCGGTCCCTCGGACCCGGCCAGACCGTGGTGTGCCTGCCCTCCACCGCGTACCGGTCGCTGCGCCTCGTGCTCGCAGGGACGGGCGCGCGCGTCGAGATCTCCCGGGTCGCGCCCCACTGGTGGACACGCCGCGCCGACGCAGCCCTGCGCCACCACCTGGAGTCCGCGGCCACGGGCGGTGGCCGGTGACGTCGCGCACCGGCTTCGTGCGGCTGGTGGCGGTCGCCGACTCCGACTCCTACCTCAAGTGGGCCGCCGCCACGCTCGCGTCCCTGGACGACGTCGCCGCCGGGATCGTGCTCCTGCGCAACCCCATCCAGCCGTCCCCCGCACAGGTCGGGGCGGCGCTCGCGGGGACGCCGTTCCGCCCGGACGACGTCGCGTCGGTGCACGTGGCCCGCCTGCGGGCCCACCTGCGCCGTGCAGCGCCCGACGTCGTCCTCGTCGCGGCGACCGGCCCCGTCGTCGAGCTGGTGGTGCGTGCGGTCGCGGGCCTGCGTCCCCGGCCCGCCGTCGTGACGGGCCTGCCGGGGATGGCGCTGCCCGCGACGTCGCTCGGCGTCCGCTACCGCGCCGCGAGCGACGCGTTCGTGGTCCACTCCCACACGGAGCGCGAGGCGTACGAGGCGGCCTTCGCGACCCAGGGCCTCCACCCCGTCCTCGCGCTCGAACGCCTGCCGTTCGTGCCGGTCGGCCCCGGCCCCGCCGCGGCACCGGCACCGGAACCGGGGGCAGCGCCCCCGGTGGAGCGTGTCGTGTTCGCGGCGCAGGCCAAGGTGCCCGCGACGCGTGCTGACCGGCTCTGCGTGCTCGACGCTCTCGCCCGGGCCGGGCGGGACCGCGACGTCGTCGTCAAGCTGCGCGCGGTCGGGGGCGAGCGGCAGACGCACGCCGAGGAGCACCCGTACCCGGCGCTGTGGGAGGCGGAGCGGGCGGCGCGCGGCTGGTCGGACGAGGTCCGCTTCGTCGCGGGCCCGCTCGGTGACTGGCTCGGGCCGGGCGCGGGACTGGTCACGGTGAGCTCGACCGCGGCGCTCGAGGCCGTCGCCGCGGGGGTGCCGGTCGCGGTGGTGGAGGACTTCGGCGTCGACGACTCGATGCTCACGGGCGTGTTCGCGGGCAGCGGGCTCCTGCGACCGCTGGACGCCGTGGTCCGTGGCGACCTCGGCCTTCCCGACCCGGTGTGGTGGGCGCGGAACTACGGGCACGACGACCCGGGCGAGCTCGGGCACGTCGTCGCCGGGCTCGCCCGGGCGGTGCGCACCGGACGGCTCGACCCGCGTCCCGTGCGGCCGCGGTCCTGGCGTCGCTACGTGCGGTCCTGGTTGCGCTGCGCTGTCCCGCTCGTCGTCGTCAGGCCCGGTGGTCCGCGCGGGCACGGCGGTCGACGCCCCGGAGGAAGCCCGCCCCCCAGCACAGGTGCATGACGACGAGGACCGCGGGCAGCCGCCACCGCGTCGCCGCGCTCTCCCGGGCGCCCGCGTGCAGCGAGGCGACGAGCACGGCCGCCGCGTAGAACGACGGGACGAGCAGCGCGAGGCGCACCCAGCCCGCGTCGAGCACGGCACCGAGCACGCCGACCACGACGGACAGCGCGAGACCGAGCACGAGCGCAGGGGGGGCGAGGTAGCGCACGCCGGCGCTGCGGTGGTCGCGGCGCACGAGCTCGCGTCGCCACATCCCGGTGCGCCAGAACTGCTTGGCGAGCGCGCGGAACGTCGAGCGCGGGTAGTAGACGACCTGGAGCTCGGGGTCGAACCAGACGACCCCGCCGCGCTCGCGCAGGCGCTTGTTCAGCTCCCAGTCCTCGCCCCGCACGACGCTCTCGTCGTAGCCTCCCGCGGCGACCAGGGCGTCGCGACGGAACACACCGAGGTACACGGTCGCGACCGCGCCCTCCTGCCCGCCCGTGTGGAACGCGGCCGCACCGATCCCGGCGGGGTGGCTCATGGCACGGGCCGTGGCCCGCTGCGTGGGGGTGAGGCCGACGGGCATCATCATGCCGCCCACGTTCACCGCGCCGGTCCGTTCCAGGGTCCGCACGGCCCGCCGCACGTACGTCACGGGCAGGACGGCGTGGCCGTCGACGCGCACGACGACGTCGTTGCGGGGGTCCGCGGCCGCCAGGGCACGGTTGAGGCCGTCCGACCGGCCGCCCGTGGGGTTGTCGACGACGACGACGCGGGGGTCCCGCAGCGACCAGGCGTGGGCCAGCTCCGCGGTGCCGTCGTGCGAGGGCCCGACGGCGAGGACCACCTCGAGCCGGCCCTCCCAGTCCTGCAGCAGGGCGGAGCGCACCATCGCGTCGAGGAACGCCTCCTCGTCGCGCACCACGGCGACGACGCTCACCCCCCGCAGGGTCTCGCGCGGGGTCGCACGAGGGCGGGGGAGCGGCCGGGGGGCGTCCGTGCGGGTCGTGGGCGCGCGGACGACGGCGGAGGTGTCGGCGGGGCCCACGCCGCCCGGGTCGGCACGGACACCGTTCATGCGCCGGAGGCTACGCAGCGTGGGCGACGAACGGGCCAGGAGCCGCGGAACGACGGGTGAACGGACGACGACGCCCGTGTGGCGACGTCAGTCGCGCGCGACGCGGGAGAGCAGGTCGTCCGCCCAGCCCCGGTCGTACCGCACGAGCAGCACGCCCGTCGCGTCGGGGTCGGTGGCGGCGTGCCACACCGCGAGCGGGTCGCCGGCGCGCGGGCCGGCGGCCCCGTCCGGGACGACGACGCGCAGCGGCCGCGCGAGCGTCTCTCCCGCCGCGGTGGTCAGGGTGACGAGACCGGAGAGCGGCGAGCGCGCGGCGTCGTCCTGGTCGGTGGGCGACGCGGAGCCGGTGGGCGTGAACGTCCCCGTGGCACGGGCCGGTGCGTCGAGCAGCGCGCGCTGCCCCCGCGTGTCCGCCGCGGCGGCACGGTCGTCCTGGTAGCGCACGAGCGCGAGCAGCGCGGTCGCGAGGAGCCCGACCGTCGTCGCGGCGACGACCCACGACGGCACCGGCCAGCCCTGCCCGGGCGCGGTGCGCTGGTAGACGATCGCGGCGAGCGTCGGGACGAACGCGACGGCCCAGCCCCAGCGCCGCCACGCGGCACGGCGCGGCGGTGCGGGCAGCGCGGTCGGGTCGGTCTCGACGGCGTCCGGCGCGCCGGGCAGCTCGACGAGCACCGTGCGGACGGGCAGGCGCCGGACGCGCGGGCCGCCGCTCACGAGCGCAGGCTCCAGCGCCACGCGTCGGCGTTGTGCCGTCCTGCGCGGCCCCCGAAGCTCTTCGCGGTCGCTCCCGCACCGGTCCCGCGCAGCCCCCGGACGCGGTTGTTCCACTCCTCGACCGGTGCGACGTCGTCGGGCAGGCCCTGCGCAGCGGCCGCCGCGGCGAGGCCGGCGACGAGCGCCGCGACCTCGACGTCGTCGGGCACGCCGCGCACCACCCGCACGCTCGCCGGCTCCGTCATCGGTGCCCACCGTCCTCGTCGTCGTCCTCGTCCTCGTCGTCGAACGCGTCGCCCCGGGACGCGGTCCACTCCACCACGTCGAAGCCGGAGTCGACGAGGCGGGCCACGACCTGCGAGCCCGCGTCGTCGAGGAGCCCGACGACGTCGTCCAGGCCGACGTCCGTCGTCCCGGCGGGCGGTGCGACGACGAACCCCAGGTAGAACTCCTCGGCGGCCTGGTCGACCTCCTCCCCGCGGTCCGTGGCCTCTCCCGCGTCCGGCCCGGGCTCCCACACCGACGACGTGAGGTCGGGGTGCATCCCGAGCGACGTGTGCAGCGCGTCGAAGAGGCCCGCGTTGAGGGCCCCCACGCGGTCCTCCAGCGCGAGGATGCGCGGGTCCTCGTCCGCCTCGTGGGCCCCGAACTCGGCCCGCACGCCCACGGCCGCCTCGACGTACTCGTGCAGCGCCGCGGCCAGGGCGTCGACGGCGGCGTGCATGGGGGCGGGGTCGACCGCGCCGAGCGGGGTCGGTCCGTGGGTGGTGTCCTCGTGGCTCATCGGGTCTCCCTCCCGGTGGTCGTGCGAGCGCGGGTCGCGGCGGTCGGTGCGTTCACAGCGGGATGTTGCCGTGCTTCTTCGGGGGCAGGCTCGCGCGCTTGGTGCGCAGCGCGCGCAGCGCCCGGACCACCTGCACGCGCGTCTCGGACGGGCGGATCACCGCGTCGACGTAGCCGCGCTCGGCCGCGTCCCACGGGTTGACGATCGCGTCCTCGTACTCGGCGACGAGCCGGGCGCGCTCCGCCTCCACGTCCTCGCCCGCGTCCGAGACCCGCTTGAGCGTGGCGCGCTGCAGGATGTTCACCGCGCCGCCGGCACCCATGACGGCGACCTGCGCCGTCGGCCACGCGAGGTTGACGTCCGCGCCGAGCTGCTTGGAGCCCATGACGATGTACGCGCCCCCGTACGCCTTGCGCGTGATGACGGTGACGAGCGGGACCGTGGCCTCCGCGTACGCGTAAATGAGCTTGGCGCCGCGCCGGATGATGCCCTGGTGCTCCTGGTCGACGCCCGGGAGGAAGCCCGGCACGTCGACGAGCGTGAGCACCGGGATGTTGAACGCGTCGCACGTGCGCACGAACCGGGCCGCCTTCTCCGCGGCGTCGATGTCGAGCGTCCCGGCCATCGACAGCGGCTGGTTCGCCACGACGCCCACCGACTGCCCCTCGACGTGCCCGAACCCGACCACGACGTTCTTCGCGAACAGCGGCTGCACCTCGAGGAACGCGCCCTCGTCGAGCACGTGCTCGATCACGGTCCGCATGTCGTACGGCTGGGAGTCCGAGTCGGGGACCAGCGCGTCGAGCTCGGCATCGGCGTCCGTCACGTCGAGCACGGTGTCCTCGGGCGGGAACGACGGCGCGTCCGACAGGTTGTTCTGCGGCAGGTAGGACACGAGGTGGCGCACGTAGTCGATCGCGTCGTCCTCGTCGGTGCCCATGTAGTGCGCGACGCCGGAGCGCTCGTTGTGCGTGAGCGCGCCGCCCAGCTCCTCGAACCCGACGTCCTCGCCGGTCACCGCGCGGATCACGTCCGGGCCGGTGATGAACATGTTCGACGTCTGGTCCGCCATGACGATGAAGTCCGTCAGCGCGGGGGAGTACACCGCCCCGCCCGCGCTCGGCCCGAGGATGAGCGAGATCTGCGGGACCACGCCCGACGCCGCGACGTTGCGCCGGAAGATCTCCGCGAACTGCGTCAGCGCCGCGACGCCCTCCTGGATGCGCGCCCCGCCGCCGTCCGAGATGCCGATCAGCGGCACCCCCGTACGCAGCGCGAGGTCCTGCACCTTCGTGATCTTCTGGCCGTGCACCTCGCCGAGGCTCCCGCCGAACGCCGTGAAGTCCTGGCTGTACACGCACACCTGGCGGCCGTCGATCGTGCCGTGTCCGACGACGACACCGTCGCCCGCGAGCCGCTTCTTCTCCAGCCCGAAGTTGTGCGAGCGGTGCTTCGCGAACGCGTCGAGCTCGACGAAGCTCCCCTCGTCGAGGAGGAGCTCGATGCGCTCGCGGGCCGTCTTCTTGCCGCGCGCGTGCTGCTTGGTGCGCGCAGCCTCCTCGGGCGCGGTCGTCGCCTCGGCGCGACGGCGGTCGAGGTCCGCGAGCTTCGCGGCCGTCCCCGTGAGGCGGGTCGTGCCGTCGGCGGCGGTCGGGGCGGGGGTCGCGGCAGTGGAGGCTTCGGTCACACGGTCGAGACTAGTTGGTGGGTGCCTCCACCTCGATGCGGCGGGCACCAGCACCGCCCGGGCCCGCGTTGGTGGGTGTCCACAACCCGCGGCCCTCCGCTGCGCGCCCCGGCACGTGGGGGAGGATGGCCCGATGGCGAACGACGAGACCGGCCGACCCGCGCTGCGCCCGGGCTTCCTGCGCGACCTGCTCGTGCAGCCCGCCGGGCCGCTCGCCCGCCTCGAGGTCGTCGAGGAGTCGGGCTCCACCAACGCCGAGCTCGCCCGCGCCGCGGCGGCCGACCCCGACGCGTGGCCCGCTCCCGCGCTGCTCGTCACCGAGCACCAGGCCGCGGGCCGCGGCCGCCTCGGCCGCACCTGGGAGACGCCGCCGCGCGCCGCGCTGCTCGGGTCGCTGCTGCTGCGCCCCGACGCCCCCCGCACTGCGCTGAGCTGGCTGCCGCTCCTCGCCGGGCTGGCCACCGTGCACGCCCTGCGCGCCACGGCGGGCGTCGACGCCGTCGTCAAGTGGCCCAACGACGTGCTCGTCCCCGACCCCTCCGACGGCGCCCCGCGCAAGGTCGCCGGCATCCTCGCCGAGGTCCTTCCCGACGGCGGCGTCGTCGTCGGCGTCGGCCTCAACGTCTCCCAGAGCGCGGACGAGCTGCCCGTGCCCACCGCCACCTCCCTCGCGCTCGCCGGGGCCGCGACGACCGACCGGGAGGTGCTGCTCGTCGCCCTCGAGGAGGCCTTCCACGCCGTCCTCGTGCGCTGGCAGGACGCCGACGGGGACGCGCACGCCGCCGGTCTCGCCGCCGACCTGGACCGCGTCTGCGCCACCCTCGGCACCCGCGTGCGGGTCGAGCGCGTCGCGGGCGACGCCCTCACCGGCACCGCGACCGGCATCGCCCCCGACGGCGGGCTGGTCGTGCGGCACGACGACGGCACCACGAGCGTCCAGCACAGCGGCGACGTGCACCACCTGCGTCCCGGCGGGGGGACGTAGGATCACGGGGTGCCCGAGGAGAACGACGCCCTGGACCGGACCGACGCCGGACCGGTGGGTGAGCACCCCGGCGACGACCCCGGCCCCGCACCCGAGGCGGCCCTCGACGAGGCGCTGCTCGGCGGTCCGCCCAGCCTCACCCTGGAACGCCTCGCCCACCGCGCCGGCGCCGACGAGGAGCGCGTGCGCGCCTACTGGCAGGCCCTCGGCCTTCCTGTCACCGACGAGCACGCCTTCACCGAGCAGGACGCGCGGACGCTCGCGGAGGTGTTCGCGTTCGCGGAGGGGGAGGAGCTCGACGAGCGCGCGCTGACGACGCTCATCCGCTCGACCGGGCACACGACCGAGCGGCTCGTGCTGTGGCAGGTGGAGGCCCTCGTCGAGCACGTGACGCGTCGGTTCGACCTCGACGACACGAGCGCCCGCCTGCTCGTCCTGGACCGCCTGCCCGACCTCGCCCCCGTCCTGGAGCAGCAGCTCCTGCACGCGTGGCGCCGCCAGCTCGCGGCCGTCGCGGGCCGGTTCGCCGTGGAGTTCTCCCAGGCGCGCACGGCCGCGGTCGACGACCACGAGCTGCCCCTGCCGCGCGCGGTCGGCTTCGCGGACATCGTCGCCTTCACCCAGCGCACGCGCGGGCTCGGGTCGGGCGAGCTCGCCGAGTTCGTCCAGCTCTTCGAGACGAGCGCGCGCGACATCATCACCGCCGCCGGTGGGCGGGTCGTCAAGACCATCGGCGACGCCGTGCTCTACGTCGCGGACGACGCGGCGACGGGCGCCCGGGTGGCGCTCGGGCTCGCGGAGGCGGGCCGGCGCGCGGAGGCGATCGACGTGCCCCCGGTGCGGGTAAGCCTCGTGTGGGGCAGGGTGCTGTCCCGGTTCGGCGACGTGTTCGGCCCGAGCGTGAACCTCGCCGCACGGCTTGTCGACATCGCCGACCCGACGACGGTGCTCGTCGACCGGGAGACCGCGGGGGTGCTCGCCCGCGACCCCCGGTTCGCGCTCACCGCGCAGCCCGAGCGCGAGGTCCAGGGGCTCGGCACGATCGAGCCCGTCCGTCTCCAGTGGGCCTATCGCGGCTGACCGTGCGGTCGAGGCGCGGCTGCCCGTCCGGGCGGGACGTGGGGACGGGCGAGGGGACGGGCGCGGCTCAGACCTCGGCGAGGAGGCCGGGGCCGTCGTTCGTCACGGCGTTGACGAGGGTCGGGACCTTGCGTGCGTGCATCGGCACGTCCTCGTGCGGGCCGCCGAGAGCGAGCAGGTCCGCGGCGCCCTTCGCGTCGACGGCGGGGTCCAGCCACGCGTCCCACGCCTCGGGCGGCAGGACGAGCGGCATCCGGTCGTGGATCTCGGCGAGGGAGGGTGCGGCGTCGGTCGTGACGACTGTCGTCGACACGAGCCAGCGGTCGGGGTCGTCGTCCGCCTTCGTCCGGTCGCGCCAGAACTCGTAGAGCCCGGCGAACGCGGCGGTGCGGCCGCTGCCCGGCTCGATGTAGTAGGGCTGCTTCGGGGTGCGCCCGCGCCGGGCGGGGCCCGCGTCCCCGGCCGGCGACGCGCCGTCGGGCAGGGGCCGCCACTCGTAGTACCCGTCCGCCGGGACGAGGCAGCGCCGGACCCCGAACGGCTTCGCGAACGCCGGCTTGTCGAGGATCGTCTCCGCGCGCGCGTTGATCATGCGCGCGCCACCCGCGGGGCTCTTCGACCACGACGGCACGAGCCCCCAGCGCGCGACCCGCAGCGAGCGGCGTACCTCGCCCGTGTCCTTCGCGGCGCGCTCGACGACGATGCGCACGGGGTCCGTCGGGGCGACGTTCCACGACGGGGGGAGGAGCCACGCGTCGTCGGCGATCTCCGCGACGGCGAACTCGTCGGCGAGGTCCTGGGCGTCGGTGAAGGAGGCGTAGCGGCCGCACATGCCTCCAGGGTGCCCGACGCCGCCCACACCCGACGAGAGGCGGATCACGTCGCCCGGGGCGACCGTCGAGGTGTCGAATCGATACGATGGGGGTCATGCCCACCCCCTCGGACGAGACCGCCGCGCCCCGACCGAGGTCCACCGTCCGCTGGGTGCTCCTCCTCGGCGCGCTCGCCACCCTGCCGGCGCTCACCGTCGACATGTACCTGCCGTCGCTGCCCGACGTCGCGACGGACCTGCACGCCGACCCGGCCCTCGCCCAGCTCACGCTCTCCGGCATGCTCGTCGGGGGAGCGGTCGGCCAGCTCGTCATCGGGCCGCTCTCGGACCGCTTCGGCCGCCGCCCGCCCCTGCTCATCGGTCTCGCGCTCGGCGTCGTCACGTCCGTGCTCTGCGCGGTCGTGCCCAGCATCGGGGCACTCATCGTGCTGCGCGTGCTCCAGGGGTTCTGCAACGCCGCGTCCCAGGTGGCCTCCATCGCCACCATCCGCGACCGGTTCACCGGGTCCGACGCCGCCCGCATCCTCTCGCGCCTCATGCTCGTCATCGGCGTCGCGCCGCTCCTCGCGCCCACCCTCGGGTCGTTCGTCGCCGCCCAGGCCGACTGGCGCGCCGTGTTCTGGGTGCTCGCCGTGCTCGGCGTCCTGCTCGGCGCCGTCGTGTGGCGGTTCATGCCCGAGACCAACCCGCCCGCACGCCGCCGCACCGGCGGCGCCACGACCGTCCTGCGCGGGTACGCCAGCCTGCTTCGCGACCGGCACTTCCTCGCCCTCGCCGTCCTGCCCGGCCTCGGCATGGCCGTCCTCATGAGCTACGTCGTCGGCTCGCCGTTCGTCCTGCAGGAGGGCTACGGCCTCAGCCACGGCCAGTTCGCGCTCCTGTTCGCCGTCAACGGCATCGGCCTCGTCGTCTCCGCGCAGGCCAACGCCGCCCTCGTGCGCCGCGTCGCCCCCGTCCGCCTGCTGCGCGCCGCACTCGTCCTCCAGGGCGTCTTCGCCGTCGGCCTCGTCGTCGTGGCCGTCACCGGCGCGGGCGGGCTCGTCGGGCTCCTCGTGGCGCTCTTCCTCACCCTGTCGCTCCAAGGCCTCATCCCGGCCAACGCGTCCGCGCTCGCCCTCTCGCGCCACGGCGAGATCGCCGGCACCGCCGCCGCCGTCATCGGCGCCTTCCAGTCCGGCGTCGCCGGCGTCGTCAGCCCCCTCGTCGGGGTGCTCGGCGGCGACGCCGTCGCCATGGCCACCGTCATGCTCGGCGCCGTCGTCGCGTCCCTCCTCGTGCTCGGCCTCGCCACCCCCGCGTTCCGGCGCGGTGGCTGGCACACGCCCATCTGACACCACCGGCCCGGCGAGCCGCGACACGACGGCAAGACGGGGCACAGCGGGCGAATCGTGCTCTCGGCGACGTGGAGGACGCCGGAGGTCGGGCCTCCTTCACACGTCCTCCGGCTGGTCGTGCACACGTGTCCACGAGCAAACCCTTACCCTCGGACCGTGCCATCGATCGTCGAGCCCGCGACGGAACCGTCGCGAGGCCGTCCCGCCGGGCCCGGCCGGTCAGCCGGCGACCCGCCGAAGCCGTCGGGCGGACCGCACCACGCGCGGGCGCTCCGCTCCCACCGCGTCGCCCGTGCGATCGGGCTCGTCGTCACCGGCGCCCTGAGCTTCGCCGCCGTCGCGGGTGCCGCGGTCTACCTCGACCTCAGGTCGAAGGTCACGGTCAGCGACGTCAGCGACCTCGTCGTCGGGGGCCCGACGGTCGAGCCGCCGAAGGACCCCGACGACCCGTTCGCCGGCCGGGCGCTCAACATCCTCGTCATGGGCACCGACTTCCGCGACGCCGAGAACGCGGCCATCGCGGGCAGCGAGGAGGGCATGCGCTCGGACACCACGTTCATCGCGCACGTCTCCGGCGACCGCACGCGCATGGAGGTCGTGTCCATCCCGCGCGACTCGCTCGTCGACCTCCCGGCGTGCAAGCTGCCCGACGGCTCGATGTCGCAGCCGCACAACGCGATGTTCAACTCCGCGTTCGAGATCGGGTCCGGCGGCGTCGACGACATCGACCACGCCGCCGCGTGCACCATCACGGCGGTCCAGGAGCTCACGGGCATCCCGATCACGAACCACGTCGTCGTCAAGATGACCGGGGTCATCGGGGTCGTCGACGCCCTCGACGGCGTCACGATGTGCTTCCCCGAGGATGTCGTCGGCGGGGCGCACTCGCCGGGTCTGAACATCGAGGCAGGAGAGCGCACGATCGACGGCAGCACCGCGATCGACTACCTCCGTGCACGCCAGGGCCAGGGCATGGGCCTGGAGATGGGGAGCGACCTCGCCCGGATCGAGCGTCAGCAGGGGTTCATCGACGCGATGGTCCGGCAGATCCTCGCCCAGAACATCATCACGAACTCGCCCCAGCTCTACGGCGTGATCGAGGCCGTGCTCAGCTCCATCAGCGCCGACCCCTCGATCGCCGACCCGGCCGCGCTCGCCGGGCTCGCGTTCAGCCTGCGCACCATCAACCCCTCGGAGGTCGTCTTCACCGAGCTGCCCGTCGTCGACTCGCCGCGCGACCCGAACCGCGTCGAGTGGACCGCGGAGGCCGACGCGATCTGGGAACGCATCGTCGCCGACGAGCCGCCCCCCGGCCACGAGGACACGACCGACCCGCGCGACGACGCGACGTCGGGCGCCCCCGGGTCCCAGGACCCTGCGGACGGCACGGACGGTCCGGTCGAGGACGACGGCGGTGCGGCCGCGGGAGACGGTGGCACGACGGGCACCGAGGGCACCGAGGGCACCGAGGGCTCGGACGGGGACGGCACGACCGACGGCACGACCGACGGAGAACCGGAAGACGAGGCCGAGCTCCTCCCCGGCGTCTGCGGCTGAGCCGCGTCAGGCCGGGTCGAGTCAGGCCGGGTCGAGTCAGGCCGGGTCGAGTCAGGCCGGGTCGACGAGCCCCCGCGTCCGGTCCCCGGACCGGAGGGCCTGCAGGCGCTCCACCGCCTCGACGAGGACCTCCTCGCGCTTGACGAACGTGAACCGCACGCGCGAGGCGAGGGCGCGGGCCGTCGTCGACCCCGGCGTGCAGAACGCGCTCACCGGGACACCGACCACGCCCGCCAGGGCGGGCAGGGACCGGCACAGGGCGACGCCGTCGTCGAAGCCCAGCGGCGCGCCGTCGGCCACCACGAAGTAGGTGCCCTGCGGCACGACGACACCGAACCCGGCGTCCTCGAGGCCCGCGCACAGCAGGTCACGACGCCGCTCCAGCGAGTCCGCGAGGGCACGCGGCGTCTCGTCCTCGGCGAGGGCGTCCGCGACCGCCGGCTGGAACGGGGCGCCCGACGTGTACGTGAGGAACTGCTTGACCGTCCGTACCGCCGTCACGAGCGGCGCGGGTCCGTGCATCCACCCGACCTTCCACCCGGTGAACGAGAACGTCTTGCCCGCCGACGAGATCGTCAGGGTGCGCTCGCGCATGCCGGGGAGCGTCGCGACGGGGACGTGGGCGACGTCGTCGAACGTCAGGTGCTCGTAGACCTCGTCGGTGACCACGAGGGCGTCGTGGCGGCGGGCCGCCGCCGCGATCGCTTCCAGCTCGTCGAGCGTGAGGACCGTCCCGGTCGGGTTGTGGGGCGAGTTCACCACGACGAGCCGCGTGCGGTCCGTCACGGCCGCGTCCAGCGCGGCGACGTCGAGCCGGAAACGATCGGGTCCCGGGACGAGCGGCACGGTGACGTGCCGCGCACCGGCGAGCGCGATGCACGCCGCGTACGAGTCGTAGAACGGCTCGAGGGTCACGACGTCGTCGCCCGGGCCGGCCAGGGCGAGGATCGTCGCGGCGAGCGCCTCCGTCGCGCCCGTCGTCACGAGGACCTCCGACGCCGGGTCGGGGTCCAGCCCGTAGTGGCGGGACTGGTGGTCCGCGACCGCGTCGCGCAGCCGGAGGATCCCGGGGCCGGGCGGGTACTGGTTGTGCCCGTCCTCGATCGCGCGCTGCGCCGCGTGCTTCACGGGCGGCGGGCCGTCGACGTCCGGGAAGCCCTGCCCGAGGTTGATCGCGCCCGTGCGCCGCGCGAGGTCCGTCATCTCCGCGAACACCGTCGAGGCGACCGTGCCGTCCGCGCCGAGCAGGCCCGTCGCACGGGCCGCGTCCTGCCATCGGCCGCGGGGGAGACCGGTCGTGGGAGCCATGCCCCGACAGTACCGGCGCGACGTCCCCGCAGGCCGCTGACCAGCATGCAAGACGACGCCCGGCCGAGATCCGCACGATTCCGCGCCTCCCGCGGCACTGTCCACAGGGGCGCGTGCCGACGAGCGTCGCCGTGCCCTACTCTCTGGCGCAGATCGCCACAGACCCGGCACCGGGTCGCCCGGTCGGAGAGCAGGGGGAACTCTCGGATGTCCGTCGACGCGCGCCCGGTCGCGCTGCTGGAGAGCGAGGTGCGCGAGCTCGTCCGACGCCGCGGCGTGGACCCGGCCCGCGACCGCGCCGCCGTCGACCGCCTCGTGCGCGACGCCATCGCCGACTACGAGACGCGCAGCGCGCTCGGTGCCGTCACCCCGCTCGCCGACCCGGCTGCCGCCGGGCGGGCCGTCCTCGACGCCGTCGCCGGGCTCGGGCCCCTCCAGCAGTACCTCGACGACCCGGAGGTCGAGGAGATCTGGATCAACGCCCCGCACCAGGTTTTCGTCGCCCGCCGCGGCGAGCCCGAGCTCACCACGACCATCCTCACCGCCCAGCAGGTGCGCGACCTCGTCGAGCAGATGCTGCGCTCGTCCGGCCGCCGTCTCGACCTGTCCAGCCCGTTCGTCGACGCGTCGCTGCCCGGCGGCGAGCGGCTCCACGTCGTCATCCCCGACGTCACGCGCGAGCACTTCGCCGTCAACGTCCGCAAGCACGTCGTGCGGGCCACGAGCCTCGACGACATGGTGCGGCTCGGGTCGCTCACCGCGCACGCCGCCGCGTTCCTCGACGCGTCCGTGCGCGCCGGGCTCAACATCCTCGTGGCGGGCGCGACCCAGGCCGGGAAGACGACAATGCTCAACGCCCTCGCCGGGTCCGTCCCGGCCACCCAGCGCGTCATCACGTGCGAGGAGGTGTTCGAGCTCCGGTTCGCCGTGCGCGACGTCGTCTCGATGCAGTGCCGCCAGCCCAGCCTCGAGGGAACCGGTGAGATCCCGCTGCGCCGGCTCGTCAAGGAGGCGCTGCGGATGCGCCCCGACAGGATCGTCATCGGCGAGGTCCGCGAGGCGGAGAGCTTCGACCTGCTCATCGCGTTGAACGCCGGTGTCCCGGGCATGTGCACCCTGCACGCCAACTCGGCGCGGGAGGCGATCGCGAAGATGTGCGCGCTGCCGCTGCTCGCGGGGGAGAACGTCTCGGACCGGTTCGTCGTCCCGACCGTCGCGTCGGCGGTCGACCTCGTGGTGCACCTCGGGACGGACGCGTCGGGCCGCCGCGGAGTGCGCGAGATCCTCGGGGTGCCCGGTCGCGTGGAGCAGGGCGTCGTCGAGACCTCCGAGCTGTTCGTGCGGTCGGGGGACCGGCTCGTGCGCGCCGACGGCTACCCGCCCGCCGCCGACCGCTTCGCGCGGGCCGGGATCGACCTCGCGGCGCTGCTGCGCGACGACCGCGGCCACGTCCTGGCGCATTCTCCCGTCGAGACCTGGGCGGGGGTGCGCTGACGTGGGAGTGGTGGTCGGTCTCCTGCTCGGGGCGGGGCTGCTCAGCGTGTGGTGGTCCTTCTGGGAGCCGGGCCCACGCCGCGCGCGCGGCGCCGACGGCTGGGCCGCCCGGACGCAGGACCTCCTGGTCCAGGCGGGTGCCCCGTCGGTGACGCCGGGCGGGCTCGTGGGCGCGAGCGTCGGCGTCGGGCTCGTCGTCCTCGTGGTCGCGAGCGTCCTGACCCGGTCGCTGACGATCGCGACGTGCTTCGCCGTCATGGCGGCCGTGGCGCCCGGCGTCCTCGTCCGGTCCCGTGCCCGACGGCGCCGCGCCCGGCTGCGCGACGTGTGGCCCGAGGTCGTCGACCACCTCGCGTCCGGCGTGCGGGCCGGTCTGTCGCTGCCCGAGGCCGTCGGTCAGCTCGGCGACCGCGGCCCTGTCGAGCTGCGCGAGCCGTTCCTGCGCTTCGCGCGCGACTACCGGGCCACCGGCAGGTTCGGCGACAGCCTCGACGCCCTCAAGGAACGCCTCGCCGACCCCGTCGCGGACCGCATCGTCGAGGCGCTGCGGCTCACCCGCGACGTCGGCGGGACAGACCTCGGCCGGCTCCTGCGCACCCTCTCGACGTTCCTGCGCGACGACGCCCGCACCCGCGGCGAGCTGGAGGCCCGCCAGTCCTGGACCGTCAACGGCGCCCGCCTGGCCGTGGCCGGCCCGTGGGTCGTCCTCGGCTTCCTCGCGACCCGCGCCGAGACCGCGGCGGCGTACAACACCGTCACCGGGGGCCTGGTCCTCGCCGGGGGTGCCGCCTGCACCGTCGTCGCCTACCAGCTCATGCTGCGGATCGGGCGGTTGCCCGAGGAGGAGAGGGTCCTGCGATGAACGACGTCTCCTGGCTCGGCGCCGCGATCGGTGCTCTCGGCGGTCTCGGGCTCGTCCTCGTGGTCAGCGCGGTCCGGGGCCGCGCGATCCGGCTCGACGAACGTCTCGCCCCCTACCTGCGCCTGCAGGACGGGACGTCCGCGCTGCTGCGGGACCAGCCCGTCCACACCCCGTTCCCCACGATCGAACGTCTCCTCGCGCCGTGGGTGGCCGACGCGGCGCGCGCGCTCGACCGCCTGGGCTCGACACGTGCCGACGTGCGACGCCGCCTCGACCGCGCGGGCCGGACGGAGAGCGTCGACCAGTTCCGCGCCCGCCAGCTCCTGTGGGGCGTGCTCGGCCTCGCAGCCGGGACGGCCCTCGCCGTCGTGCTCGCCGCGACCCGGGGGTCGTCCCCGGTCGCGCTCGTGCTGCTCGTGCTGGTCTGCGGTGTCGTGGGCGTCGTCGGGTGCGACCAGCACCTGACGCGGACCGTGCGCCGCCGGGAGGACCGCATGCTCGCGGAGTTCCCCACCGTCGCCGAGCTGCTCGCCCTGTCGGTCAGCGCAGGGGAGGGACCCGTCGCGGCGCTCGACCGGGTCGCGTCCACCGCTCGGGGCGAGCTGTCCGGCGAGCTCGCGACGACCCTCGCGGCCGTGCGGGCGGGCGCACCCCTCACGCGTGCCCTCGAACAGCTCGCCGACCGCACGGCGCTCCCCAGCCTCACCCGCTTCGCCGAGGGCGTCGCGGTCGCCGTGGAACGGGGGACGCCGCTCGCCGAGGTGCTGCGCGCCCAGGCGCAGGACGTGCGCGAGACCGGTCGGCGCGCGCTCATGGAGTCCGGCGGGCGCAAGGAGGTCCTGATGATGGTCCCGGTGGTGTTCCTCATCCTCCCGGTGACCGTCGTGTTCGCGATCTTCCCGTCCGTGGCGACGCTGCGGCTCGGGTTCTGACCTGGTGGGACGAGTCTCCCGGGTTCTGGCCCGGCGGGACGACGGGCGGCCGACGGTCGGTCGCCCCGACGGAAGGATGGACGGATGCAGGGGTGGGCGGTCAAGGTCGCACGAGGGGCGCACGGCGTCGTCGGCGGGACGGTGCGTCGTGTCGCCGGTGGTGACCGGGAGCGGGGGGACGTCCCCGGCTGGGTCCTCATCACGTTGATGACGGCAGGCCTGGTCATCGCGCTGTGGGCGGTCGCCGGGCCGGCGCTCACGGCGGCGTTCAGCGACGCGATCAGCAGCGTCGGCGGGCCGTGACGGCGACGAGGGACGCGCCGGCGAGCCGGGAGTCCGGGTCGGCGGTCGTCGACTTCACGCTCGTGTCGATCCTCGTCCTGGTGCTGTTCCTCGGTGTGGTCCAGGTCGCGCTGGCCCTGCACGTGCGCTCGACCGTGATCGACAGCGCGGCGGAGGGTGCTCGCGTGGCGGGGCGTGCGGATCGCGGGCCCGCCGACGGGGTGGCGCGGACCCGCCAGCTCGTCGCGGCGGCGCTGTCCGACCGGTACGCGCGGGACGTCGTGGCGCGGGAGACCACGGTCGACGGCCTGCGGGTCGTGGAGGTGACGGTGACGGCGCCCCTGCCCGTCGTCGGGCTGCTCGGTCCGTCGGGGTCGCTCACGGTCTCGGGACGGGCGCTGGAGGAGGGGACGTGATCGTGCGCGAGGGCGTCGAGGGCGTCGAGGGCGTCGAGGGCACGGACGGGGAACGGGGCAACGCGGTCGTCGAGTTCCTCGGTCTCGCCCTGGTCCTGCTGCTGCCGGTGATGTACCTGGTGCTCACGCTGGGCCGGGTCCAGGCGGCGACGTTCGCGGTGGAGGGCGCGGCCCGGGAGTCGGCGCGCGCGTTCGTCACGGCGTCGTCGTCGGCGGACGGCGCGGAGCGTGCCGTGGTGGCGGTGGGCCTCGCGCTCGCCGACCAAGGTTTCGACGAGGCGGACCCGGGCAGCGCGCTCGGCGTCTCGTGCTCGGCCGCCGGGTGCCTCGCCCCGGGTGGCTCCGTCGAGACCGTGGTGCGGCTCGACGTCCCCCTGCCGTTCGTCCCCGGGTTCGTCCGGGACGCGGTGCCGTTGTCCGTGCCGGTGGAGGCGCGGCACGTCGTGGACGTCGACGAGTACGCCGCGAGGCGACCGTGAGCGGGCGCCCTGCTCGGCTCCGTTCACGGTTCCGGTCGGATGTCCGGTCTCGGGTCGGGCAGCGCGAGGACGGGCAGGTCATGCTCCTCACGTCGGCCTTCGTCGCCTTCGCCCTGCTTCTCGTGACGGTGGTCGTGAGCGCGACGCAGGTGCACCTGGAACGCAAGCGACTCTTCGACCTGGCGGACTCGCTCGCGCTCACGGCGGCCGACTCGATGACGCACGAGACGTTCTACGTCGGGGCCGCGTCCGTACCCGAGGAGGGCGCCGTGCTCACGCTCACGGACGCCGACGTCCGGGTCGAGGTCGCGACCCATCTGGCGCAGCATCCTGCGGCTCTGGCGGGTCTGACCGACGTGCGGGTCGTGGACGCCTCCACCCCCGACGGCCGGACCGCGGAGGTCGTGCTGACCTCCCGGGCGCGACCCGCGATGATCAGCTGGGTGACGCAGCTCTGGTCAGATGGCATCATCGTGCGTGCGGAGTCTCGCGCGAGAGCGTGGTGAGCCGTCGATCCGTTCGACGACGAACGACCGAAAGAAAGGAACCGGTACGGGGTGCGATGACGCACGCCCCAACCATTCGTTTACTTTCTTAACATTGGTTGACCACTTCTCGTGTCTCTCTGTCAAAACCCATGGTTCGCCGCTATGGTGATCCGGTCCGACAACAACTCCAACGATGGAGAGCAACAACATGAACGCACGAGCAAGGAAGCAGCTCGTCGCCGGGGGTGCCCTCGGTGCGATGCTCATCGGCACGGTCGCCCTGTCGTCCGCCGCCGTCGCAGACCAGGTGGGCGACGACGCGAACGTCGACGTCTCCGTCGAGATCGAGTCCACGGTCGAGCCGGGCAACCTCGCCATGAGCGTGGCCGCCGACGCGACGACGCTGGAGGAGGTCGACTCCTCGGTCGAGGGCACCCGTCAGTTCGACGGCACGCTCCCGGGCGTCACGGTCACCGACACCCGCACCGCGGAGGAGATCCCCGAGGGCAGCGCGTGGTACGTGCTGGGCAGCGCGAGCTCCTTCGTCAACGAGAACGGCGACGAGATCGGTGCCGAGAACCTGGGCTGGACCCCGGCGCTCGTCTCCGAGTCCGAGTCCGGCCTCGTCGACGTCGGCCTGGGTGTCGACCCGGTTCTCGAGGGTGACGGGGGCGGCGACGACGTCGGCCTCGTCGACCAGGACCTCCTGGTCTCCACCTGGGACTCGTCCCTGGCCAACCCCGAGGGTATGTGGACCGCGAACGCCGACCTCACGCTGCGTACGGCTGAGGACGTCGAGGCCGGTTCCTACTCCTCGACGATCACGCTGTCCCTCTTCGAGGACGTCGCCTGATCCGACTCGACGTGTCGCGGCCGGTCACCCGGCCGCACGCCGAGCAGCTCCACGGCGGGTCGCCCCGGCGCCCGGGGTCCCCCCGGGCGACGGGCGGCCCGCCGTCGTCGTGACAGAAGGAAATGCACCCCGTGACCACAGCACGCCACCCCGCGGGCACCTGCGCCGCCGGAACTGCACCACGCCGCCGTCGGGGCCTGCCGCCGCGACCGGTCCGCCGCGGTCTCGCGGCAGTGGCGGCGACGCTCGTCGCACTGCTGCCCGCGGCGACGTCCACCGCCCTCCCCGTCGCGGCCGACGCCGCTGCGGTTCCGAGCAGCACGAGCCTCGCCGCCCATCTCCCGGCCGACACCGAGGACGTCATCACGTGGAGCGTCACGCCCGCGGACGAGGACGGGCCCGACGGCCGCCGCTGGGTCGACCTGGAGGCGGACCCGGGCGCGACCCTCACGGAGCACCTCGCGGTGACGAACTTCGGCGACGTCCCGGCCACCTTCGCGCTCACCGCGGCCGACGGCTACCTGACCGCCAACGGACGGTTCAACATGCTGCCGTCGGACCAGGAGTCCACGGCGGCGGGGACGTGGTTCACCGTCCAGGACGAGGTCGAGGTCGACCCCGACGAGACGGTCGTCGTGCCATACACGATCGCGGTCCCCGCGAACGCGACACCGGGTGACCACCCCGCCGGGGTCGCCGCGTCGATCCGCAGCACCAGCACGGGGGAGGGGGGCACCAACCTCGGTGTCGAGAGCCGGGTCGGCTTCCGCGTGACCACCCGCGTCACGGGCGAGGTGCAGCCCGTGCTCGTGGTCGACGACGTGCGGGCCTCCTACACGCCGTCGTGGAACCCGTTCGCCGCGGGCGACCTGCGGGTGTCCTACGACGTCGTGAACGAGGGCAACGTCCGCCTCGGGGCGGACGGCACCGTGGAGGCGTCCGGCCTGTTCGGGCTGCTGTCGCGGGACGCTGACGCCGAGCCGCTCACGGAGGTCCTCCCGGGCGGCTCGCTGGCGAGCACGGTCGACGTCGACCAGGTGTGGCCGCTCGGGCCCGTGACGACGACGGTCACGCTCACGCCCGTCCCGGTCGCGGACGACGAGATCGAGGCGGCGCTGGACCCGGTGACCGTCTCGGTGACGACGTGGGCGATCCCGTGGCCGCAGCTGCTCCTCGCGGCGATCGTCGTGGTGATCGTCCTCGGCGTCCGCGACGAGCGGCGCCGGCGGCGCAAGCGTCTCGACGCGATGCTGGCCAGGGCCCGGGACGAGGGGCGCCGGTCCGCAGGGGGCGACGACGCGCCGTCGGGCACGTCGGTGAGCACGGGGACGGGCGGCCCGGGCGCCTGAGCGGGCGGCGCGCCGTCGGGCACGGGGTCGCTCCTGCCCGACGGCGCCCGGCACCCGGGTGGTCGCGTAACCTTGAACCTCGTGGCCACCATCGACTTCCCGACCGAGATCAAGGCGCTGCGGAGCACGCTCCAGTCCATCGAGAGCGTGAGCGACCCGGAGGCGCTGCGCGCGACGATCGCCGACCTGTCGGAGAAGGCGTCCGCGCCGGACCTGTGGGACGACCCGGAGGCCGCGCAGAAGGTGACGTCGGCCCTGTCGGCGGCGCAGTCGGAGCTGGACCGGGTGAAGAAGCTCGGGCAGCGCATCGACGACGTCGAGACCCTGGTCGAGATGGGCCAGGAGATGGAGGACGAGGACACCCTCGTCGAGGCGGAGACCGAGGTCGCCGCGATCCGCAAGGATCTCGACCAGCTCGAGGTCCGCACCCTGCTGGCCGGTGAGTACGACGCGCGCGAGGCCGTCGTGACGATCCGCGCGGGCGCGGGCGGCGTCGACGCGGCCGACTTCGCCGAGATGCTCCTGCGCATGTACCTGCGCTGGGCCGAGCGGCACGGGTACGCGACGACGGTGCTCGACACGTCGTACGCCGAGGAGGCGGGCCTGAAGTCGGCGACGTTCGAGGTGAAGGCGCCCTACGCGTTCGGGCACCTGTCGGTCGAGGCGGGCACGCACCGCCTCGTGCGCATCTCGCCGTTCGACAATCAGGGTCGCCGGCAGACGTCGTTCGCCGCGGTCGAGGTGATCCCCCTGATCGAGCAGACGGACTCGATCGAGATCCCGGAGTCGGAGATCAAGGTCGACGTGTTCCGCTCCTCCGGGCCGGGCGGGCAGTCGGTCAACACGACGGACTCGGCGGTGCGCATGACGCACATCCCCACCGGCATCGTCGTGTCGATGCAGAACGAGAAGTCGCAGATCCAGAACCGTGCGGCGGCGCTGCGCGTCCTGCAGTCCCGCCTGCTGCTCGTGCGGCAGGAGGAGGAGAACGCGAAGAAGAAGGAGCTCGCGGGCGACATCAAGGCGAGCTGGGGCGACCAGATGCGCTCCTACGTGCTGCAGCCGTACCAGATGGTCAAGGACCTGCGCACGGAGCACGAGGTCGGCAACCCGTCGTCGGTGTTCGACGGCGACATCGACGACTTCATCGAGGCCGGCATCCGGTGGCGCCGGGGAGCGCAGCAGGCGAGCTGACCCGCGTGAGGCGCACGCGAAGGCGCACGCACGAGCGACCGGGCGGATGACTCGGGCAACGGTCCGATGCGCGATGGTGCGGCGTGTCCGACGCGGCCGCGCGCGAGGGGATGCCTAGTCTCGGGATCGTCCGGCGACTCGTTTCGCTCCCTGACCCGAGAGTTGTGCCTGCCGTGATCCGCTTCGAGAACGTCACCAAGGTCTACGCGCGCGGCGCCCGGCCCGCCGTGGACGACGTGTCCCTGGAGGTCCGGCGCGGCGAGTTCGTGTTCCTCGTCGGCGCGTCCGGCTCGGGGAAGTCCACGTGCCTGCACCTCGTGCTGCGCGAGGAGCGTCCGACGTCGGGCAAGGTGTTCGTCGCGGGCCGCGAGCTCGGGGCGCTGTCGAGCTGGAAGGTGCCGCACCTGCGCCGCCAGATCGGGGTCGTCTTCCAGGACTTCCGGCTCCTGCCGAACAAGACGGTGTTCGAGAACGTCGCGTTCGCGCTCCAGGTGATCGGCAAGAAGCGTCACACCATCGCGATCACCGTGCCGGAGACGCTGGAGATGGTCGGTCTGGCCGGCAAGGAGAAGCGGCGGCCCCACGAGCTGTCCGGCGGCGAGCAGCAGCGCGTCGCGATCGCGCGCGCGATGGTGAACCGGCCGCCGATCCTCCTCGCCGACGAGCCGACGGGCAACCTCGACCCGACCACGTCGCTCGGCATCATGCGGCTGCTCGACCGCATCAACCGCACGGGCACGACGGTCGTCATGGCGACCCACGACCACGAGATCGTCAACCAGATGCGGCGCCGCGTCGTCGAGCTCGACACCGGCCGCCTCGTGCGCGACCAGGCGCACGGCGCCTACGGCGCGCGGGGTCAGGTGATCCCCGACCCGACGGTCCCGCCGGCGCAGGACACGCCCGACGGCGTCCCTGAGCCGCCGCTCGACGGCGAGCCGGAGGAGACCGCGCAGCCGGACGCCCCCGTGTCGACGCCGACGGCGGTCGTACGCCGCGAGAGCGCCCTCAAGGCGCGGCGGCACGCCCGCGCGACGGCGGGGGAGTGACGCCGTGCGCCTCCAGTTCATCCTCACCGAGATCGGGCAGGGCCTGCGTCGGAACCTGTCGATGACGGTCTCGGTCGTGCTGGTCACGTTCGTCTCGCTGACCTTCGTCGGCGCGTCGCTGCTGCTCCAGACGCAGATCGACAAGCTCAAGGACGACTGGTACGACAAGGTCGAGGTGTCCGTCTTCCTGTGCCCCACGGGTTCCGCCGAGCCGACGTGCGCGGGCGGCGAGGCGAGCCCGGAGCAGATCGCCGGGCTGGAGGACGTGTTCGAGGGCGAGCTCGGAGACGAGATCGAGACGGTGTACTTCGAGTCGAAGGACGACGCCTTCGCCGCGTTCACGGAGCGCTACCCCGACGGCTACCTCGGCACCCAGCTCACCGTCGAGGACATGCAGGCCTCGTTCCGGCTGAAGCTCACGGACCCGCAGAACTACGAGGTCGTCAACGACGTCCTCACCGGCCGGGCCGGGGTCGAGGTCGTCGAGGACCAGCGACGCATCTTCGACTCGCTCTTCCTGGCCCTCAACCGGGCGTCCCTCCTGGCCGCAGGACTGGCCGCCGTGATGCTGCTCGCCGCCGTGCTCCTCATCACGACGACGATCCGCCTGTCCGCGCTGAGCCGGCGGCGCGAGACGGGCATCATGCGGCTCGTCGGCGCCTCGAACCTCTTCATCCAGCTCCCGTTCCTGCTCGAGGGGGCGATCGCCGCCGTCGTGGGGGCGCTGCTCGCCGTCGGCGGCCTGTGGGTGGGGGTGAAGTACCTCGTGACGGACTGGCTCTCGCAGTCCGTGACGTGGGTCGCGTACGTCGACGAGGCCGACGTCCTGACGATCGCGCCGGTGCTCGTCGGCATCGCGTTCCTCCTGGCGGCCATCTCCTCGGTCGTCACGCTCAACCGCCACACGAGGGTGTGACATGACCTCCACGCGTCCCGCGCGCACCGGCGCGCCCCGTCCCGCACGCTCCCCGCGCCGCGTCCTCGCGGCGGTCCTCGCCACCGTGGTCCTCGTGACCGCCGGCGTCACCGGGGCCAGCGCGGACGACATCGACGACCGCCGTGCCGCCGCCGAGCGCCGCCAGCAGGAGATCCTCGGCAACCGCGAGACGCTGCAGGCCGAGCTGGAGGGCACCGACGCCCAGCTGCAGCAGGCGGTGCTCGACCTGCAGGAGATCGAGGCGCGGCTCCCCGTCGCGCAGGCCGAGCTCGAGGCCGCGCAGGCGGAGGTCGAACGCACGCAGCGCGAGGCCGAGCTGCTGGCCCAGCGGCTCGAGGACGCGCTCGTGCAGGAGGCGTCGATCAGCCAGGAGATCCAGCAGAGCGCGACCGAGGTCGACGACGCGCGGGCGAGCATCGCGGAGATGGCCCGCAGCGCCTACCGCGGCGCGGGCGACGTGTCGAGCCTCGGCGTCGTCACCGGTGCCCAGAGCACGGAGGAGTTCATCGAGGAGTACGCCGTCTCCACGACGGCGGCGCGCAGCCAGGCCCGCACCCTGCAGGACATGCAGGAGGCCGAGGCCGTGGCGCGCAACCGCGAGGCGCGGCTCACCGCCGTGCGCGAGACGATCGCCGACCTCAAGGCGCAGGCCGACGCGAACGTCGTCGAGGCGGAGGCGGCGCGCAAGGAGGCGGCCGACCGCAAGGCCGAGGTCGAGCAGCTCATCGTCGAGCAGGAGGCGAAGAAGGCGACGATCGAGGACCGCAAGGCCGCGGCGCTCGCCCAGATCGAGCAGAACGAGGCGGACCAGGCCGCGTTGCAGTCCGAGCTCAAGGGCATCATCGCCGAGCAGGCGGAGCGGGACCGGCGGCTCGCGGAGGAGGCGGAGAAGCGGCGCCAGGAGGAGGAGCGGCGCCGCCAGGAGCAGCAGAACCAGGGCGGCGGCTCGGGCAGCGGTTCCGGCGGGAGCTCCGGAGGAGGCAGCGGCGGGGGAGGCGGCGGGACCACCGCGCCGCCGACGTCGAGCGGGTTGTCGTACCCCACCGCCGTCCCGCACATCACGTCGAACTACGGCATGCGCCTGCACCCGACGCTCGGCATCTGGCGACTGCACGCCGGCACCGACTTCCGCGCCTACTGCGGGACGCCGATCATCGCGTCCGCGTCGGGCACCGTCCTGTTCGCGCGCCGCTACGGGGGCCTCGGCAACCAGGTGCTCGTCAACCACGGCATCATGGGGGGGCAGAGCGTCATGACGAGCTACAACCACCTGTCCCGGTTCGCGGTCTCACCGGGGCAGCGCGTCAACAAGGGCGACACCGTCGGGTACTCGGGCAACACCGGGACCTCGAGCGCGTGCCACCTCCACTTCGAGGTGTACGTGGACGGCAACACCGTCGACCCCATGAGCCGCCTCTGAGCGACGGGTTCGCCCGCGGGATAATCGGTACCGGGCGCCGTCGGGCACCCGTACGCTGGTGGGCCGGCGCGCACCGCGCAGCACGCACCACCCTGCCCGGGGACGCGGGCCGAGGACGACGAGGACGGTAGGACGAGATGGCGAAGGACAGCGGCCGCAAGGTCGTCGCCAGCAACCGCAAGGCACGCCACGACTACGTCATCGAGGACGTGTACGAGGCGGGGATCGTCCTGTCCGGCACCGAGGTGAAGGCGCTCCGCATGGGGCGGGCGTCGCTCGTCGACGGGTACGTCGGCGTCGACCGGGGCGAGGCGTGGCTCGAGAACGTCCACATCCCCGAGTACACCGAGGGCACGTGGAACAACCACGCGCCGCGCCGCAAGCGCAAGCTCCTGCTCCACAAGGAGGAGATCCTGCGGCTCGAGGCGAAGGTCCGCGAGAAGGGCCACACGGTCGTCCCGCTGCAGCTCTACTTCCTCGACGGGCGCGCCAAGGTCGAGATCGCTCTCGCCCGCGGCAAGAAGGAGTACGACAAGCGTCAGGCGCTGCGGGAGAAGCAGGACAACCGCGAGGCGCAGCGTGCCATGCGCCAGCGCGAGATGCGCTGACCCGCTGCTGCTCGTCACCGCACCGGACGCGGCCCGGGCGCGCCCGTACCGGGAGTGGTGGGTACGGACGCGGCGTCGTACGGTCGGTGGGTCCGCCCGGCCGGGCGGCCCTCCCCACCGCCGACAGGAGCACTCGATGGTCTCGCTGCGCCAGTACCTCCCGCGTCTCGCCGCCGGGGCGTTCATCCTCAACTCGGGCCTGAGCAAGCGCGGCGCCGACGACGAGACGGCGCGCGGCATCCACGGGATGGCCGCGGGGACCTACTCGTTCCTCGGCGACGTCGAGCCCCAGCAGTTCACCCGGACCCTCTCGACCGCCGAGATCGCCCTGGGTGCCGCCCTCGTCACGCCGTTCGTGCCGACGGCGCTCGTCGCCCCCGCGCTCGGGGCCTTCTCCGCCGGGCTCGTCGGCATGTACCTCAACACCCCCGGGATGACGCGGGAGGACGGAGTCCGGCCGACCGAGCAGGGGACAGGGCTCGCCAAGGACGTCTTCCTGCTTGGCATCGCGGGCGGGCTGCTCGCCGACGTCCTCGGCCGGAAGAAGTAGCCGGACGCGCACGGCCCCGTTCGCCCGCGGAAAAAACCGCGCGACCTGCGCGGTACATCACGTAGGCTGGACCTGCTGCCGCACCACCGGGTCCGCCCGACGGGACGGCAGTGGTTGACAACTGCACAGGGGGTGATCGGTTTCGACGGTGGTCGTGCTTCGAGGAGAAGCGGGCCGAGGATGCAGGCTTATCTCGTTAACGATGTCTGCGAACCACAGGTGCCGATAACAAGCGCACCGACTTCGCCCTCGCCGCCTGAGCGAGCCCCGAAGTCCGTCAGCCCGGGCTAGCTTCCGTCCCGGATCCTGGCGTCATCCAGGAAGCCACTGCTCGTAGCCCTCGTCATCGGGGCTGCGGGGACTTCTAGGTGACTGAGCCCGTCCGCACCTTGTCCGTGTGAGTGCGGGGGCCGAGAAAAACGACAGCGGACTGCGCCCGGAGAAGTCCTCGATCGGCGTCACCGGACCGGGGTTCGATTCCCCGCACCTCCACCAGCGGCACGGCCCGCACCCCGCCCGGGGTGCGGGCCGTCGTCGTCCCCGGCCCTCGCCACGAGCCGGGGACGACGAGCGTCGGCACCTGCCGCGCGCCCGTCACCATCCGTGCCGCGCCCTGACGGCCTCCGCCTCGGCCCCGTCGAGCCACTGCAGGACCAGCGCCCGACCCCCGAGGACCGTGCTGGTCGTCCCGCGGCTCACCGCGGGAGCGTCGGGGTCGTCGCAGTACACGTCCTCGTCACCCGGCGCGTCGAAGCACGCCCGCCACTGCAGCCGCGGCTCGGGGTTGACGTGCCGGGGGAAGGCGTGCGGGCCGACCGTGTCCCAGTGCGTGCAGACCCGCGTCACCAGGTGCCCGACGGCGCGCGCCCCCTCGGTGCGTGGGTCCCCGACCCACAGGCGGGCCACGTCGCCGGGCCGGCTCCGCATCGGGTCCGACGCAGAGGCCGTCGCAGAGGCTGTCGGAGCGGCCGTCGAAGAGGCCGTCGGAGTGGCCTTCCGAGCGGTCGGGGTGTCAGTCACGGTCCGCGCCCACGAGCGGCGGTGCCCCGCGCGCGGGCACGCCCTGCTCCTGCGCCCCGTCGGCATCCGGGTGGACCGGGCCGTCCGGACGCGCCGGGTCGTCGCCCGTCCCGCGCCCCCCGCCTGCGGCACCGCGCCGGGACCGCCGCACCCACCGCACGACGAGGAGCACGACCCCGGCGACGACCAGCCACGGGAGGAGGGCGCCCAGCCCGACGACGAGACCGTTCAGCGTCGAGAGCAGCGCGTTCCACCCGTTCTGCAGCCCACCGAGGAAGCCGCCGGGCGAGAGCTGCTCGACCGGCGTGACCGCGACGACACTCACGTGCAGCGTCGACATCGCGACCTGCTCGCTGAGCGCAGCCCGCTGCGACTGCAGGGACTCGAGGTCCGCCTGCCGCGACGTGAGCTCCTGCTCCGCAGCGAGCAGGTCCTCCGTCGTCGTCGCGTCACCCATCAGGGTGCGCAGCCGGTCGACCGACGTCGACAGCGCCTCGATCCGCGCGTCGAGGTCCCGCGCGGTGCCCGTGACGTCGACCTCCTCGACCGACAGGTCGCGCACCTCGCCGACCTCGCCCAGCGCGTCGATCGTGGCCGTCGTCCGGTCCGCCGGGACCCGGATCGTCATCTCGGCGCTCGCGGGCGCGTCGCCGTCGGCCGCGCTCTGGTAGCGGGACTCCACGCGGCCGCCGGTGCTCTCCGCGAGGCTCGCGACCTCCTCGACCGCGGCGAGCGGGTCCTCGGCGACGACGGTCGCGGAACCGGTGGTGATGACCTCACGGTCCGCCTCGGCCTGGTCGCTCGCCGCGGAGTCGGCGAGACCCGCGCCGTCGTCCTCGGCGACGGACTCCTCGACGCCCCGGTCGTGGGCCGTACCGACGACGGAACCCGCCTCGGCGTCGGACGCCCCCGAGGTGCAGCCCGCGAGCAGGGCGCCGCCGAGCAGGAGGGCGGCGACGACGGAGAGAGGGTTCGGTCGGCGGTGCATGCTGCGAGCGTAGGGGGCCAACACCGCGAAGCGGACACGTCGTGCCGCATCGTGACCGTGTTGTGAACTGGCCGTGATCTGGCGGTCACCGGCGGGCATGATGGGAGCGTGCTCGTGTGCTGCGGACTGCTGACGCTCGACGTCGTGCAGGGGGTCGACCGACTTCCCGGACCCGACGAGAAGATCGTCGCGCGCAGCCTCGACGCGGCCTTCGGCGGCCCGGCCGCCAACGCGGCGGCGACGGCCGTCGCGCTCGGGGTGCCCGCGCGGCTCGTGGCCGCGGTCGGGACCGGGCCGCTCGCCGACGCCGTCCGCGCCGACGTCGCCGCGGCAGGCGTCGAGCTCGTCGAGGCGCTCGGTCCGGAACGAGCGCGTACCGCGGCACCGGCGGTCTCCACGGTGCTCGTCACCGCGTCCACCGGGGAGCGCGCCGTCGTGAGCACGAACGCGAGCGCGCTGGGGCCCGCGGACGTCGTCGACGACCCGGTGGCGCTCCTCGGCGCCGTCGGCCCGGGCGACGTGCTCCTGCTCGACGGGCACCTCCCCGCGGTCGCGGTCCCGCTCGCGCGGCGGGCCCGGGACGTGGGGTGCGTCGTCGTGCTCGACGCCGGCTCCTCCAAGCCGCGCACCGAGGAGATCCTCGCGCTGTGCGACGCCGTCGTGGCCTCCGCGGACTTCGGGCTCCCCGGCGTGGGGGAGGCGGACCTGCTCGACGCGCTCGCCGCGGCGGGACCGGCGTTCGTCGCGCGCACGCACGGGCCCGACCCGGTGGAGGTGCTCGACGACGGCGTCCGCTGCGTCGTCCCCGTGCCGCCCGCACGCCGGGTGGTGGACACGCTCGGTGCGGGCGACGTGGTGCACGGCGCCTTCGCGGCGTCGCTCGCCCAGGGCGCCGGCCCGCGCGAGGCGCTGGAACGCGCCGTCGTCGTGGCCGCGCGGTCGGTGGAGCACGCGGGGGCTCTCGGGTGGGCGCTCGGAGAGTCGCTCGGAGAGTCGCTCGGAGGGGCGCTCGGAGGGGCGCTCGGAGGGGCGCTCGAGAGGGCGCACGGACGGGCCCGCGACGGGTCGGCAGGGACGTTCGGCGACCGGGGCTGAGGACCTCGGTCCCGGCCGGGGGAACGCTCGGCAACGTTTCGGTAACTCCCGTGACGAGCAGGTTGACACCGTCTTAGTAAAGGCGGTCTACTAACAAACATGACGACGGCAGTCACAGGGAACGGCGCACCGCGCCGACGCCTGAGCACAGGGCTCAGGCCGACCGCGAAGGTGCTCCCCGAGCACGCGCGGGCGCACAACCGCTCCCTCGTGCTGCAGCACCTCTTCCACGAGGGCCCCACGTCGCGTGCCGACCTCGCCCGGGCGACCTCGCTCACGCGGGTCACCATCTCCGACCTCGTCTCCGTGCTCATCGCCGAGGGACTGGTGGAGGAGCTCGGTGTCCGTCCCGGGCAGCGCGTCGGCAAGCCCGCCATCCTCGTCGGGATGCGCACGAGCGCCTACCAGATCGTCTCCGTCGACCTCACGGACGACGAGGTCATGCGCGGCGCGGTCCTCACCCTCACGGGCGACTTCGTGGTCCGGCAGAGCCTGGCCGTCGACGGTCGCACGGGCGACGAGCTGGTCGACCTGCTGACCCGGTTCTGCCGCGGCCTCATCGCCGCGGGCACGCAGCCCGTCATCGGCGTGGGCATCGGCTCCCCCGGTGTGGTCGACGCGGACGGCCGGGTCGTCGAGGCGCCGAACCGTCGCTGGTACGACGTCCCCCTCGCGGAGCAGCTCACCGAGCGGCTCGGCCTGGCGGTCCACGTCGCGAACGACGCCAACATCGCCGCGCTGGGGGAGTTCACGTTCGGCGGTGCGTCCGGCACCGGCCTGCTCGTGCTCACCGTGGGCGAGGGTGTCGGCGCGGGCATCATGGTGGACGGCTCGCGCATCCACGGCCACGGCGACGCGGCGGGCGAGCTCGGCCACGTGACCGTCGTCGACGACGGCGACCTCTGCGCCTGCGGGCGCCGGGGCTGCCTGGAGACCGTCCTGTCCGTCCCGGCGCTGCGGCGTGCGGTCGACGGGCTCGACACCGAGGCTGCCGACGCCGCGCTGGCGTCGGTCGGCAGGACGCTGGGCATCGCCCTGGCTCCTGTCGTGAGCGCCCTCAACCTCGCGGAGATCCTCGTCAGCGGTCCGGCGGACCTGCTCGACGGGTCCCTGCGGGAGACGGCGTTCGAGACCATCCGTGCCCGCACGATGCCGGCGATCGGCCGTGATCTGCGGGTCCGCATGGCGACGCTCGACGAAGACGTGGTCCTTGCCGGGGCCGCCGTCCTCGTCCTGTCCGGACAGCTGGGGGTCTCATGAGACCTCGTCGAACCTGACCCCCCTGCCCGACCGGGAGGACCGACCCACGCGGTCCGACCGATCACCACGAACCCCCGGGCACCCCAGTGCAGCACCCGCCCGGTCCGCAGTACCCCTGCACACCGTGAATTACGCAGGGCCCCTGCCACACCTCGGGTGGCGTCACCGACGCCGCCACACAGAAACACCGAGAGGAAGCACCCAGTGAAGAGGAACCGCCTCGTCGCCACCTCCGTGGCGTCGACCATCACCCTGGCACTCGCGCTGACCGCCTGCGGCTCCGGCTCCGGCACGGACGACGACAACGGGTCCGGCGAGGAGACCGCTGCGAGCGGCGAGGTCCGCGTCTGGCTCGTCGGCTCGGACACGCCCGACGCCGCGCGCGAGTACCTCACGACGACGTTCGAGGACGCCAACCCGGGCAGCACGCTCACGATCGAGGAGCAGTCCTGGACGGGCCTCGTCGACAAGCTCACGACCGCGCTCTCCGGCTCGGACAGCCCCGACATCGTCGAGGTCGGCAACACGCAGTCCGCCGCGTTCACCTCGGCCGGCTACTTCCGTGAGATCACCGCCGAGGAGTTCGAGTCCTACGGTGGCGACGACCTGCTCCCCGCGTTCGTCGAGGCCGGCACCTGGGACGAGAAGCACTACGCCCTGCCCTACTACGCGGGCTCGCGCGTCGTGTTCTACTCCCCGCAGGTCACGGGTGACACGCCCGTGCCGACGACGCTCGACGAGTACGTCGACAACGCCAAGGCGATGACGACGGACTCGGTCTCGGGCCTCTACTGGCCGGGCCAGGACTGGTACAACGCGCTCCCGTTCGTCTGGGAGAACGGCGGCTTCATCGCCGAGCAGGCCGAGGACGGCACGTGGGAGGCGGGCTTCTCCTCGGAGGGTGGCCTCGCCGGTCTCGAGCAGGTCGCGGACCTCATGAAGAACGCGTCGCTCGCGCCGAAGGACGGTCAGGAGACCGACCTGCAGGTGCCGTTCTGCGAGGGCAAGGTCGGCTACCTCTCGGCGCCGACGTGGATCCAGTGGTCCATCAAGGCTCCTGAGGACGCCGAGACGCCGGGCTGCGAGTCGACCTACGGCTCCGACCTCACCGCGATGCCCCTGCCCGGCAAGGACGGCGGCACGGCCACCGTCTTCGGTGGTGGCTCGAACCTCGCCGTCGCGTCGAAGTCGAACAACCCGGAGCTCGCGGTCTCGGCCTACGAGATCATGATGAGCGACGAGTACCAGACCATCCTCGCGGAGAACGGCCTCATCCCGGCCAAGACCTCGCTCGCCGAGAAGGTCCCCACGGACAACCCGATCGCCCAGGCCGGTGTCGAGGTGTCGAAGAACACGAAGGTCACGCCCGTGTCGCCCCGCTGGGCCGACGTCGAGGCGCAGAACGTGCTCCAGACGGCGTTCACCCGCATCGCCAACGGTGACGACGTGAAGGCCGTCGCCGAGGAGCTGGACGCCAAGATCGAGGAGATCCTCAACAGCTGAGCCGCCCGGTGCCGCCGCGGGACCCTCGGGGCGGCACCGGACGCTCGGTCCGTCAGGGGTGGGTGCTCCTCCCGGAGCCCCCACCCCTGCGCATGACGCGACCCGTTCGCGTCGCCCGCGCACCACCCGCGCACCCCTCGACGGAGTGAGGAAATGAGCTCAACCACCCTCGAACCCCGGACCGCGTCGCCGCGCGCGGACTCGCGGAAGAAGTCCACGCGGCGCCCTCCGGTCCTCCCGTGGGGCCTCCTCGTCCCCAGCCTCGTCGTGCTGGGGGTCATGGTCGGCTACCCCCTCGTCCGACTGTTCGTCATGTCCTTCCAGGAGTACGAGCGCGCTCAGCTGATGGGCGTGCCGGCGGAGTGGGTGGGCTTCGACAACTACGTCGAGGTCCTCACGGACGTCGACGGCTTCTGGACCGTCCTGCTGCGCAGCTTCGTGCTCATGGTCGTGTGGGTGGCGCTCACCCTCCTCCTGGGCACCCTCGTCGCGCTGCTGATGATGCGCCTCAACAAGGGCTTCCGGACGCTCGTCTCCGTGGGCCTGCTGCTGGCCTGGGCCATGCCGCCGCTGGCCGGCACGATCGTCTGGGGCTGGCTCTTCGACACCGAGTACGGCGTCGTCAACAACCTGCTGACGAAGATCACCGGCGACAACTGGATGGGCCACTCGTGGCTCCTCAACCCGATCCAGTTCTTCCTCATCCTCACCCTGATCATCGTCTGGGGTGCCGTGCCCTTCGTCGCGTTCACGCTGTACGCCGGCCTGACGCAGATCCCTGGCGAGGTCCTCGAGGCCGCGCAGCTCGACGGCACGTCCCCGCTGCAGCGCTTCCGCCTCATCATGGTCCCGTACGTGCGCAGCATCTACACGGTCCTCATCGTCCTGTCGATCATCTGGGACCTGCGGGTGTTCACCCAGGTCTACGCGCTGCAGGGCATCGGCGGTGACCGCGAGAAGACGAACACCATCGGCGTGTACATCTACCAGATGGGCATGGCCCAGGGGCACTACGGCGTCGCCGGCGCGATCGCGGTGATCTTCGTGTTCATCATGCTCGGCATCTCGTTCTACTACGTGCGCCGGACCGTCCGGGAGGAAGAACTGTGAGCACCATCTCCACCCCGGCCGCCCCGGTGCGGCACGCGGCGACCCCCGTGCGGGACGTCCCGCGGCGCAGCAAGGACACGCAGCGCAAGAAGACGGCGAACGTCCTCTACTCGATCCTCGCCGTGATCGTCTTCATCGCGTCGATCTTCCCGGTCTACTGGATGATCAACACGTCGTTCCTGCCGACGAACCTCATCCGCGGAACGGACCTGCACTTCTTCCCGACGCCCGACGTCTTCACCACCGCGAACTACGTGAACGTGTGGACGGACGACTCCCGTGCACCGCTCCCGCCGGCCCTGGGGAACTCCATCGGGGTCACCTTCATCACCCTCGTGGTGACGATGGTCCTCGGCTTCCTCGCCTCCCTCGCCATCACGCGCTTCTCCTTCAAGGGCCGCAAGGCGTTCATCGTCGCGATCCTCGTGGTCCAGATGATCCCGGGCGAGGCCATGATGATCTCGATCTTCCGGATCATCGACGGCTGGCAGATGCTCAACACGATCATGGGTCTGGCGATCATCTACATCTCGGCGGTCCTGCCGTTCACGATCTGGACCCTGCGCGGGTTCGTGCACGGCGTCCCGGCGGAGCTCGAGGAGGCGGCCATGATCGACGGCTGCTCCCGGCCGAAGGCGTTCTGGAAGATCACCTTCCCGCTCCTGGCCCCCGGCCTCGTCGCGACCGGCGTGTTCGCCTTCATCCAGGCCTGGAACGAGTTCCTCATGGCGCTGATCATCATGCAGCGTCCGGAGTCGATGACCCTGCCCGTCTGGCTGCGCACGTTCCAGCAGGCCACGCAGGCGACCAACTGGGGCGCGCTCATGGCCGGCTCGGTGATCGTCGCCATCCCGGTGGTCATCTTCTTCGTCATCGTCCAGGGTCGTATGACCGGTGGTCTCGTCTCGGGTGCGGTGAAGGGCTGACGTGAGCGATCTGAGCACGGCCGCCTCGCTCCCGGGCGAGGTGGCCGGTCCCGGCACCGCCCTGCCCGTGGCACCGACCCCCCGCACCGCGGTGCGGGGCCGGTCGGTGCCGGGGTGGACGGCAGGCCTGGACATCGGGGGCACCAAGGTCCTGGCGACGCTCGTCGACCCGGACGGCGCGTCGCACGAGGCGGTCCGGATTCCCACGACGCTGGGACCGGAAGGCGTCGTGCGGAGCGCCGTCCGCGCGATCGGCGAGGTCGCGCGGCGCGTCGGCGCGGACCCGACGACGCTCGAGGGCGTGGGCATCGGGGTACCGGGTCTCGTCGACCCCGAGGACGGGTCGGTCACGCACGCGGTGAACCTCGGCATCGAGGGGGGCCGCTACCCGCTCGCCGAGCACGTGTCGCGGGAGATCGGCGGCGTCCCGGTCCGCACGGACAACGACCTCAATGTCGCCGCGCTCGGTGCTTCGCACCTGCGGGGGGCCGACGGGTCGGACCTCGCGTTCCTCGCGCTCGGCACCGGGCTGGCGGCGGGGATCGTCCTGGGCGGCGAGCTGCGGCGCGGCGTGAGCGGCGCGGCGGGGGAGATCGGGCACATCCCGATCGACCCGCGCGGACCGCTCTGCGCGTGCGGGCAGCGCGGGTGCGTCGAGGTCTACGCCTCGGGCTCCGCGCTCAGCGCCCGGTGGCCTTCGCGCCACGGGCGTCCCGCCCCGGCCGAGCTGTTCGAGGCCGCCGCGGCCGGTGACGTCGAGGCGCAGCGCATCAAGGACGAGTTCGCGTCCGCGGTGGCGAGCGCGGTGCGGATCCTCGAGCTCACCGTCGACGTCCGGCACGTCGTCCTGGGCGGCGGCGTGTCCGCCCTGGGCGAGCCGCTCCTTGACGCAGTGCGCGCCGCCCTCGTGGCGCAGTCGCGCACGTCCCCGTTCCTGTCGTCGTTGCAGCTCGCGGACCGCGTGTCCCTGGCGCCGCACGACGTCCCCGTGGCCGCGGTGGGTGCCGCCCTCGTCGGCCGTCGAAAGGAGTTCTGATGGAGGTCGTGATCGCCCCGGCGGGCGAGCTGGCGGTGCTGGCTGCGGATGCGATCGAGTCGTTGGTGCGGTCGCGGCCGCAGGCGGTGCTGGGTCTGGCGACGGGTTCGTCGCCGTTGAAGGTGTACGACGAGCTGGTGCGGCGGCACGAGGAGTCGGGTCTGAGCTTCGCGCGGGCGCGGGCGTTCATGCTGGACGAGTACGTGGGTCTGCCGGCGGAGCACCCGGAGCGGTACCGCAACGTGATCGAGACGGAGATCGCCTCGCGGGTGGACTTCGCCCCGGGTGCGGTGCAGGGTCCGGACGGTAACGCGGGGGACCTGGTGGGTGCGTGCGCGGCGTACGAGGCGGCGATCGCGGACGCGGGGGGTGTGGACCTGCAGATCCTGGGGATCGGGACGGACGGGCACATCGCGTTCAACGAGCCGGGGTCGTCGTTGGCGTCGCGCACGCGGATCAAGACGTTGACGGCGCAGACGCGTGAGGACAACGCGCGGTTCTTCGGTGACGACGTGGACCAGGTGCCCCAGCACTGCCTGACGCAGGGGTTGGCGACGATCATGTCGGCGCGGCACCTGGTGCTGCTGGCGACGGGCAAGGGCAAGGCGGAGGCGGTGCACCAGCTCGTGGAGGGTCCGGTCAGCGCGTTGTGGCCCGCGACGATCATGCAGATGCACCCGCACGCGACGGTGCTGGTCGACGACGCGGCGGCCTCGCGCCTGCAGCTCGCGGGCTACTACCGCCAGACGTACGCGTCCAAGCCTGCCTGGCAGGGCCTGTAACCGACGAACCGTTCCTGCGTCGTGCTGTTCCGCACCGGTCGGCCGACGTGCACCCAGCCGCCCGCCGGGCGCCGTGCTCCGCTGCCCCTGGAGCGCAGGCCCCGGCGGGCTCGTGCGTTCGCCGGGACGCTGCGGCCCACGCGTCGTCACCGGCGCGACGTAGACTGCGGACCATGACCGAACTCCGCGCGAGCACGCCCCCCGGGGGTCCCGAGGACCCTTTCCGGAACCCGTCGACCGAGCCCTCCACCGGTACCTCGACGGGCGTCCTCGAGCGTGAGGAGACCCACGAGCAGACCGAGCCGGGCGACCACGAACGCTTCGCGCACTACGTGCGCAAGGAGAAGATCATGGAGTCGGCGATGTCCGGCAAGCCCGTGATCGCGCTCTGCGGGAAGGTCTGGGTCCCGGGCCGCGACCCGAACAAGTTTCCCGTCTGCCCGACGTGCAAGGAGATCTACGACGGACTGCGCGACCCGCAGGACGGCGAGGGCGACTCCGGCAAGTGAGCGGCACTCCCCACCCGTCCGCACCCCGCACGTCCCGTCCCGGCCCGTCGACCGGATCGCCCCAGAGCCCGTCGTCGGCGGCGGCCTCCCACCTCTCTCCGGCCTTCCCGCGCCGCGCCCCCTGGGGTGCGGCGTCGAAGCTGCGCGCGTGGCAGGCGGAGGCGCTCGAGCTGTACCGCACCCGTGAGCCGCGCGACTTCCTCGCGGTGGCGACGCCCGGTGCGGGCAAGACGACCTTCGCGCTGCGCGTCGCGACCGAGCTCCTGGAGCGGGGCGTGGTGCGTCGTGTGACGGTGGTCGCGCCGACGGAGCACCTGAAGCACCAGTGGGCCGACGCCGCGGCGCGGGTCGGTGTGCGCATCGACCCGAACTTCCGCAACAGCCAGGGGCGGCACGGCGCGCACTACGACGGCGTGGCGCTGACGTACGCGCAGATCGCGGCGAAGCCGGCCCTGCACGCGGCGCGGACGACGGCGGAGCGCACGCTCGTCATCCTCGACGAGGTGCACCACGGCGGGGACGCCCTGTCGTGGGGCGAGGCGGTGCGCGAGGCGTTCGAGGACGCGACCCGGCGGCTGAGCCTGACCGGGACGCCGTTCCGGTCGGACACGGCACCTATCCCGTTCGTCGAGTACGAGCGCGGTCCGGACGGCATCCGCCGCTCCCGCGCGGACTACACCTACGGGTACGGCGACGCGCTGCGCGACCACGTGGTCCGTCCGGTGCTCTTCCTCACGTACTCGGGGCAGATGCGGTGGCGGACGAAGGCAGGCGACGAGGTGAGCGCCCGTCTCGGGGAGCCGCTCACGAAGGACATGACCGGCCAGGCGTGGCGGACCGCGCTCGACCCGAACGGCGAGTGGGTGCCGTCGGTGCTCGCGGCGGCGGACAAGCGCCTCACCGAGGTGCGCCGTGCGATCCCGGACGCCGGCGCGCTGGTCATCGCGACGGACCAGACGGACGCCCGCGCCTACGCGGGCCACCTGGCACGCATCACGGGCACCTCGCCGACGGTCGTCCTCTCGGACGACGACGGCGCGAGCGCGCGCATCGAGGAGTTCTCCGACGGCGACCAGCGGTGGATGGTCGCCGTCCGCATGGTCTCGGAGGGGGTGGACGTGCCGCGCCTCGCGGTGGGGGTCTACGCGACGTCGACGTCGACGCCGCTGTTCTTCGCCCAGGCCGTGGGCCGGTTCGTCCGGGCGCGCAAGCGAGGGGAGACGGCGTCGGTGTTCCTGCCGAGCGTCGGACCGCTCCTCGAGCTCGCGAACGGGCTGGAGATCGAGCGGGACCACGCGCTGGACCGACCGCTCACGGCGGAGGAGCAGGGGGAGGGCTTCGACCCGGAAGCCGCCGAGCTCGCCGCGGCAAATCGGGAGGACAAGGCGTCGGGCGAGCTCGTCCAGGGCAGCTTCGAGGCGCTGGAGGCGCAGGCGTCGTTCGACCGTGTCCTGTTCGACGGCGGCGAGTTCGGCACCGGGGCGGACGTCGGTTCGGACGAGGAGCTCGACTTCCTCGGTCTGCCGGGGCTGCTCGACGCAGACCAGGTGACGACGCTCCTGCGTCAGCGGCAGGCGGACCAGATGTCCGCCCGGTCGAAGAACGGCGCGGCGGCGGAGCGGCAGCGCTCCGAGCTGGAGCACCGTCGGGCGGCCGAGCTCCGCAAGGAGCTCCAGCAGCTCGTCTCGGCGTGGGCGCGGCGCAGCGGGCAACCGCACGGCACGGTGCACAACGAGCTGCGTCGGCGGTGCGGCGGGCCGGAGGTGCCGCTCGCCACGGCGGAGCAGCTCGACGCGCGGGTGAGTCTCGTCCGCGGCTGGTTCGTCGGCCGCACGTAGCCGCCCGGGACGTCTCGGCCGACGGGAAGTCTCGGCCGACGGGAAGCCTCAGCCGACGGTGTGCACCACCGTGGGGATCGCGGGGTCGCCGGCGGACAGGCGACGGGCGCCGCGGGGGAGCTCGGCGCGCGCCTCGAGGTGACGCTGGGCGGCGTTCTGCACGCCGTAGGAGCCGAGCCACCGGGAGTCCACGGCGCCGTCGACGACGAGGGGGACGAGGAGGGGGCGGACGTCGCCCTCCTCGGCCTCGGGGTCCCAGTCGCGCACGGCGAGGTCGTGCCCGGTGACGACGACCTCCTCGACGGCGCGCCCGTCGTCGCCGTAGCGGCGTGCGCCGACCTTGCGTCCGCCGGAGCTCGTCTTGGCCGTCGAGGCCTTGGCTACGGGTTGCAGCACCCCACCGGAGTTCTCGCGCGCGACGAGCTTGTAGACCATCCCGCAGGTCGGCGCGCCCGACCCGGTGACGAGCGCCGTCCCGACGCCGTACGTGTCGACGGGTGCGGCGGCGAGCGCGGCGATCGCGTACTCGTCGAGGTCGGACGTCACGGTGATGCGGGTGCCGCGGGCGCCGAGCGAGTCGAGCTGGCGTCGCACCTCGACGGCGAGCGCGCCCAGGTCGCCGGAGTCGAGGCGCACCGCGCCGAGCCCGGTCCCGGCGGCGCGCACGGCGTTCGTGACGCCGCGACGCACGTCGTACGTGTCGACGAGGAGCGTCGTGCCGGGCCCCTGGGAGGCGACCTGGGACGCGAAGGCCGACTCCTCGTCGTCGTGCAGCAGGGTGAAGGCGTGCGCGGCGGTGCCGATGGTGGGCAGGCCGTACCGGCGCCCGGCCTCGAGGTTCGACGTCCCGGCGAAGCCCGCGACGACGGCGGCGCGGGCGGCGGCGACGGCGGCCTCCTCGTGCGCGCGCCGGGCGCCCATCTCCAGGCACGGGCGGTCGACGGCGGCGCTGGTCATGCGCGACGCGGCCGACGCGACGGCGGAGTCGTGGTTGAGGACCGACAGCACGAGGGTCTCGAGCACGACGGCCTCCGCGAAGGTCCCCTCGACGACCATGACGGGGGACTGCGGGAAGAACACCTCGCCCTCGGCGTACCCGGAGATCGACCCGGTGAAGCGGTAGCCGGCGAGGTAGTCCAGGGTGCGCTCGTCGACGACCCCGCGGTCGCGCAGCCAGTCGAGCTCGGCGGTGTCGAAGCGGAAGTCGGCGAGCGCCTCGAGGACGCGGCCGGTCCCGGCGAGCACGCCGTACCGCCGGCCGGCGGGCAGTCGCCGGGTGAACACCTCGAAGAGGCAGTGGCGGTGGGCGGTGCCGTCGGCGAGTGCGGCCTGCAGCATGGTCAGCTCGTAGCGGTCCGTGAGGAGCGCGGTCGAGCGCCGGTGGGCGCCGCTGCCCGGGGCGGGGAGGCTCATGCGGACCAACCTAGGGCACGGCTGCGTCGTGACGGGTGGTGGCGTGCCCACGAATACAGTGGTGGCGTGACCGTGCTGCCCCCGACCTCCCGTCCCGGCGTCCCGTCCGCGTCCCTCACGGTGCCCGACGAGGCGACGCACGTCGACGCGGGTCTCGACCTGGCCGCCGACCGTCCGTGGGTGACGCTGGTGTGGAACGACCCCGTGAACCTCATGAGCTATGTGGCGTACGTCTTCGAGTCGTACTTCGGGTACGCGCCGCCGCGCGCGAACGAGCTGATGATGCAGGTGCACCAGGACGGCCGGGCGGTGGTGTCGTCGGGGCCGCGGGAACGGATGGAGGTCGACGTGCAGGCGATGCACTCGTTCGGGCTGTGGGCGACGATGCAGCGCGAGGACGCGGCGTGAGGCCGTTCCGCGCGGAGTCGCGCGGGTACGTGGCCGAGCTGGAGCCGTCGGAGCGGATCGTGCTCGCGCAGCTCGCGGGCGACGTCGCGCAGATGCTGCAGACGGAGGTGCCGGACGGGCCGGGTGCCGGTCCGGTGCCCGACGGCGCGTGGGTCCCGCCGGGCTGGACGGGCCCGGTCCCGTCGGCCGCGGGGCAGGGGCCGGTGCCGCAGGACCCGGCGGTGCGCCGCCTCCTGCCGGACGCGTCGGACGAGGACGAGGTCGCGCAGGAGTTCCGTCGGCTCACGCAGGACGACCTCGCCGCGCAGAAGGTGGGGCGCCTGGTCCTGCTGGGGCAGATGCTCGTGGACGGCGAGCCGGCGTCGGCGGCGCCGTTCGTGGTGCCGCGCGACGCGGCCCGGCGGGTCGCGGGCGCGCTGACCGACGTGCGTCTCGTGCTCGCCGAGCGGCTCGGCCTGCGCACGGACGCGCAGGTCGAGGGCCTGTACGACGAGCTGGACGCGGAGGGCGACGACGGCCCGGACCTCGACGGCGACGTGGAGGGCCGTGCCGCGCGCCGGTTCCTCGTGAGCGTGTTCCTGCTCTCGGGGCTGCTGCAGGAGTCGCTGGTGGACGGCATGCTGGCGGACCTGAGGGCGGGTCGGTGAGGCGCGTCGCCGTGGCGCGCCGGGGCGTTGTGGGCGCTGCCACACCGTGACGTCGGCCGCACGAGCGGTCGTCGCGTCCGGCCAGCACTAGGCTCGGGCGCGTGAACGACGCTCCCATCGGCATCTTCGACTCGGGCGTGGGCGGTCTGACCGTGGCGCGCTCGGTCCTCGACCAGCTGCCGAACGAGTCCCTGCTGTACATCGGGGACACCGCGAACGGGCCGTACGGGCCGAAGCCGCTCGCCGCGGTCCGGGCGATGGCGCTCGCGATCATGGACCAGCTCGTGGACGACGGTGTGAAGATGCTCGTCATCGCGTGCAACTCGGCGTCGTCGGCGGTGCTGCGCGACGCGCGGGAGCGGTACACGCAGCGGCACGGGCTGCCGGTGGTCGAGGTCGTCCTGCCGGCCGCGCGGCGCGCCGTGGCCGCGACGCGGTCCGGGCGCATCGGCGTGATCGGCACGCGCGCGACGATCACGTCGCGCTCCTACGAGGACGCGTTCGCGGTCACGCCCGGGCTGCACCTGACGACGCAGGCCTGCCCGGAGTTCGTGTCGTTCGTCGAGCGGGGGGTGACGTCCGGGCCCGAGGTGCTGGCCGTGGCGCACGAGTACCTCGACCCCGTGAAGGCCGCCGGGGTCGACACGCTCGTCCTCGGCTGCACGCACTACCCGCTGCTCACGGGCGCGATCTCCTACGTCATGGGCGAGGACGTCACGCTCGTGTCGAGCGCCGAGGAGACCGCGAAGGACGTGTACCGCACGCTCGTCGCGCACGACCTCGAACGGTCGCGCGACGCCGGCCCCCCGGCCCATCGCTTCCTCGCGACGGGCAGCGCGGCGCCGTTCGAGCACCTCGCGCGCCGCTTCCTCGGCCCCGAGGTCCTCACCGTGGAGGCCGCCTGATGCGCCTCGTCACGGTCGGCTGCTCGGGGTCGTTCGCAGGCCCGGGCTCGCCCGCGTCGTCGTACCTGGTCCAGGTGCCTGCGGCGCTCGCGGCGGCCACGGGCCACGAGGAGCGCGACTGGAGCGTCGTGCTCGACCTGGGCAACGGGGCGCTGGGCGCGCTGCAGCGGTTCGTCGACCCGCTGGACCTCGACGCGGTCGCGCTGTCCCACCTGCACCCCGACCACTTCGTCGACGTGTGCGGGCTGTACGTCTACCTGCGCTACCACCCGGAGCGCGGCTCGGCGCGCACGGGCGTGCCGTCGCGGCTGCCGCTCCTCGGCCCCTCGGGCACGGCGCGGCGTGTCGAGGAGGCGTACGGTGCCGAGCCGGGCGACGGGATCACGGGTGAGCTGGCCGTGCGGCCGTGGTCGCCCGGGTCGCCCGTGACCGTGGGGCCGCTCACGCTCGAGCCGTTCCGGGTGCTGCACCCGGTCGAGGCGTACGGGGTGCGGGTCACGGGCCCGTCGTCGGTGCGCCCGGGGGAGCGTGCCGTGCTGGCGTACTCGGGGGACACGGACGCGTGCGACGGCGTGGTGGACGTCGCGCGCGACGCCGACCTGCTCCTGTGCGAGGCCGCGTTCCACGAGGGTCGGGACGACGGCGTGGAGCGCGGCATCCACCTCACGGGTCGTCGGGCGGGGGAGGTCGCGACGGCGGCGCGCGCCCGCCGCCTGGTCCTCACGCACCTGCCGGCGTGGAACGACCCGCAGCGCTCGCTGGCCGAGGCGCGTCGGACGTACGCCGGCCCGGTCGACGTCGCGACGACGGGCGCCGAGTTCCTCGTCTGACCGTGGGTGCGGGGGATTCGTCGTCCCGCCCGCCCCCCGACGACGAATGCCCCGCACTCAGCGGGGAGGGGGTGCTCGGTAGGGTGGGCGCATGACCACCCCCGCACCCTCCGCGCCGGTCGCGCGCGCCGACGGCCGCACGCCCGACCAGCTCCGCCCCGTGACGATCACCCGCCACTGGCTCGACCAGGCCGAGGGCAGCGTGCTCGTCGAGTTCGGCCGCACGCGCGTGCTGTGCGCGGCGTCGTTCACCGAGGGCGTGCCGCGCTGGCGCAAGGGCTCCGGCGAGGGGTGGGTGACCGCCGAGTACGCGATGCTGCCGCGCGCCACGAACGAGCGCAGCCAGCGCGAGTCCGTCAAGGGGAAGATCGGCGGGCGCACGCACGAGATCTCGCGCCTGATCGGGCGCTCGCTGCGCGCGGTCATCGACGTCTCCGCGCTCGGGGAGAACACGATCGTCCTCGACTGCGACGTCCTCCAGGCCGACGGCGGCACGCGCACCGCCGCGATCACCGGCGCCTACGTCGCGCTCGCCGACGCCGTCGCGTGGGGCCAGCGGCACGGTCACGTGAAGTCGGGCGGCAAGCCCGTGCTCACCGACTCCGTCGCGGCCGTCAGCGTCGGGATCGTCGACGGCGTCCCGCTCCTCGACCTGCCGTACGTCGAGGACGTGCGCGCCGAGACCGACATGAACGTCGTCGTCACGGGCTCGGGGTCGTTCGTCGAGGTGCAGGGCACGGCCGAGCACGCGCCGTTCGACCGCGCCGAGCTCGACGCGCTCCTCGACCTCGCCGTGGGCGGGACCGCGCAGCTCACCTCGATCCAGCGCGCCGCGCTCGCGGCGGACGCGTGAGCACGGCGAGCACCGGGCCCGACGCCGCCCGGTCGCCCGAGGGCGCGCGCCTCGTCCTCGCGACGCACAACCGGGGCAAGATCGCCGAGCTGCGCGCGATCCTCGCGGCCGAGCTCGGCGCCCACCCGGGGGTCGCGCTCGCGCCGGACCAGGTCGTCGGCGCGGGGGACGTCGGTGCCCCCGAGCCGGTCGAGGACGGCGTGACGTTCGCCGAGAACGCGCTCATCAAGGCCCGCGCGCTCGTCGCCGCCACCGGGCTGCCGGCCGTCGCGGACGACTCGGGCCTCGCCGTCGACGTCCTCGGCGGCGCGCCGGGCATCTTCAGCGCCCGCTGGGCCGGCCGGCACGGCGACGACCTCGCCAACCTCGAGCTCCTCCTCGCCCAGCTGCGCGACGTGCGACCCGAGCACCGCGGCGCCGCGTTCGTGTGCGCGGCGGCGCTCGTGACCCCCGACGGGCGCGAGGTCGTGCGCACGGGCGAGATGCGCGGCGTCCTGCTCGACGCGCCGCGCGGGACGAACGGGTTCGGCTACGACCCGATCCTCGAACCGCTGGAGCAGCCGGGTGCGACCGACGGGTCCGCGGTGCCCCGCCGCTCCGCGGCCGAGCTCGACCCGGCCGAGAAGAACGCGATCAGCCACCGCGGCACGGCGTTCCGGGCGCTGGCACCGCACGTGGTCGAGGCGCTCGCCAGGTAGTGCCCGGGGCCGCGTCTCAGCGGCCGCCGAGGTCGCGGGCGCGCCGACGGCGCTCGGCGGGGCTCAGCACGTCCACGAGGGCGACGACGCCGCGCCACCCGAGCATCGTCGCCGCGAGGAAGCCGAACGACACGAGCTGGAACGCCGGTGCGACGCCCTGACCGGTGAGGACGCGCAGCAGGATGCCGAGCGCCCACGCGCAGCCCCAGACGACGACGCCCGTGGGCCACACCCGCCACGGGCGTCGCCACGCCCGCGTCACGGCCCAGCCCGCGGCCGCGCCCGCCGCGAAGGGCCACGCGACGTAGAGCAGGCGGACGACCCCCTCGCCCGGGGTGTGCGCGGCGAGACCGCCGGTCGCGAGCGCGAGGACGCACGCGGCGTCGGCCAGGACGGCGAGCAGCACGAGCGGGAGCCGCGGCCGACGCGACGGGGTGCGCGCGGCGGGGGCGAGGGGGCCGGGTGCGGTGCTCATGCCGTGACCGTACCTCTCCCGCGCGGCCTAGGGTTGACCCGTGCACCTCGCCGCCGACGACCTCGCCTTCGCCTACCCCGGTCGCCCCGTCCTCGACGGCGTGACCGTCCGCGTGGCGGAGGGCACCCGGCTGGGGGTGGTCGGCGAGAACGGGACGGGCAAGACGACGCTCCTGCACGTGCTCGCGGGCGACCTCGTCCCGAGCCGCGGCGAGGTGCGGCGCGCGGGCGACCTGGCCGTCGTCGAGCAGGAGCTCTCGGTCGGGCCGGGGCAGACGGTGGGCGACCTCGTGGGGACGACGCTCGCGGGCCTGCGCGCCGTCGCCGCGGCACTCGACGCCGCCGCACGCGACTTCGACCACGACGCGGGCGACCTCGCCGAGCTCACGGCGATCCTCGCGCGCGCCGAGCACCTCGCGGCGTGGGACGCCGACCGGCGGGTCGACGTCGCGCTCTCGCGCCTCGGGGCGTGCCGGGACCGCGACCGCGAGCTCGCGACCCTCTCGGTGGGGGAGCGGTACCGGGTGCGGCTCGCCTGCCGGCTCGCCGAGCGTGCCGAGCTGCTGCTGCTCGACGAGCCCACGAACCACCTCGACGCCGGGGGGATCGACTTCCTCACGGGCGAGCTCGTCGCGTGGCGCGGCGGCGTCGTCATGGTCACGCACGACCGCCGGCTCCTCGACGACGTCGCGACGCAGATCCTCGACCTCGACCCGGCGATGGACGGACGCCCGGTGCTCTACGGGCAGCCGGGCTACCTGTCCTACCGGTTCGCGAAGAACCAGGCCCTGCACCGGTGGCGGCAGCGCTACCGTGCGGAGCAGAAGCGCGCGCAGCAGCTCGCGGCCGTCCTCGACGCCTCGTACGAGGGGCTCTCCGACGAGTGGCGCCCCCCGAAGGGCAGCCAGAAGCACCGCCGCGCCACGCGCGCCCGCATCCACGTCAAGGCGGCCGACCGCCGCCTCCAGCAGCTCGAGGCCGAGGCCGTCGAGGTGCCCGTCCCGCCGCTGCAGCTCGTCTTCCCCGAGCTGCCCGCCATGTCCCCGGGCTGGGACCCGGCCGAGCCCGTCCTCGAGCTGCGCAGCCCCCGCGTCGGCGGGGGGCAAGGTGGCGGGCCGCGCCTCGACCTCCCGGGCACACGCGTCGCGCTGCCGCCGTCGGGCCGCCTGCTCGTCACCGGCCCGAACGGCGGCGGGAAGTCCACGTTCCTCGCGGCGCTCGCGGGGCTCGTCGGGCTGGACCGCGGCACGCGGTCGGTGGTCGACGGCGCGCGGCTGGGCGTCGTCGCGCAGGAGGGCCCCGACCTGCCGCCGGGCGCGGAGGACCGCACCGGGTTCGACGAGTACGCGCGCGAGGCGCTCGACCTGCTCGACGCCGGGCGTCTCGACCCGGACCACCTCGTCCCCGTCGCGTTCCTCGGCCTGCTCGACGATGCGGACCTCGACCGTCCGCTGCGGGAGCTGTCCGCGGGGCAGCGCCGCCGGTTCGACCTCGCGCGGGCGCTGCTCGCCGCGCCGCACGTGCTGCTCCTCGACGAGCCGACGAACCACCTGTCGATCGACCTCGTCGACGAGCTCACGCAGGCGCTGCGCGTGACGCCCGCGGCGGTCGTCGTGGCGACGCACGACCGCCGCATGCGCGAGGACCTCGACGACTGGCCGCGGCTCGAGCTCGGGGGCTGACCCGGCGCCCGCTCCGGGGCGACCGAGAGGGGGTTCCCGAGGTCAGGTGGTCGCCCGGCCCGGCGTCGGGACGAGGGCCTCCGCGAGACCGCGGCCCCAGGCGCGGGCGCGCCCCAGCTCGCCGTCGTCGAGCGGACCCTCGACGTCGCCGACGGAGAAGGACGCGGGGCCGTGAGCAGCCGGAACCCCGCGCGACGGGCCGCGTCGCCCTGCCGCGGCACGGCCCCCACCCACTCGCGCAGTCCCGTCCGCCGGTGCGACACGTCGCCCGTGGCACGCTGCACCGCGTCGGCGCGCGTCGCCGGGCGCGTCATCCCGAACGCGTGCCTCCGGGGCCGGCGGTGCCGCGGGTCAGGGCAGCCGGCCGACGAACGCCATCGCCTGGCGCAGCAGCACCCCCTGGCCGCCGCGCATCTCCAGCTGGACCTCGTCGCTGCACACCTGCTCCGGCGTCAGCCACGCGAGCTCCAGGGCGTTCTGCTGCGGGCGGCAGTCGCCCGACACGGGCACGACGTACGCGAGCGACACCGCGTGCTGGCGCGCGTCGTGGTACGACGTGATGCCCGGGGTGGGGAAGTACTCCGCGACGGTGAACGGCTGCGGCGACGCCGGGACCTGCGGCAGCGCGACCGGTCCCAGGTCCTTCTCGATGTGCCGCAGCAGCGCGTCCCGGATGCGCTCGTGGTACATGACGCGACCGGACACGAGCGCACGCGTCATCATCCCGTCGGGCGCCACCCGCAGCAGGAGCCCGACGGCGACGACGTCGCCCGAGTCGTCCACCCGGACGGGGATCGCGTCGACGTAGACGAGCGGGAGCTGTGCGCGGGCGGCCGCGATCTCCTCGGGGCTGAGCCACCCGGCGGGCCGGGGGTTCTCGTGCGAGAAGTCGTCGGGCGGAAAGTCGGCGGTGTCCGTCACGCCCCTGTTCTACCCCGCGACGAGGCTCGGGGCGAGTCCGCGACGGGGTGTCACGCCGACGGCTGAACCCCGGCCCGCCCGGTGGAGGACGGGTCGGCGACACGCGCGACGATCTCCACGAGCAGGCGCTCCGCCCGCGCCGCCGGCAGCACCTCCATGAGCGCCATGAGGGGCGCGAGCCGGTCGGGCAGCACCGACCCGGACGACGACCCGGACGACCCGGCGCGCTCGTCCCCGCCGGCGCCGGGGGAGAGGACCGCGAGCAGCCCCGCCCAGAGCGCGTCGGACGACGGCGGCGTGCCGGGGTCCGCCGACGCGGCGAGAGCGCCGACCACCGCGGACACGTCCGGACGACCCGTGCCGCGCACCGCGTCCGCGCCCGCGACGAGCGCCGGGACGAGGCCGTCGAGGCCGGACGCCGTCACCGGGGTCACCGTGAGGTGCGTCGTGTGCGGCAGGCGCGTGCCGTCGTCCTGCACGAGCCCGGGCTGCGGCTGGAGCACCCAGCCGCGCGTGCGCACCTCGTCGGCCCACACGTGCGGGTCGACACGACGCGCGGGCGGCACGTCCTCGTCGGTCGCGACGGCGACCAGCGGGCCCGTCGGGTCGCCGACCACGCGCAGGCCCTCGATGCCCTCGACCGCCTCGTGCAGCGCCCGGGTGGCGCGCACGCACCGCGCCGTCAGCGCCGTGTACCCCGGGGTGCCGAGCGCCTGCGACACGGCCCACGCCGCCGCCAGGGGCGCGGCCGAGCGCGAGCCCGACATCCCGGCGTTCACCACCGGGTACCCCGGCCAGCCCGTCGTCGCGAAGAACTGGCGGCGCTGACGGTCGCGCCCGCGCACCAGCAGCACCGACGTGCCCTTGGGGGCGTAGCCGTACTTGTGGACGTCCGCGGAGATGCTCGTCACGCCCGGGACGGCGAAGTCGAACGGCGGCACCCCGCCGCCGCCCGCCGCCTCCCAGAACGGCAGCACCCACCCGCCCACGCACGCGTCGACGTGCACCGGCACCCCGCGCGCGGCCGCCAGGGCGGCGACCTCCGTCACGGGGTCCACGACCCCGTGCGGGTACGACGGCGCGGACACCACCACGAGCGCGACGTCACCCCCGTCCCCGGGCGCCGCGCCCGCGCGGTCGAGCTCGGCCGCGAACGCCGCCGGGTCCGGCAGACCCGACGCCGGGTCCACGGGCAGGGACGTGAGCTCGACGTCGAGGTACGCCGCCGCCTTGCGGAACGCCGCGTGCGCGCTCACCGGTGCCACGACCCGCGGCCGCACACCCGGACGCCGGGCCACGAACGCCTCGCGGGCGATCTTCACCGCGAGCAGGCAGCTCTCCGTCCCGCCCGACGTCACCGACCCCACCACCACGTCCGGGCCGTCCGCCGGCCCGTGCAGCATCTCGCGCGCGAACGCGACGAGCTCGCGCTCCATCACCGCGACGGACGTGAACGTCGTCGGGTCCAGCCCGTTGACCGGCTGCACCGCGCGCGCCGCCGCCGCCGCGAGCTCGTCCAGCTCCGCCACGTCCGGGTCGTACACGTACGACAGCACCCGCCCGCCGTGCGTCGGCGCGTCCGCCGCACGCAGGCGCGCCAGCCGGTCGAGGATGCCGTCGCTGCGCACGGGAACGGGCGGCACGGCCTCGGGAAGGTCAGTCGCGCGGTCGGCGGGCAGGGGCGGTTTCGTCACGGGGCAGCTCCGGTGCTGGGTCGTCGATGTCCCCCCTGCGCAGACCGTACCGCACCAGCGGGACGAGGCTCACGAGCACCAGGACCGCCGGGACCAGCGAGAACGACAGCGCGATGCCGTCGACCGCGCTCCCCGGCTGGGTCGCAGTCTCGCCCGCGCGCGTCGACACGTACCCCGTCACGCCGAGCACCACGGACAGCACCGCGGGACCCAGCGCCATCCCCGTCGTCTCGCCCGCCGTCCACACGCCGCTGAACGCCCCGCCCCGTCCGCCGGTGGTCCGCGCGTCGTGCGCGATGACGTCCGGCAGCATCGCCAGCGGCAGCGCCTGCATCCCCGCGTACGCGACCCCCGCGAGCGCCGTCGGCACGTACAGCCACGGACCCGGCGCCCACAGCATCGGCACCATGCCGAGCGCCGCCGCCGCGAACAGCACCGTCGCGACGACGAACCCGCGCTCCTTCCCGCGCCGCCGTGCGACCCGGGTCCACAGCGGCATGCACAGCAGGGCCGGTGCGATGAGCGCCGCGAAGAGGTAGCTCACGGCCGCCTCGTCGCGCAGCACGTACCGCGCGACGTAGGCCGCACCCGCCAGCATGAGCCCCGTCGCGACCGCCTGGAGGACGAACGTGCCGAGCAGCGCGCGGAACGGGCGCGAGCGCCGCAGCGTGTCGCCCGCCTCCCGGACCGCCGCGAGCCACGCGCCGCCCGACCCGTCCGGCGCGTCCGACCCGTCCGTCGCCGGAGCCGGTGCTGCCTTCGACGGCGCGACCCGTGTCGCCACGAGCATCCCCGCACCGATGACGACGCCGGACACCACCCCCATGACCAGGTACCCCGAGAGCGACTCGCCGTCACCGCGCAGCGCGGGCCCGCCCGCACCGAACAGCAGGATCGCGAACGCCAGCGCCGCCACCCGCCACGCGAGCAGCCGCGTCCGGCCGTCGTACGACGGGACGATCTCCGCGGGCAGCGCGATGTACGGCACCTGGAACAGGCTGAACGCCGTCGCCGCGAGGAGGAACGCGACCAGGACCCACAGCGCCGCCGCCGTCGGGCCCGCCGCCCCCGGCACCGCGAACGTCACGGTGAAGAACACCGGCAGCGCCAGCGCACCCACCGTCATGAGGCGCCGCCGCGACCCCCTCCGCGCCAGGTCACGGTCCGAGGCGCGCCCGATGAACGGGTCGATGACCACGTCCCACACCTTCGCTCCCGTGACGATCAGACCCGCCACCGCCGCCGGCACCGCGAGAGCGTCCGTGAGGTACACCAGGAGCACCAGGCCCGGCAGCGTCGCGAAGCCCCCCGTCCCCACCGACCCCGCGGCGTACCCCGCGATCGTGCGCCGGGTCAGGGACGGCGGCGCCGCGCGGTCGGCGTCCCGGTCGGCGTCGTGCGGGTCGGCGGTGGCTCTCGTCACAGCGCCAGCGTAGGCGGTACCGCCCCGTTCCCCGGCGCGCCCACGGGGAATACCCACGGCGCGCCGGTTGCTGCACCCGATGGAACCCCGACCCCCCAGGAGGACCCCCCATGGCCACGCAGACCCTCACCGAGTCGACCTTCGAGCAGACGATCACCGAGAACGACATCGTCCTCGTCGACTTCTGGGCCGACTGGTGCGGTCCGTGCAAGATGTTCGCCCCCGTCTTCGAGGCGTCGTCGGAGGAGAACCCCGACGTCGTGCACGGCAAGATCGACACCGAGGCCGAGCGCGGTCTCGCCGCCGCCGCGAACATCACGTCCATCCCCACGCTCATGGCGTTCCGCGAGGGCATCCTCGTCTTCTCGCAGCCCGGCGCCCTCCCCGCCCCCGCGCTCAAGCAGGTCGTCGACGCCGTGAAGGGCCTCGACATGGACGACGTGCGCCAGCAGATCGCCGCCGCGGGCGACGGGGAGGCGCAGGACGCCTGACGCTCGTCTCGGGTCGGCGGCACCGGTGCGCGCGTCGGGTCCGGTCAGGGTGCGGGACGGCGCGCGCGGTCGACCATCCGCCGCTCGTGCCTCGCGGCTCCCGCCAGACCCGCCACGACCGCGCGCGCCGTCCCGCACCCCGCCGTCGGCGGTCGGGTCAGTACCGCGACCGCACGCCCGGTCGCCCGAATGATCGGACCGACGAACGGCCCGGCACCTCCGCGAGGTGCCGGGCCGTCGTCGTGCCGGATCAGGTGAACGGGACGATGAGCGTGGCGTCGGGGCCCGTCGTGACGACGGGGCGTGCGGTGCCGAGCACGCTCCAGAGCTCGAGGCGGACGGTGCCGCCGTCGAGGTCGCCCAGGGTGCCCGACGTCGTCACGGGACGGCCGGTGCTCGTGTACGTTTCCGGGCCCGGGACCGGGTCCGTCGCGAAGTAGGCGTACGTCTCCGTGCGCTCCCACGTCCCGTCGCCCGTGAGGTCGTAGCTCACGCGCGCCTGGACGGCGAGACCCACCGTGGTGCCCGCGTCGACGGGCAGCGCGAACGCCGTCGCCCCGCCGTCGTACGACCCCGTGACACCCCGCACCGTGAGGACCGACGGGTCGTGCGGCGTCCCGTCTCGCGTGGCGCCGCCCGCGGACGCGAGCGTGAGCGTCCCCGCCGGTCCCGGTGCGGCGTCGAGCGTCCCCGCCGCGGTCACGTGCAGCACCGGGAAGAGCTCGCCCGGCGGGTCGGTGGGATCGGTCGGGTCAGTGGGATCGGTCGGGTCGGTCGGGTCGGTCGGGTCGGTCGGGTCGGTCGGGTCGGTCGGGTCGGTCGGGTCGGTCGGGTCGGTGGGCGTGCCCGGGCCGCCGACCGCGCTCCCGCCGCTCCAGGTCGTCGCGCCCGTCGTCGCGGTGGCGCCCGGAGCGACGTCGAGGGTCGTGCCGTCGGAGAACGTCACGGTGAGGTCCTGCGCGGACACGTTCGACGCCACGTAGGTCCGGGCGCCGTCGCGCACGAACGTCGCCGCGAGCGGGTGGTCCGCCGTGACGTCCGCGTCCACGGTCCCGAGACGGGCGAGGTTCGCGACCCAGTGGAACGTGTGGGCACGGGACTCGCCCTCCTCGGGCGTCGGGTAGCCCGCCCGGACGTGCGCGAGCGCGGCCTGCGGGTCGCCGAGCGCGAGGAAGTTCCACAGGATGTCCTGCCAGACCGTCGGCGGGCCACCGTTCACGCGCTCCAGGTGGGCGTACAGCTCCCGCACCCGCTCGGGGGAGTACCCGAGGTAGAGGTGGGAGCCCGTGATCGGGAGCGTGTTGATGCCCTGGATCATCTCCGCCTCGGCGCTGAACCATGTCGCGTACGCGCCGCCGTCGCCCCAGACCATCCCGACGGTCTCGTGCTCGAAGCCCTCCGGGAAGGTCGTGCCGTCCACGTCGAGCCAGTACTGGCGGATCGCCGCCGCCTGGGTCGTGTACAGGTAGATCCCGGCGTCGCGGACCTCCCGGTCGCCCGTCGCCTCGCCCCACTGCACCAGCGCGCCCGCGAAGTTCATGCCCTCGGACGACGACTCCTGGTTGTTCCCGGCCGCGAACGCGCCGTGGCCCGACGCCCAGTCGTGGCCCGCGTACACGTCGAAGTCGCGCAGGTACGGGAACCGGGTCTCGTCGCGGTCGTACCCGTTCGCGTCGCGGATCAGCAGGTCGACCATCCCGCCGTAGTCCTGCGCCCACTGCGGGTCGAACCTCGCGAGGGTCGCCGCCGCGGCGACGAAGTATCCGTAGTGGAAGTGGTGGTCGTTGAGCTCGCGGTCCGACCCGTAGGAGCCGGGGTACCCGATGAGCGTGCCCCACGCGTCGTCGTACGCGAACACGCGCGCCGCCTTCCCGGGGGCCGCGGTGAACCAGTCGGTGAGCACGCCGCGCACGGCGTCGAGCGCGGCGTCGCGCTGCCCCGTGCGGCCGAGCTGGTCCGCGATCTCCACGATCCGCGTCGCCCGGCCGAGGGCCTTGCCCGTCCAGTAGGTGTCGTCCCCGCGCTGGTCGAGCGGGTCGGCGGCGACGTCGTCGAGATACGCCTCGAGCTGCGCCCGGTCCGCGCCCGACGACGTCGCGACCGCGGGGACCTCCGGCAGCACGCCCCGGAACACGTCGCGCGTCGTGAACGCGTCGACCCCGGTGAGCACGGTGAGGTCGCCGCGCGCGGACGTGTACGTCGCGTCGAGCGGGTCGCGCGCCGGCGACGTGGACGCGAGGTGCGCCGCCTGGTGGGGGTACAGCGCCGCGACCGTGCCCGACGCCGCGGGCGTGCCGGGCCACGGCGTCGTCGCGAGCGCGTACGTCGTCGTGACGGTCGCCGTCGCCTCGTCGTAGGCGTGCTCCGCCGTCGTCCCCGTCACCGGGGCGTACGCGGCGGACGCGAAGACCTCGGCGAGATCCGCGCGCGCGGAGGGCGCGACGTCGGGCAGCACCGCGACCGAGAAGAACCCGTCACCGCCCAGCGGCGCGGTGAACGTCTGCCCCGAGCGCGACCACGACGACCCCGGCGGCGCGAACGCCACGTAGTCGTGCCCGTTCACCCGCAGGCCGAGCCGCGCGCCGTCGGACAGCCAGACCTCCGGTGCGGCGCTCGCGGTGAGCGTCGCGTCGCCGCCCGTCGCCTCGAACCACGCGAACGGCAGGCCGTGCCCGATCGTCGCGCGCAGGGTGCGCGCGCCGTCGTCCCACACCGGGCTGACCGTCCAGTCCGTCCAGTCGTCGACGGCCACGTGCGGCGCCGCGAGCCCGCTCACCCCGGCGCGCAGGTCCTCGACGTAGGGGTAGTGGTACTCGGAGACGCCCGTCCCGCTGCCGGAGATCGCGGGCGTCGTCGTGGACGAGATGCCGAGCCCCTGCGGACCGGGCTGGTACGACGCCGGGTGGGCGTGCAGCGGCGCGCTCCACGCGCAGTCCAGGCGCTTGTAGGCGAGGGACGTCCACCAGTCGTTCGTCGGCAGGGGGGTGCTCGGCGCGTTCTCGGTGACGAACGCGCGCGGGTCCGCCTCGACGGCCGCGCACCCCTCGGGCGTCGGGCCGACGGTGTCGGTCGTGTACGACCCCGCGCCCACGTCGACGGTGTCCGCCGTGGCCGCCGGGGCCTGGACGACGGCGAGCCCGCCCGCCGCGAGCGCGACCGCGAGGAGGGCCGCGGTCCGGCGTCGGCCGCGCCGGCGTGGACGGGTGGACAGGGCAGGGCGTGCGGTGTCGTCGGGCACGACGTCTCACCTCGGAGGGTCGGGCGCGGCACGTCGTCGTCCCGCGCGGGTCGCCCGGCGTCGTCGCCGGGCCAGGAGGCCCTGGGAGCGCTCCCACGTCCACGCTAGGCCGGTGTCGACCGCTCGCAAGCCGAAGGGAGGGTCGTGCACGAGGGTGCGCGAGGCGGGACTCGAACCCGCACGTCCGAGGACACCAGGACCTAAACCTGGCGCGGCTGCCAGTTACGCCACTCGCGCGCGGGGGTCAGTCTACGGCGCTCGGGCGACCGCTCACCGGCGACCGACGCACCCGCGGCCGAGCGATGCACGTCGACGTGCACCACTCGGCCGCAGGTGCAGCGGTCGCCCTACTTCGGGTCGATGCCGAGGTCGCGGCGCAGCTTCGCGACGTGGCCGGTCGCCTTGACGTTGTACTGGGCGAGCTGGACGGCGCCCTCGGGGTCCACGACGACGGTCGAGCGGATCACGCCGACGACGGTCTTGCCGTAGAGCTTCTTCTCGCCCCAGGCGCCGTACGCCTCCAGCACCGACTTGTCCACGTCGGAGACGAGAGGGAAGGTCAGGTGCTCGGCCTCGACGAACGCGGCGAGCTTGTCCACCGGGTCGGGCGAGACGCCGACGACGGCGTAGCCGGCGCCCTGGAGCGACGCGAGGCTGTCGCGGAAGTCGCACGCCTCGGTCGTGCACCCGGGCGTCCCGGCGGCGGGGTAGAAGTAGACGACGACGCGGGTGCCGCGCAGCTCCGAGAGCGTGACGGTCGAGCCGTCCGCGGCGGGCAGGGTGAAGTCGGGGGCGGCGTCGCCGACGGCGAGACGGGTGGACATGGAGCTCCTTCGGTCCGGGGCACGGGTGTGCTTCCGAGGGTAGGCGACACGGGTAGCGTTGCGACTGTGAGCAAGACGACGTCCCCCTCCGCCCGCCCGGCCGACCTGCCGATCCGGATGCTGCACGACCGCCTCCTCGTCGACCCGGAGACCGACGCGAGCGAGCGGCAGAGCGCGGCGGGCCTCGTCATCCCGGCGACGGCGGTCGGGCCGAAGCGTCTCGCGTGGGCCGTCGTCGTCGCCGCGGGGGAGCACGTGCGCCAGGTCGCGGTGGGGGACCGCGTGCTGTTCGACCCCGACGAGCGCGCCGAGGTGGAGCTCGGCGGCAAGGACCTCGTGCTGCTGCGCGAGCGCGACGTGCACGCCGTCTCCCAGGAGGTCGACGAGGGCGGCCCGACGGGCCTCTATCTCTGACGTCGTCCCGGGCGCGGGACCTGTCGTGCACGTCACAGGTCGCCGTCCCGTGAGGATTTCCGGCGCGGTCACGCGGCTGCTAGTGTTTTCTCTCGCGCGCCATTAGCTCAACTGGCAGAGCAGCTGACTCTTAATCAGCGGGTTCGGGGTTCGAGTCCCTGATGGCGCACCATCGACGACCAGGCCGTCCACCGTTCGTGGGCGGCCTGAATCGTGGGTCAGGACCTGTCCCACGGCGTCGAGCACGGGAGCGTGCGGCTGGTACCGTTCCTCCCGCGCGCCATTAGCTCAACTGGCAGAGCAGCTGACTCTTAATCAGCGGGTTCGGGGTTCGAGTCCCTGATGGCGCACCCCTCGGGCACCTGCCCGGTCGAGGCCGTCCACCGTCCCACGGTGGGCGGCTTTCGTCGTCCCCGCACGCGCCGCCGACCCTTTCCCTCCCGTTCGTCCCGGCTCGTCCGGCTGTTCACCCGCGCGCGGAAGGGTCCGGTGCGGGTGCGGTCGCCCCGGGCGACGGTGGTCGCCGTGCCCTTCGCCTGCCGACCACGAGAGGACACGACGATGCACGCCCACGTGCACACGCACCGCACCCGCAGGAGACGCCCCGCGCTCGCCGCCGCCCTGGCGGCCGGCCTCGCCGCCGGCGTTCTGGTGCCCGCCGCCGCGACCGCGGCACCCGCCGACCCCGACCGGTCCGCGCACGCCGCGGCGGACGGCCCCGAGGAGCCGAGCGGGACGCCCGAGCTCCACCCGACCGCCGGGAGCTACCTCGACGGGACGGTCACCGTGACCGCGCAGCCCGTCCAGCCGGGCGACGCGGTCGCCGAGCTCGCCGTCGACGGCGCGCCGCTCGACGCCGACCCGGTACCCGCGACCGCACGGCTGCTGTTCGACGTCGGCAGCAACTCGATCGAGGCGCGCTACGGCAGCTACGTGCTCGTCAACGGCGAGCGCGTCGACCTCGACCGCGACATGGTGTCCGAGCGCGTCGTGCTCGACGTCCCCGCCGACTGGCTCGTCGAGGGCGCCAACGACGTGCGGTTCGTCGTCGGGACGTACCCCACCTCGTGCGGGGACAACTACGACGACTACGACCTCACGGACGTCTCGCTGGAGCTGCTCGGCGAGGTCGCCGACGGCGGCGCCAACAGGTTCTCCTACTCGTTCGGCGACGGGTCGTGCGGCACGAACACGGGCCGGGTGCGCAGCGCCGACCTCACGTTCGACCTCGCGCAGGACCCCCGGGCCACGACCGGCCTCACGGCGGAGCTGGACACGACGACCCTCGAGAACGGCGCGCACACGCTGAGCGCGACGACGACGGCCGGGCTGTCGGCGACGAGCGCCGTGACCGTGAACAACTCCGCGCCCGGCGCGCCTGCGATCACCCCCGCCGACGGGGCGCTCCTCACCGGGCGCCAGACGATCCTCGCGACACCGCCCGAGGGCGGGGACGCGCCGTCGGGCATCGAGGTCGACGGCACGCCGCTGAGCGCCGTCGAGACCCTCGGTGGCGGGACCTCGGCGTTCGTCTTCACCGTGGGCTCGAACTCCATCGAGGCGCGCTACGTCAACCACCTGCTCGTCAACGGGCAGCGGATCGACCTCGTGGACCGCGACTACGTGAGCGAGACGGTACGGGTCGACGTCCCCAACGGGTACCTCGTCCCGGGTCGCAACGCGATCACCTTCGTGGCGGGGACGTTCCCGACGTCGTGCGGTGACAACCGCGACGACTTCGCCATCTCGGGGATCGGCCTCGAGCCGAGCCACGGCACGGCCACCGGGATCGGGATCGCGCCGTCGTACTCCATGGGCGACGGCAACTGCGGCTCGAGCAGCAAGCCGACCGAGGTCGACCTGCCGTTCGACGTCGTGCTCGACGACGACGCGCCCGCCCACGGTCTGCGCGCCGACCTCGACACCGCGACGCTCGCCGACGGGGAGCACGTCATCACGTCCGCGACGGCGGCGGGCGCGGCCGCGCGCCGCACCGTGACGACGGACAACACCGGCCCCGCGGTCGTGGCGAGCACGCCCGCTGCCGGTGCCGTGCTGGAGGTCGCGACGGCCCTCGCGGTCGAGGTCGAGGACCCCGCGGGCGTGCTCGACGGCCCGCACGTCACGCTCGACGGCGAGACGGTGGAGCCGGGCGCGCCCGTCGGCCCGGGCCTCGAGGCCGGGGACCACGCGCTCGTCGTCACCGCGACGGACGTGCTCGGCAACGAGAGCACGCACGAGGTCGCCTTCACGAGCCTCGGCATCCCCGACGTCCCGACGGACCTCACGCCCGAGGCCGGCACCACCGGCGTCGAGGGATCCGTCGAGCTGGGCGCCCGCGTGGCCGTCCCGGGCGGCGGCGACGTGACCGCGACGTTCTCCCGGGCCGCGACCGCCACCCCCGTCCTCGCGGCGCAGGGCGAGACGTCCACCCTCCCCGCCTCCCTGCAGGTCGAGGGCGAGGAGCCGGCCGCCGTCGACGCCCTCGTCCCGGGCGACGACGCACGGCTCGACTCCCCGCGGTCGCGCGACGTCGCGTACCAGCGGTTCGAGATCGCCGCCGAGGGCGACGTGTCGGGCCAGGTCGTGCGCTGGGACGGCGTCGTCGACCCGCAGCGCCTGGCGACCCTCCACGTGTGGGACGGCGCGGCCTGGACGCCCCTCGCCTCCGCGCGCGGGGCCGTCGAGGGCGCCACCGAGCTCTCCGCGGTCCTCGGGTCGGGGCACGCGCACGAGGGGACGGTCCACGTCCTCGTCACCGCCACCGACCCGTTCGCCGACGACATCGGCGCGGGCGGGTCGACGCAGGAGACGTCGTTCGCCGACCGTGACGGGATCGACTTCTCCCTCGTGCACCTCACGGACACGCAGTACCTGTCCGAGGGCGCGGTCGAGCAGGAGACGGCCGAGGAGCGCGCCGTGTGGCGCCAGGCCTACACCGACGTCACGCAGTGGGTCGCCGACAACGCCGACGACCGCAAGATCGCGTACATGGCCCACACGGGCGACATCATGGAGAACTACACGCGCGTCCCCGCCGACGAGGCGATGGCCGCCCAGGTGCGCGGCGAGTACGAGGTGTCGTCGGCCGCGCAGCGCATCGTCGACGAGGCGGGCATCCCCAACGGCGTGCTCGCGGGCAACCACGACAACCTCACGGGCCAGGACAACGGCCCCGGGGCGCTGTTCAACGAGTTCTACGGCCCGGACCGCTACGAGGCGCTGTCCGCCGGCTGGCGGGACGCGTCGTACGGCGGGCCGTGGCGCGAGGGCGACAACCAGAACCACTACGACCTCTTCACGGCCGGCGGCCTGGACTTCGTCGCGGTGTACCTCTCGTACGGCGTGACGGACGAGGAGGCGGCCTGGGCGGACGGCGTCCTGGAGCAGTTCGCGGACCGCAACGCCGTCGTCCTCACCCACGACTACCTCGTGCCGAGCCCGAGCCCCGACGGTCGCGGGTCCGAGATCTCCACCCCCGACGGGCTGCTCGTGCACCGCAAGGTCGTCGAGCCGAACGAGAACGTGTTCCTCGTCCTCGCCGGCCACCGCCACGGCGTCGGCATCAACGTCCGTCAGGACGTCGGCACCGAGGGCAGCGGTGTCGTCGAGCTCCTCGCCGACTACCAGTTCTACGAGGTCACCGCGCAGGAGGCCGGGCTGACGGAGGTCGGCGGGTACACGCCGGAGGAGGGCCTGCGGCTGGGGGCGAGCTTCTTCCGCCTGCTGCAGTTCGACGTCGACCGGTCCGAGATGATCGTCGACACCTACTCCCCGTGGCTCGAGAACTTCGGCGCGACCGAGTACGACGACGAGCTGCGCTACGACGGCCGCGAGGACGACTTCACCGTCCCCGTCGACCTGACGAGCCGCACCACGACGCTGTCCACGGACGCGGTGCAGCTCTTCGCGCAGGCCGAGGAGGTCGGCTCGGCGACGGTCGCGTCCGGCGAGGTAGCGACGGTCACGTGGGACGGCCTCGAGCCGGGCACGCGGTACGCGTGGTCGGTGACGGCGACGAGCGCCGACGGCGGGCGCGCCGTCTCGCCGGTGCAGTCCTTCACGACCGCGCCCACGACCGACGGCCTGGTGGTCTCCACCACGGCCCGTGCCCAGTGCATGGCCGGTCGCGCTGTCGTCGCCGTGCGCGCGACGAACGACGACACCGTGCCCGTCGACGTCACGCTGACGACGCCGTTCGGCACGCGCACGGTCCCCGGCGTGCAGCCGGGCGCCTCGGCGTACCAGGCGTTCGCCGTGCGGTCCGCGTCGGTCGAGGCCGGCACGGCCCAGGTCGCGGCCGTCGGCGACGGCCGGTCGGTCGCGGTCGACGTCGCGTACGACGCCACGTCCTGCGGCTGACCCCGAGACCGTCGCCCGCCGGGTGACGGACCGCAGACGGGCGGCCCGCGGACCACGGGTCCGCGGGCCGTCCCGCGTGCGGGGCGCCGTACCCTGGTGCGGTGCCCGAGCCCACTCCCGACTCCCTCGCCGAGCCCACGTCCCTGTCCGACTCCGGGACGCCGGCCGACCCGGGGACACCGGTCGACGACCGGCCGCGCTACCGGACGCAGCCCGTGTCGTTCGTGCGCCGCAGCGGCCGGCTCGCCCGGCGCCAGCAGCGCGCGTGGGACGCGCACCGCGACGAGTTCGTCGTGGACGTGCCGCGCGACGTCGCGCGCACGTCCGTCGACCCGGGGTTCGTGCTCGACCCGGCGGCGGTCTTCGGGCGCCAGGCCCGCCTCGTCGTCGAGATCGGCTCCGGGCAGGGCGAGGCGGTCGTCGCGGCCGCCGAGGCCGACCCGGCGACGGACTTCCTCGCGGTCGAGGTGTACGCGCCCGGCCTGGCGCAGACGGTGCTGCGCGCGTCGCAGCGCGGCCTGACCAACGTGCGGCTCGTCCAGGCGAACGCCGCCGAGCTGCTGGCCACGACGCTCCCGCAGGGCAGCGTCGACGAGCTGTGGGTCTTCTTCCCCGACCCCTGGCACAAGTCGCGCCACCACAAGCGGCGCCTCGTGGCGCCGTCGTTCGTGCCGCTCGTCGAGCGGGTGCTGCGCGCGCCGGGGGCAGGCGCCGGATCGGACGGCGGTCCTGCCGATGCGACTGTCGGCGGGGCGGACGCGGGCACCCTGCGCCTCGCGACCGACTGGGCGGAGTACGCCGAGCAGATGCTCGAGGTGCTCGACGCCGCACCCGGCCTGCGCAACGTGCACGGTCCCGGGGGGACCGCGCCGCGGTTCGCGGGGCGGGTGCTCACGGGGTTCGAGCGCAAGGGCGAGGCCGCGGGGCGCGTCATCACGGACCTGGAGTACGTGCGCGCTTGACGCGCTCGCGGCACGCCGACGACGGGTGTTGCGGACAGAAGTGACCTACGGCACATTGTGCCGGGGGTGAGAACGTCGCCCCGAGCACGCGATGGTGCGTGGTGGTCGGCGTCACCCGTGTCGTCACCGGTGTCGTCGCGTGCTCCCCGTGACCCGACGGAGGCGTCATGACCGACGTACCGGCCGCACCCTCACCGGTGCCCGCCGCAGAGACCGACTACCAGCGCGTGCAGCGTTCGCCCGAGTTCCAGGACCTGCGCCGGCGCTTCCGGAACTTCGTGTTCCCCATGACGGCGCTGTTCCTCGTCTGGTACTTCGTGTACGTGCTCCTCGCGACGTACGCGCACGACCTCATGAGCACCCGCGTCTGGGGCAACATCACCGTCGGCCTGCTCCTCGGGCTCGGCCAGTTCGTGTCCACCTTCGCGATCACGATGATCTACGCCCGCTGGGCCAACAAGAGGTTCGACGCCGCCGCCGACGAGCTGCGCCGCGAGATCGAGGAGGACGAGCTGTGAGCACCCGCCTCCTGGCCGCCACGGCGACCGACGTCGGGAACCCCGTCGTCAACGTCTCGATCTTCGCCGCGTTCGTCGCCGTGACGCTCGTCATCGTGCTGCGCGCCTCGCGCCAGAACAAGTCCGCGGCGGACTACTACGCCGGCGGCCGTAGCTTCACCGGCCCGCAGAACGGCACCGCCATCGCGGGCGACTACCTGTCGGCCGCGAGCTTCCTCGGCATCTGCGGCGCCATCGCGATCAACGGCTACGACGGGTTCCTCTACTCGATCGGCTTCCTCGTCGCGTGGCTCGTCGCGCTGCTGCTCGTCGCCGAGCTCCTGCGCAACACCGGCAAGTTCACGATGGCCGACGTCCTGTCGTTCCGGCTCAAGCAGCGCCCCGTGCGCATGGCCGCCGCCCTCGCCACGCTCGCCGTCGTGTTCTTCTACCTCCTCGCCCAGATGGCCGGGGCCGGCGGGCTCGTCGCGCTCCTCCTCGGGATCGACTCCACCGCGGGCCAGAGCGTCGTCGTCGCGGTGGTCGGCGCGCTGATGATCCTCTACGTCCTCGTCGGAGGCATGAAGGGCACCACGTGGGTGCAGATCATCAAGGCCGTGCTGCTCATCGCCGGTGCGGGCGTCATGACGATCTGGGTGCTCGCGCAGTTCGGGTTCAACCTGTCCGACCTCCTGCAGGGCGCGATCGACGCGGCCGGCCCCGGCGGCGAGGCCGTCGTCGAGCCGGGCAAGCAGTACGGGCTCAGCGGCACGACGCAGCTCGACTTCGTCTCCCTCGCGCTCGCGCTCGTCCTCGGCACGGCCGGGCTGCCGCACGTCCTCATGCGCTTCTACACCGTGCCGTCGGCCAAGGAGGCGCGTCGCTCGGTCGTCTGGGCGATCTGGCTCATCGGCATCTTCTACCTGTTCACGCTCGTGCTCGGGTACGGCGCAGGGGCGCTCGTCGGGCCGGAGGAGATCAGCGCCGCACCCGGCGGCGTGAACTCCGCGGCGCCGCTCCTCGCGTTCGCGCTCGGCGGGGAGATCCTGCTCGGCTTCATCTCGGCCGTGGCGTTCGCGACGATCCTCGCGGTCGTCGCCGGACTGACGATCACGGCCGCGGCGAGCTTCGCGCACGACATCTACGCCAACGTCATCAAGAAGGGCGAGGTGAAGCCCGACGGCGAAGTGCGCGTCGCGCGCATCACCGTCGTCGTCATCGGCGTGCTCGCGATCCTCGGCGGCATCTTCGCGCAGGGGCAGAACGTCGCCTTCCTCGTCGCGCTGGCGTTCGCCGTCGCGGCGAGCGCGAACCTGCCCACGATCCTCTACTCGCTGTTCTGGAAGCGGTTCAACACGTCCGGCGCCCTGTGGAGCATGTACGGCGGTCTGATCTCGTGCGTCGTGCTCATCGCGTTCTCGCCCGTCGTCTCGGGCAAGGTCGACCCGGTCACCGGCGCGAGCCTGTCGATGATCAAGAACACCGACGTCGACTTCGCGATCTTCCCGCTGAGCAACCCCGGCATCGTGTCCATCCCGCTCGCGTTCCTCCTGGGGATCCTCGGGACGTACCTGAGCAAGGAGAAGCCGCACCCGGAGAAGTTCGCCGAGATGGAGGTGCGCTCCCTCACGGGGGCCGGTGCGGAGAAGGCCACCGCGCACTGAGCCGCCACGGCGCCCGCCGCTGAGCGACCGGCGGCGGACCGCGTGAGGATGGGTCCATGACCAGCGACCCGCAGGACACGACCGAGACCTTCGACGTCATCGTCATCGGCGGCGGGCCCGTCGGCGAGAACGCGGCGGACCGGGCCGGGCGCACCGGCCTGTCCGTCGCGCTCGTCGAGGCCGAGCTGCTCGGTGGCGAGTGCTCGTACTGGGCGTGCATGCCGTCCAAGACCCTGCTGCGAGCCGGTGCGGTCCGCGCCGAGGTGGCCGGGGTCCCCGGGGTGGCCGACCCGGGGGAGCCCGACGTCGCCGCCGTGCTCGCGTGGCGCGACTCGATGGTGTCCGACTGGGACGACTCCGGTCAGGTCGCGTGGGTCGAGAGCGCGGGGATCACGCTCGTGCGCGGCCTCGGGCGGATCGTCGGCGAGCGCCGCGTCGAGGTGGTCCCCGAGGACCGGGACGCCGACGTCGACGACCTGCCCCCCGCCCGCGTGCTCGTGGCCCGGCACGCCGTCGTCGCCGCGACCGGCAGCGTGCCCGTCCTGCCCGACGTCCCCGGCCTCGCGGACGCGAACCCGTGGACGAGCCGCGAGGCGACGGCCGTCGAGGACGTCCCGGAGACGCTCGCGATCGTCGGCGGCGGGGTCGTCGCCTGCGAGATGGCGTTCGCCCTCACGGACCTGGGCGCGCGCGTCACCCTCCTCGCCCGCGGGGGCCTGCTGGAGCGCACCGAGCCGTGGGCGGGGGAGGCGGTCGCGGCGTCCCTGCGCGACCTCGGCGTGGACGTCCGCCTCGGCGTCTCCACCACCGCGGTCGAGGCCCTGCCCGACGGCGGGTCGCGCCTCTCCCTGGAAGCCTCCGGGCGTGGTGGGGACGACGGGCCCGACGTCACCCCCGTCGAGACCGAGCGCGTCCTCGTCGCGACCGGCAGGGCACCGCGCACGCAGGACCTCGGCGTCGACGTGCTCGGCCTCCGGCCCGGACGAGGGCTCGACGTCGACGACACGATGCTCGTGCGCGGCGTCGACGGCGGGTGGCTGTACGCCGTCGGCGACGTCACCGGGCGCGTCGCCACCACCCACCAGGGCAAGTACCAGGGACGCGTCGCCGGCGACGTCGTCGCCGCACGCTTCGGCGACCCCGCGACCGAGGACGCCCCCACGACCGGTCAGACGCCCCCGCGGACCGGCCAGGACCCCGAGCCGTGGTCGCGCTACGCCGCGACCGCCGACCACGTCGCGTCACCCCAGGTCGTCTTCACCCGCCCCGAGGTCGCCGCCGTCGGCCACACCGAGCAGTCCGCGCGCGACGCCGGTCTCGACGTGCGCGTCGTGCGGTACGACCTCGCGAACGTCGCCGGGTCGTCCGTGCGGTCGACCGACTACGCCGGGACCGCACAGCTCGTCGTCGACGCCGCCCGCGAGGTCGTCGTCGGCGCCACGTTCGTCGGCCCGGACGCCGCCGAGATGCTCCACGCCGCGACCGTCGCCATCGTCGGGGAGGTGCCCCTCGGGCGGCTCTGGCACGCCGTCCCGTCCTACCCGACGGTGAGCGAGGTCTGGCTGCGCTTCCTCGAGGAGTACGGGCTGTGAGGCGCGCCCCCGCCGCTGCTGCGACGCACGGAGTCGCCTAGGCTCGGCCCCGTGACCACGAACCCCCGCGTCGCGCTCGCGACCTGCTCCGTCCTGCCCGACCTCGACGCCGACGACGCCCCCCTCGTGCGGGCGCTCGCAGACCGCGGCGTCGACGCGTCACCCGCCGTCTGGGACGACGCCGAGGTCGACTGGGACGCGTTCGACGCCGTCGTGGTCCGCTCCACGTGGGACTACTCCGCACGGCGCGACGAGTTCGTGGCCTGGGCCGACCGCGTGCCCCGCCTGCTCAACTCCGAGCGGGTGCTGCGCTGGAACACCGACAAGGGCTACCTGCGCGAGCTCGAGGCGGCGGGCGTCCCCGTCATCCCGACGCTCTGGCTCGACCCCGCGCGCAACCTCTCCTCGCGTGCGATCCACACGCGCCTGCCCGCGCAGGGCGACTTCGTCATCAAGCCCGTCGTCAGCGCGGGCGCGAAGGACACCGGCCGGTACCAGTCCGGCGAGGCGCACTCGCGCGGCCTCGCGATCCAGCACGCCAAGAACCTCCTCGTCTCCGGCCGCGAGGTCATGGTCCAGCCGTACGTCACGAGCGTCGACACCGCCGGCGAGGCACGGCTCGTCTTCGTCGACGGCGAGCTGTCCCACGCGGCCCGCAAGAAGACCCACCTCACCGGCCCGCACCGTCCGACCCGCGGGCTCTACCAGCAGGAGGAGTCCTCGGCGTTCGAGGCGTCCGACGAGCAGGCCGACGTCGCGCGCCGGGCCCTGCAGGTGGCGGCCGACGCCGTCGCGGACGGCGACGTGTCGAGCTTCCTCTACGCGCGCGTCGACCTCGTCGCGAGCAACGACGGCGGGCCCGTCGTGCTCGAGCTCGAGCTCACCGAACCGTCCCTGTTCCTCGCCCTCGCCCCCGGCGCGCTGGACCGCTTCGCCGACGCCATCGCTGCCCGGGTGGCTCAGGCCTAGCTTGCCGCGGGGTCGGGACAGGCGCGGGCGGGGTACGGGACCGAGCGGCACGGGGCTGGGAACGGCGCGGACCGGGGCCGACGACGACGGGTCTTCCATCCGCGGCCCTCGTTCCTCGGGCCGCTCCCGCCAGACCCGCCACGACCCGTCGTCGTCGGCCCCGGCCCGCGCCTCGTGCCTGCCTCGCGCCTGACCTCGGCCCGGCACCTGCCGCGAGACCGCGGTGGTGACACGACCGCGAGGCGGGCGGGGCGGGTGGGGTGCGAAGGGCGTCGAGCCGTGCGCGCGAACGCGAGGTGCAAGACCGAGGTGACGGCACGGCAGCCCGAGCACGCCACCCGGCCTGCCCGCCGTGGGTGACCGGCGCATCGAGCGCGTCGACGGAGACGGCACGGCAGCCCGAGCACGCCTCCCGCCCCGCCCGCCGGGGGGCGACCGGCGAACGAGCCGCTCAGGCGAGGTCGTTCTCCGCGAGCCAGTCGGCGGCGATGTCCTCGGACGAGCGCTGCTCCTCGGTCGACTGGACGTTGAGGTCGACGAGGCCCTCGGGCGTGAGGGCGGCGCTCACGGGGTTGATGACGTCGGCGATCTCGTCGGCGACGTCGGCGCTGACGAGCGGCACGACGTTCGACGCGAGGAACAGGCCTTCGGGGTCGTCGAGGGTGACGAGCCCTTCGGTCTGGATGCGGGGGTCGGCGCTGAAGACGTTCGCGATGTTCACGGTGCCCGCGACGAGGTCCTGGACGGTCGTGTCGCCGGTGGCGACGAACGACACGTCGACGCCGTAGACGTCCTGCAGGCCGGTGGGGCCGTAGGGGCGCTGCTCGAGCTCGGCGGGGCCGCCGACGGTGAGGTCGACGTCCAGGCCGGCGAGGTCCGCGAGGGAGCTCACGCCGTTGTCCGAGGCGAACTGCTCGGTGACGTTGTAGGAGTCCTGGTCGGTGGCGGGCGACTGGTCGAGGACGGCCAGGCCGTCGGGGAGCGCGTCCTGGAGCGCCGCGTAGACGGCCTCGGAGGAGGTTGCGGTGGTCTCCGGGTCGAAGTACTGCAGGAGGTTGCCGGTGTACTCGGGGAAGAGCTGGACCTCGCCGCTCTCCAGCGCCGGCATGTAGGCGTCGCGCTGGCCGATGCTGAAGTTGCGCTCGACCTCGAAGCCCTCGGCCTCGAGGGCCTGGGCGTAGATCTCCGCGACGATCTCGTTCGAGTAGTACGCCTGGGAGCCGACGACGATCGTGCCGCCGGCCGAGCCGCCGTCGCCGCCGCCGGAGTCGGCGTCGAGCGGGTCGGAACCGCCCCCGCACGCCGCGAGCGTGAGGGCGGCGGTCGCGGCCGTGGCGAGGAGGGTGGCCCTGCGTGCTGTGGTGCGCATGTGCGTGCCTTTCTGGAGGTCGGGAGGGTCAGGCGGTCGTGGGCTCGGGGGCCGGGCGGCGTCGGCGTCGGCGCTTCGGGGCGTCGTCGGGCGCGCGGCCGGCGGCGACGCCGCGTGGGACGACGACGGTCTGCAGGAGGGCGAACAGGACGTCGAGCACCACGGCGAGGACGACGATGACGAGCGCCGCCCCGAGGATCTGGGAGAAGTCGCGGATCTGGATGCCCTGGACGATGTAGAAGCCGAGGCCCCAGTTGCCGACGTACCCGGCGAGGGTGACGGTGGCGACGACCTGGAGCGTCGCGGAGCGCAGCCCGCCGATGAGCAAGGGGAGGCCGAGGGGGGCCTCGACCTTCCAGAGCACCTGCCGGCCGGTCATGCCGACGGACCGGGCGCCGTCGATCACGCGCCGTTCCACGGCCTCGACGCCCGCGTACGCGCCCGCGAGGATCGGGGGGATCGCGAGGAGCACGAAGGCGGTCGTGGACGCGGCGACCTTGTGGGTCACGCCGAAGACGAGCACGAGGAGGAGCACGAGGCCGAACGACGGCACGGCGCGGGCCGCGCCCGAGAGCCCGACCGCGATCTCGCGTCCCCGGCCGGTGTGGCCGATGGCCCACCCGGCGGGGATCGCGACGAGCGCCGCGAGGACGACGGAGGCGAAGGTGAAGGCGAGGTGCGTCCAGATCGCCTCGGACAGGGGGAGGGCGCCCGTGGCCCGGTCGGGGGAGAAGATCCAGGCGATGGCGTCGGAGAAGAGGGTCATGCGCGCACCGCCCGGGTCCAGGGCATGAGGAGGCGGCCGAGCAGCACGAGCAGCCAGTCGACGAGCAGGGCGATCACGACGACGGCGACGACGCCCGCGAGGATCTCCGCGACGATCTGGCGCTGGTAGCCGTTGGTGAAGAGGTAGCCGAGGTTGTCGATGCCGATGAGGATGCCGACGGTGGCGAGCGAGATGGTCGACACGGCGGTGACGCGCAATCCCGCGAGCACGACGGGGCCGGCGAGGGGGAGGTCGACCTGCCAGAACCGGCGCCAGGGGCCGTACCCGACGGCGACGGCCGCCTGGCGGACGGACGGCTCCACGGAGGCGAGCGCGTCGGCGACGAACCGCGTCATGATCGCGACCGCGTAGATCGTCAGGGCGATGATCAGGTTGACCTCGGAGAGGAAGCTGATGCCGAGGAGCGGCGGCAGGAGCGCGAAGAGCGCGAGCGACGGGATCGTGTACAGCAACCCGACGAGGGTGAGCACGAGCCCGCGCGTCAGCTTGAACCGGAACGCGACCCACCCGGCCGGGATGGACACGAGGAACCCGAGGAGGATCGGCAGGGCGCTCTGGCGCAGGTGCTCGACGGTGAGCCGGCCGATGAGGTCGAGGTTGTCGGCGACCCAGGTCATGCCTCGTCCTCGACGAGCACGCCCTGGGTGCGTCCCGTCGTGTCGACGAGGACGGTCCCGTGGTCGGTGGTCTTGGTGTGCAGGGCGCGCTGCCCGCGCTCGACGCCGATGAAGCTCGCGACGAACTCGTTCGCCGGGGCCTCGATGATCTCGCTCGGCGAGCCCACCTGCGCGACGTGCGCGCCCTTCTCCAGGAGGACCACCTGGTCGCCGAGGAGGAAGGCCTCGTCGACGTCGTGGGTGACGAACACGATCGTCTTGTGCAGCTCCTGCTGGAGGCGCAGCGTCTCCGCCTGGAGCTCGGCCCGCACGATCGGGTCGACCGCGCCGAACGGCTCGTCCATGAGCAGGATGTTCGGGTCGGCGGCGAGCGCGCGCGCCACCCCGACGCGCTGCTGCTGTCCGCCGGAGAGCTGGCTCGGGTAGCGCTCGGCGAGGGCCCGGTCGAGCCCGACGGTGTCGAGGAGCTCCAGGGCGCGCTCGCGCGCGACGGCCTTGGGCGTGCCCTCCAGCCGCAGGACCGTCATGACGTTCGCCAGGACCGTGTGGTGGGGGAGAAGGCCGCCGTTCTGCAGCACGTACCCGATGCCGCGCCGCAGGCGCACCGGGTCCTTGTCGCCGATGGGTTCGCCGTCGATCTCGATGACGCCGCCCGTGGGCTCGACCATGCGGTTGATCATCCGCAGGAGCGTCGTCTTGCCGCTGCCCGAGGACCCGACGAGCACCGTGGTGCGGTGCGGCGGGACGACGAGGTCGAACGTGTCGACGGCGACGGTCCCGTCGGGGTAGGTCTTGCTGACCGAGCGGAATTCGATCACGGGGGGCTGCCTCCCGACAGTCTGGGCGCCGAGGTCCGGGCTTCGGCGTCCCAGCCGATCACACCCGGGGGCAACCCGCGACCCGGTGCGCGGATCGTTATCCGGCGCCGGTCCCCGGAGACGACCGAAGGCCCCTCGCGTGCGAGGGGCCTTCGGCATCGGGGTGAGTAACGGGACTTGAACCCGCGACCCCCTGGACCACAACCAGGTGCTCTACCAGCTGAGCTATACCCACCATGACCGCGTGCCTGCAGCACCGGCCGTCGAAAAGTGTACCCGCTCCGGGGCGCCCGTCAGGACCGTCGCGCGGCGTCCGGGCCCGCGGCGTCTGTGACGGTCGCCACGGCGCCGGGCTCCCCGGTCGTCACGACGGGGCGCGCGACGCTCGTCGCCGTGACCCGTGCGGCGATCTCGCGCGCCGTCGCGGAGTCCGGTCCGGGCTGGGGCACGAACACCGCCTCCCGGTAGTAGCGCAGCTCGTCGATGCTCTCGAGGATGTCGGCGAGCGCGCGGTGCCCGCCCTTCTTCTCCGGGGAGGCGAAGTACGCGCGCGGGAACCACCGGCGCGACAGCTCCTTCACGGACGACACGTCGATGATCCGGTAGTGCAGGTGGGACATGAGCCCCGGCATGTCGCGGTCGAGGAACCCCTTGTCCGTGCCGACCGAGTTGCCCGCGAGCGGCGCCTTCCCCGGCTCGGGCACCCAGGTGCGCACGTAGTCGAGGACACGCTCCTCGGCCTCCGCCAGGGTCAGGCCGCCGGCGAGCTCGTCGAGCAGGCCGGAGGACGTGTGCATCTGGCGCACGAAGTCGCCCATCTGCTCGAGCGCCTCCGCGGGAGGGCGGACGAGGACGTCCACCCCGTCACCGAGCACGGTGAGCTCGGAGTCGGTGACCACGGCGGCGACCTCCACCAGGGCGTCAGCGCCCAGGTCGAGACCGGTCATCTCGCAGTCGATCCACACGATGCGTTCGTCGGGCTTCACAGGACTCACTCGGCACAGCCTAGCCGCGCCGTGCCGAGGGCCCGGTGCGTGCGCACGTCGTGGACGTCGCGCACGAGAAGGCCCCGGCGGCGCGGACCGTGGTGGGTCCGGGCTGCCGGGGCCTTCGGGCGGTGCCGCGACCGGAAGGACCAGGGTCGGTCCCGGGTGCGCGGGCGGTGCGCGTCATGCGGTGCGACGCGGCAGGCGGGCCTGCCGGGTGCGCGCGCTGACGCGGGCGGTGGTGCGACGCAGCTGCTCGCGCCGCAGCGTCTGCTCCTGGAGCTGTTCGCGGCGACTGAGGGTCGCCACGTCGTACGTGATGAAGGGATGCATGGTGCTGCTCTCGTGACGTCGGATCGCTGGGCCTGGCCGGGCCCTCCACCGCCCGGCACGGACCGGACGGACGTCACCGCGGTGTGTCATTACAGAACCACGCGGGCTCGGCGCCCCGCACCCCATTTACGCCCACGGCGTCGCGGGTCCGCGCGCGCGGTGGCGGCCCGTGCCCGACGCCGCCCGCTCGCCCTGCGGGGTGGGGTGGCACTGCGTACGGTCCGGGGGTGGGACGTGCGGGTGGAGACGTGGCGGGCAGAGACGTGGCGGGCAGAGACGTGGCGGGCGAGGACCGGGCGGGCGGCGGTGGAGCACGGGACGGGTCGCCGTCCTGGCTGCGGGTGCTCCTGCTCGTCTGGCCCGGCGTGCTCCTCGTCGTGGGCGGGGCGCTCGGCTTCGCCGCGCTGCTCGACGGGGTGCGGGAGCGCGAGGACCTCGCCGCGGTCGACGACCCCCTCCTGGAGTGGCTGGTCGACCGCCGGACCGCGGGGGTGACCACGGCGCTCACCGTGGTCACCGACGCGTTCGGCCCGTACGTGCTGCCGGTGCTCGTCGCGGTGGGCTGCGTCGTGTGGGCGCGTCGGGCGGGCACGTGGTGGGAGCCCGGGCTGCTCGCGGGCGCGATGGTGCTCTCGACGCTCGTCTCCATGGCGCTCAAGGCGCTCGTCGCGCGTCCCCGCCCGCCCGAGGAGGCGATGGTCGTCGCGGGGCTGGAGCGCTCGTTCTCGTTCCCGTCGGGTCACACGATCGGGGCGGCGACGCTCGTGCTCGTCGGGGGGTACCTGGTGTGGCACCGGCACCACAGCGGGCGGCAGCTCGCGGTGTGGGCGCTGGTCTCCGTCGTGGTCGTCGGGGCCGTCGGGCTGAGCCGGCTGTACCTCGGCTACCACTTCCTCACGGACGTGCTGGCGGGCGTGTGCGTCGCGGTGGCGGTGCTCGGTGTCGTGGTGGTGGTCAGCCGGGTCCGCGACGGGCGCGTGAGGGCCGGGCGCGCATGATCAAGAACTCTTGCGCAAGACTTCTTTAGCGTCGTACCCTGCCGGGCATGAGCGCCCCGCCGCCACGCCGGCCCGACCGCGCGCCGCTCGTCACGTCCGACCCCGAGCGCCTGCGCGCGCTCGCGCACCCGCTGCGCCTGCGCCTGCTCTCGTTCCTCGACGACGAGGGCGAGGCCACTGCGACGCGCTGCGCCGAGGCGACCGGCGAGTCCGTCGCGAGCTGCTCCTTCCACCTGCGCACGCTCGCGCGGTACGGGTTCGTGGAACCCGCCGAGCGGCGCGGTCGCGAGAAGCCGTGGCGCGCCGTCGGGCAGGGACGCCGCACGGCGTTCGACCCCGACGTGCCCGGCTCCCTGCCCGCCGCCGGGGCGGTCGCGTCCGTGCTGCTCGACCAGGAGGTCGCCCGCGTGCGGGAGTGGCTCGCGCGCGCGGCCGGCGACGAGCCCGGCTGGCTCCTCGCCTCGACGCTCACGACGGCGGCGTTCTGGGCCACGCGCGACGAGCTCGACGCCCTCGCCCGCGAGGTCGAGGCGCTCACCGACCGGTTCGTGGGGCGGTGGGACGACCCGGCGCTCCGCCCGCCCGGTGCGCGCCCCGCGCGGCTGCTCGGCGTGGTCAACGCGGACCCTGCCCACCCGGGTCCTGCCCACCCGGATCCTGCCCACGCGGAACCTGTCGACGCCGACCCTGCCGACGGCGCGCCGTGAGCGTGGTGGTGGGACGGGCCGCGCTGCGGACGCGGCCGTTCCGCCTGCTCACCGTCGGCTGGGCGCTGACCAACCTCGCCGACTCCGTCCTCGCCGTCATCCTCGCCGTGTGGGTCAAGGACCTCACGGGATCCACGGGGCAGGCGGCGCTCGTCTTCGCCGCGCTCGGCCTGCCCGCGCTCGTCTCGCCCCTCCTCGGGCAGGTCGCGGACCGGGTGTCGCGCCGCCGGATGCTCGTCGTGTCCTACCTGGTCGGGGCGCTCGCCCTCCTGCTGCTCCTCGCGGTGCGGGGGCCGGGCCAGGTCTGGCTCGTCCTCGCCGTCACGGTGGTCTACAGCGGCGTCGGCTTCGCCACGGCCGCCGCCCAGTCGGGTCTCGTCCGCGACCTGCTGCCGGACGACGCGCTCGCACCGGCGAACGGCCGCCTCACGACGATCGACCAGGTTTTCCGGCTGCTCATGCCGGTGGTCGGCGCGGGCGCGTACGCCGTGTGGGGGCCCGTCCCGCTGGTCCTCCTGGCGTCCGGGGCGTTCGCGCTGGCCGCGGTCGTCGTGGGACGGGTCGCGGCCGTCGAGACGCCGCCCACCCCCGCGGCCGAGCGCGGGTCGCCGCTCGCCGAGGCCACCGCGGGCTTCCGTCACCTCGTGCGCACCCCGCCCCTCGGCGCCCTCACCGTCGCGCTCGTCGTCGCCTTCGCCGCCGTGGGGCTCCTCAACGCGGTGAGCTTCGCGATCATCGAGGACGGGCTGCGGCTCCCGCCCGAGCTGCTCGGGCCGATCTCCTCCGTCCAGGCCGTCACCGCGATCGTCGCCGGGCTCACCGCGGCCCGCCTCGTGGCGCGGTGGGGCGCGCAGCGTCTCGTCGCCCTCGGCCTGATCGTCCTCGCGGCGGGCGTGGTCCCGACGGTCGGGACGAACCTGGTCGCCATCATGGTCGGGCTGGGCGCGGTCGGCCTCGGGGTGACGTGGGCGGTCGTCGGCTTCGTCACCGAGCGCCAGCTCCGCACGCCCCCGCAGTTCCAGGGGAGGGTGTCCGCGGCGACGACCATGCTGCTCAACGTGCCCCAGCTCGCCCTCACGCTCGTCGGGGCGGCGCTCGTCGGCGTCGTCGACTACCGGGCGATGCTCGTCGTCACCGTCGTCGCGATCCTCGCGGGGGGCGTGCTGGCGCTCCGGGGCCGCCGTCCCGCGGGGAGGTAGGCGGACGGGGCGCCGCTCAGTCGTCGAGGCCGCGGGCGCGCAGCGCGTCGCCGACCGCGTCGGCCTGCCGCAGCGCGCCGACCACGAGCGGGACGGCCCAGGCCCGCACGTCGTGCTCGCGCCCGCGTGCACGGCACGCGTCGCACACCCGCTGGGCCAGGGCGGCCACGACGGGGACGCTGCGCACCGCGAGGGACAGCACGAGAGCCGCCCGGTCGACGTCGACCCCGACGTGCCGCAGCGGGCGCAGGCCGCACTCGATCGCCGCGAGGACCGCGGACGAGCGCGTCGTGACGAGCACGAGCCCCGCGAGCGCGACGAGGGCGACGAGCCGCGTGGAGAGGACGACGGCGGGCACGGGGCCCAGCGTGAGCCACTGGACCGCGAGGAGCACCGGCACGACGAGCCGCAGCGGGCGCACCTGGGCCCACGCGGTTCGCGGGCCCGCGCCCGCGAGGGCATAGAGCGCGGCGACGACCACGACCGCGGCACCGACCTCGCGCGGCGCGTCGAGCGTGAGCACGACGCCGCCCGCCACCGCGAGCCCGACGAGCTTGGCCCCGGCGGGGGCGCGATGCAGCACGGACGTGCCCGGGCGGTACGCCCCGCCCACGGCCGGGCTCACGGGGACCGCCGCGCCGTGGCGTCGGCGGCGTCGGTCAGGCGGCGGTAGGCGTCGAGCGCGACGTCGGGCGCACCGTCGGCGACCACGCGTCCGTCGTCCACGACGAGCACGCGCTGCGCGACCCGGGCCACGAGGTCGAGGTCGTGCGAGACGAGCACCACCTGCTGCGGGAGCGCGGCGAGCTCGTCCGCGACGCGGCGGGCGTTGCGGCGGTCGAGCAGCGTCGTCGGCTCGTCGGCCACGACGAGGTCGGGGTCGGTGACGAGCACGGACGTGAGGGCGAGGAGCTGCTTCTGCCCGCCGGACAGCAGGTGCGCCGGGTGGTCGGCGTGCCCGTCGAGGCCGCGGGCGGCGAGCGCCGCCCGGACGCGCTCGTCGCGCGTCGGGCCGGGTGCGGTGCGGCGCAGCGAGTAGGCCACGTCCTCCGCGACGGTCGGCATGACGATCTGCGCGTCGGGGTCGGTGAAGACGAACCCGACGCGCCGCCGCACGGCCGCGCCCTGGCGTCGCGTGTCCAGGTCGTCGACGAGCACGCGGCCGCGCGTGGGGAGCACGAGCCCGTTGAGCAGGCGCGCGAGCGTGCTCTTGCCGGACCCGTTCGCACCCACGATCCCGATGCGCTGCTCGCGCAGCACGAGGTCGACGCCGCGCAGCACGTCGCGCTCGCCGAGACGCACGTGCACGTCCTCGAGCGTCACGACGCAGGGACGCGGACCGGACCCGGGCGCGGACGCTCCGCCGGGCGGGGCTACGTCGGGCGGGGCTGCGTCGGGCCGGGCTGCGTCGGGCCGGGCGTCGTCGGGCCGGGTGGGAGGGCGGCGGCGCCACCTCATCGGACCACCTCGAAGAGCAGGGCGACGCCGGTGCCCCCGCCGACCGCGGCGGTCGCGAGGCCGCGCGTCCCGGCGGGCGCACCGGACCGCACGAGCCGGGAGAAGAGCCGGACGACGGCCACGGCGCCCGTCGCGCCCCACGGGTGACCGAGGGCGAGGGCGCCGCCGTCGGCGCAGACGCGCTCGTCACCGCCGAGGGGGTCGAGGCCGAGCGCGTCGGTCACGGCGAGGACCTGGGCCGCGAAGGCCTCCACGACCTCCACGGCGGCGAGGCTCTCGACGTCCCACCCGGCGCGCGCGAGGGCCCGGAGCGTCGCGGGGACGGGGCCGCGCCCGGGCTCGGCGGGGTCGCAGCCCACCGTCGCCGACGCGACGAGGCGCAGCCCCGGCACGCCGAGCGCGCGGCGCACGCCGTCGGGGACGACCACGACCGCCGCGGCCCCGTCGCTCACGGGGCTCGCGGTCCCGGCCGTCACCGTGCCGCCCGGGCCGAACGCCGCAGGAAGCCGCGCGAGGCGCGCGGCGTCGAGGGTGCGGGCGCGCTCGTCGCGGCGCAGGGGCGGCCGCGTGCCGCCGCTCAGGGTGACCGTCTCGGCGTCGAACGCCCCCGCACGTTGGGCGGCCAGCGCCCGCGCGTGGCTGCGCACGGCGTACGCCTCCTGGCGGTCGCGCGACACCCCGGCGGTACGTGCGAGCGCGTCCGCCGCGGCCCCCATCGAGGGGTCGGCCCAGGGTGCGGGCGTGAACGTGGCCCGCGCGTACGGGAGGTCGGGCCGGTCACGGTGGGCGCGCAGCGGGGCGCGCGACGCGCTCTCGGCGCCGCCCGCCAGGACGAGGTCGGCGTCGCCGGTGCCCACCTGCTGCGCCGCGACGAGCACGGCCGCGAGGCCCGACGCGCACTGGCGGTCCACCGTGAGGCCCGGGACACCGGTGCCCAGCCCGGCGGCGAGGGCGGCGACGCGTGCCACGTTCCCGCCGGGGCCGGTGCAGCTCCCCAGCACGACGTCGTCCGGGTCGCCCGTCGCTCCGGCGGCCCGTGCGTCGGCGAGGGCGGCGTGCAGGACGGCGGCCGCGAGCTCGGTCTCGGTGCGCCAGCGGTGCCCGTGCCCTGCCGTGCCGATCCAGGTGCGTCGGGCCGAGACGACGACGGGTACCCGGTCCGCGGTCGACGTCGCGAGGCCGCTCACGCGAGCGCCGCCAGCCCGCCGGCGGCGCTGTCGGGTGCGCCCAGCGCCTCGCTCACGGCGCCGCGCGCGGCCTTGCCGGAGGGCGTCCGGGGGAGCGCGGGCGTGCCGAACCAGCGGCGCGGACGCTGCGCGGGCGCCAGGGAGGAGCGCGCCACCCGCTCCAGATGCGCCCGCAGGCCCGGGCGCGCGTCGCACTCGACGACGGCGGTGACGACCGACCCGAACCGCCGGTGCGGCGTGCCGACGACGACGACGTCCCGCACCCCCGGGACGGCGCGCAGCACCACCTCCACGTCCTCGGGGACGACCGTCGCGCCGCCCGTGAGGATCGCGCCGTCCCCGCGCCCGCGCAGCACGAGCGGTGCGTGCGGCGGGGCGTCGTCGGGGGCCGGGTCCGCGAGGTCGCCGACCGTGCACCAGCCGTCCTCGCGCCGCAGCGGACCGGTGGCGCGCGCCAGGTAGCCGCGCGCCACCCACGGCGAGCGCACCCACACCTCGCCCAGCCGGGCGCCGGGCAGCGGGCGCACCTCGACGTCGACCTCGGGGAACGGGCGCAGGCCCGCGCCGTCCGGGTCGTGCGCGACGAACGACAGCTCGACGGCGCCGTAGTAGGCGAGCACGTCGACGCCGTGCCCGGCCGCCCGCTCCCGCACGCCGGCGGCCAGCGCCGCGCCGCCGACGACGGCGTGCCGCAGGCGCGAGGGGGCGCCCGCGTCGAGCGCGTCGAGGACGGTGTCGAGCGTGGACGGGACGAGGTGGACGACGTCGCACGACGCGAGCGCCGTCGTCGTCGCCGCCGGGGTGCGCGTCAGGAAGACGCCCGCGCCCACGGCGAGCGTGTGTGCCGCGGCGAAGAACGAGAGCGACGAGGCCAACGGTCCCGGGACGAGGACGACGTCGTGCGGGGTGAGCGCGACGAGGCGGGTGACGTGCTCGAACGACGCCGTCCACGAGCCGCGCGTGCGCACGACGGCGCGGGGTCGGCCGGTGCTCCCCGACGAGAACCCGGCCCACGCGAGGTCGTCGGGGCTGCTCGCCCCCGGGGTGGCGGGCGCGGGCTGGGTGCCCCGGGGGAGCGGCACCTCGACGAACGTCCGCGGGGCGACGACCCGGAGCACCTCCGAGCGCTGCGCGCGGGACCACGCGACGTCGCACACGAGCGGTGTCGCGCCCGCGTGGTCCGCCGCGAGGACCGCGGTGAGCAGGTCGACCGGGTCCGGGAGCGAGACGGCGACGAGGTCGCCCGGGGCGGTGCCGGTCGCCCGCAGGTAGGCCGCGCCCGCACGGACGTCCGCGGCGAGGGCGCCGTAGGTGCGGGACCGGTCGGGCGTGCGCAGCGCGACGCGGTCGCGCAGGGCGGTGTCCGCGGCATGGCGCAGGACCTGCGGGGCGACGGGCACCGGCCTACTCTCCCAGGTGGCGGCGCCGGGCGGGGTGCACCGCCGGGTAGGCGCGCACGACGCCGACCGTCACCGCCGCGGCGAGGACCGCCTTGAGCAGGTCGCCGGGCACGAACACGAGCGAGAGCTGGGCCGTCGTAACGAGCGGGACCCCGGTGATCGCGGCCTGCACGGGGATACCGACGGCGTAGACGGCCGCGACGCCGCCGACCAGGCAGGCCACGAGCACGGGCCAGAACGTCACGCGGCGCAGCCGGTCCACGAGGAGGCCGACGACCGCGGCGCCGAGGAGGAAGCCGACGAGGTACCCCGCGGACGGCCCGGCGAACACCGCGAGGCCGCCACGCCCCCCGGCGAGGACGGGCAGGCCCGCGGCGGCGAGGGCGAGGAACGTCGCGACGGCGAGGGAGCCGCGCCACGCGCCGAGCAGCGTGCCGGCGAGCATCACGCCGAGCGTCTGGAGGGTGACGGGCACGGCGTTGCCGAACAGCGCGATCGACCCGGGTGCACCGAGCACCGCGACGAGCGCCGCGACCGTCGCGACGCGCGCGGCGTCCGCCGTGGTCAGCGCGAGAGGGTGACGGTGCTGCGGGACAGCCGTGCTGGGCTCGGTGCGGGGCTCGGTGCGGGGCGCAGTGGCCTCGGTCACGGGTTCGGCTCCTGTCGTGGGGACGGTGCGACGCGATCGGCCGCGTCGGCCGCCGCGCTCTTTGCGGCGTGCACACACAGCCTCGCGTCCGCAGGATCGTCGGGTCCACGGCGGGTACGACGTGCGCGTGCGCTCGTGGTGCACGAATCCCACAACGGTCTGGAGGTTTCCTCCAACGAGGCCGTCTCCGAGGCGGGGTTCTGTGGAGGTGGGCCACAACGCGCGAGCACCTCTTGGCACTCGACCATGACGAGTGCTAATAGTGGTTCCGTAGCCACCGCGAGGCGCCGCCTCGCGGGACACCGACAGGTCCCGGGCGGTCCGGGACCGTGGACGAGGAGGTGAGGGGTGTGGCTGCGATGATCGACCCGTTCTCGAGCACCCTGGACGCGATGGACCGGCTCGTCGGTCAGCTGAGCTCCGGGCAGCGCCTTCCGGCGGCGTCCGGGGCGATGCCGCTCGACCTGTTCCGCGCAGGTGACCACTACGTGCTCACGATCGACCTGCCGGGCGTCGACCCCGGCACGATCGACGTCTCCGTGGAGGACCGGACCCTGACCGTGCGCGCCGAACGTTCCCCGCGCACGGACTCCGAGGTCCAGTGGCTCGCGCGCGAACGGCCCTCGGGCACGTTCGCCCGGCAGCTCACCGTCGGTCGAGGACTCGCGCTCGACCGGATCACGGCGTCCTACGAGGACGGCGTGCTGACGCTCACGGTGCCGGTCGCCGAAGAGGCGCGCCCGCGCCGCATCGAGGTTGCCCATCGTGGGAGCGGCGGGACGCAGATCTCTGCCGGGACGACCGGGCAGGCGGCGATCGCCGACCGGTCCCCGGAGGGCTGACCGGACGCGTCAGACCTCCCCGGGCAGCGCCCGGCGCACGACGAGCCGCGTCCAGGCGCCCACGTACACGCGGTCGCCGTCGTCGAGCTCGCGGCGCTGCCCGGCGGGGACCGGGTCCGTCGGCAGGGCCTCGCCCGCGGGGGACACGTACGTGCCGTTGGACGACTGCAGGTCCTCCACCCACCAGCGCTGCCCGTCGGTGCTCAGCTGGCAGTGGCGACGCGACACCCCGGTGTCGGCGCCGCAGTCCACCTGCGGGTGGATGCCGCGCGAGACGGACGGGCGGCCCACGAGCACGCTGCGCTCGCGGAGGACGACCAGGCCGGGCAGCCCCGCGGAGGGCATCGGGTCCTCGGGCTGCTGCGCCGCGTACCAGTCGGGGTCGATCCAGATCTCGACGACCCACTGGTCGGGACCCGGCACGGGGGGCGTGGGCAGGTGGCTGCCCGACGCCGGGTCGGTGGCAGGGGCGGCGTCGGGCGCGGCGTCAGGACCGGGCGACGGGGGAGCCGGGTTCGCAGGGCCCCGCGGTGCGGGAGAGCTGCCGGACGGCGGGTCGAGGGACAGCAGGGACGGGGGCTCCACCGGGTCGGGCAGCGCGCCCGTCGTGAAGTCGTAGCCGCAGTTCTCGCAGAACAGCGCCCCGGCGGCCGCCGGCGCGCCGCAGTGCGGGCAGGACGTCGCGGTCGCGGCCGCCGCGGGGGCCTCGACCGGGCCGGGCTGGGAACCCGTCGCGGCCGGGGAGGCACCGGCGTCGATCGGCGCGCCGCAGACGTCGCAGTAGTCCGTCGACGTGGAGGGGTGCCCCGCGGGGCAGAGGACCGCGCTCACCGCCGCACCCGCGTCGTCTTCGTCGAGGCGGTGTCGAGCGCCATCTCGTCGAGCGTCGAGGCGTTGCGCTTGAGCCGGACGGTGCCCTGCTCCTCCGAGTCGATGTCCACGACCTTGCGCAGCCGCGTCGTCGCCTCCGCGTTGCCCGTCTGCTGCGCGAGCTGGACCGCGCGGCCCAGCTTCACGGTGGCCGTCGCCTCGTCGCCCGCCGCCTTCGCGGCGAGGCCCTCCTGGATCACGGACGCGAGCTCCGTCTGCCCCGTGTAGTGCGCCACCTCGGGGTTGATGCGGGTGGTAAGCGACTCGTCGTCGGACCACTTGGCCTTGACCAGACCGGACGACACCACCTCCCCGTTGACGGCGAGCTGCACGCGGGCCGCGAGCTGCTCCGAGCCGACGGGCTTGGACGCGACGCGCACCGCCACGTGGTAGTCGCGCGACTCGTCGCCCCACGAGCCGGTGGGATAGGCGCCCGTGAGCGGGTTGACCTCGGACCGGCGCGTCGTCAGGTCCTCGACCGTCGGGGCGACCTGGCGCACGAACAGGACCTGCGACCCCTGCGGGGCCCACACCCGCAGGTCCGCCGACGCGACGCCGCGCGCCATGGACGTGCGCATGAGCGCCTCGAAGTCGGCGGCGATCTCGCTCGGGTCGGCGATGAGGTCGACGGTCCCGAGGAGCGCCGTCGCGATCTCGCGCAGCTCGTCCACCTGCCAGCGCGACCCGACGCCGCGCGCGTCGCACTGGAAGTGACCCGTGACGTCGCGCACGGCCGCCGAGAGGTTCGCGCGCGGCTCCGACTCGTTCTTGCCGTCGGTGAGGAGGATCGCGTGCCGCTGCGTCGCCTGCGGGACCGTGGCGAAGAGCTGGTCGGCGAGCCGCAGCCACGTGCTCATCGCGGTGCCGCCGCCCGGCGCCATCATGGAGATCGCGCGCTTCGCCTCGGCCCGCGCCCCCGGCTCCATCTGCACCATCGCGACCCGGGCGTTCGGGTAGGGGAACGCCCGGTTGGCGACGTGGCTGCCGCCGACGATCGCGAACCAGGTGCCGTCGAGGATCTGGTCCACCGCGACCTGGGCCGCGTGCTTCGCGGCCTCGATGTTGCGGCCGGACATCGACCCCGACGTGTCGACCATGATGATCTCGGCGACGCCGCCCGCCGACCCGCCGCCCGCCGTGCCCGCTCCCGAGCACGTCACGGTGACGATCGCGTGGACGTCGGTCCCGCCGTCGGACAGGAACTCGTTCTGAAAGACCTCGGCGGAGAACTCGGCCATGGGTGCGACTCCTTCGGTGGTGCGTCTCGGGCAGGCTATCGGGTCGGTCGGGTGGGGGACGAGCGGGCGCCTCAGGGTGCGGGCGCGGCCGCGAGACGGGCGAGCGCGACGGTGATGTTGTCGCGTCCGCCCTGCGCGTTCGCCCAGCGCACGAGCGCGTCGGCGAGCGCGGCCGGGTCGGATCCGTCGCCGCCCGGCGCGCCGCGCACCAGGGCGGCGAGGTCGGGCGCCTCGGAGCAGTAGTTCCACAGCCCGTCCGAGCACACGAGCACCCAGCCCGGGCCGTCCGGCAGGGTCGCGGCGGTGCGGGCCGTCGGGTCCGGCGCGTCGGGGCCCAGCCAGCGCGTGATCGCGTGCGCCTGCGGCGAGGACTCCGCCTGCGCGCGGGGGATGCCCTGCGCGACCATCTCCTGCGCCCACGAGTCGTCCACGCTGAGCTGGCGCGCGTCGCCCGCGTCCGGGAGCCAGTAGGCGCGCGAGTCGCCCACCCAGCCCGTGACGACGAGGGGGCCGTCGACGACCGCCGCGGCGAACGTGCACGACGGCGGGTTGGCCGCGTCGGCCGTCGCGGGGATCGACGCGAGCACGGCGTCGTTGGCGGCGCGGGCCGCCTCGCCGAGCAGCGCGGACCACGCGGCGAGGCGGGCCGTCGTCTCGCCCTCGACCGGCCGCGCGCCCGTCGGCCCGCCCGCCGCGAGCGTGTCGCGCGCCGCGCGGGCGGCGGCGAGGCTCGCGACGTCCGAGTCCGGAGCGGACGAGACGCCGTCGCACACGACGAGCGCCGCGAACGGGCGGTCCGCGCCGTCGGGCGCCGTCGTGCCGGGCGGGGAACCGGTGGCGGCGAGAGCGAGCGCGTCCTCGTTGCGCGCGTGGCGCACGCCGCGGTCGCACACGCCCGCGACCCACGGCACCGGGGACTCCGCCCAGTGGTCCCGCTCGGACGCGGCGGGCTCGCCGCACTCCTCGCAGTAGCCGTCGGGTGCGACGCGACCGCCGCACCGCACGCACGGCCGTCCGGCACCTCCCGTACCGGACCCCGGGACCGTGCCCGACGGCGCGGGCTCGCCCGGCTGCGCGACCTGGTCCGGCAGGACGGGCAGGGGAGCAGGGACCGGGTCCGTGCCGGTCGGCGCGGGCGGGGCAGGGACGGGCGGGGTCGTCGTCGCGAGGGGCAGCCCGCACGCCTCGCAGAACCGCGCGCCGTCGTGCGCGGGCTCCCCGCACGCGGGGCACGCGTCCGGCACGGGTGTGCCCGGTGCCGGGGCCTCGCCGGGCGCGCTCACCGCAGCGTCCAGCGGCGGACGTCGTTGGCGCGGTCGACGAGCGTGATGCGCTCCTCGCGCGAGTCGGTGAGCGCCGCGAGGTCGCGGTACGCGCCCTCGAGGGCGTCGCGCAGCGCGGGCTCGTCCGCGGGCACGCCCGCGATGCGGGTCGTGGGCGACGGGCCGTCCGCGGTGACGGCGTCGAGCGCGGAGCGCAGGACGCCCACGGACAGCTCGGCCCGCTCCCGTGGCGCGATCGACACGCTCTGCACGCTCGCCATCGCGTCCGCCAGGGCCGGCAGCCCCCGGCCCGAGTCCGCGAGCAGGTGGGCGCGCAGCACGCGGGACCCGACGTACGAGCCGCGCGTCGCGGGCACGAGGTCGAGGGCGTGCAGCGCACCGTCCAGGTCGCCGCGCGCGTGGCGGATCCGCACCAGCCCGAACGCCGCAGGTGCGGTGAAGTTCGCGTCCGAGCGCGCGCAGATGACGTACAGCGACTCGGCGATGTCCGGCTCGCCGCTCAGCTCGCACGCCGTCGCGAGGGCGAGCTTCGGTGCGAGCTCGCCCGGCACCTGGCCGTAGACCGCGTTGAACGACGCCCGGGCGGCCACCGCGTCGCCCCGCGCGAGCTCCGCGAGCCCGCCGAGCCACGCCGCGCGCCACTCCCACGGGTCGTCCGCGAGGATCTCGCCGATCGTCGCCCGCACCACGTCGTCCCGGCCCGCCTCGATCGCCGTGCGGGCGCGGGCGAGCCGCACCTCCACGGTGTCCTCGGGGGCGTCGGCGAGCGCCGCGAGGCGCGCGTCGGCGTCGGGCACGTTGACGCCGGCGAGCCAGCTCGCCATGGGGTCGTGATCGTCGGTGCGCAGCGCGGGGAGCTCGTCCCAGGACAGCGGGCGCTCGGCGACGTCCGCCGCGGGCGCCTCGAACAGCACCGACGCCGCCGAGTGCAGCGCGGCGTTCCCGGGCCCGCGGTCGGTGGCGACGACCTCGCGCAGCACGCCCACGAGCTGGGCGCGCATCTCGTCGACGGTCGCGAACCGGTCCGACGGGTCGAGCGCGCACGCCTTCGCGAGGAGACGGTAGAACGAGTCGTACGTCTGGAACACGGGAGTGTCGGCGACCGGCGGCAGCGAGGCGACGTACGTCGTCGTGTTGCCCCGGAAGTCGAGGACGAGCGTCGCGAGGGTCCGCCCGATCGTGTAGATGTCCGACGCCACGGACGGGCCCACCTCGGCGACCTCGGGCGCCTGGTACCCGACCGTCCCGAAGATCGCGGACTGCAGGTCGTCGGCCCGGCGCACGCCGCCCAGGTCGATGAGCTTGACGCCGTCGCCCTGCTGGATGACGTTCTCCGGCTTGAAGTCGCAGAACAGCAGGTCGTGGTCGTGCAGGTACGCGAACGCGGGCAGCACCTCCAGCACGTAGGCGAGGGCCTGGTCCACGGGCAGCGGGTCGATCGTGCCGCCGGCGGCCTCGCGGCGGTCCGTGAGGATGTCCTTGAGCGACGTACCGCCCACGTACTCCATGACGGTGTACCCGGCGCCGTCGTGCATGGCGAAGTTGTAGATCTCGACGATGAGCGGGTGCTCGACCTCCGCGAGGAACTGCCGCTCGGAGATGGCGGCCGCGTACGCGTCGGCGTCGCCCGAGTTGAGCAGGCCCTTGAGCACCACCCAGCGCCCGGACACGTTCTGGTCGCGCGCCAGGTAGATCCACCCGAGACCACCGTGGGCGAGGCAGCCCACGACCTCGTACTGCCCGCCGACGAGGTCGCCGGGGACGAGCTGGGGCGTGAAGTCGAACCGCGTGCCGCAGTGCGGGCAGAACCCCGACGTGCGGCCCGGCGCGCCGTCTCGCCCGCGCCCGACCTTCTCCCCGCACGAGGGGCAGTACCGCTTGCGCTCCGCGACCTCCGGCACCGCCATGACCGCCTGGAGCGGGTCGGTGACGGGTGCGGAGGGCACGGTCGTCAGCCCGGCGCCGAGCCGGTGCCCGCGCAGGCGCGTCGAGGACGTCCCGACGCGCCGCGTCGCCTTCGAGCCGGTCGCCGCGGTGCGTGCGGAGCCGAGCGCGGCCGTGGCGAGACGGCTCGAGCTCGTGCGGCCCGTGCGGGTCGACACCTCGCCGTCCGGGTCGGTGCCCGCAGCGGCGGCGGAGCCGGCGCGGCCCTCGACGAAGCCCGTGCCGAGCATCGCGGACGGCGACGCGGCCGCGGTCGCGACGGTGTCGGGACCGGCGGTCCCGCCGGAGCCGCCCTCCGGCGCCCCGCAGACGTTGCAGTAGCCGTCCTCGATGCTGCCCGGGCAGCCGGGCTCCGAGCACGGGACGGTCGCGGTGGTCGTCACGACGACGCTCCTTCCGGGGTGGGCAGGTCGCGGGTGAGGAACTGGTACTGCTCGACGAGGAACCGGGCGAGCACGACGTCGCACGGCGTGGTCTCGACGGCGTCGCGCGCCTCGGCGAGACCCGAGCGCACGGTGGGGGAGGCCGACCGCCCGTTCGCGTCGGCCTTCGCGGTCAGCTTCTCCAGGCTGTACCGCAGCTCGGCGCGCTCGCGCAGCGGGCGGGCGTAGGCGTCCTCCACGGTCTCGACGGCGCGGGCGACGGCGTCGAGCCGGGCCGCGTAGGCGTCGAGCTCGAACCGCGAGTCGGGCACGGGACCGAGCCGGGAGACGTCGGGGACGGCGAGGCGCGGCGGGTGCGCGACCTCGCGGCGGCAGCGGGCGACGAGGTCCCGCAGCACGGGCTCGCGCGCCGCGAGCGCGTCGCGCCGCTCGCTCGTGCGCGCGCGGTCGCGCGACAGCTCGCGGCGCTGCGCGGAGGCGACGATGAGGTCGCGCTCGGAGCGGGCCACCTCCGCCTCCAGCTCGGCGAGCGGCCCGCCCACGTCGGCGCCCCGTGCGGCCTGCGCGACGAGGTGGTCGAGGCGGCCCCGCAGCGTCGCGACCCGGCCCCGCGCGTCGGCGTCCGACCCCGCGAGGTCCTCGCAGCGCACGAGCTCGGCGCGCACGCCTCGCAGCCGCGCGACCTGGTCGGCCGTGTGCGGGTCGAAGGACAGGCGGGTGCGGAGCTGGACCACGAGCGCGTCGCACAGCTTGACCGCCTCGACGAGCGAGACGAGCGCGGCACCCGAGCCGGAGTCCAGCCGGCCCCACAGGAGCTGGGAGATCTTCTCGCGCGCGACGGCGTCGGCGCGGCCCGAGTCCCACACGGGCCGGATCTCGTCCGCGCGCGAGCGGATCGCCTGCCACAGGGACAGGGCGAGCACGAGGTCGGCCGTGTACGCGTCCGGCGTCGCGGCCGACTGCGCGGCGGCGTCGAGCCGGTCGAGCTCGGTGCGGCGCGCGTCGAGCCACGTCTCGAGCGCGGCGAGGTACGCCAGGAGCTCGGCGGCGGGGATCGCCTCGCCGAGCCGTCCCGGCGCCTCGGGCGCGGCGGGACGGCTCACGGGGTGCGGCCGTAGACCGGGCTCGGGGGAGCGGGGGCGTCGCCCAGCACGCCGAGCCAGCGGTCGTAGCTCGCCTCCCACGTCCCGTCCGACGTCATGCGCTCCAGCACGCCGTTGACGAACCGGACGAGGTCCACGTCCTCGGCGTTGGCGCCCACGCCGTACGGCTCGTCGCTGATCGCCTCGCCCACGACCTTGGCGTACGGGTCCTGCGCGGCGAAGCCCGCGAGGATCGTGTCGTCGCCGGTGATCGCGTCCACCCGGCCCTGCTGGAACAGGACGAGGCACTGCGTGTGCGTCGTCGCGGGGACCGCCTCGATGCCCGCGAACTCGCCGAGCCGGTCGAGCGTCGTCGTGCCCTCGGGCGCGCACACGCGCTGCCCCTCGAGGTCCGCGATGCCGCTCGCGTCCGAGTCGCGCGTCACGAGCACCTTCTGCCCCGCGTGGTAGTACTCGGCCGAGAACGCGATCTGCTCCCAGCGGTCGCAGTTCATCGTGAAGGCCCGGGCGACGAGGTCGACGTCGCCCTCCTGCAGCACCTCGATGCGCTGGCCCGACGTGATGACGCGGAACTGGAGCCGGTCCGGGTCGCCGAAGATCGCGCGCGACACCTCGCGCAGCACGTCGATGTCGAAGCCCTCGATCTCGCCCGAGAGCGGGTCGCGCGACCCCATGAGCAGCGTGTCCGCCGACACCCCGACGCGCAGCACGCCGCGCTCGCGGATCTCGGCCATCGTGCTGCCCGCTGGCAGGGCGTCCGGGGCGGGGAGGTCGCCGTCGGGCGCGTACGACGCGAGCGGGTCCGAGCACTCGGCGGGCGCGGGGGCAGGGGCCGCGCTCTCCGACGCCGACTCCTGCGGCTCCTCGGGCGCGAGGCGCAGGTCGTCCGCGCCGCTGGGGCCCGTGCACGCGGTGAGCGCGAGCGCCGTCGCCGCGAGGGCGGCGGCGAGCGCGCCCGGGCGCCGACGGCGGGCGTCCCGGGCCCGGCGGCGGGGTGCGGTGGTCGTGGCCGTCGTCGTCACCGGTACTCCTCCAGTCGTGCCGCCACGCCGCGCCACGCGAGCACGGCCGCGACGAGCCCGGCCGCGAGCAGCAGCCAGCCCGCCACCGCGGCGCTCGTCGCGCTCGACGCCAGCGCGTCGCGCGTCTGCGCGGCGTTCGTGTCGATGTCCTCGTGGGCCGCGGCGGAGAACGAGTCGAAGGCCGCGTTCGGGCTGTCCGGCTCCGTGCTGGTGGCGAGCGCGACCGCGCCGTCCCAGTCACCGCCGTCGTCCAGGGCCCGGATCTCCTCGTGGCGCAGCACCCACTCGTCGAGCGCGGCCGCCGCCGTGCCGTCGAGGTTGCCCTCCGCCTCGGCGTCCGCGAGGCGCTGCGCGGCGTCGTCCGTCGCCAGGACGAACGCCTCCTCGTACGCCTGCCCCGAGCCGCGCTTGATGAGGGTGAACGCCTCCATCGACTTCGCCTCGTTCGCGAGCGAGTACGCCTGCGACGCCGCGAGCGTCGCCGCGTACGGGCCCGAGCGGACGTCGTCGGCACGCGCGCTCGCCTGGGCGAGGAGGACCGTGCTCACCACCCCGACGACGACGAGCACCGCCGTCGCGGACGCGAGACCCACGTTGAGGACACGGTGGGTGCGTCGTGCCAGCCACACCTGGCACAGCACGAGCACGGCCAGCGCGACGAGCCCTGCCGCGAGCACCCCGAGGGCGCCGCGGACGCCGGCGAAGTCGTCCGCGACACGGTCGGCGTCGTCGAGGACGACCTCGTCGAGCGCGGGCAGCATCTCCTCGCGCAGGATCGTGGACGCCTGGTCCAGGTACGCCGCACCCACCGGGAAGCCCTGCCGGTTCGTCGCGCGCGCCTGCTCGACCAGCCCCGTGTACACGGTGAGGTCGGCCGCGACCTGCCCCAGCAGCTCCGCGTCCGCCCCGTTGCTCCCCGAGAGCGTCGCGAGCCCGGTCGCCGCCTGGTCGACGAGCTCGTCGTACCGGGCGCGCTGCTCCGCGGGCTCCAGCCCGCCCACGAGGAACGCCCCCGTCGCGGTCGCGTCGGCCGCGACGAGCGCGTTGCGCACCTCCTGGACGCCGACGAGCTGCGCGGAGTCCTCGCCCGCCGCGTCGAGGGCCCGGGACTGCACGCTGCCCGCCTGGAACCCGAGCACGCCGAGCACGACCGCCGCGAGCACGCCCAGCGCCATGACGAGGCGCAGGCGGTCCGGCGTGCGGCGCAGCAGACCGTGGGCGCGGGCGCCGACCGTCCCGCCGGAGCCGGCCGGGGAACCGGCGGGCGGCTGCGCCGCGGGTGCCGTCGCCGGGGCGCCGGCGGCTGGCGGGCCCGCGGGGCGGACCGGGGTGGTCGTCATGCGTTCTCCTCGGCGGTGGTGGCGGTGGTGGCGTCGGTGGTGTCGGGCTCGGCGTCGGGCGGGTCGAGCGACGCGAGCAGCGCGGGCGCGCCCTTCCCGTCGACGACGTCCTCGGGGAGGAGGCGGCGCAGCTCGTCCAGGGTCGGGGCGGGCACGTCCCGCAGGCGCCACGCGTGGCGCGCGATCGCGGCGTCGAGCACGTTGCGCGCCCACCGCGCGTTCCCGAAGCCCTCCGTGCGGGGCTGCGCCGCGGCGAGCCGCGCGAACGTCTCCAGCGCCTCGTCCGTCGGCGCGAAGTCGGCGCGTGCCGCCATGCCCGCGAAGATGTCGCGCAGCTCGTCGCCGGTGTAGTCCTCGAACGTGATCGTCGTGGAGAACCGCGACTCGAGCCCTGGGTTCGTCGCGAGGAACTCGCCCATCGGTCCCGGGTACCCGGCGACCACGACGACGAGCTCGTCGCGGTGGTCCTCCATGTCCTTGACGAGCGTGGTGATGGCCTCCTCGCCGTACTGGTCCTCGGCGAGCCCGTACGCCTCGTCGACGAACAGGACGCCGCCGAGCGCGCTCGCCACGACCTCCGACGTCTTCACGGCCGTCTGCCCCAGGTAGCCCGCGACGAGCTCGGAGCGGTCGACCTCGACGAGGTGCCCCTTCTCCAGCAGCCCGAGCGCCCGGTAGATCCCCGCGACGAGGCGCGCGACCGTCGTCTTGCCGGTCCCCGGGTTCCCGAGGAACACGAGGTGGCGCGTGAGCGTCGGGCGTGTCAGGCCCGCCTCCGTGCGCAGCTTCTCGACGCGGAGGAGCTCCGTCTGGCGGTGGATCTCGTCCTTGGCACGCCCCAGCCCGGTGAGCGCGTCGAGCTCGGCGAGCAGCTCCTCGACCGTCGGCGCCGGCTCGTCCGGCTCCTCGTCGGCGTCCGACGGCGCGGGGGCGGCGGAGGGGGTGACGGTGACCGGCGCGACGGTGCCCGGATCGGCGGCCGGGGGCGTGCCGTGCGGGGTCGCCGGCGTGGGCCGGCCGAGCGCGTCGAGGATCGCGGCGACGGTCGGGACCTCGGGTGCCGGACGCCGCAGGCCGTCGAGCGAGCCCTGCCCGGCGAGCAGGTCGCCGAGGTCGAACGGGTCGCGGCCTCCTGCCGCGGGCGCGACCGCCGGCGTCCCCGCACCCTGCCCGGCCGGTGAGGACGGCGGTCCCGAGGGGCCGGGCGTGGCGGCGCCCTGCCCCTGCACCGCGGCGGTCGCCGCCGCCGCGCCGGCGACGTGCGGCCCGGGCGAGCCGAGCAGTGCGGCCGCCCGCGCGACGTCGGCCAGCGCCTGCCCGTAGGCGGCGGCGTGGCGGGACCGTGCCGCGCCGAGCGCGGCGAGGACGTCCGTGGGGGACGAGCGCCAGCGGCGCGCGCTCGACGCGGCCGTGAAGAACGCCCCCGTCGCCGTGGGGTCGTGGCCCAGCGCCGCGAGCCACGCGGCGGGCGCACCCGGCGAGGACTCCGCCACCGCGGCGGCGAGGCGCGCACCCTCGTCCCGGGCGGCGGCCTCGTCCACCCCGGCGGTGCGGGCGGCGGCGTCCAGCGCGTCGAGCGCCGCCCGCAGGTCCGGTGCGGCCGGCGTCGTCATGGCGCCTCCAGACGACCGGGCTCCGCCGGGGGAGCCGCGGACGGCTGCGGCGTGCCCCGGCCCGCGCCCGCGTCGAGCGCGATCGACGAGTCGCGGAACTTCTCCGCGAGGAACGCCCCGTGCGCGACCAGCGCCGCGGCGTCGGCCCGCGAGACCGCGTCGGAGATCTTGTCGAGCGTCACGCCCAGCAGGTCGAGCTGGTCGCACAGCAGCATGAGCGACGTCTTGCCCTGGGCCACCACCCGCCGGTCCGCGAAGTCCCGCGGCAGCCGCAGGTACGCCCCGACGGCCTCCGGCAGGTAGCTCGTGGCCGTCGCGACCACCGTGTGCGCCTGCTGGGAGCCGCCGCTCAGGCGGTCGAGGCGCGGCACCATGTCCTCGACCGTGCCCGTGATGCGGTGCACGCGCGCCGTCACCGCCGGGGGCACCCGGCCCTCGATCTGCTGCTCCACCCGCTCGACGGACGCGAGGATGTCCGCGCTCGTCGGCGGCGGCGGCACGGTGAGCTCGGGCTCGGCCGTGCGGGAACCCCCGCCCAGCCGGGCGACCACGTCGGAGAACCAGCCCATTCAGACGACCATCCAGCTCGGGTTGCGGTGCGGGTACGGGGCGACGGACCGGCGGCCCACGCCGGTCAGAGCCGCCCGATGTCGAGCGAGCCGTTGCCGGCCTGCGACGCGTCCGACCGGCGCGCGCGGTCGAGGTACTCGTTCGCCTTCGTCGTCTCCGTCTCCAGGACGCCGATGGTCTGCGCCATCGAGTCGAGCGCCTGGGTCTTGAACGTCGAGATCGAGTCGAGCGTCGCGTAGATGTTCTGGAACGCCTGCTGGAGCTGGGGCAGGCCCACCGTGGCGCTCGCGGCCTGCGACTGGATCGTCGCGGACTGGTCCGCGAGCATCTTTGACGTCGACGCGATCATGTTCGACGTGGTCGTGTTCAGCGCCGTGATCTGGTCGAGCACCAGCTTCTGGTTCGCGAGTGCCTGCGCCACGATCACGGCGGTGCGCAGCGCCGAGACGGTCGTCGTCGTCGCGCGGTCCACGCCCTTGATGAGCTCCAGGTTGTTCTTCATGATGATGTCCATCGCGAGGTAGCCCTGGATGGACACCGCGAGCTGCGTGAGCAGGTCCTGGTGCTTCTGACGGATGTAGAACAGCACGTCCTCACGCAGCGCCTGGGCGCGCTCGGGGTCCGTGGCGTCGAGCTCGGCGATCTTCGTCGACAGCGCGGTGTCGAGGCGCTCCGCGATGAAGATGTACTGGTTGAGGCGCGCCATCGTGTCCCAGAGGTTCTGCTTCTCCAGGTTGAGCGCCGCGTTGTCCTTGCGCAGCTCGTCCTGCCCGTTGTACAGCGACTGAACGATCGCGTTGAGCTGGGACTGCGAACTCTCGTAGCGGCGGAAGTAGTCCTGGATCTTGCCGCCGAACGGGATGATCCCCAGCAGCTTCTTGCCCACCGACGCCTCGCTCGGGTCGAGGTCCTCGACCGTCCGGCGCAGCTCCAGCAGGGACTTGCTCACCTTCGAGCTCTCCGACATCCCGCCCTCGCGCAGCTCCTTGACGGGCATCTCGAGCATGCGGTTCGACACGTCCGCCGCGGCGCGGATGTCGGCGTCGCCCATCTTGCGCACGTCGTCCGCCTTGGCCGCGAACTCGGGCGAGCGGGTGTCCGTCGTGAGGAGCTGGTCGAGGTACGACCCGACCTTCGCCTCCAGGCCGGGGATCGCGGCCTCGTCGACACGCGGCGCCATCGACGGCGCCTGCGTGGCGGCGACGGGCTTGACGGGCTCGGGCGCCGTGAGCGTGAGCGTCTCGGCGGGGGGCTGGAGCGGTGCTGCCTCGGTCATGTCGGTCCTTCGCTCGTGCGTGCCGTCGGTCGCCGTCGCTGGCGGGGCGGGGGAGCACGGTCCGCACGCCCCCGCCGACCCGGGCGAACCGGGCCGAACCGGCCGGAGCCGGTCCGGCGAGTATATCTACGGCGGCAGGGCCGATCTTTACCCTTTCGGGGTCCGGGACGGGTGAGAACTCCCCATCGTCCGGTCCGCCCACCGGCCGGCGGGCACGGCGGCCACGGTGAGGACGAGGGTGAGGAGCGCGACGGCGAGCATCGCGCCGCGCAGTCCGAGCGCGTCCGCGGCGAACCCCACGTACGCGGGGCCCAGCAGGAAGCCGAGGTAGGCCGTCGTGGCGACGAGCGACGTGGCGCGCCCGCGGTGGCCCGGCCCGACGTGGCGCAGGCCGTGGCTGAGCAAGGTCGGGAAGAGCGTCGCCGTCCCGACCGCGGCCAGGGCGAGCCCGGCCAGCGCGACGCCGAGGCCCGACGAGGTGGCGACGACGACGCTCCCCGCGGTGGCCAACGTCCCGCCGGCGACGAGGAGCACGAGCGGACGGCTCCGCGACAGTGGGGCGACCGTGAACCGCGCGACCGCGGCGGCCGCCGCGAAGGTCGCGGGCGCGAACGACGCCAGCAGGGGCGACGCAGCGAACGTGTCCGTGACGAAGACGGCGCTCCAGCTCTGGTGCGCGTTCTCGGCGGCGTAGGCGAGCGCGCCGACGAGCCCGAGTACCACGAGCGCGAGGACGGGGAGAGCACCGGCGCGCCGTGCGGCGCGGGCCGTGGGTGAGGCGTCCTCGGCCGGAGGGGCCGTGCCGGCGTGCTCGGCGGCGGGTGCCGTCACGCCGACGACCGCGGCGAGCGCGGCGATCACGACCGCCACCGTGGCGAAGGTCGCCGCCGCCCCCGTGGTCGCGGCGAGGAGCGCACCGGCGCCGAGGCTGGCACCGACGACGGCGAGCGAGAAGGCCCCGTGACCACGGCTGAGCGTGGGGCGACCGGTGCGCTCCTCGGCGTCCGCGGCCAGCGTGTTGATCGCGACGTCCGCGGTACCGGAGGCGGCGCCGACCAGCAGCATGCCGGCGGTGACGGACGCGGCGTCGTGCGCGACGAGACCGACGACCACCCCGGCGGCACCCAGCAGTGCGAGCAGGGGCGCCGCGAGGCGCAGACCCCAGCGGTCGAGCGCCCGCCCGGTGAGGAGCATCGCGGGCAGGGCGCCGGCCCCGACGAAGAGCAGCGCCGTCCCCAGCTGGCCCTCGGTCAGACCCGCCTGCGAGCGCAGCGCCGGCAGCGCGGCGCCCCACGCGCCCCAGAAGACGCCGAACGCGGCAAAGGCCGCGTAGGCGGCGAGCGCCGGGCGTCCGGAAAATATGGTGCGAAGAGGGGCGGTGAGGAGCCTCGGCGTGGCGGACGGCATGGGTGTAACGTTACACAGTAGACTGGCCGCATGTCCACAGCGAGGAAGCGGCCGACCGTCAAGGACGTCGCCGCGGAGGCCGGCGTCAGCGTGATGACGGTCTCGTACGCGTTCAACCGGCCCGACCGCGTCGCCGCGCCGACCCGCGAGCGGGTGCTGGATGCCGCGCGTCGCCTCGGCTACCACCGCCCCGACAGCACCGCCCGCGCGCTGCGGTCGGGGCGCACCGGGCAGATCGGGGTGGTCCTGGGGGAGCACCTGTCGTACGCGTTCGACGACCCCCAGGCCTCGGCGTTCCTCGCGGGTGTCGCGGACGTCTGCGTCGACGAGGGCCTCGGCATGGTGCTCATCCCCACGCACGGCACCGGCGCGGACGTCGACCGCGTCCTCGACGCGGCCGTCGACGCCTACGTGCTCTGGACGACGACGGACGACGACCCCGTGCTCGACGCGGTGTGCCGCAGCGGGCGGCCCGGTGCGATCCAGGGCGGCCCGCAGGTGCCGGGCCTCGCGCTCGTCGGCACCGACGACATCGGTGCCGCGCGGGCGGTCGCGGGCGCGGCGCTCGCTCACGGCGACACGCCCGTGGTGATCAGCTTCCCGCTCGACAAGGAGCGTGTTGTCCGTGTCGCGACCGGCGGCGACCTGCCGCCCGACGCCCCGTTCCCTGTCACGCGGCACCGCCTCGAGGGCTACGCTGCCGCCCTCGGCGAGGCGGGCCACGACTGGGCCGCCACCCCCGTCGCCGTCGTCGAGCGCAACGGCCGCGAGCACGGCGAGGCGGCGATGCGCGACCTGCTCGCCCACCTGCCGGCGGACGGCTCGCCCGTCGTGCTCGCCATGAGCGACGAACTCGCCCTCGGCGCCCGCGACGCCTTCGCCGCCGCCGGGCGCACGGCGGCCCTCGCCGGCTGGGACGGCTCGCCGGCGGCGCTCGCGGCCGGGGTCGTCACCGTCGCCCAACCGTTGCGCGAGCAGGGGCGGCTGTGCGCCCGCGCGGCCCTGCGGCCGTCCGCCCCGGTCCCCGCGGTCCGGTGGGAGGTCAGTGACCCGCTCGCGGGATGAGGCCGCCTCGGCCGGGCGGTCGCGGAGCGTCGCGCGCGACGCGGTCGGTGCCCCGAGCAGGACTCGAACCTGCAACCTACGGATTAGAAGGCCGTTGCTCTATCCATTGAGCTATCGAGGCGCGCCGCCATCGTAGTGGGCGCGGGCGCCACCCGGGAGGTCGTGACCGGCGTCGGCGCGTACGTTTTGCGGCGTCGCGCGCAGCAGTCAGGATGAACCCGTGAGCACACCGGACGTCGCGACGGGCGCCGCGCGCCCCCACCCAGGGCCCGGCGAGGCGGGCGCGCGCGGGCCGGCGGCCGGCGGCGAGGACCTCGGCGTCACGGTGCACGACGTCGCGCGCGACCTGCGCCGGGACGTCGCCGCCGTGGACCTCCCGCTCGCGGTCGAGGGCGCGGCGGAGGCCGCGGCGTCGCGCGACCGGCTGCTCACCCAGCTCGACGAGCACCTCCTGCCGCGTCTCAGGGAGCTGTCGTCCCCGGCCGTGGTCGTGGTCGCCGGGTCCACCGGCGCGGGCAAGTCCACGCTGTACAACTCGCTCCTCGGCGAGGAGGTGTCCCAGGCGGGCATCCTGCGGCCCACCACCCGCCAGCCCGTCCTCGCGTTCAACCCGCTGGACGCGGACGTCGTGGTGGAGGGTCCCGCGACGCGCCTGTCGCGTGTCGTCGAGCACGACGGCGTCCCGCGCGGCACCGCCCTGCTCGACGCCCCGGACCTCGACTCGCTCCTCGCGGAGAACCGCGAGACCGCGGGCCTGCTCCTCGAGGCGGCGGACCTGTGGCTGTTCGTCACGACCGCGTCGCGCTACGGCGACGCCCTGCCGTGGAAGGCGCTGGGGCGCGCGATGGAGCGCGGCGCGAGCGTTGCCATGGTGCTCAACCGCGTGCCGCGCGAGACGCTCACGACCATCCGCGGCGACCTTCTCCAGCGCCTGCGCGAGCACGGCATGGACGGTGTGCCGCTGTTCGTCGTGCCCGACGTCGGCCCGCACGAGGGCCTCCTGGAGCGGTCGGTCGTGGCGCCCGTGGCCCGCTGGCTCACGATGCTCGCCGGTCCCGACCGCTCGCGCGCGGTCATCGTGCGCACCCTCAAGGGCTCGCTCGCGGCGCTGCCGGCCTGGGTCACGGGCGTCTCCGACGCGGTCGAGCAGCAGGTCGACGCCGGGCGGCGGCTGCGCGCCGTCGTCGACGCCACCCTCCCGCCGGTGCGCGACCGCGCCCGCGAGTCCGTCGAGCGCGGCGACGTCGCCCGCGGCGCCCTCGACGCGCGGTGGGCCCAGCTCACCGGCGAGAACCGGGTCGACCGGGTCGCCGTGCGCGGCGGCGTCGTACGGTCCACGCGCCGGCGCGGGCGGGCGCGCGAGGCCGCGCTCGCGCCCCTGCGGGACGAGGCGACGTCCGTCGCGCGACGCACCCTCGTCGCGGACGGCGTCGCCGCCCGCGACGCCCTGCGCACGGCGCTCGACGCCGACACCCCGGTGCTCGACGTCGCGGGCGTGCTCGGCGACGGCGACACCGCGGCGCGCGAGCGCGAGCAGGCGGCGGCCGAGCACGTCGAGGGCTGGACCGCCCTCGCGGGCCGGATCGTCGACGACCTCGCGGGCACTGGGACGGGCACGGGCTCCGAGCGGGCCGCGGCGGCCGTCAAGGCCTTCGGCCCCGGCGGGCTCACCGCGCTCCTCCTCGCGGGCGCCGCCGGGAGCGACGACGCGGCCCGCCTCGCCGGCACCGCCCTGGGCGACGAGGCCGACGACGCGCTCGCCGCCCTGCGCGCCGACCTCGCCGACCGCGCCGCCGCGACCGTCGACCGCGAGGCCGAGCCGGTCCGCGCCGCCCTCGACGTGCCCGCGCTCGCCCCGGACGCCGCCGTCGGGCTGCGCCTACGACTCGCCGAGCTCAGGAGACTCCTGTGACGTCCCACGACGCCCAGCTGCGTGCCCGCACCGAGGACCTCGCGCGCGCGGTCGACCTCGCGGGCGACCGCCTCGACCCCGCCGTGGCCGCCCAGGTGCGCGACGCGATCGGCGGGGTGCGCGAGCGGCTCGCGCTCGGCGTCGACCACACGGTCGTCGCGCTGGCGGGCGGCACCGGCTCGGGGAAGTCCAGCCTGTTCAACCGGGCCACCCGGCTCGACTTCGCCGACGTGGGCGTGCGCCGCCCCACGACGGCGCGCGTCACGGCCTGCTCCTGGAGCGACGCCGCGACCGCGCTCCTCGACTGGCTGGAGGTCGACGCCGAGCGCCGCATCACCCGCGCGGGCGAGCTCGACGCCGTCGACGAGACCGCGCTCGGCGGCCTCGTGCTGCTCGACCTGCCCGACCACGACTCGGTCGAGCCCGCGCACCGCACCGTCGTCGACCGCGTGCTGCCCCTCGTCGACCTGCTGGTGTGGGTCGTGGACCCGCAGAAGTACGCCGACGACGCCCTGCACTCCGGCTACCTGCGCCGCTCCACCGGGCTCGAGGGCTCGATGGTCGTGGCGCTCAACCAGATCGACACCGTGCCCGAGAGCCGCCGGGACGCGCTCGTGCAGGACATGGGCCGCCTCCTGGAGGAGGACGGGCTGACGGGCGTGTACGTCACCACCGTGTCCGCGCGCACCGGCGAGGGGCTCGACGAGCTGCGCTCCCTGCTCGAGCAGGCCGTCGCCCGGCGCAGCGTCGCCGCGAGCCGTGTCGCGGGCGAGCTCGACCGGGCCGGGGCGCTGCTCCTCGAGCAGATCCCCGGCGACGTGCCCTGGACCATGAGCGCCGCCGTCGAGGAGGTCGTCGACACGGTCGCCGAGGCGTCGGGCCTCGCCGCCGTCGCGGGCCAGGTCGGGGCGGCCGTGCGCAACGGGTACGGGCGCCCCGAGTTCCCGGCCCCGCAGCCCGACGCCGTCGCCCTGTCGCGCTCGCGCTGGCTCGACCGCGCGGGCGGGGCGCTGCGTCCCGGGTGGCGGCGTGCGCTCGACGCCGCGGTCGCACCCGCCGACGCCGTCGCGACGTCCGTGCGCGACGCCCTCGCGAAGATCCCGCTCGACACGCGCGGTCCGTCCTCCGCACGGCCCACGCGCCGCGCCGCCTGGGCCGCGCTCGCCGTCGGCGTCGTCGCGGGGGTGCTCGCCGTGCTCGGGTCGCTCGGCGTGCTCGACCTGCCCGGCGTGCTGGTCGGCACGTGCGCCGTCGTCGCCGCCGTCGCGGTCCTCGCGGCCGTCGTGTGCTTCCTCGTCGCGATGCAGGTGCGGCGCACCCTCGCGCGGCGCCGGGAGCAGCAGGTCCTCGCGTCGGGGCGCGGTGCCGTCGAACGGGTCGTGCAGGAGGCGATGGGACGGCCCACCCAGGAGCTGCTCGACACGCACCGTCAGGTCCGCGAGCTCGCGCAGGCGGCCCGCGACCGGTCGCCCGCAGCCCCGCTGACCGGCGCCGTACGGTTGCCCACAGGCCCCGGTCTGGGGTCGTCGTCCACAGGCGAGGGCCCGACGTCGGACACCGCCACCGCGCGCACCGCACCCTGAGCCCGTGGCCGGGACCGCCCCGGCCCCGACCTCGGGAGGCACCCATGCACGGTGACGTCACCGTCACGCTCTCCGGCTTCGTCGCGACGACGCCCACCCTGTTCGCGTCCGGGACGGGGACCGACTTCACGAGCTTCCGCATCGCGCGGACCCGTCGCTACCTCGACCGCGAGCGCGGCGAGTGGGTCGACGGCCGGACCCTGTGGTTCACCGTCAAGGCGTTCAAGAACGTCGCGCGCAACGTCGCGACCTCGCTGCACAAGGGCGACCCCGTCGTCGTCACCGGACGCCTGTCCGTCGACGAGTGGGAAGGACCCGACGGCCCGCGCACGAGCCTCGTCGTCGAGGCGACCGCGCTGGGGCACGACCTCACGCTCGGCGAGTCCCGCTTCGCGCGCACGGTCCACCGACGCGAGGAGCCCGGCACGCCCGCCCCCGACGAGCGGGGGAACGAGCCCGGCGACGATCCCGGGGACGAGCCCGACGCCACGCCGGCCACCACCGACGACGAGCACCTCGTCCGCGCGTGACCGGACCGCCGCACGGGCTGCGCGGTCCCGGCACCCGTGCGGCGGCCCGACCGCGTAGTCTGAGTGGTCGAGATTCCTCGACCGATCCCAGACGACCGAAACGGTGGAACGACAGGCTGTGGCTGAGTTCATCTACTCCATGTACAAGGCGCGCAAGGCGCACGGCGACAAGGTCATCCTCGACGACGTCTCCCTGAACTTCCTGCCCGGCGCCAAGATCGGCGTCGTCGGCCCCAACGGCGCCGGCAAGTCCACGATCCTCAAGATCATGGCCGGGCTCGACAACCCCTCCAACGGCGAGGCGCGCCTGTCCCCGGGCTACAGCGTCGGCATCCTGCTCCAGGAGCCGCCGCTCAACGAGGAGAAGACCGTCCTCGGCAACGTCCAGGAGGCCGTCGCGGACATCCTCGCGAAGAAGCAGCGCTTCGACGAGATCTCCGCGCTCATGGCCGAGCCCGACGCCGACTTCGACGCGCTCCTCGCCGAGATGGGCACCCTCCAGGAGGCCATCGACGCCGCCGACGCGTGGGACCTCGACTCCCAGCTCGAGCAGGCCATGGACGCGCTGCGCTGCCCCCCGCCGGACGCCGACGTGTCCGTCCTGTCCGGTGGTGAGCGCCGCCGCGTCGCGCTCTGCAAGCTCCTCCTCGAGAAGCCCGACCTGCTGCTCCTCGACGAGCCCACCAACCACCTCGACGCCGAGTCCGTCCTCTGGCTCGAGCAGCACCTCGCGACCTACCCCGGCGCGATCCTCGCCGTCACCCACGACCGGTACTTCCTCGACCACGTCGCCGAGTGGATCTGCGAGGTCGACCGCGGCCGCCTCTACCCCTACGAGGGTAACTACTCCACGTACCTGGAGAAGAAGCAAGAGCGCCTGCAGGTCCAGGGCAAGAAGGACGCCAAGCTCGCCAAGCGCCTCAAGGAGGAGCTCGAGTGGGTGCGGCAGAACGCCAAGGGCCGCCAGACCAAGTCCAAGGCCCGCCTCGCCCGCTACGAGGAGATGGCCGCCGAGGCGGAGCGCACCAGGAAGCTCGACTTCGAGGAGATCCAGATCCCGCCGGGCCCGCGCCTGGGCAACCTCGTGCTGGAGGCGTCGAACCTGCAGAAGGGCTTCGACGGCCGCCAGCTCATCGACGGCCTGAGCTTCACGCTGCCCCGCAACGGCATCGTCGGCGTCATCGGTCCCAACGGCGTCGGCAAGACCACGCTGTTCAAGACCATCGTCGGGCTCGAGCCCCTCGACGGCGGCGACCTCAAGGTCGGCGAGACCGTCTCGATCTCCTACGTCGACCAGTCCCGCGGCGGCATCGACCCGAAGAAGACGCTGTGGGAGGTCGTGTCCGACGGGCTCGACTTCATCAAGGTCGGCAACGTCGAGATCCCGTCGCGCGCCTACGTCGCGTCGTTCGGGTTCAAGGGCCCGGACCAGCAGAAGCCCGCCGGCGTGCTCTCCGGTGGTGAGCGCAACCGCCTCAACCTCGCGCTCACCCTCAAGCAGGGCGGCAACCTCCTCCTGCTCGACGAGCCCACCAACGACCTCGACGTCGAGACGCTCGGCTCCCTGGAGAACGCGCTGCTCGAGTTCCCCGGCTGCGCCGTCGTGGTCTCCCACGACCGGTGGTTCCTCGACCGGGTCGCGACGCACATCCTCGCCTACGAGGGCACCGACGAGAACCCGGCCAACTGGTACTGGTTCGAGGGCAACTTCGCCTCCTACGAGGAGAACAAGGTCGAGCGCCTCGGCGCCGACGCGGCCCGTCCGCACCGCGTGACGTACCGCAAGCTCACGCGCGACTGAGCCCTTCACGACGGCGCCGGACGGATCCTCCCGTCCGGCGCCCTCGTGTGCCCGGGCTTCTCCGGGTTCGCGGTCGGTCTGTCCGCCCGGCGTGGTCGACGGCTCGCGCGGTCTTCCCTCCGGCCGCTCGTGCCTCGCGGCCTCCCGCCAGACCCGCCAGGACCGCGCGCGCCGTCGACCCCGCCGGGCTCGTCCGTTGCTGGTCCGTTGCTCGTCCGTCGCTCGTCGCGACCTTGCCCACGCTCGGCGTCGTCGGGAGTTGTCAGCGACGGGTCGGTCCGGGGGCCGCCGGGGCGCTGACAGGTCGACGGGGGTGGGCTCTGCGCGCGCCTGGCCTGGGGCGTTGCGGCACACTGGCGGGATGACCGAGCCGCAGCCGCCGCACGACGACGTCCGGGCGGCTGGTGCGGACGGCTCGACGACCGCGGGGCTCGTCGAGGCGCTGGAGGTCCTGCGGGGGCGGCTCGGGGCCCTGCGGCTGCCCCTCGACGTGCCGGGGGTGGAGGGGGCGCGCCACGACCTCGGGCTCGCGGTGGACCAGCTCGACGACTACCTGCTGCCGCGGCTGCGCGCGCACGCCGCGCCCCTGCTCGTCGTGGTCGGCGGGTCGACGGGCGCGGGCAAGTCGACGCTCGTCAACTCCCTCCTCGGGGAGCAGGTGTCCGCGCCGGGCGTGCTGCGCCCGACGACGCGGGCGCCCGTCCTCGTGCACCACCCCCTCGACGCGCGGTGGTTCACCACCGACCGCGTGCTCCCCGGCCTCGCCCGCGTGAGCACGCACGGCACGACCGCGCCCCCCGCGGACGACGCCGCGGCACCCCGGGACCCGGTGCGCTCGCTGCGGCTCGTGGCGAGCGACGCGCTCCCCGCGGGGCTCGCGCTCGTGGACGCGCCCGACGTCGACTCCGTCGAGACGGCGAACCGTGAGCTCGCGGCGCAGCTCCTCGGCGCCGCAGACCTGTGGCTGTTCGTCACCACGGCCGCACGGTACGCCGACGCCGTGCCCTGGGACCTGCTCCACCGGGCCGCCGAGCGACGGGCACAGGTCGCGCTCGTCCTCGACCGGGTGGACCCGGGGGCGGACGCCGTCGCCGACGACCTGCGACGCATGATGGCGGAGAACGGGCTGGGGGAGTCGGCGCTGTTCGTCGTGGGCGAGCACGCCCTCGTCGACGGCCTGCTGCCCGAGCACGCCGTCGCCGCCGTGTCCGGCTGGCTCACCGCGCTCGGTGCGGACGCCGGTGCACGGGAGCGGGTCGCGGTCGCGACGCGCGACGGCGTCGTCGACGACCTCGTGCGGCGCGCGGTCCTCGTCGCGGGCGCCGCGGACGCGCAGGGCGCCACGGACGCGCGGCTGCGTGACGCGGTGACCCGGGCGTACGCCGACGCGGTCGCCCACGTCGACGCCGCGACGAGCGACGGGGCGCTGCTGCGCGGCGAGGTGCTCGCGCGCTGGCAGGACTTCGTCGGGACGAGCGACGTGTTCCGCGCCGTCGAGCAGGGCGTGGGCCGCGTGCGGGACGCCGTCGCGGCGTTCTTCCGGGGCCGGCCGGCGCAGGCGCCGCAGGTCGAGCAGGCCATCGCCCACGGGCTCGAGGCCGTGGTGCTCGACGCCGCGGACACGGCCGCGGAGCGCACCCACGGCACGTGGCACGCGGACCCGTCGGGACGTGCGCTCCTCGACGGGCTCGACCTGTCCCGCTCCTCCGCGGGCGCGCGCACCGCCGTCGCCGCGCAGATCCGCGCCTGGCAGGGCGACGTGCTCGACCTCGTCCGCGACCAGGGCGCGGGCAAGCGGGGCGCCGCGCGGGCGCTGTCGTTCGGCATCAACGGTCTCGGCGTGAGCCTCATGGTCGTGGTGTTCGCCTCGACGGGTGGCATCACGGGTGCGGAGGTGGGCATCGCGGGCGGGACGGCGATCGTCGCCCAGAAGCTCCTCGAGGCGGTGTTCGGCGACGACGCCGTCCGCCGCCTCACCCGCACCGCCCGGGACCGGCTCGCCGAGCGTGTCGGCGCCGTGCTCGACGACGAGGCGCGCCGCTACACCGCCCAGCTCGACGCCCTGGGGACCGCCGACGCCGTCCCGGCCGCCCAGGGCGTGCGGGACGCCGCCCGCGCCGTCGAGCTCGCGGCCCGGTCCGAGCGGGCGTCCCGCCCCGCACCCGTCCCCGCGACGACGGGTCGGCACGCCGCCCGGCCGTTGCGCGGGGCCGGGGTGCCGCCTCCCGCGGACGTACCCGACGAGGCCGAGGCCGCGCGGCCCCGGCTCTGGCGACGCCTGCTCGGGCGTCGCGCACCCGACGCCGCGCCGGGGAGCACCGAGACGGGTGGCACCGAGACAGGCGGGCCCGAGACAGGCGGCACCGTGCCGGGCGGGCTGGAGCCCTCGTGAGCATCGACCTCGACGCCCGCACCACCGCGCTGGAGTCCGCCGCACGCGCCGGCGACGGGCGCCTCGACCCGGCGCTGCTCGCCCGCGCGCGCGACGTCGTGGCGCGGGCCCGCGAACGGGCCGGGCTGTCGGCGGACCACACCGTCGTCGCGCTCGCGGGCGCCACCGGCTCCGGTAAGTCGTCGGTGTTCAACGCCCTCGCCGGGGCCGAGCTCGCGACGGTCGGCGTCCGGCGGCCCACGACGTCCCGCGCGCTCGCGGCCGTCTGGGGCGGGGCCTACGGGGCGGGTGCCCTGCTGGACTGGTTGGAGGTGTCGCGACGCCACGAGATGTCCGCGCCGCTCGCGTCGGGGGACGGGAAGCCCGACGCGCGTCCGGGGGCGTGGCGCGGCCTGCTCCGCGGTGCGGGACGACGTCCGGCGGAGCTCACCGGCGGCCTGGTGCTGCTCGACCTGCCCGACCACGACTCGGTCGTCACGGAGCACCGCGTGCGCGCGGAGCGGCTCGTCGACCGCGCCGACCTGCTCGTGTGGGTGGTCGACCCGCAGAAGTACGCCGACGCGGCCCTCCACGAACGCTACCTGCGGCCGCTCGCGGGGCACGCGTCCGTCGTCGTCCTCGTGCTCAACCAGGTCGACCGGCTCGCCCCGGCGGACGCCGAGGCGTGCCTCGCGGACCTGCGGCGCCTCGCGGCGCAGGACGGGCTGGCCGAGGCGCGCGTCCTCGGGCTCTCGGCCCGCACGGGTGAGGGGATGGACGCCCTGCGCGGGCTGCTGGCCGACGCCGCCGCGCGCCGTCGTGCGGCCGTCGACCGGCTCGCCGCCGACGAGCGGCAGGTCGCGCGCGCCGTCGCCGACGCGTGCGGCGACCCGCCGCCGGAGCGGGCCGGGCAGCGGGCGCGTGCGGGACTGGTCGACGCCTTGGAGGCGGCCGCCGGGGTCCCCACCGTCGTGGCGGCCGTCCGCGGGTCCGCGCTCCGCGACGCCCGCGCGGCCACCGGCTGGCCCGTGACGCGGTGGCTCGCCCGCTTCCGGGCCGACCCGCTGCGCCGGCTCGGCCTCCGACCACGCCCCGGGACGCGCGCACCCGGCTCACGCCCGCGCGACGACGCGGCCGGGCCCGGTCGTGCCGACCTGGCCCGCACGTCGCTCCCCGCGGTCCCGGCCGCGCTGCGGGCCGGCGCCCAGACCGCGGTCCGCGACTACGTGGACGCCGCGACCCGCGGGGTGCCGGACGCGTGGGCGCTCGCGGCGCGTCGTCGGGCCGCGGACGGGACCGCGGAGCTCGCGGACGCGTTGGACGGGGCGGTCGTGGGGACCGAGCTCGACGTGTCGCGCCGCCCGGTGTGGTGGCGCGTCGTCGGGCTGACCCAGTGGGTGCTCCTCGCGGCGCTCATCGGCGGGCTGCTGTGGCTCGGGGTGCTCGCTCTCCTCGCCTACCTGCGGCTGCCCGAGCCGCCGACGCCCGTGCTCACCCTCGGGGGTGCGGGCGCGCCGGAGGTCCCGTGGCCCACGCTCCTCGCCCTCGGCGGGCTGGTCGGGGGCGTGCTGCTCGCGCTCGTCGCACGCGCCCTGGCGGCCGTCGGGGCGCGCCGTCGTGCGGCACGGGCGCGGTCCCGGCTGCGCGACGCCGTGGGCGAGGTCGCGGACCGCGTCGTGCGCCTGCCCGTCGGGGAGGAGCTCTCCGCGCTGGCCCGGTGCCGCAGCGCCGCGCTCGTCGCGGCGACCTGACGGCAGAATGGGCGGGCCACACCCTCGCGAGGAAGGACCCCCATGACCCGCCTGCACGTCCCGGTCGCCCTGCGCTGGTCGGACCTCGACGCCTACGCGCACGTCAACAACGTGGAGATGTTCCGCCTGCTGGAGGACGCGCGCATCACGGCGTTCTGGACGCACCCGGAGGCGGGGGAGTCCGCCTGGCCCACCGCCGTGCTGGAGACCGGGCCGAGCGCCACGAGCCACACGCTCGTCGCGCGCCAGGAGATCGAGTACCTGCGCCCCCTCGCGTTCACGCGCACGCCCGTGCGCGTCGAGCTGTGGGTGGGGCACCTCGGCGGCGCGAGCCTCGACGTCTGCTACGAGGTGCACGACGGCGCGCCCGGCGGCTTCGCGCGCACCGGCCCCACCTCGGGCGGGAAGCCCTACGCGAAGGCGACGACGACGATCGTCGTGGTCGACGCCGCGACGGGCGCGCCCCGGCGGATCACCGACGTCGAGCGCACCGCCTGGGAGGCCTACGTCGAGGATCCGCTGGAGTTCCGTCGCCGCCGCTGACCCCGGCCGCTCGCGTCCGGAGGATGCACTTGCGTCCCGACGATGCACTCGCGTCCGAGCGATGCACCCGGACGTGCAGCACTGGGACGCGGGTGCGTCACTCGGCGTCGGGGGCGCGCGCCGCTGCCTCCGCGGCGGCTGCGACGTTGCGCTGCATGCCCCCGAACACCACACCGTGGAACGGCTTGACGGACCACCAGTAGAGCTGGCCGGCGAGGCCGTGGGGGTGGAAGAGCGCGCGCTGGGCGAAGTACGTGCGGCCGGGACCGCGCGCGTCGTCCGGCGTCGGTCCCGGGGTCCCGGGGTCGCTCGCGTCGTCGAGCTCGGCGGCGGCCTCGTCCACGCGCAGCTCGAGCCACGCGAGACCCGGCAGGCGCATCTCGGCGCGCAGGAGCAGCCGTTCGCCGGGCTCGATCGCCTCGACGCGCCACCAGTCGAGCTCGTCGTCGACGCGCAGGTACCGCTCGTCACGACGACCGCGCCGCAGCCCGGGCCCACCGACCACGCGGTCGAGGAGACCCCGCACCCGCCACGCGAGCGACCACGAGTACCAGCCGCCCTGCCCGCCGATCTCCTCGATCACGCGCCACAGCACGTCGCGGGGGGCGTCGACGACGGTGCGGCGCTCGTCGACGTACAGCGAGCCGCCCGCCCAGTCGGGATCGCTCGGCAGGGGGTCCGACGGCGCGCCCGGCACCGCCGCGGACGACCACCGGGTCGTCACCTCGCCGTCGTGGATGCGCTCGAGCGCGAGCTCGACCGCGCGGTCGAACCCGACGAGCCCGTCCGGCGGGTCCGGGACGTACCGCGCGACGTCGTGCTCGGAGCACACGACCTCGTGCTGGAGCGACTCGACGAGGGGGCGGGCGATGCCGCTCGGCACGGGCGTGACCAGACCGACCCAGTGCGACGACAGCTTCGGGGTGAGCACGGGGACGCTGACGATGCGCCGTCGCGGCAGGCTCGCGACCTTCGCGTACCGCTGCATCATGTCGCGGTAGGTGAGGACGTCGGGGCCGCCGACGTCGAACGCGCGCGACACGTCGGGGGGCATGGACGCCGAGCCGACGAGGTAGCGCAGCACGTCGCGCACCGCGATGGGCTGGATGCGGTTGTCGACCCACTTCGGCGTCGTCATCGCGGGCAGCCGCTCGGTGAGGTAGCGCATCATCTCGAAGCTCGCCGACCCGGAGCCGAGGATGACCGCCGCCTGGAGGACCGTCGTCGGGACGCCCGACGCGAGGAGGATCTCCCCGACCTCCTTGCGCGACGCGAGGTGCGGCGACAGCTCGCCCTCGGGCACGTCGGGGAACATCCCGCCGAGGTAGACGATCCGGCCGACGCCGGCCTCGCGCGCGGCGCGGGCGAACGTCAGCGCGGTGCGCCGGTCGCGCGCCTCGAACGTCGGCCCGGTCCCGAGCGAGTGGATGAGGTAGTACGCGACGTCGCACCCCTGGAGGGCGGGCCGGATCTGGTCGAGGTCGCTCGCGTCGGCCTCGACGAGCTCCACCTCCTCGGCCCAGTCCCGGCCGGCCAGCCGTTCCGGGTGGCGGGCGAGCGCACGGACGGCGATCCCCGCGCGCAGCAGCTCGGGCACGAGCCGTCCGCCCACGTACCCGGTGACCCCGGTGACCGCCGCCCTCATGCGAGGAGCCCCAGGACCTCGCGCTCGGCGCGCGTCTGCGAGCGCGTCGAGCCGATCGTCTCGCCGCGCTCCCACAGGTCGAACAGCCGCGGGTCGATGTACGACGACCGCGCCACGGCCGGGGTGTTGCCGAGCTCGGCGGCGACGTCCCGGACGATCTCCGTCACCACGCGCTTGCGCTTGCGCTCGGACGACGGCGGCGCGCCGACGTCGGCCAGCGCGCGCGCCGCGAGGACCGTGGCGTGCCACGTGCGGAAGTCCTTGGGCGTCGCGTCCTCGCCCAGGCGGTCCTTGATGTCGGCCTGCACGTCCGCGCTCGTCACGTCGTGCCACACCGTCCCCGTGGGCGGCCCCTCGCGCCACGCCAGCAGCTCGACACCACCGCGGCGCCGCTTGAGCGTCGTCACGAGGACGGCGACCTGCGGGTCGTCGACGACGACGTCGCGCACCTGGCCCGACTTCGCGGGGTAGTGGAAGTGCACGCTGCCGTCGCGCCGCACGCGCGCGTGCTCCTTGCGGATCGTCGCGAGGCCATAGCTCTTGTTCTGCTTCGCGTAGACCTCGCCGCCCGCGCGGAAGTACGCGAGGTCGAGCAGCCGGAACGCGAGCGCCAGCACCTTCTCGCGCGGCATCCCGGGCAGGTCGAGGTCGCGAGCGACGCGGCGACGTGCGGACGGGAGGCGGCGGCCGACGTCGAGCACGTGGTCGTGCTTGCGGCGAGCCCGCCGGGCCTGCCACTGCTCGTGGTAGAGGTACTGGCCGCGCCCGGCGGCGTCGCGGCCGAACGCCTGGATGTGCCCGTTGGGGTAGCGGCAGATCCACACGCCGTCCCACGCGGGCGGCACCGCGAGGCGGGTGCACCGCGCGACCTCCTCCTCGTCGACGAGGGGCACGCCACCGGGGTCCAGGAAGACCCAGTCGTCGCCCTTGAGGCGGCGGGAGTACCCGGGCGAGGTCACGGACACGCGGCGCAGTCGCACCCGGTCAGTGTGGGGCGGCTCGCGCCCGGTCGCAGCCCGGGAGGCGCGGCGCACCGGCTGTCAGCGCGGGGAGCCGCACCACGACCTACAGCGCGGGGAGCCGCACCATGCCCTCCTGCGCGATGGACGCGACGAGGACGCCGTCCTGCGTGAAGACGCGCGCCGCACCGAGGCCGCGCCCGCCCTGCGCGCTCGACGCCGACTGCACGTACAGCAGCCAGTCGTCGACGCGCACGTCGCGGTGCCACCACATCGCGTGGTCGAGGCTCGCGATCGACATGCCGGGGGTGACCCAGGAGACGCCCGCCTCCCGCAGCACCGGCTCGAGCATGACCTGGTCGCACGCGTACGCCATGAGCGCACGGTGCAGGAGCTGGTCGTCGCCGACCTCGCCCCGCGCCCGCATCCACACCATCTGGTGGTCCTTCGGCTCGCCGTCGGGCCCCAGGTAGAGCGACCCGCCGACGTGGCGCAGCTCGAAGGCCGAGTGGTGGGACCAGAAGCGCGCGACGGGGTGGTCGATGCCGCCCAGCACGTCGAGGGCCGACGGCACGGAGCGCGGGTCCGGCGCGTCCGGCATCGACGAGGAGTGTTCGATCCCGCCCTGCTCCTCCTGGAACGACGCGATCATCGACAGGATCGGCGTGCCGTGCTGGATCGCGTGCGTGCGCCGTGCGCTGAACGAGCGCCCGTCCCGCAGCCGCTCGACGGCGAGGTCGATCGGCACGTCGAGCACGCCCGGGCGCAGGAAGTACCCGTGCAGCGAGTGGGGGAGCCGGCCCTCGGGGACGGTGCGGCCCGCGGCGAGCACCGCCTGGGCGAGCACCTGGCCGCCGTAGACCCGCCCCGACGGCTGGTGCACGGACACCGCGCGGAAGTGCTCGGGGTCGGCCGCGGAGCCGTCGCCGTCGCCGACCCGGTCGAGCTCGAGCACGTCGAGGAGGTGACGCAGGGGGTTCGGCACCTGCGCGGGCGGGGCGTCGTGCGACGTCGGGCCGGGCGAGGGCGTGCCGGTCGGTGCGGGGGACGAGGCGGGGGTCGGCTCAGGGGTCACGGGGTCGGGCTCCTTCGCGAGGGGGCGGGTGCGGCGGGGTCAGTCCTCGAAGGTGTTGAGGAGCGAGTGCGCCGCGCGCTCCAGATAGTCCCACAGCGTCGCCTCGTGGATCGGGGCGAGCCCGAGCGTGTCGACGCCCGCGCGCATGTGCGCGAGCCACCGGTCGCGCGCGTCGGGATTGACCTTGAAGCCCCCGTGACGCATCCGGAGCCGCGGGTGGCCGCGCTGCTCGCTGTACGTCGTCGGCCCGCCCCAGTACTGCTCGAGGAAGGCCGTGAGGCGCCAGCGCGCGGGGCCGAGGTCCTCCTCGGGGTACATCGGGCGCAGCACCGGGTCCTGCGCGACGCCCTCGTAGAACGCGTCGACGAGCCGCACGAAGGTCTCGTGGCCGCCGACCTCGTCGTAGAACGTCCGGCTCGGCCGGGTCGGCGACGGGGCGGTCGAACCGTTCGACAGGCCGGCGACGGGCAGGGAGGTCCGGGGGGCGGGGTCGGTCGTCACCCCGCCATCATCGCACCGGCGACCCCGCCCCCGGTCCGCGTACCCTGGCCGCGCACCCGGCGCGGAGGTGGCGGGGTGCGCGGCGTCACAGCCCCAGCTCGGCGAGCTGCGGGAGGGCGTCGCGGACCGCGGCACGGGCCGCCACGGCGCTCTCCGCGTCCAGCGCGATCCGCGCCAGGCGGCGGCACTCGTCGAGGTCGACCTCGCGCAGGAGCGCCGCGACGTCCGGGATCGCGCGCGCCGTCATCGACAACGACGACACCCCGAGCCCGACGAGCACGACCGCGAGGACCGGCTGCGACGCGGCCTCGCCGCACACCCCGACCGGGCGCCCCTGCTGCGCGCCGCCGTCGCAGGTCGCCGCGACGAGGCGCAGCACCGCGGGCTGCCACGGGTCGGAGAGCTCGGCGAGCGAGCCGAGGAGCCGGTCCGCCGCCATCGTGTACTGGGTGAGGTCGTTCGTGCCGATGGACGCGAACGCCGCCCGGGCGAGGATCGGGCCGGCCAGGAGCGCCGCGCTCGGCACCTCGACCATGACGCCCGCCACGTCGAGCCCGTGGGCGCGGCACCGCTCCACGAACCACTCCGCCTCCGCGACCGTGGACACCATGGGCGCCATGACCCACACTTCCGCGTCCTCGGCGGCGGCGGCCTGCGCGATCGCGTCGAGCTGGTCCTCCAGGAGGTCGGGCCAGCGCGCGGCCGTCCGCAGCCCCCGCACGCCGAGCGCCGGGTTCTCCTCGTCGTCCACGGACAGGAAGTGCAGCGGCTTGTCCGCGCCCGAGTCGAGCGTGCGGACCACGACCTTGCGGCCGCCGAACTCGCGCAGCACCGTGCGGTACGCCGCGACCTGCTCCTCGACGGACGGCGGCGCCTCCCGGTCGAGGAAGCAGAACTCGGAGCGGAACAGCCCGACGCCCTCCGCGCCCGCCGCGGCGGCCGGCGCCGCGCCGGCCGGGTCCCCGACGTTCGCGAGGAGCTGCACGCGGTGCCCGTCGCGCGTGCGTCCCGTCCCGTCGAACGTCCGCACCTGGCGCGAGCGCGCCCGCGCCGCGTCCACCTGCTCCGGCGAGGGGCGCACCACGACGGTGCCCGCCGCGCCGTCGACCAGCACGAGGTCGCCCGCCGCGAGCGACCCGCTCGCCCCGGCGGCCGCGACGACCGCGGGGATGCCCTTGGCGTTCGCGACGATCGCGGTGTGCGAGGTGGGGCCCGCGCCGTCCGTGACGATCGCGAGCACCCGGGCGGGGTCGAGGGCCGCGGTGGCCGACGGCGCGAGGTCCGGCGCGACCAGCACGAACGGCTCCGCGTGGTCCGGGACGCCCGGTGCCGGCCGGTCGGTGAGCGCCGCCACGAGGCGGTCGCGCACGTCCGCGACGTCGCGCGCCCGCTCCGCGAAGTACCCGCCGAGCTCGGTGAACTGGCGCACCACCTCGTCGGCCGCCTCCCACACGGCGCGCTCCGGCACGAGGTGCTCGTCGAGGACACGGCGCCGCGCGTCGGCCGCGAGGGTCGGGTCCGCCGCCATCGCCGCCGTCGCCTCCAGCACGTCGCGCGTCTCGCCCGACGCCGCCGCGGCGGCCTGCTCGAGGTCCGCGCTCACGTGCCGCGCCGCCTCGTCCACGCGCCGCGCCTCGGCCTCGTGGTCCGCCCGCGGAGGGAGCCGCAGGCCCGGCGACGGCTCCGCGATCGGTTCCGGCATGAGCACGACCGGTCCGGCGACCGTCCCCGGGCACACACCGATGCCCGTGATGACCCGCCGCGACTCGTCCTGGGATCCCACGACTCGCTCCTGTCCTCGGTGCGACGAGCGTCGCACGCGTGCAGACCGGACGACGCGGCAACCCCCCACGCGCAGACGCCAGCACAGGAGTGTTGCGTCCGTGTTCCACCGTGGCGTCGATCCGGTGACAACCGTGCCAGGAGACTAGGCTGTCACCAGGTGGACGGCACCTCGACACCCCGGGTCCGTCGGCCCGATCCCTCCCGCACTCGCCTCAGGAGACGACTTCGATGAGCACCCCCTCGGACACCAAGGCCCAGCAGATCCTCGACGCCCTCGGGGGCCAGCAGAACGTCGTCGACCTCGAGCCGTGCATCACGCGACTGCGTGTCGAGGTGAGCGACCCCCAGCTCGTCGACGAGGCGCGCCTCAAGGAGACGGGCGCGTTCGGCGTCGTCCGCTCGGGTCGCGTGGTCCAGGTCATCGTCGGTCCCGAGGCGGACAACCTCGCGGCCGAGCTCGACGGGCTGCGCTGAGCGGGCGCGGACGAGGGCGGACGGCGCGACGATGACCGCGCCCGTCGAGGTCCGTGCGCCGCTCGACGGGACCGTCGTGGCGCTCGCGGACGTGCCGGACCCGGTGTTCTCCGGGCAGGTCGTCGGCCCGGGCGTCGCCGTCGAGCCCGCGGCGGGCGGCGAGCAGACGGTCGTGGCCCCTGCGGACGGTCGCGTCGCGACGCTCTTCCCGCACGCCTTCGCGCTCGAGACGCCGGACGGGCGCACGGTCCTCGTCCACCTCGGCATCGACACCGTCCGCCTCGGCGGCGAGGGCTTCTCCGTGCGGGTCGCCGTCGGGGACGCCGTCCGCGCGGGCGACCCGCTCCTCACCTGGCGGCCCGACGACGTCGCCGCCGCAGGGTTCGCGACGGTCTGCCCCGTCGTCGCCCTGGAGGCCGTGCCGGGGGCCGTCGTGACGGTGCCCCCGACCGGCACCAGGGTTCAGGCCGGGGACCCCTTGCTGTCCTGGTCCTGAACGAGCAGGGCCGCGGCGGCGGCGCTCGTGGACGGCCCGGCCTGGCCGCGCGGGCTCCCGGCGCCGTCCTGACCCGACTCGTCCTGGCTCGTCCCGCCCGTCCCCTCGTCGTCCGAGGCGGGTGACTGGTCGAGCACGACGACCTGCTGCGCCCCGGCCAGGGGGATGCGCGCGTCGGAGAGCGCGTCGCGCACGGCGGCGCGCAGCGCGCGGCCCACCTCCCACTGCATGGCGGCGCGCGTCTTCATCTGGACCTTGAGCTGCACGGCCTCCGCGGTGAGGTCCTCGATCCCGAGCACCTCCGGCGCCTCGACCACCGCGTCCCCGAGAGCCGGGTCGGCCCGCACGGACTCGGCCGCCTGGAGGAGCAGCGTGCGGACCTGCGCGACGTCGGCGTGGTAGGCGACCCGCACGTCCACCGCCGCACGGCTCCACTCCTGGCTCATGTTCCCCGTGCGCAGGATCTCGCCGTTGCGCACGTACCAGAGGGTCCCGTCGATCGACCGGACCTTGGTGACGCGCAGCGCCACCTCCTCGACCGTGCCGACGACCTCGCCGAAGTCGACGACGTCGCCCACCCCGTACTGGTCCTCCAGGAGCATGAACGTGCCCGAGAGGAAGTCCTTGACGAGGCTCTGGGCGCCGAAGCCGAGCGCGACGCCGGCGATGCCCGCCGACGCGAGGAACGGCGCGATGTTCAGGCCGAGCTCGGCGAGGACCATGAGGACGACGGTCGCACCGATGATGATGTTCGCGGCGGACCGCAGCACCGACCCGATGGTCCGTGCGCGGGCCGCGCGACGGGCCGTCGCGAGCGGGTTCGCGCGCAGCAGCGCCGCGGCCACGTCCGTGTTGCCCAGCCCCTTGATCCGCAGGCTCCGCGTCGACGGGGTGCCCTCGGCGATGTGCTCGCTCACCTTGCGGATCACGCGCCGCAGGAGCGCGAGGGCCACCGCGCCGATCGTGATGATGAGGATGACCCGCAGGGGCACCCCCACGAACCACGTCAGCCACGCGTCCGGGTCGCTCGGGTCGAACGGTTGAGGATCGGTCGTCGGGAGGGGAAGCATCCGGGCAGGCTACCGGTCGCGTCCGGGCACGCCGTGCGAGAGGACGGGCCCGGATGTGGACGTTCTGGCAGGATGCGGTGCGTGAGCGAACCCCAGCAGGAGGACCTGCCCGAGCCGTTGGTGCAGCTGGCGGACGCCCACGGCGTGGCGTCCGACTTCTGGGGCTTCGACGGCGCGAGACGCCAGGTCCGCGCGTCGACCCTCGTCGCCGTCCTCGAGGCGCTCGGCGTCCCCGCGTCCTCGCCGGAGAAGGTCGCCGTCTCGCTGGAGCACTCGCGCGACGACGCGTGGCGCCACATGCTCCCGCCGACGGTCGTCGTGCGGCAGGGCGACGCGGTCCCCGTGCCGGTCCACGTCACCGACGGCGCCGCGGTCGACGTGTGGGTCGAGCTCGAGGCCGTCGCGTCCGCGCGACCCGGCCGGGCCGCCGCCCGTGCACCGCGCGGACGACGCGACCTCGTCCAGCTCGACGACTTCGTCGAGCCGCGCGCCGTCGACGGGCGGACCGTCGGGCGCGCGACGTTCGAGGTCCCGGCCGACCTGCCGCTCGGCTGGCACGACCTGCACGCGACGAGCGAGGGCACGCAGGCCCGGGCGACGCTCGTCGTGACGCCGCGACGGCTCGAGCTGCCCGACGCCGTCGCGCAGCAGCCCGTGTGGGGGTTCATGGCCCAGCTCTACTCGGTGCGCTCGCGCGCGTCGTGGGGCGTCGGGGACCTCGCGGACCTCGCCGACCTCGCGTGGCTCTCCGCCCGCGAGGCCGGCGCCGACTTCCTCCTCGTCAACCCGCTGCACGCCGCCGAGCCGCGCACGCCCATGTCGCCGTCGCCGTACCTGCCGACGAGCCGGCGGTTCGTCAACCCGATCTACCTGCGGGTCGAGGACGTCCGCGAGACCGCGTACCTCTCGGCCGCGGACCGCTCGCTCGTCGAGTGGGCGTTCGACCCCGTCCGCGAGCAGAGCACCGACCCCGGCCCGATCGACCGCGACGCGGCGTGGGAGGCGAAGAAGGCCGCGCTGGAGGTCGTCTTCGCCGCGCCCCGCTCGACCGCCCGCCAGGCGGCGTTCGACGCGTTCCGCGCCGAGCAGGGCAAGGGCCTGGACGACTTCGCGACGTGGTGCGCGCTCGTCGACCACTACGGCGACCGGGACTGGCCGCCCGGCGCCACGGACCCGACGAGCGCGACCGTCGCCGCGCTGCGCGACCAGCTCTCCGACCGTGTCGAGTTCTACTGCTGGCTGCAGTGGGTCGCGGACGAGCAGCTGCGCGTCGCCCAGCGCACCGCGCGCGAGGCCGGCATGGCCGTCGGGATCGTGCACGACCTGGCCGTGGGCGTGCACCCCGAGGGTGCCGACGTGTGGGCCCACCGGTCGGTCCTCGCCACGGGGGTCTCCGTGGGCGCGCCCCCGGACATGTACAACCAGCAGGGGCAGAACTGGTCGCAGCCGCCGTGGCACCCGCGCGCCCTCGAACGGGCCGGGTACGGCCCCTACCGCGACATGCTGCGCACCGTCCTGCGGCACGCGGGCGCGATCCGGATCGACCACGTCATCGGGCTCTTCCGGCTCTGGTGGATCCCCGGCGGCGCGCGCGCCGACGCGGGCGCGTACGTCCGCTACGACCACGAGGCGCTCGTCGGCATCCTGTGCCTCGAGGCGCAGCGCGCCGGCGCGATGGTCGTCGGCGAGGACCTCGGCGTGTTCGAGCCCTGGGTGCGGGACTACCTCGAGGACCGGGGGGTCCTCGGCACGTCCGTCCTGTGGTTCGAGCGGACCGACGACGGCGCGCCCCTGCCCCCCGAGCGGTACCGGCACCTCGCGCTCGCCACCGTCACGACCCACGACCTCCCCCCGACGGCGGGATACCTCGCGGGCGAGCACGTCGAGCTGCGCGAACGCCTCGGCGTGCTCACCGAGGACGTCGAGGACGTCCGGCGCGCGGCGCGCGCGGAGCACGACGCGATGGTCGCGTTCCTGCGCGAACGCGGTCTCGTGGGCGAGGACACCTCGGAGCGCGAGCTCGTCGAGGCCCTGCACCGCCTCGTGCGGCAGACGCCCGCCGTGCTGCTCGGCGTGTCCCTCGCCGACGCGGTGGGGGAGCGCCGCTCGCAGAACCAGCCGGGCACGCACACCGAGTACCCGAACTGGAAGGTGCCTCTCGGCGACCCGTCGGGCAACGTCGTGCTCCTCGAGGACCTCTTCGACAGCGCCCGGCTGCGCTCGCTCGTCGCAGCGATGAACGCTGCTCCGTGAGGGTCGAGTGACCTCGGAGGGGGAGCGGGACGGTGTGGTGCGTGCGCCGTCTACCATCCGCGGCTCGTGCCTCGCCGCTCCCGCCAGGCCCGACCACGACGGCGCACGCACCACACCGTCCCGCTCCCGACCGTCCCCCTCGCGCCTCGAGCGCTGACGGCAGGGACCTGCCCCTGACGGCAGCGACCCGCCCCTGCCGGAGCGGCAGGGACGGGTCGGTGCTCAGCCCTCGTGCTCGGACCTCGGTGCTCAGGCGTCGGTGGCCTGCGCGGCGAGCGCGCGCTCGACGCCCGCGAGGTTCTCGACGACGAGGCGGCGCAGCGCGGGCGCGGCCTCCGCGTTCGCGTCGAGCCAGTCCTGCGTGGCGTCCCGCAGGGCCGCGCTGGCGAGCGGGGCGGGGTACAGACCCGTGACGAGCGCCTCGGCGATGTGGTACGACCGGGAGTCCCACAGCGGCAGCAGCGCGTCGAAGTACGCGCCGACGAGCGGGGCGAGCGCCGCGGGGTCGTTGACGTGCTGGAAGCCCTGCGTCGTCGCGCGGACGATGGCGTTCGGTGCGCCGTCCGTCGCGACGAGGCGGTCGAACGCGGCCCGCTTGGCGTCCGCGGTCGGGACCGTGGCGCGCGCGCGGGCGGCCGACTGCTGACCCGTGGCGGTGGAGTCCGCGGCGAGGGTCTCCTCGATCTCCACGTCGTCCGCGAGGTCGAGCAGCACCAGGCCCTCGAGGATCTCCCACCGCAGGTCGGTGTCGATGTCGAGACCGTCGAGCGCGGCGGAGCCGTCGAGCAGGGAGCGCAGGGCCGCGCCGTGGGTCGGGGTGGACGCGAGGTGCGCGAAGAACTTCACGAGCTGGAACTGCAGGTCGGAGCCCGCCTCGGCCGCCTGCGCGAGGGTCCACAGGCCGTCGCCGACCTCGACGAGCGTCTCGTCACGACGCTCCGGGGCGACGTACGTCTTCGCCGCGAGGGCGAGCTGGTTGAGGGTGGTGCGGATCGTCGTCGACTCGGTCTCGCGCGCGACGTTGCCGAGGACGAGGCGCACGTAGTCGGTCGCCGGCGTCTCGCCGTCGCGCGTCGCGTCCCACGCGGCGCCCCACACGAGAGAGCGGGCCAGCGGGTCCGCGATGTCGGCGAGGTGCTCGGTCGCGACCTGGAGCGACATCTCGTCGAGCCGGATCTTCGCGTACGCGAGGTCGTCGTCGTTGAGGAGCACGAGCTGCGGGCGGTCGAGGCCGAGGAGCTCCGGCACCTCGGTGCGCTCGCCGTCGACGTCGACCTCGACACGGTGGACACGGGACAGGATCCGTCGGCCGTCCACGTCCTGCATGTCGTAGAAGCCGATGCCGAGACGGTGGGGCCGCAGCGTCGGGTGCTCCGCGACCGCGGACTGCAGCACCGCGAAGGACACGACGCGCCCGTGCGCGTCGACCTCGATCTCGGGGCGCAGCGTGTTGACACCCGCGGTCTCCAGCCACTTCGCGGACCACTCGGCGAGGTCGCGGCCGCTCGTCGCCTCGAGCTCGACGAGCAGGTCGCGCAGCTCGGTGTTGCCCCACGCGTGCTTGCGGAAGTACGCGGCGACGCCGGCGAGGAACTGCTCCTTGCCGACCCACGCGACGAGCTGCTTGAGCACGGAGGCGCCCTTGGCGTAGGTGATGCCGTCGAAGTTGACGAACACGTCCTCCAGGTCGTTGATCGTCGCGACGATCGGGTGCGTCGAGGGGAGCTGGTCCTGGCGGTACGCCCAGGACTTCTCCATCGCGGCGAACGTCGTCCACGCCTCGGTCCACTCCGTGGCCTCGGCGGTCGCGAGGGTCGAGGCGTACTCGGCGAACGACTCGTTGAGCCACAGGTCGTTCCACCACTTCATGGTGACGAGGTCGCCGAACCACATGTGGGCGAGCTCGTGGAGGATCGTCACGACACGACGCTCCTTCACGGCGTCCGTGACCTTGGAGCGGAACACGTACGTCTCGGTGAAGGTCACGCAGCCCGCGTTCTCCATCGCGCCCATGTTGTACTCGGGCACGAAGAGCTGGTCGTACTTGTCGAACGGGTACGGGTGCTCGAACGCGGACTCGAAGAACGTGAAGCCCTCGCGGGTCTTGTCGAACACGTACCCGGCGTCCATGTGGTCCGCCAGGGACGCGCGGCAGAACACGCCCAGCGGGATCGTCCGGCCGTCCGACGACGTGAGCTCGCTCCGCTCCACGACGTACGGCCCCGCGACGAGCGCCGTGATGTAGGAGGAGATGCGCGGCGTCGGCTCGAACGCCCAGCGGGAGACCTCGACATCGCCCGCACCCGTGCCCGTCGGGTCGGCGACCGCGCCGAGGGACGTGGGCCGCGGCGTCGGCTGGTTGCTCACGACCTGCCACGCCGACGGCGCCGTGACGGTGAACGCGAACGTCGCCTTGAGGTCGGGCTGCTCGAACACGGCGAAGACGCGGCGGGAGTCCGGCACCTCGAACTGCGTGTACAGGTACACCTCGCCGTCGACCGGGTCGACGAAGCGGTGCAGGCCCTCGCCCGTGTTCGTGTACCCGCAGTCCGCGACGACGCGCAGCTCGTTCTCCGCGGCGAGGCCGGGCAGCGCCACGCGCGAGTCCGCGAACACCTCGGCGGGGTCGAGCGCGCGCCCGTTGAGCACGACCTCGCGCACGCTCGGCGCCACGAGGTCGATGAAGCTCGACGCGCCCGGGGTCGCGGTGAACCGCACCACGGTCGTGGAGGCGAACGTCGTCGCCCCCGTGGTCAGGTCGAGGTCGACGTCGTAGGACTGGACGTCGACGATCCCCGCGCGCTCGATCGCCTCGGCACGGGTGAGGTTCTCTCCGGGCACTGCAACTCCTCGTCTCGGTGGTGGCCGGGTGGGCCGGCGTCGATCATCCCACGGGCGCCGCCGCCGCCCCCCGGGAATACCTGGGCGGCCCGCGGTGTCGGGTACGGGCGAGACCGTGCCGGCCCGCCCGGCGCACCCGACCCGAAGGAGACCCGCCCGTGAGCCTCGCCACGACGTCCGAGCCGACCGTCCCCGCGCCCGCCGACCACGAGGTCGACGACCGGCCCGACGACCGGGCAGCCGCCGCGCAGGTCGCCGACTTCTGGTTCGACCCGCTGTGCCCGTGGGCCTGGATGACGAGCCGGTGGATGGGCGAGGTGGAGCAGGTGCGGGACGTGACGGTGCGCTGGCACGTCATGAGCCTCGCCGTGCTCAACGAGGGCCGCGACCTGCCGGAGACGTACCGCGAGCTCATGGACCGGGCGTGGGGGCCGGTGCGGGTCGTCACGGCGGCGCGCGTCGAGCACGGCGAAGAGGTCGTCAAGCCGCTGTACGACGCGATCGGCACGCGGCTGCACCCGGGCGGCCGGACGGACTACGACGCCGTCGTGGCCGAGGCGCTCGCGGAGGTCGGCCTGCCCGCGTCGCTCGCCGACGCCGCGGCGTCGGACGCGTACGACGCGCAGCTGCGCGCGTCGCACGCCGAGGGAATCGGACTCGTGGGGGAGGACGTCGGCACGCCCGTCGTGGCGTTCGAGGGCACGGCGTTCTTCGGCCCGGTCGTGACCCCCGCGCCGAAGGGCGAGGCCGCGGGACGGCTGTGGGACGGGTGCGTCCTCGTGGCGTCGACGCCGGGCTTCTTCGAGATCAAGCGGACCCGCACGCAGGGGCCCGTCTTCGACTGACCGGAGGGCCGCCGCGGGAGGTGCGGGGTTCGACCGGTGCGGGTGGCCCGTGCCATGCTTCATCGGTCGCGGGCGGGTGCGTCGCCGGCCCGCACCCCCGGTCCCGGTCCCCCCGGGCGGGTCCGTCGAGGAGTCCGCGAGGAGCCCAGCATGTCCCCGAACGCCCCGGTGCCACCCCCTCCGCCGCCGCCCGGTGGCGCCTCGGGGAGCGCACCCGCGTGGGACGCCGCCCGGACCCCTGACCGCCCGGCCGCGCCCCCGACGTTCGCCCCGGCGGGACGGGCGTCCCAGCGTGCTGCGCGCCACACGCCGGCGGACGGCCAGGCGACCGTCGTGCAGCCCGCGGTCCCGTCGGGTGCCGTCCCGCCGGCGACACAGGCGACCACGGTCCAGCGCGTGACCCCGACGACGGGCCTGCCGACCGCGGCGCAGCCTGCGGTCCCCGCGCCGTCGCCCGCCGCGGCACCGGCACCGACCCCGCCGCAGCGCGTGCGGTACGCGACCGAGCCGGGCGGGTACCCCGCACCGGCGGGCCAGGGCTACGGCCCGACCTCGGCGGGCTACGGCGCCGCCCCGGCGGCGGGCGCCGGCTACGGCGCCGGGGCCGGATACGTGGCCGCCCAGCCCGCGTACCACCCGCCGGCGGGACACGCCGCGTCCGCGGCGTCCCCGGCACCCGCCCCTGGTCAGTCGGCCTCGCCGCCCCCGGGTGGGCGGACGACCCGGCGCGACGGCGGGCGTGCGCCCCGGTCCTCGGGACGGCTGAGCGCGGGGTGGATCGCGTTCATCGTCGTCGACGTCCTGCTCGTCATCGGCGCCGTCGTGTTCGCGGTCTCGCTCCTCGGGGGCGGTGACGACCCGGCCGGCGACGGCGCAGGGGGTGCCGCGGCCGCGCCGTCGTCGGCCGCCACGCCGTCGGAGCCGGAGCCCGAGGACGCCGAGGCCGTCCCCACGGTGACGGAGTCGTTCGCGTCGAAGACGCGGAACATCACGTGCGAGATGACCGACGTCGGCGTCACCTGCTCGATCGCGGAGCTCGGCTCCCAGCCCGCCCCGGTGGCCGGCTGCGACGGCACGGTCGGGTACCGCGTGGTGCTCGACGCCGACGGCGTCACGCAGCCGTGCGTCCCCTCGGGCGAGCAGCCGCAGGCCGCGCCGGGCGGTGTCGAGGTGCTGCCCTACGGGAAGTCGAAGACCGTGGGCGGGTTCACGTGCGACAGCGCCGACACGGGCGTGACGTGCCGCGACGACGCCACCGGCAAGGGCTTCACCGTGGCGCGGGCCGGCATCCGGACGCTCTGACCCGCGGCTCCGACAGCGAGCCTGCACCGACGACCTGCACCGACGACGAGGGGCGTCGTGCGTGCGCCGTCTACCATCCGCGGCTCGTGCCTCGCCGCTCCCGCCAGGCCCGACCACGACGTCGCACGCTCCACGCCCCTCGTCGTCGGTCGGCGTCGTCGGCCGGCGTCGTGGGTCAGCGTCCGTGCGTCACCAGATGCGCACCCGCTCCTCGGGCGCGAGGTAGAGCGCGTCGCCGGGCTGCACGTCGTACGCCTCGTAGAACTCGTCGACGTTGCGCACGACGCCGTTGCACCGGAACTCGTTGGGGGAGTGCGGGTCGGTGGCGATGCGCCGCACGACCTCCTCGTCGCGTCCCTTGGCCTGCCACACCTGGGCCCAGCCGAGGAACACGCGCTCGATGCCGGTCAGCCCGTCGACGACGGGAGCCTCGGCGAGCGGTCGGCCGAGCGCGATGCGGTACGCCCTGAGGGCGATGGACAGCCCGCCGAGGTCGCCGATGTTCTCCCCGATCGTCAGGGCGCCGTTGACGTGGGGCCCGTCGGCGGCGAGCTGGGCCGGGCGGTAGGCGTCGTACTGGTCGATGAGCGCCTTCGTCCGCTTCTCGAACTCGTCGCGGTCGGTCGGGGTCCACCAGTCCTCGAGGCGGCCGGCGCCGTCGTACTTCGACCCCTGGTCGTCGAACCCGTGCCCGATCTCGTGGCCGATCACGGCGCCGATGCCGCCGTAGTTCACGGCGTCGTCGGCGTCCGGGTCGAAGAACGGCGGCTGGAGGATCGCCGCGGGGAAGACGATCTCGTTCATGCCGGGGTTGTAGTAGGCGTTGACGGTCTGCGGCGTCATGAACCACTCGTCGCGGTCCAGCGGCCTGCCGATCTTGCCGAGCTCGCGGTCCTGCTCGAACGCGTGCGCGCGGCGCACGTTGCCGACGAGGTCGTCCGCCTCGACGACGAGGGCGGAGTAGTCCCGCCACCGGACCGGGTACCCGATCTTCGGCGTGAACGCCTCGAGCTTGGCCAGCGCCTTCGCCTTGGTGTCGTCGGTCATCCAGTCGAGGGCCTCGATGGACTCGCGGTAGGCCGCGACGAGGTAGGCGACGAGCTCCTCCATCCGGGCCTTGTGGGACGGGGGGAAGTGCCGGGCCACGTACTGCGCGCCGACGGCCTCGCCGAGCGCGCCCTGCACCACGGACACGCCGCGCTTCCACCGTTCGCGCACCTCCTGCGCGCCGGAGAGCGTCCGCCCGTAGAAGTCGAAGTTCGCCTCGACGAGCTCGTCCGTGAGGTACGGCGCGCGCGCGGTCACCAGGTGGTAGAGCGCCCAGAGCTTCCAGTCCTCCAGCGGGGCGGACTCCCACAGGGCGGCGAAGCCGGTCGCGAAGCTCGGCTCCCGCACGACCACGTGGTCGAGCGAGCCCTCGGGCGCGCCGAGCGCGAGGACCCACGCGCGCCAGTCGAACCCGGGCGCCTCGTCCGCCAGCGCGGCGAGCGTCCGCGGGTTGTAGGTGAGGTCCGCGTCGCGGTCGCGCACGACGTCCCAGTGCTCGGCGGCGAGCCTCGTCTCGAGCGCGAGGACGCGCTGCGCGGCCTCCTCGGGCGCGGCACCCCACGTCTCCGACGTGACCCCCGCGAGCGAGAGCATCCGGGCGACGTGCGGCACGTACTTCTCGCGCACGGGCGCGTACTGGTCCTCGCGGTAGTACGCCTCGTCCGGCAGGCCGAGGCCCGCCTGGTGCAGGTAGACGACGTAGCGCTCGGGGTCCTTCGCGTCGTTGTCGACCCAGAACCCGACGGCGCCACCGCCCCCGGTGCGCTGCAGCGCGCCGAGGACGCCGGTGAGCTCGGCCTGCGTCGTGGCGGCCGCGACGAGCGCCATGTCGGCGCGCAGCGGCGCCGTGCCCAGCGCCTCGATGCGGTCGGTGTCCATGAAGCTCGCGTACAGCGCGCCCACCTTGGCGGCGTCCGCGCTCACCTCGGCGTCCCCGGCCGCGACGGCGGCGCCGAGGTCCGTGATGATGTCGCGCACGTCGAGCTCGGCCTGGTCGTGCAGGGCGCGGAACGCGCCGTCCATGGCACGGTCGGCGGGGATCTCGTGGCTCGCCAGCCAGCGGCCGTTGACGTGCCGGTACAGGTCGTCCTGCGGCCGGACGGCCGGGTCGAGGGCGGACAGGTCGATGCCCGAGCCGCGCCCGGCGGGCGTGGTGCCGGGCGCGGACGGCGTGGACGACGAGGAGGTCTGTGTCATGCGTCTCAGGCTACGGCCTCGGCCCCGGATGACGAGGCCGGGCTGCGGCATGATGGGGGCATGCGCGTTCACATCGCCGCCGACCACGCCGGCTACGAGCTCAAGACCCACCTCGCCGAGCACCTGCGTGCCGCGGGCCACGACGTCGTCGACCACGGCGCCCACGAGTACGACGCCGTCGACGACTACCCGTCGTTCTGCTTCGCCGCGGGCGAGGCCGTCGTCGCCGAGCCGGGCTCTCTCGGCATCGTCATCGGCGGGTCGGGCAACGGCGAGCAGATCGCCGCGAACAAGGTCGTGGGTGTCCGGGCGGCCCTCGCGTGGAGCCTCGACACGGCGCGCCTCGGACGTCAGCACAACGACGCCAACGTCGTCGCCGTGGGTGCGCGCCAGCACTCCGTCGACGAGGCCGTCGAGATCGTCGACGCGTTCCTCGCCGAGCCGTTCAGCGGCGACGCGCGTCACCAGCGCCGCATCGACCAGCTCGCGGCCTACGAGGCGTCGCGCGGCGCGTCGGCCTGAGGTGCCGGAGGGCCACACTGTCCACCGGCTCGCGCGCGCCGTCGACGGCCTGTTCGGCGGGCAGGCGCTCGCCGTGAGCAGCCCGCAGGGGAGGTTCGCGAGCGGTGCCGCGGTGCTCGACGGGCACGTCCTCGTCGCGAGCGAGGCGTGGGGCAAGCAGCTCTTCCTCGGGTTCGCGCCGCCCGGCGCCGCCCCGACCGCGCCGGCCGAGCGCTGGCTGCGCGTCCACCTCGGCCTGTACGGCGCGTGGACCTTCGCGGGGGACGGGAGCGCCGCCGTCGTCCACGCGATCGGTGCGCCCCGTCGCCGGGTCGGCGAGCGCGAGACCGTGCTCGCGGGGCCCGGGTCGCCCGGGCCCGACGCCGCGTGGTCGCCCCCGCCGCCGCGCGGGGCCGTGCGCGTGCGGCTGCTGGGCGAGCACGCCGTGGCCGACCTCACCGGGCCGACCGCCTGCGAGGTCCTCACCCCCGAGGAGAAGCAGCGGGTCGAGGCCCGGCTGGGCCCCGACCCGATCCGTGACCCGGACCCGGGTCTGCCCGACCCGCGCGAGGTGTTCGTCGCGGGCGTGCGCCGGTCCCGCACCCCGGTGGGCGTGCTGCTCATGAACCAGGACGTCGTCGCGGGCGTCGGCAACATCTACCGGGCCGAGTCGCTGTTCCGGGCCCGGCTGGACCCGCTGCGTCCCGGTCGCGACGTCCCGGCCGAGGTGCTGCGCGACCTGTGGGACGACCTCGTGCGGCTCATGCACGACGGCGCCCGCACGGGCGCCATCGTCACCACCCGCCCCGAGGACCGCAGCGGGGCCGACGGCGCCCTGCCCGACCCCGGGACGCGTGCCCGGGTGCGCCAGAACACCGACGGCGCACCGGGCGCGGTCCCGGCCGACGAGGCGTTCTACGTCTACCACCGCGACGGCCTGCCGTGCCGGGTGTGCGCCTCGTCCGTCCTGCGCAGCGAGCTCGCGGGCCGCTCGCTCTATCGCTGCCCGGTGTGCCAGGTCTGACGGCGCTCAGAACACCCAGCTGCAGCCGGGTGCCACGGGCCACGCGAACGCCGCGCTCGCACGCGCCAGCGCCCCCGGGGAGTGCTCGGTGACCAGGCCCGCGGCGGCGAGCGCGGCGAGCGTCCGGCCGCCGAGGTACGCCGACCCGAGCTCGCGCACGTCCAGGGACAGGTCTGCCGCGTCGTCGGTCCGCCCGGCCGTCGCCGGCGCGAACGCGTCCCCGCGCACGCGCCAGTGCCCGGCGTTCTCCCCGAGCCGGGCGTCCGTCACGTGGAGCACCACGTCGACGTCGGCCGCGTACCGCCGTGCCGCCAGCGCCGCGGGCACGTCCACCAGCCGCACCCACACGTTGTCGGCGACCCTCGGCGACGCGGAGCGCGGGTCCACGAGCAGGTGCATGACGGCGTCGTCCACCGGCAGGACGAACGGCGTCACCTCGTGCGACAGGTCCAGGTCGCTCAGCACGCCCCACAGCGCCCGCGCGGCAGCCGCGTCCAGCGCGACGACCTCTCCTGTCGCGACCGTCCCCCGCGGCCCCGTCGTCTCCCACGACAGGGTGCGGCGGAACCGCGCGTAGCCGCGCGGCTCCCCGTCGCGCTCGACGATCGCGATGCGCAGCGACTCGCGGCCCTGGCGCATCGCCGCCGGGTCGTCCCAGAACGCGTCCTGGAGCTCCGGCGTCTCCCGCGTCGCCCACCCGGGCCGGTTGAGCGGGCCGCCGGACCCAGGGCCGGTCGGGTCCGCGCCCGCACGCTCGTGCAGGGCCGCGACCAGCTCGCCGTGGCGCGCACGGTCGGCGCGCTCGACGCGGACCGTGCACCGCTCGGCGCCCGGGACGTCGCGCAGGGCCGCGCCGCGCGGCACGGCGACCCGCAGGTCGTCGGCCGCGCTGCCGTAGCCGAACCGGCCGTAGATCGCCGCCTCCGCGGCGAACAGCGCCGAGACGGCCTCGCCGCGCTCGCGGCAGCGTGCCAGGTGGTGGTCGATCATCGCGCTGAGCAGCCCCCGGCGGCGGTGCGCGGGGTGCACCCCGACCCACGTGAGGCCCGCGACGGCCGTCGTGGCGCCCGGGACGGGGAAGCGGGAGAACGGGTAGGACGCGTGCATCGCGACGAGGTCGCGCCGCACGGGCACGGCGCCGTCCACGGGCTCGGCCTCATCGTCCGCGACCTCGCGCACCACGCCGACGACCCGGTCCCACGACAGGGGCGACGGCCGCTGTGCGAGGTCGTCGACGTCGTGCGGGGTGGGGAAGGCCCACGTGTCGAGGTCGAGGACGGCCCGCAGGTCCGTCGCGTCCAGAGGCGTCAGCGCGTGGCCCGGCGGGAGGGAGGTTCGGGCGGGACGGTCGGGGTCGTGGTGCGTCGCGGTCATGCGGGGATCATCGCGGGGTCGGCCCGGTCCGCACCAGGACATTCCGCCCGTGTCCACGATCCCGCGCGGCGGAGGGCGCCGGGCGTAGGGTCCGACGGTGAGCACCGACCGACCGCCCGGCGCCCCCTCGCCGTCCGACGCCGCCCCGGAGCCCGCGCCGGAGCAGGAGCCGGCGACGTCGCCCGCCGCCCAGTACGCGGCGGCCGTGCTCGCGCTCGTCCGGCGCGTCCCGCCCGCCCGCGCGACGACCTACGGCCTGGTCGCGGAGGTCGTCGCCGAGACGCTGCACCGGGGCGGCCCGCGCCAGGTCGGGGCGGTGCTCGCGGGGTCGGCCGGGGTGGACGACGACGGCGCCCCCGTCCCGTGGTGGCGCGTCGTCAACGCGTCGGGCTCCCCGCCGTCGCACCACCTCGACGCCGCCCTCGCGGAGCTGCGTGCGGAGGGGTGCCCGCTCGTGCGCGACGGCCGACGCGTCGACCTCCGCCGGGCCGTGTGGTTCCCCGGCGCCGACGACCCGCCCCCGTGAGTGCGGGGGATCTGTCGTCGGCGGGGGTTCGGGACGACAGATCCCCCGCACTCAGCGGGAGGCGGGGTCCGCGAGGAGGGGTGCCAGCGTCCGCACGGCCGTCGCGTCGCCCTGGACGAGCAGCGTCGTGACGGCGGTGGCGCGCCACGCCTCGAGGTCGCGCGCGATCTTCTCCGCGGGGCCCACGAGGGCGACGTCCTCGACCATCTCGGTCGGCACGGCCGCCGCGGCGAGGTCCTTGCGGCCCGCGAGGTAGTGCGCCTGGATCTCGTCGCACGCCGCCGCGTAGCCCAGCCGGTCCAGCGCGTCCCGGTGGAAGTTCGCCCCCTTGGCGCCCATCCCGCCGACGTACAGGGCGAGGAACGGGCGCACCTGGTCCGCCGCCTGCTCGACGTGCTCGCGCACCACCACGGGAACGGTCGCGCTGATCTCGAAGGCCGCCTCCGAGGAGCGCTCCGGGGCGCGCCGGGCGAAGCCGTCCGCGAGGAGCTCGCGGAAGCTCGCGTCCATGCGCGGGGAGTAGAAGAGCGGGAGCCAGCCGTCGGCGATCTCCGCCGCGAGCGCGATGTTGCGCGGCCCCTCGGCAGCGAGGTGGATCGGCAGGTCCGCCCGCAGGGGGTGCACGGTCGACCGCAGGGCCTTGCCGAGGCCGGTCCCCGCGCCGTCGGGCAGGGGGAGCGGGTAGTGCGGCCCGGGGTTCGTCACCGGGGCCTCGCGCGCCAGGACCTGCCTTACGACGTCGACGTACTCGCGCGTGCGGGCGAGGGGCCGGGCGTACGGCTGGCCGTACCAGCCCTCGACGACCTGCGGGCCGGAGACGCCCAGGCCCAGCACGAAGCGGCCGCCGGAGAGGTGGTCGAGCGTGAGCGCGGCCATCGCGGTGGCGGTGGGCGTGCGGGCCGAGATCTGCGCGACGGCGGTCCCCAGCCGGATCCTCGTGGTGCGGGCGCCCCACCAGGCGAGCGGGGTGAACGCGTCCGAGCCGTACGCCTCCGCGGTCCACACGGAGTCCACGCCGAGGCGGTCCGCGGCGACGACGGCGTCCTCGATGCCGTCGGGGGGCCCGGCGGACCAGTAGCCGGAGTGGATGCCGAGACGCATGGGGGCTCCTCGTCGTCGAGGGGGACAGGGACGTGCGGGCCGGCGGGACCGCCGACAGATATCCGAGACGCAGCGTCTCAGGTACCGCGGTGTCCACCCTAGCGGATCGACCCGCACGACGGAGGGCGCCTCCCCACGGGGGAGGCGCCCTCCGGCACGGCGACCAGCGCGACCGCTCAGATGACGTACTCGATGAGCAGCGCCGGGTCCTCGATGCCGTCACGGACCGCACGGTCGTCCCGCGGGTGGCGCACCCGCGCCGGGACACCGACGGCCACGGCGCCCGCCGGGACGTCCTTGACGACGACGGCGTTCGCGCCCACCTGCACGTCGTCTCCGACCCACACCGGGCCGAGGATCTTCGCGCCCGCACCGACCACCACCCGGTCACCGAGCGTCGGGTGCCGCTTGCCGCGCTTCATCGACCGGCCGCCGAGCGTCGAGGTGTGGAACAGCACGACGTCGTCGCCGACGACCGCCGTCTCGCCCACCACGACCCCCATGCCGTGGTCGATGAACAGTCGGCGCCCGATCCGCGCCCCGGGGTGGATCTCCACCCCGGTCAGCGCGCGCGCCACCTGGGACACGAGCCGCGCCGGCAGGCGCAGCACGGGCTCGCGCCACATGCGGTGCGCGAGGCGGTAGGCCCAGACCGCGTGGACGCCCGGGTAGGCCAGCGCGACCTCGAGCCGGCTGCGGGCGGCGGGGTCGCGCCGTCGTGCGGCCTCGAGGTCCTCGCCGAGGACGCGCAGGAACCTCCGGACCCGGGAGCCGGGGCCGGAGGTCCTGCGCTGGGAGCCGGGGTCGGACACGTCAGTCCAGGAGGTCCGCGTAGAGCACCGAGGACAGGTAGCGCTCGCCGAACGACGGGATGATCGTGACGATGAGCTTGCCCGCGTTCTCGGGGCGCTGCGCGAGCTGCAGCGCCGCCGCGATCGCCGCGCCGGACGAGATGCCGACCAGCAGGCCCTCCTCCTTCGCCGCGCGACGCGCGTACTCGACGGCCGTCTCGGCGTTGACGTCGATGACCTCGTCGTAGGCCGACGTGTCGAGGATCTCGGGCACGAAGTTCGCGCCGATGCCCTGGATCTTGTGCGGACCGGGCGCGCCGCCGTTGAGGATCGGCGACTCCTCCGGCTCGACCGCGACGATCTGCACGCCGGGCTTGCGCTCCTTGAGCACCTGGCCGACACCCGTGATCGTGCCGCCCGTGCCGATGCCGGCCACGACGATGTCGACCTCGCCGTCCGTGTCCGCCCAGATCTCCTCCGCCGTCGTGGCGCGGTGGATCGCGGGGTTGGCCTCGTTGGCGAACTGGCGGGCGAGGATCGCGCCCTCGCGCTCGGCGACGACCTCGTCGGCCTTGTTCACCGCACCCTTCATGCCCTCGGAGCCCGGCGTGAGGATGAGCTCCGCGCCGAACGCGCGCAGCAGGGCGCGGCGCTCCTTCGACATGGTCTCCGGCATCGTCAGCACGACGTCGTAGCCGCGCGCGGCGCCGACCATCGCGAGCGCGATGCCGGTGTTGCCCGAGGTGGCCTCGACGATCGTGCCGCCGGGCTTGAGCTCGCCCGACGCCTCCGCCGCGTCGATGATCGCGACGCCGATGCGGTCCTTCACCGAGTTCGCCGGGTTGTAGAACTCCAGCTTGCCGACGACGGTGGCGCCGGCGCCCTCGGAGAGCGTGTTGAGGCGGACCAGCGGGGTGTTGCCGACGAGCTTCGTGACGTCGTCGTAGATGCGTGCCATGACTTCCTCTTCTGTCGAGGGCTCGGGCGAGCCTAGGGGGATCGTGGTGCTGAGGGTGGTGCTGGGTTCTGCGTGGGGGGTTCTGCGTGGGGCGTCCTGCTCGGGTGTGCTTCCGGTGGAGCGCTGCCGTGGTGCTGCGCCGTGTCCGCGCGGTGACCGGCGGGGTGGCCCCGGCCGGCCGGTGGTCGGGCGCGCGGACGCGCCCGGGCGGCGGGCGGGGACGGGGGAGGGGCGGTCGTCAGCGACAGCCGAGACAGCGACAACAGGAGGTGCGCGCAGGGCGGCGCAGCGACGCGGGACGCGCGGTGCTCGCGGTCATTCCTCGCTCCTCCTGGTCGGGCGTCGCGGCCCCGTCCCGAAGGTCCGGGGGCGACGCGGTCGTCCCGAGGGTATCCGCCTGCGCGGCGAGGCCGCAACGGTGACCGGTCCTCGGGCGGCGAGGTGGCCGGGGGTGCCGACGGGCCTGAGGATGACGAGCCGAGCGGCGAGGGGCAAGAGGCGACGGGGCGCGGACGACGACGGGCGCCCCGCGAGGTGTACGGGGCGCCCGGGCGCGGAGCGGGCGACGGGAATCGAACCCGCGTAGCCAGTTTGGAAGACTGGGGCTCTACCATTGAGCTACGCCCGCCGGGGTCGTGCGGCGGCAACCTTAGCAAACCCGGCACGTCCTGCGGGTCCGGGCACGCCTCCCCGGCCACGTGGTCGTGGTGGCCGCGCCGGGCCGGAGCTCCCGCGCCCACCAGTACACTTGCCCTGCTCGTCCCGACGGGCGACGGGGTGTGGCGCAGGTTGGTAGCGCGTCCGCTTTGGGAGCGGAAGGTCGCAGGTTCAAATCCTGTCACCCCGACAAGTCGGACGTACCGGGCGGCGTGCGCCGAGGTTGAGCACGTGGCGTACCCTTGATGGGTTGCCCGTACGCCCGCGACGGTTCGCCGTCCCCGGCTTCGCCGGAAGTCCGGCGGTCGCGCAGCGCGTCCCGTTGCCGCACGCCGGCTCGCACCGATTCAGTTGGAGACCATCGAAGTGAAGAGCGCCGTCGAGACCCTGGACCCCACCAAGGTCAAGCTGACCGTCGAGGTGGAGTACGACGAGCTCAAGCCGAGCATCGACCACGCCTACAAGCACATCGCGGAGCAGGTGAACATCCCCGGCTTCCGCAAGGGCAAGGTGCCGCCCCGCATCATCGACCAGCGCGTCGGTCGTGCGGCCGTGCTGGAGCACGCCGTCAACGACGGGCTGTCCGGCTTCTACCGCCAGGCGGTCACGGAGTCCGGCATCCGTCCCCTCGGGCAGCCCGAGGTCGACGTGACCGAGGTCCCGATCGACGCCGAGGGCCCCCTGAAGTTCTCCGCCGAGGTCGAGGTGCGCCCCGAGCTCGACCTGCCCGAGCTCTCCTCGCTCGAGCTCACCGTCGACGCCGCCGAGGTGACCGACGAGGACGTCACCGAGCGCCTCGACGCGCTGCGCGAGCGCTTCGGCACCCTCGTGGGCGTCGACCGTCCTGCCGCCGAGGGCGACTTCGTCGTCATCGACCTCAAGGCCGTCATCGACGGCGAGGAGGTGGACTCCGTCTCGGGCGTCAGCTACCAGATCGGCTCGGGCAACATGCTCGAGGGCCTCGACGAGGCGCTCACCGGCCTCTCGGCCGACGAGACGACCACCTTCAGCGCCCCGCTGGCCGGCGGCGAGCACGAGGGCAAGGCCGCCGAGGTCACGGTGACCGCGACGACCGTCAAGCAGCGGGACCTCCCGGAGGCGGACGACGACTTCGCCCAGCTCGCGTCCGAGTTCGACACGCTCGACGAGCTCACGGCCGACCTGCGCGAGCAGGTCGCGGGCGCCAAGACGTCCAACCAGGCCGTCGCCGCGCGCGACGCGCTGCTCGACGCGCTCAACGCCGCCGTCGAGGTGCCCGTGCCCGCGGGCGTCGTCGAGGCCGAGGTGCACCGGCACCTCGAGTCCGAGGGTCGCCTGGAGGACGACGAGCACCGCGCCGAGGTGACCGAGGAGGCCACCACGGCCGTCAAGAACCAGATCCTCCTGGACACCCTCGCCGAGCAGCTCGAGGTCAAGGTCGCGCAGAACGAGCTCCTCGAGTACCTCGTCCAGGCGTCGCGCCAGTACGGGATGGACCCCAACCAGTTCATCCAGTCCCTCGACCAGGGCGGTCAGATCCCCGCCATGGTCGGCGAGGTCGCGCGCTCCAAGTCGCTCGCCGTCGCGCTCCGCCAGATCGAGGTCAAGGACTCGGCGGGCAACGTCGTCGACCTCAGCGAGTTCATCGGCTCGGACGAGGAGGACGCCGCCGAGGAGGCCCCGCTCGACGACTCCGCCGAGACCGCCGAGGACGCGCCCGTCGAGGACGCGCCCGTCGAGGACTCCGCCGAGGAGACCACCAAGGCCTGACGCGCCCACCGCGACGGCCCGCACCCCGACCAGGGTGCGGGCCGTCGTCGTCCCCGGGGACGCGCCCGTCGCCGCATATGCGCCGACAGCGAAAACCCACGCCACCGGGACGAGGACGCAGGCCTCACCGCGTTAGGGTCACTGCAGCACGGCCGCCCCCGGGACCCACCCGGGACGGCCAGGGCAGCGCAGGCGGGGTCGACCCGCGGGAGCGACGAAGGAGATGGAAGTGAACGAGCTGTACCTGCCGTCCGACACGGCCGGGCCGGTGGCACGCACCGAGGGCCCCGGCTTCGGCCTCAACGACTCCATCTACAACCGGCTCCTCAAGGAGCGCATCATCTGGCTCGGCTCGGAGGTGCGCGACGAGAACGCCAACGCGATCTGCGCGCAGATGATGCTGCTCGCCGCCGAGGACCCGGACAAGGACATCTGGCTGTACATCAACTCACCCGGCGGCTCCATCACGGCCGGCATGGCGATCTACGACACCATGCAGTACATCCAGCCCGACGTCGCCACCATCGCCATGGGCATGGCCGCGTCCATGGGCCAGTTCCTCCTGTCGTCCGGCACCAAGGGCAAGCGGTACGCGACGCCCCACGCGCGCGTCATGATGCACCAGCCCTCCGGCGGCATCGGCGGCACCGCGACCGACGTGCGCATCAACGCCCAGCTCATCATGCACATGAAGCAGGTGCTGTCCGAGCTCACGGCCGAGCAGACCGGCAAGCCGCTCGAGCAGATCCTCAAGGACAACGACCGCGACAGCTGGTTCACGGCCGAGGAGGCGCTGGAGTACGGCTTCATCGACCACGTCGTGACGAACGCGTCGTCCGTGACCGGCGGCGGCGGCACCACGGGTTCCTGACCCCGCACCCGGACACCAGACTTCACCGAGGAGAACCCGTGAGCTTCAGCGCCGAGTCCCAGTACCTGTCCACCGCGCAGCGCCTCGCCGGCCCCGCCGCCCGACCCGGCGGCGTCGCGCTCCCCGGGGGCGCGCCGTCGGCCCGGTACGTGCTCCCGCAGTTCGAGGAGCGCACCGCCTACGGCTTCAAGCGCCAGGACCCCTACACCAAGCTGTTCGAGGACCGCATCATCTTCCTGGGCGTCCAGGTCGACGACGCGTCCGCCGACGACGTCATGGCCCAGCTCCTCGTCCTCGAGAGCCAGGACCCCGACCGGGACGTCATCCTCTACATCAACTCGCCGGGCGGGTCGTTCACCGCGATGACCGCGCTCTACGACACGATGCAGTACATCAAGCCGCAGATCCAGACGGTCTGCCTCGGCCAGGCGGCCTCCGCCGCCGCCGTGCTGCTCGCGGCCGGGCAGCCCGGCAAGCGCCTCGCCCTGCCGAACGCCCGCGTGCTCATCCACCAGCCCGCGATGGAGGGCGGCGGCTACGCCCAGGCGTCCGACATCGAGATCCACGCCAACGAGCTCATCCGCATGCGCGAGTGGCTCGAGGACACCCTCGCCCTCCACACGGGCAAGTCCGTCGAGGACGTCCGCCAGGACATCGAGCGCGACAAGATCCTCACCGCCGAGCAGGCGAAGGCGTACGGCCTCGTGGACCAGGTCCTCGAGAGCCGCAAGGCCGTCGCGCTGAACAAGCCCTGACGACCCGCACCACCCCACGACGGCACGCCGCCGCCCCCCGACGGGCGGCGGCGTGCGTCGTCCGGTCACGGTCCGGTCTCGGCGCGCGGCGGATCGGACGTCGCGCGGAGAGCCCACCTGACAACGTGGGCGCCGTGGTGTGGAATGGGGAGAAGACCCCGGACGGAGTCGGTGCGGGCGCAGGGCGCCTCCGGCGGCCGGCCAGGGCACCCGAACAAGGAGACGCGTAGTGGCTCGTATCTCGGACGGCGCCGACCTGCTCAAGTGCTCGTTCTGCGGCAAGTCGCAGAAGCAGGTCAAGAAGCTCATCGCAGGGCCAGGGGTGTACATCTGCGACGAGTGCATCGACCTGTGCAACGAGATCATCGAGGAAGAGCTCGCCGAGGCGACCGAGCTCGGGCTCGTCGAGCTGCCGAAGCCCCGCGAGATCTTCGACTTTCTCGGGCAGTACGTCATCGGCCAGGACGCGGCGAAGCGCGCCCTGGCCGTCGCCGTCTACAACCACTACAAGCGCGTCCAGGCCGGCGAGACCACCAAGGCGTCGGCCACCGACGACCCCGACCACGTCGAGCTGGCGAAGTCGAACATCTTGTTGATCGGTCCGACGGGGACGGGCAAGACGTATCTGGCGCAGACGTTGGCGCGGATGTTGAACGTGCCGTTCGCGATCGCGGATGCGACGGCGTTGACGGAGGCGGGGTACGTCGGTGAGGACG
>NZ_JAJBZH010000002.1 GCF_020551945.1 Cellulosimicrobium marinum | reverse complement strand
CCCCAGACACAACCAACCACCCCACCCAGACGAGCGAAGAACAGCCAGCCATGCCCACGAGGACAAAAATTTGGCATTGACTAACAAGCACACTGTTGAGTTCTCAAACAACCGACACACACCGCCTCCGGCCGCTTCAGCGGCTTTTGCGCGGGGTTTCTTCATCCAGCCTACCAGACCCTGACCTTCGTCCCGAACCCGGTGAAACCGGATTTGCGGTTCAGAATGGTCTGAATCGGGCCCCCGAACTGTACCTCAGGCGCAGCACGCTGCAACCTTCGAGACAATGGTGGGGTTTCGCCTGCGGGACCAGCCACTTCGCGTCTGCTCCGAAGAGCTGCGCCGTGGTGTCTGTTCCTCCCTGCCGGGCGACCTCGAGAACATTACGGGGCCCGCGGCCGAACGGTCAACTCGCCTCCCCGTGACCCCGATCACCTGGCCCCCTCCGCCAGGCGTCGACCGACGGTGCGCGCGGCCTCGCGGAGCTCGGACGGACCCTCGATCGCCACGTCGGCGTCGAACATCCCGAACCACGCAGCCAGACCTGCCCACGACCAGGACCCGGCCGTCACGCGGCAGCGATCGCCGTCCAGCTCCTCGACGACCCCCGCGCCTCCGACCCACGGCGCGACGTGGTCGGCCCGCATGCCGAGGATCGCGCTGCCGCGCACCGGCCACGGCGGCGGGGCGAACTGCTCCTGCACGTAGGTGGCGACGTCCGGTGCAGGGAGCGTGCGCGGCACGAAGCCCGCTCCTGTTCCTTCCCGGGGCGTCATGCGGTCGACGCGGAAGGTTCGCCAGTCGTCGCGCTCCACGTCCCACGCGACGAGGTACCAGCGTCCTCCCCAGGTGACGAGGTGGTGCGGCTCCACCCGACGCGGTGGTCGGAACGCCTCGGACGCCGGTGCGCCCGCGGGCCGGAGGGGGTCCCCGCTCCCGCCGTCGTAGTCGAAGCGCATCGTGCGCCGCTCGCGCACCGCCGTGCCCACGGCGAGGAGGACGTCGGCCCGGACCGGGGGGCGCTGAGGCTGCCGCCCGCGGGGTACCGACGTCACCTCCAGCGCGTCGATCCGGGCCCGGAGCCGCGCGGGCATCACCTGCCGGATCGTGGTCAGCGCGCGCGCCGCGGCGTCGTCGAGACCGGGGAGCGACGCCGTCCGCAGCGCGAGCGCGACGGCGACGGCCTGCTCGTCGTCGAACAGCAGCGGCGGCAGCTCGGCCCCGGCGTCGAGGCGGTACCCGCCGTCGGGCCCCTTCGTCGCGCGGACGGGGTACCCGAGCTCCCGCAGCCGGTCGACGTCGCGCCGCACCGTGCGGGGGCTGACGGCGAGGCGCTCCGCGAGCGTCGCCCCTGGCCAGTCGCGGCGGGCCTGGAGGAGGGACAGCAGCCGGAGCAGCCGGCCGGACGTCTCGAGCATGGCTCCAGGGTCGCACGCGGTAGAGGCCAGTACCTGTCCTCTACCGGCGCCACAGTGGTGGTGTTCCGTCCGGCACCCGCCGTCGACGAGCACCTCACGACCCACCCGGAGGACACCGTGATCCGAACCCGAGCGCTGACGAAGGACTTCCGTGTCGGCCGCGACCCCGACGCCACCGTGCACGCCGTGCGCGGGATCGACCTGGACGTCGCGCCCGGCGAGCTCGTCGCCGTCCTCGGCCCCAACGGGGCCGGCAAGACGACGACCCTGCGCATGCTCACGACCCTGGTGCGCCCCACGTCCGGGTCGGCGACGGTCGCCGGTCTCGACGTCGTGACGCAGGCGGACGCCGTGCGGCGCAGCATCGGGTACGTCGGGCAGGGCAACGCCGCCGGCCACGGCCAGCGTGCCGTCGACGAGCTCGTGAGCCAGGCACGCATCCACGGGCTCGACCGCCGCGCCGCGCGCCGTCGGTCCGACGAGCTGCTCGACGTCCTCGAGCTGTCCGCCCAGCGCACGCGCAAGGTGTCCGACCTGTCCGGCGGCCAGCGCCGCAGGCTCGACGTCGCGATGGGACTCGTGCACTCGCCGGCGCTGCTGTTCCTCGACGAGCCGACGACGGGCCTCGACCCGCACAACCGCGCGAACCTGTGGGAGCACGTGGGGCGGATGCGGGACGCGGTCGCCGCGTCCGGCACACCGATGACGGTCGTCCTCACCACCCACTACCTCGACGAGGCGGACTCGACGGCCGAGCGCGTCGTCGTCGTCGACCACGGCGAGGTCATCGCGGACGACACCGCCGCAAACCTCAAGGCGGACCTCGCGGGCGACCAGGTCGTCGTCGAGGTCGAGGGAACGCCCGACGGCGCCGCGCGGCTCGCGGAGGTCGCCGCCCGGGTCGAGGGGTTCCGGGAGGTGCTCCACCGCGGCACGGACGGGCTCACCGTGCGTGCCCGGCACGGCGACGCGTACCTCCCCCGCCTCCTGCGTGCCGCCGACGCCGACGGGCTCCGCGTGGCCCGGGCGCACGTCCAGCTGCCGACGCTGGACGACGTCTTCCTCACGCTCACCGGCCGCAGCCTGCGCGAGACGGCCACGAGCACCGACCCGACCACCCCGAGCACCGGGGCGCCCGTCGAGGACGCGTCCCGGCCGACCGAGAGGACCGCAGCATGAGCACCGTCGACACCCGTCCCGCCCCGACCGACGCGGGACCGTCCGCGCCCCCGGCCACGCGCCGTCGTCTCGTGCGGGACACGGGCATCGTGCTCGCTCGCGAGCTGCGTCCGGTGGTGCGCGACCCGTTCTCCGTCGTGTTCGGGCTCGTGCAGCCGATCGTGTTCCTTGCCCTGTTCGGACCGCTGCTCGTCGGGTCGCTCGGCGGCAGCGACGCGATCGGCGGGAACGTGTGGCAGTGGTTCGTCCCGTCGATCCTCGTCATGACGACGCTCTTCGGGACGTCGGCGACCGGCGCCAACCTGCTGTTCGAGCTCCAGACGGGTGCGCACGAGCGGATGCTCGTCGCCCCGTTGAGCCGCTCGTCCCTGCTCGTCGGGCGGGCCCTCAAGGAGATGGTGCCGGTCGTCGCGCAGTCGGCGGTCGTCGTCCTCGTCATGCTGCCGTTCGGGTTCGAGCTGCACGTCGCGGGGGCCGTGCTCGGTCTCGCCCTGCTCGCGCTGCTCGGCGTCGGGATCGGCGCGCTGTCCTACGCGCTCGCGCTCGCCGTCCGCAAGCAGGACTGGATGTTCTGGATGGTGCAGCAGACGGTGCTCTTCCCGCTGATGCTCCTGTCCGGGATCCTGCTGCCGCTCGAGACGGGCCCGCGCTGGATGCAGGTCGCCGCGTCGGCGAACCCGCTGCGCTACGTCGTCGACGCCGAGAGGGCGCTGTTCGCCGGGGACCTTACGGCATCCGTCGTGGCGTGGGGCTGGGTGGCCGCGGGGGCGACCGCGGTCGTCGGCCTGCTCGTCGGCATCCGCGCGATGGTGCGGTCCGCGGACTGAGGTCCGGGCCCGGGACGACCCGGCTCAGGCGTTCCGGTCGCGGAACGCGTCCGTGAGTGACGGGCCGTCGTCGCCGAGCCGCCACACGCTCCAGCCGTCCGCGGTCGCGGTCCCCGAGGCCGCGACCGCGGCCAGGTCGGGATGGCGGAACCGGGCGCCGTCGGACAGCTCGATGAACCCGTCGGGCTGCAGGACCGCCTCGAACCGCTGCCCGCGGCGCGGCCGCGACCACACGAGGTGGCGCGGGGCGCCGAACGAGCGGGCGAGCGCGACGAGGTCCGGGTCGTCGTCCGGGCCGAGCGGGGCGTCGGGACGCGGCGCCGGGGCGGGCACGACGTCGCGGCCCGGGCGGGTGTCGAGGCCGAGGTCGGTCGGCGGCTGGTAGGACAGCGGGTCGTACGAGCGCTCGGACGCCGGGGTGTGCTGCTGGGCGTACTCGTGCGTGAGGATCGACTCCCGCGTCCGCACCGACTCCCGCGTCCGCACCGACTCGCGCGTGAGGACGGACGCGCGAGAGACCCGCGCGTCGTCGCCGTGGTCGGCGGGCCGCCGCTCGGCCCACGGGGCGGGCTCCTCGGACCACGCGGGCGCGGGCGCGGCGGGCAGCTCGTCCGACGGCGCGGGGCCGGGCAGGCCGGCATCGTGCGCCGAGGACTCCAGGCGCACGTCGATCGGCACCGCCGCGAGGGGCCCGGTGGCGTCGAGCGAGGACGCGGCGGCCGGACGGGGCTCGAGCTCGGCGGCGCGGCGCCGCTCGGCCCGCGAACGGCGGGCGTGCTGCGTCACCACGGGAAACTTGCCGGTCAGGGCCCGCCCCACGGCCACGCCGTCGGCGAAGTCGGACGCCGGGGCCGCCTCGCGCGCCCGGACGGGGGTGCGCTCCGGCCGGGGCGCCACCTCCTGACGCCCCACGACGAGCGGGGAGACGTCGACGAAGCGACGCCCGTCCGCCCCGTGCACGACACCGAGCCGCAGGACCGCGACGGGCGAGCCCGGCTGGCGGAGGAAGTCGAGCGCGTCCTCGATCCCGGGGGCCGCGCTCGAGCAGATGACGATGAGGCGCGCGCCCGTGGTGCGGGCCGTGGCCTGCGAGCGCGTGAGGGGCACGTTGTCGTAGAAGGCCGCCACGTCCTGCTGGAACCGGGAGGCACCGCCGGAGTAGCGCGCGGCGAGCTCGGCCCGGGTGAGCCGGCCCGCGCGACCGGCGTGGTTGAGCGCCTGCGTGAGCGCGTGCTCCGTGAGCTCGGCCGTCACCTCGATGACGACGGGCAGACCGGCGGCGTCGAGCGCGAGGAGGTGCGGCTCGTCGGGCCCCGACCCTTCGGCGACGGGGAAGATCTGCTCGCCGAGGAGGCTGTCGAGGTTCCCGTCGACGACGCGCTGCGCGTCGGTCCCGAAGGCGCCCGCCGGCTGGGGCGGCTGGACGAGCAGCGGACGCTCGGCGTCCACCTCGAAGAGGGGCATCGGTAGGTCTCCTGCTGCAGCGGAACGCGACCGGGACGGGGGCGTTTGCCGCTTAGCCTACGTCGCGGGTCAAGTCCCGCGAACGGGTCGAAGCTCGTGCTTCGGACGCCCGCGTCGGCGGGGGTCCCGCCGCAGGTCAGGCGTGCCCGGTCTCCTGCTCGTCGGTGGCGAGACGCTCCTCGACCCGGTCGACCTTGCCGGTGAGCTCCCCCGTGCGACCGGGCCGGATGTCGGCCTTGACGACGAGCGAGACGCGGTGCCCGCCCGCCCCGACGGCCTCCGTCGCGCGCCGGATCACGGGCATCACGTCGTCCCAGTCCCCCTCGATCTCCGTGAACATCGCGGTCGTGCGGTTCGGCAGGCCCGACTCGCGGACGATGCGGACGGCCTCGGCGACGGAGTCCGCGACGGACTCGCCGGCACCGAGCGGGGCGACGGAGAAGGCGAAGACGGCCATGGGCCCATCGTGGCACGGCCCGCCGTAGGCTCGCCCCGTGACGCAGGACCCGACGCCCGACTCCCCGCCAGACGCCCCGACCGACGCCGTGCCTCCCGCCGTGACGGTCCTGGCCGGCGGGGTCGGGGGTGCGCGGCTCGCCCACGGCCTGGACCTCGCCGGGACCGACCTCACGGTCGTGGTCAACGTCGCGGACGACGTCGAGCTCCACGGCCTCGCGATCTCCCCCGACCTCGACACGGTGACGTACACCCTCGCCGGCCTGGCGGACGAGGAGCGCGGCTGGGGCGTCGTCGGCGAGTCGTACGCGACGCTCGACGCGCTGGGTCAGCTCGGCGAGGACACGTGGTTCACCCTCGGCGACCGCGACCTCGCGACGCATGTCGTGCGGACCGCCCGGCTGCGGGCCGGGGACCCGCTGTCCGCCGTGACGGCCCGGATCACCACGGCGCTCGGGGTGCGGGCGCGCGTGCTCCCGGTGAGCGACGACCGTGTCGCGACGCTCGTCGACACCCCGGCCGGGCGGCTCGGGTTCCAGGAGTACTTCGTCGGACGGCGGCACGCGGACGACGTCCTCGGCCTGGTCTACGACGGTCTCGACGCCGCACGGCCCGCGCCCGGGGTGCTCGACGCGCTGCGCGACGCCGACGTCGTGGTGGTCGCGCCGTCGAACCCGTTCCTGTCGGTCGAGCCCGTGCTCGGGGTGGCGGGCGTGCGCGAGGCCCTGGCGGCGTCGCCCGCGCGCCGCGTCGCCGTGAGCCCGATCGTCGGCGGCCGCGCGATCAAGGGACCGGCCGCGCAGATGCTCGCGACGCTCGGCCACGAGGTGTCGGCGCTGGGCGTCGCGCGCCTGTACGCCGGGCTCGTCGACGTCATGGTGATCGACGACCAGGACGCCGGACTGCGCGCGGACGTCGAAGGGCTCGGGATGCGCGTGCTCGTCACCGACACCGTCATGGGCGGCGCACCCGGCCGCGAGCGCCTCGCACGCGAGATCGTGGCGGCGGCGCGTGGCTGACCGCACGGTGCCCGGCGGCCCACCCGTGCCCGACGGCGGCACGCACCCGGGTGCGCCGGGCCGCCCGGGCCGGGTGGTCGCCGTCGTGCCGCTGCGCGACGGGACGTCGGGCAAGTCGCGTCTCGCGCACGTGCTCGACCCGACGACGCGCAGCCGCCTCGTCGCGGTGCTCGCGCGGCACGTGGTGGCGACGCTCCTCGCGTCGGACGGGGTGGAGCGGGTCGTGGTCGTGACGTCCGACCCGCGCTTCACGTGGCGTGCGCTGCGCGACGTCGTCGTCGACCCCGCGACCGCCGACGACCCCGACGGGCCGCCGCTGCTCACGGCGGACGCCGACCGGGTGCGGATCGTCCTGCAGCCCGCGGACCGTCCGGGCCTGAACGCCGCGGTGGACGTGGGGCGCGAGGTCGCCGCGCAGGACGGCCCCGTGCGGCTGCTCGTCACGCACGCCGACCTGCCCGCGCTGTCGACCGACGACGTCGCCGCCCTGCTCGCCGAGGACGCCCCGGTCGTCGTCGCGACGGACCGGCACCGCTCCGGCACGAACCTGCTCGTCGTCGACGCGGACCTCGTCACGTCGCCGAGCACGACGTTGGTGCCGGTATCGAGCGCAGAACGACAGCAACCTCGTGCTCGGCAGGAAGCGTTCGCGTTCCGGTTCGGCCCCGACAGCCGCGCCGCGCACCTCGCGGAGGCCGAGCGGCTCGGGGCGAGGGCCGCCGTCGTGCACCGCCCCGGGACGGCGACGGACCTCGACACGCTCGACGACTGGGGCGAGCTGCCCGCACCGGTGCGGGCCGCCGTCGGGCAGCAGGTGCCCGGCCTGCCACCTGCCTAGGGATGCCAGCGGCCCCGGTGCACGACGTCGTCGACCGGCTTGCGGGCCCGACGCCGCGGCGAGCCGCTCGGGCCCGCGTCGCCCGGGTGGCCCAGCGCGACCACGCCCGTCGGGGCGAACTCCCCCGGGATCCCGAACGCCTCCCGCAGGCGCCCCACCTCGCCGGGCTGGACGCCGAAGAAGCACGCGCCGAGCCCCTCGTCGACCGCCGTCTGGAGCATGAGCAACGACGCCATCCCCGCGTCGACGTGCCAGTACGGCACCGCCCACCGGTGCTCGTCACGGTCCGCCCACCCCTTGTCCGGCTCCGCGTACCGGTCCAGGTAGGCGTCCTTGGACGTCAGCACCACGACCAGCACGGGCGCCGTGCGCATCCCCGCGAGCCACGTGCTCATGTTCCGCTCGGTGTCGGCCGGGGTCGTGGCCGCCCAGAACCGCGCGACGTCCGCGGGCTCCGTGAGCACGACGAACGCCCACCCCTGCGCGAACCCCGCGCTCGGCGCCCGCACCGCGTTGCGCAGCACACGCTCCACCTGGTCGGGATCGACCGGCTCGTCGGTGAACCGCCGCACCATCCGGCGCCTGCGCACGACGTCCTGGAACTCCATGCCCCGATCGTGGCACGGCCTCAGCGCCCGCGTCCGCGCCCCCGAGGCTGCTGACGACGAGACGGACGCCGAGCGGCGGGCACCCGCCCCTTCGGACGGTCGCTCCCGGTCCGATCGCTCCCGCCGAGCGTGGTGACGAGGGAGTCGAGCGGGGGCGGGAAGGTCGGGACGAGCGCGGCGTCGGCCCACACCCCCTGGACGGTCAGGTGCCAGGCCGCGTCGCGACGGCACCGCTCCGCCACGGCGTCGCGGAGATCGGACCTCTCGACCAGGGCGTCCTCCACAGGTCCTGCAGCGACGAGCGCGAGGAAGGCATGGTCGTCGACCGGGACGCGCTCGAACCCGAGCGCCACCAGCGCGTCCAGCACGGGAAACGGGTCCGGCTCACGGAGCACCCGCTCGGTGACCTCGTCCCGCGCGTCGGTCGACGCCTCGCTCTCGAGACGCTCGGCACGCGCACCGGACGACAGCAGGTGGTGCGCCAGGTAGCGCTCCGCGAGCGCCCGTGCCCCGGCGACGTCGAGGGTCGCGAGAGGCGGCGCCTCGTCCGTGTCGTCGACGCCGTCGGACGGATCGTCGCCCGGCACCACGCTCGTGTACGCGTATCCCACGCGGCGAGCATGACGGCACCGGGTCCTCCCGTCGAGCGAGATCCGCTCTGTCTCGGCGATGGCCGGTGCGCGCGGGACGAGTGATGCGCTTCTGTCCGAGGGATGCACGTCGACGTGCGTCACTCGAACGCAAGCGCATCACTCGTCGGGACTGCCTGCGTGTCAGACGGCGTCGAGACGGGCGCGGTGCTCGTCGTCGAGGTCGAGGTCGGCGGCGCCGAGGAGCTCGTCGAGCTGGGCGAGGGTGCTCGGCCCGACGATCGGGACCACCGGGTGCTCGCCGCCGAGGAGCCAGGCCAGGACCACCTGGTTCGGGGTGGCGCCGGTCTCCCCCGCGACCTCGTGCAGGGTGCGGATCCGGTCGCGCGTCGAGGCGTGGTCGAACCCGTCCCACAGCGGCTTGTCGCGCCGCACGTACGCGCCCTGGAGGATCGGCGAGTACGCGACGACGGCGAGCGGCGGGCGCTCCGGCGTCCCGGTCGACGCCGCGTAGTCGAGCAGCTCGTACGACGCCCAGTTGTGCCGGCCCGGCTCGGGCGTCGGGTAGGCGTACGTGTAGTTCTGCTGCACGAGCCCGTAGGGGGCGACGCCCTGGCGCAGCGCCTCCTCGCGCGCCTCGACGACGCGCCACAGGGCGACGTTGGAGATGCCCGTGATCCCGACGACGCCCTCCGCCTGGAGCTTGCCGAACGCGCCGACGGTCTCGGCGAGCGGGGTCGCGTGGTCGTCGACGTGCCCGTACAGCACGTCGAGGTGGTCGACGCCGAGGTGACGCAGGCTCTCGTGCGCCTCCCCCGCGACGACGTCGGCGCCGAGCCCCTGGAAGTTCGTCGGCTCGACGTTCTGCAGGGGAAGCGCCGGGTCCTTCTTCGCGGCGCCGAGCTTCGTGGCGAGGCGGACCTCGTCGCGCACGCCGCGGCTCGCGAGCCAGCGGCCCAGCAGGTCCTCGCTGTCCCGGCCGTAGCCGCCCGCCCAGAAGCTGTAGTTGTTCGCCGTGTCGAAGAACGTGCCGCCCGCCTCGAGGTAGCGGTCGAGGATGGCGAACGACGTCTCCTCGTCGACGAGCGTGCCCATGTTCATCGTGCCGAGGCACAGCGTCGAGACGTCGAAGGACGTGCGCCCGTCGCCGATGGTGCGGTACCGCATGGTGGTCTCCCTGGATCGCGCTCTGATGACGTGCTCCACGCTAGGAGCCGATCGGCCCGGGTGTACGGTCCGATTCCATGAGCATCGACCAGACCACTTCGCCGGGTCGCGCGTCCGGCCCGACGGCGGCCCTCGCCTGGGAGGCGCTCCTCGACCTGGGTGCGGGGCCGGGGACCCGCGTCGAGCGGCTGGAGCGCGCCCTGCGCGACGCCGTCCGGTCCGGCCGCGTCGGCGCCGGCGCGGCCCTCCCCCCGAGCCGCCACCTCGCCCAGACGCTCGGCGTCTCCCGGTGGGTCGTCACCGAGGCCTACGGCCAGCTCGTCGCCGAAGGCTTCCTCGACGCCCGCACCGGCTCCGCCACCCGCGTCTCCGCGTCCGCCGCCACCCTCCCTCCCGGGACAGGCATCCCGACGACCGGGCCGACGAACCCGGCGGGCACGACGACCGGAGCGACGAACCCGGCGGGCACGGTGCCCGGGAGGACGAGCCCGGCGGGTACGACGGCGCGCGCGGGTCGTGGCGGGTCTGGCGGGAGCCGCGAGGGACGAGCGGCGGAGGGAAGACCCGCGCGCGCCGTCGTTCCCGTCGGGCGGCCACACACCGCCGCAACCCGGGCCACCCGCGCCCGCTTCGACCTCGCGCCGGGCGTCCCCGACCTGCGGCACGTGCCGCGTGACGCGTGGCTGCGCGCGGCGCGCGACGTGCTCGGCGGCGCGACCGGTACCGCGTCGAACGACGACCTCGGCGCACCGGTGCCGGGTGGTCATCCCTCGGCGCGGGCCGTCGTCGCGGACCATCTGCGCCGGGCGCGGGTCGTCGCGGCGCCGGACGACGCGGTCGTGCTCACGCACGGCGCGACGGACGGGATGGCGCGTGCCGCGGCGGCGCTGGTGGAGGCGGGGCACACGCACGTGCTGGTGGAGGATCCGAGCTGGGCGGTGCTGCGCGACGTCGCGGCGCGGGCCGGGCTGACACCGGTCCCCGTGCCGGTGGACGCGGACGGTGTCGTCGTCGACGCGCTGGTGGCGGCGTCGCGGCGCACGGGTGCGCGGGCGGCTCTGCTGACGCCGGCGCACCAGTTCCCGACGGGCACGGCGTTGTCGGCGGAGCGTCGGGAGCGTGTGGTCGCGTGGGCGCGAGAGGTGGACGGGCTGGTCGTGGAGGACGACTACGACGCCGAGTTCCGGTACGACCGTCGTCCGGTCGCGGCTCTCCAGGGGCTGGCGCCGGACCGGGTGCTGCTGCTGGGGTCGATCAGCAAGACGGTGTCGCCGGCGCTCGGTGTCGGCTGGATGGTGGTGCCGCCGCGGTGGCGGGAGGTGGTGGCGCGGGCGGCGTGGCCGGGGACGGGGCCGTCGACGCTCGACCAGCTGACGTTCGCACGGTTCGTCACGGCAGGGTCGTACGACCGGCACCTGCGTGCGGCGCGGCGTCGGTACCGTGCGCGCCGGGACGCGGTGCTCGCGGCGCTCGGTCGGGAGCTGCCGGGTGCGGAGGTCAGCGGCATCGCGGCCGGGATGCACGTCCTGCTCGACCTCGGCGCCGGTGCACCGGACGCGGCGCTCGTCGTGCGGGAGGCGGCGGCGCGCGACGTCGCGGTGACGGACCTGCGGCGCTACCAGGTGGCGGCGCCCGCCCGGTCGGCGACGCTCGTCCTCGGGTACGGGAACCTGGCGGACGCCCGGGTGGACGAGGCGGTCGCCCGGCTCGCGGCGGCCGTGCGGCGCGCGGGGGTTGTCTAGCGTGCCCCTTCGGCGAACCCCTCGTGGGCGCGCAGCGACCCTTGGCGCTCGGCGCCGGTGTCGAAGAACGTGTCGAGGTACCGCCCGGACTTGAGTCGGCTGGTCCGCATGAGGGAGAAGACCTCGGCGCCGTCACCGGGGACGTCGTCGGACTGGTAGGCCTGGGCGAGCCCGAGGTACTTGGCGCCGACGTCGGCGGCGTACTCGCGCGCTTCTGTCTCGGCGCGCGCGATGGCGTCGTCGAAGCGTTCCGCGGTCCAGACGGTGACGCGCTCCTCGTACACACGGTCGGTGCCGTCCTCGAGTCCGCGGTGGCGGAAGACGCACCGCACGCCGTACCAGCGCTCGGGGCGGGTGCTCACGCGCACACCGTAGCCGTGGCGGGCGAACCGGAGGTGTCGTCGAGGTGAGCAGCCGTCGACGGGCGGCGCGCGGGTCAGAGCCGTTCGGCGAGGAGCTCGGCGAGGGCCTTGCCCTGGACGCCGGCGAGGTCGTCGGCCTGGGTGCGGCAGGAGAAGCCGTCGGCGAGGTAGACCGACCCGTCCGGGGCGTCGCGCAGCGCGGGCAGCAGGGCGTTCTCGGCGACCGCTACCGACGTCTCGTAGTGGCCCTTCTGCATGCCGAAGTTCCCGGCGAGGCCGCAGCAGCCTGCGAGGACCTGGATCGTCGCGCCCGCGGAGCGCAGGAGGCGCTCGTCGGCGGCGAACCCCATCACGGAGTGCTGGTGGCAGTGGGGCTGCACGACGGCGGTCACGTCGGAGAGGTCTGGCATGCGCCACCCGGAGTCCTTGCCGGGCGCGGTGTCGACGGACGTGAGCAGCTCGGCGAGGGTGCGCGTCGCCCGGGAGACGGCGACCGCACGCGGGTCGTCGGGGAAGAGGTCGACGAGGTCGGAGCGCAGCACGGCGGTGCACGACGGTTCGAGGCCCATGATCGGGATGCCGTTGACGGCGTACGGGCCGAGGACGGACAGCAGGTTCTCGAGGCGCTTGCGCGCGCCGTCGAGCTGGCCGGTGCTGATCCACGTGAGGCCGCAGCACGCCTCCTGGTCGGGGACGACGACGTCGTACCCGGCGGCCGTGAGCACCTTCACCGCCGCCTGGGGCACGCTCGGCGACATGTTGTCGCTGAACGAGTCCGTCCACAGGACGACCTTGGGTCGCTCGTCGCGCACCGGGTGGCCGGGGCGCGCGCCGATCGCGAGCCCGGGGACGCCCTGCGTGGCGCCGCCGCGCTTCCACCAGGTGCGGAACGGGACCTCGGCGAACGTCGTCATGGACCGGCGCGTGTCCATGCCGCCCGCCCACAGGACGGTCTTGGCGATCGGGCGGACGCCGAGGAGCTTGTTGACGAGCCGCGGCATGCCCGTGGCGAGGCGCGCCCACACCGGCAGCCACCCGAGCGCGTAGTGGTCGACCGGCCGGATCTTCCCGCGGTACGTCCGGTAGAGCACCTCGGACTTGTACTGCGCCATGTCGACGCCGGCCGGGCAGTCCGAGGAGCACGCCTTGCAGGACAGGCACAGGTCGAGCGACTCGCGCACCTCCGGCGCGGCCAGCCCGCCCACGAGCGTGCCGTTGACCGCCTCCTGGAGGACGCGCGCACGACCGCGCGTGACGTCCTTCTCGTCCTTCGTCGCCTGGTACGACGGGCACATGAAACCGCCCGCGGCGCTGGTGTCGGCGCGGCACTTGCCGACACCGACGCAGCGGTGCACGGCCTGCGTCATGTCGCCGTGGTCGTGCATGAACGAGAAGCCCTGGTACCCGGCGCGGCGCGAGATCTTCGTGACCTTCGCGGGCGCCGTCGTGCCCGGACCGCCTGCGGCACCCAGGGCGGACAGCACGGGGTGGGCGTGGGGGCGGCGCAGGTCGTCGTCGATGGCGCGCGGGCGCACGACGACGCCCGGGTTCATGACGTCCGCGGGGTCGAACAGGGCCTTGAACTGCTCCAGCAGCGCGATCGCCTCGGGGCTGTACATCACCGGCAGGAGCTCGGAGCGCGCGCGGCCGTCGCCGTGCTCGCCGGAGAGCGACCCGCCGTGCTTCGCGACGAGGTCGGCCGCCTCGAGCATGAACGTGCGCAGCACCGAGCCCGACGCCTCCAGCGGGATGTCGATGCGCAGGTGCACGCACCCGTCGCCGAAGTGCCCGTACGGCAGGCCGTCGACGCCGTAGCGCGCCATGAGCGCGTCGAGGTCGCGCAGGTAGTCGCCCAGCCTCTCCGGCGGGACCGCGGAGTCCTCCCAGCCCGGCCACGCCTGCTCGCCCGACGGCGTCCGCCCGGCCAGGCCCGCGCCGTCGGCCCGGATCTGCCACATCTTCGTGGCCTCGGGCCCGGCGGGCAGGATCATCGTCGCCTCGCTGCCCGACGCCGCGACGATCGCCTCCGCGTTCGCCCTCGCCTCCTCGGGGGTCGCGCCACCGACCTCGACCATGAGCCACCCGGCGCCCGGCGGCAGCGGCGGGACCGACGCGTCGCCCTTGGCGCGGCGCACGACGTCGACGAGGCGCGCGTCCAGGCCCTCGACCGCGAGAGGGCTGAGGTTCAGGAAGGTCGGGACGTCGTCGGCCGCCGACGGCATGTCCGGGTAGCCCAGCACGACGAGCGTCGGCTTGGACGGGACCGGCACGAGCCGGACCGTCGCGCCGAGGACGGTCACGAGCGTGCCCTCGGTGCCCACGAGCGCCTTCGCGAGGTCCGAGCCGTTCTCCGGCAGCAGGTGCTCGAGCGAGTACCCCGAGACCTGACGCCCGAACCGGCCGAACTCCGTGCGGATGAGCGCGAGGTTGTCCCGGACCAGGTCGGCCAGCCCGGGGACCGCGGCGAACGTCGGGTCGCCCTTCCCCGCGGTGAAGCGCCGGCCGCTGCCGTCGACCACGTCGAGCTCGATCACGTTGTCGGCCGTGCGCCCGTACGCCACGGCGTGCGGGCCGCACGCGTTGTTGCCGATCATCCCGCCGAGCGTCGCGCGGTTCTGCGTCGACGGGTCGGGGCCGAACCGCAGCCCGTGCGGCGCCGCAGCCTGCTGGAGCGACGACATGACCACACCCGGCTCGATGCGCGCCGTGCGGGCCTCGGGGTCCACGTCCAGGACCCGGTGCAGGTGCTGCGAGAAGTCGAGGACGACGCCCGGCCCCACCGAGTTCCCCGCGACCGACGTCCCCGCGCCGCGCGCCGTGATCGGGACCTCCAGCTCGCGCGCGACGTCGAGCGCCGCGACCGCGTCGTCGACGTCCTTCGGGAACACGACGACCTCGGGGACCACCCGGTAGTTCGACGCGTCCGTGGAGTACTCCGCGCGGCGCCGCGTCGAGGCGTCGACCCGGCCCCGCGTCACCGTCCGCAGCGCGTCCGCGAGCGCCGACCGCGCGGCGTCGGCCGCCCGCTCCGCCTCCCGCAGCGCCGCCGCGTGCCCGGCGTCCGCCGGGGTGGTGGCGCCGGAGGCGGACCGCCGCGCACCGTTCGGGTCGTGCTGCGCGGCGGGGGCCGTGGTGGCGTCGATCTCGGCGGACATCTCAGCGGACACGTCGCGATTCTCGCACTGCCGGGCACGCGCCGTCGGCCCGGTCCGTCAGGTGTCGGACTCGCGCGCGGCGTTCCCGCGCGCCCCGGCGGGCGGGGGCCGGTAGCGGTCGGCGAGCGCGGTGGCGCGCGCGAGCAGTCCCGCGCGCAGGCCCTCGGGGGAGATCGCCTCGGCCGCGGTCCCCGCCTGCCACACCGCCCAGACGGCGTGCCGGAGGTCCTGGAAGACCAGCTCGAGCCGGAGACGACCCCCGGGCTGTGGCGTCTCCTCGCGGACGGCGCGTGCCGTCCGCACCAGGTCCTCGCGCACCGAGGGGTCGACGTCCACGACGACGGTCACGTGACCGTCCGCGAGGAAGCGCGCGGCGCGGCGGGCCCAGGTCTCGTCGAGGTCGACGTCGGCGGGCCGGTCCGCGGGCTCGGGAAGCATCTCGGCGTCGAGCATCCGCGACACCCGATACGTGCGGTCCTCGCCCGCCTTGGTCGCCAGGAGGTAGGTCCGGTCGCGGACGGTGACGAGACCGACGGGATCCACCTCGTGCAGGCGCGGCTCCTGGTCGGGAGCGGCGTAGCGGAAGCGGAACTTGCGGCCGGCGAGCACGGCCTCGCGGACCTCGCCCATCACCGCGGACGGGGGGCTCTCGACGGCGGCCCTGCGCGAGAGCAGGTCCGTCTCGGGCTCGACGAGAAACCTGCGGGACGCGTCGTCCAGGCGGGCGCGGTGCCCGTCGGGGAGGGCGTCGACCACCTTGCGCATCGCGGAGGCGAGGGCCGGTCCGAGCCCGAAGACACGCCCGCCGTGCCGAGACGTCGCCGTGAGCAGGGCGAGGGCCTCGTCGTGGTGCAGGTCGCCGAGCTCGGCGCGGAAGCCGGGAAGGAGGGCGAATCCCCCGTGGCGGCCACGCTCCGCGTAGACGGGGACGCCCGCACCGGAGAGCGCCTCGACGTCCCGCAGGACGGTGCGGGTGGACACCTCGAGCTCGTCGGCGAGCTGCCGCGCGGTCAGACGGCCGTGCCGACGCAGCAGCAGCACGATCGACACCAAGCGGTCCGCACGCACGAGCACATCGTCACAGAAAACGTGACAGGAGGTGTCGTGATGAGCGTCCAGGCTGGTCGCGAGGGGTCAGGACGGTGGCGCCAGGCCGCCGGGCCCTTCGGACGTCGGACAGGAGTGTCGATGGAACGCACAGCAGTCAACCCGGTGAGCTGGTCGCTGGACCTGGGCTTCAACCAGGGGGAGGTCGTGTCGGGGGAGCACCGGACGCTCTACGTCTCGGGCCAGACGGCGACGGGTCCGGACGGCCGTCCGCAGCACGAGGGGGACGTCGCCGCACAGCTCACGCTCGCGCTGGACAACCTCGAGGGCGTGCTCGCCGAGGCCGGGATGTCCCTCTCCCACATCGTCCGCCTCACCGTCTTCACCACGGACGTCGACGCTCTCCTGCCCCACTACGGGGTCCTGGCCGGTCGCCTGGGAGCGGCCGGGGTCGCACCGGCGACGACGATGCTCGGCGTGGTCCGGCTCGCGATCCCGGGGCAGGTCGTCGAGCTCGAGGCGACCGCGGTCGCATGACGTCCGCGTGCTGCTCACGCGCCCGCGTGAGCAGCACGCGAGCGTCACAGGACGAGCTCGGGCTGGAGGGTGGTGAGGGTCCACACCCGCCGGCGGCGGGCCGCGACGGCGGTGAGCGCGAGGGCACCGGCGAGGACGACGGCGAGGACGACGGCGTCGCGCGCCACCGTGGCCAGGTTCCCTCCGTACAGGAGCTGGCGCAGGCCCTCGACGGCGTACGTCATGGGCAGGAACCGGTGCATGGCCTGGAGCGGCTGCGGGATCGTCTGCCAGGGGAACGTGCCGCCCGCGGTGACGAGCTGGACGAGCATGAGGACGAGCCCGAGGAACTGCCCGGCGGCGCCGAGCCACACGTTGAGCGCCTGGAGGATCGCGACGAACGTCGCCGAGACGAGCACGAGGAACAGCGCCGTGCCGACGCCGTGCGCGGGCTCGATGTCGAGCGCGACCTTCGTCACGGTGAACATCGCGGCCACCTGCACGACGCCGATCGCGGCCGGGGTGAGCCACCCGCCCAGGGCGGTGGCCAGGCCTGAGCGCCCGGCCGCGAGGGCGCGCGTCGAGAGGGGTCGGACGAGCAGGAACAGCACGTAGGCGCCGATCCACGTGGCGAGGGACAGGAAGAACGGGGCGAGCCCGCCGCCGTAGGTCCCGGCCGAGGCGAGGGCGTCGTTGCGCACCGAGACGGGGTCGCCGATCGTCTCGGCGGTGTCCTGGCGCGTCTGCTCGTCGAGGTCGGGCACCCGGCCGAGGCCGTCGGAGAGGCCGTCGCGCAGCTGCGTGACCCCGTCGACGAGATCGCCCGACCCGTCGCCCAGGTCGTCGAGGCCGTCCGCGAGCGAGCCCGCGCCGTCGGCCACCTGGGCGGTGCCGTCCGCGAGCCGGTCCGTCCCGTCGACGAGGGCCGGGGTCGCGGCCGCGAGCCGACCTGTCCCGTCCGCGAGCCGGTCCGCGCCGTCCGCCGCCGTGGCGATGCCGGCGGTGAGCTGCGGGGTCGCGGCGGCGAGCGCGCTCGCGCCGTCGGCGACCTGGCGAGACCCGTCGGCGAGCCGGTCGAGCTGCGCCGACGCGCCCTGCACGTCGTCGACCGCGCCCTGGACCCGGGACCGCTGCGCGTCGAGGACGGGGGCGACCTGCGCCTGCACGTCGGCACGGACGGCGTCGGCCTGGTCCTGCGTGAGCACGCCCTGGTCGACGAGGAGGCCGAGCCGGTCGTCGAGCGCCGTGCCGACGTCGTCGCGGACCGTGTCGAGCGCGGGGAGCACCTGCGCGGCGGCGTCCGCGGCCTGCTGCCCGTAGCCCGCGACCTGCGCGTTCCCGTCCGCGACGGAGGCGGCGCCGTCGGCGAGCTCCTGCGCCCGGTCGGGCAGCGCGTCGGCGCCGTCGCTCAGCGTGCCGAGCCCGTCCGCGAGGTCGTGCGCACCGGCGTCGAGCTGTCCCGCGGCGTCGGCGAGCGGGCCGACGCTCGCGTCGAGCGTCGCCGCCCCGTCTGCGGCCTGCCGGGCGCCGTCGGCGAGGGTGTGCGCGCCGTCGTCCGCGGTGACGACCCCGTCCCGCAGCCGCGTCGACCCGTCGAGGAGCCGGTCCGCGCCCTCCACCGCGTCGGCGAGGTTCGTGTGGATCGACGCGAAGCCGCGCAGGAACGTGTCGGCCGCCTCGGTCCCCACCTGCCGGGCGATCGAGTCGCGCACCTGGCCGACGACCTGGTCCGCGATGGTCCGGGCGAGGTAGTTGTTCGCGTCGTTGGTGACGAGCGTGAGGCTCGCCTGCCGCGGGGCGAGCTCGCTCGCGGAGGCCAGGTCCGCGGAGAACGTGGGGCCGATGACGAGGGCCGCGTCGTAGCGCCCCGACCGGACGCCGTACTCGGCGTCGGCCTGCGACGTCTCGACCCAGCCGAACCCGCCGTCGTCGAGCAGCTCGTCGGCGACGTCGCGGCCCAGGTCGCGGTGCGCGGTCTCGCCGGTCGTGGCGTCGGTGGTGGTCGTTCCCTCGTCGAGGACGACGAGCGCGGCGGGCACCTGGTCGAGCCGCCCGTAGGGGTCGTGGTTCGCGAAGAGGTAGAGCCCCGCGTAGAGCGTGGGGATCAGCGCCATCGCGAGGATCGCGAGGCGCGGCATGGTCCCGGCCACGAGGCGGCGCAGCTCGGACAGGCCGAGGCGGACGGCGGTCACCGGGTCTCCTCCTCGCCGGGGGTGCGGGGCGCCGTCGGCCGCGAGCGCAGCGCGACGACGGGCGGGGCGGCGTAGGCGCCGTGCGCGGGCGGCAGCGCGGCGCCGAGGTCGCGCGCGGACGAGCGCGCGCTCTGCACGAGCACGCCCAGGCCCGACGACGCGAGCGTGCGCGCGACCTCCCACCAGCCGGACGGCTCGCCGCCGTGCCGGTCGGGCAGGGCGAGCACGAGGAACCGCACGCCGTCGCGCTCGGCGGCGAGCGCCGCGAGCAGCGCGGTCCGGACCACGCCCGGCACCTGGTCGAGGCGGCGCGCACGGTCGGCGAGCAGCGAGTGGTCCCCGAGCCAGCGCGTGACGTCGCCCGGGAGCGAGCGCCGGCCGGCGAGGGCCAGGCCCTCGGCCACGACGGCGGCGACGGTGAGCGCGTCGTCGGGCTCGCTGACGCCCGGGACGTCCACGACGGCGGTGACGGCGCGCAGCTCGGCGGCCCGGGCGGGGACGCCGTCGAGGCGCACGGTCCCGGCGCTCGGGACGTACCGGCCCGTGGCGACGAGCGCGAGCGCGGTGTGGCCGTGGCCGGGCTCGGCGGCGACGAGGACGCACTCCCCGGTCGACCAGGTGAGGTCGACGGGGTCGAGCATCGGCCCGTGCCGGCCGTCCACGCGGACGTCGTTCAGCGTGATCTGCACGCTCGCCCCTCCCCGGCCACGCGGCGGCCGCTTGTTGACTACTGGTCAACAGTTCTACGCCTCTTGTTGACTCGCGGTCAACACGGGCGGTAGAACGGTGGCGTGACCACGCCCGCCCGCACCCCGCCGCCCCCGCACCCCCGGGCCCGCCGCGAACCCGCGGACCGCCGCGCCGAGCTCCTCGACGCCGCCGCGCGCGAGGCCGACGAGCACGGCCTCGACGCGCTCGTGCCCGCCACCGTCGCCGCACGCGCCGGCGCGTCCAAGGCGCTCGTGTTCCACTACTTCGGCTCCACCGCCGGGCTGCGCCGCGCCGTCGCGGCGGTCGCGATCGCCGAGCTCGAGCGCGCCACCGTCACCCCCGACGGCCTCCCCCTCGCCCAGCGCCCCGCCCTCGCCGTCACCGCGTTCCTCGACGCCGTCGAGGCGCGCCGCCGCGTCTGGCAGGACCTGTGGCGCGGCACCCTCGCCGACGACACCGACACCCAGGAAGCGCTCGCCGCCGTCCGGGCAGGGCTCGTCCTGCGCATGACGTCGACCGCCGCCACCGTCGGGCCGCCGCCCACGCCGCGCTGGCACCTCCTCGCGGGCGGCTGGGTCGCCCTCGTCGAGAACGTCACCGCCGCCTGGCTCGGCGGCGGCGACCTCACCCGCACCGAGATCGAACGGCTCGTGCTCGCGAGCGCCGTCGTGCTCGTGCCCGAGCTCACCGAGCCCGCACGCAGCGCCGTCCTCGCCATCGCCCGCGCGAACACCGACGCCGCGGGCTAGCGTCGGGACAGGACCGGCGCGCCGTCCGGGACGTCCCCGGGCGCACGGCGCGTCGGCACGAGAGCGGAGGCAGCACATGCGCGTGGTGGTCGTCGGGGCGAGCGGGAACGTCGGGACCGCGGTGCTGCGCCGCCTCGCGACGGAACCCGTCGTGACCTCCGTCGTCGGCGTCGCCCGGCGCGTACCCCGCGCCGACGGGTCCAGCACCGTGCGCTTCCCCCACGACGTCGCGACATGGCGCTACGCCGACGTCGCCGCCCCCGACGCCGACGCGAGGCTCGACGCCGCGCTCGCCGGTGCGGACGTCGTCGTGCACCTCGCGTGGGCCATCCAGCCCAGCCACGACCGGGGGTACCTGCGTCGCGTCAACGTCGAGGGCACGCGGCGCGTGGTCGAGGCCGCGCAGCGCGCCGGCGCCCGGCACCTCGTCGTCGCGTCGTCCGTCGGCGCCTACTCGCCCGCCCCCTACGCCGGGGAGGCCCGAGACGCCCCCGTCTCCGAGGGGTACCCCGTCGACGGCGTGCCCGGGTCGTCGTACTCCGAGGACAAGGCCGCGGTCGAGGCGATGCTCGACGACGTCGACCGCAAGTCGGGGCTCGTCGTGTCGCGCGTGCGGTCCGCGCTCGTGTTCCAGCGCGACGCCGCGTCCGAGATCACCCGCTACTTCCTCGGCCCGCTCGGGACCCGGGTCATGCGTCGCACGCCGCTGCCCACCGTCCCGCTGCCGTCCGGCCTGCGCCTGCAGGCCGTGCACGCGGACGACCTCGCCGACGCGTACGCGCGCATCGTCGTGGGCCGCCACCCCGGGCCGTTCAACGTGGCGCACCCGAGCGTGCTCACCGCGCAGGACGTCGCCGACGTCGTCGCGGACGGCTCCTGGCGGGAGGTGCCGTTCGGCACGGCACGCACCGCCGTGGCCGCGGGATGGCGCGCCCGGCTCGTGCCGGTCGGCGAAGGCTGGCTCGACATGGCGATGCGCGCGCCCGTCCTCGACACGACGTTCGCGACCGAGCTGCTGCGCTGGTCGCCGCAGCACGACGCGAAGGACACGCTCGCCGAGCTCGTCGAGGGCATCCGCGACGGCGCGGGGACGTCGTCCCCGCCGCTCGTCCCCCGCTGAGCCCGCCCGCCGCACACCGAGCCGCCCCCAGCACCCGCGGTCGCGCCGCGCGCCCCGTCCCCCGACGCGCCGAACCCCGGGGCGTTCGGCACGTCCGACCGGACGTGCCGCGCAACCCGGGGTTCGGCGGTGCTGCTGAGCCGCGCGGAGGAGGTCAGCCCTCGAGCGTCGCGTCCAGCGTGACGCTCTCGACGCCCGCGAGCGCCTTCGACACCGGGCACGTGGCCTTCGCGGTCTCCGCGGCCTGCTGGAACCCGGCGGCGTCGATCCCCTCGGCCTCGCCGCGCACGGTGATCGCGATCGACGGGATCTGGAAGCCGCCCGCCGGGTCCGGGCCGAGCGCGACCTCGACGGTCACCTCGAGCGCGACGGGCGTCGCACCCGCCTCGGCGAGCACCGCGGAGAGCTGCATCGCGAAGCACGACGAGTGCGCCGCCGCGATGAGCTCCTCGGGGCTCGTCACGCCGCCCGCGTCGTCGGCGGCACGGCGCGGGAACGACACGTCGTAGGTACCGACCTTCGAGCTCGACAGCTCGACCTGGCCCTGGCCGTCCTGCAGGCCGCCGTTCCAGGCGGTGCGTGCGATACGAGTGGGCATGCGAGATCTCCTTCGACGTCGGGTTCCCCGGCGGGTGGCGCCGGGGCTCGTCCCGACCGTAACCCGCCCGCGCCCCGCCCGCCCCGGACCGGGACGCACGTCACAGCGGCCGACGACGCGCGGCGGACCGCCCCGGGCGGCGCGCCGTCCGCCTCGTAGAGTGAGCGCCCGTGAGCGTCGAGGAGATCCTGGGGTTCGTCACGGGCGCGGCGTGCGTGTGGCTCGCGGTCCGGCAGAACGTGTGGACGTTCCCCGTCGGCCTCGCCAACAACGTCGTGTTCCTCGTCCTGTTCACCGGGACCGGGCTGTACGCGAACGCGGGCCTGCAGGTCGTGTACCTCGTGCTCGGGGCGCTCGGTTGGTACTGGTGGCTGCGCGGCGGCCCGGACCACGGCCGGCTCGTCGTGCACGCCACGCCCCGCGCGGCGTGGCTCGTCGGGGGGATCGCCGCCGCCGCGTGCACCGCCCTGCTCGTCGCCGTCCTCACCACGTGGACGGACTCGACGGTCCCGTTCTGGGACGCCCTCACGACCTCGTCGAGCCTGCTCGCGCAGACCATGCTCGGACGCAAGTGGATCGGCAGCTGGTGGGTGTGGATCGCGACCGACGTCGTGCTCGTCGGCCTCTACGCGAGCCAGGGCCTGTGGCTCACCGCCGCGCTCTACGCCGGCTTCGTCGCGCTGTGCGTGCAGGGCCTGCGCGAGTGGTCCGCCGCGCGAGCCGCGTCCGGACCGGCGCCCGTGCCCGACGACGCGGTGCCGACCCGGTGACGGGCTTCGCCCACGGGCTCGTCATCGGCAAGTTCTACCCCCCGCACGCCGGGCACGTGCACCTCGTGCGCACCGCGCTCTCCCGCTGCGAGCGCGTCACCGTCCAGGTGCTCGCGTCGTCGCGCGAGTCGATCCCCGCCGCGACGCGCGCCGCCTGGCTGCGCGCCGAGACGCCGGGCGCGCACGTCGTGCACGGGCTCGACGACGCGCCCGTCAACTACGCCGACCCGCACGCGTGGGACGCGCACGTGACGGTCATGCGCGCCCTGCTCGACCCCGCGCACCCTCCCGTCGACGCCGTCCTCACCTCCGACCGGTACGGCGCCGAGCTCGCGCGCCGCTTCGACGCGACCTGGGTCCAGGTCGACCCCGACCGCCGCCACCTGCCCGTCTCCGGCACCGCCGTCCGCGCCGACCCGGCCGGCCACTGGTGGGCCCTGCCCGCCCCCGTCCGGTCCTGGTACGGGCGCCGCGTCGTCGTGCTCGGTGCCGAGTCCACCGGCACGACGACGCTCGCGACCGACCTCGCCGCACGCCTCGGCCTCGACGCGGTACCCGAGTTCGGGCGCGAGTGGTCGCGGGACCGGCCCGGCGGCCTGGCCGCGCCGTGGCACACCGCCGAGTTCGACCTCGTCGCGCGCGAGCAGGCCCGGCGCGAGGACCACGCCGCCACCACCTCCCCCGTCCCGCTCCTCGTGAGCGACACCGACGTGCTCGCGACCACCCTCTGGCACGAGCGGTACGTCGGGCGCCGCTCCCCGAGCGTCGAGGCGCTCGCCGCCGCCCGGCGCCCCGACCTGTACGTCCTCACCGGGGACGAGATCCCGTTCGTCCAGGACGGGCTGCGCGACGGCGAGCACGTGCGCCACGCCATGCAGGACCGCTTCCGCGTGGTCCTCGCCGCGACCGGCCCGCACCTGGACGACCCCGCCGACGTCGTGCACCACCTCGGTGCCGCCGAGCTCCCCGGCCCCGACGGCACCCTCCCGGGCGTCCCGTGGTTCGAGGTGCGCGGCGACCGGGCGACCCGGGTCGCGCAGGCGATGGCCGCCGTCGGCCCGCTGCTCGCGACCCCCCGCCACGTCGCCGACCCGCTCCCCCAGGCGGGCACGGACGCCTGGTGAGGACCGGCGTCGAACCCCGGCTTGTGCGGCATCTCCACGCCACACTGCGACCAACCCGGGGTTCGGCGCGGCGAGACGACGCCGAGCGGGGTGGACGGGTGGCGGCGGCGGGTCGTGGTGGGTCTGGCGGGAGGACCCGAGGAACGAGGGTCCGGATGGTAGACCCGCCGCCGCAACCCGGGAACTCCGCCGAACGGACCCCGGACCCGGACCCCGACCGAGCAGTGGCAGGATCGGCACGTGACGGATCTCGAGCACGTGTCCTCGGCGCCGACGCGCCCGACGCCCGCGGCGGCGGCGACGCACGACCCGTTCGACCTGGACGTCGCGGACCTGTTCCGCACGCCCGTCGCCGGGGCCGGGGAGGGCGAGCCGGACGCGGGGCGCGGGCTGCCGCTCGACGAGAAGCTGCGGCAGGCGTACTTCTGGGTGGTCAACCACGCGATCATCAGCCCGCACTATGACGTGGAGTTCTCCGCTCCGGGCGCGGCGGAGACGAGCTTCCGGCTGGGTGACTCGAAGGCGCTGCTGACCCTGCCGAGCGACCAGTCGTACTCGAGCTTCGTGCTGCTGCCGCTGCTGTCGTTCGCGGTGCGGGGGCGGTGCCTGATGATCGGCGGGCCGGGCCGGGGGAAGACGGCGAGCGCCGTGCTCATGGGGGTGCTGGCGGGCTACCCGGTGCGCGACGTCCGGCGGGCGATGCAGCACGGGCACCCGCAGCTCACGGTGTCGGACCTGTTCGGGACGCCGCTGCCGAAGGACCTCGTGCAGGCGGACAGCCTCGCGGACGTGGACGTGGCGTGGCGGTCGTGGCTGGGCATGCGCGTGAAGATCGTCGACGAGTACAACCGCATCCCCACGCGCACCCAGTCGGCGCTGCTCACGGTGCTCGCGGACGGGTACGTCGAGGTGTACGACCAGGTGTACGAGACGGGCGACGCGGCCTGGTACCTCACGGCGAACGACGACGCGGGCGGCGGCACGTACCAGGTCGTCGACGCGCTGCGGGACCGGATCGACGTCGTCGTGCACGCGATGCCGTTCAACAACCGCTTCCTGGGCGACCTGGTCGCACGGGCGGAGCGGCGGGTGCGGCCGGAGGAGAACGTGCCGCCGGAGATCGTGTTCGACGCGGCGGAGCACGACGCGTTGCACGCCGCGATCCTCGCGGTCCCGTTCCCGGAGCCGGTGCGGCGGCGGCTGGAGTTCTTCGCGAGCCAGTTCGAGGTGCTGGAGCGCGCGGGCTGGCAGTTCGAGTACCGGACGAAGGACACGGCGCGGGTCGCGGGCGTGGACCCGCACCTCGTCGCGACGGCGGACACGGGCCGCGACCGTCTCGGGGACGTCGGCGCGCAGACGCTCAACGGCCTGTCGGTGCGTGCGCTGCAGTCGCTCGTCGCGTACGCGAAGGCGATGGCGTTCTTCCGCGGGAACGCGGAGGTGGACCTGGCGGACCTGCGCGCGGTCCTGCCGTTCGTCCTGCACGACAAGCTGGTGCCGGACCTGCGCTCGGCGCCGTTCGACGACCGTGAGCGGGAGCCGCTGCGCGCGGACCGGGTGTCGTGGATCCGCGACCTGTTCGACACGGCGTGCCGCCAGTTCGACGCGACGGGGCTGGACGACCGGGACGACGTCGGCGCGATCCTCACGGAGGTGGCGGCCGGGTTGGAGGGGCTGCCGGAGGCGGACGTGCTGCGCCGTCTCGCGCGCATCGAGCAGGTGCTCGCGTCGTGGCAGCAGCACGCGAAGCTCCACGGGCACGTGTACGAGGACGCGCTCGCGCTGAAGTACGCGCACCAGCGGTACACGAACTACCTCACGTGGCTGCGCTGGAGCGGCGCGTGAGCGTGCCCGACGTCGCCCGGTCGCCCGCGGTCTTGGCGGGTCCGTTCGCGCGTCGTGCCGTCGCGCGGCGCGACCGGTACAACGCGGTGCTCGCGCGCGCCGTCGCGCACGGCGCGGAACGGGACGTGGTCGCGGACGCGGTGCGTGACGTCGCGCGCGCCGTCGACCCGCTCGCGGACCGGCTGGACGGCCCCGCGTTCGCGGCGACGTGCGACGCGGTGCTCGACGCCGTGGCACGGCTCGCGGCGACCCGGCGGTGGCGGCAGGAGCGTGCGCGGTCGACGCCCGAGCAGCACGTCCTGGTCGACGTCGTGCCGTCGCTCGTCCCGTGGCTCGTCGTGGCGCCCGGGGTGACGGTCGCGGCCGCGGTCGACGCCGCACGCGCTCTCGACGGGGGCGCCGGGTCGCGCGGCGACCTGGCGGGGTGGTCGGCCCGGGTCGTCGCCGCGGCACACGCGGGCACCGCCGTGACCGCGGAGACGGTGCGCGGGGCGGTGCTCGTCGCGGCGTGGCGCAGCGGCCTCGTGCGGTACCGGCGCGCGGCGCTGGACGCCGCGCGCTCGCTCCCGGAGACGGTCGCCCGTGCGGCGCTGTCGCTCGGCCCGGGCACGGCGCCCGACGTCGCGGGGGTCCTCGACCGGCACGCGACGGACCCGTGGTGGTGGCCCGGCGAGGAGTCGCGGGCCCGCACGGCCGTCACGCTGCCGGGCGTCCACGGCGCGGCGCGCGTCCTGGGACGGTTCGGCGGGTTCCGCGGCTTCGGCGGTCCGTGGCTCTCCCCCGCGGTCGTCGTCGGGACCGACGCGCGGCACCCGGGGCTGCGGTGGCACCTGCTCGCCGACGACGCGGGCACGACGACCGGGTGGACGCTCGTCGCCGACGTGCACGGCTCGCTCGTCGCCCGCACCGCCGGGGGCGTCGAGCCGGGGGTCGCGCACCGCGACGACGCGCAGCTCCTCGGGCCGGGTGCCGGGGTGCCCGCCCCACGACGCGAGACCGACCTCGCCGACGTCACCGGGACCGCGTCGCTCGACACCCCGTCCGGCCGGCTGCTGCTGCTCAGCCGCTCCGGCTCCTACGACGTCGTGCTCGTCCGGTGGGACCGGTGAGCGCCGCACCGAGCACCGTGCCCGGGCCGTACGCGGCGGTCCGCGAACGGTGGCACGCGGCGTGGCCCGACGCGCTCGCCGCGTGGGGGCGCTTCACCCGGCTGGGAGCGCCGACGCTGCACGGCCCGGGGACGGCACCACGCGACGTCGGCTCGTTCGCCTGGTTCTCGACGACGCGCGTGAGCGTCCACGTGGACCTCGCGGAGGTCGTGGACCTCGGGATCGAGGACCACGCGGTCGCCGTCCTCGCGCACGAGGTGGGGCACCACGTGCTCTCCCCGGGCGACCTCACGACGAGCGCGCTCCTCGTCGCGCGCGCACGCGCCGGGCTCGTGGACCAGGACCACATCGCGCCGCTCACCGCGAACCTGTGGAGCGACCTGCTCATCAACGACCGGCTCCAGCGCCGCGCCGGGATCGACATGGCGGGGCTGTGGCGGGCGCTCGGGCCGGGCACGAGCGTCGTCATGCAGACCGTGCTGCGCGCCGACGAGATCCTGTGGGGACTGCCGCGGGGCGATCTCACCTCGGGCGACATCGCCGTCGCGGAGCGCGAGGCGACGCTCGTCGCGCGTCTCGTGCGCGCCTACGCGGACGACCCGGTCGGCGGCGCGGCCGGGTTCGCCGCGCTCCTGCGCACGCTCCTCGCGTCGGACGTCGGGGCCGACGCGACGTCGGCGGACGCGCGGCGCCGTGCCCGACCGGCCCGTGGGGATCGCGGGGCACGTCGGCGGCACCTGCAGCGGCGACGCTCCTCGCTGCCCCAGGTCGTGTGCGGCCAGGACGAGCTCCCGGGCTCCGTCCCGGGCGGCCTCGCGACGGACCCGCGCGCCGTCGAGCCCGTGCGCCACCCGGCGCTCGACCCCCGCGTCGTCGGGGACCTCGGCGCCGACGGGACCGACGACGCGGACGTCCGGACCGTCGACGCGGCGGCCACCGGCGCGGGGGCGAGCGACGCGACCGGTCAGACGCTCGCCCCGGCCGACTACGACGCCACCCTGCGCCTCCTCGGGCTCACGTCCGACGCCGCGGCGTCGGCCCGCCGCTGGTACCGCGAGCACGCCGCCCCCCTGCTCGTGCCGTTCCCCGTGCGCACCGAGCGGCGCGCCGTCGAGCCGCTGCTCGGCGCCCACGAACCGTGGGACGTCGGCGACGACCTCGGCGACGTCGACTGGACGGGCACGCTCCTGCGCTCGCCCGTCGTGGTCCCCGGCCACACGACCGTGCGGCGGTCCGTCGAGGACGACACGGGCGACGAGCCCGACGAGATCCCCGTCGACCTCGACCTGTACCTCGACTCGTCCGGGTCGATGCCCGACCCGACGCGGCGCGTCGCGCCCGTCGCGCTCGCCGGGGCCGTGCTCGCGCTCTCGGCGCTGCGCGCGGGCGCGCGCGTCCAGGCCACGACCTGGAGCGGGCCGGACCAGATCGCGGGCACCGACGGGTTCACGCGCGACGAGGACGCGGTGCTCGACGCCGTCGTCGCGCACTTCGGGGGGTCGACGTCGTTCCCGCTCCCGCTGCTCGAGCGCACGCACCTCGGCGACCCGCGCACCGGGGCCGGGCCGACGCGCACCCGGGCGTGCCACGTCGCGGTCGTCTCCGACGACGGGGTCGAGACGATGTTCGACGACGCCGTGCGCCTGCGCTGGGGGCGGCGCACCGACGCCGAGCCCGTGCCGCTGCACGAGAGCGTCGCCGCGCGCGCCGTCGTCGCGGCGGGCGGGGGCGGGACGCTCGTGCTCGACGCCACCGACGCGCACGCCGAGCGCGTGCGCGGGTTCGCGCTCGGCTACCGCGTGCACGCCGTGCGCACCCAGGACGACCTCGTGGCCTTCGCCCGCGCGTTCGCGCGCGAGCTCTGGGGCGCCGAGCCGTCCGGACCGGAAGGAGCCCGTCATGGCCGTTGACACCACCGTGCCCGGACCCGTGCTCGCCGACGTCCTGCGGCGCCTCGCGGACACCCCGCCCGACGTCCTCGACCCCGCGGTGTCCGCCGCGGCGCTCGTCGCCGACACCGCCGACCTGCTCGACGGCCGCGGGGCCGTCGGCGTGCTGGGACGCGTCGCGCGCGACGAGGTGGAGCAGGTGTGCGCGCTCGCCCCGCACGCCGCCCTCGCGGGGACGGTCTGCTGGGTGCTGCGCGACGGAGCGCTGTTCGCCGCGCACCGCGAGACCGCGACGCCCGCCGCCCTCGTGCGCCTCGTGACGCACCTGGTGCCCGAGCTCGCGACGCTGCGCACCGCGTCGGCGTGGGTGCACGACCCGGCCGGTCGTGAGGAGCTCGCGCGCGCCGCCCTGCGCGCGCTCGGGCTGCGGCCCGGCGACGAGAGCCCCGAGGTCGCGCAGGACCGCTGGACGGCCGTGAGCACGGCCGAGCAGCGGCGCATCGCCCAGGAGATGGCGCACGAGGCGCGCCGCGCCGAGCAGCTCGCCCGCGAGCTCGCCGAGAAGCGCGCGAAGGAAGCCGCCGCGCAGTACGCGAACTACTGACCCGCCACCGCGCGAGAGGAGGACACATGGCCACCACACCCCGGGACGACCCGGCGGACACCACCACTCCGCCACCGTCGACCCTTGCGCTCGACGAGTACGCCCCCGGCGGGGCCGTGGTCCTCACCGACGCCGAGCGCTGGCCGACGCTCGACGCCGCGGGCCTCGCCGCCCTCGACGCCGTGCGCGAGCACCCCGCCGCACCCGCGTGGGTCCACGTCACCGGCGACCGGCTGCGCGCCGACGACCTCCCCGCGCTCGACGCCGTCGCGGCACGTCTCGGTGACGCCCCCGCCCCGGACGACCCGCCGACGTGGGTGCGCGACCTCGTGGCGCGGGCGCACGCCGTCGTGCCGCGGTACCGACGCGCCCGGGACCGCGGCGAGAGCCACGCGGGGTCGTCGCTCACGGACGTCCGGCCCGTGACGCGCGACGACCTGCGGCGCGACGTCGCGTCGTTCGTCCCCGTCGACGTGCCCCTGGGCCGGGTCCTGGAGGGCACGAGCTCGGGCAGCACCGGCGCGGCCGTGCGGGTGCCCCTGCACCCGGTCGCGGTCGCGGCCGACCTCGTCCTGCTGCAGCACCTCGTCGCGGCGGCAGGCGCGACGTGGGAGCCCGACCCCGACCGGCTCGGGCTCGTCAACCTCGTGGACCAGCGGCAGGCGTTCACGTACGCGTCCGCCATGACCGGGTTCCGCCGCGCGCCCGGCGTCGCACCGCCCGGCATGGCCCGCGTCAACCTCGACGCCGGTGCGTGGCGCCGCCCCGGCGACCGCGAGGCGTTCCTCGCGGCCCAGGACCCGCAGGTCGTCTCCAGCTCCCCGCTGCCCCTGCTCGCGCTCGCCCGGCTCGCGGACGCCGGCCTCGACCTGCACCCCGTCGCGGTGGTCAGCGGCGCCGCGCACCTGTCCGACGTCGCCCGGTCCCGGCTGCACGCCACGTGGGACGCGCCCGTCGTCGACCTCTACGGCCTGCGGGAGACGGGCGCCGTCGCCTCGCGCGCCGACGACGGCCCCTTCGTCGTCGTGGCGGGGCGCCGAGTATGGGTCGAGGTCCTCGCCGACGACGGCTCGGCCGTCCTCGACGGCGTGCGCGGCGAGGTCGTCGTCACCGTCGACGAGAACCCCTACCTCCCGCTGCTGCGCTACCGCACCGGCGACCACGCACGGCTCGTGCGCCACGGTAACCGGGTCGAGCTGCACGACCTGGAGGGCCGCTCCCCCGTGCGCTACCAGCGGCCCGACGGCGCGTGGGTCGGGTCGGTCGACGCCGCCCAGCACCTGCAGGCGCTCGGCATGGCCGCGTGGCAGCTCCACCAGCACGCCGACGGGACGCTCGCGCTCGACGTCGTCCCCGACCCCGCGGCCGGGGCGGGGGCGGCCCGGGAGGCGGGGGCCGTCGTCGGGCACCTCGTGGGCAGGCCCGTCACCGTGCGCGAGGTGACCCCCGACCGGCTCGGGGCCGGCCGGGCACGACGCTGGACGAGCGACCTGCCCGGTGGCGAGGCGTAGTCGTCGGTCGTCAGCCGAGCGTGCCCGCGGGGCGGTAGACGATCGACGACGCCCGGTCGTTCATCGAGCCCATCGTGGAGCAGTGCGGCGTGCAGTTCCGCCGGTCGCCCCAGTAGCCGTACTCGTTGTAGAACGTGCTCCAGCACCCCATGAAGCTCTCCGCCGAGCTGATGACGTTGTTCTGCACGAAGCTCGCGAGGTTCGGGAACCCGTAGGTGGACCCGTACCGGCAGCCGTTGGCGCCCTTGCCCCACAGGAGCGTCGTCGCGCCGGAGTACCCGGAGCCGCGGTACACGATCCCGACGATGCGGGAGTCGGACGACGCCGTGGCCGTGGCGACCGGTCCCGTCGTCGTCGCGTTCACCGAGGCGACGGCGTCGCGCAGGCCCGCGCGGTCCGTCGCGGCCAGGCCGGCCGTCCCGGGCACGGCCGTCCCGTGCACGTGCGCGAACGCCTCCGCGGCCGTCGCGAAGCACTCGACGGGCGCCGTCGAGCCACGGGCCGGACCGGCCGCGTCGAGGCGCTCGCCCTCCACGGCGCACACCGCCTCGTCGGCACCCGGCGCGACGGCGGGACGTTCCCGGTCCCACGAGACGACGGACAGGTCGGGCTCGGCGGCCGACACCGGGGCGCCGAGCGCGAGCGCGGCGACGGCGCCCACGAGGGACGCGAGCGCGACGGACAGGAGTCGGGACGGTCGCTGCATGGTTCTCCTTCTGCGTGGGCCACGCCCCCGGGTCCGCACCCCGTGGACCTGACGCGGGAAGGGGACTCCCACGGGACTGCCCCGTCCCGTGACCCCGCCGCGAGCCTAGCGGCGTGCCGAGGGCCGGGCACCGGGTCGGGCCGGGCCTGTGGACGACGCCGCGGAGCCCGCCCGAACGGGCAGCCGACCGCGCCGACCTCGTCCCCGCCCCTGGGCAGGGCGGCAGGTTGTTGGTTACGGTGCTGTGGAGGTCGGTGTCCTACGAGGTCATCGACCTCGGGTGGTACCCCTCAGACCCCCTTCACCCACCGGTCCAGCCGGGGAAATGAGTGTCGATGAAGCACCGTTCCTTGCCCGCGTCCCTGACGGCGGCCGCCGCCGGGCTCGCGGTCGTCGCCGCGGCAGCCGTCCCGGCCGTCGCAGCCCCCTCCCCCGACGAACCCGGCGGCCTCGCCGTGCAGAGCGGCGACCTCGCGCCGACCGACAAGGTCGCGCCGTCGCTCGCGTCCGCCGCCGGGACCGTCACCGCCTTCGTCCAGCTCGACGCGCCGTCGGCCGTCGACCTCGCCGCGCAGGGCGCGAGCCCGCGGCAGGTCGAGCAGAACGCCGACGAGGTCGCCACGCTCGCGGACGACGTCGTCCCGCAGCAGGCGACGGCGCGCAGCGCGGGCGCCCGCACCCCGCAGCAGGTGTCGGTGACGAGCACCCTCGTCGCCGGGGTCGTCGTCACCGGCGACGCGGCCCGTGTCCGCGACCTGGCACGCGACGACGCGGTCGTCCAGGTCTACCGGATCATCCCGAAGGAGCCCACCAACAAGGGCACCGACATCTTCACGCGCGCCGCCGAGACGTGGCAGAGCACGGGCCTCACCGGCGAGGGCGTGCGCATCGGCATCATCGACACCGGGATCGACTACACGCACGCCGCGTTCGGCGGACCCGGCACGCAGGAGGCGTTCGACGAGGCGTACGGCGAGCGCGGCGACGGCCCCGTCCCCGAGGGCACCTACGACGCGATGAAGTACCTCGGCGGCTACGACTTCGCGGGCTACGACTACGACGCGTCCGGCACCGTCGAGGGCACCACCCTCGTCCCGTCGCCCGACGAGAACCCCATCGACTCGCTCGACGCGATCGGGTCCGGCCACGGGTCGCACGTCGCCGGCACCGCGGCCGGCTACGGCGTCACCGCCGACGGCGAGACGTTCCGCGGCGACTACTCGACCCTCACCGACATCTCCGACTGGAAGGTCGGGCCCGGCTCGGCTCCCGAGGCCGGCGTCTACGCCCTCAAGGTGTTCGGCGACCAGGGCGGCTCCACCGGCGTCGTCGTCGACGCGCTCGAGTGGGCCGCCGACCCGGACGGCGACGGCGACCTGTCCGACCGCCTCGACGTCGTCAACCTGTCGCTCGGCTCCAGCGGCGCCCCCGCCGACGACCCGGAGAACATCTTCATCGACCAGCTCTCCCGCCTGGGCACGCTGTCGGTGAACTCCGCCGGCAACTCGGGCGACGTGACCGACGTCGGCGGCTCGCCCGGCAACTCGCGCACCGCGCTGACCGTCGCGAACTCCGTCGGCGACACGCAGACGTTCGACGCCGTCGAGGTCACCGAGCCCGCCGAGCTCGCCGGCACCTACGCCGCGCAGAACTCCGTGAACTACGCGGGCAGCGAGGACGTCACCGCCCCCGTCGCGTTCGTCGCCGACGACTTCGACGGCTGCCAGGCGTTCACGCCCGAGCAGGCCGCCGCGGTCGACGGCAAGATCGCGTACCTGTTCTGGGACGACGACGACGCGACCCGCGTCTGCGGCAGCGCCGCCCGGTTCAACAACGCCGAGGCCGCCGGCGCGGTCGGCGTGCTCCTGTCGTCCGAGCTGTCGTCGTTCGTCGCGGGCATCGCGGGCAACGCCGGCATCCCCGGCGCGCAGCTCACCGGCCCGAGCCACGACACCCTCTACCCGGCCATCGAGGCCGGCACCGTCACGATGTCGATCGGCCCGTCGTACGCGCTCAGCGAGTTCGTCTCCATCCCCGAGATCGGCGACACGCTCAACAGCGGCTCGTCGCGCGGCGTCCACGGCTCGCTCGGCATCGTCAAGCCCGACGTCGCGGCGCCCGGCACCGGCATCGCGTCCGCGGCCTCGGGTCGCCTCGACGGGGCGAGCATCAAGTCCGGCACCTCCATGTCCTCCCCGCACGTCGCCGGCATCGCCGCGCTCGTCAAGCAGGCCCAGCCCGGCTGGAGCCCGCAGGAGATCAAGGCGGCCATCATGAACACCGCCACGCACGACGTGTTCACCGGGACGTCGGGCAGCGGCACCGCCTACGGTCCGGAACGCGTCGGCTCGGGCCGTGTCGACGCGCTCGACGCGGTGAACAACACGACGCTCGCGTACGCCTCCCAGGACTCCGAGCTCGTGTCCGCGTCGTTCGGCGTCGTCGACGTCGGCGCGTCCGTCGTGACGAAGCGCCAGGCCGTCACCGTGCGCAACACCGGCGACGCACCGGTCACCTACGCGACCGGGTACACGTCGTCGAGCACCGCGGGCGGCGCGAGCGTCACCGTGACGCCCGCGACCGTCACCGTGCCCGCCGGGCAGCAGACCGTCGTCACCGTCACGCTCACCGCGGACCCCGCGACGCTCGCCAAGGAGCTCGACCCGACGTCGTCGCCCGACTCCGGCGTCGGCGTCCCGCGCGACTTCGTGTCGTCGGTCAGCGGGCGGGTCGTACTCACCCCGACGGACGGCGGCACCGAGCTGCGCGTGCCCGTGCAGGCCTCCCCGCGTCTCGTCAGCGACCTCACCGCCAAGCCGGTGACGTTCGGGGCGCAGGCCGACACCGCCGCGCTCGAGCTCGACGGCCGCGGCGTCGCCTCCGGCGGCTGGTTCTCGCTCGTCGCACCGTTCGAGCTCAAGGCCACGAGCCCGCGGCTCGAGGCGGACGCCACCGAGGGCACCTCGGCCACCGCGATCGCGTCGTCCGACGTGCGCGCGGTCGGCTTCGCCTCCACGGCGCCCCAGGTCGCCGCCGCGGGCGGTGACCCGGCCGACGGCGTCATCGGCATCGGCGTCGCCGTCGACGGGCCGTGGGCGAGCCTCGGTGCCGTCACGAGCCCGTCCGTGGAGGTCGACGTCGACTCCGACGGGTCGTCCGACTTCGAGGTCTCCGTGCTGAAGTACAACGGCGAGACGGACCTCACCCTCGCGGCCACCTTCACCCTGAAGGACTGGACCGCCCCGGACGGCACGGCGTACGAGGCCGGCGACAACATCGACCTCCAGGCCGTGAACACGCTGTGGGGCAACGTCGACACGTCGGTCTTCGACAACAACGTCGTCGTCATCCCGGTGGGCATCGGCTCCCTCGGCATCGAGGAGGGCGACGTCCCGACGTTCCAGGTGCGCACCTACTCGCCGTACTCGTCCTCCCCCGACCAGCTCGTCGACGCGACGGAGCCCTTCACGGGCGACCCGTACGACCCGGCGTACTGGTTCGAGGGCGGCGACCAGGTCCTCTACATCGGTGACGACGACACGTCGCTGCCGGTGCACCGGTCCGCCGCCGCCGCAGAGGCCGGGAGCGGGAAGCTGCTCGTGCTGCACCTGCACAACGCGACGCCGGGCAAGCGGTGGCAGACCGTGGACGTCACCACGTCCGACGCGGCCGTCGACGTCACCGTCACCGCCCAGGCCCGCTGCCTCGCGGGCAAGGCGTACGTCGCCGTCCGGGTGCTCAACGAGTCCGGCACGACCGCGGACATCACGGTGACGACACCGTTCGGCGCCAGGACGTTCGCCGACGTCGCGGACGGGAAGAACGCCTACCAGTCGTTCGCCACCCGCTCCACGACCGTCGAGGCCGGCGCCGCGACCGTCGAGGCCACGGCCGAGATCGACGGCGTCGAGGTCACGACGTCGTACGACGCCGACTACGAGGCAGCGACCTGCTCGTAGGGCTCGACCGCTCGCCACCGGCGACGCACAGCACGGCGAGGGCCGCCACCCACCGGGTGGCGGCCCTCGCCGCGTCCGGCGAGCCACGAGGTCAGGTCGCAGGCACGCCGACGGAGGACCGAGGTCACGCGAGGTAGAACCGCAGTCGCGCGAAGTAGTACCCCAGTCCCCCGAGGGAGTACCCCGGTCACGCGAGGGAGAACCGTGGTCTGCTGAACGAGAACCCGGTGGCACGCGTGCGACCACGGACCGACCGGCCGGAGGACAACCAGCACCGCACCGCGGCGCGAGGGGTGTGGCGGCCGCGCCGGGTCGTGGCGGGTCTGGCGGGAGCGACGCGAGGAACGAGCGGCGCGGATGGCAGACCCGGCGCGGCCGCCACACCCCTCGCGCAGGTGACCACGGTTCTACCCCGCGGGACCACGGCTCTACCCCGCGCAACCACGGTTCCACCCCGCGCAGCCACGGCTCTACCTCGCGCGACGGGGTATCCCACCGCCGCCCGTCAGACGCGCGCGCCGAGGCCCTGGAGCTCGAGGACGAGGCCCTTGATCGCGGCGGCGGGCACCTGGGCGCCGTCGGTCCCGACGATCCCGGCGAGGGACGCGGGGACCTCGGCGTCGGAGCACAGCACGAGGGGGGTGTCGGCGGACGAGTCGGGCAGGCGCCCGTGGGAGCCCTTCACGTACGACGCGTCGAGCGGGACGGTGCTCATCGCGTACCGCAGGCCGACCTTCTTCTTGACGAGGTTGAGGCCGGCCTTGGCCTTGGCGAGCGGGTCGGCGGGGTCGAAGAACAGCTCGGCGGGGTCGTAGCCGGGCTTGCGGTGGATGTCGACGCCGCGGGCGTACTCGGGTGCGCGGGCGTCGTCCAGCCAGAAGTAGTAGGTGAACCAGGCGCCGGGCTCGGCGACGACGACGAGCTCGCCGGAGCGTTCGTGGTCGAGTCCGTAGCGGGCCTGGGCCTCGCGGTCGAGCACCTGGTCGACGCCGGGCACGGACCGCAGGAGGTCGGCGACGCGGCGCTGGAGCGCGGTGTCGTGGGCGTCGCCGAGGTAGACGTGGGCGACCTGGTGGTCGGCGACGGCGAAGGCGCGCGACGCCCAGGGGTCGAGCTGTTCCTTGCCGTCCTGGACGTACACCTCGAGCAGGCCCTCGCGGCGCAGGATGCGGTTGAGGTGGACGGGCCGGTCGACGTCGGCGATGCCGTACTCGGACACGACGAGGACGGTGACGCCCTGGTTGGCGCAGTCGTCGAGCAGGGGTGCGAGGGCGGCGTCGAGCTCGGCGGCGGCGGCGTCGGAGCGTGGGTCGTTCGGGCCGTACCGCTGGAGGTCGTAGTCGAGGTGCGGGACGTACGCCATCGTTAGGTCGGGCGCGTGGGTGCGCAGGACGTGCCGGGTCGCGTCGACGATCCAGCGCGAGGAGGCGATGGCCGCCGTCGGGCCCCAGTAGGTGAACAGGGGGAACTCGCCGAACCGTTCGACGAGGTCGTCGTGGAGCGCGGGCGGGCGCACGTACGCGTCGGGGGACTTGCGGCCGTCGGCGTGGTAGATCGGGCGAGGCGTGACGGTGACGTCGGTCGTCATGCCCATGGCGTACCACCAGCAGACGTTCGCTGCGCGGTACCCCTGCCGCGCGCCGCGCGCCGCCTCCCAGAGCTTCTCGCCCTCGACGAGCCGGTTGTGCTGGCGCCACAGGTAGACGTCGCCGAGCTCGCGGAAGTACCAGCCGTTGCCGACGATGCCGTGCTCGGCGGGGCTGAGGCCGGTGAGCATGGTGGACTGCACGGAGCAGGTCACGGCGGGCAGGACGGTGCGCAGCTCGGACTGCCAGCCGCCTGCGGCGAGCTGGCGCAGGCGCGGCATGTGCGCGAGGGCGGTCGACGTGAGCCCGACGACGTCGAGCAGCAGGACGGGCTTCATGCGGACCTCCTGGTCGCGTCGGGGGCGTCGGGTGCGTCGGCGCCGAGCACGGGGTTGCTCGCCGTCGAGGACGGGCCTTCTGTCGTATTCGGCGGGATAGCAGCATCAACCTCGTGCTCGGCGGGGAGCAGGTGGTCGGACGCCCAGCGGAGCTCTGCGGCGATGCCGGCGACGAGCGAGTCGGTCGCGGCGCCCTCGGGCAGCACGGACCACGTGTAGGTCTCGACGTCGAGGTGCGCGGCGTCGCCGTGCGGGGTCGCGCGGACGGCCTCGACGGCGGTGCGCAGCACGTCGGACGTCGCGGCGAGCGGCGGGCGGGGCTCGTGGTGCAGCGGCACGTGGAAGTGCACGCGCCACGGCCCGGCGCCGGGCAGCCCGCCCGCGGCGTCGTGCCCGACGCCGTCCCCCGCCCCGGGCGCGGGGCCGTCGCCGAGCGCGTCGGGCAGGTCGTCGGCGGGGAGCACCGCGCCGTCGGGCGCGAGCTCGCGCACCTGGTGGATGTAGCGCTGCTCGACGAACCCCGCGACGGCGTCGCGCGCCGCCGGGTCGGACGGGTCCGCGACGTGCAGCGCCGCCGACGCCTGCACCTTGACGACGCGCAGCCCGGCGTCGGTGATGCGGGCTACGGCCCCCGCGGGGTCGGCGAACGACACCGCGAGGTGGCACGTGTCGAGGCACACCCCGACGTGGTCCGGGTCGATGGTGCCCCCGGCGGTCCGGTCGGCACCGGCGGGCCCCGTGCGCGCGGCGAGCCACGCGACGACGTCCTCGACGGTGTCGAGCACGCACCCGGGCTCGGGCTCGACGGCGACGCGCACGGTCTTGCCGGTGCGGTCGCGCAGGTCGCGCAGGCCGGCGGAGAGCTCGGCGAACGCGCGGGTCGCGGCGGCGTCGTCGGCGTCGGTCCACGGCTCGCGCCACGCCAGGGGGAGGGTGGAGATCGACCCGTCGGCGCCGTCGGGCAGGAGGTCGGCGAGCACCTCGGCGCACTCGAGGGTGTAGGCGAGGCGTTCCGGGTCGGCCCACGTGGGGGTGTAGACGTCGAGCTTGACGACGTCGGCGTGGAACCCGCCGTAGGGGAACGCGTTGAGGGTGCGGACCTCGAGGCCGTGCTCCGCGAGCGCGGTGCGGAGGCGGTCGCGGTCGGCGGGCGACCCGGCGAGCCGGTGCGCGAGCACGGCGGGCATCCACAGGCCGACGCCGAGCACGTCGAGCCCCGCGGCCTCGCGGACGGGCGCGGCGTAGCGGGCGAGCTGGTCGAGCACGCCGTCCATGTCCTCGGCGGGGTGGACGTTCGTGCAGTACGACAGGTGCATGTCAGGCCCGCACGCCGCGCAGAACGGACGAGCCCTCGAACTCGACGCCGGGGGTGGGCAGGTCGCCCTCGACGAACCCGGGCACGGGGTCGAGCACGAGGTTGCCGGACTGCCCGTAGAACTCGACGGGGTTGCGCCACAGGACCTTGTCGACGTCGTCGTCGGTGAACCCGGCGGCGAGCATCGCCCGCCCGGTCTTGAGGGTCTTCAGCGGGTCGGACCGCCCCCAGTCGGCGGCGGAGTTGACGATCATCCGGTCGGTGCCGTGCTCCTGCAGGATCGCGACCATGCGGTCCTCGTCCATCTTCGTGTCGGGGTAGATGGAGAACCCGGCCCACGCCCCGGCGTCGAGCACGAGGGCGACGTTGGTCTCGTTGAGGTGGTCGACGAGCACGTGCTGCGACGGGACGCCCGACTCGCGGACGACGTCGAGGGTGCGGCGCGTGCCGGAGAGCTTGTCGCGGTGCGGGGTGTGGACGAGCACGGGCAGCTCGGCGGCGCGCGCCATCTCGAGCTGACGGGAGAACACCTCGTCCTCCTCGGGCGTCATCGAGTCGTACCCGACCTCGCCGACGGCGACCACGCCGTCCTTGAGGAGGTAGCGCGGGATCTCGTCGAGGACCTCGCGGCAGCGCGCGTCGTTCGCCTCCTTGGGGTTGAGGGCGATGGTCGCGTGGTGGCGGATGCCGAACTGCGCGGCGCGGAACCTTTCCCAGCCGAGGAGGGAGTCGAAGTAGTCGAGGAACGACCCGACGTGGGTGCGCGGCTGCCCCAGCCAGAACGCGGGTTCGACGAGGGCGCGCACGCCGGCGGCGTACAGGGCCTCGTAGTCGTCCGTCGTGCGGCTCGTCATGTGGATGTGGGGGTCGAAGATGCGCATCAGGCGCTCCTTCCGGTGGTGGAGGAGGTGTCGGGGGCGTCCGTCGGCGCGGTGGGGCCGGTGGTGACGTCGGGGGCGAGGCGGGCGACGTCGTCGGGCACGACCCGGCCGGCGGCGCGCCGCTCGGCGGCGAAGTCGCGGGCCATGCGGGCGAGCTCGTCGTCGGTGCGGTCGGCGAGGCCGGCGACGGCGTCGAGGCTCACGCCCATGAACACGAGCTTGAGGACGGCGTGCCGCCACGCGTGCTGGTCGAGGTGGGTCGCGGCGAACGGTCCGACGGCGGCGGCGACGAGGCTCTGGTCGTTGGTGCGCAGGGCGTCGACGGCGAGCTCGGTGCCGACGGCGACGACCTCGGGTGCGACGTCGCCGCGTGCGACGAGGGCGTCGAGGCCGCGCAGGACGCCGCGCCGCTCGGCGGTGTCGCCGTGCTGGTAGAGGTCGGCGAGCCGTGCGGCGAGCGCGGCCGTGTCGCGCGACGCGTCGGCGAGCGCGACGACGAGGGACGCGCGCGCGGCGTCGTCCACCGTGCCGTGCAAGACGCCCGCGGGGTCGGTCGTGGGGTGCAGGGACGACCGTCCGACCTTGCGCCCGGCGAGCGCGAACGCGCGCGTCACGGCACCGGGGTCGTGCGCGACGTCGGCGCGCGCCTGCGCGAGCCAGTCGTCGCCGGGGTGGTCGGCCGGCCGGGTCGCGGTCGGGTCGGTGGTCATGGCACCTCCGTGGTGTGTCGGGCGCGGTCCGCGGCGTCCCACGCGCCGCGCAGCGCGGCGAGGCTGCGGTGCGCGAGCCCGGGGGCGTCGTAGGAGTGGCGGGGCAGCTCGACCGCGGCGACGCCGGTGTAGCCGACGTCGGCCAGGGTCGCGAGGACGAGCGGCAGGTCGATCTCGCCCTCGCCGAACGGCCGGTGCTCGTGGTGCGTGGACGGCATGTCGTCGAGCTGGACGTTGGCGAGGTACGGCGCGGCGGCGCGCAGCGCCCCGACGACGCCGTCGGGCTCGACGACGAGGCAGTGCCCCACGTCGACGGTGATGCCGAGCGCGTCGGGCGCGCCGATCTCGTCCCGCAGGCGCAGCGCGTCGGCGACGGTCTCGACGAGCATGCCGGGCTCGGGCTCGAGCGAGAGCCGCACGCCGTGCGCGTGGGCGTGCTCGACGAGGCGCGGCACGCGCTCGCGCAGGAGGGCCCACCCCTGGGCCGGGGTCGCGCCGTCGGGCAGGACGCCGGAGAAGAAGGACACGCACTGCGCGTCGAGGCCGTCGGCGATCTCGACGGCCCGTTCGAGGAACCGCATGCGGGTGTCGGCCTCGGTGTCGACGAGCGTCGGCCGGTGCTTGCGGTACGGGTCGAGGAGGAAGCGCGTGCCGGTCTCGACGACGACGCGCATCCCCGCGCCGCCGCGCGCCGCGGCGAGGCGGGTGCGCAGCGCGTCGACGCGCTCGCCCCACCCGGGCGCGAACGGGTCGAGGTGCGGGAACCCGAGGGTGAGGGCGACGGCGTCGTACCCCTCGTGGTCGAGGACGGAGAGCACGTCGTCGAGGGGGTGGTCGGTGAAGCCGTTCGTCCCGTAGCCGAGCGCGAACGGCATCGGCTGCTGCCCGACGGCGGTCCCCTCGGAGGCGGTCACGTCTCGCTCATCTCGGCGCGGCCGGGGCGACGGCCCGCCCGGCGCAGGAGCCGCCCCGCGACGGCCACGCCCGCGAGCGCGACGGCGGACGCGACGTGCCCGTGGCGCGCGGCCAGCGCGGCCTGCAGCGGCACCATGGCGTGGATGCCGGAACGGGTCGCGGTGCGCGCGTTGTCGGCGGAGGGCGTGATCGCGGCGTCGACCTGCCGGGGCAGGCACGTGGCCGCGTAGGCGACGGCGGCGACGACCCCCGCGACGGCGCCCGCCCGGCTCCCCCGGCGCGCGGACCCCGCGCCGCGCAGCGCCGCCGCGACGACGGGACCGGCGGCCGACGCGGCCACCGCGACGGTGCCGCCCGCGACGGCTGCCGCGACGGGCGTCGTCGTGCCGTGGACCTCGCCGCGCGACAGCGCCGTGACGCCGCCCGTGTGCACCGCCAGCGCTGTCGCGGCGGGCAGGGCCGCCCTCAGGTGCCCCACGCCCGCGCCCAGGAGGACGTCGAGCCCGCGGCACGCGGCCATCACCACGGGCCCGGCCACCGAGTCCTTCGCCACCGTGTCGTACGTCCACACGCACGCCGCCAGCGGCACCGCGACGACGAGCGCGCGCCGACCGCCCCCGGCCGCGGCCAGCCCCAGCCCGGCGGCCGTCAGACCCGTCGCCACCTGCAGCGCCCGCTGCTCGGAGACGCGCCCCGACGGGATCGGCCGCTCCGGCCGCTCCACCGCGTCGAGGTGCCGGTCCGCGTAGTCGTTGAGCGCCATCCCGCCCGCATACAGGCACGCGGACGCGAGCGGCAGCAGCGCACGCCGGGACGTGACCCGGTGCCCCGCCGCGGCGGCCCCCGCCAGGGTGTCGCCCAGCACGGACAGCGCCGCCGGGGCGCGGACGAGGTCGAGGTGGTCCCGCAGCGTGGAGGTCGAGGGCGCGCTCACGGGTGCGCCGGCGTCGTGCCGCCCGCCCCGCGACCCTCGACGCGCGCCGTCGCCTCGCGCGACCAGTCCGCGAGCGCGACGGTCTGCGCCGCGAAGTCGTGCACGTCGCTGCCCCACGGGTCCTTGAAGAAGAAGCCCAGCGCGGGCACCGGGCCGCCGTACCCGGCCGCGTCGGCGAGCGCGAGGAAGCGCGCGAGGTCGAGCACGAGGGGCGCGGCGAGCATCGAGTCGTACGCCGACCACGTGGTCTGGAGCGTGAGGCGCGAGCCGAGGAAGCCCTCGACGTGCACGTGGTCCCACGCGACCTTGATGTCGCCGAGGTCGGGCACGTTGTCGATGTGCAGCGGCGTCACCTCGCTGCCCGTGAGGTCCTGCAGGCCCCGCGTCTTGGACGCCAGCTTGCTCCGCACGGCCTCGGGGTCGGCGAGCGTCGCGCCGTCGCCCCCGCCGAGCAGGTTGGCGCCCGCCCACGACAGCACGCGCAGGCCGCGCGCCGCGAACGCGGGCGCGAGGATCGTGCGCAGCCACGTCTGGCCCGTCTTGCCGTCCTGCCCCGCGACGGGCACGCCGCGCTCGCGGGCGAGCTCGACGAGGACGGGCAGGTCCATGCTCGCGGACGGCGTGAAGCCCGCGTAGGGAGCGCCCGCGAGGAGCGCGGCGTACGCGACGACGGAGCTCGGGGGCAGGACCGCGCGGTCCGGGTCGGCGAGCGCGGCCTCCAGCAGGGCGCGGTCGGAGAACTCCGGCGCCGGCTCGGGCAGCGGCTCCGTGGAGGCGAGGTCGACGACGACGACGCGCGCGAGGCCGTGGCGCTCGCGGAAGTCGGTGATGTCCGCGGCGAGACGCTCGGCGGCGGCCTGCTGGGACTCGCGGGGCTCGTGCCCGACGGCGCCCGGCCGGGCGTCGTACCCGCGGCGCACCTCGGCGTCGGCCCGCTCGAGCGCGGCGTGCGTCGCGGAGAGCAGGCGCGGCGGGATCATCCCGGCCTCGACGAGGAGCTCGGCGTGCTTCGCCATGGAGACGTCGGTGATGTCGTGGCCGCCGACGACGAGGTCGGCGAACGCGGGCAGCGGCGCGGAGGCGAAGGTCTCGGAGGCGCTGACGCACCCGGTGGGAGCGGCCCGGCCGTCGACGATCGCGGCGAGGCCGAGGGTCGCGGTCGTCGCGACGGATCCGCGGGCCCCGACGAGCCAGAGCCCGGTCCGTCCTGAGGCGTTGTGGTGCATCGTTGCTCCGTTCGTGCCGGTCGCCCGCCGGGGCGGACGACCGATGTGTCGCGACGATGGCCTCGCTGCCATCGCCGGCCGACGCCCGAGCACAGGGGGAGTGCCCGAGCGCCAGCCTGCTGCGACCCTAGCCACACTTCTGTCGGGGGTCAATCAAAAGCAGATCGCTTCTGACCGGCCTGTCCCGAGCAGTCGACAAAAGCCGCGCCCGAGGGTGGCGGCGCCGTCCCCGGCCGCGCGCCGAGCACGAGGTTACTGCCGGAATACGGTCGCTCGCAGCAACGACCTCGTGCTCGACGGCGAGCAACCTCGTGGTCGTCGACAGCATGCGTCAGGACAGCGGCGAGAAGTCCAGCTGGTCGTCCACCACCCCGACGACCGACCACGCGCTCCCCTCGGCGTCGGTCAGCTCGTACGCCGGGACGAGCACCGCCGCGCCGTCCGGCTGGTGCTGCACCGCCGACCCGAGGACGGCGCCCGTGATCGTCACGTCCGTCACGGGCCACGCGAACCGCTCCCCCGCAGCGACCGTCGGCGGGACCGTCGGCGCCTGCGCCTCGTCCGGCGCCACCCCGATCTCCGGGACCGCGACGTCGACCCCCTCGCGCGCCAGCGTGACCGGGCCGCCGGCGCCGAAGCGCGGGTCGCCGAGCCGCTCCACCGCCTCCGCCGGGCTCACCACGTCGTACGTGCCGATCTCCACCCGCGGCGCGAGGGCTCCGTACACGGACGCCAGACCCGCACCCGAGAACGTCGCGCTCCACGACGTGCCGGTGCGCCGCCCGTCGACCACCTCGGACGCCGTCACGGTCGTGGCCGGCGCGGCACCCTCGACCTCGGGCTCCTGGGCCTCCACCTCGAACCCGTCGGGGTCGACACCGAGCGCACGCATCAGTGCCCGCAGGCGCTCCGCCGCCTCCTCGCCACCGGGGGGCGTGCCCTGGTCCCCCGGGACGCATTCCCCCGTGGACCCCGTCGACCCCGACGACCCGCCCCCGTCCTCGGCCGACCCGTCCTCGGTGGGCTCCGCGGGCTCCACCACCGCGCACCCCCACGGGTCCTTCGTCGGGTCGGAGAACGACACGCTCGCGAGCCCGTCCGGCTGCAGGGAGACGACCGGGCCCGTCCAGTCCGACGACCCGACCACGAACGCCCCGTACTCCTCGCGGACCTCGCCCTCGACGCCCAGCTCGGCCGCGACGCGTCGTGCCGTCTCCGCGGAGAACACGCCCGCGGCGTCGTACGCCCAGGCCGGCGCGCTCGCCCCCGCGGTGCTCAGCCCGTCCTGGTGGAACACGGTGCGCCCGCCCCACCACCCCGGCAGGGACGACCCTGCCGCCAGGCGCTGCTCGGCGACCCCGGCGGTCGCGTCCGCCGCGGTCTCCTCCTGCGCCGCCGTACCGCTCAGCTCGATCGGGGCCAGCGCGACCGAGGTGTCCGACGCGACGCCGCTCCCGCCGGTCGCGCCCAGCGCGTAGCCGCCGGCACCGACGGCGAGGACCCCCGCGACGCCCGCCGCGACGAGCAGGGGCGCTCGCCGCCGACGCCGCGCGGCGAGCTCGTCGACCGTTCCCGGCGCGGCGTCCGCCCCGTCGGCCGCAGGCCGTCCCGGGTCCCCGACGGGGTCACCGGTGCGGGGCGCCCCCAGCGCGCCCGGCACCCGGGCGCGCACGCGCGCCTCGATCGCCCCGAGGTCCGCCGCCGCGTCGCGCGCGGGGTCCGCCGCGCGCAGGCGGTCGAGGGCCGCGTCCTGGTCCGGTCGCTCGTCGGGCGTGTGCGTGGTCATGGTGGCTCCTGGTGGGGCTCGGGACGACCCGGCGTCGTCCACCCTCGTCTGTGTGCTCAGGCTCCGCCGTCTTGCGCCCCGGCCGTCCCCGAGGCCGCGGGGACCTCCTCGGACCACGCCGCGCGCAGGCGCGACCGCGCCCGGGACAGCGCGGCGTCCGCACCGCCCCGGCTCACGCCGAGGACCGTCGCGAGCTCGTCCCCGCCCAGCCCCTCCCACGCGTGCAGCAGCAGGACACGACGGTCCCGCACGGACAGCGTCGCGAACGCCCGCCGCACCTCGTCGTCGGCCAGCACGGCGTGCTCGACGTCGACCCCCGCGTCCCGCGCGTCCGGCACGTCCGCGACGGGCACGGCCCGCAGCCGGCGGCGGTCGTTCGCGAGGACGAACCCCGCCGTGCGGTACAGCCAGGGCAGCTCGGCGCCGTCCGGCACGTCCGCCCGACGGCGCCACGCCGTGGCCAGCACCTCGGCGGCGAGGTCCTCGGCATCCGCGGCCGTCCCACCCCGCCCGCTCGGCAGTCGGCGTCGGAAGTAGCGGTAGAGGGCACCGGCGTGCGCGGCGAAGAGCGCGGAGAACCACGCCTCGTCGCGGGGCGGGTCGTCGGTCGTCACGGCGGCTCCTCGGCGTCGTCGCTCGTCAGGCCCGGCAGGGCGGTCGTCACCGTCTCCATGTGTCGACGGCGCCCGTCCTTGCACGTGCGCGAGGATCACCCGTTCCTCACCCGGCCCGGGCACGATCCTGCCACCGGCCGACGCCTACGCTGGGCCCATGAGCGCGACGCAGGAGGCCGTGCCCGCGGCGAGGCCCGACGCGCCCCCGCCGCACCGACGCCGGTGGCGGTGGGTGGGCTGGACCCTGCTCGCGCTCGTCGTGCTCCTGCTCGTCGCCGCCGGGCTCCTCGTGCGCGACGCCCTCGCCGCCCGCGACGCGCTCACCCGCGCGACGGCCGAGGTCCCCGCCGCCGAGGAGGCGATGCGCGCCGGCGACGTGGCCGCCGCCGAGGAGATCCTCGCGCGGGTGCAGCCGCTCACCGCGACCGCGCGGGAGAGCACCGACGGCGTGCTGTGGGCCGCCGCGCAGCACCTCCCCCTCGTCGGCCAGGACGTGCGGGCCTTCGCGGCGTCGGCCGCGACGGTCGACGACCTCGCCGCCGACGTCCTGCCCTCCCTCGCCCAGGTGCTCGGTCTCGTCGAGGGCGGCCAGGTGCGCATGGCCGACGGCGGCGTCGACCTCGCACCGCTCGCCGAGGCCGCGCCGCTCACCGCACGCGCTGCCGCCGCGTTCGAGGAGATCGACGCCCGCCACGCCGCCGTCGACCGCAGCGCCCTCCACGCCGAGGTCGCCGAGCCGTACGACCGCCTCGTCACGGCCACGGACGAGCTGCGGCCCCTCGTGCGCACGGCCGACACGCTCACCGCGCTCGCTCCGCCGATGCTGGGAGCCGACGGCGCCCGGACCTACCTCGTGCTCGCCCTCAACAACGCGGAGCTGCGGGCGGCGGGCGGCATCCCCGGCGCCCTCGCCGTCCTCCGTGTCGAGGACGGCCAGGTCACGCTCGAGCGCCAGGCCTCGACGGCCGACGTCCCGCCCTTCGCCGCACCGGTGCTGCCCCTCGATCCCGGCGACGAGGCCCTGTACTCGGACCGCCTGGGCCGCTTCGTCCAGGACACCACCCTCACGCCCGACCTGCCGACGTCCGCCGCACTCACCGCCGCGATGTGGGAGCAGACCCAGGGCGAGGTGGTCGACGGCGTCGTCACCGCCGACCCCGTGGCACTGTCGTACCTGCTCGAGGCCACGGGCCCGGTCGACGTCGGGGGTGTCACGGTGGACGCCCAGGGCGTGGTCGACGTCCTGCTCTCCCAGGTCTACGCCGACCTCGACCCGGGCGCGGAGACCGACGCGTTCTTCGCAGGCGTGGCGTCGAGCGTCCTCGCGGCGTTCCTCGACGGCGGCGCCGACCCGGCCACGGCGGCCGACGCCCTGGCCCGTGCGGCCGCAGAGCACCGGATCGGTCTCTGGTCGGCGCACCCTGAGGAGCAGGCGCGGCTCGCCGGGACCGTCGTCGCGGGCGACCTCGACACGGCGCCCCAGGCCGCCCGGTCGGTCGGCGTGTTCTTCAACGACGCCACGGGCGGCAAGATGAGCTACTACCTCGACACCGACGTGCGTCTCACGGGGAGCGCCTGCTCCGACGCCGGTCGGGTCGACACGTACACGGTCGACCTCGCCTCGACCGCGCCGGCCGACGCGGCGACCGCTCTCCCGTGGTACGTGACGGGGGGCGGCATCTCGGGCGTCGAGCCGGGGCGGGTCCGGACCCTCGTCGCGCTCTACCCTCCCCGGGGCGCCGCGGTGGGCACGGTGCGCCTCGACGGCGTCGGGACGGGCGCGCTCTCGGCGGACGTCGCAGGGCGCCGCGTCGCCTCCCTCCCCGTCGAGCTGGCCCCGGGGCAGTCCTCCACGGTGACCTTCACGATCACGACCTGGCACGGCGCGGACGACGCGCACGACGGCCTCTCCGTCGAGACGGTCGACCTGTGGACCACGCCGACGGCCACCCGTCCCGGGCTCACGACGGTGCCGGTCGCGCCCTGCGCCGGGTGAACTTCGATCACGACCTCGTAACGATGCGCGTCGTGCCAGGAATTCACCCGGACGCACGTCCAACACGGGGCCGCGATCTCGCTACCGTGAACGACATCTCGACGTCATTCCGCCGGGGCGCGACCCACCTCTCGCGATCCGCCCCTGCGGCACGCATCAGCAGCACCTCGCCGTGCTCTCTCCTCTCGACCAGCATCGATCCAGACGGGTGACCATCCATGCGCAGGACGTACGGGCGCCGCGGGCGCGCCACACTCATCGGCCTCGTCGCCGCCGCAGCCGCGGTCCTCGCTGCCCCGACGACCGCGGCCGCCGCGGACGGTGAGGACTACGTCCCCACGATCGACCTGGCGCAGCCCGTGTGCGACGGAGACGTGCCGTACCTGGACTACGTCTTCACGCTGCCCGAGGGCTACGACCCGGGCGAGGACGACCCGCTGACGATCACGTGGGTCAACCCGGACGGCGAGGACGTCGTCCAGAGCGGCCTCCCCCTCGAGGGGCGCGTCCTGTGGGCGGGCGCGGAGGTCGACGAGGACGGCAACCCCGTCGACTGGCCGGGGTGGAGCCTCGTCGACGGCGAGTGGGTCGTCGGCGACGAGTACGACTGGGTGCGCGAGGGTGTGACCGTGCGCTTCGAGGTGAACCCGAGCGCCGAGGAGGTCGTCGCCTACCCGCCGTCGTCACCCGACTGCCTCACGAACCCGCCGGGAGGCGAGCCGACCATCGACGTCGACGTCCTCACGCCGGTCTGCGTCGACGGCGTCTCCTACCTCGACTACGGCGTCACCGTGACGGGGACGCCGAACGACACCGTCACGCTCACGTGGGACAACCCGGACGGCCCCGACGAGGTGCAGGCCGACCTCCCGCTGCAGGGCCGGGTGCTGTGGCCCGGCGCCTACCCCGAGCGCTTCGTCGAGCTGCCCGCCGACGAGGGGTGGGAGCTCGTCAACAACATGTGGATGAACACGGCGACGCACGGCTGGGCCGTCGGCACGGTCGACGTGACCTTCGCGGTGAACCCCGAGGTCACCGTCCCGGTGACGTACCCGCAGGACACCAGCACCTGCTTCCCCGGTACCGTCCCGGTCGACAACCCGAAGGCCCCGACGGACGAGCCGAGCCTGGCCGAGACGGGCGCGACGGTCGGCCTGTACGCCGCGGTCGCCGCGGGGCTCGCGGTCGTCGGCGCGGCGGTCCTGATGCTCGCGCGACGCACCCGCAAGGGCTGACGGCGCGGTCCGGCCGTCCCCCGGCCCGGACCCGCCCGACGGACGACGGGCCCCGCACCTGCCACGAGGTGCGGGGCCCGTCGTCGTCCCGGCGCACCGGGAGGGAGGGGGTGCCGGGATCGTCAGGCCGGTGCCCACGCCCCGGCGGCGAGGCGCGACTCCAGGCCCTCGAAAGCCCAGCGGTCCACGACGAGGACGTCGCCCGACGGCCCGTCGGCGACGAACCACTGGAGCTGCTCGACCGTGCGGACCTCCGTGCCCGCGTCGTCGACGCACGAGACGGTCCACCGGGTGAGCGTCGCCGGGGAACCGCCGACCTCGACCTCGGACTCCTCCGTCGACTCCCCCGCACGCGCGACGAGACCCTCCGGACCCGGGCACGTCGCGCCGTCGGGCACGTACGCGGCCGCCGGGTCCACCCCGTCGAGCGCGCCGCCGAGGAGGATCTCGAAGCTGGGGCACGCGGCGTCCTCGGGGCACCCGCCGGCGCGCACCTGGGTCACGCCGTCCGCGGGCTGGATGACCGACCAGTAGTCGGCCGCAGGGAGATCGAGCGGTCCCACCCGGACCTGCGACCCGTGCTGGGCGTGGTCGCCGTGGGCCTCGTGGTCGCCACCGACTCCCGCAGGGCCGGACCCCCCGGCGTCCTCGGACGCCGCGGCGTCGCCCGTCTGCGGCTCCGCTCCGCCCGTGCAGGCGGCGAGCACGCCGACCAGCGCGAGTGCGGCGACGGTGGAGGCGGTGGTACGAGCGGACCGCCCGGAGGACGGAGGACGAGTGGTGCCGCGGCGCAGATGCACAGTGACTTGCCTTTCACGATCGGAGGATCCCCGTCGCCCACTGGGGAGGGCGACGGAGCACCTCGTCGGCTGTCCACGCTAACCAGCGCGCTCGGCCGACGAGATGGGGGAGTTCCACATGGAGAGGCCCTGCGGGTACGGGTTTTCCCGTACCCGCAGGGCCGGTCGGTGGGCGGAGGTCAGCAGACCCCGCCGTCGGCCCACGGCCCCCAGGCAGAGGCACCCGGGGTGTCGTTCTGGGTCCAGTAGCGAGCGGTCCACACCTTGCCGGCGTGGCTCACGACCGTGCCGCCCGTGTAGACCGTGCCGGCCGCCCACGCGGGGGCCGTGCACTGCCCGTTCCCGTTCCCGTTGCCGTTGCCGTTGCCCGTGCCGGAGCCCGGGAGGTCGACGACGGTCGCACCGCGCAGGTGGTCGTACGTGGTCGAGTACGCCACGCCGTCGACCGTCACGATGACGTTCGAGAACTGCGCCGCGGGGAGCGCCCACTTGAGCTGGTTCGTGATCGACCCGCCCGCCGGGATGCCACCGGTCGGCACCGTGAACTGCACGGTGTGGAAGTCGCCGTCGAGGCCGCCCACGTTGTCGCCCGTGTGGCCCTTCGCCGTCACGGTCGTCTTGAAGCCGCTCCAGTCGCTCATCTCGCCCGTGTCGGTCGTGCCGTACTGGAACGAGATCAGCGCACCCGCCGGGATGTCCGTCGCACCGTTGTTGGTGAAGACGACCTTGGGCGAGATCGGGTAGTTGTTGTCGCCGAGCGCGAACTCGGTGTACCGGATGTCGACGTCGAGCGCCTTCGTCGGCATCGGGCGGTCCGCGTTCGCCTTCGTCGCGCCGTACGGCGTGGACGAGGAGAACTTCGTGTGCATGAGGTCGACCAGGGAGCTGCCGATCTCGTACTGACCCTTGGCCTGGTTGTAGTCGTAGTCGCCCGCGAGCTCCCAGATCATCAGGCCACCGAGGCCGGTGTCGTTGACGTAGTCCGCCTTGGCCGCGACCGCCTGGTCGGAGTCACCGGACAGGAACACCTTGCGCTGCGCGTTCCACCACCACTCGTTCTTCGTCACCGGGTCGAAGTGGTGCGTGTACGTGCCCGTGAAGCTCGTCGGCACCTTGTACGACGTCGCGTAGTCGCCCGTGATCCCCTTCTGCAGGTTGAGCACGTGCCAGATCGGGTTGACGCCCGCCGGCACCGCGTTGCCCTGCGGGTCGGTGTCGTACCAGAGGTTGTCCACACCCTCGGCGCCGTAGCCGCACTTGTTGTTCGTACCGGCCGGGCACGCGAAGCCGGCCGGTGCCGGTGCGCGACCGCCCATGCCGTTCGTGCCGCCCTGCACGTTCTGGAAGCCGCGCGTGTAGAACGGCACGCCCAGGTTGATGCGGCCGCCCTGCATCGCGCCGCGGAAGTAGTGCGACGACCAGTCGCCGTTGAGGTAGCCGATGCCCTTGTAGGCCGTGTAGACGCCACCGGCCGCGAGCTCCGGGTCCTTGCCGTCGTCGAACAGGGCGCCGTTGCCGCCCACGTACTCGTTCCACGCCCCGTGCAGGTCGTACGTCATCATGTTGACGTAGTCGGTGTACTGCGTGACCTGGTAGACCTCCATGCCCCGCAGGAGCCACCCCGAGGAAGGGGTCGCGGTGGTGAGCATGTAGTACTCGCCGTCCTGCGCGCCCGCGACGTCGAGCTTCTCGCGCAGCGTCTTCATGAGGTCGATGTAGCCCTTGAAGAGCTGGCCGCGACGCTTGTCGGAGATGTGGAAGTCGTCGGGGTTCCCGGCCTGGTTGTTCGAGGTCGGGTACTCGTAGTCGATGTCGATGCCGTCGAACCCGTACTCACGGATGAACGCCACCACCGAGTCGGCGAACGTGTCGATCTTCGCCTGGGACTCCGTCATCGTGTAGAAGCCGCCCGAGGCGACGCGCTTGCCGCTCGCGTCGAAGTAGCCGCCCGTCTCGGCCCAGCCGCCGACGGCGGGGAGCACCTTGACGCCCGGGTTCTCCTTCTTGTACTTCGCGAGCAGGTTGAAGTGGCCCGTGTAGTCGAGCGTCGGGTCCATCTCGGCGCCCGCGACGCCCGGCCACGTCATGTCGGTCGCCGAGTTGCCCGGCGCCGACGCGTTCACGGAGACCTTGTTCTGGCCGTCGACGTGCGCGAACGCGTAGTTGATGTGCGAGATCTTGTTCCAGGGGATGTCGCTCGCGAGGTAGCGGGGCTGCTCGTTGACGCCCGTGCGCCACGAGGTGAAGTACCCGATCACGCGGCGGTCCAGGCCGTTCGGGAGCTTCTCCCGGCCGTTCTCGTCGTAGACGTCGCAGTACGGCGTGTTGACGCCCGGCGTCTGGACCATGCCGTCAGGGCGGCACTTCTCGTCCGGGTTCGCGGACGGGTTCGGCGTCGGGGTCGGCGTCGGGGTCGGCGTCGGGGTCGGCGTGGGCGTCGGCGTGGGCGTCGGAGTCGGCGTCGGGGTCGGCGTCGGCGTGGGCGTCGGCGTCGTCCCGCCACAGGCGCCGAGCGACTGCCACGGTCCTCCGGCGGTGCCCGGCCTCTCGTTCTGCGTCCACCACTTGGCTCGGTAGTTGACCCCGTCCAGCGAGGCGGAGGTGCCGCCGGTGTAGACGGTCCCGGCGGACCACGCCGGTGCACAGGGTTCGGCGGCGGTCGCCGCGCTCGGGCCCAGCGCGGCGGACAGACCCGCCGCCTGGAAGGTCGCGGCGGTGAGCGCCGCGACGAGGCGCCCACGGGCGCCGCGGTGGCGCCCGGAGGCGCGGGGGGACGATGGCAGGTGCATGCGTGTGGTTCCTCGTTCGTGCAGGACCGCCGTGCGGCGGTCGTCTGGCGGGGCGGACCGGCCCGCCCGTGTCCCGGGGCGGGGACGCGGACGGGCGGGTCTGCCCCTGGGGAGTCCGTGACGTGGGGCGACGCCACGGACGGGACGCCGGGCGCCGCCGGCCGGCCGGATCTGCCGGCCGACGTCGCCCGGCAGGGTCAGCAGGCGCCGAGCGCCGCCCACGGGCCGTACTGCTCCGCGCCGGGGACGTTGTTCTGCGTCCACCACTTCGCGCGGTAGCTCTGGCCCTGGTAGGAGACGGTCTGGCCGCCGGTGTAGACCGTCGACGCGGACCACGCCGGCGCGGTGCACGTGCCCGGGTCGGTCGGGTCGGTCGGGTCCGTCGGGTCGGTCGGCGTGGTGCCGCCGCACGTCCCGGTGGCCTCCCACGGGCCGCCCGCGCTCGGCTTCTCGCCCTGGGTCCACCACTTGGCGCGGTAGTTCTTCCCCTCGAAGGAGACCTTCGCCCCGGCGCTGTAGACGCCGCCCGCGGTCCACGCCGCCTCGCAGCCGGCGCCCGGGTCGGTCGGGTCAGTCGGGTCCGTCGGGTCGGTCGGGTCCGTCGGGTCGGTCGGGTCCGTCGGGTCGGTCGGGTCCGTCGGGTTCGACGGACCGTCCGTGCCGTCGACCGGGCCGGGCGTCGCCGCACGGAGCTTGTCGATGAACCCGCCGGACAGCGTGCCGTCGTGGTTGCCCGACAGGTCCCACCACATGCCGCCGCCGAGGCCCTTCGCGACCACGTAGTCGGCCTTCGCGGAGACCGAGCGGGGGTTGTCGTAGCTCCACCACTGGGTGCCGTCGTAGCGCCAGGCCGAGACCGTCTGCGGGTCGTAGTAGTCCTGACCCCGGTTGCGGAGCTTGTCGTAGTCCTCGTTGCCTGCCTCCCAGGTGCCGGGGGCGGCACCGGTCGCCGACTGCCACGGCTGGGACGACTTCACGCCCGTCCAGCCACGCCCGTACATCGCGAGGCCGAGGCCGAGCTGCGACGGGTCGATCCCGGTGCGCAGGTACTCGTTCACAGCCTTCTCGACGCTGAACTGCCGGTTGGCCGGACGCGGGTCGGCGGGGTCGTCGTAGAGGTTGCCCTGGTGCCCGGTGAGAGCCGGGTCCCACGCACCGTGCAGGTCGTAGCCCTGGACGTTGCCGAAGTCGAGGTACTGGAAGATCTCGGGGTCGTTCCAGCCGCCCGCGGCGATGTCGTCCGGGTTGGCCGGGAGGAACGCGGAGAGCAGGTACGTCTTGCCGGTCTGCGCGCCGTAGGCGTCGAGCTGGGTGCGGAACTCCTTGAGCAGCAGCTTGAAGTTGCGCTTGTCGTTGACGACGTCGACGTGGTTGCCCTCGAGGCCGTTGTTCGAGCCGGGCCACTCCCAGTCGATGTCGATGCCGTCGAACACGCCCGCGGCCGCGCCGGCGCCGCCGCGGCCGTCGATGACGGGCAGGTTGCCCTTGATGTAGATGTCGATGCAGGAGGAGACGAGCTTCTTGCGGGACGCGTCCGTGGCCGCGGCCTTCGAGAAGTTCTTCGACCAGGTCCAGCCGCCGAGCGAGATCATCGGCCGCAGGTGCGGGTTCTTCGCCTTGAGCTGCTTGAGCTGGTTGAACGAGCCGGCGAGCGGCTGGTCCCACGTGTCGGTCACGCCCGCGACGGAGTTCGCGGCGGTGTAACCCATGCCGAAGTCGGCCCACGCGTCGCCCGCGCCGTCGGAGCCGTTGGGCCCGGTGCCCTGCGCCTTGTTGGCGATGAAGCACGTGAGGTTCTGGTGGTGGATGTTGCCGAAGGAGTAGTTGATGTGCGTCAGGTCGGCGGCGGCACCGGAGTCCTGGAGCTTCTTCAGCTTGAAGTCGCGGCCGTACACGCCCCACTGCGTGAAGTAGCCGACGTTGCGGTAGCCGTTGATGTCGCTGTCGCCGGGGTCGGCGACCGTGGTCGTCGCGGCCGCTGCCGGCGGCGCCGCCTGGGCGCTCGTCGCGCCGGCGACGAGCCCGGCGACGAGCGCCGCCGTGGTGGCGAGCGCCGTCGCGGCACCGGCGCGTCGGCGTCCGGTCCGTCTCGCTCGGGGGAACACGTCCATGGGTTCTGCCTCACTGGGTGTCGGGGCGACGGGGCCCGCAGGGCCTCGTCGCCGGGTCACCACGAACGTAGGCAGGACGTCGGCGAATCGTAATCCGCGCTTTCCACATTGTTCACGCTGCGAACTTACCGGCACCGTAAGGGGAAACCCTTAGTGATACGAGGCCGTGTTGGACTACCGTCCAACACGGTGCGCGAGCACCGTGAGCTCCACGCGCGAGCGCACACCGAGCTTGCGGAACACGCGTCCGAGGTGCACCTCGACGGTGCGCACCGAGAGGTAGAGCTGGTCCGCCACCTCCCGGTTCGACGCCCCCTGGACGACGAGCAGCGCGACGTCCAGCTCACGCTCCGTCAGCTCGTCGACCCAGCGCTCGCGCAGCTCGGCGAGCGCCTGGTCCGAGACGTCGCTCTCCCGCGCGGCGAGCCGGCACGAGTCCGGGGGCACCACGGCACGCTGCACCGGCGGCACCGACGCGGCAGCGGCGACGCCGTGCACCCCGGGCCCGCCGGCCGGGCCCGCGTCGAGCAGCCCGGGCGCGACGCCGTCCGGACCCACCGCATCGGGGCCGCCGTCCTCGACCACCGACCCGCCGAGCCGACGCACCACCTCGACCAGCTCGTCCCGCGCGACGTTGGCCCAGGCGTCCGCCCCGGCCTCCGCGAACAGCTCGATCGCGGAGAGGAACTGACCGTGCGCCCGCTGGAGCTCGCCGGCGCGCACGAGGGCCCGCCCCGCGCACAGGTCCGTCCGCGCGTGCTCGTAGGGCGACGAGGTCGTCCGGTTGACGCGCGTCGCGCGGTCGAGCGGTCCGGAGAGCTCGTCAGGAGAGGCGAGCGCGATGTCGGCACGGACGAGGGCGGCCGAGCGCAGCGACGACGGCAGCTCCTTGGCGTCGACCCGACGGCGCGAGAGGGCACGCTGGGCTGCGTCGACCCGTCCCGCCACGACCCACGACTCGATGTCGTCGAGGCCGGGCAGCGGGAGCATCCGCGCGCTGTCGGGCCGTTCGCGCTCCGCGGCGAGCTCCAGCAGCGTCGCGGCCTGCGTGACGTGGTGGGCGAACGACGCGCCGATCGCCCGGTCCACGAGCAGACCGAGCCGCACCGGACGCGACGTCGGGCTCGCGCACGTCTCCTCGAGCGCGGTGGAGATCTCGCCCACGGCCCCGACCGTCATCATGTCGACGCGGCGCGCGGCGGCCACGCCGAGCCCCGCGAACGGCAGCCCGAGCGGGAGCCGGAACGCCGCGTCGGCGACCTCGTCCGCCGCGCGCGCGAGGTTCCCGCGCCAGATGTGCACGAGCACCTGCGCGAGGCGCACGTGCGCCTCCGCGAGCGGGGTCAGGGCCGTGGACGGACCGTCGAACCAGCGGGCTCCGTCGTCGCGCACGGGCGCGAGGGACGCGACGGCGCTCGACAGGGTCTGCGCGGCGGCGTCCGCGTTGTCGTCCGCGGCGAGCAGCAGGGCACGGCACACGAGCACCGAGGACTCGTGGTCCGGACCGAGCTGTGCCTCCGGCACGGCGGCCGGCCGCTCCCCCACGCCGAAGACCGCGGCCCAGGACCGGCCGAGAGCCAGCTCGGCACGCAGGTCCGGCCCGTCCTCCCCGTCCTGGCACAGCCCGGCCGCCGTGTCGAGGAGCTGTGCCGCGCTCACCCCGTCGCCGCGCTCCGCGTGGAGCCGTGCGGCGGCGAGGACGCCGCGGGCGATCCCCGCCACGTCGTCGTCGCGGGCGCTCGCTCCGTCGAGGGCCCCGAGGTACGGCGTGAGCACGTCGTCGGGCACCTGGCCCTCGGCGAAGGTCAGCGCGGCGACCAGCGGGCCCAGGGTCCGCGCGCGCAGCGCCTCGTCGCCGCTGCGCGCCGCCTTGCGCAACCAGTCCGCGGCGTCCTGGACGTGGCCCGAGCGCAGCGCGGCGGTCCCGGCGACGGCGAACGCCTCGGCCCGGTCCGGTCCGGCGGCCTGGCTCGCCGCCTCCCGGGCGACCTCGTGCGCCCACACGACGTCGCCCCGGTCGAGGTGGCGGCGCGCCACCCGCAGCAGGTCGGGGACGAGCGCGGGGTCGCCCGCGAGGGTCGCGAGGGCCTCGTGCCACACCGCGACGTCGGCCTCGCCTGCCTGCCGGTGCGCGTCGGCGAGCGCGACGTGCGCCGCCGTGCGCTCCACGAGCCGGGCTCCGCCGTGGACGAGGGCGCGCATCCGCTCGTCGACGAACGCGAAGCGTCCGCCGACGAGCGCGAGATGCTCGGCGAGCGGCCCGTCGAGCAGCTGCGTGATCTCGTAGCCGGTCGCCGCGAGCAGGAGCTCGGTGCGGTCGACCACGGCGACCGCGGCGACGAGCAGCGCGTGCCGCTCCTCGTCCGTGAGGACCCCGAGGCGGTCGCCGAGCAGCGCACGGACGGCGGGGACGACGGGCAGCGGGTCGGGCAGGATCGAGGTTCCCGCGAGCTGCTCCGGGGTGAGGAGGTCGGCGGTCTGGACGATCGCCGCGGTGTTGCCGCCGAGCCGTCGCGCGAGGTGGGCGGCGACGTGCGGGGTGACGGCGAGGCGTCGTTCGACGACGAGCAGGTGCAGCGCGTCCGCGGCGGAGAGCGGAGGGACGCGGCGCAGCTCGAACGGGTACCCGGCGGAGTCCAGGCTGCCGTCCGCGGCGCTCGCCAGGAGCACCACGGGGACCCGCCTCTGCCCGACGAGCCCGGCGAGGACCATCCGGCTGCGCTCGTCCACGAGGTGGAGGTCGTCGGTGACGACGACGACCGTCGTCCCGCCGAACACGTCGGCGAGGAACTCCGCGAACGCGACGGCGGCGACCTCGGGCAGGTAGGCGTAGGTGGGGGCGGCGATGTCGAGCGCACGCTCGAGCGCGTCGGGCACCGCACGGCCGGAGAGGTGCGCCGCCTGCGACACGAGCGCGGCGACGGTCCCGCCGGGGACGGTGCCGCTCGACTGGGGACCGCAGCGCAGCACGGCGGGGGGCGCGGGCGCGGCGGAGACGGCCTGCCGGGCCGCCTCGAGCATCGAGCTCGCTCCCATGCCCAGCTCGGCGGTCCAGACGTACGCGCCCCGCCCCTCGGCGGCGGCCGCGAGCGCGAGGTCGATCTCCTGCGCGCGCGACGACATCCGTTCGAACCGGCGCGCGGCGCGAGCGGAGGCGCTGCGCACACGCTCGGGGACCGCAAGGTCCAGCGTGGTGTCCGACATGGCGGTCCCTCCCGTCCGAGGGCATCGTTGCCCGACGTCTAGGTTAAATGTTAACAACCCTCCGTAAACGCGGTGGTACACCCTCGTTTCCCCCTGGTGACGCGCGCCGACCGACGCCGCCGGTCGGCGGCGTCGCGGGAGCGGTCGGCCCGGGCGGCCTGCCGCCCCGTCCTCGGGTCGGTCGTCGCATGGCCAGACACTACGGACGTTCCGCCCTCCTCGCGCCGCCGCGGGCGGTTCCTCTCAGACCTCGACGAGGATCGTCACGGGACCGTCACCGACGAGCGCGACCTCCATGTGCGCGCCGAACTCCCCCGTCGCGACCTCGACGCCGCGGGCCCGCAGCGTCTGGACGACGGCGTCGACGAGGGGCCTCGCGACGTCGCCCGGTGCCGCCCCGTTCCAGGACGGGCGGCGGCCCTTGCGGACGTCGGCGTAGAGCGTGAACTGGCTGACGACGAGCACCGGCGCACCGGTGTCGCTCACGGAGCGCTCGCCGTCGAGGATGCGCAGCTCGGCGATCTTGCGCGCGACGGTCTCCACCTGCGCGGGGCCGTCGTCGTGGGTCGCACCGACGAGCGCGACGATGCCGGGCCGGTCGATCGAGCCGACGACGTCCCGGGTGCCGTCGTCCCGCACGACGGTGACGCTCGCGCGCACCACACGCTGCAGCACCGCCCTCACGAGGGTTCCCTCCGCGGTCCGGCGAGCGCCTCGACGACGCGCACGGCACCCACCGGGTGCCCGCCGCCGAGCACGGGCACGGCGCCGAGCGCGTCGAGGGCGTCGACGTCCGCCCCGGGGACGGCCGCCGCGCCGAGACGTCGCAGCGCCGCCGCCAGCAGCGCGGGCCGGGGACGGGACGCGCCGTCGAGCACCTTGAGGGCGAGCGCCCCGCCGTCGGGCAGGCCCGCCACGTAGACGCCGTCCGCGCCGTCCTTGGCGACCAGCCCCGGCACGGCGCGCATCGCGCGCGTCGCGTCGCGCTCGGGACCGGCGACCATCCAGGGGAAGGAGGACATCGCCCCTGCCACCGCCGCCTCGGGCGAGCCGGGCGTGCGCGACGGCGCGGCGGCGAGCCGGGCGACGCCGCGCGCCAGGCCGCGGGGCGTCGTCGAGAACAGGGGTGCGCCGCACCCGTCGACGGTCGCGTGCTCCACGGGCACGCCCGTGAGCTCCGCCACGGCCTCCCGCACGGCGACCTGGAGGGGGTGGGCGGGGTCGAGGTACGTCCGGGTGTCCCAGCCCGCGGCGACGCACGTCGCGAGCATCGCCGCGTGCTTGCCCGAGCAGTTCTGGGTGAGCGACGAGGGACCGCCGTGCTCCGCCTGCCACGCGAGGGCCGTGGCGCCGTGCAGCGGCATGTCGGGGGTGTTGCGCAGCGCCGACGCGTCCAGGCCCGCGCGCGCGAGGATCTCCTGCGTCCCGGCGACGTGCTCCGGGCGCCCGTCGTGGCTGGCGGCCGCGAGAGCGAGCAGACGCGCGGGCAGGTCGAGACCGTTGCGGAGCATGGCCACGGCCTGGAACGGCTTGACGCTCGACCGGGGCCAGACCACCGCGTCCGCGTCGCCGAGCACGAGCAGGGGGTCGTCGGCACCCCGCACGCCGTCGAGCAGCACCAGGTGGCCCAGGTGCACGGACTCCACGAGGTCGCCCCGCACCACCTCGGCGAGCGGCACGGCGCCGCCCGCCACGTCCCGGAGCGTCACCAGCCGGACGGGCGACCGCCGCCCGAACCGCCGCGGCGGCCGTTGCCGTACGGCTGGAGGCGCGGGCGCACGTCCACGAGGTAGACGATCGCCGCGACCACCGCGATGAGCCCGAGGAACCCGAGGTTCGGACCGCCGAGCGGGAGGGACAGGAAGCCGAGCACGGCCGCCGCACCGAGGATCGCGAGCCAGATCGGCTTGGTCAGCTTGCCCTCCGCGGTGAACGCGCTCGCCGGACGGCGCAGCGCGTCCACGAGGGCAAAGAGCTGGACGCCGAACACCACGAGGGTGAGCAGCAGGAAGATGATCCACTGGAGGGACCCGACGATTCCGAACACGTCCCGAGCCTACGTTCTGCACCGGCCGCGCGACACCACGCCACCCCCCCGCCCGGCCGCTCCGTCCGCGGCAGGTCACGCCCTACGGCACGACCCGCAGCCCCTGACCCCGGGAGGCCGCGGCGACGAACGGGTCCCACGCCGCGACGAGCGTGTCGTCGTGCGCGACGGCGAGCGCGCTCGCCACGTGCAGGGCGTCGTTGCTGCGCAGGACGAGTCCGTCGCCCGTCCCGGGCGACGCCGAACCGCCGAGCAGGGCAGAGGCTCGCGCGGCGACCGCCCCGGTCACCTCGACCACGTGCAGCGCGGGCCACAGCACCTGCCACCGGCGCAGCGCGGCGTCGTGCGCGGCGGGTCCGAGCACGCCGGCGCGCTCGCCCGCAGCGAGGGCCGCCCGCAGCTCGGTGTCGGTGAGCCGGCTCGTGACGACGACGTCGGCCCCGTCCCACAGCCGGCCGGCGAGGTCGGTCCCGGCCTCGGGGACGCAGAGCTTCACGAGGGCGCTCGCGTCGAAGTAGACGAGGGCCACGGTCGCCTCAGCGGCGGATGCGCCGCACGAGGGCGGCGACCCCGGACGGGCGGGTGCCCCGCACGGGCGGGCCGGGTGCGCGGGCCGCGGGGGCGGCGTCGGGCACGGGCAGCGCGTGGGCGGGGCGCTCCGCCGTCGGGGGCGTGAGGAGGCCGTCGCGCGTCAGCTCGGTGACGAGGTCCGCGGTCGCGACGCCGGTGAGCCGGGCGACGGGGACGCCGCGCTCCGTCACGACGACGTCCTCCCCCGCCCGCGCCCGCTCGATCCACGACTTCAGCTCGGCGCGGAACGCGCTGACGGGGACCTCCATCCCCCGACCGTACCCGGCCGGGGGCGGCACCGCGCAGGCTGAACCGGGGCCGTGAACCGGAGCGCGCAGGCCCGGTCCGGGCTCACAGGCCGGGCAGGGCGTCCCGCGCCTCCTCGGGGGTCGCGCCGGCCGCCTCCAGCGCGTCGACGAGGGGCGACCGCAGCAGCATGACGAGGGACTGCACCTGCCAGTCGCCCGACCCCACGACGTGCGGGTCGGCGCCCCGGGCCACCTCGACGAGCAGCTCGCGCGCGACGGCCGGGTCGCGGCCCGCCGCGATCGCCTCGGCGAGCACGCGCGTCCCCGCCCCGAAGTGGCCGACGAGGTCCGCGACGGGGTCCAGGTCCCGTTCCTCGTGACCGCCCGCGACGGGCCCGGCGCGCCGGGCCAGCACCCGCACGCTGCGCATCGCCCGGTCCAGCAGCACCGCCTGGCGTTCCATCGCACCGAGCTCGTCCCGGTGGCGCCGACCCGTCGCGGACACCCGGGCGAGCTCGCGCGCGGACGACGCCGCGGCCTTCCACTCCTCGATCGCGCCCTCCGACGCCCGCCCCGTGACGAGCGCCGCGTCGAGGTCCCCGCGGTCGCGGGCCCGCAGGCCGCGGGACAGGATCTCCAGCGTCCGGGCCAGCTCGGTCGTCGCCTCGGCCCCGAGGTGCCGGGGCCGGCGGCGCGGGTCGCCGGGCGTGAGCGCCGCGGCCAAGAGCGCGACGGCACCGCCCACCAGCGCGTCGGTCCACCGGCCGAGCGGCCCGCCCGCCTGCGCCGCCGGGAGCCCGACGATGACGATGGCCTGGACCCCCGCCTGCGTGGTGAGCATCGCGCCCCGGTCGATGAACCGCGCCGCGAGCGCCGACGCCGCGAGGACCACCGCGACCTGCCACCAGCCCGAGCCGATGACGTGCACCACGAGGTCGCCCAGGCCGACGCCGATCGCGACGCCCACCGCCACCTCGACGACGCGCCGCAGCTGGCGGTCCTGGCTGAACCCCAGGCAGATCCACGCGGCGACCGGGGCGAAGAACGGGGTGGGGTGGCCGAGCCCGTACCGTGCGACGCCGTACGCCAGCCCGGCGGCGGCCGACGCCTGGAGGATCGGCCAGAACGCGACGCGCACGCGGGAGGCCCCCTGGCGCAGGCGCGCCCGCAGGACCCGGCGCCGCCAGGCGGTGCGCGCGAGGTCCGCGGCACCCGGCCGGTCGCCGGCGTCGGTCACAGCATGCTCGACGGCGCGGCCTCACCCCGCGGCGTGATCCCCCGCGCGACGGGTCCGCGGGCGGCAGGCCGGTCCACCGAGACGCCCTCGCCCGGCACGACGACCTCCTGCCCGGCGGTGACGGCCCCGCCGTCGCAGTCGACCATCAGCACGGCGTCCTCGGGGACGCTGCGCTTGACGACGGCGAGCGCGACCGGCCCGAGCTCGTGGTGGCGGGCGACGGTCGTCACGGTGCCGACGGCGCGCCCGTCGAGCGTCACCTCCGCCCCGGCGACGGGGAGCAGGTGCCCGGAGCCGTCGAGGTGCAGCATGACGACCCGCCGCGGCGGGCGACCGAGGTTGTGGACGCGCGCGATCGTCTCCTGCCCGCGGTAGCAGCCCTTGTGCAGGTGCACGGCGGTGCGCAGCCAGTCGGTCTCGTGCGGGATCGCGCGGTGGTCGGCCTCGGTGGCGAGGCGGGGGCGCCACGCCTCGACGCGCAGAGCCTCGCTCGCCCACGTTCCCACGAGGCGCCAGCCGGCGGCCTCGCGCGCGGCGACGGCGTCGGCCAGGTCGGCCCGGGGCACGAGCACGAGGCGCCACGGCCGCTCACGGCCGGGGTGGTCCTCCTCCGGGGGGCCGTACCGCGTGCCGCCGCCGGTCACGCGCGGCCACGGGTCGCGCCACGTCACCGGCTCGCCCTCGGCGCCCTCCGCGTCGACGGGCTCCCCGAGCGCCGCGTACTCGTCCGTGACGTCGGCGATGTCCACGCGCAGCATGAACTTCATGCGGTCGAGCCACGCCGCGAGGTCCGCGGTGTGGGACCGCTCGGTGACGAGCCACGTCGCCTCGCCGTCGTCCACGACGGCCGCCGCGTGCTCGACGTGGCCCTGCGGGGACAGCACGAGCAGCTCCGTGGACGTGCGCGGCGCGAGGCCCTGCACGTCCTGGGACGTGATCGAGTGCAACCAGCCCAGGCGGTCCGGACCGCTCACGCGCACCACGCCCAGGTGCGACTGGTCGACGACGGCACCCCCGGTCTGCAGCGCGCGCTGCTCCCCCGTGGGGTCGCCGTAGTGCCACGCCACGCCCTCGTCGGGGCCGGTGGCGGCGACGGCGCCGTGCCGCTGCAGCAGGGGGCTGGTGTATCCGGTCGTCACTGGGGGTCCTCCTCCGTCGTCGCCCGTCCGGGCGCGGCCGCGGTCAGCCCGCCGGGCGGCGGCTCAGCTTCGCGGACGCGTACGACTGCAACGGCTCGCCGAAGGCCGCCAATTCCCACACCCACAGCAGCTTGCCCTCGACGAGGCCGAAGAGACGCTTGGACGCGCTGATCTCCGCGGCCGTCCCCGTGCGGGCGATGAGGTCGCTCGCGAGGTCGACCCGGCCGTTGCCGACCGCTCCGAGGTACACCGAGACGCGCCCGGACGGGTCGGCGAGCAGCACCTCCAGCGGGTGCTTGTCGTCGCCCAGGCCCTCGGGACGGTCGGTCGAGACGCGCCAGTAGCCGGTCTCGGTGGACCAGACCGTCCCGTCCTGGGCGGCCGCGTCGAGCGCGTCGGGCGCCCGCTCGGGCCACTCCCCCTCGTCGGGGACCGTGGCGGGGACCTCCGCCTCCAGCACGCGCAGGGTGGACTCGTACCGCAGGTACGGGCCGCCGTCGTGGTCGAACACGACGTCCTGCACGAACGGCGTCTCGTCGACGCCCGGGTACTTGACGACGCCCTCGCCGCGCCAGGATCCGACGAGCCAGGCCAGCGGGTACACCTCGGGCGCCAGGCCCTCGGGGAACTCGAACGCCATGGTCAGCGCTGACCCTTGTACAGCTTGTAGACGACGTACCCGGCGAACCACGTGATGGTGATCGTCGCCGCGATGAGGAGGCCGAGGAAGATCAGCTCGAGGGTGTGCGGGCTCATGGGGCCGATCCTACCGGCCGACCCGTGGGGCTACGCTCGGCGCCGTGACCACTCCCGCCGCCACCCGCTCGCTCGTCGTCAAGGCGACGTCGGGGCTCGACCGCCCCGAGGCCGCCAACCAGGCGTTCACCGTCGCCGCCGCGGCGCTCGCCGCGGGCGTCGAGGTGAGCGTGTGGCTCACCGGGGAGGCCGCGTGGTTCGCTCTGCCCGGCCGCGCCGCCGAGCTAGAGCTGGAGCACGCCGCGCCCCTGCCCGACCTGCTCGAGGCGGTCCTCGCCGCGGGCACGCTCACCGTCTGCACCCAGTGCGCGGCGCGTCGGGGGATCACCGCCGACGACGTCCTGCCGGGCACCCGGGTCGCCGGGGCGGCCGTGTTCGTCGAGGAGGCGCTGCGCGAGGGTGCGCAGGCCCTCGTCTACTGAGCGGCGCGCACCCGGCGCAGCAGGAGGTACGCCTCGCAGCCCAGGCACAGGCCGAACGCGGCGTTGAGGACGGCCGCGACGAGCGCGACGGCCGCGGTCACCGGCACGGCCACCGTCGCCCCCACGAGCCCCAGCACCACGCCGGTCCCCGTGATCACGAGACCCACGAGCTGGGCGAAGCGGGGCGGCGCGGGGTCCTCGCGCTCGTCCGTCGGCCCGATCCGCGGCAGCACGACGGCGCGGTACACCGCGGCCTGCCACGTCCGCTCCGCACCGCCCACGGTGCCGAGCGCGAAACCCACCGCCACGACCGCGAGGAGGACGAGGCCCGCCGTCGACGTCCAGAGCAGGATCGTCACCGCGAGCAGGACCGCGGTGAGAGCAGCGCCGAACCGCGGACCGCGCGGGTCGATGCCCGGCGACGGCACGGGCGCGACCGGGTGTGCGGGGCGGGGGACGGTCATGACGGCTCCTCGATCGGTCGGGCGGCGGCGACGGCGCCCACCGCGAGCGCGTCGAGCGCCTGGGCGCGGGTCATCGCCCCGCTCGCGCGGGCCGTCTCGCGCCCCGCGCCGTCGAGGACGAGCACGGTCGGCGTGCGCAGGACTCCCAGGTCGAGGACGAGGTCGAGGTGGTCGTCGACGTCCAGCTCGTGGTGCACGACCCCGTCCGTCCGCGCCGCGACGTCCCCCAGCACCCGGGCGGTGGACCGGCAGGGCGCGCAGACCGCGGCGGAGAGCTGGACGAACGTCCGGTGCGGCCCGAGGCGCACGCCGTGCGCGGCCCAGTCCACGCCCGCTCCCCCGGGGGCTCCGTGCGCCGGGGAGGCGGCCGGGCGCCGTCGGGCAGCCGGACGCACGACGCCCTGCCGCCGGCGCCACCAGGCCCCCAGGGCGACGGCGAGTGCGAGGACGGCGGCGAGCACGAGGACCGGCGCGGCACCGCCGCTCACCCGACGATCACCCGGCCCACGACGAAGATCAGGGTGCCGCCCACGGCGACGGGCAGCGCGGTCGCCGAGAACGCGCCGAGACGGCCGCGCAGCTCGGGGAGGCGGTCGAACAGGCCGTGGAGCGACGCGACGAGCAGGCCCGCGACGACGCCCGACCACACCCCGCTCACCACGTCCAGGTCCGGCATGACGTACCCGACGGCGCCACCGGCCGCCACGGCCAGGCCCAGCGTGAGGCCCGCGTTCACCCATCCGGCGAACGGCAGCGCCGACACGGCGGACGCCACAGCCAGCGCGACCGCGCACGTCACGACGAGCGACGCCCCCGCGTCGGTGCGTCCCGTCGCGATCCAGCCCGCGCAGGACGTCGCGACGACGATCCCGCTCACCGTCCCGATGAGCGACTCCGTGAGCCGGGGCCGCCCGTCGCGGCGCAGCAGCTCGGCGACGAACGCGAGCACCACGGCCAGGGCGAGGACGACCGGCAGGTGCCGCAGCGCCGGCTCGCCTCGGGTCGCCGCGGTCGCCGCCACCGCGCCCACGCCCGCGAGGCCGATGACGATGCGCGTCCCGCCGTGGACGGGGATGTCGAGCAGGCGCGGCCAGCCGATCGCGACGATCAGCGCCAGCGCCGCGGACGCCGCCGCGAGCGGCAGCGGACCGAAGAACGCGGCGACGGCGACACCTGCCGCGAGGCACGCCGTGACGACGGAACGGGTCGAGAGGTCCACGGGCGGTCAGCACCCCGCTCGGGGGGTCGACGGGGTCGGCGAGTCGTCCAGCACGCCTCAGAGTGTGGCAGACGGCGGCCGTGCGACCGCAGCCGAGGGCGCCACGACGGTGAGACGACACCGTAGGACACGCCGTCGCGCGATACGGTGGCCCTCCACGGGCCGAGGACGAACCGCCGCCGGACGGGCCGCGTCCGCGCGGCACGGGAGTCGCACGACCGGGACAGACGACACCGCCGGGCGCACCGCGCGCCCGTGCCGCGGAAGGAGGTGCCCGAGTGGCCGACCTGCTGATCCTCACCCCCGCGACCGGGGGTTCCGTCGAGGTCCTTCCGGCGCTCGGGCTGCTGTCCCACCGCATCCGGGTCCTGCCCATGGAACCGTCCGCGCTGGTCGACGCGCCCGACTCCGACGTCGTGCTGCTCGACGCGCGACGCGACCTCGTCGCCGCCCGCACGACCTGCCGCCTCCTCCACGCGACCGGGCTGTCCGTGCCGCTCGTGCTCGTCCTCACCGAGGGCGGGCTCACCGTGGTGACGGCCGAGTGGGGCGCCGACGAGCTACTCCTCGAGAACGCGACCCCGGCGGAGGTCGAGGCCCGCCTGCGCCTCGTCGTCGAGCGGTCCGCGAAGGGCCCCTCCGACGACGCCCCCCAGGAGATCTCCGCGGGCGAGCTCGCGATCGACGCGAGCGGCTACACCGCGCGCCTGCGCGGTCGGCCCATCGACCTCACCTACAAGGAGTTCGAGCTCCTCAAGTACCTCGTGCAGCACCCCGGTCGCGTGTTCACCCGCGCCCAGCTCCTCCAGGAGGTGTGGGGGTACGACTACTACGGCGGCACGCGCACGGTCGACGTCCACGTGCGTCGCCTGCGTGCCAAGCTCGGCCCCGAGCACGAGCAGCTCATCGGGACGGTGCGCAACGTCGGGTACCGGTTCGACCCGCCCAAGGACCGCCGGCCCGCGCCCGACGCCGCCGCGGAGCGCACGGACCGCGCCGGTGGGGACGGGACCGCCGACGCCCCGGTAGGTTCGACCGGGTGACGGCCGACCCCTCCGACTTCACGTCCGCGCTGCCGGACGGCCCCTGGCGCCACGAGCTCGTCCCGGCGAACGGCGCACGCTTCCACGTCGCGGTCGCGGGCCCGCACGACCGCGGCGTCCGCGACCCCGGCCCCCCGCTCGTGGTCCTGCTCCACTCGTTCCCCCAGTTCTGGTGGGCGTGGCGGCACCAGGTCGAGCCCCTCGCCGCGGCCGGATACCGCGTCGCCGCGCTCGACGTGCGCGGCGTCGGCGCGTCCGACAAGCCGCCCCTCGGGTACGACGCCCCCACTCGCACGCGCGACATCGCCGGCGTGATCCGCTCGCTCGGCGCCGGGCGCGCGGTCGTCGTCGGGCACGGGACGGGCGGCAGTCTCGCGTGGGCGATGGCCGCGCTCCAGCCCGCCGTGACCGCGGGCGTCGCCGCTCTCGCCGCACCCCACCCGGCGCGCATGCACGTGTCCGCCCGGCAGCTCCTCACCCCCGTCGCACGGCGCCACCTCGCCTTCTTCCAGGTGCCCACCTTCCCGGAGCGCGCGCTGCTGTCCGGGCGGCTCGTCGACCAGGTGCTGACCGACGGCGCGGCCACCCCCTTCGACGACGACGTCGCCGCCACCTACCGGACCGTGATGCGGATCCCGTTCGCCGCGCACACGGCCATGGAGTCGCTGCGGTGGGCCGTGCGCTCCACGCCGCGGCCCGACGGGCGCCGGTTCCTCTCCGCGCTCCGGCGGCCCGTCACCGTGCCCGCCCTCCAGGTGCACGGGGGTCGGGACGGGCTGCTGCGACGTGCGCTCGCCGACGCCGACGGCGCGGCCCTGGCGAGCGACTACCGCTTCGAGGTGCTGCCCGACGCCGGGCACTTCCTGCCCGAGGAGGCGCCCGACGAGGTCACGGACCTCCTGCTCGACTGGCTGGGCCGGATCAGCTCGTCCTGACGAGCTTCTCCGCCTTCACCGGGTCGACCTCCCCGATCCCCGCCGACGGGCACCAGCGCGCCACCGTGCACGCCCCGCAGGCGGGCCGGCGCGCGTGGCAGACGCGCCGCCCGTGGAAGATCAGGCGGTGGGACAGCATCGTCCACTCCGACCGCTCCACCAGCCCGCCGACGACCTGCTCCACCTTGACCGGGTCCTCCTCCGCGGTCCACCCCAGCCGCCGTACCAGACGCCCGAAGTGCGTGTCGACCGTGAGGCCCGGCACCCCGAACGCGTTGCCGAGCACCACGTTCGCCGTCTTGCGACCCACGCCCGGCAGGGACACGAGGTCCTCCAGGCGGCCGGGCACCTCGCCGTCGAACCGCTCGACGAGCGCCTGCCCGATCCCGATGACGGACTGCGCCTTCGCCCGGAAGAAGCCCGTGGGCCGCAGGATCTCCTCCAGCTCGGCCCGGTCCGCGCCCGCGTACGCCGCCGCGTCGGGGTAGCGCGCGAAGAGCGCGGGCGTCGTGAGGTTGACCCGCTTGTCCGTCGTCTGGGCCGAGAGCACCGTCGCGACCAGGAGCTCCAGCGGCGACGTGAAGTCCAGCTCGCAGTGCGCGTCCGGGTACGTGCGCGCGAGCTCCCGGTTGGTCCGACGCGCCCGGCGCACCAGGGCGAGACGCGACTCCGGGGCGCGCGCCCCACGGCTCCCGGACGAGGGACGGTCCTGCTCGGACGACGTCTGCGCGGCGTTCACGAGCCCACGCTAACCCCGCCCACCCACACCCGAGTTGCGGCCGTAGGGCAGAATCGTCCCTGGAAGATCAGCGAAGGACGAGACGAAGGACCCCGCGTGGACGACGACGTTGTGCTCTCCGCACCCCTGTTCGCGACGATGGACGCGGACGAGACGCGCACCCTGTTCGAGTCGATGCAGCAGATCGAGCTCTCCCGCGGTGACGTCCTGTTCCGCGAGGGCGAGCCCGGCGACCGCCTCTACGTGATCGCGACCGGCAAGATCAAGCTCGGGCGCCGCTCCAACGACGGGCGCGAGAACCTCCTGTCGATCCTCGGCCCCGGCGAGATGTTCGGCGAGCTCTCCCTGTTCGACCCGGGCCCGCGCACCGCGACCGCCAGCTCCGTCGCCGACTCCGTCATCTACGAGCTCGGCCACGACCAGCTCGTCGAGTGGATCGAGAAGCACCCCAGCGTCGCCAAGCACCTGCTCAACGCCCTCGCGCGCCGCCTGCGCCGCACCAACGAGACGCTCGCCGACCTCGTCTTCTCCGACGTCCCCGGCCGCGTCGCCAAGGCGCTGCTCGACCTGTCGACGCGCTTCGGCGAGCACACGGACGAGGGCGTGCGCGTGGCGCACGACCTCACCCAGGAAGAGCTCGCCCAGCTCGTCGGCGCGTCGCGCGAGACCGTGAACAAGGCGCTCGCCGACTTCGCCACCCGCGGCTGGGTCCGCCGCGAGGGCCGCGCCGTCGTGCTCCTCGACCTCGACCGCCTGGAGCGCCGCGCGCGCTGAGTCACCCGGGGGAGGGTCCTGGGCCGTGGGTGAGGGTGCGGGTGGGGGCGCCGCGTCTTCCATCCGCGCCGCTCGTGCCTCGCGTCGCTCCCGCCAGACCCGCCACGACGCGGCGCCCCCACCCGCACCCTCCGGCTCCGTCTCACCATGCGCAGGTCGTCAGATCGTCGTGCCGTCGTGCCGTCGTGCCGTGATGCCCCGTGCTGTGATGCCGTCGTGCCCGACGGCGCGGGCCGACACCGGTCGTCGGCCCACCACGAGTGGTGGGCGAGCAAGGCGGCCCCGGCGAGCCCCGTCGTCGGGCCTCCGCGCCGACCATGCGATCAGCTCCCGCCGACCATGCGGCTGGCGACCGAATCAGCCCCCGAACGGGCGTCAACCGCATGCTCGGCCCCTGCCGGAGGCGACCCGACGAGCGAGCGGGGTGGACCGGTGGCGGCGGCGGGTCGTGGCGGGTCTGGCGGGAGGACCCGAGGGACGAGGGTCCGGAGGGAAGACCCGCCGCCGCCACCGGGGAACCCCGCGGACGCACGCTTTGCGGCCCGCCACCGGGGAACCGACCGCGGGACCACGACCCGCGGCGCTACTCCGCGAGCTCGACGACCAGCTCGACCTCGACCGGCGCGTCGAGGGGCAGGACCGCCACGCCGACGGCGCTGCGGGCGTGCACGCCGGCGTCGCCGAAGACGTCCCCGAGGAGCGTGCTGGCGCCGTTGACGACGCCCGGCTGGCCCGTGAACGAGGGGTCGCTGGCGACGAACCCCACGACCTTGACGACGCGGACGACCTGGTCGAGGTTCCCGACGAGGGCGTGCACGGCGGCGAGGGCGTTGAGGGCGCAGACGCGTGCGAGGTCCGCGGCGTCGTCGGGCGGGACGAGGCCGTCGCCCTCGCCGACCTTGCCGGTCGCGGGCAGGGCGCCGTCGACGAACGGGAGCTGCCCGGAGGTATGGACGTACCGGCCGGTCCGCACCGCGGGGACGTAGGCGGCGACGGGGGCCGCGACGTCGGGGAGGGACAGGCCGAGCCCCGCGAGGCGGGCGGCGACGGCCCCGGGCGGGTTCGTGACGCCGTCGGCCACTACTTGTCCCCGGTGGGCCGCTTGAGGTAGGCGACGAGGCCGTTGCCGTCGGGGCCGGTCACGACCTGGACGAGCTCCCAGCCGTCGGCGCCCCACTGGTCGAGGACCGCCTTGGTGTTGTGGATGATCAGGGGGATGGTCGCGTACTCCCAGGTGGTAGCCATGGGGTGAGCGTAGCCGCCGGGGCGCTTCCTCGGGATGCTCACACAACCCGCACACCGCCCCAGGCGGGCATCCCGGGGCCCCGCCGGGGGGGCTCCCGTAGGGTTGGCACCATGGCTTCCCCTGTCCGTCCACGCGGTCGTCAGATCAACGCGTACCAGCTCATCGCCCTCCTCCTGGCGTTCGTGCTGGTGTCCGGTGTGGGCGGCGTGCTCGCCGCGGGCCTGCTCGTCCCCCTCGCCGCCGGCGCGAACACCGCCGCGGAGAGCGCGGTCGAGGTGTTCGACGAGCTGCCTGCCGACCTCGAGCCGGGGCCGCTGGCCGAGCAGTCGCGCGTGTACGCGAACGACGGCAAGACGCTGCTCGCGACGTTCTACACGGAGAACCGCATCGTCGTCCCGCTCGAGGAGGTCTCGCCGTACATGCAGAACGCGGTGATCGCGATCGAGGACAAGCGCTTCTGGCAGCACGGTGGCGTCGACATCGAGGGCATCCCGCGCGCCGTGGTGAACAACATGATGGACCTGCCCACGCAGGGCGCGTCGACGCTGACGCAGCAGTACGTGAAGAACGTGCTGATCGAGCAGGCGGTCCGCGAGGACGACACGATGGGGATCTGGGAGGCCCGCGAGGACACCCTGGGCCGCAAGGCCCGCGAGGCGAAGCTCGCGATCTCCATCGAGAAGCGGATGAGCAAGGAGGAGATCCTCCAGGGGTACCTCAACATCGCGCAGTTCGGGGCGTCGTCGCTGTACGGCGTGGAGACCGCGGCGCAGCACTACTTCAGCAAGAGCGCGAAGGACCTCAACGCCGTCGAGGCCGCGACGATCGCCGGCATCACGAAGGCACCGTCGAAGTACGACCCGACGCGCAACCCGGAGGAGTCGCAGAAGCGCCGCAACATCGTCCTCAACACGATGTACCAGCAGGGCTACATCACGAAGGACGAGTACGACCAGGGCCGCGCGACGGCCATCGGCGACACGCTCAAGGTCAAGCCGGTCGAGGTCGGCTGCCAGGCCGCGAAGGGCTCCGCGTTCTTCTGCGACTACGTGACGAAGGTGCTCATCTCCGACCCGGTGTTCGGCGAGACCGAGGACGACCGCAAGGCCCAGCTCTACCGTGGTGGCCTCGACATCTACACGACGCTCGACCCGGCGATGCAGAAGGCGGCGGTGCAGGAGGCGCGTGCTGCCGTCCCGGCGGACGACCCCTCCGGGCTGGAGGACGCGATCGTGTCGGTCGAGCCCGGCACGGGCAAGATCCTCGCGATGGCGCAGAACCGCGCCTACGACGCCACGGAGGAGCCCGCGAAGGGGACGACCGCCGTCAACTACAGCGTGGACCAGTCGCACGGGTCGTCGAACGGGTTCTCGCCGGGGTCGACGTGGAAGGTGTTCGTCCTCGCGGAGTGGCTCAAGAGCGGCAAGAGCCTGTACCAGAGCGTCAACGCGAACAGCCGCTCGTGGAACAACACCGACTTCGACTTCTGCGGCGCGAACGTCCGCAACGAGGCCGAGGCGTGGCGTCCGGGCAACTCGGACGGCAACGACGACAAGGGTCAGATCAGCGTCCTGCAGGCCACGTACAACTCGATCAACACCGCGTACGTGTCCATGGAGAGCCAGCTGCGCCTGTGCGACATCAAGTCGACCGCGGAGTCGATCGGGTACCGCCCGTCGATGCTCAAGGACCAGGACACGGGCGCGCAGATGGTCCCGTCGATGGTCATCGGCACCCAGAACTCCTCGCCGCTGCAGATGGCGGCGGCGTACGCGACGTTCGCGAGCGGCGGCACGTACTGCGAGCCGATCGCGATCACCAAGATCGTCAGCACGGACGGCGAGGAGCTGCCCGTCCCGGAGGCGAGCTGCAACAAGAACGCGCTGGACCCGGAGGTCGCGAACACCGTGACCTACGCCCTGCAGTCGGTCATGACGCAGGGCTCCGGGCGCGCGGCCCAGCTCGACGGCCGCACGAGCGCCGGCAAGACGGGCACCTCCCAGCTCAACCGTCACACGTGGTTCATCGGCTACACCCCCCAGGTCGCGACCGCGGTGTGGATCGGGAACGCCGAGAACGACGTCGAGATGCGCGACATGGTCATCAACGGGCAGTTCGAGCGCTGGTGGTTCGGTTCGACGCTCGCGGCGCCGACGTGGAAGGCGTACATGGACCGGGCCCTGGAGGGTCAGCCGGCGGCGGACTTCGGCGCGCCGGACTGGGGCAAGGTCAACGCGCCCGCCCCGCCGCCTCCTCCCCCGTCGGACGACGGCGGCGACTCGGGTGACGGTGGCGGCGGTGACTCCGGCGGCGGCGACGACGGTGACTCCGGCGGCGACGGCGGCGGTGACTCCGGCGGCGACGGTGAGGACCGCGGGGACCGTGGCGACCGCGGCAACGCCGGCGGGCGTGGCACGCTCGAGGACTTCCTCGGCGACCTGGGTGACCTCGGCGGCGGAGGGAACGGCTGACCGGCCGTCGGCGCGTGGGGCGCGGCCTCGCGGCCCTGGCCGCGGTGGGTGCCGGTGCGCTCGCCTACGCGCACGTCGAGACGAAGCTCTTCACGACGCGGTTCGTGACGATCCCGGTGCTCCCTCCGGGGACGCGGGACCTGCGGGTGCTGCACGTCTCGGACCTGCACCTCGTGCCGTCGCAGCGCCGCAAGATCGCGTGGGTCCGGTCCCTGGCGGAGCTGGAGCCCGACCTCGTGGTGGACACCGGGGACAACCTCGCCCACCGCGACTCCCTCGGCCCCGTCCTCCACGCGCTGCGGCCGCTGCTCGACCACGTCCCCGGCATGTTCGTCCTCGGGTCGAACGACTACTACGCGCCCGTGCCGAAGAACCCCGCGCGGTACCTCCTTCCCGACGCCCGGGTCCCCTTCGCGCGGTCGGCTCCGACGCTGCCCGCCGACCGTCTCGCGGAGGCGCTGCGGTCGGCCGGCTGGGTCGACCTCACGAACCGGCGTGACACGCTCCGCGTCGACGGGGTGCACCTCGACCTCGTGGGGGTCGACGACCCGCACCTCGACCTCGACGTCTACCCCGACCCTGTGCCCCGCCCCGCGGGAGCGCACCTGCGCGTGGGCGTGGCGCACGCGCCCTACCGGCGCGTCCTGGACACGATGCACGCCGACGGCGCGGACCTCGTCATCGCGGGGCACACCCACGGCGGCCAGCTCCGCGTCCCCGGGTTCGGCGCGCTCGTCACGAACTGCGACCTCGACCGACGCCGGGCCAGCGGGCTCCACGGCTGGCCGGGGGCGCGCCCCGACCGGCCGGGTGGCGACGGGTCGACGTGGCTGCACGTCTCCGCCGGCGCGGGGACGTCGCCGTACGCGCCGTTCCGGTTCGCGTGCCGCCCCGAGGCGACCCTCGTGACGCTCACCGCACGCTGACCTCACGGCCGCGGTCGCGGCGTCGTGCACGTCACCCCGGAGCCGGTTTCGTCGCAGGGCACATCGTCGGCTATTCTGGGCAGGCTTCCCGCGCAGCAGGGCTTGTGCCCGACGACGCGTGGCGGCAAGCGGGGTGTGGCGCAGCTTGGTAGCGCGCTTCGTTCGGGACGAAGAGGTCGCAGGTTCAAATCCTGTCACCCCGACCAGCCGAGAGGCCCTCTGAACAGCGGAAACGCTGGACGGAGGGCCTCTCCTCGTCGTGCGGGGGACCGACGGCGGTCCGCCGCGGACTGCTAGGTTCGCGGCGTGCGGACGACGAGGTGGGCGGTCCTGGGGCCGGGCGAGATCGGTGGCTGGTTCGCGCGGGCACTGCCCCGCTCGGAGCACGGGACGCTGCACGCGGTGGCGAGCCGCGACCCCGGGAGGGCCGAGGCGTTCGCCCGGGAGCACGACGCCCCGGTGACCGGCACCTACGACGAGATCCTCGCGCGCGACGACGTCGACGCGGTCTACGTCGCGACGGTGCACACGACGCACGCGGACCTGGCCGTCGCGGCGCTGGGCGCGGACAAGGCGGTCCTGTGCGAGAAGCCGGTCGCCCCGACGCAGGCCGAGACGGATCGCGTCCTCGCGGCGGCTGCGGAGCACGGCGTGCCGTTCGTCGAGGCGTACAAGCACCGGTTCGGCCCGCTGGCGCGCGCGCTGGACGAGCACGTGGCGCGCGGGGATCTCGGGTCGCCGCTCCGCGTGGCGTCGTCGTTCGGCTTCGCCGCACCGGACCGTTCCGGCCGCCTGTTCGACCCCGGGCTGGCAGGAGGGGCGATCCTCGACGTGGGCGGGTACCCCGTCGCGCTGGCCGTGGCCCTCGCCGCGGCGGCCGGTGTCGACGTCGCGGACCTCGACGTCGCGGCCACGACGGGAGCCGTCGGCGACACGGGTGTCGACGAGCACGCCACCGCGACGATCGTCGCGGACGGTCTCACGGCCGAGGTCGCCTGCTCGATCGTCGCGGACCTGCCGCGTTCCGCCGTCGTGTCCGGACCCGGCGGCGTCGTCCACCTCGACGACGCCTACGGCAGCCGGGCCGCGTCCGCGGCGTCGTTCGTCGTGCGGCAGGACGGCACGGAGCGACGCGTCGGTGTCGTCCCCGTCGACCCGTTCGCCGCGGAGGCCGACGCCGTCTCGCGAGCGCTCGCCGACGGCCGGACCGAGGTGCCCGAGATGCCCTGGTCCCGCTCGCGCGCCGTCGCTCGGCTCCTCGACCGCTGGCGGGACGGGCTGAGCGCGTCCGCCTGAGCACCCTGCACCTGCGCACGCGTGGCGGCGCGTCGTGGTGCGGGGCGCGCGCCCGCCCCGTGCTCGCGCGAGACTGGGGTGGCGAGCCACCACACGGGAGGACGGGACCATGGCCGGAGCACCGATCGTCGTCGTCGGGGGCGGTCTCGCCGCCGCCAAGGCCGTCGAGACGCTGCGCGACGAGGGGCACGACGGCGTCGTCGTCGTCGTCGCGCGCGAGCCGCACCGCCCGTACGAACGGCCCCCGCTGTCGAAGGACTACCTGCGCGGCGAGGCGGAGCGCGACGCCGTCTTCCCGCTCGCGGAGGACTGGTACGCGCGGCACGACGTCGAGCTCCTGCGCGGCGCGACCGCGACCGGCGTCGACCCGGGCGGGCACGTCGTGACGCTGGCCGACGGGCGCACCCTCGACTACGCACGGCTGCTGATCGCGACGGGTTCGGACCCGCGGGCCCTGCCCGTCCCGGGTGCCGACCTGGAAGGCGTGCACTACCTGCGTACCCTGGAGGACAGCGAGCGCCTGGCCGCGACGTTTGAGGCGTCCGCGCGCGAGGGTGCGGGACGGCTCGCGATCGTCGGTGACGGGTGGATCGGTCTGGAGGTCGCGGCGTCGGCCCGCTCGAAGGGGCTGGACGTGAGCGTCGTCGGGCGCGGGGCGCACCCGCTGGAGCGGGTCCTCGGACCGGAGATGGGCGAGCTGTACGGGCAGGTGCACGCGGAGCACGGCGTGCACCTGCACCGGCGCGCGGAGGCGACCGAGATCACGGGACGCGAGGACCGGGTCACGGGTGTCGCGCTCGGGGACGGCACGCACGTCGAGGCGGACGTGGTCCTCGTCGCGGTCGGCGCGGCACCGAACGTCGGGCTCGCGGAGGCGGCCGGGCTCGCGCTCGACTCCGCCACCGGCGGGGTCGTCGCCTCGGCGACGCTGCAGACGACCGACCCGGACGTGTTCGTCGCGGGCGACGTCGCGAGCGTGCCCTCCCCCCGGTACGGGCGGTCGATCCGGGTCGAGCACTGGGCGACGGCGCTCAACCAGGGCCCGCACGCCGCGCGCGCGATGCTCGGGTCGACCGACCCCTACCCCGAGCTCCCGTACTTCTTCTCCGACCAGTACGACGTCGGCATGGAGTACCTCGGCTTCGTCGCCGGACCGGACGCGTACGACGAGGTGGTCGTCAGCGGTTCGCTCGCCGACCGCGAGCTCGTCGCCTTCTGGACGAAGGACGGTCGTGTCGAGGCCGGTATGGCCGTCAACGTGTGGGACCGCATGGACGACGTCACGGCCCTGATCCACCGTGACGGCCCGGTCGACCGCGCCGAGCTGGAGGCGTTCGTGCGGTGACCCTGTCGACCACGAGGCTGCTCGCCGTCGACCACGAAGTTGATGTCGTTCTCGCCGTCAGAACGACACCAACCTCGTGCTCGGCGAACCGGCGGGACACTCGCACGGCGCCGGTCCCGGCCGACCGCAGCGTCAGTCGAGCCCGCAGGCCGAGCGCGCGGCCGCCTCGGTCGCGACCGGGTCGTCGGTCGTGCCGGGCAGCAGGACGAGGACAGGGTCGAGGTCGACGGAGAGCGCACGGTCGACGCCGAGGACCGTGGCCGGGAGGTCGAGCGACTCGCGCACGACGGCGTCCTGCACCTCCCCGTCCGGCTCGACCTGGGCGAACGCTTCTGCGCCCGGCGGGACGACGATGCTGTCCACGAGATCGTCCGTCGGCATCCCGGCGAAGTCGGCGAGCTCGTCGAAGAGCTCGCGCTGGAAGCGCACCCCCGCCTCGCCGTGGAGGACCACCGGGACGACGCCGGGGTTGCGGACGGAGTAGACGACCGTGGGTTCGGCGTCCTTGGCGCCCACGACGTAGGCCGACGGCATGCCGTCGCGGTCGGGGAGCGCGCACTCGGTGAGCGCGGGTCCCGCGTAGACGCTGACCGCACCGGGCTGGACCGCTGCGGTGCGGGCCACGACCTGCCACGCCACGACCGTCGCCACGGCGAGCACCCCTGCGGCGATGCCCGCGACGAGGGCGACCCGGCGCCGTCGGGCAGCGGAACGGCGACGCTCGACGACCTCGTCCATGCTCAGCACGGGCTCACCGTACCGCCCGGCCGACCACGAGGCTGCTCGCCGTCGACCACGAGGTCGATGTCGTTCTCGCCGTCAGAACGACACCAACCTCGTGCTCGGCGCATCCCCCGGGGTCAGCGGTCAGGGGACCTCGCGCTGCGCCTCGCCGACGTACTGGCTCAGCGGTCGGATGAGGGCGTTGGCGGCGCGCTGCTCCATGACGTGCGCGGTCCAGCCGACGACGCGCGACGCGACGAACAGCGGCGTGAACATCGGGGTGTCGAAGCCCATGAGGTGGTAGGCCGGGCCCGCGGGGTAGTCGAGGTTGGGCAGGATGTTCTTGCGCTCGGTCATCGCCGTCTCGAGCGCGGTGTAGAGCTCGAGCAGGTCGGGGCGGTCGTAGTGCTCGACGAGCGCGTCGAGCGTGGCGCGCATCGTGGGGACGCGCGAGTCGCCGTGCTTGTAGACGCGGTGGCCGAAGCCCATGATCTTGCGCTTCGCGGCGAGCGCGTCGTCGAGCCAGGCCGCGGCCCGGTCGGCGGTCCCGATCTCGGCGAACGTCGCCATGACGGCCTCGTTCGCGCCGCCGTGGAGCGGGCCCTTGAGCGCGCCGATCGCGCCCGTCACCGCGGAGTGCAGGTCGGCGAGCGTCGAGGTGATGACGCGTGCGGTGAACGTCGAGGCGTTGAACGAGTGCTCGGCGTACAGCACCATCGACACCTCGAACGCGTGCACCACGGCCGGGTCGGGGACCTCGCCGAACGTCGTCCACAGGAAGTTCTCGGCGTAGGTGAGGTCGTCGCGCGGCTCGACGAGCTGCAGCCCGCGGCGCCGCCGCTGGTCGAGCGCGACGACGGCGGGCAGCACCGCCCACAGGCGCAGCGCCTTCGCCTGCTCGGCCTCGGGCGACGAGTCCTCCGCGTCGAGGTCGTGCGCGCCGAGCTGGGAGACGGCCGTGCGCACGACGTCCATGGGGTGGCACGTCGTCGGGAGCTCGAGGACCGCGTTGCGCACGTTGCCCGGCAGGGCGCGGTGCGCCCGCTCGACGGCCGTCTGTTCCGCGAGCTGCTCGGGCGTCGGGAGCTCGCCGTGCCACAGGAGGTGCGCGACCTCCTCGAACGACCGGCGTGCGGCGAGGTCCTGCACCGGGTAGCCGCGGTACAGCAACGAGTTCGTCTCGGGGTTGACCTTGGACACGGCGGTGACGTCGACGACGACGCCGGCGAGGCCCTTGCGGATCTCGGGCGCGTCGGCGAGGGCGGCCGGGGTGCTGCCGGTGGTGCTCATGCGGTCACTCCTTCGTGAGGCGGCGGCGGGTCGGGCGGTCAGGGGCGGTAGGTGAAGATGCCCTCGTCGAACTGGTTGTAGGCGGCGTAGTCGAGCAGCTCGTAGAGCCGTGCACGGGTCTGCATGTGCGGCACCTGCCCGGCCTGGGTCCCGGTCCCGGCGATCTCGTCGAGGACACGCTCGGCGGCGCCCATCGCGGCGCGCAGGAGCGTCACGGGGTAGATGACGAGCGCGACGCCCGCGTCCCCGAGCGCGCGCCGCGTGAACAGCTCGGACTTGCCGAACTCCGTCATGTTGGCGAGCACGGGCACGTCGACGGCGTTCGCGACGGCCTCGAACTCCGTCAGGTCGGCCATCGCCTCGGGGAAGATCGCGTCCGCCCCCGCGTCGACGAGCGCCTTCGCGCGGTCGATCGCGGCACGCAGGCCGGCGTCGCCGGGGATCGTCCCGCGGACGTCGGTGCGGGCCATGACGAGGAAGCCCGGGTCGCGCCGTGCGTCCGCGGCGGCGCGCACGCGCTTCGCCGCCTCGTCGAGGCCCACGACCTCCTTGCCGTCGAGGTGGCCGCACCGCTTGGGGTTGACCTGGTCCTCGACGTGCGCGCCCGCGACCCCGGCGTCCTCCAGCGCCTGGACGGTCCGCGCGACGTTCATCGGCTCGCCGAAGCCCGTGTCGGCGTCGACGAGCGCCGGCAGGTCGGTGACGCGCGCGATCTGCTGGGCGCGGCCCGCGACCTCGGTGAGCGTGGTCAGGCCGATGTCGGGCAGCCCGAGGTCGGCGGACAGCACCGCCCCGGACACGTAGACGCCCTCGAAGCCCTTGTCCTCGATCAGCCGCGCGGACAGCGGGTTGAACGCGCCCGGCAGCCGCAGCGGCTCGCCCGTGCTGCGCGCGGTCGCGAGCGCCTCGCGGAAGCCGCGCCGCTTGTCCGACGCCGTCACCTGGCTGTACAGCATCACTCGCCTCCCCGCTCGAACAGGCCGGTCGGGACGGGCACCGCGTCGAGCAGGCCCGGGCGACCGACGATCGTCAGCTCGCGCACCTCGGCGGGGGTGAGCGAGGGCAGGCGCTCGGCGAGCGCGAGGAACCGGTCGACCTCCGCGTCCTCCAGGACGCCCTCGGCGAGCGTGCGGAACTTGCGCACGTACTGGTCGCGGCCGAACGGGCGCGCGCCGAGCGGGTGCGCGTCGGCGACGGCGATCTCGCGGACGATCCGCCCACCGTCGGTGAGCTCGATCTCGACGCGTCCGCCGAACGCCTTCTCGGCCGGGTCGGTCGAGTGGTACCGGCGCGTCCACTCCGGGTCCTCGGCCGTCGTGACCGTGCCCCACAGCGCCACGGTGTCCGGGCGCGCAGCCCGCTCGGGCGCGTACGACCCGACGTGGTGCCACCCGCCGTCCTGGAGCGCGACGGTGAAGATGTACGGGATGGAGTGGTCGAGCGTCTCGCGCGACGCCGTCGGATCGTACTTCTGCGGGTCGTTCGCTCCCGATCCGATGACGAAGTGCGTGTGGTGGCTCGTGTGGATGACGACGGACGCCACGTTCTCCGGGTCGGCGAGCCACGGGTGCTCGTCGTGCAGCGCACGCGCGAGGTCGATGAGGGCCTGCGACTGGTACTCCGCCGAGTGCTCCTTCGTGTACGTGTCGAGGATCGCGGTGCGGGGCTCTCCCGGGCCGGGGAGCACGACGTCGTACGCGGCGTCCGGCCCGTCGAGGAGCCACGCGAGCACGCCGTCCTCGCCCTCGTAGATCGGCTCGGGCGACGTCTGGCCGCGCATCGCCCGGTCCACGGCCTCGACGGCGACCTTCCCGGCGAACGCCGGGGCGTGGGCCTTCCACGTGGAGATCTGGCCCTTGCGGGACTGCCGCGTGGCCGTCGTCGTGTGCAGGGCCTGCCCGATCGCCTGGAACACGGTCGTCGTGTCGAGGCCGAGGAGCGTGCCGATGCCCGCGGCGGCGGACGGGCCGAGGTGGGCGACGTGGTCGATCTTGTGCTGGTGCAGGCTGATCGCACGGACGAGGTCGACCTGGACCTCGTAGCCGGTGACGATCCCGCGCACGAGCGCCGCCCCGTCGGCCCCGGCGTGCTGCGCGACGGCGAGCACGGGCGGGATGTTGTCGCCCGGGTGGGAGTACTCGGCGGCGAGGAACGTGTCGTGGAAGTCGAGCTCGCGCACGGCGACGCCGTTGGCCCAGGCCGCCCACTCGGGGCTCGTGCGCGTCGCGAGGTCGCACCCGAACACCGTCGCGCCCGGCGTGTACGGGTGGGCGAGGGCCTGGCCACGGGCCGCGACCGCCGGGCCCCGGGTGAGGCTCGCCGCCGCGACGGCCGCGTTGTCGATGACGCGGTTGATCACCATGTCGGTGACCTCGGGGGTCGGCTCGACCGGGTCGGTCGCGAGCTCGGCGAGCTTCCAGGCGAGCTGGTCCGTGCGGTCGAGGGCCTCCGCGCTGGGGTAGACGCGCAGGTGGTGGGTGTAGGGCATCGGTGCGGGCTCCGCTCGGGGTGTGAGGGGGTGGGTGCGAGGGTGCGAGGGGGGTGGACCGGGTCGGGGCCGGTCAGGTCGGTGGGTGGTCGCGGAGCGACTGCTCGGCGAGGGCCGCGCTGCGCTCGACGTGGGCGCGCATCGCGGCCTCCGCGGCGTCCGGGTCGCGGCGCGCGATCGCGTCGGCGACGGCGCGGTGCTCGTCGACGTGGTCCGTGGTGCCGACGCGGCGGCGCGCCGCGAGGGCGCGGTAGCGGTCCACGTGACCGCGGATCTGCCGCAGGAGGGCGGACGCCCAGCGGTGGTCCGCGAGCGCCTCGATCTCGCCGTGGAACTGCGCACCGATGCGCAGCACCTCGTCCTCGTGGTCGCGCACGGCGTCCATGACGGCGACGAGCCGGACGAGGCGTGCGACGTCGTCGGGACGCGCGCGCTCGCACGCGTCGCGGGCGAGGAGGCCTTCGAGGCGGGCGCGGACGTCGTAGACGCGGCGCGCGTCCGCGACGTCGAGCGGGGCGACGCGGACCCCTCCGGTGGGCAGCTCCACGACGAGCGCCTCGGCCTGGAGCAGCCGCAGCGCCTCGCGCACGGGGGTGCGGGAGACGCCGAGCTCGGCGGAGAGGACGGGCTCCGTGAGGCGGGCGTCGGGGGCGAGGGTGCCGTCGATGATGCGGCCGCGGAGCAGGTCGTAGACGGCGCGGGCGCCGGAGCTGCGGCGCGCGAGCCCGGGTTCGCCGGGCGTCGGGGCGGCCTGCCCGACGACGGGGTGCAGGTCGGGCGTCGTCGTCACCCGGCCATCCTCGCACGCAGGTGCGCACTTGTATACAGGACGGGGTGCAGGCGCGTGCGCGGTCGCCGCCCTCGGTGCGGACGCCCTCGACGGGCCGGTCCGGCCTACGGGCCGTCGGCCCAGCCCCGCGACTGCGCCGCGTCGTCCTCCTCGACCGGCGTCATGCGCGCGGCCATCTCGAAGTGCCAGTCGACGAGCTCACCCAGGGCGACCGGCGTGCGGGAGGCGGACGCGACGTCGCGCCCCTCCTGCGACCACAGCGGCGGGTACACGCTCAGCCCCTCGTCCAGGCGGACGTCGCCGATCTCGTCGTACCAGCCGGGCCAGCGCAGGTGGTCGTACAGCGCGCCCGCGCCGCCGCTCACCGCCCACTCGAGGAACGCCGCCTGGCCGAACCCCAGGTCGACCCAGTCCAGGACGTCCGGCGCGAACCAGTGCACGTCCCCGAGCGGGCCCGACAGCCCGCCGCCGTTGATCGCGAACGTCCCGCCCAGCACGTCGTAGGCGACGACGAGCACCGACGGCGCAGCGCTGTCCTCCCCCGGCTCGCCGAGCCCGTTGACGCTCGCGAGGTCCGGCAGGCCCGACCCGCCGCCGCCGAGGATCCGCAGCCACCCGCCGTCGACCAGGACCCCGCCGGTGTGCAGCGCAAGCGCTCCCAGGGTCGAGCGAACCGTGACCTGGAGGCGGTAGAGCACCTCCAGCGACCACGCGGGAGGCGGGACGACCTCGACGCCGCCGCGCCCGAGCATGCGAGAGAGCGTCGGCCACGCCGGCTCGTCGACCGCGGCGAGCTCCGCGGCCGTCCTCACAGTCATGGCCGGATCATGCCAGACGTTGCCGGGGTCCGGGAATCCTGATAAGGCAGCGCCGCTGACAGATGTCCGACAGGTCCGCCGATGCCCGGAAACTCCCCGCGCACCCGCCTGCGGTGAAGACGTCGCGCACGTCCTGCGCAGACCCGCGGACCACGCCCCTGCGCCCCCCGACGCCCGCTAGCGTCGCGCCCGTGGACGACGAGCGCACGCGCAGGTCGAGGGCCGCGATCGGGACCGCGGTCGCCGGGATCGCCCTGGCCGTCACGGCCGCCGCGCTCGCGCCGGCCGTGCTGCGCGAGGGAGCCGCGGCAGAAGCCCGCGCCTCCCAGGTTGCGGGCGGCCCCGAGAACGCTGCCGCGTCCCCCACGGACGAGGCGCCCGACGGCGAACCGACCCTCGGCGCGGACCCGGAGCGGTGGGTCGAGGACACGACCGCGCTGCTCGAGGCCCTGCCCGGCGTCGCCGACGTCGAGATGAACGGGTGGGCCGGCGCCTCCGCGCGGGTCACGCTCGCCACGCCGCTCCCCTCGCCCGAGACCGCGCAGCGCACCGCGGACGACGCCCGCGCGATCCTGCAGTCGTCGCGCGGTGGTGAGACCTGGGAGCTGCGCGTCCTCGGCAGCGCCGCGTCGGGCGCGACCCTCCAGGTCGTCGACGGCACGACCGCGCGGGGCACCCGCGGCACCGACCCCACGACCGGCGACCCGCTGCCCGACCTCCTCGGGGACGCCCCCGTGGCCTTCGCCGTCGCGCTGCTGGCGGACGGGACCGTGCGGTCCGTCGGGCTCGACGCGTCGTACGCGTCCGTCGAGGTCGCCGACGCCGCCGCCCTCACCCCGGTCGCCACGACGTTCCGCGACGCCGAACGACCCCTGAGCGCGCTGTCGACCATCGGGTACGACGTGACGCTCTCGCTCGGCGACCCGCCGGTGCCCGCCGACGCCGCGCTGCTCGACCTGGTGACCGCCGCGTCGTCCCGTCCCGGGGTCGCGTCGGTGTCCTACGAGGCCCGCCGACCGGTCCTTCCCGGCACGCCGCTCCTCACGGTGTACGCCGACGGCGACCCGCTCCCGGTCGCGCGCTGGCTCGAGGGCACCGCCGACGCGGGTGCACCGCTCGGCTTCCAGGTGCACGGCCCCGACGGCGCCGCGGTGCGCTCGGGATACGTCGGCGGTGTCGCACCGGGCGTCCCGACGGACGGCACGACGTGCGACGCGGATCTCCTCACGCTCGACGCCGCGTGGTTCGACGCCGCGCTCGGTCGCCGGTTCCTCACGGTCACCGCGCGCAACGACGACGACGCGCCGTGCGTCCTCGGCGGCAGCCCGGCGCTGCGGTTCGTCGCCTCGGACGGCACCGAGCAGGACGTCCTCGTGGAGGCCGACGCGATCGCCGTGGGCGCCCCGGTGACGCTCGCGCCCGGCGACCGGGCGCAGTCGACGCTGTCGTGGCGCGGCGGCCCGACCGCGCACGACCCCGCTCTCGTGACGAGCCTCCTCGTCGCGCCCGTGCCGGGGACGCCGGAGAGCGTCGTGGCGTTCGCCGACGTGCCCGGCGCGGACCGCGGCCTCGACCTGCTCGACGGTGGCACCGCGACCGTCACGCCCTGGAGCCCGTGGGTCGAGCCCGGCCCTCCCTGACGACGCGCCCCGTGAGTGCGGGGTATTCGTCGCCGGACGGGCCGGTGGACGACAGATCGCCAGCACTCAGCGGGTGCCCCGCCTCAGCCGAAGGTCGCCGTGAACACCTGCACGCCCGCGGGGACGTCGAGCTCGACGGTCCCGGTGGTGGGCGCGTCGCCGTCGAGGAGCGGGTAGAGCGTCGGGTTGCCGGACACGTCGACGTCGCGCTCCGTGGTGCGGCCGTCCGCGGTGACGCGGGCCGTCACCGTGCCCTCGCCGCCCAGGACGACGAACACGTCGGTGGAGCGGTAGGCGAGGCGCACGCGCGCGTCGTCGGACACCGCGGTGGCGCCCTCGAAGTCGACGTCCCACGTGCCGCCGAGCGAGAACGTGTCCTGCGGCTGGTCCGCGGTGAGCGAGAAGTCCTGCTCCCCCGCGGCGTAGCGGGGCTCGCCCGCGTAGTTGACGACGCGCTTGATGGAGAAGTACGTCTCGGGCGTGGTCTCGCCCTGCGGGGTCGCGTCGCCGACGGTCGTGGGCGCGGGAAGCTCGACGCCCGGGTTCGCGTCGGCGAGCAGCTCGCGCAGGAGACGTTCGGTGTCCTCGTAGCCGCCCTCGCCGAACCGGATGTGCCGCACCGTGCCGTCGGCGTCGACGAGGTACTGCGCCGGCCAGTACCGGTTCCGGTACGCGGTCCACGTCGAGTAGGAGTTGTCCTGCGCGACCGGGTAGGTGACACCGAGGTCCTCCGCGCCCGCGACGACGTTGCGCGTCTCGCGCTCGAACGCGAACTCGGGCGTGTGCACGCCGATGACCTCGAACCCCTCGCCGACGTCGCGGTACCGCTCGTACCAGGCGTTCACGTGCGGGATGGCGCGCTGGCAGTTGATGCAGCTGTAGGTCCAGAAGTCGACGAGGACGACCTTCCCGCGCGAGTCGTCGAGCGTCACGGCCTGGCCGTCCGGGGTGTTGAGCCACGTGTCGATCCCCCGGATCTCGGGCGCGGTGCCGCAGTCCTCCAGGACCGGGGCGCCGTTCGAGCAGTTCGACAGCTCGCGGTTCTCGTCCGTGACGAGTCCGCCGAGGTCGAGCGCCTCCCGGACCGTCTCGTTCTCGTCGACGCGCTGCTGGAGGGCGCCCGTGTAGTCGGGCAGGGCACGTTGCAGCGCGGCCGGCAGGTTGAGCGCGAGCGCCCCGGCGAGCGCGATCATCACGACGCCGCCCGTGACCCGGATGCCGCGCGTGTGCCGCTGGAACGCACGCACCCGCTCCGCGACCCGGCGGCCTGCGAGCGCGAAGACGAGCAGCGGGATCGCCGCGCCCACCGCGAACGAGACCGTGAGCGCGACGGTGCCCGGCCCGATCTCCCCCGTCGCCCCGGCGACCGTGATCGCGGCGAGCACCGGGCCCGCGCACGGCACGTACAGGACGCCGAGCCCCAGTCCGAGGACGAACGCCCCACGGTCCTGCCGGGCCGCCCCGCGTCGCGCACCCAGCGCCGCGACCCGCTGGAACGGCCGTTCGAGGATCTCCTCGAACCGGGGGACGATCATGCCGACCCCGATGAGGACGAGCAGCACGATCCCCGCCCAGCGCAGCAGGTCCTGCGGGAGACCGAGCGCGGTGAGCAGCAGCGACCCGAGCAGCGTGAAGACGCTGAAGCTCAGCACGAGACCGGCGATCACGAGGTACGGCCGCCACGACCGTCGGCCCCGCGCACCGGCGACCGCACGAGCACCACCGCCCACGGCGACCGCGCTCGGGAGCCCCGCGAACAGCGCGGGGTCGGGGCCGGCGTCGGACCCGCCCGACGACCCGGGAGCGGTGCGCCGCGCGCCCTGGACCCCGCCCGCGAAGAAGATCACGGGCAGCATGGGCAGGATGCACGGCGAGATGCCCGTGATGAGGCCCCCGAGCAGTCCGACGAGGATCAGCGTCTCCATGGCAGGGGTTCGGAGCGGGCGCGCGTCCGGACGGGTCGCGACACGACGACGGCCCCGGCCGCAGCCGGGGCCGTCGCACGTCCTGGGGTCACATCGTCGGCATGAGCACCGCGTCGACGAGGTAGACGGTCGCGTTCTGCGTCATGACGCCGCCGCAGACGACGTTCGCGTCGTTCACCATGAGCTCGTCGCCCTCGCCGGTGACCTCGACGGTGCCGCCCTGGACGGTGGTCTGCTCGCCGACGACCTGGTCGGGCGTGAGCTGACCGGGCACCACGTGGTAGGTGAGGATCGACGTGAGCATGTCCGCGTCGGTCTTCAGCGTCTCGATCGTCGCGTCGTCGATCTGCGCGAACGCGTCGTCGACCGGGGCGAACACGGTGAACTCGTCGCCGTTGAGCGTGTCGACGAGGTCCACCTCCGGGTTGAGCTCCCCGGAGACGGCGGAGACGAGGGTCGTGAGCAGCGGGTTGTTCGACGCCGCGACCGCGACCGGGTCGGTCGACATGCCCGTGATGGAGCCGGCGCCGTCGGGGACCTGCTCGGCGTACGCCTCGCAGCCCGGCCCGACGAGGTTCGCGGCGGGGTCCATCGCCATGTCGTCGGACGTGTCGTCGGTCGAGTCCTCCGTCATGTCGTCGCCCATGTCGTCGGTCGTGTCGTCCATCGACTCCTCGGACGTGGTGTCGGTCGAGGCGTCACCCGAGTCGGTGTCGGAGCTGCACGCCGACAGGCCGAGCACGGCGAGCGTGGCGATGCCGGCGACGGCGTACGAGGTACGGGTTCGAGCGTTCATCGGTCTCTCCTCGAAGTCGTCGCCCCGCCGGTGCGGGGCGTGTCGAGGAGGGTTCGGAGCGTCGTGCGCACCGGATGGGTCACGAAGCGAACGAGTTCCGGACACGTTCCGCGCGGGTTCCGGACGACCCCGCCGAGGTCAGGTGACGAGCGCGACGACCGGGTCCGACGTCGGCTGCTCGGAGCCGCCCTCCGGCTCGACCGTCACCGCGACGCCCACGCCCGGGACGTCCCGCACGAGCTGTTCGACCGTGCCGTCCTGGTCCTCCACCACGCCCGCGGAGGAGACCGCGCCGTCGTCGGACACGACCCACAGCTGGTAGTCCTGGTCGTCGGCCACGCCGGGAAGCCCCGACGCGCGGAACAGGTAGTCGTCGCCCGCGACGAGCACCGACGCCTCGCCGCCGCCCGCGACGTCGCCGCGCACGATCGTCGCCGACGGGTCGGCGAGCATCTGCGCCACGACGTCCGCCTGCTCCTGGAGGCGCGTCTGCTCCTGGGTGGCGCGCACGGCGACGGTCGTCGGGACGGCGACCGCGACGACCGCGGCGGCGGCCGCGGCGACGAGCCCCCAGCGGCGCCGGGCCCGCGCGTCGGCCGGACCCTCGGGTCGCCCGGGCCCGACCGGCCCCTCGGACCCGGCGGTCTCCTCGGCACCCGCGGCACGTGCCCCCTGCGGCGTCACCGCGACCCGCGCGAGCACCACTTCGCGCGCCGCCGCGGGCGGAGCCTGCTCGACGGCGAAGGCCGCGACGACGTCCCGGTACTCGTCGACCGCCCGCCGGGCGTCCGGGTCGGCGTCGAGCAGCCGCTCGACGGCGCGGCGCTCCAGGTCGTCGACCGCGTCGAGGGCGTACGCGGGCAGCAGGTCCCACGCGCCGCCCCGCTCGTCGCGGTCCGTCCTCGGCTCAGTCACGACGCACCCCCAGGCAGTCGCGCAGCCGGGCCAGCCCGTCCCGGATGCGCGACTTCACGGTGGGCAGCGCGGCGTCGAGACGCTCCGCGACCTCCCGGTACGTGTAGCCGCCGAAGTAGGCCTCCACGACGGCCTCGCGCTGCGTGTCGGTGAGCGAACCGAGGCAGCGGCGCACCGCCGCGCCGTCGAGCAGACGCTCCACGTCCTCCGCGACGACGTCGCGCGGGGCGGTCGCGAGGGTCGTGTCGAGGTCGCGCTGGTCGCGGTCGCGGCGCGCCTGCTCGGCCCGCACGCGGTCCACCGCCCGACGGCGCGCGAGCGTCGCGACCCAGGTCCGGGCCGATCCGCGCGCGGCGTCGAACCGCGGAGCCGTCCGCCACACCTCGACCATCACCTCCTGCATCACCTCCGCCGCGTGGTCCGGGTCCCGCAGGATCCCGAGGCACGTGCCGTACGCGACGGGCGCGAGCGCGTCGTAGACCGGCGCGAACGCGTCGGGGTCGCCACCGGCGCACGCGGCGAGCGCGGCGTCGACGGCGCCCGGCAGGGTCGCCCTCACGGGGGATGGCACCCCGACAGTGTCCCCCAGCACCGGCTCCTTCACGCGCGCACCGCCCCGGACCGTCCGGGACACCACGGGTTCGGTGCCGTGCCCCGCGCGGATGGGTGCCTCAGAGCGCGCGCCTCGCCCGGACCGCCCCGGCGAGATCGCGCAGGAGGTCGGCCGTCGTGTCCCAGTCGAGGCACGCGTCCGTGACGGACTGCCCGTACACCAGGCCCGACGGCGCGGGCTTCTGCGCGCCCGCGACGAGGAAGCTCTCCATCATGAGACCGGTGATCCCCTGCTCCCCCTCGGCCAGGCGCGTCGACAGCTCGCGCACGACCTCCGCCTGGCGCACGTGGCTCTTGCCCGAGTTGCCGTGCGACGCGTCGACGACGAGCCCGTGCTCCGTGACCCCGCCGAGGCCCGAGGTGCGCGCGACCGCGAGCGCCGCCGCGACGTCGTCGGTCCCGTAGTTGGGGCCGGAGCGTCCGCCGCGCAGGATGACGTGGCAGTCGGGGTTGCCGGCGGTCTCGACGGCGGCGGCGCGCCCGAGGGAGTCCATGCCGAAGAACGTGTGCTCGCTCGCGGCGGTGATGCAGCCGTCGACGGCGATCTGCACGTCGCCGTCGGTCGCGTTCTTGAACCCGACCGGCATGGACAGGCCGGACGCGAGCTGGCGGTGCACCTGCGACTCCGCGTTGCGGGCCCCGATCGCGCCCCAGGAGACCGCGTCGGCGATGTACTGCGGGCTCGTCGGCTCGAGGAACTCGCACGCGGCGGGCACGCCGGCGTCGAGCACGCCGAGCAGCACCTCGCGGGCGAGGCGCAGGCCGTGGTGGACGTCGTGCGACCCGTCGAGGTGCGGGTCGTTGATGAGGCCCTTCCACCCGACGGTCGTGCGCGGCTTCTCGAAGTACACGCGCATGACGACGAGGAGGTCGTCGGCGAGCTCGTGCGCGACGGCGGCCAGGCGCCCGGCGTACTCGAGCGCGGCCTGCGGGTCGTGGACCGAGCAGGGCCCGACGATGACGAGGAGGCGGTCGTCCTCGCCGGCGAGGACGTCGCGGACCTCGCGGCGCGACGTCGTGACGAGGTCGCTGCGGGTCGCACCGAGCGGCAGGTCGGCGAGCATCGTGCGGGGCGCGGGGAGCGCGTCGAGCGCGCGCACCCGCAGGTCGCTGGTGCGCGCCTGGAGCTCGGGGCTGTCCACGGGGTCGACGGTATCGGCTTCCCGGCCGTCGTTCGCGGGCTGGGCGTTCGCGGCGGGCTGCGTGGTCGTGCTGGTCACGGGGGTTCTCCTGGTTCGTGCGGCGGGGTCGAGGGCCGTCGTCAGACGAGAGCCCTCACCGGCCTGCTGCCGCCCGTGGTCCCGGAGCGGCCCGTCTCACGACGAAGGGCCCGGACGCGGTCCGCGTCCAAGGCCCTGTGCTGGCTCCGGGTGGTGTGTTCTGTGGTCAGGCGAGCGCCCGCACGGCCCCACCGGGAGCCTGCGTAAAGCGCCAATACCACTGAGAAGTCACGGCGCGACAGTAGCACGTGCTCCGCGCGGGGTGGTCGGCGCGTCTCGCGGGCCGGTCGCGCCTACGCTCGGACCATGCCGATCCCGGACTTCGTCGCCGCCCTGCGCTCCCGCATCGGGACGGACCTGCTGTGGATGCCGGGGGTGTCCGGCGTCGTGGTGGACGACGACGGTCGCCTCCTCCTCGGGCGGCGCGCCGACACCGGGCTGTGGGCCGTGGTCAGCGGCATCCTCGAGCCGGGCGAGGACCCGGCGGTCGGGCTGGCGCGCGAGGTGCGGGAGGAGACCGGGGTGGACGTCGTGGTCGACGCGCTCGTCGCGGTCACCGTGACCGAGCCCGTCCGCTACCCGAACGGCGACCTGTCGCAGTACCTCGACCTCGCGTTCCTGTGCCGGCCGGTCTCCCCGGCGGCCGCGGCGGCGGCGCACGTCGCGGACGACGAGTCGCTCGACGTCGGGTGGTTCGCCCCCGACGACCTGCCCGCCGACGTGACGCCCTCCACGGCGGAGCGCGTCGGGCACGCCCTCGGCTGGCTCGCCGACCCGTCGGCCGGGCCGTTCTTCGTCCGCTGACGCGACGGGGGAGAATGGGACCGTGCGTGTCTCGGCGAAGGCGGACTATGCGGTGCGGGCGTGCGCCGAGCTCGCGGCGTCCCCCCACGGCGACCCGGTGCGGGCGGAGGACCTCGCGGCGGGCCAGGGCCTGCCCGTGAGCTTCCTGGAGCGGATCCTCGGCGACCTGCGGCGCGCCGGGATCGTCGCGAGCGTCCGCGGCCGGTCCGGCGGCCACCGGCTCGCCCGGCCGGCCGACGAGGTGACCCTCGCCGACGTGTTCCGCGCCGTGGACGGGCCCCTCGTCACGGTGCGCGACGAGCGCCCGCCGAGCCTCGCGTACGAGGGGTCGGCGGCAGGGCTGCTCGAGGTCTGGGTGGCGCTGCGCGCGAGCGTGCGCGACGTCCTCGACCGCGTGACGCTCGCGGACGTGGTGCGCCGCGACCTCCCGGACGACGTGCATGCCCTCGCGGCGCGCGCGGACGCGTGGGAGAACCCCTGACGCGTCGGGCGGGGCGTCGTTAACACACGACCATGATGTGATCACCCCGTAGAAATACTCGACAACATCGGTCAATCTTGTCGTGACGCCGGGGACGGTCCCGGCGCACGGACAAGGAGCGACGGTGCGGACACTTCTCCTGCTGGCCCTCGTGGGGCTCGGCGCACAGCTGGTCGACGGCAGCCTGGGCATGGCGTACGGCGTCACGTCGACCACCCTGCTCCTCGCGATCGGGACCAACCCCGCCGCCGCGTCGGCGACGGTGCACCTCGCCGAGATCGGCACGACGCTCGCCTCGGGCGCCGCGCACTGGAAGTTCGGCAACGTCGACTGGAAGGTCGTGCTGCGGATCGGTGTCCCGGGGGCGATCGGCGCGTTCGCCGGCGCGACGTTCCTGTCGAACCTCTCCACCGACGTCGCCGCCCCGGTGATGTCGCTCCTGCTCCTCGCGCTCGGCATCTACGTGCTCTCCCGCTTCACCTTCGCCGGGCTCCCGACCGGCCGCCTCGGGCTCCCGCTGCGCAAGCGCTTCCTCGGCCCGCTCGGGCTCGTCGCCGGGTTCGTCGACGCGACGGGCGGCGGCGGCTGGGGCCCGGTCGGCACCCCCGCGCTCCTCGCGTCGGGCCGCATCGAGCCGCGCAAGGTCATCGGGTCGATCGACACGTCGGAGTTCCTCGTCGCCCTCGCCGCGTCGCTCGGGTTCCTCTTCTCGCTCGGCTCGCAGGGCATCGACCTCACCTGGGTCCTCGCGCTCCTGCTCGGCGGCCTGGTCGCGGCCCCGATCGCGGCATGGCTCGTGCGCCACCTGCCGCCGCGCATCCTCGGCTCCGCCGTCGGCGGCGTCATCGTCCTCACCAACGTCCGCACGCTCCTGCGGTCGGACTGGGTCGACGCGAGCAGCGGCGTCCAGGGTGTCGTCCTCGGCGCGATCGCCGTCCTGTGGGCCGCCGCCGTCGCCTGGTCGGTGCGCGAGCACCGTCGGGCCGCCGCGCTCGAGGCGACGTCGCCCGACCAGGAGGCCGCGGCGTCGGGCAACGACCAGGCCCCCGAGCCGGAGCCCGCCGCCCGCTGACCGCCCGTCACCGCACCCTGCCGAACCCCGGGTTGCGCGGCACCACGACCGTCAGGTGCCGAGCAACCCGGGGTTCGGCGCGTCCGGCTCCGTCAGTCGCGCGCGTAGCGGCGCACGAACGCCGCCAGGACCTTCCCCGGGTGTCGGACGTCGCCGCGCCGCACCCGCGCCTCGACCTCCCCCGCGGTCTCGGGCGGGAAGTACCCGTACTCCCCGTACACCTCGATCCGGGTGAGGATGCCCGCGAGGTCCAGCTCCGGGTGGAACTGCGTCGCGTACAGGTTCTCCTTGACGCGGAACATCTGCACCGGGCACGTGTCCGACGACGCGAGCAGCACCGCGTGCGCCGGCAGCTCGCGCACCGCCTCCTTGTGCCCGACGTACGCCTCGAACGCGTCCGGGAGGTCCGCGAGCAACGGGTCGCGCCGCCCCTCGGCGGTGAGGCGGACCGTCACCGCCGAGATGGGTTCGGCGAACGTGTCGTCGAGGATCGCGCCCTCGTGCAGCCCGAGAGTCCCGACGCCGTAGCACGCCCCGAGGAACGGGACGTCGCGCGCGACGATCTCGTCGAGCAGCGGGCCGAGCTCGCGCTCGACCCGCCGCTGGTCGTCGGACTTCTCGTGCTCCGCCTTCGACGAGTCGTACGGGCTGCCGCCGACGATCACGCCCGAGTAGTCGTCGAGGTCGATCGACGGCAGCGGCCCCGCCTCCATGCGCACGCGGTAGAGCTGGTCGGGCGCGAGGCCCGAGAACCGCAGCACGGCGTCGTGCTCGCCGTCGGCCGCCCGGTCCTCCGCCCGGGACGCGAGCAGAAGGAACGGCTTCATGGCGGCCAGGCTAGGCGGGGCCGGGCCGTTCGCCCGCGCTCCGCTAGCTCCAGCGGAAGAGGCGCACCCCGAGGGGCAGGAGCACGACGGTCCACACGGCCATGACGACGACCTGCAGCGTCGGGAACCCGTCCTCGAACCAGCCTGCCGTCATCGCCTGCGCGGCCGCGCCGAGCGGGGTGTACTGGCCGATCTCGCGGACCGCGTCCGGCATGATCGGGCCGGGCGTCCACATGCCCGACAGGAACAGCAGCGGGAAGTAGATGAGCGACCCGATCGCCGACGCCGTGCTCGCCTTGGGCACGCGTGCCGCGACGACGACGCCGAGCGACAGCATCGACAGGACCGCGAGGAGGAACGCCAGCACGACGGTCGCGACGTGCCGCGGCACCGGGACGTCGAACACGAGCGACCCGATCCCCAGCGCGATGCCCGTCGCCGCGACGATCGCGACGAGGTTGATGACCAGGTGCGCGACGACGATCCCCTGCGGCCGCATCGGCGTGGTCGACAGCCGCCGCAGCAGGCCCTTCTCCCGGAACGTCGCGAAGTACACCGGCATCGTGGTGAGGGCGGGCGTCGCGACGGCGGCCGCGAGCACCACGGGCAGGTACAGGGAGATCGCGCTCAGCCCCGTCCAGGGGCCCGCGTCCTCCAGGGGGTCGCGCATCCCCGGGATGGCGAACCCGACGCCGAGCAGCAGCACGGTCGGGAACGCGAGCGAGAAGAACACCGTCCCGCCGTCGCGCACCCACAGGCGCGCCTCGGTCGACAGCAGGGTGCCGAAGCCCCGCCAGCCGGTCCCGCGCCGCCGGGCACGGGTCGTGCGGGTCGGGCTCGGGGACAGGGTCGTGGCGGTCATCGGGGCTCTCCTTCGTCCGTGGCGCGGTCGGTGCCCGACGCCGCGCCGGTGGTCCCGGAGGTCGCCGCCGGGTCGTAGGTGCGGCCCGTGACGGCCACGAACACGTCCTCGAGGGACCGCGTGACGGTGCGGACGTCGTCGGGCACGACGTCCTGCTCCGCGAGCGCGAGCACGACGGCGGGCAGCACCCGCCGCGACCCGCGCACCTCGATCTCGGGCCCCCGCCGTCCCGACCCGTGCACGTCGATGCTCCGGACGTCCGCGAGCCCGGCGAGGGTGTGCAGGGCGAGGTCGTGGTCGGCCGCCGGGACGCGCAGCCGCACCGTCCGGGTGTCGTCGAGCGCGTCGATCAGCTCCGCCGGGCTGCCCTGCGCGACGACCCGGCCCGCGTCGATGATGACGAGCCGGTCGCACAGGCGCTCCGCCTCGTCCATGAAGTGCGTGACGAGCAGGACGGTGACGCCGCGGTCGCGCACGCGCTCCACGAGGTCCCACGTGGCGCGACGCGCCTGCGGGTCGAGCCCGGTCGTCAGCTCGTCGAGGATCGCGACGCGCGGGTTGCCGACGAGCGCGAGCGCGATCGACAACCGCTGCTTCTGACCGCCCGAGAGCTTCGCGAACGCGACCCGCCGGTGCTCCGCCAGGTCGAGGAGCGCGAGCAGCTCCTCCACGTCGCCGGGCTCGGCGTAGAAGGACGCGAAGAGGCGCATCGCCTCCTCCACGGTGATCTTCTCGTTGAGCGCCGACTCCTGGAGCTGGACGCCCACGTGGTCGCGCACCCGCTCGGGGTGCGCCTGCGGGTCGACCCCGAGGACGCGCACCGTGCCGCCGTCGGCCTCGCGCAGCCCCGCGACGCACTCGACGGTCGTCGTCTTCCCCGCGCCGTTCGGGCCGAGGATGCCGAAGATCTCGCCGGCCGCGACCGTGAGGCTGACGTCCTCGACGGCGACCTTGCGCGCGTCCGAGCCGGTCGGGCCCGGGTACGTCTTGTGCAGGTTCCGGACCTCGACGACCGGTGACGCGCCGTCGGGCAGCGTGCCGGCCGGGGCCGTGGCCGTGGCCGTGGTGGTGGTGGGCAGGGTGCCGGGCTCGGCCCCTGCCGGTGGTCGTGGTGCGGTCATGGTGGTCCCCCTCCAGGGTGTGCGGTACCCACGGACGGCGCGTCGCGCCGCCCGGTGTGCGGTGTGGTGTGGTGGCGGCCGGGTCAGGCCTTCGCGCTCGCGGCGAAGTCGACGGGGCGGATCGCGGTCGACCGGACGACGGCGCGGACGAGCAGTGCGGCGAGCACGACCCCGACGAGGCCGCCGAGAGCGGCCAGCCACAGGGGGGTGTCGTCGAGACCGACGACGCGTGCCAGCGCGTCGCCGTAGAAGCCCGAGCGGAGGAACGTCTCCGCGACGCTCACCGGCACGAGCGCGGCGAGCACGAGGAGCGTCCCGCGCCAGAACCCGAACGTGTAGTAGCCCAGGCCGATCACGGCCCCCGCCAGGTAGTAGACGGTGCAGAACAGCGACTCGACGAGGAACACCGTCCCGAACTGCGACGCGTCGCCGTAGAGCTGCGTCACCTCCGGGTCGGCCACCCACCCGTTCTGGCGGAACACGGCCCACTCCCCCCACTTCACGAGGGCTGCGGCCAGGCCGAACGTCGCGCCCGACAGCGCGGTGCCGATCCACAGGCCGTGCGCGAACGACCGACGCGTCCCGCCCGACGCGACGTGCGTCGCGATCGTCATGAGCGGCATGAGGATCCCCATGACGAACAGGAAGTACTTGGCCGACCCCGCGACGCCGCCCACGGCGTCGATGCTGGCCTCGCCGTTGCGTCGCATGATCCACAGGATGAGTGCGCCGACGGCCAGGGCGATCACCCAGAACCACACGCCGACCCACCAGGTCCCCGCGACGTAGTACGTGATGACGGCGCGCACGCCGCGCCGGTGCGCGGCGGACTCCGCCGCGCGACGCTCTGCTGCCCGGGCGGTCATCGCGACCCCTCCTTCTCGTCCGTGCCGGTCCGGGTGAGGTGGACGAACAGGTCCTGCACGGGCACGGCACCGACCTCCAGGCCGGCGTCCGTCGCCGCGGCCCGCTCGGCCGCCGTGACCTCGCCGAACAACGTCACCTGCGCGGTGCCCCCGAGCCGCTGGCGCGCGAGCACCTCCCGGCCGGCGGCGAACCGCTCCACGGCCTCGAACGGGCCCGTGACGCTCACCCCGCGGGCGCGCACGTCGTCCGCGTCCTCCGCGAGCAGCACCCGCCCCCGGGCGATGATCACGACGTCCTCGAAGATGCGCTCGACCTCGGAGATGAGGTGGCTGGAGAGCAGGATCGTGCGCGGGTGCTCCGTGTAGTCCGCGACGAGCGCGTCGTAGAACGCGTACCGGCTCGGCGCGTCCATGCCGAGGTACACCTCGTCGAAGATCGTCAGCGGTGCGCGCGACGCGAGACCGATCACCGCGCCCAGCGCCGACCGCTTCCCGCGCGACATCTCCGACGGCTTCTTGCGCACGTCGACCTCGAGCTCGTCGAGGAGCCGTCCCGCGAGCGCGTCGTCCCACAGCGGCCGCATGTCCGCGTAGTACGCGAGTGCGTCCTTCGCCTTGTCCGTGTCCCAGACGTCGCCGCTCTCCCGCACGAGCTGGGTGTGCATCGTCGTCCACGCGTTCTCGAACGGGTCCTCCAGCTCGCCCGGCTCGCCGACGAGCACCCGGCCAGCGGTGGGGCGGCGGAACGCCGCGAGCAGCGCCGCGAGCGTCGTCTTGCCCGCGCCGTTGCGTCCGAGCAGCCCGGTGATGACACCGGGGCGGACCCGCAGCGTCGCGCCGTCGAGGGCGCGCTCGCCGCGGCGGGAGTACTGCACGACGACGTCGCGCAGCTCCGCGGCGAACGGCTCGGGCGGCGTGGGGCCGGGCCGGTCGGAGTGCGTGCCGGAGTGCTCGTCGGCGGGCTTGTCGGTGGGCGAGGTCACGGGCTGGTCTCCTGGCTGGCTCGTGGGCCGGGCGGTCACGGTGCTCACCTCGGGTCGGGGTCGGTGGTCGGGCCTGCGGCGGGGCGCGGGCGACCGAGGACGTAGTCGACGATCTCCGCCGTCGGGATGTCGAGGACGTCGGCCTGCGCGAGCGCGGGCGCGAGGACCTCGTCGAAGAACGCCGCCCGGTGGTCGGCGAGCAGCTTCTCGCGCGCGCCGGGAGCGACGAACATCCCGAGGCCGCGCCGCTTGTACAGCACGCCCTCGTCGACGAGGAGCGCGAACGCCTTGGCGGCCGTCGCCGGGTTGATGCGGAACGTCGTCGCGAACTCGGTCGTCGACATGACCTGCTCCTCCTCCGCCGTCTCTCCTGCGAGGACCTGCGCCCGGATCATCTGGGCGATCTGCAGGTAGATGGGTTCCGGACCGTCGAACATGGCGCCCATCCTCTCGCGGCTCGTCGTGTTCTGTGGTTCATTACTTGAGTAATGAACCACAGATCCATGAGCGCCGCAACCCCTCTCACCGCCGGAGCCCCGGCCTCGCGAGGGGAGAACCCCGGTCCCGCGAGGGAGAACGCATGTCGCGCGAGGTAGAACCGTGGTAGCGACCACGGTCCTACCTCGGGAGGTCAGATGGAGGGAGCCTGCGAGCTCGCGGGCGGGACGCCGTGGGCCGAGCCGCTGAGCACGTGGACGAGCCTCGCCTTCGTCGTGGCCGGCCTCGCGATCGTGGTCCGGGCGCTGCGGGTGCCCGACGACGCGTCCCCCGTCGGCGTGCGCGTCGCGTTGGGGTGCCTGGTCGCCCTGATCGGCGTGGGCTCGGTGGTGCAGCACGGGCCGTCGCCCGCGTGGAACCCCGTGGTGCACGACCCGCCGCTGCTCGGGGCGCTGGCCCTGGTCGCCGCCGACGCGGTCGCGGACCTCACGGGTCGTCGGCTGCGCACCTCGTGGTGGCTCGCCCCGACCCTGCTGAGCGTGGTGCTCGCCGCGACGTCGGTCGTGGCCTCGACCGCCGCGCAGGTGGTCGCGGCCGTCGTCGCGGTGGGGGCGAGCCTCCTGCGCGCGGGGCGCCGGCCCGCTGTCCGACGCCGCACCGTCACCGCGCTCGTCCTGCTCGCCGTGGGCGGTGGCATCGGGACGCTCACGCGCGCGGGCTGGCCGCTGTGCGACGCCGACGGCCCGCTCGGGGTCACGCTCCAGGGCCACGCGGTCTGGCACGTCCTCGCCGCGGTCGCGCTGTGGGTGCTCGCCCCGACGCTCGGGACCCGCTCACGGGGCCACGCACACTGAGCGGTCGACACGCCGATCCTTGCCACGGGAACGTCGTGGCGATCTCGCCATCCACAGGGACACCACCGAGAACGGACCGCCCGCGCTACCCCCCGGGACGGAAAGCTCGATCCCGTCGGCCGTCGAGTGCGACGGAACCCCACCACACCGTGAGGTCGTGGTGCCGAGCACGCCCCTACGAGCCCTCGAGCACGACGTGAGGGACGTTATCGCGCGGATAACGTCCCTCAGGTCGTGTTCGGCGAGTCAGGCGTTCGCCGGAGCGGGGGTGCGCTCGTAGGCGGCGCGGACGCCGTCGAGGTCGGCCGCGACGAGCTCGGCGAGCTGCACGGCGTTGAGCGCCGCACCCTTGCGCAGGTTGTCGTTCGACACGAACAGCACGAGGCCGCGGCCGCCCGGGACGGACTGGTCCGTGCGGACCCGGCCGACGAACGACGGGTCCTTGCCGGCCGCGTCGAGCGGGTTCGGCACGTCGGCCAGCGCGACGCCCGGCGAGGCGGCGAGGACCTCGCGCGCACGGTCCGGCGAGATCGGCGCACCGAACTCGGCGTGGATGGCGAGCGAGTGGCCCGTGAACACGGGCACGCGCACGCACGTCCCCGCGACGGCGAGCTCCGGGAGACCGAGGATCTTGCGCGACTCGTTGCGCAGCTTCTTCTCCTCGTCGGTCTCCTCCTCGCCGTCGTCGACGATCGACCCGGCGAGCGGGACGACGTTGTAGGCGATGGTCCGCGGGAACTTGTCCGGCTCGGGGAAGGCGACCGCTGCGCCGTCGTGCACGAGGCCCGTGAGCCCGGCGCCCTCGCCGTCCGCGGCGGCGCCCGCCACGGCCTGGGACCGCAGCTCCTCCGCGCCGGCCAGACCCGCACCGGACACCGCCTGATACGTCGCGACGATCAGGCGCTCCAGCCCGGCCTCGTCCGCGAGCGGCTTGAGCACGGGCATCGCGGCCATCGTCGTGCAGTTCGGGTTCGCGACGATGCCCTTGCGGGCCTCGCGCAGCGCGCCCGGGTTCACCTCGGACACGACCAGCGGGACGTCGGGGTCCATGCGCCACGCGGACGAGTTGTCGATGACGACGGCGCCCGCCGCGGCGAAGCGCTCGGCGTGCGCCGTCGACGTCGCGCCGCCCGCGGAGAACAGGGCGACGTCGATCCCGCGCAGGTCGTCCTCGGACACGGCGGCGACGTCCTCGACGACGACGTCCTGCCCCTTCCAGGGCAGCGTCGAGCCCGCGGACCGCGCGGACGCGAAGTAACGGATGCTCGCGACGGGGACGTCGCGCTCGTCGAGCAGGCGGCGCATGACGGCGCCGACCTGGCCGGTCGCACCGACGACGGCGAGGTGCAGGCCCTCGGCAGAGTTCTGGTTGCTCATCTCGGAAACCCTCTCGTCCTCGGTCAGCGGCCGGTACCGGCGTAGACGACGGCCTCGCCCTCGCCGTCGAGCTCGAACGCGGTGTGCACGGCACGGACGGCGTCGTCGAGCTTGTCCTCGCGCGTCACCACGGAGATGCGGATCTCCGACGTCGAGATCATCTCGATGTTGATGTCGGCGTCGCGCAGCGCCCCGAAGAGCTTCGCCGAGACGCCGGGGTGCGACTTCATGCCCGCGCCGACCAGCGACAGCTTGCCGATCTGGTCGTCGATCTGCAGGGACTCGTAGCGCAGCTCGCCCTGGACCGCAGCGAGCGCGGCCGACGCCGCCTTCGTGTCGCCCTCGGGGAGCGTGAACGAGATGTCGGTCAGGCCCGTGCGGGCGGCCGACACGTTCTGCACGATCATGTCGATGTTCACGCCCGAGGTCGCGACGACCTCGAAGATGCGCGCCGCCGTGCCGGGGACGTCGGGGACGCCGACGACGGTGATCTTGGCCTCGCTGCGGTCGTGCGCGACGCCGGAGATGATCGGGGCTTCCATGGGTGCAGCCTCCTCGGCCGGGTGGTTCTCGGGGACGACGAGCGTGCCGGGGACGCGGTCCCACACGGCGACGGGGACGCGCACGTCGCCGTGCACGGTGGTGACGTGGGCGTCCGCGGTGACGAGGGTGCCCTGCTTGCCGGAGAACGACGAGCGCACGTGGATCGGCACGCCGTACCGGCGCCCGTACTCCACGCAGCGCAGCGCGAGGACCTTCGCGCCGCCCGCCGCCATCTCCAGCATCTCCTCGTACGTGACGCGGTCGATCTTGCGGGCCGCGGGGACGATGCGTGGGTCGGCCGTGAACACGCCGTCGACGTCCGTGTAGATCTCGCACACGTCCGCGCCGAGACCGGCCGCCAGCGCGACGGCGGTCGTGTCCGACCCGCCGCGGCCCAGCGTCGTCACGTCGTTCGTCGACTGCGTGACGCCCTGGAAGCCCGCGACGATCGCGACCTGCCCCCGCTCGATCGTCTCGCGGATGCGGTGCGGCACGACGTCGACGATCCGCGCCTTGCCGTGCACGGCGTCCGTGATGACGCCCGCCTGCTGCCCGGTGAACGACTTCGCCCGGACCCCGAGGTTGGTGATCGCCATCGCGAGCAGCGACATCGAGATGCGCTCGCCCGCGGTGAGGAGGATGTCCATCTCCCGCTGCGGCGGGAGGGGGGTGACCTGCTGCGCGAGGTCGATGAGCTCGTCCGTCGTGTCGCCCATCGCCGAGACCACGACGACCACGTCGTTCCCGGCCCGCTTCGCCTCCGCGATGCGCTTGGCCACCCTCTTGATGCTCTCGGCGTCCGATACCGACGAACCGCCGTACTTCTGCACGATCAGTGCCACGTGCTGCTCCATCTGTCGCCGGCCGCCGTCTCTCTCAACGGTCCGCCGGGTGCTTGTGGGTCGCTCGATGATAGGCACGGCGCCCCGGCCCCGGCCAAGTCGGTTCCGCGATGCGGGCCGTCCTGGCGCCGTCGCGCGGTGGGGCGGGAGCGATCAGAGGAGGTCGGTCACGACGTCGTAGCCGAGCTTGAGGATCAGCGCCCCGACGACGACGACGAACACGACGCGCACGAACCCGCTGCCCTTCGCCACGGCCATGCGCGCGCCGATGTAGGCGCCGAGCAGGTTGGCGACGCCCATGAGCAGACCCAGCCCCCACAGGACGGCCCCGTAGGGGACGAAGAAGATCAGCGCGCCGGCGTTGGTGGCGAAGTTGGCGATCTTGGCGAGCGCCGACGCGGGCAGGAACGCGTAGCCGAGGATGCTCACGAGCGAGATGACGAAGAAGGTCCCGGTGCCGGGGCCGAGCAGGCCGTCGTAGGCGCCGATGACGAGGCCGATGCCGGCGGCGGCCCACCGGTGCCCGTTGCCCTCCCAGCGCAGGTTCGTCGCGTGGCCGAGCCGCGGCTTCGCGATCGTGTAGGCGGCCACCGCGACGAGCACGACGAGGATGATCGGCGTGAACAGGTCCGCGGGGATGCGGGACGCGAGCGCGGCACCGCCGATCGCGCCGACGAGCGCGGCGAGGGCCATGGGTCCGGCGGTCCGCAGGTCGGGGCCCACGCGCCGGTAGAACGTCACGGCGCTCACCGACGTCCCCATGATGCTCGACAGCTTGTTGGTCGCGAGCGCCTGGACGGGGCTGATGCCGGGCACGAGCAGCAGCGCCGGGAGCTGGACGAGGCCTCCCCCGCCGACGACGGCGTCGATCCACCCGGCGGTGAGCGCGGCGAGGACGAGGAGGACGACGGTCAGGCCGTCGATCTCGAGACCACCCGTGGAGGGCAGGGCAAAGGCGGGCAGCACCCCCCAGTGGTACCACGGCCGGACGCCCCGCCCCCGCCCCGCCCCGCCCCGGTGGAGCGCACGGGACGTGACACCCGCGTCGACAGATGCGTAACCACGCGGTTACGCTTCATGGATGGACGTGTTCGAGGCTCTCGCCGACCCGGTGCGGCGCGACCTGCTGCACGCGCTGCGCCACGGCGACCTGACCGCCGGCGCCCTCGCCGCCGTGCGTGACGACGTCTCGCGGCCGGCCGTCAGTCGGCACCTCCGCGTCCTGCGCGAGGCGGGGCTCGTCGACGACGAGACCACGGGCCGCAACCGCGTGTACACGCTGCGGGCCGACGGCCTCCGCCCGGTGCGCGACCTGCTCGACACGCTCGGCGCGCCCGGGGTGCCGGTCCCGCCCGTCCCCGCCCGGGCGCTCGACGGCCTCGACCTCGAGGTCCGCCGCACGACACGAGACCGGCGCGCCGGGAACGGTGCGTCGCGACAAGAGGAGAGCGCATGAACGACCCCACGCACGCCGACCCGACCACCGGCCCGACCACCGGCACCGTGCCGGAGCCCCGGGGCGGCGTCGTGCACGGACCGGACGGCCCGGAGCTCGTGGTGACGCGGACGTTCCGGGCGCCCGTCGCCGACGTGTGGGCCAGCCTCACCGAGCCGGACCGGCTGGAGCGGTGGATCGGCCGCTGGGAGGGCGATCCGGCGACGGGCCGCGTGACGTTCCTCATGACCGCCGAGGGCGAGGACGTGGAGCCCGAGGAGTACACCATCACGCGGTGCGACCCGCCCCACGCGTTCCGCGCCGACACGCAGGTCGGCGACGACCAGTGGCACGTCGGCTTCGACCTCGACGAGGCGGACGGCATCACGACCCTCACGTTCCGGCAGGTGCTCGGTCCGCGGGACGACGCGCGCTCCGTCGGGCCGGGCTGGGAGTACTACCTCGACCGGCTCGTCGCGGCCCGCGACGGTCGCTCGCCCGACGACCTCGACTGGCGCGCCTACGAGCGGGCGCTCGCCGACCACTACGGGCGGCGGCCGGAACCGCGCTGACGCGCGTGCCGGGTCAGGACTGGAGCGCGTCGTACTCCGCCTCGGCGGCGACGTCGTCGTCGACGTCGAGCCGCAGGTGCGCGAGGGCGCTCTGCAGGACCCGCAGCCCGCTGGCGGCGCGCTCGCCCCACAGGGACACGTACGAGAACTGCCACCACCACAGGCCTTCGAGCTCGCGACCCGCCTCGAAGTGCTGCAACCCCTTCGCGAGGCACTCGGCGACGCACGCGAGGTCGCCCGACAGGGACGCCGCACTGATCTCCGCGCCGACGAGCGGGTCGGTGATCTCGACGTAGTCGTCGAACCCGTCGAAGAGGCGGGAGAGGGCGGTGCGCAGCGGGTCGAGGTCGGTGTCCGGGCCGGCGTCGGGCTCGAACCGCTCGACCGGCACGACGTCGCCCATCGCACCCAGCCGGGCGCCGACGGCCAGGACGTCGGACAGGGCGAGGAGCAGGAGCGGCAGCACCGCGCCGGGGGTCGCGCCGGCCGCGACCTGCGCGGTGGTCGTCAGGTACGCGCGCGCCTCGGCGGCCGTCTCCTCCGCGATCTCGCGCAGCTCCGGGTCGTGCTCGATCTCCCCCACGTCGTGCCCCTTCCGTCAGCCGCCGACCAGGCGGCGGCCCTCGAACGCCCGGCCGAGGGTGACCTCGTCGGCGTACTCCAAGTCTCCACCGACCGGCAGCCCGGACGCGAGACGTGTCACGCGCAGTCCCATCGGCCCGAGCATCCGCGCGAGGTACGTCGCCGTGGCCTCCCCCTCGACGTTGGGGTCGGTCGCGAGAATCACCTCCGTGACCTGCCCGTCGGCGAGCCGCGTCATGAGCTCGGAGATCCGCAGGTCCCCCGGCCCGACGTTCTCGATGGGGTTGATGGCCCCGCCGAGCACGTGGTACCGGCCGCGGAACTCGCGGGTGCGCTCGATGGCGACGACGTCCTTGGGCTCCTCGACGACGCAGATCACCTCGGGCGAGCGCCGCGGGTCGGCGCAGATGCGGCACGTCTCGGACTCGGCGACGTTGCCGCACGTCTCACAGAACCGCACGCGCGCCTTCACCTCGGTCAGCGCGTCGACGAGGCGGCGGACGTCCGCGGCGTCGGTCGCGAGCAGGTGGAACGCGATGCGCTGCGCGCTCTTCGGCCCGACGCCGGGGAGTCGGCCGAGCTCGTCGATCAGGTCCTGGACAGCGCCTTCGTACACGCCCTCAGCCTACGGGTCGCCACCCGCAGCGCGGCTCAGGCGCCCTGGCCCTGGATCTCCTCGATGATCGTGCCGCCGAGGAGGTTGACCACCAGGGCCGTGCCGACCAGGCCGGTCGCGACGATGTCGGGGTCGTCGGCCGACGGCAGGTCCTCCATCGGGTCGGGGGCGCTACCCGGCACGCGGGTCCCGGCGTCGGGGGCGCGCCGTGCGCTGCCCGACCGTGCGACGTCGCGCGCCGACGCGATCGCGGCCGACGCCGCGGCGCGGGCCGCCGACGCACCGCTCAGCGGCGGGACCGTCCGGGTCGTGCCAGCCGGGTTGCCCGACTGCGCGGGGTCGCCCCCCGCACGCGGCTCGCCCACAGGGCCGGGCGACGACCCGGGGGACACGCCCGCGGACCAGGACGGCGCTGGGTCGGGCGGGTCGATGTCGGGCGGGTCGATGTCAGGCGGGACGATGTCGGGCGGGTCGAGGTCGGCGGTCGGCTCGGGCGGCAGCGCCCCGGCGAGCCACGCCTCGTCGGCCGTTTCCGCACCACCGGCCGTCGGCGCCGGCATGCTCTCGACGCGCGCGGCACGGACCGGCGCGACGACGGCGGGCGCCCCCGCGAGCCAGGCCTCGTCGGCCGCGTCGACGACCGCGCCACGCGGCGCGGTGCTGGGCGCGGTGCTGTCGGGCGCCGGAGCGGGTCGTTCCTGCAGCGCCACGGCCGCGCGCGGGCCGGGCGCGCTCGTCCCGGCGGACGGGACGGACCCGACGACCGAAGACCCCGCCGCCTGGGGCACGGCGGTCCCGGACCCCGGGGGCCTCGCCCCGGGGGTTCCGGGCCCGGTGGTCCCGGACCCGCCGGACGGCACGGGACTCGGCGCCGCCGGTCCGGCGGGGTCCGGCGTGGCGGGGTCGTTCCCCGTGCTCTGCACCGACCCGCCGCCGGGCCCGCCCTCGTCGAGACGCGGCTCGACGCGCACCTGCAGCCCGAGGGTCTGGTAGACGGCGTCCTGCACGGCACCGGTGTGCCGCGCCGACGAGAACGCCCGCGCGAGCCCCGCCGACGGGAACGCGAGGAACAGGACGTCGGAGCGCAGCTCCGAGACCTGCGCGTTCGTGCTCACCAGGGACCACGTGACGCGGTTCGCGCTGAGCGTCTCGAGCACCTCGGGCCACCGGCGACGCAGGTCCTCCGTCGTCATCGCCGGTGCAGCGGCGGCCGACGAGCCGGCGCCCTGCTCGACCGCGGGCCCCGGCTCCGGCTGAGGTTCCCGCTGAGGTTCCGGCTGAGGCTCGTGCTCCACGGACACGGGCTGCGCTACCTCGCCGTCCGCCTCGTGCGAGGACGCCTCGGAGGCCGGGTCCTCCGGCGCGTCGCTCCCGGCCGCGGCGAGGGCCGCAGCCGGCTCGACCTGGCGGGGCTCGTCGACCGTCTCGGCCGTGTCGGCCGCGTCACCCGTGTCGGCCGTCGCGGGCTCGTCGGACGCGGCGGGCACGTCGGCGACGGTGGGCACGTCGGCCACGGCAGGCCCGTCGGTCGCAGCAGGCTCGTCGGTCCCAGCCTGAACGGCGGCCGCGTCGGGCACGACAGCCACCGCAGGCGTGGCGACCGCGTCGGGCACGACCGTCTCGGTCGGGGCCCGACGGCCGAGAGCGGCACGCACCGCCGCGGGGCCGCTGAGCGCGGACGAGGGTGCCGTGACCGCCGGGGCGGCCGGGGCGGCGTCGGGCACGGGGCGCGCGGACGCCCCCACGGGCACGGCCGCGGACGCCGCCGGGGCGGGAGCGGCAGGGGCCCCGGCGGGCGCGCCGCCGAGCCCTCCGCGCTCGAGGCGGTCGAGGCGTGCGGCGAAGCCCGCCGCGCCGTCGTCCGCACCGGGCAGCAGGAGGCGCGCCACGAGCAGCTCGAGGTGCAGCCGGGGCGACGTCGCGCCCGTCATCTCGGTGAGGGCGGCGTTCACGAGGTCGGCCGCGCGCGACAGCTCGGCGACGCCGAGGTTCTGCGCCTGCGTGCGCATGCGCGCGAGCTGGTCGGCGGGCTGGTCCCGGAGGACCGCCTGCGCCTCGTCGCCCGAGACCGCGATGACGATGAGGTCGCGCAGCCGCTCCAGCACGTCCTCGACGAAGCGCCGCGGCTCGTGGCCCGTCGCGACGACGTGGTCGACGACGCGGAAGATGCTCGCGCCGTCGCGCGCCGCGAGGGCGTCCACGACGTCGTCGAGCAGCGTGCCGTGCGTGAACCCGAGGAGCGCGACGGCGCGCTCGTAGTCGACCTGGCCGTTCTCCGCCCCCGCGATGAGCTGGTCCATGACGGAGAGCGAGTCACGGACGCTGCCGCCGCCCGCGCGGGTGACGAGCGGGAAGACGCCCTGTCCTACGGCGACGCCCTCGGCCGTGCACAGCTCCTCCAGGTAGGGGCCGAGCACGTCCGGCGGGACGAGGCGGAACGGGTAGTGGTGCGTGCGCGAGCGGATCGTGCCGATGACCTTGTCGGGCTCCGTCGTCGCGAAGACGAACTTCACGTGCTCCGGCGGTTCCTCGACGATCTTGAGCAGCGCGTTGAAGCCGGCCGGCGAGACCATATGCGCCTCGTCGATGATGAAGATCTTGAAGCGGTCGCGCGTGGGGGCGAACGTCGCGCGCTCGCGCAGGTCCCGCGCGTCGTCCACGCCGCCGTGCGAGGCCGCGTCGATCTCGACGACGTCGAGGCTGCCCGGGCCCCCGCGCGCCAGGTCCACGCAGGAGGGGCACTCTCCGCACGGGGTGTCGAGCGGGTTCGCGTCCGTGTTCCGCGCGCAGTTGAGGGTGCGCGCGAGGATGCGCGCGCTCGTCGTCTTGCCGCAGCCGCGCGGCCCGGAGAACAGGTACGCGTGGTTGACCCGTCCGCTGCGCAGCGCCTGCATGAGCGGCGCGGTCACGTGGTCCTGACCGATCACCTCGGCGAAGGTCTCGGGCCGGTAGCGGCGGTACAGGGCGGTGCTCACCCCGGCTACTCTAGACGTCGGGACCCACGCGCACGAGACCGCCCACCCGGCCCGTGGACGACGCCGCGGGCCGGGCCGGGCGTCACCGGTGCAGGGCCTTGCGCGCGAGCCAGTTGCCGAGCAGCTGGGCCAGCTGGACGATCCCGATGATGACGAGGACCGTCACGACCACGACCCCCCAGTTGTACCGCTGGTAGCCGTAGACGATCGCGAAGTTGCCGAGCCCGCCGCCGCCGATGATTCCGGCGATCGCGGACATGTCGAGCACCGCGATGAAGAGGAACGTGTACCCGAGGATGAGGGGCGCGAGCGCCTCCGGCACGAGCACCGTCGTGATGATGCGCCACGACGACGCGCCCATCGCGCGCGCCGCCTCGACCACGCCGGGGTCGATGCCCACGAGGTTCTGCTCGACGATGCGGCTCGTGCCGAACGCCGTCATGACCGACAGCGGGAAGATGAACGCCTCGGTGCCGAGCGTCGTGCCGACGACCTGGAGCGTCACCGGCCCGAGCAGCGTGACGAAGATGATGAACGGGATGGGCCGCACGATGTTGACGACGACGTTGAGCGTCCCGAACACCCAGCGGTTCTCCAGGAGGTTGCCGCGCCGGGTCACGTAGAGCGCGATGCCGAGCGCGAGCCCGGCGAGCCCGCCCGTGAGCATCGCGACCGTGACCATCTGGAGGGTCTGGCCGAACGACTCCCACAGGATCGGCCACAACGTGGACCAGTCGCGGTTCATCACAGACCTCCGGGGATGCCGTGGCGGAACGAGACGCTGCCTGCGGACCCGAGCTGGTCGCCCGGGTGCTCGCCCGGACCGTCGGGCGCGTTCCCGACGGCGAGCCGCACCACCCGGGGGTCGTCCAGCGGGTGCTCGGCCGTGCCGAGGTCGACGACGTCGGCCCGCTCGGCGAGCGCGACGAGGAACGGTGCGACACGGTCCTCCGGGGCGTCGAGCTCGACGGTGAGCGAGCCGAACGGCCGCTCCCCCACCTCGGAGATGCCCCCGTAGACGACCGACCCGTCGACGCCGTGCTCGCGCAGCAGCCGGAACAGGTCGGTGCCCGTGGCGGCGTCCTCGCGGACGCCGACGGTCACGAGGCGCCCGGGGTGCCGCTCGCGCAGGCGGGCGAGCGCGTCGGGCGACGGCCGGTCGTGCAGCGCGGTGCCGACGAACCGCTGCGACGCGTCGGCGCGCGGCGCGGAGAAGACGTCGTAGACGTCGCCGACCTCGACGACCTTGCCGTGCTCCATGACGGCGACGCGGTGGCACGTCGAGCGCACGACCTCCATCTCGTGCGTGATGACGACGATGGTGATGCCGAGCTCGGCGTTGACCCGCCGCAGGAGGGCGAGCACCTCGCGCGTCGTCTCGGGGTCGAGGGCGGACGTCGCCTCGTCCGCGAGGAGGATGGTGGGCTGGGCGGCGAGCGCGCGGGCGATGCCGACGCGTTGCTTCTGCCCGCCGGAGAGCTGGCGCGGGTACGCCTTCGCCTTGTCGGCGAGCCCGACGAACTCGAGCAGCTCGGCGACGCGCGCGGCGCGCTTCTCGCGCGACCACCCGGCGACCTTGAGCGGGTAGGCGACGTTCCCGGCGACGGTGCGCGACGACAGCAGGTTGAACTGCTGGAAGACCATGCCGATGCGGGAGCGCACCTCGCGCACGCGTCGCTCGGGCAGGCCGGTGATGACCTGGCCGTCGACGACGACCTCGCCGGCCGTCACGGCCTCCAGCGCGTTGACGAGCCGCACGAGCGTCGACTTGCCTGCGCCCGAGTACCCGATGACGCCGAAGATCTCCCCCGTGGCGATGGTCAGGGAGACGTCGTCGACGGCGTGCACGGCGTCCTCGCCCGTCCCGAAGGTCTTGCTCACGTGGCGCAGCTCGATCGCGGCGGGCGCGGTGTCCTGGGTGCTCACGGTCCTATGGTCCTCCCTCTGGTCCGATCTGGACGTGACGACGGCGCGGCACCGTGGTGCCGCGCCGTCGCCCGGTCGGTCAGGAGTTCCGGATGTCGTCCTCGATGCCGGCGAGGATCTCCTGGAGCTCGTCGGCCGGGTTCTCCTTGATGACGGCGGTGCCGCCCGACGCCGTCTTCTCCGCCTCGACGACCTCCGGCGCGTGGGAGAGCTCCGCGAGCGCGAGCAGCGTCTCGTCGTCGGCGTCCTCGGCGCGCGCGACCCACACGTTGATGTACGGCTTGGCGGCGTCGGAGTCGGGGTCGTCCTGGAAGAGCGCCTCCTCCGGCTTCAGCCCGGCGTCCTCGACGAAGTCGTTGTTGATGATCGAGGCGTCGACCGACTGGAGCTGGATCGGCGTCTGGGCCGCGTCGACGGGCGTCACGGTCACCTTCGAGCTCGGGAGCACGTCGGCCTCGGTCGAGATGGAGCTGCCGCCGCCCTCGAGCTCGACCAGGCCGGCCTCCTGGAGCACGAGGAGCGCGCGGGCGAGGTTCGTCGGGTCGTTCGGCACGGCGACCTGGCCGCCGTCGGGGATCTCCTCGAGCGAGGCGTGCTTGGTCGAGTAGAGGCCGAGCGGGTAGACGGCGGTCGCGCCGATGGGCTGGAGGTCGTCGTCCGCGTCGACGTTGTAGCCCGCGAGGAACTGCAGGTGCTGGAACTGGTTGAGGTCGAGCTCGCCCTGAGACAGGGCCGGGTTCGCCTGCGTGTAGTCCTGGAGGTCGACGAGCTCGATCTCGATGCCCTCGGCGGTCGCGAGGTCCTTGTAGACGGCCCACTTGTCGTCGGCCGCGCCGACCACGCCGATGCGGACCGGGTCCTCGGCGTCGCCCGAGGCGGTGCCGGCGTCGTCGCCGGACGAGCACGCGGTGAGGGTGAGGGCGGCGGTGGCCGCGATCGCGGTCCAGGTGAGTCGCGTGCGGGTGGAGGCAGCCATGGGTGTTCCCTTCGACGGGGTCGCGCGAGGTCGGCACGACGGGTGCAGGGGTGTGTCCTGCGGGGCGGGGTGCGGGGGTGCTTCCGACGGGCCATCAGCCTCGTGGCGAGCGGGGGGTCGCGCGACGCTCGGGACGCGCGGACCGGTTCAGGGGCAGGGAGCGTTCCCTGCGGGGGACGACGGCGCGGGTGTCAGCAGCCGCACATTCGCCCGGTGCCCCGGCCGTCGCGACAGCACGGCATCGCGGCGCAGGAGGCTGCGCGCGGGGCCGGGGCGGCGACGACGAGGAACGGGGTCATGGCGTTCATGATGGGCACGCGGGCGGCGTCGGCGCCAGTTCCCGCCGCGATTCGTCCACGATATGGACGCGGCTTTGGTCACATGGCGGATCGCACCTGGTCGCGGACGCAAAGGACCCCTCGCGCACCCACCAGAGCTCACCTACCCTTGCTGCCTTCCGGCCCTGGGGGAGTTCGGCGAGATGATGCCGCACGAGGGGTCTACGACCAGCCTAGCCCAGGTCCGGGCCGCGACCGAAACCGGTCGCCCGACGGGACGATTCGGCCTGAGCACGCCCGTCCGGTATCCTCGTTGCGCTACCCGGTCCACGAGCACGGCCGTGCTCTCGACCGCGGTGCACCAGGAGGATTCGCCTAGTGGCCTATGGCGCACGCTTGGAAAGCGTGTTGGGTTAACAGCCCTCGGGGGTTCGAATCCCCCATCCTCCGCCCAGGACGAAGCCCCTGACCTGCCTCGCAGGTCAGGGGCTTCGTCGTGCGGTCCCGGACACGGCGAAGCCCGTCGCACGACGTGCGACGGGCCTCCCGACGTCCCGACGGTCCGACGCGCCGGGACGAGAGCGCCGGCGGTGCCGCCGACGGCTAAGGGTCAGCCTACGGCCCAACGGGCCCCGACGGCAGGGGGTGAGCCGTTTCTGTTGGCCGGGTGTGCCGTCGTTCACACCTCCCGACGGCGTGCGGCGGCCACCACCACGACCCCGAGACCGACCAGCACCACCACCGCGAGCACGGCCGCGACGACGCGAGCACCCGTGGGCGGCAGGTCCGCCGGGGTGGCGGGGAACGCGTTGGCGACCGTCACGCTCACGCTCGGCTCCACGCCGGTGCCGACGTCGAACGCACCCGTCGTCGGCACGCCGTCGGCCGGGTCGACCGTCGTCTCCTCGCCGGCCGCGGTGAGCGTCACGCGGACAGCGTCACCCGCGTCCGTCTCCGCGACCGTGCACGACGCGCCCTGCGGGACGACGTACGTCGCGGTCCAGTCGTCGGCCGCGGACAGCGTCCGCTCACCCCCGCCCGGGACGTCGACGGGGACGGTCCCGCCGTCCACCTCCCAGGTGCACTCCGTGAGGACGGTGAACGCGTCACCCTCGTGCTCGGCCGCCCCGGGGCCGACGAGCTCCTTGGTCACGACGACCTCCGCGACGTCGAACGTGTTGGTCACGGTGATCGCGACCGGCTCCGCACCGACGGTCGCGGCACCCGGCTCGCCGCCGTCGACCGACGACACCTCGACGTCGTGCGCACCGCCCGTCGCCGTCTCGGTCACCACGCAGTCCGCGTCGATCGGCAGCCCGTCGTACACGGCCACCTCACCCCCCGTGACCGTGCGCTCCGCACCACCGGGGACCGCGACGTCCGCGCCCTCGAACGTGCACGCGAGCGAGACCTCGAACGGACCGGCGCCGAACGCCTCGGCGCCGTCCCCGGTCACGACCTTGGCGACCTCCACGCTGCCCGTGTCGTAGGTGTTCGTCACGACGACCTCGACCGGGTCCGCGGGAAGTTCCGCGCCGACGATCGTCACCGGGTCCGGATCGACCGCCACCGAGGTCGCGCCACCGATCTCCGTCTCCGTGACGGAGCACGAGTCGCCGTCCTGGAGCCCGAAGTAGAGCGCGGGGAAGCCAGGCCCGAACCGGCGGTCCGGTCCGCCGGGGATCGTCTCGACGGGCGCCCCGGTGACCGTGGTGCACTCCAGCGAGACGGCGTAGGGGAACTCGTCGAACGGGATCGTGCTGAAGTCGAAGTCAGCCAGCTCCTCGAGCGTCGTCGGCAACGGCGGCAGGTCCGGCATCGGCGGAGCGAACGCGGCCCCGTCGCCGTCCACGACCTTGCGCACCACGAGCGGTGCCGTGAGGAACGTGTTGGTCATCGCGACCGTCACCGTCGTCGGCTCGCCGTCGTCGGCGGGCGGCACCTCGACGTCGACCGTCGGGACCTCGCCGGACGGGAACTCCACAGGGTCGCCGTCGTCCACGGCGACCGTCGTCGACGACGCCCCGAACGTCTCCGTCTCCACGACGGTGCACTGCGACCCGACGGGCAGACCCTCGTACACGACCGGCTCGCCCGGCACGAGCTCGCGCGTCGCACCGCCCGGGATCGTCAGGTCGACGTCCTCGTAGGTGCACGCGAGCTCGACCTCGAACGGACCGGGGCCGTACAGCGCGCCGAGCCCGGCGAGCTCCTTGTCCACCTGGACCGACCCCACGTCGAACGTGTTCGTCACGACGACCTGCGCGGGCTCGTCGGCGTCCACGACCACCGTCGACGGGACGACGACCGCGCCCGTGGCGCCCGCGTCGTCGAGCTCCGTGACGGTGCACTCCGCCCCGGCGGGCAGGTTCGCGATCTCCGCGTCGAGCGGACCCGCACCGCCGAGCACGACCGTGCCGTCGTAGACCGTCTGCGGGCCGGTGCCGTCGTCGTCGTCGAACGTGCACACGACCTGGATGGTGAACGGCCCCGCGCCGTACTGCTCCGCGCCCTCGCCGTCCACGACCTTCTGCAGGTCGATCACGCCGACGTCGTACGTGTTGGTCAGGGTGACCGCGTTGCGCGGCTGACCCACGAGGTCCCCGGCGAGCGTGAGATCGGCCGTCGTGCCGTCGGTGACGTCGGGCTCGCCGAGCGGACCGTGCCGCACGGTGATGGTCGTCGACGACGCGTTCCCGGCACCGGTCTCGGTGACCGTGCACTCCGCGTTCACCGGGAGCCCGTCGAACTCGACGGACTCGCCGTCCTCCAGCTCGAACGTCATCGGCGTGTCGGGACCGAAGCCGTCCGCGTAGACCGGCTCGCCGAGGAACGTGCAGTCCACCGTCCCGTCGAACGGGCCGAACACCACCGGTTCCCCGTCCTGGTCGACGGCGTCGCTGACGACCTCCTTGTCGATGACGATGCTCGACAGGTCGTACCAGTTGACGGCCCCGATGAGGACCGGGTCGTCGGCCGTCTCGCTGTCGATGATCACCGACTCGGGCAGGAGGACGAGGCGGGTCTGCCCGTCGCTGCCATCCTCCGTCACCGTGCACTCCGAGCCCCACGGGATGTCCTCGACGACCGTCGGGGCCCCCGGGGTGACGGTGATCTCGACCGGGTCGAGCACCGTCTCCACCCACGTCCCCGGCGACGACGTGCACTCGACCGTCATCGTGAACGTCTCGGGCGCGAGGTCCGCGGCCTCGCCGGCCACGACCTTGTCCACCTGCAGCGAGCCGACGGCCGTCGCGACGCCGACCTTGACACCCTCGGTGGTCAGCATGTTGAACCGGCCGCCCGCAGGCCCGACACCGACGCCGTTCGCCGCGGCGGAGTTGAACGCGATGGCTCGGTCCCCGGCCTCGGGCACCCGCGGGGGCGTCGTCGACGTGCCCTCGAGCGCGACGAAGCTTCCGGGGCGCAGCGGCTGGTCCGCGGGGAACGTGATGACGGTCTTCAGCGCCGTCACCGACGCGTACAGCGCGTCGCTGCCCCCGGAGGGCAGCGGCGCCCACCCACCGGCGTCCGGGTCGTCGGAGCACGTCTGGCCCGAGAGGGGGTCCTCGATATCGTCGAGGCAGTAGTCGTCGACCGTCGTGTAGTAGAAGGTCGCGACCGCGCCCGCGGGGGCGTTGACGAGGGCCGGCGGCGCGTCGTTCGTGAGGATCGGCGTGAACTGCGACCCGCGCGGGCTCCCCTGGTACGACGGGCCGTCACCCGGGGTGGGCAGCCGGTCGTACACGACCACCGTGTCGATGGGCAGGTTGCCGACGTTGTCCACACGGATGTGCCACGTCTCGTTCTCGCCCGGAGGGATGACCGGCGTGCAGGGGTAGGAGTAGAAGCCGCCGGCGTCGGGTGTGCAGTCCTCCGGCTGGACGTCGCCCGGCTGGTCCGGGTCGACGATGATCCCGAGCGGGTACTCGTCGTCCGTCGACCGCACGGACTTCGACTCGGCGAGCACGGCCGCCGGGACCGTCGTGACGTCCGCGTCGGCCTCGCACGCGCCGGTCTCGTCGTTCAGTCGGCTCACGCACTCGTCCCACGGGCGGTCGCCGGTCACCCCCGCCGTGTTGCGGACCACCGTCTGCGCCGGGAGCGTCACGCGGAACTCCACCTGCACGGTGATCGTGTAGGTCTGCCCCACCTCGAGGACGGTGCCCTCGGGGAACGTGAAGGTCAGGGACCCGATGTTCCCCGAGCGGTCGATCGTGACCTGATCCGTGTCCGTCGGCATCGCGGGACCGTTCGCCGGGTCCGGGGCTGCACCGTCGAGCGCGAACGCGTACGGCTCGGCGACCTCTGCGAGGCGCAGCTGGGGGCCGTCCGGGTCCGTCGGCATGGGGTCGGTGACCACCGGGTCGTAGATCGGCCGGTTGCCCGTGTTCCGGATCGTGATGTTCATGGGGAACACGCCGTCCGGCGGACGGGTGCTGGACACCTCGCCGGCGAAGTCCTTGACGATCTCGACGGCGTTCTCCGTGTGCGCGTAGGTGATCGTCGAGGTCGCGTCGGCCGTCGAGCTCACCGGGATCGGGTTCTCGGGGTCCTCCGGGTTGAAGACGAGGTCGGCGCCCGTCACCGTCGCGGTCACGTCGTTCGTCGCGAGGCCCGGCGCGGTCTCGCCGGGGGCGGGGTCGTTCTGGGCGAGGTCGCTCGGCACGGGCGTGCCCGGGTCCGACCGGAGCGTGTCGCGCACCTGCACGGTGAGGTGTACCACCTGCGTCGGGTCCGACGGGTTCTCCCAGATCGTTCCGTCCGCCTTGGTGAAGGTGAGGCGGAGCCCCACGACGTCGGCCGGCTGGACGTCGCCGGGCAGCGCGAACGTCCCGGAGGGTTCCCCGTCGGTCCACACGCAGTCCGCGAACGTGTCGCTCGCCTCGTCGTACGTCCCGCCCGTGCAGGCGTCGACCTGCACCTGGTCGATCGGCGCCCGGAACGTGGTGTCCGCGAAGTCGACGAGGTCGTACTGGTTCCAGAAGCTCCCGTCCACGTCGGTGAGGACCATCTCGACCGCGCGAGACGGCCCCTGGGGCTGCCCCGTGATCTCCAGCACCGAGGTCGGGTTCTCCTCCGCGTCCGACCCGGGCTCGACGACGGTCGGCGGGTCGAACGACTTCGTCTGCTCCATGCTGATCGCCGCGTCCTGCAGCTCCATGTCCGCGGTGGCCCACGCCTGCGGCGTCTGGTCGGTCGTCCCGCCGGGGTCCGACACCTCGGCGCCGGCGCTGTTCGGCACGGGGTTCGGGTCGTGGTCCACGGTGACGCGCTCGCCGGTGTACCGGTCGAGCTCGCGCAGCTTGAGACGCATCTCCAGCACGCCCTCGTTGTTCCCGGTCTCCGTGGAGGCGATCCTGCCGTCGAACGTGACCTCCACGCCGACGACGTCCGCGAGCTCGTCCACCGTGAGCGCCTGCGCCTGCGCCGGTGTGTAGTCCGTGGCCGTGCCGCCGACGGTGGTGAGCGTGACCGTCGTCGTCTCGGTGCCGTCCGGCGGCGAGACGGCGATGATGTCCGTCAGGGTGAAGGCGTCGAACGGGTTGGTCCCCGGATCCACCTCCGGCTCGACGACGAGGCCGGCGTTGGCGGAGGACGGTTCGGCGATCCGCAGCTCGTCCACCCGCGCCACCGAGTTGTTGGAGGCGGTGACGGTGACCACCGTCGTCGGGAAGTCCTCGTAGGGCGTGCCCTCGGGCGGCACGGACAGCGGACCGCCGGCCCACGTCTTCGAGATCCCCACGTTGATGGGCTCGTCGATGATCAGCACGTCGTCGTCGTCGGTGTCCGTGCGGACGACGGCGTCCCCGCCCCCCGGCGGGTTGAAGGTCGCCGTGCCGCGCGCCGTGTCGGTGACGAGTCCGGGGTCCTCGGCGTTGTTGTAGATCTCGTCCTGGTCACGGCCGAGCGCCGGACCTCCGCTGCGACGGTCGTCGCGCAGCCGGAAGGTGAGGTCGAGGTGGCGGCCGTCGGCCTGCGTCGACCGTGCGACGCCCTCGCCGGCGGCCGGTTCGGTCGGGTCCGCGGGGAACTGCTCGCGGCCGGGCGACTCGGTGTAGGTCAGCCGCACGGACGTCGCGTCCTCCTGCTCGTCCGCCGTCAGCGTGTACCCGGGGAACGTCCCGTCGCACGCCTCCGGGCAGGGGTCGTCGGTCGCCTCGACCCACGCTCCGTCGATGTACAGCTCCACGCTCTCGACCTGGTCGTACTGCAGGAGCGGGTCGTCGAGCGCGACCGAGACGAGGTCGAACGCGTCGTAGAACGAGTCGGAGATCCCCGGGTCGTCCGCGGCGACCGGGTCGGCGAGGTCGCTGATCACCATCGGGTCCACGTTCTCGAACCCGTTCGTCGACCAGGTGACCCGGGCCGTGATCTCGTCCTGCGTGCGGGCGCGCACGGTGTAAGGGGTACCCGTCTGGCCGTCGGGTGCGAGGAACGCCTTGGCGATGAAGTCGAGGTCGCCCGGCTCGGTCGGCACGGGGAACGGGTCGACCGTGTCGCAGCCCTCGGCGGGTGCGGTCGGGGCCACCGTGTCCGCCGAGGCGCTCGACGCGCCGCAGTTCTCGACGGGGTCGTCCTGGTCCTGCGGCCCGTCGTAGGCGGCGACGAAGTTCGGGGAGACGCTCGTCCCGGGCGGGATGCCGTCGCCGGTGGTGTCCTCGTAGACGAACTGGACCCCCTGTGCGCCGTCAGGCAGGTCGCAGTTGACGGTCGCGGATCCCTGCACGGGGCTTCCGCACCCGGGTGCCTCGACCCACGCGGTCCCGTCCCAGTAGTTGACGGTCAGCGCGGTACCCGCCGGCACCCCCGTGGACCGCACGGAGGATGCGGTGAAGGAGTCCCAGAACTCCCCCGGGGCGCCGGGGTCCGTCGGGTCCTGCACGACGATCTGCTCCGCGCCGGTCGTGGAGCCGTCGGGACCGAACGGCAGGAGCTGCGTCGGGAGGCCGACGACGACGGTCTGGCCGGGCAGCGCGGGGATCGTCGACGGCGAGATCGACTTGGTCGTGCTCGTCGCGAGCCGGTCGGTGAGCGTGACGAGCGACGCGTCGGCGGTGCTCGAGTCGTTGGGGATGGTCGCGGTGATCTCGTTCGGGTGGGTGACGTCGTCGGTGACCTGGTCCGGGTCGGTGTCCACCTGGAACGGCAGGGACGCCTCGGCCCCGGTGACGATGTCGCCGGTGAAGGACACGGTGAACCCGACGACCGTGCAGCCGCCGGGCGGGTCGGGCAGGGTGTTCGGCTCGGTCGCGTCGACGGTGGGCGTGGAGCCGTCCGCGCACGTGTACGTCACGCTCGCGCCGTCGGCACCCGTGGGCCACTGGACGACGCCGGGGTCGTCCGCGGTCCCCCAGCCCGTGAACGTGAGCGGGTCGTCGCCCTCGAAGGGGCTGTCGGTCCCGGGCGAGGGCTCGGTGATCGACAGGCCCGTCGTCGGGTCGCCGGCGTTCGTCGCCCCGATGGTCACGGTGCTGGACGCGCCCGCGCTCACGGTGGCCGGGTCGAACGACTTCGTCGCGGTGACGGTGTTGTTCGGCGGCGTGAGGACGTAGGTGTCCTCCGCCTCGACCGGTGTGGACACGGTCCCGTCACGGATCACGGACGACGCCGTGTCGTTGGTGACGATGGTCTCGTCGGTGATCTGCGTGACCGCCGCCGACTGTGCGGTCGCGAACGGGATGCTCGCGGTGGCACCGATCGCGATGTCACCGGTGAACTCGACGGTGAAGCCCTCGACGACGCACCCGTCCGGCGGGTTGGGCAGCGTGTCGGGCGTGGTCGTGCTGTCGCTCGGCGTGGAGCCGTCCGCGCACGTGAACGTCACCGTCGCCCCGGTCGCGCCCTCCGGCCAGGCGATCCCCGTGCCGTCGCCGTCCGGTCCGAAGCCGGTGAACTCGAGGTAGGTGAAGGGGTTGGGATCCGCTGCGGGGTCCACGGGCTCGGAGAGGACGAGGCTGTCCACCGGGTCGTTGGACGTGTTGGTCGCGCCGAGGGTCACGAGCGCGGGCGTGCCGGGGCTCGCGATCGCCCCCTCGGGCGTGATCTCCTTCGTCGTCGCGGAGTCGAGGTTCAGGGGGACGGTCGGCGTGATGGAGTTCGATGCCTGGTTCGCGGGGGCGTTGTCCGAGACGACCGTCGCGGTGTTCGTGATCGGCACGCCGTCGGCCGCGTAGGGGATGTCCGGGTCGACGACGGCGTTGATCAGGATCTGCACCTGACCACCGTTGTTCACGCTGTCGGCGGTGTAGGTGACGGTGTCGGTCTCGGTGTCGGGGTCGAGGGAGCCGTTCGTGGCGCCGCTCTGGTTCTGCACCGAGGCGCTGACGAGCTCGATCCCGTCGGGGAGGGGGTCGGTGATCGTCGTCGGCACGCACGGGTCCGCGTTGGGGTCGGAGCACGACACCGTGACGACCCACTGCACCTCGTCACCGGGCGTGTACGGGCCCTGACTCAGGGCCTGCTTCTGGATGCCCCAGGACGCCGCCGCTGCGGGGGCGGCCGGGACGAGGGCGAGCGGCAGCGCGAGCAGTGCGGTGCCGACCGCGGCCCAGGTCTGGCGCAGCCGTCTCGCCCGACGCTGCCGCGCCGTCCGTCCCGCTCGGGTCGTACCGTCCGCCGTCCGGCGTTCCGCCATCGCGATGCCCTCCGAAGATCGCGCGCCCACCTCGACGCACGTCGTCGTGCGCCGACCGTCGTCACGACACTGCCACACGACCTTCACGGCGTCGCGGTGAACGCGCGACCTCGCGAGCAACCGCTTCCCCTCTGTCCGGCGCACGACGCGATGGACAGCGGGTTGAACGAACGTTTAGCCTGCTGAACATGCGTTCAACGTCCGTCGACGACCTCACCACCCGCGCCCGGATCCGCGACGCCGCGATCCTGCGGTTCGCGCGCGACGGGTTCGGCGCACCCCTGCGTGCCGTCGCGGCCGACGCCGGGGTGAGCGCCGCGCTCGTCGTGCACCACTTCGGGTCCAAGGACGGCCTGCGCCAGGCGTGCGACGAGCACGTGCTCGCGACCGTGCGGACCACGAAGCGCGACGTCATGACCGACACGGCGGGCGCGATGCCGATGGCCCCGTGGTTCGCCCACGTCGAGGAGTACGCCCCCGCCGTCGGCTACGCGCTGCGCAGCCTGCAGGCCGGCGGGCCGCTCGCGCGCGCGTTCGTCGAGCACCTCACGGCCGACGCCGAGGAGTACGTGCGCGAGGCCGTCGCCGCGGGCGTGCTGCGCCCCAGCCGCGACGAGAAGGCCCGGGCGCGCTACCTCGTGCGGTCCTCCATGGGCGCGCTGCTGCTGTCCCTCACCCTCGACCCGCCCGACTCCCCCGACGACCTCGCGGGCGCGACCCGCCGGTACGTCGACTCGGTCGCCCTGCCCTCGCTCGAGCTCTACACCGAGGGCCTGCTCGCCACGCGCCGGCTGCTCGACGAGTACCTCCTCTACGTCGGCGACCCGCCGCAGGAGCAGGACGCCGCGTCGGCCTGAGCCGACCCGTCCCGCACCCGCCCGGACACCCCAGCACGAGAGGACCGACCATGACCACACCACCGACCACCGCCGTCGAGATCCACGACCTGCGCAAGTCCTTCGGCACCGTCGCCGCGCTCGACGGGCTCGACCTCACCGTCCGCGAGGGCGAGGTCGCCGGGTTCCTCGGGCCCAACGGGTCCGGGAAGTCCACGACCATCCGCGTGCTGCTCGGCCTGCTGCGCGCCGACTCCGGCACCGTCCGCCTGCTCGGCGGCGACCCGTGGGACGATGCCGTCGCCCTCCACCGGCGCCTGGCCTACGTCCCCGGCGACGTCACGCTGTGGCCGAACCTCACCGGCGGCGAGTCGATCGACTACCTCACGCGGCTGCGCGGAGGTCGCCGGGACGGCGCCGCGCGACGACGCCGCGCGGACCTGCTGGAGCGCTTCGAGCTCGACCCGACGAAGAAGGCCCGCACGTACTCCAAGGGCAACCGTCAGAAGGTCGCGCTCGTCGCGGCGTTCACGTCGCCCGTCGACCTGCTCGTCCTCGACGAGCCGACGTCGGGCCTCGACCCGCTCATGGAGGCCGTCTTCACCGAGTGCGTGCGCGAGGCGAAGGCCGCGGGCACGTCGGTGCTGCTGTCGAGCCACATCCTGTCCGAGGTCGAGAAGGTGTGCGACACCGTGACGATCATCCGTGCCGGGCGCGCCGTGGAGTCCGGGACGCTCGACGGGCTGCGCCACCTCACGCGCACCGCCGTGAGCGCCGTCGTCGCGGGCGACGCCGCCGGGCTCGCCGGGCTCGCGGGCGTGCACGACGTGCAGGCGCACCCCACCCCGGACGGCACGCGCGTGGCCCTCGACGTCGACGACACGCACATCGGCGAGGTGCTGGCGGCCCTCGGCGCCCTCGGAGTCCGCAGCCTCACCGCGACGCCGCCCTCGCTCGAGGAGCTGTTCATGCGGCACTACGGCGACGACCTCGCCGCCGACGCGGGCCCGGACGGCGCGGCGGGCGCCGACGCCCCGCAGACGGCGGGTGCGCGATGACCGCGACGGCCGAGCGGACCGCCCCGGCGACGCCCGCCCCGCGGACCACGGGCGGGTCCACCCTCACCGGCACGTGGGACCTCGTGCGGTTCGTCCTGCGGCGCGACCGCGTGCGCCTGGCGGTGTGGACGGCGTCGATGGTCGCGTTCTACGGCTACTTCACGTTCGCGCTCGACACGCTGTTCGCCGACCCGGCCGCGCAGCAGGCCCGCGCCGCCGTCATGGAGACGCCCGCCGGCATCGTCATGGGCGGACCCGGCTACGGGATCGACGACTACTCCACCGGTCCGTCCATGGCGAACGAGGGCATCGTGTGGGTCGTGCTCGCGCTCGCGGTGCTGAGCATCCTCCACGTCGTGCGGCACACGCGCGCCGAGGAGGAGTCGGGCCGCTCCGAGCTCGTCCGGGCGGCGACGGTGGGCCGGCACGCGCCCGCGGTCGCGGCCGTCGTGACCCTCACGGTCGTCAACGCCGTGATCGCCGTCGCCTCCGCGCTGACGATGACGGCGGTCGGCGGGCTCGGCCTCGTCGACTCGCTCGGCATGACCGTCGGGTCGGCGCTGTCCGCGATGGTGTTCGGCGCCGTCGCGCTCGTCCTGTGCCAGGTGACCGCGCACGGGCGGGCCGCGACGGGCGGGAGCCTCGCGGTGTTCGGCGTGGCGTTCGCCGTGCGAGCCGCGGGCGACCTGCGCGAGCTCGGCGGCAGCACGCTCTCCTGGTTCTCCCCGATCGCGTGGGCGCAGCAGATGCGCGCGTTCGTCGACCTGCGCTGGTGGCCCGCGCTCCTCAGCGTCGTGAGCATCGTCCTGCTCCTGTGGCTCGCGTCGGTGCTCGCGTCGCACCGCGACTTCGGCGGCGGCCTCGTGGCGAGCCGCGGCGGCCGGGCGGAGGCGCGCGCGTCCCTGCGGGGGCCCGTCTCGCTCGCGTGGATCCAGCAGCGCTCGGCGCTGCTCTGGTCGGCGCTCGGCCTGGGCCTGCTGTGGTTCGCGACGGGGACGATGCTCCCCGACATCGACGAGATGGTGGGCGACCTCGTCGCGGAGAACCCGGCCATCGCCGCCGTGTTCGGCGGGGACACCGACCAGTTCGCGCTCGCGTTCCTCGACGTCATGCTCCTGTACGCGGTGCTGTGCTGCGCCGCCTACGCGATCGTCATGGCGCTGCGCCCCAAGGCCGAGGAGTCGGCCGGGCGCGCCGAGGTGGCGCTCGCGCTGCCCGTCGCCCGCACGCGCTGGCTCGGCGCGCAGCTCCTCGTCGCGGGCCTCGGGACCGTGGTCCTGCTCGCGGTGAGCGTCTACGCCGTGCGGCTCGGGGCGCTCGCGGTGGACGGCGGCGGGCCCGACGGCGCGGCGTACACCGAGGTCCTCGTCGGCTACCTGCCCGCCGTGCTCGTGTTCCTCGCGCTCACCGCGGCGCTCTACGCGTGGGTGCCGCGCGCGACCGCGGCGGGCTGGGCGCTGCTCGCCTACACGTTCGTGCTCGGGATGTTCGGCGGGCTGATCGATGACCTCCCGGAGGTCTTCTTCTGGCTCTCGCCGTTCCACTGGGTGCCGTCGGCGTTCACCGAGGACCTCGACCCGGTGGCGCTGGCCGGGCTGTCGGTGGTCGTGGTCGGCCTGCTCGTGGCCGCCGTCGTGGGCTTCCGACGGCGGGACGTGCCCGCGGTCTGACGCCGCGCCGTCGGGCACGGCGTCGGACCCTGCCGACCCCCGGGTTGCGCGGCAGTTCCGTCCTGGACTGCCGCATAACCCGGGGTTCGGCGTTGAACCGTCGTGATGTGAGTGACTAACATCGAGTCATGACCTCCGACGACGACCCCCGGGCCGCGCGACGACAGCGCACCGCCGACCGCCTCGTCGCGGCCGCGCTCGACCTGTTCGAGCGGCAGGGCTACGACGCGACCTCCGCGGCGCAGGTCGCCGCAGCCGCCGGGGTCACCGAGATGACGTTCTTCCGGCACTTCGGCGCCAAGGAGCGCGTCGTGCTCGACGACCCCTACGACCCCGTCCTCGTCGAGGCCGTCGCCGCGCAGCCGACGTCGGACCCGCCCCTCGCCCGCACGGTCGCCGGGCTGCGCGCCGCCTGGCGGGACATCCCCGAGGACGCCGTCGAGATCGTCCGGCGCCGCACCCGGGTCGTCGCGCGCACGCCCGCGCTGCGCGGCGCCGTCGGGCAGAACAACGCCCGCACGGAGGACGCCGTCGTCGAACGGCTCGTCGCCGACGGGTGCGACCCCCTCGCCGCGCGCGCCGCCGTCGGCGCGACGCTCGCCGCACTCACCGCCGCCCTGCTCCACTGGGCCACGACCGACGACGACGACCTGGGCGCCGTCGTGCACCGGGCCCTCGACGTCCTGGACCCCCGAGCGACCCTCCCGGGCGGCCACGATGGGTGAGGTGCGCGGTGGCGACGTGGTCGTGCGCGCCGCAGGGCTCGGCCGCCGGTTCGGCGACGTGGACGCCGTGCGCGGCGTCGACCTGGAGGTCCGCGCGGGCGAGGTGCACGCGCTCGTCGGGCTCAACGGCGCCGGGAAGTCCACGCTCATGCGCCTGCTCGTCGGACTCCTGCGCCCGGGCGCCGGCCGCGCCGACCTGTGGGGCGCACCCGCGTGGCGTGCGCCCGCCGGCGTCCGGGCCCGCGTCGGGCACGTCGGCGCGGGCCGCGCGTACGGCGAGCTCACGGTGCGCGAGAACCTGCGCACCGCCGCGCGCCTGCACGGGTGCGGACGCGCCGACGCCGCACGCCGCACCGACGACCTGCTCGCGTCGCTCGCGCTCGAGCGCTGGGCCGACCGCCGCGCCCGCACGCTGTCCGACGGCAACCGGCAACGGCTCGCCCTCGCGTCCGCGCTCGTGCACGACCCCGACCTGCTCGTGCTCGACGAGCCGACGAGCGCGCTCGACCCGGCAGGCGTCGTCGAGGTCCGCGAGACCGTCCTGCGGCGTGCCGCGACGGGCGCCGCGGTGCTCGTGTCCAGCCACCACCTCGACGAGATGGCGCGGATGGCCCGGACCGTCACCGTCGTCCACGACGGGCGCGTCGTCGGCACCCTGCCGCCCGACGGCGTCGACCTCGAACGGCAGTTCTTCCGCACCGTGCACGCCGCGGCGGCGGGAGGCGCACGATGAGCACCGAGGTGAGCACCGGGGTGAGCACCGGGTGAGCGCCGCGCTGGAGGCCGAGACCACCAAGCTCGCCCGGGCGGTCGTCGTGCGCGTCGCCACGGCGGTGCTCGTGGTCGCCGTCCCGCTGCTCGCCGTCGGGTTCGCCGCCGCGGCGGCGGGCGACGGCGACAGCACGCTCGCGCGCAAGGTCCGCCCGATGGTCGCGGGCACGGGCTGGGAGGCGGTGACCGGCCTCACCGGGCAGGTCCTCGCCGTCGCCGCGCTGCTCGCCACCGGCTTCGTCGTGAGCTGGACGTTCGGGCGCGAGCTCGCCGACGGCACCGTCGAGCCGCTGCTCACCTCCCGCACCTCCCGGGCACGCCTCGCGTCCGCGAAGCTCGCCGTCGTGCTCGCGTGGGCCGTCGCGGCGTGCGTCGCCGCGGTCGGCGTCGCGCTGCTCGCCGGGCTCGCCGCCGGGACCCACGGCGGGACCCCGTGGCCCGGCGCGGCGCGGGCCGCGACCGGCGGGGTCCTCGCCGCGCTCACCGCCCTCCCCTTCGGGCTCGTGGCGACGTGGGGCCGCGACGCGCTCGCGGGCGTCGGCGGGGTCCTGGGCGTCGTGGTCGTCACGCAGGTCGTCACCGTCGCCGGTGCCGGGGCGTGGTTCCCCTGGGCCGTCCCCGGCCTGTGGCTCGGCATGGGCGGCCCGGCCGTGACGGTGACCGTCCCGCAGCTCGGCACGACGGCGCTCGTCGGGGCCGCCGCGTGGCTCGCCACCACCTGGTGGTGGGACCGCGCCGAGCTCACCGCCCGTTGACGCGGTCGCGTCCCTGCGGGCGCTGACGTCAGGGTTCCGTCAAGACCGCCGTGCGGGACGTCGTCGTCCGGTAGACCGGCACGGTGCCCCTCCTGCCCGCCCTGCGCCCGCGAGCGCCCCGCCGTCCTGCGACCGTGTCGACGGCGAGCAGACCGGGGCGGCTCGTCGTCGGCGGGTTCGCCGGGGCGGTGGCGGTCGGCACCGTCCTCCTCCTGCTCCCCGTGGCGGCGACCGGGCGGGCGGCCACGCCCCTGGAGGCGCTGTTCACGGCGACGTCGGCGGTGTGCGTGACGGGGCTCGCGGTGGTGGACACGGGGACGTTCTGGTCGCCGTTCGGCCAGGTCGTGGTGCTCGCGCTGATCCAGGTGGGCGGCTTCGGCGTCATGACCGCGGCGTCGCTGCTGGGGCTCCTCGTGTCGCGGCGGCTCGACCTGCGCACGCGGCTCGTCGCCGCCGCGTCCACGCGCAGCGTCGGGCTGGGCGACGTGCGGTCGGTCCTCGTGGGGGTCGTGCGCGTGACGGTGCTCGTCGAGGGGCTGGTCGCGGTGGTCGTCGCCGCCCGGCTGGTCGTCGGGTACGGGTACGCGCCGGGCGAGGCCGCGTGGCACGGCGTGTTCCACGCGGTGTCGGCGTTCAACAACGCCGGGTTCGGGCTGCACCCCGACTCGCTCGTCCGGTTCGTCGGCGACCCGTGGGTCTGCCTCCCGCTGTGCGCGGCCGTGGTGCTGGGCGGCGTCGGGTTCCCGGTGCTGTTCGAGGTCTGGCGGTCGCGGCGGCGCGCTCGCCCGGCCCGCTGGTCGCTGCACACGAAGCTCACGCTCCTCACGACGGCCGTGCTCCTCGCGGGCGGGACGGTGTTCTTCCTCCTCGCGGAGTGGTCGAACCCGCGCACGCTCGGAGCGCTCGGTGTCGGCGACCGTGTCCTCGCGGCGCTCACGCAGTCCGTCATGGCGCGCACGGCGGGCTTCAACTCCCTCGACACGTCCGCGATGCGCGAGTCGACGTGGCTCGGCACGGACGTCCTCATGTTCGTCGGGGGCGGGAGCGCGGGGACGGCGGGCGGCATCAAGGTCGTGACGTTCGCGGTGCTGGCGTTCGTCATCTGGTCGGAGCTGCGGGGCGACCCGGACGTCACCGCGTTCGACCGGCGCGTCGCCCCGGCGACCCAGCGCCAGGCCGTGAGCGTCGCGCTGCTCGGCGTGGCGGCCGTGCTCGTGCCGACGCTCGTCATCACCGCGACGTCGCCCTTCGGGCTGGACCGGGTGCTGTTCGAGGTGACGTCGGCGTTCTCGACGACGGGCCTGTCCACCGGGATCACCGCCGACCTCGCCCCGGGCCACCAGCTCGTCCTCGTCGCGCTCATGTTCCTCGGGCGCCTCGGGCCGATCACGCTCGGCTCCGCCCTCGCGCTGCGGTCCCGGCCGCGGCTCTTCCGGCAGCCGGAGAGCGCCGCGGTCATCGGCTGAGCGCGCCCCCGGTCAGGTCTCGAAGCGGTAGCCCATCCCCGGGGTCGTGAGCAGGTGACGCGGGCTCGCCGGGTCCGGCTCGAGCTTGCGACGCAGCTGCGCCACGTAGACGCGCAGGTAGTGGGTGTCGCGGACGGCGGTCGGGCCCCACACGTCGCGCAGGAGCTGCTCGCGCCCGACGACGCGCCCCCGGTGCCGGACGAGCAGCTCCAGCAGCGCCCACTCCGTCGGCGTGAGCCGCACGGCCTGGCCCGCTCGCGTCACCTCGCGACGCGCGAGGTCGACGCGCAGGTCGCCCGCCTCGACGACGGGCTCGTCGTCCGCGCCCGTGTCCTGGGTCGAGCGGCGCACGGCCGCGCGCAGGCGCGCCATGAGCTCGGGCATCGCGAACGGCTTCGTCACGTAGTCGTCCGCGCCCGCGTCGAGCGCGTCGACCTTGTCGTCGCCGAGCTGGCGCGCCGACAGCACGATGATCGGCACGCGGCTCCAGCCCCGCACGGCCGTGATGACGTCCAGCCCGCTCACGTCGGGCAGGCCCAGGTCGAGCAGCACGACGTCGGGGTGCGCGGCCGCCGCGGCGTCGATCCCGGCGCGGCCGGTCGCCGCCGTCGTGACGTCCCAGCCGTGCACGCGCAGGGTGATCGCCATGGCCCGCAGGAGGCCCGGGTCGTCGTCGACGACGAGCACCCGGTTGCCCCCGCCCGACCGCTCGCTCATGCGTCCGTCCTCTCGTCCACCGTCGTCCCGTCCGGCTGCGTCCCGTCCGGCTGCATCGGTCCGTCGGCCACCGCGACGGGGACCGTCACGACCATCGTCAGGCCGCCGCCCGGCGTGTCCTCGGGCACGAGGCTCGCACCGACGGCGCGCGCGAACCCCTGCGCCACGGCGAGCCCGAGCCCGACGCCGCCGCCGCTCGCGTCCCCGAGCCGCTGGAACGGCTCGAACATGCGCGTCTTGGCGTCGTCGGGCAGCCCCGGCCCGCGGTCGACGACGCGCACCTGCACGCCCGTCCCCGCCGTGGACGCCGTGACGAGCACGCCGGCCGGCGAGAGGCGCACCGCGTTGGCGACGACGTTCGCGACGACGCGTTCGAGCAGCCCCGGGTCGGTGCGCACGAGCGGCAGGTCGTCGGGGACGGCGAGCTCGACGGCGCCCGGGGTGGTGCTCGCGGCGGAGTCGACCGCGGGCGGGACGACCTCGTCGAGCGAGACGGCGCGCAGCGCGGGAACGACGGCACCGGTCTGCAGCCGCGACAGGTCGAGCAGGTTGTCGATGAGCCGTTCGAGACGACCCGTGGAGCTCGCGACGGTCTCGACGAGCGCCGACTCGTCCTCGGGAGCGAGCGCGACGTCGGGGGCGCGCAGCCCGTCCACGGCGGTGCGGATGGCGGCGAGCGGCGTGCGCAGGTCGTGCGACACGGCCGCGAGGAGCGCGGTGCGGGTCGCGTCGGCCTCCGCGAGGACGGCGGCGTGCGCGGCCTGCTCGCGCAGGCGCCGGTACTCCAGCACGATCCCGGCCTGCGCGGCGAACGCCTCCAGCACCTGCCGGTCCCCCGCGGGCAGGGCGCGGCCGTCGAGCACGAGGCGACGGTCGTCGTCGACCCGCACGAGCGTCGTCGTGCCGTCCGCGCCGTCGCCGCGCCCCCCGTCGGGACCCGGGCCGCCGACGCCGCCCGGTGCGCGCACGCTCTCGGCGAGCAGCACCCACCGGTCCCCGGGTCCGTCGCCGGACCGTTCCTCGAGCGCGACGCGGTGCAGCGCGAACGTCTCGGCGAGCCGCGCGACGACGGCCTCGGCGGTGTCCTCCCCGGACAGCACGGACCGGGAGAGCGCGGCGAGCGCCTGCGCCTCCGCGCGGGCGCGCGACGCCTGGACGGCGCGGCGCGCGGACAGGTCGACGACGGACGCGACCGCGACCGCGACGAGCACGAAGAGCAGGAGCGCGAGCAGGTTCTCCGGGTCGGCGACGGTGAGGAACCCGGTCGGCGGGGTGAAGAACCAGTTGATGCACAGGAAGGACACGACGGCGCACGCGAGCGCCGGCCACATGCCGCCGACGAGCGCGACGCCGACGGTGAGCGCGAGGAACACGAGCATCTGCGTGGGCAGTCCCACGAGCTCGGCGGTGCGGTCGAACAGCGCGGTGGCGAGGAGCGGCGCGCCGACGGCGAGCGCCCAGCCGGCGACGCGGCGTCGCGCGGACAGGGGGCTCAGCGCACGTCGGGACACGCGCCCGGCGCGGGCGCGCTCGTGGGTGACGAGGTGGACGTCGAGCGAGCCGGACAGGCGCGCGATCTCGGCGCTCGTGGACCCGAGCAGCGCCTCGCGCCAGCGGGAGTGCCGCGACACGCCGACGACGACCATCGTCGCGTTGGCGCCGCGCGCGAAGTCGACGACCGCCGAGGGCACGTCCTCCCCGACGACGGTGTGGAACGTGCCGCCGAGGGACTCGACGAGCTCGCGGTCGGCCGCGAGCGCCGTCGGGGACGCGCTGGGCAGCCCGTCGGTGGCGAGGACGTGGACGGCGAGCAGCTCGGACCCGGCGGCGCGCTCGGCGATGCGGGCGCCGCGCCGCAGGAGCGTCGCGCTCTCGGGGCCGCCGGTGAGCGCGACGACGACGCGTTCGCGCGCGGGCCACGTGCCGGAGATGGCGTGGTCGGCGCGGTAGCGCACGAGGGCGTCGTCGACCCGGTCGGCGAGCCACAGCAGGGCGAGCTCGCGCAGGGCGGTGAGGTTGCCCTCGCGGAAGTACGACGACAGGGACGCGTCGATCTGCTCGGCCCGGTAGACGTTGCCGTGCGCGAGGCGCCGGCGCAGCGCGTGGGGCGAGAGGTCGACGAGCTGGATCTGGTCGGCGTCGCGCACGACCCGGTCCGGCACGGTCTCGCGCTGCCGCACGCCGGTGATGGCCTCGACGTCCTCGGTGAGCGACTCGAGGTGCTGCACGTTGACGGTCGTGACGACGTCGATCCCGGCGGCGAGGAGGTCGTGCACGTCCTGCCAGCGCTTGGCGTGGCGGGAGCCGGGTGCGTTGGTGTGCGCGAGCTCGTCGACGAGGACGACGTCCGGGGCGCGCGCGAGCACGGCGTCGGTGTCGAGCTCGGTGAGCTCGACCCCGCGGTGCGCGACGGCGCGGCGCGGCACGACCTCGAGGTCGCCGACCTTCGCGGCGGTGGCCGCGCGACCGTGGGTCTCGACGAGCCCCACGACGACGTCGGTGCCGCGGTCGCGGCGTCGGGCGGCCTCGTCGAGCATGGCGAAGGTCTTGCCGACGCCCGGCGCGGCGCCGAGGTAGACGGTGAGCCTCCCCCGGCGCCGCGCGGGCGCCCCGGTCGCCGTGCCCGGCGCCTCAGCGGTCATGTGCGCAGTCCATCACGCGGCGTCGAGCCGTTCGAGCGCGAGGTTGAGCGCGAGGACGTTCACCCGCTCGTCCCCGAGCACGCCGAGCACGCGCCCGGCGGACTCCTGCTCGACGAGCGCGCGCACCACCTGCGGGTCGAGGCCGCGGGCCTCGGCGACGCGCTCGACCTGCTGGTCGGCGTAGGCGGGCGACACATGCGGGTCGAGGCCCGACGCGGACGCGGTGAGCGCGTCCGGCGGGACGTCGGCGGGGTCGACACCGTCCTCGTCGGCGACGGCGGCGCGCCGCTCGTGAATCGTCGCGACGAGGCCGGGGTCGGTCGGGCCGAGGTTCGACCCGCCCGAGGCGAGCGTGTCGTACCCGCCCGCCGAGGGGCGGCCGTGGAACCACCGCGCGCCCTCCCCCGGCTCGCCGAACGACTGCCCCACGAGCGCGGACCCGACGACGGGCTCCCCGCCCGGCCCGGCGTCGTCGGGCGACGTGGCGTGCGAGCCGTCGGAGCGCACGAGCGAGCCGTTCGCCTGCCAGCCGAACGCGAGCTGGCCGACGCCCGTGACCGCGAGCGGGTAGAGCGCGCCGAGGAGCAGGGTCATGAGGAGCAGGACGCGCAGTCCCGCCCAGGACTGGCGGACGAGCGAGACCGCTCCGCCCGCGGTGGACGGGCGCTGCGGGGTGGGCGAGGTGTCGTGCACGGGAGGTCCTTTCCGGGCCCGGGTCACAGGCCGGGGAGCTGGGAGACGACGAGGTCGACGAGCTTGATGCCGAGGAAGGGCGTGACGAGACCGCCGACCCCGTAGACGAGCAGGTTGCGGCGCAGCAGCGCGGACGCCGACGCGGGCCGGTACCGCACGCCGCGCAGCGCGAGCGGCACGAGCGCGACGATGACGAGGGCGTTGAAGATCACCGCGGAGAGGATCGCGGACTCGGGGCTCGACAGGCGCATGACGTCGAGCGCCCCGAGCGCGGGCAGCACCCCCGCGAACATCGCGGGCAGGATCGCGAAGTACTTCGCGACGTCGTTCGCCACGGAGAACGTCGTCAGGGCGCCGCGCGTGATGAGGAGCTGCTTGCCGATCTCGACGATCTCGAGGAGCTTGGTCGGGTTCGAGTCGAGGTCGACCATGTTTCCCGCCTCCTTCGCGGCGGTCGTCCCCGTGCTCATCGCGACGCCGACGTCCGCCTGCGCGAGCGCGGGCGCGTCGTTCGTGCCGTCCCCGGCCATCGCGACGAGCCGCCCGCCCTCCTGCTCGCGCCGGATGAGCGCGAGCTTGTCCTCGGGCGTCGCCTCGGCGAGGACGTCGTCGACGCCCGCCTCGGCCGCGATGGCGCGGGCCGTGGTCGCGTTGTCGCCCGTCACCATGACGCTGCGGATCCCCATCGCGCGGAGCTGGTCGAACCGCTCGCGCAGCCCGTCCTTGACGACGTCCTTGAGCCGGACGACGCCCAGCACCCGCGCGGGCGCGTCACCCACCTGCTCGGCGACGACGAGCGGCGTGCCGCCCTGCGCGCTCACCGTCCCGACGTGCGCGGCGAGCTCGTCGGCCGCACCGCCCTCCCCCGCACCGGCCGCCGTGCCGCCCGTCGCACCGCCCGTGGAGCGCACCCACTGCTCCACCGCGGACCCGGCGCCCTTGCGCAGGCGCCGCACCGCGCCGTCGGGCAGGGGCAGGTCCACCCCGGACATGCGGGTCTGCGCCGTGAACGGCACGAACGTCGCCCCGTCCGGGACCTGCCGAACCCCGGCTTGCTCGTCGTCCGGACCGTTCTCTGCCGCGGAACCCGGGGTTCGGCGGGCGTCGACGAGGTCGACGATGCTCCGCCCCTCCGGCGTCTCGTCGGCGAGCGACGCGAGCCGTGCCGCCGTCGCGAGCTCGGCCGTCGTCACGTCGCCGACGGGCAGGAGCTGCGTCGCGAACCGGTTGCCGTGCGTGATCGTGCCCGTCTTGTCGAGCAGCAGCACGTCGACGTCGCCGGCCGCCTCGACCGCGCGGCCCGACATCGCGAGCACGTTGCGCCGCACGAGCCGGTCCATCCCCGCGATGCCGATGGCGGACAGCAGCGCGCCGATCGTCGTCGGGATGAGGCACACGAGGAGCGCGACGAGCACGACCATCGACTGCTTCGCGCCCGAGTACGCGGCGAACGGCTGCAGCGTCGCCACGGCGAGGACGAACACGATCGTCAGCGACGTGAGCAGCACGTTCAGCGCGATCTCGTTCGGGGTCCGACGCCGCTCGCTCCCCTCGACGAGCGCGATCATCCGGTCGACGAACGTCTGCCCGGCGGGCGCGGTGATCCGCACGATGATCCGGTCCGACAGCACGCGCGTGCCGCCCGTGACGGCCGAGCGGTCGCCGCCCGACTCGCGCACGACCGGCGCGGACTCGCCCGTGATCGCCGACTCGTCGACGGACGCGACCCCCTCGACGACGTCGCCGTCCCCGGGGATCGTCTCGCCCGCCTCGACCACGACGACGTCGCCGACCGCGAGCGACGACGACGCCACCTCGGTCGCGGGCAGGTCGTGCAGCCGCGACGCCGAGACGAGCGTCGCCTCGGTCGCCGCCCCCGCCGTCAGGACACGACGCGCGGTCGTGCTCTGCTGCGTCGCGCGCAGGCTCGACGCCTGCGCCTTGCCGCGCGCCTCCGCGACCGACTCGGCGAGCGTCGCGAACAGCACGGTGGCCCACAGCCACGCGGTGATCCACCACGCGAACGCCGACGGCTCCACCGCCGCGAGCACCGTCGTCGCGACGGCGCCCAGCTCGACGACGAACAGCACCGGCGACCGGTACAGCACCCGCGGGTCCAGCTTGCGCAGCGCCGGCACGAACGCCGCCCGCAGCTGCGCGGCGGTGAGCGCCCGACCCGGCCGACCGCCGTCGGGCACCCCAGCACCCGGCCGCCCCGCGCCGTCGGGCAGCGCACCGCCCTGCTGCGCACCATCGGAGTGAGCACCCGCGGCGTCGGGCACGGTGGCGTCCGCAACGGCGACGGAAGAGAGGGCGCCCGGGGTGGAGCGGACGGGGGCGCGGGTCGTGGCGGGCCTGGCGGGAGCGCCGCGAGGAACGAGTGGCGCGGATGGGAGACCCGCGCCCCCGTCCGCAGAACCCCGGGTGCCCTCGGGCACCGGACGCACCGGACGCACCGGACGAGACGACGACTGGTTCATGACAAGGACTCCACGACGGGACCGAGGGACAGGACGGGGACGAAGGTGAGGCCGACGACGACGAGCGCGACGGTGCCGAGCAGGCCGACGAACAGCGGCTGGTGGGTCGGGAGCGTGCCGACCGACGCGGGGACGGTGCGCTGGGACGCGAGGCGCCCGGCGAGCGCGAGGACGAGGGCGATGGGCACGAACCGGCCGACGAGCATCGCGAGGCCGAGGAGGGTGTTGTAGTAGGGCGTGCCGACGCTGAGCCCGGCGAACGCGGAGCCGTTGTTGTTCCCGGCGGACGCGAAGGCGTAGAGGATCTCGGACAGGCCGTGGGGGCCGGTCTCCTGCTGTCCGGCGAGGCCGGCGGGCAGGACGACGGACAGGGCCGTCCCGACGAGCACGACGGCGGGCGTGACGAGGACGTACAGCGCGACGAGGGTGATCTCCTCGCGGCCGATCTTCTTGCCGAGGTACTCGGGGGTGCGGCCGACCATGAGCCCGGCGACGAACACGGCGACGACGGCGAGGACGAGCATGCCGGAGAGACCGGCTCCGACTCCGCCCGGGGCGATCTCGCCGAGGAGCATGTTCAGTAGGACCACTCCCCCGGCGGGCGCGGTGAGGGAGTCGTGCATGGCGTTGACGGCGCCGGTCGACGTGCCGGTGGTCGCGGTGGCGAAGAGGGCGCTCGCGGCGAGGCCGAAGCGTGTCTCCTTGCCTTCCATGGCGGCTCCGGCGGCCTGGGGTGCGGCGCCGGGTCCGGCGAGCTCGGACCAGGTCGCGAGGGTGAGGGCGACGGCGAACAGCCCGGCCATGGCGCCGAGGATCGCGAGTCCCTGGCGCCGGTCGCCGACCATGAGCCCGAACGTGCGGGGCAGGGTGAACGGGATGAGCAGGAGCAGGAAGATCTCGACCAGGTTGGTGACGGGGTTCGGGTTCTCGAGCGGGTGGGCGGAGTTGGCGTTGAAGAACCCGCCGCCGTTGGTGCCGAGCTCCTTGATGGCCTCCTGGGACGCGACGGGGCCGCCGAGCACGTGCTGGGTGCCGCCGGCGAGGGTCTGGACGGCGGTGTGCGGGGAGAGGTTCTGGATGACGCCGTTCGCGACGAGCACGACCGCGGCGACGCACGCGAGGGGCAGCAGGATGCGGACGACGGACCGGGTGAGGTCGGACCAGAAGTTGCCGATCCGCGCGTCGGTCCCGGAGCGGGCGAACCCGCGCACGAGCGCGATCGCGACGGACATGCCGACGGCGGCGGAGACGAAGTTCTGCACGGCGAAGCCGGCCATCTGGAGCAGGTGCCCGGCGGCGGCCTCGCCGGAGTACCACTGCCAGTTGGTGTTGGTGACGAAGGAGACGGCGGTGTTCCACGCGCCGGCGGGGTCGAGGCCGGTGAACCCGAGGTCGAGCGGCAGGTGCGCCTGGAGGCGGCCGAGGCCGTAGAGCGAAAGGACGGACACGAACGAGAAGCCGAGCAGGGAGAGGAGGTAGGTGCTCCACGTCTGCTCGGCGTCGGGGTCGACGCGCGCGAGCCGGTACCCGGCGCGCTCGACGCGCAGGTGCCGGGGCGAGGTGTAGACGCGGGCCATGTAGGCCCCGAGGGGGGCGTGGACGGCGGCGAGGGCGGCGACGAGCAGCCCGACCTGCCCGACGGCGGCCCACACGACCGCGGGGTCGGTTCCGGTCACCGGGCGCTCACCGGGCCCGGTCGCTGCGCAGGAGCGCGACGAAGAGGTAGCCGAGCACGCCGACGACGGCGACGAGCGCGATCCAGTCGAGGACCATCATCGGGTGCCTCCCGACGATCCGTGGCGGCGTGCGACGAGCGCGACGGCGGCGAAGAACGCCGCGGTGAGCAGGAGAAGGGCCAGGTCGGCCATGGGGGTCGCCTTCTGCAGCGGACGGCGGCCGCCGCGGGGTCCGCGGGGCCGGGGCACGGACGTCGTGCCCACAGCCCGTTCTACGACCGCGGGGTCCGGTCCGGGTGGTGTCCTGACGGATCCCTGACGGTCGGGGCGGGGTCCCTGACGGCTCTCTGACCGGCGTCCCGCGACCCGCGGTACGCGGCCCGCGTCGCGAGGGTGTGCCGACGTCAGGAGGTCCGTCCCCCACGGGACGGGGGGTTCGTGGTGGAAACGTGACGACGACGTGACCGGGCGTGGACGCACGGCCTGCGGTACGGCGTCGGGCACCTAGGATGTGCCGCATGATCTTCAAGGCCGTCGGGGACGGACGCCCCTACCCGGACCACGGCAGGGTGACCGCCAAGGACTGGGCCGAGGTCCCGCCGCGCCAGGTGCGGCTCGACGAGCTCGTGACGACGAAGCGCACGCTCGACCTCACGGCCCTGCTCGCCGAGGACTCCACGTTCTTCGGCGACCTGTTCGCGCACGTCGTCGAGTACGAGGGTGTCCTGTACCTGGAGGACGGCCTCCACCGCGCCGTCCGCGCCGCGCTGCAGCAGCGGGCCATCCTCCACGCCCGCGTGCTGACCGTCCGTTGACGCCGCCGTCGGGTAGGTTTCTGGCGTGACGACCGAGCCAGACCACGCCCGCTCCGTGCGCCGCCGGCGCATGCACGAGCGGCAGGCGGTCGTGTTCGGGCTGCTCATCGCCGCGCTGGCCGTCGTCGGGCTCGGCGCGCTCGCGGTCTACACGGGCGCGATCGACGCGCCGTTCGAGCGCGCGCTGTCCACCCCGGAGACGGTGGACGACCTCGCGGACGTCGACGCCCCGTGCCTGCCCGAGGGCACGGCTCCGGTCGCGGCACGCCGCGTGCACGTCACCGTCCTCAACGCCTCGGGGCGCGACGAGCCGCTCGCGGGCCTCAACGAGGACGTGCTCCTCGAACGCGGCTTCAGCGTCGACGCGTCGGGCAACGCGCCCGACCTCGACGGCGACGACAAGCCCGACAGCGTCGCGACCACGCAGATCCACTTCGGTGCCGAGGGGATCGCGCAGGCCTACACGCTCGCCGCGCACTACCCCGACCCCGGTCTCGTGCTCGACGACCGCGAGGGCGGGAGCGTCACCCTGTACGTCGGGGCGGACTTCGACGGGCCGGTGGACCCCGAGCTCGTGGGGCTCGAGGCCGACGTCCCCATGGAGAGCGTCACGGGGTGCGTCCCCCTGGACCAGGTCACCCCCCGCCCCGTGCCCGTCCCTCCGGCGGAGGACGAGGCGGCCACGGAGGGCTGACCGGGCCCCGCCCGCCCTGATCGTCGAACGGAACCATGAACCCGCTGCCCATCCGGCCCGCCCGGACCTCCGACGCGCGCGAGGTCGCGCGCCTGTACGACATCTGCCTGCGCACCGGGGCCTCCGGCGCCGACGCGACCGACCTGTACGCCGACCCGCGGCTGCTCGGCGAGGTGTACCTCGGCGCGTACCTCGCCCTGGAGCCCGGGCTGGCGTTCGTGCTCGACGCCGACGGCCTGCCCGCGGGGTACGTGCTCGGCGCGCGGGACACGGCGGCGTTCGAGGACGCGTGCGAGCGCGAGTGGTGGCCGCCGCTGCGCGAGAGGTACCCGCGCGGGGCCTTCCCGGCGGGGTCGCGCGACGCGGCGCTCGTCGAGCAGATCCACGCCCCGCACCGCGCCCCGGCGGCGGTGGTCGACGCCTACCCGGCGCACCTGCACGTCGACCTGCTGCCCGAGGCGCAGGGCGGCGGGAACGGCCGACGTCTGCTGGAGACCCTGTTCGACGCGCTGCGGGCCGACGGTGTCCCCGGCGTCCACCTCGGCGTCGGTCGGGCGAACGTCGGTGCCGTGGGCTTCTACCGGCACCTGGGCTTCGTGGAGCTCGCGAGCACCGAGGGCGGCCACACCCTCGGCCTGCGTCTCTGACGTCCGCGCCTCCGGCTGGGTCGGTCCCCCGGGAACCGGGCCCTGCCGAACCCCGGGTTGGTCGGCAGGATCAGTCGTCCCTGCCGCACAACCCGGGGCTCGGCACAGAGCTCGGCGGCGTCAGGTCGCGTCGCGGGCGTCCTGCACGTCGTGGACGGCGGTCTCGTCACCGCCGGGGACCGACGCCGGGCTGGCCGGTTCCTGGCTCGTGCCGCGCCACCGCGCGACGGTCCGCATGACGTGGAAGATCACGAGGGCGGCGGCGGTACCGAGCGCGATGCCCTCGAACGTCAGGTCGCCGGTCGTCCACGTGAAGTTGGCGATGCCGATGACGAGCGGCACGGCGGCGGTGGTGAGGTTGACCGGGTCGGAGAAGTCGACCTTGTTCTGCACCCAGATGCGGGCGCCGAGGACGCCGATCATGCCGTAGAGCATCGTGGCGGCACCGCCGAGGACGCCGTCGGGGATCGTCGCGATGAGCTGCCCGAACTTCGGCGAGAGGGACAGCAGGAGCGCGGTCGCGGCCGCGACCCAGTACGCCGCGGTGGAGTACACGCGCGTCGCGGCCATGACGCCGATGTTCTCGGCGTACGTCGTGGTGCCGGACCCGCCGCCGACCCCGGCGAACGTCGTCGCGAGCCCGTCGGCGAGGAGCGCGCGGCCCGTGAGGTCGTCGAGGTTCTTGCCCGTCATCGCCGCGACGGACTTCACGTGGCCGACGTTCTCCGCGATGAGCACGAGCACGACGGGCACGAACAGGCCGAGCACGGCGACGTCGAACGTGGGGGTGACGAACTCCGGCAGGCCGAACCACGCGGCGTCGCGCACGGGCTCGAAGTCCACCTCGCCCCGGACCACCGCGACGACGTACCCGACGAGCACGCCGACGAGGATGGACAGACGCCCGAGGATGCCCGTGAACAGGACGCTCACGAGGATGATCGACGCCAGCGTGACGACGGCCGTGACGGGCGCCCGCTGGAAGTTCCCCCACGCGGCGGGCGCGAGGTTGAGGCCGATGAGCGCGACGATCGTGCCGGTGACGATCGGCGGCATGACGACGTCGATCCAGCGGGCGCCGGCGAGGTGCACCACGAGGCCGACGACTGCGAGGACGAGGCCGGTGACGAGGATGCCACCCACGGCGACGGACTGTCCCTGCGACGCCGTCGCCGCGCCGATGGGCGCGATGAACGCGAAGCTCGACCCGAGGTAGCTCGGCAGGCGGTTGCCGGTGAGGAGCAGGAACCCGACGGTGCCGATTGCGGAGAAGAACAGCGTCGTGGCGGGCGAGAACCCGGTGAGGAGCGGCACGAGGAACGTGGCACCGAACATGGCGACGACGTGCTGCATGCCGATGCCGATGGTGCGCGGCCAGGTGAGCCGCTCGTCGGGGTCGACGACGTCGCCCGGTGCGACCGTCCTCCCGTTGCCGTGGACCCGCCACCCGATGGCGCTCATGACTCTCCTGTCGGTGAAGTTCGTGTGGAGCCCCCGGAGGAGGATTGTGCCACCGCCCCGTCGGAGCCTGGCACGGACCGCCCTCGGTCAGGTCCGGGACAGGAGGAACGCCAGCAGGAAGGAGCGGGTGTTGCCGTCGTCGACCCGCTCGTCGGGGAGGCCGCGCGCCACCTCCAGGGCCGACGCCGCGTCGTCGGGCCCGGCGAGCCCGGCGTACATGAGGAGCTGGTCGCCGAACATGACGTCCCAGGAGGCCGGGTCGTCCCGAGGGCCCGCGAGCGCCTCGTCGAGGTTCGCCCGGATACGTTCGGGGTCGCCCGCGAGGTACCCCGCGACGGGCTGGGAGGGCAGCACGACGATGCCGAGCATCGCGCTGGGCTCCGGGCTGAACCAGGTCGCCCAGTCGCGCTTGCCGCCCCACACGAGCGACGTCACCCCGTGCCCGAACCCGGCGACGGCCGGGTCGTCGCGGTCGAAGTCCGTCCAGTAGGCGCGCGCCGACGCCGCCTCGGCGGCGAGCAGCCAGCGGGCCTGCGCCTCCAGGTCCGCGTCGCCCGACGCCGCGGCCCACAGCGCGAGCCCGTTCCACGCGGACACCGCCTCCGAGGCCGACTCCTGGTTGTTCCCGTCCCCGAACGGCGAGTACCCGGACGCCCACGAGTGGCCGGCGTACGCGTCGAACACGCGCAGCGCCGGGAAGTCGTCGCTGCCGGCGCCCGCCGCGACGTCCGCCGCGAGCAGGTCGAGCACGGGCTCGAGGTCGGCCACGAGGTCGGGGTCGTCGGCCGCGACGACGCCCGCGGCGTAGAGGAAGTAGCCGTAGTGGAAGTGGTGGTCGTTGAGCTCCTCGGACCCGAACGAGGGCGTGCGCCCGACGACGCCCCGCACCGCCGGGTCGTAGACGAAGCAGCGCGCGTCGCGCGCCGCGCACGCGCCGGGTTCCGCCCACTCGCGCAGCGCGGCGGCGAGGTCCTCGCGCAGCGGCGCCGCGACGTCGTCGAGCCCGAGCTGCTCGGCGAGCACGAGGAGGTTGGCGTCGCGGGCGAGCGACTTGCCGCCGAAGTACGTGTCGGACGGCAGCGGTTCGCGCGCTGCGGCGTCCGCGCGGACCTGGTCCGCGAGCTCGGCCTCCTCGTCCTCGCCGAGCCCGGACAGGTCCAGCGTCCCCGCGGGTTCGACGGCGGGGCTCGCCCACGCGAGCGTGCTCGCCGTGCACACCTCCACCGTCCCGTGGACGGTCGCGTACGTGCCGAGCCCGCACGTCGCACCGTCGCTCTCGGCCTGGTGCGGCATGCGCACGACGACGGTCCTCGCCCCGGGCTCACCGCCCCCGGTCTCGTACGTGATCGCCGTCGTCACGGTGTCGTCGCCCACGCCGTACGCGAGCGTCGTCCCCGTGACGGGGTGCGCGGCTGCCTCGGCGAGCGTCACGAGCGCGTCGTCCGGGGCGTCGTCGGGCAGGTCCGGGGCGGGGAGGAACGCGACGCTCTCCCCCGCCGCGAGGTCGACCGTGCGGCCATCGTCCGCGAGCGCCGACGCGTCGTCCGGTCCGCCCGGGCCGACGAGCACCCACGTGCGCCCCTCGACGTCGGCCGTCACGAGCCCGTCCGACGACGCGGCGAACGCCTGCGTGAGGGCGGCGGTCTGGTCCGTGGCGGCGGTGTAGCGCAGCACGGGCGAGCCCTCCACGAGGGTCACGTCACCGAGCGCCGACCCCGCGGCGTCGTGCAGCGTGAGCGTCACCGAGGCGGTGTCGTAGGCCGTGACCTGCGACGACGCGGCCCCGACGTCGACCCCCACCTGCGCGACGAACGGCCCGACGACCGACGTCTCGGTGACCGTGACGTCGGGCAGGCCCACGCCGAACCCGCCGTCCGTCACCCCGACCGCGAGCGGCACGGGGAAGACGGGCAGCGGCTCGTCGCCGAAGACCAGGCCGGAGAACCACCGGTTCGTCGGCGGGACGAGACCGTCCGCGAGACGCATGGCCGGCGGCGGGGCGACGGACTCCTGCGGCAGGATCCCCGGGTCGACGTCCGGCGCCGTCCCGGTGAGGTCCGCGGCCACGGGCACGGCGCCCGGCGCGTCGCTCCCCCCGGCGCCAGGGCTCGCGTCGGACGCGAACATCGAGCACCCGGTCGCCAGCAGAGCGACGGACACGGCGACCGCCGCGACGCGCGCACCGCCCCGGCGCGGGGCCGACCCTCCGCGGCGCCGCGTCACAGCCCGACCTTCCGCAGGAACTCCCCGAAGGTGTCGTTCACCCCGGCGAGCACCCCGTCGTCGTGCAGGTCGATGCTGGCGGTGACCGGCGTGCCCGACGCGACGAGGCCGTCGTGCGCGCCCCGCACGAGCGCGTCGCTCGTGACCTCGACGGTCGCCGCCGCCCGGTTGCCCGTGTTCTCGACCGAGATGGACGCGACCCGCCCCGCGACCTCCACCTGGTTCGGGAGCACCACCGTCACGACCGCGTCCTGCCGTACGCGCGCGAAGTCCTCCGGGTCGAGCGTGAGCTGCGCGTCGACGAACAACGACCCCTCGCGCTCGAGGGACGCCATGACCTCGCCCGCCTGCACGAACCCGCCCTCGCGCACCGTCACGTCGGTGACGACCGCGTCGTACGGCGCGACGAGCGTGATCGACCCGTCCTCGCTCACGGAGTACGCCTTCGTGTCGGCGCTGACGAGCCCGAGGGACAGGTCGTGCTGCAGCGTCAGGCTGCTCACCGTGAACAGCGGGTCGCCCGCCGCGACCTCGTCGCCCTCCGCGACGTCGGCGGTCGTGACGGTCCCGGCGTAGTCCGACCCGACGTCGAGCACCTCCGCCCGGATCGTCGCGGTCTGGCTCGTGGCCTGCCCGAGCCTGCGGTTCATCACGAGCGTCAGCGCCGCGCACACGAGCAGCACGGCGAGCAGCCCCGCGACGAGTCGGATGCGGTGGGACCAGGTCATGCGACACCTCCGGCGGTCTGAGCGGTCGGCGGTTGTGCTGGGTCGGTCGATGATGCTGCGGTCCGCGGGTGCGGTCCGACGACAGAAGAGGCGACGGGGGACGAGCCGACACCGGACGAGGCGGTGGGGTGGGGCGGCTGCGCCGGGTCGTGGCGGGTCTGGCGGGAGCGGGCGAGGGACGAGCCCGCGGATGGCAGACCCGGCGCGGCCGCCCCACCCCGCCGCCGGAGGCGACCTCGACCTTCACCCCGCGCCCGGCCAGCCCGCCCGGCCCGCCTCGCCGCGGACGACTCGCGGAACGCCGTCACGACGAACGCCCCGAGGATGACCGTGTTGGTGACGTTCCACGCGAGCGCGAGGCTCGGCATCGGGTCGCCCCACTCCTTCCACGCCCCCACGAGCGACGTCAGGAGGAGGAAGGCGAAGAACAGCACCTGCGGGATCATGTAGGTGAACGGTGACGTGACCGTGCCCTTGCTGCCGGTGACGTGCCAGGCCTGGTCCTTGCCGGTGAGCGCGTTCCAGAGGGCTTTCGTGTAGATGGGGAAGGACACGGAGGCGAGCATGAGCACCTCCCAGCGGAACGAGCCGAGGGTGAAGAACGCGATGGCGATCTGCAGCACGTAGAACCCGGCGTAGTAGAGCAGCCAGGTGCCCCACGAGATGGTGAGGTTCATGGGGGTGAGGTCGAGGTAGATCTGCAGGGGCGGCACGAGCAGGAGCACGAGGGGTGCGATGCCGGCGAGGTAGTGGGTGGCGGTGACGGTGTACTGGAGCCGCTGGTCGAAGGTGAGGTTCCTGCGGGGGCTGAGGGGGTTGTGCTGGAGGAGGATCTCGAACCCGCCGGTGGCCCAGCGCAGCTGCTGCTTGGTGTACGCCTCGACGGTCTCGGGGGTGTCGCCGACGGCGAGGGTCGTGGGGATGTAGACGGTGCGCCAGCCGCGTTCGTGGAGCATGAGCGACGTCCACACGTCCTCGGACTTGGAGTCGGTGTGCATGCCGCCGATGTCGTCGATGGCGGCGCGTCGGAAGATGACGTTGGTGCCGACGCAGAACGCGGCGTTGAAGCGGTTCCGGCCGGGCTGGACGAACCGGTAGAACACGGCCTGCATGTATCCGGCGCCGCGGGAGATGAGGTTGTCGAGGTTGCCGTAGGTCTGCGGGGTCTGGACGAACGCGACGTCGTCCTTGACGAAGAACGGGACGGTCTCGACGAGGAACTCGGGGCGTGCGACGAAGTCGGCGTCGAGGATGACGAACAGGTCGCCCTTCGCGATGGCGAGGGCGTGGTTGACGTTGCCGGCCTTGGCGCCGTTGCTGGACAGGCGTCGCACGTAGCGGGCGCCGAGCTGGGCGGCGAGGTCGCGCACGTCGTCGGAGCGGCCGTCGTCGAGCACCCAGGTGCGGTGGGTGCCGCGCATCGCGACGGCGGCGCGGACGGTGCGGGCGATGGTGTCGAGGTCTTCGCCGTAGGTGGTGATGAGGACGTCGACGGTGACGGGCCGGTCGTGCAGGTAGAGGTTCCAGCGGGTGGGGTCGTCCTCGGCGTGGTCGCGGATGATCTCGGGGACGTCGAACAGGCGGTCCTTCGCGTGGTGGAAGGAGAAGCCGCGCGGGTCGTGGCCGCTGGACAGGACGGTCCACATGGCGAGGAGCGCCTGGGCGACGAGCACGGTCTCGGCGGTGATGACCATGACGTAGGGCAGGGCGTCCCCGCGGTTGGCGGGGTTGAGGAGGAAGACGGCGTACGCGACGACGCCGAGGGTGGCGAGCAGCATGATCATGACGAGCGACGGCGACCGGGCGGCCGAGTTCTCGTCGCGCGGGGGTGCGGTGGCACGTTCGGGCGTGGCGCGGGGGCCGAACGGTGCGGGTCGCACGTACTGGGTGCGGCGGGGCGTGACGACCAGGCGGTCGAACTCGGAGACGGCCATCGCGGGTCCTCCGGCTTCCGTCGGGGCGCGGGGACCCCGGGGCGTGCGGCGCGGGTCGGGCGCGGGTGGCCGACGGCGAGCGGTCGCCTGCCGTGGTCCCGTGCCCGGGTGCGGCGACGTCGTCGGCGTCGTGACGAGGTGCGGTGGAGCCGGCGGTGCGCGGTGGCGCGGGCCGAGACGGGTCGAGGTGGCCCGCTCGGGAGCGGGCCACCTCGTCGTCTGCGCCGAACGTAGCGGCGCGGGGGGCGGCTGTCACGGGTGATCCGCGGGTCCGTGTCGCGGGGCGTGCGGGGGACGCGGCACCCGGGTGAGGTCGCGCGGGGGCCGGCGGCGGGGGTCGGCGGGTCGGGATCGTTGGGACGACGCCGTTCCGTCAGCCGGGCGGGCCGGGTGGGCCGGGCGCCGTGCGCGGGCGACCTGCACGGACGCGAAACGCGCCGTTCACGGGCGGAAACGGAGAATTCACGGCGACGACGCGCCGACCGTCCGAGGGGTGGACGGTCGGCGGGTCGTGCGACGCCGCGTCAGGGCAGCTGCGGGACGACCTCGCGCGCGACGAGGTCGAGGTGGTCGAGGTCGTGCAGGTCGAGCACCTGGAGGTAGAAGCGCGTCGCGCCCTGCTCGGCGGCCGCGGAGATCGTGTCCACGACGTCGTCGACCGTCCCGGCGAGGCCGTTGCGGCGCAGCTCGTCGGGCTCGCGGCCGATCGCGGCGGCCCGACGGCGGAACTCGGCCTCGTCCGCACCGACCGCGAGGACGAACGCGGCCGAGTAGACGAGCGAGTCGGGGTCGCGGTCCGCGTCGAGGCACGCGGCGCGCACGTTCTCGAACCGCTCGGGCAGCACGCCCGGGTCGGGGAACGCCGCGTTGTACTCGCTCGCGTACCGCGCCGCGAGGGCGGGGGTGCGGCGCGGCCCGTGCCCGCCGACGATCACCGGCACACGCTCCTGCGCCGGCTTGGGCAGCGCCGGGGCGTCGGTGAGCGTGTAGTGCTCGCCCGCGTAGGAGAACGTCTCGCCGACGGGCGTCTCCCACAGCCCCGTGATCACCGCGAGCTGCTCCTCGAGGATCCCGAACCGCCTGTCCGGGAACGGGATGCCGTACGCCTCGTGCTCGCGCGCGAACCACCCCGCGCCGAGCCCGAGCTCGACCCGCCCGCCCGACATCTGGTCGACCTGCGCCACCTGGATCGCGAGCACGCCCGGGTGCCGGAACGTCGCCGACGACACGAGCGTGCCCAGCCGGATGCGGCTCGTCTCCCGGGCGAGCCCGGCGAGGGTCGTCCAGGCGTCGGTGGGTCCGGGCAGGCCGTCGCCGTCACCCATGACGTGGTAGTGGTCGGAGCGGAAGAAGGCGTCGAAACCGAGGTCCTCGGTGGCCTTCGCGACGGCGAGCAGGTCGTCGTACGACGCCCCCTGCTGCGGCTCGGTGAAGATGCGCAGGTCGATCTGGGTCATGCCGCCATCCTCCCCCACGCGCGGGTACCCCGGGTCGCGAGGGAGAACCCCGGTCGCGCGCTGCGCTCAGCCGTCGAGCGGGACGAGGTCGAGCTCGGCGAACTCGGCGACCTCCGGCACCCAGCGCTGGGCGACGAAGCCGGTGTGCGCGGGGTGGGCGTCGTACGCGGCGAACGCGGCGTCGTCGGCGAACACCATGGAGAACTGGAACGCGAACGGGCTCTTGGCGCTCACCTGGCGCGAGACCGAGAAGTCCTGGACCCCGGGGATCGCGGTGAGGGTGCGCCGCGCGGTGTCGAGGAACTCGGTCTCCTCGGGGCTGCCGGCGGCGTGGACGAGGCGGAAGGCGACGGTGTGCTGGATCACCTCGCCACCCTAGGCAGGTACCGCCGCTCCCACCGGGCCGACGCGCGGGCCCCGGCCCGCCGCACCGTAGGGTCGTGCCATGCGCGTGAGCACCGTGATCCTGCCCGTGTACCCGTGGCGCGAGGCACGCGAGGTCTGGCGGGAGGCCGACGACCTCGGCTTCCACACCGCGTCCACGTACGACCACCTGTCGTGGCGCACGTTCCGGGACGGCCCGTGGTTCGGCACGGTCCCGACGCTGGCCGCGGCCGCCGCGGTGACGGAGCGGGTGCGGCTCGGCACGCTCGTGACGTCGCCGAACTTCCGGGAGCCGGTGACGTTCGCCAAGGACGTCATGACGCTCGACGACGTGTCGGGCGGCCGGGTGACCGTGGGTCTCGGGGCAGGGACGAGCGGGTTCGACGCGCGGGTGCTCGGCGGGGAGCCGTGGTCGCCGCGGGAGCGGGCGGACCGGCTACGGGACTTCACGGTCCTGCTGGACCGTCTGCTCACCGAGCCGGTCGTCACGCACGACGACGGCCACTACCGTGCGCACGAGGCCCGCACCATCCCCGGCCCGGCGCAGGCACCCCGGGTGCCGTTCGCGATCGCCGCGACCGGGCCGCGCGGCCTGCGGCTCACCGCCCGGTACGCGCAGGCGTGGGTGACGACGGGCGACGGGAGGCTGCCCGACGACGCGACGCCCGCCGACTCGCGGGCTGCGGTCCGCGCCCAGGTGGACGCGCTGGCGGCCGCGTGCACCGCCGCGGGACGCGACCCCGCCGGGATGGACCGGGTGCTCCTCACCGGGTTCACGCCGGACCGGCCCCTCGACTCGGTCGACGCGTTCGTGGAGACCGCGGCCGCGTACGCCGCCGCCGGCATCACGGAGATCGTGCTGCACCGCCCGATCCCCGGCACCCAGTTCGACGGCGACCAGGCCGTGTACGAGCGTGTCGCCACGGAGGGGATCGCGCAGGTCGCCGCGCTCTGAGCCGCCCTGAGCCGAGCGGGCCGAGCACGCGGGAGACGACGTGCGTCACCTCCTTCGCGCGACCTCGGTACTACCTGGCGGGACCGGGGTACTACCTCGCGGGGTCGGGGTGCGCGGTCGCCTCCTCGGTGGCGATGCGCAGCGCGGCGACGAGCTCGCGGTACAGCTCGTCGGTCGCGAGGAGCTCGGCGTGCGTGCCTCTCGCCCGGACGCGGCCGTCCTCCATGACGAGGATGAGGTCGGCGTCGATGACGGTGGACAACCGGTGGGCGATGGTCACGACGGCGCGCTCGCGGGCGAGGTCCTCGATGACGGCGTGGACGGCGGCCTCGGTGAGCCCGTCGACCTGCGCCGTGGCCTCGTCGAGCAGCAGCACGTCGGGCGCGTGCAGGACGGCGCGCGCGAGGGCCACGCGCTGACGCTCGCCGCCCGAGACGGTCGTCCCGACGAGGGACGTGTCGAGGCCGTCGTCGAGCGAGCGCACCTTCGCGGCGAGACGCACCTTCTCCAGCGCGGCCCACATCGCGTCGTCGCTCGCGCCCGGTGCGGAGAGCTGGAGGTTCTCGCGGATCGTCCCCGGCACGACCGGGGTCTCCTGCTCGACGTACGCGAACCGGCGGCGCACGTCGTCGAACGACAGCGCGTCGTACGGGACGCCGTCGAGCAGGATCCGCCCCGACTCGGGCTGGAGGAACCGCAGGAGCAGCGAGAACGTCGTCGTCTTGCCCGCGCCCGACGGCCCGACGATCGCGACCTGGCCGCGGTGCGGCACGTCGAGGTCGAGGTCGCGCACGACCGGCTCGCCGCCGGGCAGGTAGCGCGCGGTGACGCCGCGCAGGGAGAGCCGCGCCGTACGCCCGTCGGTGCCCGACGGCGCCCCCGCCGTCCCCGGCCGCCCCACCTCCGCGCGGGCCGGGTCGAGGACACCGGCGGGCCGTGCCGCGGCGTCGTCCTCCTCGGGGTCGATCGCCTGGACGTCGCGGATGCGGCCCGCGGCGGCGATCCCGGCCTGGAGCTGGGTGACGTTCATCGTGAGGCCGGTGACGGGCTCGACGATCTGGAACGCGTAGAGGAGGAACGCGACGAGGCTCGACACCGCGAGCAGGCCCTGGTCGACGCGCCACGCGCCGAGTGCGAGGACGACGATGATCGCGAGCTGGATGCCGCCGCCCGCGACGGACCACGCGACGGCCTCGGTGCGCACGGCCCGGACGCTGTGGCGCGCGGACTCCTGCGCGTCGTCGAGGACGCGGTCGATCTGGCGGCCCTCGGCGCGGCTCGCCTTGATCGTGCGGATCGCGCGCAGCCCGCCCTCGAGCGTGCCGCCGAGCCGGCCGAGCGACTCCTGGGCCTGCTCCTGCGCCTTCGCGATGCGCGGCATGAGGACCCCGACGAGCACGCCGATGACGACGATCGCGGCGAGCGTCGTGCCGAGGAGGACGAGGTCGAGCACGCCCATGAGCACGATCGTCCCGACGAGCGACACCGCGAGGTTCACGAGGTTGACGAGGCTCGACGACGCGGCCTCGCGCAGCAGCACGGTGTCGGACGTGACGCGCGTGACGAGCTCGCCCGTCGGGCGGCCGGTCAGGGCGGCGATCCGGGCGCGGAAGAACCGACGGACCATGGACGAGCGCGCGTCGAGCACGACGCGCTCCGCGAGCGTGCCGAGCAGCACCCACTGCCACAGGCCGAGCACGAGCCCGACGAGCAGGAGGACGACGAGCGTCCCCACCGCGGGGGCGAGCGACTGCCCGGTGCCGAGGGTGTCGAGCACCCACTTGGTGACCATGGGGGTCGCGAGGGTCGCGGCGGTGGTGCCGAGACCGAGCACCAGGCCGAGGCCGAGGGTGCGGCGGTGCGGTCGGACGAACTCCCACAGGACCTTGAGCCGCGGCAGGAACGGCTCCGCCGGTGCCGTGGCCGGGGCTTCGTCGCCCTCGGGGCGGACGTCGTGGCGAGGGCTCGTGTCGACGGTGTCCATGCTGTCAACCATGATTGACATCCGATCTGGCGTCAACCGCGGTTGACGCCATGCCATTCGGTGCGGATGAGGTGTGATCCCAAGTGGAACACGAATGTTCCATAGTTGGCAACGCGTGTACCGCGGGCAACCTCGCTAGGGTGGGGGTCGTGACGGCACGAACGAGCGGAGCCGCACCGCCCCGCGACACCGACGCCGCGGCTCCCCCGCCCCGGGAGTCGGCGGCACGCGCGCGCACGCGCCGAGCGATCCTCGAGGCCGCCACCACCCTCCTGAGCACCGACCGGGCCGCATCGCTCGCCGACGTCGCCCAGGCCGCGCACGTCGGCCGCACCACGCTGCACCGCTACTTCCCCGAGCGCGCCGACCTCGTCGAGGCCATCGCGAGCGAGGCCGTGGTGCGCACCCGCGCGGCCATCACCGCCGCCCGCCTCGACGAGGGCGACCCGGCCGCCGCGGTGCGACGCCTCGCGTTCGAGTACTACGAGCTCGGGCCCTGGTACATGGTGCTGTTCAACGAGCTGTCCGACGGCGAGCCCGAGTTCTGGGCCGAGGCCGAGCAGGCCGAGGAACCCGTCCGCGACCTGCTGCGCCGCGGCCAGGCCGACGGCGTGCTCGACGACCAGGTCACCGTGACGTGGCTGCTGCGCACCCTGTGGTGGATGCTCTTCAACGCGTGGTCCATGGCGGACGAGGGCGAGGTGTCGCGCGCGGAGGGTCTGCGCATGGCGCTGCGCAGCATCGAGAACGTCGTCCTCGCGCGGCCGGGCGGTGAGCAGCCGTGAGCGCGCCCGACCCCACCCCGCCCCCCGGCCTCGGCGATCGCGTGCGCCGGTGGTGGCTGCGCGTCGACGGCGTCCGCACCGGCACGCGCTGGTCGAGCGTCGCGACCGTGCTCGGCGGGCTCGTCGTCGCGCTCGTCTGCCTGACGCTCGTGCTGCGCGGCCGCGTCTGGGCCTGGGTGCCCCTCGTCGTCGCGGCGGCGATCGCGCTCCGCGAGATCCGCTGGCTCCAGCGCGTCGCGCGCAACGGCCGCGGCGACGACCACCGCCCTCGCTACCACGAGAACGCCCCGCGCTGACCCTCCGCCCCCTCCCGCGCCCGACCTGCGGGTTCGCGCCTACGCGTGCACCACACGCGGACCGTCGGCGGTCCGCGTTCGTCCCGACGGTCCGCGCGGCGGACGACCACGGGTCATCCGCAGGTCGCACACCCCGGGCGCGCAGGATCCGTCGGACGGGCGACGCGCCCGAGGGGCCGCGGCGCGAAGACTGGGGCTACGGCGTCGGGCAGCGGCGCCGGACGACCGGAGGCCCCAGTGACGAGCCAGTCCCGCTCCCCCGAGACGACCTCACCGACCCGCGCCGCCGCGCGCGGCGTGCGTTTCGCCGGGCGACGGCGACGCCGGGCTACGCCCACCGCGCCGGCGGTCCCGCCGGTCGAGCGCGCGAACGGGTGGCTCGTCGCGCTGGCGGTCGTCGGCGGCGCGGTGCTGTTCAGCGTCCTCGCGATGAACGCGTTCCTCGGCGGCTGAGGCTGCGGCTCAGGCGCCCGGCGCGCCCACCGCGCCCGGTGCGGCCGCGGGTGCCCGACGCGCGGGGGCGAGCCCGCGCGCGACGCCCGCCTTCTCCAGCCGCCGGGCGAGGAGCAGACCGGCCCACGTCCCGACGAGCGCGCTCGCCATCATGAGCACGACGATGAGGACCTGGACGAGCGTCGACATCGACGCGGCGTCGAACGCGACGTACGCGGACCAGGTGTACAGCGCGGAGAACACGAACGTCGCCCCGTAGAACAGCCACGGCGACCACACGCGGTACAACGTGACGAGGAACGCGACCTCGAGCGCCGCCCCGACCATGAGGCACGTGAGGATCGACGACGCCCCGAGCGGCGACGCCGAGCTGATCACCCCGGCGACGAGCATCGTGAGGACCGCGGCGCCGGGACGCCGGACGAGGGCGAGCGCGAGCACCGGCCCGACGATCCACAGGCCGAGCATCGCGGAGTACAGCACGGGGACGGTCACGGCGAGCGTGGCGGCGACGAAGTTCGCCGGCACGAGCAGGACGCCCGTCGCGGCGCCGATCGCGGCGCACGTCATGAGGTAGCGCGTGGTGAGCGAGCGGCCGCGCGCGGTCGACCGCTGGGCGGACGGCTGGCTGGGCGGCTGGGCGGGCGGCTGGCTGGACGGCTGGGAGGACATGGTCGGGCTCCGGTTCGGTGACGTCGGCAGGGACGGGTCGGGGGTCGTTCAGCCGCCGAGGGCGGGGACGAGGACGAGGGCGATCACGGCGGGCACGGCCCAGGTCGCGGCGAGGAGGACGACGTCGCGCACCCGGAACGGGATCACGACGCGCTCGGTGCGGGTCGCGTGCGCGCCGAACGCCCGGGCCTCCATCGCGAGCGAGACGCGCTCGCCGTGGCGGATCCCGCCCGCGAGCAGCGGCACGGCGTAGCCGAGCTGTCGGCGCCCGGCGGCGAGCGGGCCCGTGCCGTGGTCGACGCCGCGCACCCGGTGCGCCGCACGGATCACGTCGAGCTCGTGCCCGAACCGCGGCACGAACCGCAGCGCGGCGAGCGCCGCGTACCCGACGCGGTACGGCAGGCGGACCTGCTGGACGAGCGCGCGGACCACGTCCTGCCCGGTCGTCGACAGCCCGCCGATCAGCACGAGGAGCAGCAGCGTGCACGTGCGCAGGCTCGTCGCGAGGCCCGTCTCGAGCGCGCCGGACCACAGCTCGAACGGTCCGACCGTCAGGAGCAGCGTCGTGTCGTCGACGCCGCGCGGGTCGGTGAGCACGCCGAACGACACCGTCATGAGCGCGGCGAGCACGGGGAGCCCGAGCAGGAGCGTGGCCACGACGCGCGCCGGCGGGCGGACCATCGTCAGGAGGACGAGCAGCGCCGCGAGCCCGACGAGCGCGGGCGTCAGCAGGTCGCGCGTCGTGAACACGTACACGACGACGGGCAGCGGTCCGAAGGTCGTGACGAGCGGGTCGTAGGAGCGCAGGTCCCACCACGGCCGGTCGAACGGCGCGCCGGGTGCTGCGGCGGTCGAGGGGTGCGGGGCCGCGCTCATGCGACCACCAGGTCCCGGGCGGCCGACGCCGTGGCGCGCCCGGGCAGGTCGGCGAGCCGGGTCACGCCGCACCAGGCCGGCAGGTCCCGTGTCGCGCGCGCGAGCGGGGGCGTGCGCAGCCCGGCGGCGCGCAGCAGGGCCTCGTCGGCGAGCACGTCCTCGGGGCGCCCGTCCGCGACGACCGCGCCGTCCGTCAGCGCGACGACCCGCGTCGCGTGCTCCGCGACGAGCTGCATGTCGTGGCTCACCACCACGACGGCCGTCCCGTCGTGGTGCAGGGCCGTGAGCAGGTCGAGCAGCTCGGCGGCGCGCTCGCGGTCCTGCCCGTACGTGGGCTCGTCGAGCACGAGGACGCCCGGCCGGCAGACGATCGCGGTCCCGACCGACAGGCGGCGCTTCTGCCCGCCGGAGAGCAGGAACGGGTGGCGGTCGCGCAGGTCGGCGAGCCCGAAGCGGTGCAGCACGTCCTCGACGCGGCGCGTCACCTCGTCCTCGGGGACGCCCCGCAGGCGCAGCCCGAGGGCGAGCTCGTCGTCGACGCGCGACGCGACGAGCTGGTGCTCGGGGTTCTGGAACACGAACCCGACGTGCCGGGCGAGCTCGCGCGGGTCGGTGCGGGCGGGGTCGCGGCCGGAGACGGTGATCCGCCCGGCGAGCGCGCCGCGGCGCGGCCGGAGCACGCCCGCGGCGAGCTGCGCGAGCGTCGTCTTCCCCGCACCGTTCGCCCCGACGACGGCGACGAGCTCGCCGGGTCGTACGGCGAGGGAGACGTCGCGCAGGACCGGTGCGGTGCCCCGGCCCCGTCGTCCGCCTCGTCCGCGCCGCAGCGTCACGTGCTCGACGACGAGGACGGGCTCGGCGTCGGGCTCTCCCGCGACGTGCGCGGCGGGTCGGGCAGCGCCGTGCTGGTCGGAGGGCGGCAGCGTCGAGGAATGCGTGATGGGCGCGACGTCGGCGAGCAGCCTCGTGAGGTCGTCCGGCGCCAGCGGGAGCGCGACGTCCGCCGCGAGGACGCCCGCGTCGCGCAGGCGCAGCGCCGCGAGGGTCGCCGTCGGGAGCCAGACGCCGAGGTCCGCGAGGCGGTCCGCCTGCCCGGCGAGCACGTCGCGCACCGGACCGTCGGCGACGAGGCGGCCCGCGGCGTCGAGCACGACGACCCGGTCGACGAGCCCCACGGCGGCGTCGAGGTCGTGCTCGACGAGCAGCACGGCGCGGTCGCCGCGCCCGACGACGTCCCGCAGGACGGCGTAGAGCTCTTCCGTCCCGGCGGGGTCGAGGTTCGCGGTGGGCTCGTCGAGCACGAGCAGGGGCGAGCCGAGCGCGAGCGCGCACGCGACGGCGAGCCGCTGACGGCCGCCGCCGGAGAGCACGGCCGGGTCGTCGGCGCGGCGCTCCCACAGCCCGACGCGACGTAGCGCGTCCTCCGCACGGGCCAGGACCTCGGGGGTGGGCAGGAGCAGGTTCTCGGGGCCGAAGCACACCTCGTCGAGCACGCTGCCGGTGACGACCTGCGCGTCGGGGTCCTGGAACACCATCGCGACGTCGGCGGACAGCTCCGGCGGCGTGTGCTCGGCCGTCGACCGGCCGCGCACGACGACCGACCCGTCGAGGTCGGCACCGACGACGTGCGGGACGAGCCCGTTGGTCGTGAGCGCGAGGGTCGACTTGCCGCAGCCCGACGGGCCGAGCAGCAGGACCGCCTCACCGGGGCGGACGTCGAACGTCACGCCGCACGGCCGGGGCTCGACGGGTGCCCCCGCGCCCGGGTTCCCCGCGTCGTCGTGCACGGCGTAGCGGACGCCCACGCCACGCACGGCGAGGGCGGGCGCGTCCGCGGTGGCGCCGGACGGCGTCGGGACCTGGGTCACGCAGGACAGGATAGGCGACCCTAAGCGCCAGGACGAGACCCGTCCGGCGTCCCGGACGGGCCCCGCCTCTCACCGCCCGGTCACAGCCGCGGGTCGACCGGCTCCGACTCCAGCGCGAGCACCGCGAACACCGCCTCGTGGACCCGCCACAGCGGCTCTCCCCGCACGACCCGGTCGAGCGCCTCCAGGCCGAGCGCGTACTCGCGCAGCGCGAGGGACCGCTTGCGGCCGAGCGAGCGGTCGCGCAGCCGTTCGAGGTTGCGGTCCTGCGTGTACTCGGGCCCGTAGACGATGCGCAGGTACTCGCGTCCCCGGACCTTGAGCCCCGGCTGGACGAGGCCGCCGCCACCCTTCCCGCCGCGACGGCGCACGAGCCCCGCGAGCGGCTTGACGACCATCCCCTCGCCGCCGTCCGCCGTGAGCTCCTCCCACCACGCGGTGCCCTCGGCGCGCGACGCGTCGTCCGCGAGGTCGACGACGACCCGGCGGGTCGGGCGGAACAGCGCCGGGTCGGCGGCGACGAGACGGTCGGCGACGTCGAGGTGCCACAGGTGGTCGCGGTCGGTGTGCGTCGTGCCGTCGGTCCCGGGCACCCCGGGGCGCCCCGCCGTCCCGCTCGCGAGCACCTGGAAGGGCGCGACCTGCACGCCGTGGAGCGGGTCCCCGGCCGGTGCGGCTCCCGCGCCGGTGTCCCAGCGGTAGCGCCGGTACGCCTCGACGAAGAGCGCGGCGTCCGCGGCGCGCGCCGCGGTCCGGCGGTGCAGCTCCCCCACGTCGACCCCGCGTGCCTCCGCCGCGGCGAGCGCGTCGAGCGCCGCGGGCATGACGGCGCGCGCGGCCGCCCCGACGCTCGCGTACTGGTCGCGCAGGAGCGGGTCGGCCTTGAGCGACCACGGGAGGACCTCGGCGTCGAGCAGCACCCAGTCCGCGCCGAGCGCGTCCCACGTGCCCGCCGCCTCGAGAGCCGCGGCGACGCGCCCGAGGAGGAGGGCCGTCGTCGGCTCGTCGAGGAACGACCGGCCCGTGCGCGTGTGCACGGCGCCCGGTGCCTCGATGCCGAACCGCTCCGCGACGACCTGCGAGCCGCCGGGACCGGAGTCGCGCGCGACGAGCAGGACACCCCGCGAGCCCATGTGCTTCTCCTCGCACACGACCCGGTCGACGCCGTCCCGCGCGTAGGCGGCGAACGCGCCGTCGGGGTGCTCCAGCAGGCCCGGCAGCGTGGAGGTCGCGACCGGGCTCATGGTCGGCGGCAGGTACAGCAGGAGCCGCGGGTCGACGGCGAACCGGCTCATGACCTCGAGCGCGCCCGCCGCGAGCTCCGCGCCGATCGACACCCGCCCGTGCAGGCCCGTCTCCACCACCCCGCGCCGCAGGACGTCGGCGACGTCGAGCAGGTCGGGCTCGCGCGCCGCGCCGGGCGACCCGGCGGCGTCGGGTGCGGCGCCGGGTGCGGCGTCGGGCAGGAAGGGCCGGGCGGGCTCGTAGTGGACGCGCGACGCGGGGACCTGCACGACCTCCTTCTCCGGGTAGCGCAGCGCGGAGAGCGCCCCGCCGAACACGCAGCCCGTGTCGAGGCACATCGTGTTGTTCACCCACTCCGCCTCGGGCGTCGGGGTGTGCCCGTAGAGCACCATGGCGCGGCCGCGGTAGTCCTGCGCCCACGGGTAGCGCACGGGCAGGCCGAACTCGTCCGTCTCGCCCGTCGTGTCCCCGTACAGCGCGAAGCTGCGCACCCGGCCCGACGCGCGCCCCTGGTACGACTCCTTGAGACCCGCGTGCGCGACGACGAGCGCGCCGCCGTCGAGCACGAGGTGGGAGACGAGGTCGCGGCAGAACTCGGCGACGTCGCGCCGGAACTCCGGCGTCTCGTCCGCGAGCTGCGCGAGCGTCGTCTCCAGCCCGTGCGACACCTGGACGTCACGTCCCCCGAGCGCGCGCACGAGCTTGTGCTCGTGGTTGCCGGGCACGGCCAGGGCGTGCCCGGCCCGGACCATGCCCATCGCGAGGCGCAGCACGCCGGGCGAGTCCGGCCCCCGGTCGACGAGGTCGCCGAGGAAGATCGCGCGGCGGCCCTCGGGGTGCGCGGCGTCGACCGGGCGGCCCGCGTCGTCCCGGGTCACCTCGTACCCGAGGCGGTCGAGGAGGGCGAGGAGCTCGTCGAGGCAGCCGTGCACGTCCCCGATCGCGTCGAACGGCCCGGTCTCGTCGCGGCGGTCGGTGAGCAGCGGCGTGCGCACGACCCGCGCGGCGTCGATCTCGTCCGTGCCGCGCAGCACGTGGACCGTCCGGAACCCCTCGCGCGACAGGCTCTTCAGCGAGGACCGCAGCGCGGCACGCTGCCGCTTCACGACGTGCGCGCCGAACCCCCGGTCCGCGCGCGCCGCGTTGCGCTCGACCGCGACACCCTCCGGGACGTCGAGCACGATCGCGACGGGCAGCACGTCGTGGGCGCGCGCGAGCGCGACGAGGCCCTTGCGCGCCTCGCGCTGGACGTTCGTCGCGTCGACCACCGTGAGCAGGTTCGCCGCCAGACGCTTCGCGACGATCGTCTCCAGCACCTCGAACGCCGCCGCGGTCGCCGACTGGTCGTTCTCGTCGTTCGACACCAGACCGCGGCACACGTCCGACGACACCGTCTCGTACGGCTCGAACCGCTCGCGCGCGAACGTCGACTTTCCCGAGCCCGACACGCCGACGAGCACGACGAGGCTCGACGCGGGGACCTTGAGGTCGGTCATGCCGCACCCCCCACCGGGCTGTCAGCACCGGGACGCCCGGGAGGCCGGTGGGGCGCTGACAGGAGCGTGAGGACGGCCATCTGCGTGGGCGGGCCCGCGGCGTCGTGCACCGGGCCGACGTCGCGGTACGCCACCGCGTACCCGTGGCGCTCCGCGGCGCCCTCGGCCCACGCGCGGAACTCTGCACGCGTCCACTCGAACCGGTGGTCCGGGTGCCGCGTCCCGCCCGGCTCCAGGCCCGGGTAGTGCACGTTGTGCTCGACGTTCGGCGTGGTCACGACCACGGTGCGCGGCCGCGCGTGCCCGAGGACGGCGCGCTCGAGCGCGTCGAGGCGCGACGGGTCGACGTGCTCCACGACCTCCATGAGCACCGCGGCGTCGAACCCGGCGAGCCGGTCGTCGGTGTACGTGAGCGACGACTGCACGAGCCGCACGCGCTCGCGCTCGGCGTCGCTCGCGTCGTGCAGGCGCAGCCGCCGCGCGGCGCGGTCGAGCTCGCGCGCCGACACGTCCGTGCCGAGCACGCGCGTGAATGTCCGGTCGGCCGCGAGCCGCCGCAGCAGCAGGCCCTCGCCGCAGCCGAGGTCGACGACAGTGCGCGCGCCCGCGTCGTGCAGGGCCGCGAGGACCGCGTCGGCGCGCAGCCGGGCGAGCGGCGGGGCGTCGTCGGCGGTGGGCTCGTCGCCGAACCCTGGGTCGTTCGGCGATCCGGCCGTCTCCTGCCCCGCAACCCGGGGTTCGGCGGTCTCCTGGTCCGCGGGGGCGGCGTCGTCCCGTGCGGCGAGGCGGGCCACGGCGTCGTCGACGTAGCGGCGCTGGTGGGCGAGGTAGCGGCGCAGGACCTCGTCGCGCTCGGGGTGGTCGGCGAGCCACGTGCCGCCCGCGCGCACGAGCTTGTCCACCTCGTCCGTCGCGACCCAGTAGTGCTTCGCGTCGTCGAGCACGGGCAGGAGCACGTAGAGCTGCGTCAGCGCGTCGGCGAGCCGGGCGCGGCCGTGCAGGCGCAGGTCGACGTACCGCGAGTCGCCCCAGCCCGGGACCGTCGGGTCCAGCGGCTCCGCCGACGCCTCCACCGTCCACCCGAGCGGCTCGAACAGCCGCCGCGCGAACGCCGCACCGCCCCGGCAGGGCAGCGACGGCACGTGCACGTCGAGCGGGATCGCCCGCCCCACGAGGTCCGGGCGGGAGTCGCACCGCCCCGACGCCGCCGTGGAGAACACCTTCCCCAGCGCGACCGCGACCATCGACGACGCCGCGTACGGGCGGTCGTTGACGTACCGCGCGAGCGCGAACCCGCCCGACCCGCCGAACCGCTTGTCCCGCACGAGGCCCACCGGGTCCACCTCCAGCAGCAGCGCCGCCGTGCAGCGCTCCGGCGTCGCCTCGGGGTAGAACACGTGCGCCCGCCCCACCGGCAGGTCGAACGTCTGCGCGCGGCCGGGGTGCTTGTGAAGGAGGAACCCCAGGTCGGAGGCGTCGTCGAGGCCGACGTCGGGCGCCGCGGTCGCGGTCAGGGTCACGAGCATGGCCGACATCGTGCCAGCCACCCACCGCGCCGAGCACCAGGTTTCGACCGCGATCCACCCGCCCGACCCGTCGACGCGGCAGGGCTCGCGGGTCTACCGTCGAGGGACGGGCGACGCCGCTCAGGCTCGCCCGGCCACCGTGGGACGGGGTCGCCATGACGACCGACGGGGAGGTCGACGCCTTCGCGGAGCGGCTGTTCGCCGCGACGCTCGGCGCTGTCGACGTCCTCGCCGTGCACGTCGGCGACCGGCTCGGCTGGTACCGCGCGCTCGCCGACGCCGGTCCGCTCACCTCCACCGCGCTCGCCGAGGCCACCGGCACGCACGAGCGGTACGCGCGCGAGTGGCTGGAGCAGCAGGCGGCGTCGGGCGTGCTGGTCGCCGAGGACCCGGGCGCCGCCCCCGCGCTCGGCGCCGACCCGGCCGACGTCGCCCGCGAGCGCCGCTACGCCCTGCCCGCCGCGCACGCGGAGGTCCTCACCGGCACGTCGTCCCTCGCGTACGCGGCACCGCTCGCGCGGTTCGTCGGCGCGATCGGCCCGCAGCTCCCGCACCTGATCGACGCGTACCGCACGGGCGGCGGGGTGTCGTGGGACCAGCTCGGCGACGACGCGCGGCAGGCGCAGGCGGACGTCAACCGGCCGTGGTTCGAGCGTCGGCTCGGCCCGGTCCTGCGGTCCCTGCCCGCGGTGGACGCCGTCCTGTCCCGGCCGGGGGCGCGGGTGGTGGACGTCGGCTGCGGGTTCGGGTGGTCGACGCTCGCGATCGCGGAGGCGTACCCGGACGCCGTCGTGCACGGGATCGACGTGGACCGGCCGTCCGTCGCGGCGGCGCGCGCGGCCGCCGAGGACGCCGGGCTCGGCGGGCGGGTGACGTTCCACCTGGGCGACGCCGCGGAGCTCGCCCTCGCCGAGCCGTTCGACGCCGCCTTCGCGTTCGAGTGCGTGCACGACCTGCCGCGCCCGGTCGCCGTGCTCGACGCCGTGCGTCGCGCGGTGCGCCCGGACGGCGTGGTCGTGGTCATGGACGAGGCCGTCGGGGACGAGTTCACGGCCCCCGCGGACGACGTCGACCGCATCATGTACGGCTACAGCCTGTTCGTGTGCCTGCCCGACGGGATGTCGACGCAGCCGTCGGCCGGGACCGGCACGGTGATGCGGCCCGCGACCCTGCGCCGGTACGCCCGCGAGGCCGGGTTCTCCGGCGTCGAGGTGCTGCCCGTCGAGGACTTCGCGTTCTTCCGGTTCTACCGGCTCGTGCCCTGACCGCCGCTCGACCGGTCCGGCGGCCCGTCCGCCGCGGCGCCCTCCGGCGCGGGCCACGTCACGGCGTCGCCCACGCGGATGGTGCCCGACGACAGCAGTCGGCACACCACGCCCCCGCGCCCGTGCAGCGACCGCATCGCCCCGGGCGCGATCCAGTCGTCGAGCAGGCGGCACGGCGCCGCCGGGCGCACGACCTGCAGCTCCACGTCGCCGATCCGCAGGAGGGCGCCCGGCCTCGTCGGCAGGTCGCCGTGCGTGAGCGTGACGTTGCGTCGTGTGAGACCGGGGTCGATCTCCTGCCCGAGCTGCGCGGACGCCGCCGCCAGATCGTCGGAGGACTGGATCGTCACGTGCCGGTGCTTCGTGCCGTGGTACCGGTCGCCGACCAGCCCGCGACCCTCCTCCGCCTCGACCTCGGGCACGGTGCGCGTCGGCAGGCGCCGCGCCGTGGCGACGTGGATCGAACGGACGCGGGGCGGGTCGTCGGTCACGCGACCAGGGTGGCACCGCGACGTCGGGCCGTGCCACCGCCCGCGACCGCGCGCCCGGGCTCGGACCGGGGCCGTTCGAGCGACCCGGTACGGGTGTACCGTCGGCGTCCATGAGCGACGTCCGCAGCCGCACCCACGCCCAGGCCGTCGACGCAGCGATCGAGCTCTTCACCCGCCAGGGCTACGAGCAGACCACCGTCGAGGAGATCGCCGACGCCGCCCAGGTCAGCCGCGCCACCTTCTTCCGGCGCTTCCGCTCCAAGGAGGACGTGGTCTTCGCCGACCACGAGCTGCTGCTGGAGGAGGTCGTCGTCATGCTCGCCGCGACCCGCCCCGTGCCCGACGCCGCGGGGAACCTCGCCCCCGACCCGTCCCTCGACCCGTACCTCGAGGTGTGCCGCGCCGCGCGCCTCGTGTTCGACCACCACGTCGGGCAGCGCGAGACGTCGGTCGCGCGCTGGCACCTGCTCCAGCAGGTCCCCGCCCTGCGCGACCGCGAGCTCGTCACGACCCACCGGTACGAGCGCGCCTTCACCGCCTACCTGCGCGACGCCCTGCCGCCCGACGCGCGACGCTCCACCGCGTCCATCGCGTTCGCCGCGTCCGTCGTCGCGGTGCACAACGCGCTGCTGCGCCGCTGGCTGCGCCGGCCCGAGCAGGACCTGCGCCCGCAGCTCGAGGAGGCGTTCGCCGACCTGCGCCGCGCCGCCGTCGGCCGGTTCGCCGACACCGACCCGACCGGGTCGCCCGCCGGCAGCGGCACCGACCGCGGTGCGGGCCGGGCAGCCGGGCGGACCGACGGGAGGCGCGTCGTCGTCACCGTGGTGGACGCCGACGCGAGCCCCGCGGACGTCGCGGACGACGTCGCGCGCGCGGTCCGCGACGCGCTCACCTGATCCCGGCGCGAGATCGGCAGACCTGGTCGAGATCGGTACTCCTGGTCCGCCGAGCTCGACCAGCTCCGCCGATCTCGATGCAGGACGACCGGGAGACCTCGGCGCGGAATGCGCGGGTAGCATCGTCGGTTGCAGAACGCAGTACGCACGAACGTGCTCCGGGGTCGGTGCAATTCCGAGCCGGCGGTGACAGTCCGCGACCCGCGCCCACGCGCGGTTGACCTGGTGGAACTCCAGGACCGACGGTGACAGTCCGGATGGGAGGAAGCACGTGCGGCGCGGCCGTCCCCACGGCGTGCGCCCGCCGAGACGATCGGCGAGCCCGCACCGGAGGTGACCGGCCTCGCCGTGGTGAGCGACGGCGTCGGGCAGCCCTCACGGGCCGCGACCGGCACCGCCCGCCCACCCTCACCCCGGAGCCGACGTGCCCGGAGGACGAGGGAACACGATGGACGTGATGGCGCTGTTCGACGCGCAGCTCACGATCGGCGACCAGCACCTGCTGTGGCGCGAGATCGTCGGGAACGGGTTCGGCCTGGCGTCGGCGCTGGGCGGCATGCGGCGCAAGGTGTGGGCGTGGCCGGTGGGCATCGTCGGCAACCTGCTGCTGCTCACGGTGTTCCTCGGCGCGGTGTTCGCGACGCCCAACCCGGTGAACCTGCTCGGCCAGGCGGGACGGCAGGTCATGTTCGTCATCGTGTCGGTGTACGGGTGGGTGCAGTGGCGGCGCACGCAGCAACGGCTCAGTGCCGTCGGTGCTGCTGCCGATGCCGACAGCCACGGCGTGAGCGTCGTGCCGCAGTGGGCGACGGCGCGCCAGCGGATCGGGCTGGTCCTCGCCCTGGTGCTGGGGACCGCGCTGCTCACTCCCCTGTTCCGCGCGCTCGGGTCGTTCGAGCCCGTGTGGGCGGACGCGTGGATCTTCATGGGGTCGCTGCTCGCGACGTACGGGATGGCGAAGGGCTGGGTCGAGTTCTGGCTGGTCTGGGTCGCGGTCGACGTCGTCGGCGTGCCGCTGCTCGTGTCGGCGGGGTACTACGCGTCGGCGTTCATGTACGTGTTCTACGGCGCGTTCACGCTCGTGGGGTTCTTCGTGTGGTGGCGCGTCAACCGGCGGGCGACCGCTGCGGCAGGAGCGGCGGGTCCGGGAGCAGGGACCGGGACGGGCACGGGCGACGTCGAGGCCGCACGCCCAGCCTGATACGCGGTATCGCTTGACCTGAGACGGGGTATCGGAGCACGATGGGAGCGAGCGGCCGCACCGGGGCACCCTCCGGACGGTCGACGCCGCCCGCCCGCCCGAGCCAGGAGCACCGATGCCCGCCACCCCCGTCCAGCCCGGTGTCACCGAACCCGCCTACGACCTCGCCGACCTCCAGGACGTCGACGTCGCCGGGGCGTTCTCCCACGCGACCGAGGCCGACCGCGCCCACCAGCTCCGCGTGCGCGCCTTCGCCCGCGACGAGGTGCTGCCCGTCATCGACGAGTACTGGGAGCGCGCCGAGGTGCCGCTCGACCTCGTCAAGCGCATGGGCGAGATCGACCTGCTGCGCGACGGCGTCGACGTCGACGGCCGCGAGCACGTGTCCCTCCTCGCCGCCGGCCTCGCCGCGATGGAGCTCTCCCGCGGCGACGGCTCCGTCGCGACCATCTGCGGCGTCCAGGGCGGCCTCGCGCTCCGCAGCATCCAGATGCTCGGGTCCGACGAGCAGCGCGCCCGGTACGCCGAGCCCATGGCCCGCGGCGAGATCCTCGGCGCGTTCGCCCTCACCGAGCCCACCCACGGCTCCGACTCCGTCTCGCTCGAGACGACCGCCCGCCGCGAGACCCGCGACGGCGTCGACGGCTACGTGCTGAACGGCGAGAAGAAGTGGATCGGGAACGGGTCGTCCGGGCACATCACCGTCGTGTGGGCTCGCCTCGTCGGAGAAGAGGGTGACGACCAGGTCCACGGCTTCGTCGTCCCCCAGGACGCCCCCGGGTACACCGGCACCACCATCACGGGCAAGGTGTCGCTGCGCGCCATCTGGCAGGCGCACGTCGTGCTCGACGACGTCTTCGTCCCCGCCGACGCCGCGCTCCCCGGCGCCCGGTCCTTCAAGGACACGTCGCGCGTGCTGTTCGCGACGCGCCTCGGGGTGGCGTGGGCCGCCGTCGGGCACGCGACCGCCTGCTACGAGACCGCGGTCGCGTACGCGAAGCAGCGCGTGCAGTTCGGGCGCCCGCTCGCGGCGAACCAGATGATCCAGGAGCGCCTCACCGCGATGCTCTCCACGCTCACGCAGATGCAGCTCCTCGTCGCGCAGATGACGCGCCTCGACGAGGCGGGCGAGCTCACCGGGCCGCAGGCGTCGCTCGCGAAGTACACGTGCACGCGCGGCGCCCGCCAGATCGCCTCGACCGCCCGCGACCTGCTGGGCGGCAACGGCATCCTCCTCGCCCACCGCGTCGCCCGGCACTTCGCCGACATCGAGGCCCTGCACACGTACGAGGGCACCGAGTCCGTGCAGGCGCTCATCGTCGGCCGCGACATCACGGGCGTCTCGGCGTTCGCCTGACGGTGGTGCGCGGTTCGCGCCTACGCGTGAACCACACGCGGACCGTCGACCGTCCGCGTCTGTCCCACGCGTAGGCGCGACCGCGCCCACCCGAGCGCACGCACCCCCTAGCTCCCCGGCGCCGCTCCGCCCCTCCTCGCGGCGCCGGGGCCTCCTCCCCACCCCCTTGGACGGAACCTCATGAGCCAGCCCACCACCTCCGTGCCCGACGCCGCGCCCGTCACCCCCGAGGACGAGGTCACCCCGGTCCTGCTGCACGGGGCGCGGACCCCCTTCGCGCGCTTCCGCGGCGCCCTCGCGTCGCTGTCCGCGGCGGAGCTGGGCGCGCACGCGATCCGCGGCGCGCTCGCGGCGGCGGGCGTGCGCCCCGACCAGGTCGACACGGTCGTCGTGGGCCAGGTGGTCCAGGCGGGCGCGAAGCAGGGCCCGGCCCGGCAGGCCGCGATCACCGCGGGCATCGGGTGGGACGTCCCGACGGTGACGATCAACAAGCTGTGCCTGTCCGGGCTCACGGCGATCATCGACGCGGCGCGCCTCGTGCGCACGGGCGAGGCGGACGTCGTCGTCGCGGGCGGCCAGGAGTCGATGACGAACGCGCCGCACCTCGTCGTCGGCTCGCGCGGAGGCTTCGCGTTCGGCGACGTGACGATGGCGGACTCCCTCACGCACGACGGCCTGAACGACCCGTTCAGCGGCGAGGTGATGGGCGAGCTCACCGACCGCGGGTGCGCCACGCGCGGCATCGGCCGCCCGGAGCAGGACGCGTTCGCGCTGCGCTCGCACCAGCGCGCCGCGGCCGCGCGCGACGCGGGGCGCCTCGCGGAGGAGATCGCGCCGGTGAGCGTGCCGCAGCGCCGGGGCGAGCCGGTCGTCGTCGAGCACGACGAGGGCGTGCGCGCCGACACCACCCTGGAGGCGCTGGAGCGCCTGCGTCCCGCGTTCGTCGCGGACGGCACCATCACGGCCGGGTCGAGCTCGCCGCTGTCCGACGGCGCGGCGGCCGTCGTGGTCGCGAGCCGCGCCTTCGCGAAGCGCAACGGGCTGCCGTGGCTCGCGGAGATCGGTGCCGCCGGCCAGGTGGCCGGGCCGGACAACTCCCTCCACTCGCAGCCCGCCCGCGCGATCGAGGCGGCGCTGAAGCGCGCGGGGCTCGCGGCGTCGGACCTCGACCTCGTGGAGATCAACGAGGCGTTCGCGGCCGTCGCGCTGCAGTCGGTCGCGGACCTCGGGATCGACGCCGACGTGGTCAACGCGGACGGCGGGGCGATCGCGCTCGGTCACCCCGTCGGCGCGTCGGGCGCGCGCCTCGCCCTGCACCTCGCGCTCGCGCTGCGGCGTCGTGGCGGGGGCGTCGGCGCGGCGGCCCTGTGCGGCGGCGGCGGTCAGGGCGACGCGCTGATCCTCCGGGCGTCGTGACGCTGACCACGTCCTGACGCCGTCGCGGCGCGATCCCGCAGGTCAGCGGGACGCGTCGCGGTACGGGTCCGGAGGCCTCGGGCAGGACCGACCGTTTCACGCGCGACCGCGCCGGACCTGGTGCACCATGATGAACCAGGTTCGGCGCGGTTTCGTCGCTCCGTGTGACGCAGATCGCGTCAGCAGGTGACCGGAACCGCGTCATGGATCGCGCCGAGCGTGGTCCCTCCCCCTGGAGATGGACCACGACGAAAGGGCCCGCCATGACGACCGTGACCGAGACGCTGACCGCCACCACCGGTGCCGTGCGCCGCACCGCCGACCGCGCCCGCCGCTCGCACCTGTCCGCCGTCGCCGTCGCGGCCGTGGGTCTTCTCGCGGGCTTCGCCGCCGCGCCCTACCTGCTCGGCTGAGCCCCGGCCCGGTCCCGGCCGCCGTCGTCGCGTCCCAGCGACTCCTCCAGGCGGTCGAGCAGGGCCACCTGGCCCCCGACCACGAGCCCGCGCGCCTCGGCCAGGGGGACCCAGCGGGCCCGGTCGAGCTCCGGGAACTCCTGCAGACGGCCCGACCGCGGCGGCCACTCCAGCGCGAACGTGGTGCTCCGCGCCGTCGCGGCGTCGACGTCGCCCTCCCGCGCCCACGCCGTGACCACCTTGCCCGCACGTTGCCGGACCTCCCCCAGGTCGAGGTCGGGGCGCCCGGCGTCCGGCGCGGGGGTGCCCATCTCCTCCTCGAACTCGCGCAGCGCCGCGGCGTGCAGGTCCTCGCCCGGGTCGGGCTCGCCCTTGGGGATGGTCCACGCGCCCGCGTCCTTGCGGGCCCACAGCGGACCGCCCATGTGCCCGAGCAGCACCTCGACCACGTCGCCGCGCACGCGGTAGAGCACGAGCCCCGCTGACAGCCTCATCCCTCCTTCCTACACACCCCCGGCGGACCCGGCCCGCCGGGACGGCACCCGCGGAGACCGCGGGAACGCCGCCGGCGGGGCCGGTCGGCCGACCGGACCCGCCGTCGCGGGGTGTCACGTGACCGCGGGGGTCACGACGACGGTGTCACCTCACGCGCACAGACCCACCGGGTCCCACGAGCCCCAGGCGACGGACCCGGGCAGCTCGCCCTTCGTCCACCACTGCGCGGCGTAGTTCACGCCCGCACGGGAGACCTGCTGGCCGCCCGAGTAGACCGACTCGCGCGACCACTCCGGAGCACAGTCCGCGACTACGACCTCGGGAGCGGTGCCGCACGGCCCGATCTTCTTCCACGCCGAGCTGGCGCCCGGCTCCTGGTTGCGGGTCCACCACTGGGCCTTGTACTCGGTGCCCTCGTGCGAGACGACCTCGCCACCCGTGTACACGCCGGTGCCGTACCACGGGACGGCGCACTCGTCGGCCACGCCCGGGCCGGGGGTCGCGGCGCGCAGCGTCGAGCCGAGCGCGTCACCGAGCTCGTTGCGGTAGTCGCCCGAGAGGTCCCACCACATCGCACCGCCGTAGCCCTGCGTGGCGACGAACTCCGCCTTCGCGGTGACCGACGTCGGGTCGTCATAGCTCCACCACTCGTCCCCGTCGTACAGCCACGACGCGCCGATCTCCTCGTCGAAGTACGACTCGCCGTCGAACGACCGGAGCTGCGCGTAGGTCTTCGTGCCGACGTAGCCCTCGGCGGGCTGCCAGGCCTGCGACCCGTCCTCGACGCCGTACCAGCCGTGGCCGTAGGCGGCGAGGCCCGCGTTGATCTGGTCCTTGTCGGCGCCCGCGTTCACGTACATCGCGAGCGCGCCGTCGAGGCCGAGGCCCCAGTTCTGCGTGCCGTCCGGGTGCAGGTTGCCCTGGTGGCCGGTCGTGTTCGGCACCCAGCCGCCGTGGAAGTCGTAGCCCTGGACGTTGAGGAAGTCGATCACCGCGAACAGGCGCGGGTCGAGCCAGCCGCCCTGGCCAGCGTTCCAGCCGCCCGCGGGAGCGAACCCGGTGAGGAGGTAGTCCTCGCCCGTCTCGGCGCCGAGGGCGTCGAGGTCGGCACGGAACTCCTCCATGAGGAGCAGGAAGTTCTCCTTGTCCTCGGGACGGGCGTTGGCCGTCTCGCCACCGGTGACCGGCCACTCCCAGTCGATGTCGATGCCGTCGAAGATGCCGGCCGCGGCGCCGTCGCCGCCACGCCCGTCGATCTCGGGCAGGTTGCCCTTGATGTACAGGTCGATGCACGAGTCGACGAGCGCCGAGCGGCCCTCGGCCGTCGACGCGGCCTCGGAGAAGTTGTCGGACCAGGTCCAGCCGCCGAGCGAGATGAGGATCTTCGTCTCGGGGCTGACGACCTTGAGCTTCTTCAGCTGGTTGAAGTTGCCCGCGAGCTTCTGGTTCGCCTTGTCGGCCTTGCCGTCGACCGAGTCGGCGGCGCGGACCTTCGCGACGAAGTCGTTCTCGGGGTCGCCCTCGCCCGGCACGTCCGCGATGTCGCAGACGAGGTCGGTCGTGACGTTGCCGAACGCGTAGTTGATGTGGGTGAGGTCCTCGATCGCGCCGGTGCGGACGAGGTCGGCGACGTGGAAGTCGCGGGTGACGCGGGAGTCGGCCATGACGTAGCCGACGCTGCGGTAGCCGTTGATGTCGGCGGGGCCGTCGACGGCGGCGGGCTTCGGCGCCGCGGACGCGGGAGCGGCAAGGGCACCGACCGCGAGCGCGGCGGCGGCGGCGAGCGCCACCCCGGCGGTTCGGGATCGGGACCGGCTGGGTGCAGGGTTCACAGGATCACGCCTCTGACTCGGGGATGCGGGAACTGCTCTGGTGCTGATCGGTACTGCTGATGAAGGCCTCTTCGCTCTTCTGAAGGCCTCGTTGCGCTTCAGCCCGGACTGGGGAGCCGGGTTTGTTCGGTCTCCTGCACACTAGCGTGCCGCAGGCGGTTGGGCCAGGGTCCGAACGAAACGATCCGATCACGGCCGGGCCGCGGCGGCGTGACGTGCGAGGGACGTGACCAGCCCGTATGTTCCACGCGTGCCTCACGTCCGCCGTCTCGTCGCCCACGCCGCGGCGTGGGACGAGCGCGCACCCGGCGTCGCCGTGGCGTGGGTGCGGCGACACCCACACGTCCGCGGCGCGGCGATCGCCTGGGACCGCGTGTTCGCCGCCCGGAGCGTCGACGTGCTCCTCCTCGCGGCGTTCGTCCTCGTCGCGGCGGCACGGCGGTCCGCCCCTGCCTCGGCGCAGGTCGTCCGCGCGGGCGGGAGCGTGCTCGCCGGCTGGGCCGCCCAGGCCACCGCCAAGGCGGTCGTGCGGCGCCCCCGCCCGACGGTCGCCCCGCACCTACCGCTCGTCCCCGTCCCGGGCACCAGCACGCCGTCGGGCCACGTCGCGAACCTCGCCACCGCGGCGCTCGCCGTGCACGACGTCGCCCGCCACCCAGGCCTGCCCCGTGCCCGACGGCGCGTGCTCGCCGGGGCGCTCGCGGCCGTCGTCGTGCTCACGGCGCTCGACCGCGTCGCCGTCGGTGCGCACCGCCCCAGCGACGTCGCCGTCGGGGCCGCCCTGGGCGCCGTCGTGCACGCCCTGGGCACCCGAGCACTGCCGGGCTTGAACCACCGCTGCTCCCCCACCGCACCGACCCCGGAGGACCTGTGAACACGTTCGTCCACCGCTACGAGCTCGACACCTCGCGACCGTCCGGGCGCGATGTCGCGCGCGACATCGCGCTGCGCGCGCTCCTGCCCGCCGCGGTCCTGTGGGCCGTGGTCGTCGGGATCGGGTTCCTCATCACCGGCCCGCTGGGCGACCTGCCCCAGGAGGACGGCGTCAACCGCGCGCTCGCCGACGCCCGCACGCCCTTCCTCAACACGGTGACCGACCTGATCGGGTGGATCGGGACGACCGAGTTCATCATCGGCGGGTGCGTGCTCACGATCGCCCTCGTGTGGTGGCGCACCCGGCAGTGGTGGTTCGCGATCGTGCCCGGCCTCGCCGCGGCCGTCCAGACCCTCATCTTCCTCACGTCGTCCCTCGTCGTCGGACGCTCGCGACCCGACGTCGAACAGCTCGACGAAGCACCCCCGACCTCCGGCTTCCCCAGCGGGCACACCGGCGCGTCTGCGGCGTTCTACCTCACGCTCGCGCTACTCGCGCAGCGCGTCCGGAACCCCGTGCTGCGCGTCGCGCTCACCGTCCTCGCGGTGCTCGTGCCCTTCGCCGTCGGCTTCTCCCGCCTGTACCGCGGCATGCACAGCCTCTCGGACGTCGTCGTCGGACTCCTGAACGGCCTCGCCTGCGCCGTCCTCGCGTGGGGCTACCTGCGCCGCGACGTGCGCGCCACCGCTCGGGACACGTCCGCGCCGGTCGAGTCCCGGGCATAGCCTCCCCGCCGTGACGCGAGAAGGGCCCGTCGAGAAACGACGGGCCCTTCTTCGTGGGCGGTAGCGGTGGGCTTGGATGGTCGCCTTCGACGTCGTAGGTCACAACTGGAGGAAACCAATCTTGACCTGCGGTGATACTCAGGAGCCGCTTGGACCGGCCTGCGTCTTGGAACACGTGAACTGTCGCCAAAACGGAGGGAAAGAGGTGGGTCATCCGTCTACAGGCGGAGGGATGCAGAGTCAGCCCTCCTCGGCGATACAGCCGACGTCGCCTTCGGGGAGAAGCCCAGGGGCGCCACCAAATACCCATGGGCTGACCTGCGCTTACGCACGAAATCGGACGATGTAGCTCTCACCACGCGCCACCAGATGCACATGGGCCGGATGAGCGGTGCGCGTCCGCTGCGGCAGGTGGCCAGACTCTCGCGGCGACGCCCTACGCAGCCGGGCCGGCGCCACCAAATACCCATGGGTCTGACCTGCGGAGACGCTCCCCCGGGCGCTCCCGGACACACGAGAGCGCCACCAAATACCCATGGCCTCCGGAGCGAGAGGCGCCGACGCGCGGACGGTTGGTAGGCGGCAGCGGTACACAAGGGGCTACGGGCGCCGCCCGCCGTGACCGTCCGCAGATTACGGAGCGCAACCCCGGCACCGATCCCATGCGACGACGCTGCGACGGCTGGGCAGCGCGGTCGAGCGGTGGGGTGCGCGTAGCGAGCGCAGCGAGCGGAGCGCGGGGTCCCACCGAGCGACCGTGCAACCGGACGCCGCAGCGTCGTCGCCTTCGGCGCGATGAGGTAGGGCGCCACCAATTACCCATGGACGACGCGCGGCAAGCCGCCGCGCGTCGTCCTCGCGTCCGTGGTCGGCACCAAGCGGGCGCCCAGCTCGGGGCGCGCACTCCTTGAATCAGTAGGGAAAGTACTCACAGGTGAACGGCGTCGGCAGACGAACACAGCAGTCGGTGACCGCGGGCCGAACCAGCAACACGCGTCATCAGTCAAACGCCATGGTGTGGACACGTTGGGTACAGCAACCGGTCAGGAGCCATTGGGAGCTAGGCTGTGCATCGAACCGAACCCCGGGATGCAGTTGCGCAGCTCGCACAGTTCACACCTCCCCGCACAGTGCTCGTGTCGGTGGTGGCGTGTAGAACACGTACACCCAACGCCGCACACCGAAATGGAGTCCCGCCTTGCGACGTAGCCCACTGGCCACTGAAGCGACCTCGGCACCAGCGACTTCGGCTGTCTTGAACTGGCCTGGGAAAGATGCGTCAGGGTCAGCGTCGCTAGGCACTGCCACACCAGCGCGCGCGAATTGGGATCTACGCGGTGTCCTCGAATGCGGAGATCGCGCGGATGGCTTGTTGATCCGAGGCGAGGCAGGCGAGGCAATGGCCCAGTTGCTGGCACTGACAGGGGAACGCGCAGTTAAAGGCAAAGTCAAGCTTTGCTATATTGATCCTCCATACAACACCGGAGAAAAATTCACTCACTACGATGATCGCGCTAGCAGGCCAGAGTGGCTTTCCAATCTTCGTCGACACCTGATCGCTGCTCGTCAACTCCTATCGCCCGACGGTAGCCTCTGGCTGCATCTGGATGACTCGGAGCAACATCGGGCGCGGTGCGTACTAGACGAGGTCTTCGGCGAAGAGGCCTTCGTCGCGACGATTATTTGGCAAAAGCGCACGACACGCGAAAGTCGTAAAGCCTTCAGTTCTATGCATGACTACATCCACGTCTACGCGCCCGCTGGGGCCAAGAGGTGGAAAGCCATTAGGAACGGCTTGCCTGACGAAGGCGCCTTTAGCAATCCGGACGACGACCCCCGTGGGCCCTGGCGATCGGTCCCCATGAACGTTCAATCCGGCCACGCCACCGCGAGCCAGTTCTACACGGTGGTCACTCCCTCCGGTGCACGCCATGACCCTCCGCCGGGACGCTGTTGGACCTACACCAAGCAACGTCTCGAAGAACTGGATGCTGACGGCCGCGTCTACTGGCCGCGAAACGGTGCCGGGAAGCCTCGACTCAAGCGCTACGAGTCCGAGGTCAGCGGGCTCGCCCCATTTACGATCTGGACTGCCGCTGAGGTCGGCGACACCGGAAGCGCAAAGAAAGCACTCCTAGCCGAGTTCCCCGGACGCGAGCCCTTCGACACACCAAAGCCTGTCGGCCTACTTGAGCGCATCGTCAATATTGCAACCGACCCAGGAGACCTGGTCCTCGACTACTACCTAGGCTCCGGGACGACCGCCGTAGCTGCTCACCTTGGCGGGAGACGCTGGATCGGCATCGAGCAGAACGCACGCACGATCGAGGAGTTTGCTCTTCCCAGGCTGCGACGTGCATGGCAAATGCAGCCGGCCGGGGGCATCGCCCGTGCCCAAGTGTGACCGACGCCCGCCGTGCCGCTATGCTGCCGAGCGCCAGACACCGGTGACGAACGAGGTGAAGCGTGCTCAACTTCCAAATGGCGGGCTCGGATAGCGGCTACCTGCTCGAGCACTTGCTTATCGAATCGATCGGCGCCGTGCGTGGTGGCGGCATCTTTGCGTGGGCAAACTCTAATGGAGTAAAGAGCCTCCTAGAGGACGCAGTATTCGACGAGTTTCTTCTTGAAGGGAACTACCGACTCTTCGTCGGAACAGATTCCATCACAGACCCCCCGGCGATCGAACGCCTAAGCAGCCTCTCCGCAAAGCGACCCAGACTCGACGTCCGGGCATTCATGAGTCCGACCTCGTCGCTATTCCATCCCAAAATGGCCTGGTTTGAACATGAAACACACCTAAGCCTACTTGTAGGTTCCGGGAACCTCACAATGGGCGGCCTGAGGTCGAATTGGGAAGCATTTGCGGTTCTTCGTCTCGAGAACGACGAGCGCAAGGCCGCCCTTACCGCCATTGAGTCGTTCCTAACGGCCGTCACAGACCACCTTCTCCCGATCTCCGACCCGCGAGTCATTGACCGGGCGAGACGAAATCAGGGAAACGAGCGCCTCCTCCGGCCACCCAGCCCGTCTCCCGTCCGTCAGCCCTCTGTCACATCGTCGGTCGAGCAGATTCTCCTCGCCGAGATCCCGAAGGCCGGAGACCGATGGGCGCAAGCCAACTTCGACCTCGCGAACTACGAGGGATTCTTCGGTGCCAAAGTCGGCTCCCAGCGACGCATATCGCTGCACAACGTAGACGCCGACGGAAACGTCGGAGAGGTCGAAAGCCGCCCAAGCGTCGAGGTTGCCAGTCAGAATTATCGCTTTGAGCTTGCCGCGGCCCGGGGCCTACCATACCCGCAAGGGGGATCACCGATCGGCGTGTTCTTACGCCTCTCTACGGGGGAGTTTCTGTACTCGCTGCTACTTCCTGGCGAGGCAGGGTATAGCGAAGTCGGCCAGTTGATTGCCTCAAAATGGTCTGGCAGTGCGCGGCTAAAGCGTCGCGTCCGCTGTTCCGCGGATGAGTTGAGGTCTGCATGGCCGGACTCACCGCTTTGGGACATCACACTTCCCTCTCTCTAGTTCTCCGCAACGAAGAGAACCTCGGCGACTCCGCTGCTTTTTGCATTTACTTCCAAGCGATTGAATCGACTGTGATACGAAGATTCGACGTCGACAATCGATATTTTCGAGAAGTACCCTCCGGCAATGCTCGCTATTTCGTCGATGGATACGAGGCGAGTCTCTGGGCGTGCCTTCGTCCCCTCGCTCATGGGAGAGTACGAGAGCACGATGGGCACATCGAGCCGCTTTGCGTTTGCAAATAGTTCTTCGAATGCATGGCGAACGCTCGTTCTTATGCTAAACGGCGACTGGTGACGGCTTCGTCGATAGAGACCTCGACTTGGGTTGTTCGAGCCCGGAACGAGAGCCAATCCGGGATCATCTCCCATTGCAATCGTCTCAAGAACGTGGTAGAAGCGACTGTAATGGTCCCGCGTATATGGTGGATCGGCATAGATTACACCGATCTCCTGGGGCGGGGCGTCGAGAACTTCGCGATAGTCGTTCTGGAGCGCAGTGCAGGGATGTGCTGAAGGTCTTAGCGTCGCGTAGCGCCCCAACCAGCCTCTGAATGTGTCCGAAACAGATTCGTGCCTGCTCCGAACGACGGATGCAACCCACGAGCGCTTTAGCGTGCCGTCACCGTTCCGGGGTTGGACCGGTTGTGCGAAGTGGTTTCCGACTGTGGACACTATATCGCTCGCCGTTCCCATCAGCGAAGCGATCGCGGTCGCATTACCGCCAGACCTGCTAGAGCTGCGGATTGCAAAGAGTAGGGCGTCGAGTTCCAGCGCTTGGCGGTATGAGAAATACACCCCTCCGTAGTACCAGGTTAACGTTGAGGTTTCTGGACCCGCGACTTGCAACGCATCACTCTTGGCCGCGTTGAAACGGTCGGAGGAGGCCTTGCCGGCCGCGAGAGAGCCGGATTCGATTACCTCGGCGAGTGCGGCTGGATCGCGGCTGGCGACCGCGAGGGCGGATTCCTCAAACGATACTAGTGCCCTGAGAGCGGGCTCCCGCTCCAGCAGCCACGCGTTCGCCCGGATCTCCAGGTCTTCGACTTCTGCTGGAGAGTATCGCTGCGGGTTCGTGAGGGCATTCACCAGTATCTGTGAGTACTTCTGAACGTCCGACGAAACGACTGGTCGGTGACTAGCTAATCGTCGTGACACGACGCCCGTGCCAGCAAATAGATCGCACGCGGCGCCTGGTCGCGCAACACCATCTACGGCATTCTCAATGGCGTTGAGGTAGCGCGACTTGTTGCCCATATAGTGGATTGGTCGAATATTCTGAGTGGTTTCGTTCATTGAGTTCCTCTATAACTAGGAAAAGGGTCTGTGCTCTCGTTCGCTTGGGTGGTCGTAAGTCAATTTCTACTCGGCTAGTGAGCGGCCGTAACCCAGCGACGACACAAGTTCCGCGTGGATGAGGGGGGTCGCAGCGAGGACGTCACGCCCGGCAAGGCTATAGCGCGTTCCGTCGAGGTGGGTTACGACGGCGCCCGCCGCGCTCGCAACGGCGACCCCCGCGGCTACGTCCCAGGTGCGGTTTGCGTCAATGACGACGGCGTCGAGGCGTCCACCTGCCAGCCAGGCGAGGTCGGTCGCGGCTGAACCGAGCATGCGGACGCGGCCGACAGCCTGGGCCAGCCGCTCGACCATGCCGAGCCGCCGCTGGTTCTTCTCGGCACTGTCTGATCCGGTCGCAAAGTCGCCCACCGAGACGACGGCCTCGGGTAGTCCTGATGTCGTCGACACCGTTGTGCGCTCACCATTGACCCACGCCACACCGTCGCGTGTGACGTATCGTTCGGCGTAAGCAGGCAGCGCAATCGTGCCGAATGTGGGTACACCATCCACCACGAGGGCGAGCGAGACCCCATAGTTGGGCAACCCACGCGCGAAGTTCGTGGTCCCGTCGATGGGATCGAGGCACCAGTACCGGTCGCGGTTGCCGGTATGGCCACGCTCCTCGCCGAGGAAGCCCAACCCTGGCGTCTCCCGCGCAAGGTGCGCTCGGACGGCGTCTTCGATCGCGAAGTCTGTGGCCGTCGCAAAGTCTCGATCCGTCTTGTACACGCGATCGCCCTTTGCACCAGCGTGGAGGATCGAGAGTGCGAGGTCGACCGCGCTCTCTGCAGCTAGCTCAGTCTCCGACGACACGGCCGCGCTCCCAAGTCTCAGCGAAGATTCGTTCGAACACCGGAAACAGCCCGTGCGGCTCCGCGTCGTCGGGCTCGATCAGGAGCGTAGGCGCGTCCAGGCCACGGAGGTTCGGCAGATAGAGCTGCACGAGGGTGCGGGTCGAGTCGACCGTGGTGATGTTGAAGCGGACTGGCTCGTCGTAGGTCCGCACGTGCACCCGCTGACTCGCCTCGGGCGAGAGCCGCGTCCGGAGACGAGCGACGGCGAGCATGTTTGTCCGTGTGAGCTCCGCGATGTGTCCGACGGGTAGTTCTTCCTCGAGCTCCCGCGCGGCCGTTGCATCGCCGCCTGGGTCCAAGAACAGGCATCGAAGCGTGAGCCCGTTCTCGACGAACTCGGCGAGGGTCACGTCCGACACGCCTTGACACAGAGCGTTGAGGCTGAGGCCCATTGCGTCGACTCGCTCCGCGTTGGCAAGCGTCTTGAGCACTGGCATGGCTGCCTGGGCCTCTGATCGCGTGGCGAAGACGCCACGAACGTCCCGTGTGGTGAACGGACTCACGGTGCCTGGTGGGCTCAGTCGTTCGTGCACAAGGGTCTCGAGCCGACTCAGGGCGCTGCGGAGCTGCTCGAGGTCGGTTGCTTCCTTGGAATCGGACTTCGACTCGGAACCCAGCCGGGAATCGAGCGAGATTCCGTAGAGCGACGCGGCCGCGAGGACGACGTCCGCCGGGGGGCGAGCGCGGCCCTTGATCCAGTTGCTCACGGCCGACTCCGAGTAGGTACCGGAGTCCGGGCCGACGTTGGCTGAGCGCAGCGCGAGCGCGAGGGGCGCGCCGCCTCCAGCCGCCTTGCGGGCTTGGTCGAGCACCTCGCGCACCACTGCATCCCATGTCCCGCTCACGCCCGCAATCCTCGCATTGAATCGCGTGACACGCGAATCCGACAAGCTCGATCGCTTGACACGCGACTCGCTTGCGTGTGTAGTCAGTCGCAGGAGTAGCGACTAGCGCGCTCCACGTGCGAATCGGAGTGATCCACATGGCAATGAAGCAGCGGTTCGAGATCGAGCACTCGGTGGCGTTCCCGAAGGGTGCGTTCCTGCGCGGGGAGGTCGAGCCCGTGGCGGACTTCAACGCGGCGCAGCGACCGGACGGGACGCGCCCGCAGCAGCACGACAAGGAGACGGGCCTGCCGCTGTGGCAGTGCGTCGTCATCGACGGCGACGAGGACGCCGGCCGTAAGGAGATCGGCGTGACGGTGAAGTTCGCGGCGAAGTACCAGCCGGTCCCGCCGGAGAACAAGTCCGGGTTCCCGTGGACGCCCGTCGAGTTCGTGGGCCTCACGGCCCTTCCCTACGTCGACGACAACGGGATGCGTCCCCGCATCGCCTGGTCGTTCCGTGCGTCCGACCTCGTCGCGCCCGGTCAGGCCCGAGACGCGGCGAAGGCTAGCCCGAAGGCCGCGGCGTGATCATCGCGCGGCTCTGGCAGGGGGTTCGCCGGGTCCTCGCAGCGCTGTGGCTCGCGCTGCGGTGGACCGTGCGGGCGTGGCGGTGGATCGCGGCGACGCTGTTCGTGGGCGGCGTGGTCGGCCTTCTCGGTTACGACACGCTGTCGGCTGCGCTCTACTGGGCCGTCCCGGCGTGGAACCTTGCTCGCGCGTTCTGGGCGGTGTTCAGCCCCATGACGTACGAGCCGGTGCTCGGCGGCCCGCTGCGTCGTCATCGGTGGCGACGGTACGTGCGTCGGCAGTGGCCGTCGATGGCGGAGTCCTGCGGGCTCGCCGACCGGGTCGTCCGGGAGAACCGGACCGTCCCGCGGCTGCTCCGCGTCGGGGCACGCGACAACACGCTGACGATCCGGGTCCGCGCCCGCTCGGGTCAGACGCTCGACGACCTGCGCGCCGCCGTCGAGGCGGTCGGCACGATCATGGGCGCCGAGGCGTCGACGAGCCGTCGCGTGCGGCCCGGGGTGCTGGACATCGTGCTCACGATGGCCGATCTCCTCGACCAGCCGCTCTACGCGACGATCCCGAACGACGTCGACCCGACCGGGGTGCAGCTCGGCCGCATCCAGGACGGCAACCGGTGGCGCCTCCCGCTGCGCGGGCTACAGACGCTCGTCGTCGGCTGCTCCGGCTCCGGCAAGGGGTCCATCTTCTGGGGCATCGCGGGGAACCTCGCCCCGGCCGTGCAGGCGGGCCTCGTGCGACTGTGGGGCATCGACCTCAAGGGCGGTATCGAGATCGGCATGGGTGACCGCCTCTTCTACAGGGTCAGCACGGACGAGCACCAGGCCGTGGACGCGCTGCGTGACCTGCTTGTCGTCGTCGACCAGCGGCAGCGGGCCATGTACGGGCGGACGCGTGACTTCGTGCCGACACCCGGGGACCCGGTGCACGTGCTCCTCATCGACGAGCTCGCCGTCCTTACCGCGTACGCGTCCAAGCAGGTGCAGGGTGAGGCGTCGGACCTGCTGCGTCGCGTCCTGACGCAGGGCCGGGCGCTCGGCGTTCTCGTCGTCGCGTTCGTGCAGGACCCGCGTAAGGAGACCGTGGCGATGCGTGGCCTGTTCACGCAGACCGTCGCGCTGCGGCTGCGGTCGGCGTCCGAGACGGCGATGGTGCTGGGCGAGGGCATGGCCGACGTCGCGCCCGCACACCAGATCAGCCCGGCACATCCCGGCACGGGCTACGTGGTCGCGGACGACGGGAACGTGGAGCGGGTGCGGGCGGACTTCTGGGAGGACACGTTCATCCGGATGGTCGCCGAGACCTACCCGGCGCCCGACCGGTACGTTCCGCCACCGATCTTCGTCGGCCCTCCGACTCCCGACGCCGACGACAAGGCGACCACACCCACGCGGGTTCCGGCCGAAGAGCAGCGGGCCCCGCGTGCGCCGCGCAAGCCGCGGTCTCCTCGCAAGCCGCGCGAGTCGGCGACCCGCACGGCGTCCGCCGCTGAGGCGTCGGATGCCTGACGTCGCTCCCGCGCAGGGTGGGTTCCCGGGGTTCGGGCTGGACGCCCCGCTCGACCTCGGGGACCTCACCCCGGCGGCGGTCGCCGGGATCACTGCACGGTTGCGCGACCGCACCGCTGCTGCGTTCTCCGACGCCGCCGCCCGCACCGGCTTCTGCTCGCACCCGATCCGGCTGCGCGGCTCCTCGACCACCGTCGACGCGGCAACGGGTGAGGTCCTGTCGCAGTTCAGCTCCGACGACGCGCCGCTCGGCGTCCTGTACCGGGCGTGCGGCAACCGGCGCGAGTCCGTCTGCCCGGCCTGCTCCCGCGTCTACGCGCGCGACACGTTCGAGATGATCCGGGCGGGCCTCCTGGGCGGCAAGACCGTCCCGACGACCGTCGCGGACAACCCGCTCGTCTTCGCGACCCTCACTGCACCGTCCTTCGGGCACGTGCACGGCACCCGAGCCAAGCACGGTAGGTCCGCGCGCTGCCGACCGCACGGCACCGGGACGTGCCCGCACGGCCGCCCGCGTGGGTGCACTATGCAGCACTCCGACACCGACCCTGTCGTCGGGTCGCCGCTGTGCGAGGCCTGCTACGACTGGCACTCGGCCGTCGTGTGGCAGTGGCACGCCCCGGAGCTGTGGCGCCGCTTCACGATCGCGCTGCGTCGCCAGGTTGTCGAGGCTCTGGGCGTGCGCGAGTCGACGCTCGGGATGGTGGCCTCGGTGCAGTTCGCGAAGGTCGCCGAGTATCAGGTGCGCGGCCTCGTGCACTTCCACGCCCTCATCCGGCTTGACGGCCCCGACGGCCCGGGCAGCCCCGCTCCCGTCGACGGGTCGACCCTCGCGCACGCCGCGCGGGCTGCTACTCGGGCAGTGGCCGTCACGGCTCCTCCGGTGGACGGTGCGGACGTCCCGCGCGTGCTGCGCTTCGGTACGCAGCTCGACGTGCGGTGCGTGCGCACTGGCGTACCGGAGAACGACGACGGCTCCGACGATCTACGGCCCGAGCAGGTGGCTGGCTACCTCGCGAAGTACTCGACCAAGGGCACGGGCACGGATCTCGCGACGCCGCGCCCGCACCACCAGCGGATGGTCCGCACCTGCCGGTGGCTCGCCGAGCGCGCCCGCACCGCGTGCCGTGGTCTCGCCGGGCCGGACCCGGAGGACGACGAGGGCTGCGTCTGCGGACAGTGCGCGGACAGCCCGTATCGGCTGCTCGCGAAGTGGGCGCACATGCTCGGCTTCCGTGGGCACTTCTCGAGCAAGTCGCGGCGCTACTCGATCCCCCTCGGGCGGCTGCGCCGGGCTCGGGTCCGGTTCCAGCGGCTCAAGGCCGACGCCGAGCGCGACGGGACGCCGATGGACGTCGCCGACCTTGAAGCACGCCTGCTCGCCGAGGACGACGAGACGACCCTCGTCGTCGGCTCCTGGACCTACGAGGGCTCCGGGTGGACCAACCCGGGAGATAAGGCGCTGGCCGACGCGGCGGCAGCACGAGCCCGCGAGTACGCGCAGTGGAAGGCGCACACGACGGCATCGGTTCGGAACGGAAGCAGGGAGGCAGCACGATGACGAGCACCACCACGAACACCCCGACGATCGACAGGCCGAGCGGCAGGCCGCGGCTCATGACACCTGAGGAGCTGGCCGAGTACCTCGGCGTGAGCCTGCACTGCGTGTACGCGTGGTCCAGCCGCGGCGGCGGCCCCAAGGTCGTGCGGGTCGGAGCGCGACTCCGGTACAGGCCGGCCGACGTCGAGCAGTGGCTCGACCGCGTCACCGACTCCGGCACGGCGGGCTGAGGCATGGCGCGCAAGCCCATCGAGCCCGGCCGCTGGGGCCGGATCAGCCGCAAGGAGATCTCCCCCGGCGTGTGGCGGGCGCAGGCGCAGTACCGCGACTTCGCGGGCGTGCTGCACAAGTACGAGTCGCGCGGACCCTCGGGAGCGGCGGCGCAGCGGGCTCTGGAGGACAAGCTGCACCGCGCGAGCAGCGAGGCCACGGTCCCCGGGGCGGCGGCGATCACCCCGGCGACCCGCATGGACGTCGTGTTCGACCACTGGATCGCAGAGAAACGCGTCGAGGGCCAGATCACGACGCAGTCGCTGGAGACGTACCGCGGCGTCCTCGAACGCGACCTGCGGCCCGCGTTCGGTCTGCTGCGGGTCCGAGAGGTCACGCCCGTCGCGGTGAACCGGGTGCTCATCGCGCTGAGCACGGCGCAGAAGTTCGACACCGCGCGGCAGGCCCGCAACGTCATGTCCCAAGTCATGATGCTGTGCGTCCGCTACGGAGCCGCGCCGTTCAACCCCGTCCGCGACGCGGTGACCGTCCGCAAGCCGCGCCGGGCCGAGGTCCGCACCCTCGGGCTCGAGGACATCGCGCTGCTGCGCAAGGCCGTGCGCGAGTGGGAGGACCGCCCCGCCCTCGCGCGCGGTCGTCGCAACGTCACGCTCCTTCCGCAGATCGTCGACACGATGCTCGGCACCGGCCTGCGAATCGGTGAGTGCCTGGCGTTGCGGGAGGCGGACGTCGACCTCGACGCCGAGGTCCCGACGCTCACGGTGACCGGGACCGTCGTCCGGGCCGAGGGACGGCTCGTGCGGCAGGCCAAGCCGAAGTCCGACTCGTCGCGGCGCACGATCACGCTCCCCGCGTTCGTCGTCACCGCGATCCGCGAGGCGCTGGACCTCGGCCTGGACGGCGGCCCGGACGCCCTGGTGTTCCCGTCCACGCGGGCCACGCCGCGCTCCCCCAGCCGCGTGCGCGACCAGCTCCGCGAGGCGCAGGCCTCCATCGGCACCACGGTCACCCCGCACGACTTCCGCCGGACCGTGGCGACGCAGGTCGCGAACTCCACGACGATCGGCAACGCGACCGCGCTGCTCGGCCACGCGGACGAGGGCACGACCGTCCGGCACTACGTGAAGCGCACCCACGTCGCCCCGGACCTGCGGGTCGTCATCGACCAGCTCGTCCAGCACGCCTCGGTCGACGCGCCCCAGGGCAAAACGGAGTGAAAACGGAGGGCCAGGTACGACGAAGGGCCCCACAGCCGCGGAATCTTGCGGGTGGGGCCCTTCGGGTGGCGGTAGCGGTGGGATTTGAACCCACGGTGGACTTTCACCCACACACGCTTTCGAGGCGTGCTCCTTAGGCCGCTCGGACACGCTACCTTCGCCGGTGAACCCGGCCGAAGCAGGATACCCGCTCCGACCCCCGGATACCGAATCGGCGGGTGGGCGGGGGTCTCAGTCCTCGAAGATCTGGCCGATGGGCTCGCGCTTCTCGGCCTGGAAACGGTCCTCGGCGCGGCCGTAGGCCCAGTACCCGGAGAGGGACAGGTCCTCGCGGGGGACGCCGCGGGCGGCGAAGACGCGGCGGAGTGCCTTCATGGCTTCGCGCTCGCCGTGGGCGAAGACGTGGACGCGTCCGTCGCGCCAGGTGAGGGCGTGGACGGCTTCGGGGATGAGGGTGGTGGTGCCGGCGGGGGCGTCGCCGCGGTGCAGCCAGGTGACGTGGACGCCGTCGGGCGCGTGGAGGGGCTGGGTGTCGGCGTCGGTGGCGACCTCGAGGATGGCGTGGCCGACGGCGTCGCGCGGCAGGGCGTCGAGCGCTGCGGCGATGGCGGGGAGGGCGGCGTCGTCGCCGACGAGGAGGTGCCAGTCGGCGGTGGGGTCGGGGCTGTACCCGCCGCCGGGGCCGACGACGACGAGGGGGTCGCCGGGGCGGGCGGTCGCGGCCCAGGGTCCGGCGACTCCGTGGTCGCCGTGGACGACGAAGTCGACGGCGAGGCGCTGGGTGGCCGGGTCGACCCAGCGCACGGTGTAGGTGCGGGTGACGGGCACGTTCTCGGGTGCGAGGGTCTCGCGGAGCGCGGCGATGTCGTAGGGCGGTTCGAGGCCGAGCTCGGGGCGTGCGAAGACGATCTTGACGTACTTGTCGGTGTGCCCGTTGTCGGTGAACGTCGCGAAGCCGGGCCCGCCGGCGACGACGCGGACCATGTGCGGGCCGAGCCGGGTCGTCTCGAGGACCTCGAGGACGGTCTGCGGTCGGGCGCGCCGGGGCGCCTGGGTGGTCGTCGTCATGCCTGCCTCTCGTCGCCGGTGGTTCTGAGGCGACGCTAACACCGTGCGGGGTGGCGGCCGGGGGCGCGTCCCGTCGGGTGAACGCGAGGTGGCGTGGGGGTGTCGGGCACTCATACGGCGACCCTGTGCCTCGCACAGCGAGTCCACAGGGTCGCGGCCTTCCCTGGACATGTCACCTTCCGCAGCGCCCAGCGCCCGACCTCGGAGCCGCCCCGTGTCCCAGCCTCTCCTGTACGCCGTCGACCTCGTCGCGGCCGTCGTCCTCGCGTTCGGCCTGTACTACCCGCGGCACCGGCGGCGCGACCTGGTCGTCGCCTACCTGGGCGTGAACGTGGGGGTGCTCGCCGTCGCGGCGACGCTCGCGTCGAGCGCGGTCGGGGCGGGCCTGGGGCTCGGTCTCTTCGGGGTGCTGTCGATCATCCGGCTCCGGTCGAGCGAGCTGTCGCAGACGGAGGTGGCGTACTACTTCGCGTCGCTCGCACTCGGTCTGCTGGGTGGCCTGGGCGCGTCGACGGGGTGGTTGTCGCTCGCGGGCACGGTCCTCGTGCTCGTCGTGATGGGCGTGGTGGACCACCCGCGGGTGCTGCGGCGGTCGCGCACCCAGACGATGGTGCTCGACCGGGCGTTCGTCGACGAGGTCGCCCTGGTGGCGCACCTGGAGTCCCTGCTCGGTGCGCGCGTGCACGGTGCGAACGTGCAGCGGGTCGACCTCGTGAACGACACCACGTGGGTCGAGGTCCGGTACGCGGCGCCCGGGACCGGGCCGCGCTCGACGGCGCAGGCCGTCACCGCAGCCGAGGGTCCCGCGTCCGCCGCGTCCCTGCCCGGGCCGGCCGCCCGCGCGTCGGGCACGGTGCCCGACGCCGCCCCCACGGCCGGGGTGCCCGACGTCGCCCGTGCGGGGGCCCGCGCATGAGCGCGGCCGGTGCGCACGGACAGGTGCGCGCGGTGCTGGACCCGCTGGGCGGGATCGGTCTGGACGAGCTCGTCGCGTCGGCGGCTCTCCTGACGCGGGTGGACCGCAAGTACGTGCTCCGCGCGGACGACGCGCTCACCGTCCTGGACGACCTCGCCCGCACGGGCGTGGCACGCGTCCTGGAGATCGACGGGAGCCGCCAGTTCGGGTACGAGTCGGTGTACTTCGACACCCCGGACCTCGCGTCGTTCCGCCTCACGGCGACGCGCCGCCGCCGCCGGTTCAAGGTGCGTACGCGCACCTACCTGGACTCGGGGCTGAGCTTCCTCGAGGTGAAGACGCGGGCCGCACGCGGGACGACCCTCAAGCAGCGCGAACCGCACCTGGACGACCCCGCGACGCTCGGCGGCGGGTGCGCGTTCGTCGCCGCGACGCTCGCCGCCGAGGGGGTGCGGCCGGTGCGGCCGCATGCCCTCGAGCCGGGGCTCGTATCGCAGTACCGCCGCCTCACCCTGCACCTGCCGTCCGACGCCGGGGGTGCGCGCGCGACCGTCGACACCGGTCTGGCGTGGGAGCTCGACACCGACCCCGCCGGGCAGCCCGTGCGCCGGGCCGTGCCGCACCTGGTGGTCGTCGAGACGAAGGGCGGGTCCACGCCGTCGGACCTCGACCGGCTCCTGTGGCGGCACGGGCACCGCCCCGAACGGATCTCCAAGTACGGCACGGGTCTGGCGCTGCTGCGCCCGGACCTGCCCGACGGCCCGTGGCGCCGCGTCATCCGCCGCCACCTCACCGACGCCCCCGCGGGCGTCCCCACCCGCAGACTTCCCGCCCGCACCGCCGGGCACCCCGACGACAGGAGCACCTGATGCGCATCCGCCGACCCCTGACCTACGTCACCGCCGCCGCCGCGGCCGCCGTCCTCGCGGGCTGCACCGTGCTGGGCGGTTCGTCGGACTCCGACGGCACCACCGCGGCGGGCACGTCGACGACCACGACGACGACCGTCGCCTCGACCGCCGTCGCCGGGCTCACGCCGGACGAGGCGCGCGCCGACAACGTCGACGTGACCGTGGACGAGGCCGACGTCGCGTACGACGCGGCCGACGCGGCCGACGCGGCCGACGCCGTCGCCGTCTCCCTCGACGGCGACACGGCCACCGCGGACGGCGACGGCGTGACCGTCGACGGCTCGACCGTGACCCTCACCGCTCCCGGCACGTACGTCCTCAGCGGGGAGCTCGACGGGCAGGTCGTCGTGGACAGCGCCGCGGACGGCCTCGTGCAGGTCGTGCTCGACGGCGCGGACGTCACCGGCACGCAGAACGCCGCGCTGGACGTCGAGGAGGCCGACCGGGTCGCCGTCGTCCTCGCCGACGGGTCGACGAACAGCCTCACCGACGCCGAGTCGTCCACCGACCAGGACGAGGACGACGAGCCCGACGGCGCGCTGTTCTCGACGGCCGACCTCGTGATCGGCGGCTCCGGCGCCCTCACCGTGACGTCGCACGCGAACGACGCGATCGTGTCGAAGGACGGCCTCGTCGTCACGGGCGGCGACCTGACCGTCGACGCGGGCGACGACGGGATCCGCGGGAAGGACTACCTCGTCGTCACCGGCGGCACGCTCGACGTCACCGCGGCGGGCGACGGCCTGAAGTCCACCGAGGAGGACGACGAGACGCTCGGCGTCGTCGACGTGCGCGGCGGGTCGGTCACCGTCACCGCGGGCGACGACGGCGTGCAGGCCGTGACCGACGTGATCGTCTCCGGCGGCACGCTCGACGTCACCGCGGGCGGCGGCACCGGCACGACCGTCGCCGAGGACGCCTCCGCGAAGGGGCTCAACGGCGGCGTCGGGGTCGTCGTCGGGGACGACGCGGCGGTCACGGTCGACGCGGCCGACGACGGCCTGCACTCCGACGGCGCGGTGTCCGTGTCCGGCGGGTCCACGACCGTCGCGTCGGGCGACGACGGCGTGCACGCCGAGGGCGACGTCACCCTCGCCGGCGGCGAGCTCACCGTCACCGAGTCCGTCGAGGGCATCGAGGGCGCCGCCATCACGGTCGCCGACGGCACCGTCGACGTCACCGCGAGCGACGACGGCCTCAACGCGACCGTCGGCTCGACGACCACGACAGGCACGCCGGGAACGACCGAGGGCACCGCCGAGGGCACGACCGGTGAGGTTCCCCGGGCCCCGGCAGACGGCGAGATGCCGCAGATGCCCGCCGACGGCGAACGCCCCCAGCCGCCCGCCGACGGGCAGATGCCCGAGCCGCCCGCCGACGGCGAGATGCCCCAGGGCGGCCCCCGCGGCGGAGGGGGCGGCGGGGGCGGCTTCGAGGCCGACGACGGCTCCTCGCTGACGATCTCCGGCGGCACCCTCACCGTGGACGCCGGGGGCGACGGCCTCGACTCCAACGGCACCCTGACCGTCACGGGCGGCGACACCGTCGTCCAGGGCCCCACGAACGACGGCAACGGCGCGCTCGACGTCGCCGGGACGTTCGAGGTCACAGGCGGCACCCTCCTCGCGGCCGGGAGCTCCGGGATGGCCGTCGCGCCGTCGACCGACTCCGCGCAGGGCTGGATCGCAGCGGCCGTCACCGCGAGCGCCGGCGACACCGTGACGATCACCGACGCCGACGGTACGGAGCTCACGTCGTACACCGTCAGGAAGGACACGGGCCACGTCGTGTGGTCGTCGCCCGACGTGACGAGCGGCGCGTCGTACACGGTCACGACGTCGAACGGTTCGACGGACGTGACCGCCGGCGAGTGGTCCGGTGGCGGCATGGGCGGCCCGATGGGAGGCGGGGCCCCGCCCGCCCAGGACGGCACGACAAAGGACGGCACGACGCAGGACGGGACAACCCCGCAGAGCACGACCCTGACGTCCTGACCTTCGCTCGGGAGAACCCCGGTCGCGCGAGGTAGTACCGAGGTCCACGAGGCGGGAGCTGGTCGGCCGACGTCCGCGGGGGCGGGGCGGGTCGTGGCGGGTCTGGCGGGAGCCCGCGAGGAACGAGCGGGCGGATGGTAGACCCGCCCCGCCCCCGCGGACGTCGGTGCAACCGGGGTTCTACCTCGCACGACCTCGGTTCTACCTCGGCAGAGGTCGGCTCTGCACCGACCTGCCCGACGGCGACCCCGCACCTCTCCCCCCGAGGTGCGGGGTCGTCGTCGTACCGTGGGAGGCGTGCCCTCCGACCCGGTGACGCCCGCCAGTCCTCCTTCCGGACCGCCCGCGGCCCACGCTTCCGGACCGTCCGACAGGTCCGCCGCGCACGTCGCGACGTCGTCGGCGAACCTGCCGCCGTCGGCCGTGCCGACGGTCTCGTCACGGCTCACGTGGCGCCCGAGCGAGCCGCCGCCGTCGGGCTCGGGTCCGGCGCCCTGGACGGGCACGGTGCACGACGCCGTGGACCTGCTGCGCGGGCGTCGGGTCACGGCGCTCACGGGGGCGGGTGTCTCCACCGACTCGGGGATCCCGGACTACCGCGGCCCGGACTCGCCGCCGCGCAACCCGATGACGTACCAGCAGTTCGTGCAGGACGAGGCGTTCCGTCGTCACTACTGGGCGCGCAACCACGTGGGGTGGCAGCACGTGCACCGCACGCACCCGAACGCGGGGCACCGGGCGCTCGCGCGCCTGGAGGACGCGGGGGTGCTCGTCGGGCTGATCACGCAGAACGTGGACCTGCTGCACGAGGACGCCGGGAGCCGGAACGTCATCGACCTGCACGGCCGCTACGACCGCGTGATCTGCCTGACGTGCGGGCGGGTCGTCTCGCGCGAGCACCTGGCGGAGCGGCTGACGGCGCTGAACCCGGGGTTCGTCGAGTCGGTCACGGAGGTGGGCGACGTCGAGATCGCGCCGGACGCCGACGCGGTGATCGAGCAGACGTCGCACTTCCGCCCCGCGCCGTGCGAGTTCTGCGGCGGTGTCCTCAAGCCGGAGATCGTGTACTTCGGCGAGAACGTGCCGCGCGAGCGGGTGCAGCGGGCGTACGCGATGGTCGACGACGCCGACGCGCTCCTCGTCGCGGGCTCGTCGCTCACGGTGATGAGCGGTCTGCGGTTCGTGCGGCACGCCGCGAAGGCGGGCAAGCCGGTCGTCGTCGTCAACCGCGGCGCGACCCGCGGCGACCCGCTCGCGACCCTCAAGGTCGAGGCCGGCACCACCGAGACCCTCACCGCCCTCGCCGAGGCACTCACCCGCTGACGCCGAGCACGAGGTTGCTGTCGTTCTGAAGCCGATGACGACAGCAACCTCGTGTTCGGCACGGCCCGGGTCGGCTCTCAGCGATGCGTCCCGAAGAAGTCGCGCAGGAGCCGTCCGCACTCCTCCGCCCGCACGTCGGGGACGACCTCGACGGCGTGGTTGGCGCGCTGGTCGCGCACGAGGTCCCAGACGGAGCCGGTGGCGCCGGCCTTGGGGTCCCAGGCGCCGAGCACGAGCCGTCGGACGCGCGCGAGCAGGAGCGCACCGGCGCACATGGCGCAGGGTTCGAGGGTGACGACGAGGGTGCAGCCGTCGAGCCGCCACGTCCCGAGGGTGGCGGCGGCCTGGCGCAGCGCGAGGACCTCGGCGTGCGCGGTGGGGTCGCCGGTCTCCTCGCGGCGGTTGCGCCCGAGGCCGAGGAGCCGCCCGTCGGGTCCGACGACGAGCGCCCCGACGGGGACGTCGTCGCTCGCGAGGGCGTGGGTCGCCTCGTGCAGCGCGAGTCCCATGAGTGCGTCCCACACGGGGCGGCGGGCGGCGAGGGTCGGGGGCGGGAACGCGCCGTCGGCCCAGGGCAGGTCGAGCCCGCGGGGTCCGCCCTGGTCCGCCGGGTCGCGGTGGTGCGGGGCGTCGTCGGGCACGGGGTCCTCCGGAGTTGTCAGCGCTCCACGGGCCGATGGGCCGGTGGGCGGCTGACCGCTCCCGGCGGTCCGGACCTGTCAGCCGCTCACCAGGCTATAGACCGACGTGACGCTGACAACTTGCGGCCTGTCGGGGTTACCGGGCGGTACGCGCGCGGCACGGGTCCGATACCGTGGGCCCATGCGCCTGCACGTCGCCGACCACCCGCTCGTGGCCCACAAGCTCACCGTCCTGCGGAACAAGGACACGGCGTCGCCGACGTTCCGGCTGCTCGTCGACGAGCTGGTCACGCTGCTCGCGTACGAGGCGACGCGCGACGTGCGGGTGGAGCCGCACGACATCGAGACGCCCGTGACGACGACGACGGGTGTGCGGCTCGCGGAGCCGCGGCCGCTGGTGGTGCCGATCCTGCGTGCGGGGCTCGGGATGCTGGAGGGGATGACACGGCTGCTGCCGACGGCGGAGGTCGGGTTCCTCGGGATGCAGCGCGACGAGGAGACCCTCGAGGCGGTGACGTACGCGAACCGCCTGCCCGACGACCTGACGGGCCGGCACGTGTTCCTCCTCGACCCGATGCTCGCGACGGGCGGGACGCTCGTCGCGGCGATCGACTACGTGTTCGCGCGCGGCGCGCGGGACGTGACGGCGGTGTGCCTGCTGGCCGCGCCGGAGGGGCTGAAGGTGCTGCAGGACGCGATCGGCGAGCGCGTGGACGTGCACGTCGTGGTCGCGGCGGTGGACGAGCGTCTCGACGAGAAGGCGTACATCGTGCCGGGTCTCGGTGACGCGGGAGACCGCCTGTACGGCGTCGTCTGACCCCACCGCCGGTCCGGGATGCGGTCGCGAAGCGTTCCGCATCGTGAGAACTTCCCGTGCGCGTCTTGGCGAGCCCCGCACCGGGCTGCCATGCTCCCTCTCGTGAGCACCACGACCCGACCCGCGGACGCGCCCTCCGGCGTGCTCCCGGTCGCGGTCATGTGCGTCTGTTGTCAGGCCTGAACGCCTCACCTCCCGTTCAGCCCTGACCCAGCCGACCCGCCGGAACCCGGCGACGCCGTCGGCCCGACGCACCCGGAGCCACCATGACCACGCTCGCCGCACCCCGCCCCACCCGCAGCACGCCCGGCTTCGTCCTCTACGTGGGGGTCGACCCCGTCCCGGGCGAGGCCTCCCCCGCCACCGAGCTCGTCGAGCTGGCCGACGCCCTCGGCGAGCTCGCCCGCGACTGGCTGCCCCGCGCGGAGACGTACACCGCGCTCGCGCTCGCCGAGCCCACCGCGCCGCCGCGCGGAGACGGTCCGAGCCCCGTGCAGGACATCGCCGCCTTCCGTGAGCGCCTCGCGGCCCTCTCGCCCGTGCCGCGCGTCGTCGTCGACACCGTGGACCGCACCGTGAGCGTCGAGGGTCGCCGCACCCGCCTGACGCAGCGCGAGCTCGACCTCCTCACGCACCTCGTGCGCGCGTCGGACCGGGTGGTGAGCCGCCCCGAGCTCCTCGACACCGTGTGGGGCGACCACGCCGTCGCGGAGGGCAGCCGCACCATCGACGTCCACGTCCGCCGTCTGCGCGAGAAGCTCGGCCTGGAGCACGCCATCACGACCGTGCGTGGCCTCGGTTACCGCTTCGACCCGCAGACCCCCGTCGTCCTCGGCGGCTCGGGGGACGCCGCCTGAGGACCCCGGCCGGGCCGCGGGACGCGGTGGTGCGCGGGGGACCCCGCGGCCCGGCCACTCCCCCGCACGGTCCGGGCGGCACCGGCTCGCCGGGCAGGGTCGCCGTCGCGGCGATACGTTCGGGCCATGCGCACTGTCATCGCCGGAGGTCACGGCCAGATCGGTCGCAGGCTCGCCCGCACCCTCGTGGACCGGGGGGACGAGGTCGTCGCCCTCGTCCGCTCCGCTGCCCAGATCACCGACCTCACCGAGGTGGGCGCGCAGGTCGCGCTCATCGACCTGGAGGAGGACGACGACGTCGCGGTCGCCTTCGAGCTCGAAGGTGCCGACGCCGTGGTGTTCGCCGCCGGGGCAGGCCCAGGCAGCGGTGCCGCCCGCAAGGACACGGTCGACCGCGCCGGGGCGGTCCTCCTCGCCGACGCCGCCGAGCGCGCCGGCGTGGAACGGTACGTGCTCGTGTCCTCCCAGGGGGTGGACGCGGCCCGCGCCGACGAGCGGCCTGACGACATGGACGACGTCTTCTGGGCCTACCTGCGCGCGAAGGCCGCCGCGGAGGACGACGTCAGGGCGCGCGAGGCGCTGCGCTGGACCGTGCTCCGGCCGGGCCGGCTCACCGACGACCCCGGGGTGGGTCTCGTCGCGCTCGCACCCGCCGGGGAGGACGACCGCCCGCGCGGCAAGCGTCGCAAGGCCGGCCGCGCCCGCGAGGAGGTGTCGCGGGACGACGTCGCGCAGGTCGTCGCGGCGCTCGTGCACGAGCCGCGCTCGGCCGGGCTCGTCCTCGACCTCGTGGGCGGCGACCGGCCCGTCGACGACGCCCTGGCGGACGTCCTCCCCTGACCCCGGTCAGCCCTCGCCGCAGCGCGTGCCGCGGTCCCAGAACAACCAGCCCAGCACGCCGTCAGGTCGCACCGCGATGCTGTCGTTCCGGGCGTCCCAGACCCACCCGCGGTAGGACACCGAGGCACTGTGGTCGTACCAGGACCCCGCGCGCCACGCCTGCGGGCAGGCCGGCGCCGCGGTGAACGGTTCGACCGTCAGCTGCTGCGACCAGTCCCCCACCTGCACGACGTACGCCGCACCGGACCACGGCGCCTCGTCGAGCGGGACCGTGGTGCGCTCGCCGGCCGCGACCTTCCACGTGCCCCGGGCGTCGCCACCCAGCGTGAACGTCGCCGGGACGTTCGACGCCGAGTTGTCGAGCACGAGCGTCACGGCCCGGTAGGAGTGGTCGCGCTCGTCGTCGTACGTCGCCTCGCCGAGCTCGAGCCTCGCCGCCGGTTCGAGGACGGTGCAGTCGACCGCCGCATGGCTCGCGACGACCGTGTGGCTGAACGTGCGGCCGAGGACCGTGCGCGTGAGGTCGAACGCAACCTCGCCCGCGTCGACGGACAAGGTCTTCGTCAGGACGTCGGCGCTCGTGGCGCCGCCCGGCGCGAGGTCTCCGAGGTCGTGCGTGCCCCACGCCGTCCGCGTCACGACGTGCATCGTCTCGCTGGAGTCGTTGCGCAGGTCCGCGGTCAGCACGACCCTCGCGTCGACGCACCGCGCCGACGCGCCTGCCCTGGCGTCCCACTCCGGGACGTACGCCGCGCCGTCGTACGCTGCCGTGAGTCCTGTGTCGACGAAGCCCTTGCCGTGGACCGAGCGGTACTGGCGGAACGACACCGCACCGGGCTTCACCTCGAGGGACCGGGTGTCGATCACGAAGGTCGCCTTCTGCCCGGGCGCGATCTTCTGCACGGGAGCGGAGTCGCCGTACCGACCGCCGAGCATCCGTGCGTCGAGCGTCTCCGCCGTGGTGTTCGTCAGCGTGCCGACGAGGCGGACCGCCCCGTCCTGCCACCGCGCCGAGACCTTCGCGTCCGTCGCCCAGGTCGGCTGGTAGGTGACGGCGTCGTACGGGCGCACGACGTCGCGTGCCCCCTGCGAGCCGTCGAGCCGCTCCACCCGGAACGTCACCTCGCCGGCGGGGACGTCACGCCGGCGTGTGTCCAGAGTCAGCGTCGCGGCGGCGCCGGGTGCGACCTCGACGGGGTCGGTCGTCCCGAGCGCACCCGCGTCCAGGGCCACGCGGAGCGTCGCGGCGCGGTGGTCGTTGCGGAACGTGCCCGTGAGGACCGCCGAGCCCGCACCGTCCTCGACCTCCCAGCCGGAGGTCACCGAGCCGTCGACGGCCCAGCGGAAGCAGTCGACACCCGGCACGTCGTGCGCGGCGAGGCGCGCGCCGTCGGCCAGGACCACGTAGGTGGCGCCGTCCGCGCCGACCCCGCCGGGGGCGGCCACGTCCACCGTGGCACCGGCGGCGACCGTGCGGGCCAGGTCGAGCCCCTCGACGGTGAAGTCCACCGGCACCGTGGAACCGCTGTTGTCGAGGTGGAGCGTGACGGGCGCGCCCGACGTGTCGGTCGCCGGGTCGAAGACGCACTCGCCGACGGTCGGGGCGGCGTCGGCCGCGGGGGCGTGGCGGACGGCGTCGTACGCGGCCGTCACGGCGGTCGTGCCCTGCGACCCGTCGAGCCGCGTGGCGCGGAACGTCACCTCGCCGGCCGCGACGTCGCGCGACCCGACCACGAGCGTGAACGTCTCCTGCGTGCCCGGTGCGACCTCGACCGGGTCCGTGACGCCGAGCTCGCCCGCGTCCATGACGACGCTCGTCGCGGTGCGTGCGTGCTCGTTGCGGAACGTGCCGGTGAGCACCACGGAACCGCCCTGCGCGGCGTCCGGCTCCCAGGCGGAGCCCGCCTCGCCGGTCACGGCCCAGCGGAAGCAGTCCACGCCCTCGACGGAGGACGACGCGAGCTGCCGGCCGTCGGCCCGCACGGCGAACGTCGCGTCGTCCGCGCCGACGCCGCCCGGAACCTCGACGGAGGCCGCCTCGCCCGCGCCGACCGTCCGGCCCAGGGCGTCGCGTCCCGCGATTGAGAACGTCACGGGCAGGGTCGACGCCGTGTTGTCGTAGCGCAGCGTGACGGGCGCGGACGACGTGTCCGTCGCCGGGTCGAACACGCACTGCCCCACCGTCGGGGCCGGCGCCGCCGGGGCGATCGACTGCGCGTCCAGCAGCACCGGCAGGAGGCTCTGGTAGCCCTTGCCGTCGCCGTCCTCGTCGGCGTGCCAGCGGTACTGCCGCAGGACCGCGTTCGCCCGCGTCGTCTGCGTCAGGCCGGTGTCGAGCACCAACGCGCCCGACGTCCGGTCGCGCAGCGGTGCGACCGCGTCCGAGTCCCGCACGCCCGACCACGTGCCGGTGTCGGGGGCGAGGAGGCGCGCGTCGAGCGCCCTCCCCGTCCCGTTCGTCACCGTGGCGGTGTACCGGACGGTGCCGTCGACGTTCTCGGCGACGACGCCGACGTCGGCGGCCGTGAGCCACCGCGGCTGCGTCCAGCAGTCGAGGGCGTCGAACGTCCCGGCGTCGACGCGGTGCTCGAACGTCTGCCCGGCGACCGTGGTGGACAGGACGAACGCGGCCGACCCGGCCGGGAAGCGGACCCCGTCGTCGACGCGGACCGCGGCGGCGTCGCCGACGGCCACGCCCGTGACCGTGGCCGTGGAGCCCGCGGCCTCCAGCCGGACGTCGAGGTCGTCGTAGACGGTCGTGTTGCGGTACGTCGCGAGGACCGACGCGCGGTCGGGCTCGCCCGGCGCCTGGCACTGCGTCGCCGCCGGGACCGTGAGCCCGTCCGCCGCGTCGTCCCAGAACGCGCCGACGGCGAGGTCGACCGTCGTGCTGCCGTCGTGCGCGTCACCCGCGTCGCCGTGCACCGCCAGGGTGTGCCGCGACGCGTCCGCGCCGGGCGCCGCGGCGAGCAGGTCCACGGTGAGCGTCGTCGAGGCGCGCGGCGACAGGTCGGTGTCGGTACGGCAGACGACCCCGGCCCCCTCGCCCGCACGACAGGTCCAGTCGCCCGCCCGCTGCTCGCCCGACGAGCCGGTCACGAGCCGGACGCCGGCGGGCAGGTCGAAGTCGACGTGCGGGTCCTCAGCGAGACGGTCCCCGGCGTTGCGGACGCGCAGCGACATCGCGACCGTGCCGGGGTTCGACACGGCGAACGACCGGCCCGAGCCGTACTCGGGCGCGACCCGCACCTCGGGGCCGAAGTACCCGACCGACGTCGGGCGGAACGCCTTGCGGACCGGCTCGACGCCCTTCGCCCGGACGGACCCGGCGAACACGTACTCGCCTCCCGCGTCGGCCTGGACGCGCACCACGAGGTCGTGCGCCGCGCCCGGGTCGAGGGCGCCCAGCGAGCACGTGACGAGGCTCGGGCCGCCGTCGCCCTGCGGCACGGCGTCCCCGCAGGGCAGCGCCGCGAGACGCAGCGCCGGGGCCACGGACGTGCCCCGGGCGACGACGGACGAGCTCGCCGTCGTCACCCCCGCGGGCAGCGTCAGCTCGACGACGACCTCCTCGGCCGCGCGGCCGCCCGAGTTCGTCGCCGTCACCGTGAGGTCGGCGGGCTGGCGGGCCGCGAGGGTCACGGACCCGAGCGAGAGGTCCAGAGCGGCCGGGGCGGGCGGGGGCGGAGGGGGCGGCGGCGTGGTCGACGGCGGTTCGCCCGATCCCGGGTCCGCGGGCGCCGGGCCGGATCCACCCGTCGACGGCGAGCCGGTCGTGCCGCCCGCAGCGGAGCCACCGTCCGACCCCGTCGGGCCCGGGTCCGCCACGACGGGGTCGGACGGCGGCACGTTCGCCGGCGACGTGGGGTCGGCCGCGTCGTCCGCGGGCTCGGTCGGAGCGGGCGCGGGATCGGCCGTCGAGCCGTCGGCCGGGGCCTCGCTCGCACCGGGCTCCGGGGTGGACGTGGCGGCGGTGGGGGCGGGCTCGGTCGGGTCGTCCGGGGTGAACGCACCGAGCGCCCCGGCGACCCCCAGCCCTGCGGCGGCGAGCACGCCCACCGCCACGGCCGCGGCGGCCAGGGGGGCCGACGTGACGAGGGCGACGAGCCCGCCCGCACCCGCGACGGCGGCTGCTCCGGCACCGCCCACGCCCGCTGCTGCGGTCGCCGCGGTCCCCGCCGCGGTCGCGCCCGCGGCCGCGCCGCCGACGACCCCCGTGCCGGCCGCGGCACCACCGCCGGAGGACGCGGCGAGGGAGGCGGACGTCGCGCTCGTCGAGCCTGCCGCGGCGCCCGTCCCACCCGCGGCTCCTGTGCCGGCGGCCCCGGTCCCGGCGGCTCCCGTGCCGGCCGAGCCCCCGGCGCCGGACGACCCGGCCGCACCCGACCCCGCGGAGCCCGACCCGGCAGAACCCGACCCGGCGGCCGAGCCGCTCCCCGAGCCGGATCCCGCAGCCGCGGCCGCAGCGGCTGCCGCTGCCGCGCCGCCCGCGACCGTCGCGCCGCCGGTGACGGGCAACGCCGTCCCGACGAGGCCGAGCGCGCCGACACCGAGGACGAGGGGAGCGACGACGCCGCGCATGCCGTGGGAGACGTCGCCGAGCTCGAGGACGAGCCCGCGGCACTCGCCGCACCCGTCGAGGTGGGCCTCGACGCGCGCGGTCTCGCGCTTGGCCAGTCCGCCGCGCACGAACGAGCCGAGGAGCGGGTTCACGCCCTGGCACTCGGCGGCGGGCGCGGTCGTCAGGTGCTGCTGGAGGTAGGCCTGGCGCAGCCCCTCGCGCGCACGGTAGGCGAGCGCGGAGACGCCGTTCGCCGTCAGTCCGAGGATGGGCGCGATCTCGGCGGGCGTGCGCTCCTCGACCTCGGTGTACCAGAGCACGGCCTGCCACCGCTCGGGCAGGTCCTGGTAGGCGCGGGCGACCACCGAGCGCTCGAACCCTTCCAGGGTCGGGTCCTCCGTGGAGGCCATCGGGCCGAACGCGGACTCGAAGGTGCGCTCGTCGTCCGTGGGCTGGGTGCGGCGGGCACCGTTGACCAGGTCGTAGGAGAGACGTCGCACGACCGTGAACAGGTAGGCGCGGAACGTGACGTCGGGACCGCCGCCGTTCTGCAGCACCGTGAGGGTCCGGGCGAAGGCGTCGGAGACCACGTCGTCGGCGTCTGCGCCGGAGCGCACGTACTGCCACGCGACGGTCCGCGCAGCGGCGGCGTGGCGCTCGTAGAGGGCGCCGAAGCTCGCGCTGTCACCTTCGCGTACCGCTGCGATGAGCTCGGCGTCGCTCAACGCCTCGCCCTCGATCTGGCTGTGCAACTCCGTCATGCCACCGCCGCCCCGGGACCGCCCCTGCTCCAGCAGGTCGTACAAGCCGCCATAGTAGACGCCCGTCCAACTCTGCGGCAGGGGTCTCGCAGAACGAAACAGACTCGAGACATTGCGTCCTCTTTGCCCCGTTCTGACCGATGACTTCGCTGTCGTCCCTGGTCACGACACCCGTCCGCAACTTCGTCGTCGAACCCGCGTCATGACCGGCGACCTCGCCCGTCTCATCGGCATGGACCAACTCCATGGGTACACCGCGCCCACGGCAGGACCCGAGTCGTTGCGCGACCGCTGGCGCTCGGAGAGCCTCGCGACCGTGTGGCTCCGCCCTGGCGACTGGTACCACCCCGCGTGCGACGCGCTGAGCGAGGCGCTGTGCGACGGGCTCGACGTCACGCCCGCCGCCGAGCGGCTGGGACGCGTGCGCAGCGAGGCAGGGGTCGGCATCGGCGAGGCGATCGACGACGTCGCGTGCCTGTACCGCGCGCACGACCGCGCCCCGGACCTCGAGCTGCTGCGCGCCGTGGCGGTCGGCTGGGCGGAGGGCTACGACGCGACCCCGGTCTCGCCGGAGGTCCTCGACCCGGAGTCCGGCCTTGCCACGCCGCAGTACCTCGCGCAGCGCCTGCGGGAGACGTACGGCGCGGCGCGGCGCTCCGGTACGGACGTCGCGCGGACCCATCGGCTGCTCGTCGTCGACGTGGCCGTGGACGACCTCACGGGCTGGCAACGCTTCGCCCGGTCGGCGGCGATGGGCCGGGCGCTCACGCAGACGTTCGGCGAGGGGCACCCGATGGCGTCGCTCGGCAACGGCGTGTTCGTGGTCCTGAGCGAGCGCGACGGCGACGACGACGGGATCCGTGCCGAGCTGCGGCACCGGATCGAGCGCACGGGGCTCGCGCTGGGCGTGTCCGCGATCCTGCGGCGCCCGCCGCGCCTGTGGACGGAGCCGCTGCCCCCGACGCACCCGCACGCCGTCGAGCTCCTGCACTCGTTGCAGCGCTGACCCCGCCGCCTCCGCGACGCCGCCGAGAAGCGGCCGAGAAGCGGCCGAGACGCAGGACGCCCCGGGTCGCACGGGCGAGCGTGCGACCCGGGGCGTCCGGGGGGGGGTGGGGCGTCCCTGCGGCCCGGGGTGGGCCGCCCTCGGGGAGGTCGGGGTCCGCGCGGCGGCGCGGGGTGGACCAGCGCCAGCGGATCAGCGCGGGGTGAAGGTGAGGCAGTCGGCGCGGTCGTCGCCGGAGGCGCCGGCACCGACGCGGATCGACGGGGCGCCGCACTCGAGGGACTCGTTGTGGACGCACTCGGTCCGCTGGCAGGCGCCGACCTTGGCGAGGACCTTCTCCAGGCCGCCCTTGGTGCCGAGCGGGATGAAGGTGGCGCACTCGGCGTCACCGGCGTGCCCGGCGATGGTCACGGCGCCGGCGTGGCACCCGTGGTCGTGGTTGTAGCCGCACCCGTCGATCGAACACTCGACGACCTGGGGCATCTCCATGAGGCTGCTCATCGATCTCTCCGCTCTGACGAGGACCCGGGGGCCGGGCTTCCGGTTCCACCGTAATGCGGAATGACATTCTTGAATAGCAAGGAAGGCCGTACTAACAATGAATACCGCACATTTATTTAGCGCATGTCGGCCTTGCGGAATGCGTGCGGTCAGTCCCGCGGGGCGGGCCGCCAGATGACGAGGGCGCGCGCCTGCGCGTGCTCCACGACGCTCTCCCGCAGCGCGTCGTCCACGCCGCGGCGCACGCTGCGGCCCCGCGGCACGACGACGACGTCGCCGCTCGCCGCCGCAGCGAACACGCGCCCCCCGGGCTCGACCCGGGCCGACAGCGCCTCCAGGCGCCGTTCGAGGCGCTCGACCTGCGACTCCAGGGCGAGGATGCGCTGGATCCCGGCGAGGTTGATGCCCTCGTCGTGGCTGAGCCGCTGCACCTCCAGCAGCTTCGCGACGTCGCGCAGCGAGTAGCGCCGACCCCGCCCCGCCGCGCGGCGCGGGACCACGAGGCCGAGTCGGTCGTACTGCCGCAGGGTCTGCGGGTGCATGCCGGCGAGTGCGGCGGCCTGGGAGATGACGAGGACGGGCGCGTCCTCGGGGATCTCCTGGCCGTCGGCCGGGCGGGGCGCCGTCGGGTCCGGGGTCACGACGCCACCTCCCTCACTCCGCGGCCTGGCGGGCCAGGTCGGCGCGCACGTCCTGGCCGTCGGTCTCCGCGGCGAACGCCTCGACGGCGTCGCGCGCGGCCTTGGACAGCTTCTGCGGGACCACGACCTGGACGGTGACGAGCAGGTCGCCGGTGCCCTTCGCCGTCTGCACGCCGCGTCCCTTGACGCGCAGCGTGCGGCCCGACGGCGTCCCGGCGGGCACCTTGACCTTGACCGTCGCGCCGTCGAGCGTCGGGACGGAGATCGTCGCGCCGAGCGCGGCCTCCGCGAACGTCACCGGGGCGGTGAGGCGCAGGTGGGTGCCGTCGATCGTGAAGACCGGGTGCGGCGTGACGTGGACGGTGACGACGAGGTCGCCGGCCGGCCCGCCGCCGAGGCCCGGGCGCCCCTTGCCGCGCAGACGGATCTTCTGCCCGTCCCGCACCCCCGGGGGGATGCGCGTGGTGACCTGGCGGCCGTCGACGGTGAAGCTCACGGTGGAGCCCTCGACGGCCTGCCGGAACGGCAGGGTGGTCGTGGCGGCGACGTCCGACCCGGCCCGGGGCCGCGGTCCCCCGCCGAACCCCTGCGGGGCGCCGCCCGCGAACATCTGGCCGAGGACGTCCTCGAACCCGCCCTGCCCGCCGGTGGAGAACCGCACGCGGGAGCCACCGGGCGCGCCCCCGCCGAACATCCCGCCGAACAGGTCCTCGAACCCGCTCGCGCCGCCGCCCCCGGGGCCCGCGGAGAAGCGGGCGCCGCCGCCGGCCATCGCGCGGATCGCGTCGTACTGCTCGCGCTCCTTCGCGTCGGAGAGCACGGCGTAGGCCTCGCCGATCTCCTTGAACTTCGCCTCCGCGGCGGCGTCCCCCGGGTTCTGGTCCGGGTGGTACTGCCGGGCGAGCTTGCGGTAGGCCTTCTTGATGGCGGCGTCGTCGGCGTCCTTGGGGACACCGAGCGCGGCGTAGAAGTCCTTCTCGATCCAGTCCTGTCCGGTCACGGTGCCTCCCTCCGGGCCGTGGGTCGTGTGCTCGTGGGTCCTGTCCTTCGTCCGGGTCCGTCGTGCGGCCTGGGTTTCCGCTGGTGATCGTCCCGTGCCCGACGGCGGGGCGCACCTTCGCGCGGAAGGTGCGCCCGCGCCGTCGGGCACGGTGGTGGTGCTACTCGGGGCCGACGACCGAGACGCGCGCGGCGCGCACGACGCGCTCGCCGATGCGGTAGCCGGGCTCGATGACCAGGTTGACCGTCGAGGCCGTGGCCTCGGGGTCGGTCTGGTGCATGAGGGCCTCGTGCACGGTCGGGTCGAACTCCTCCCCGACGGTGCCGTACCGCTCGATGCCGAACCGCGCGAGGCTCGCGTCGATCTTGTCCGCGATCGCGGCGAAGGGGCCGGTGAGCTCGCCGTGCTGGCGGGCGCGGTCCACGTCGTCGAGCACGGGCAGGAGCGCGGAGAGCACGTCCTCCACGCCCTTGGTGCGCGCGGCCTCCTGGTCGCGCAGCGCCCGGTTGCGGTAGTTCGTGAAGCTCGCGCGCTCGCGCTGGAGCGACTCGAGGTGCTGGGCGGCCTCGGCCTGCGCGGCGAGGACGGCGGCGTCGGCCTCCGCCTCGCCGGTCGGCTCGAAGTCGAGCCCGGCGAGCGGGTCGGACGCCGCGGCGTCGTCCCCGTCGGCCGGGACCTGCCCGGCGGCCTCCCCGGCACCGGCAGCCTCGCCCGCGGGGCGGGGCTGCGCGGTGTCCGGGTCGACCTTGCGCTTGTCGGTGAACTGGAAGGGCTTGTCCTCGGGACGCTGGTCCTGGGGGCCCTGCGGGTCCTCGGCCGTCACTTCTTGTCGTCCTCGTCGTCCACGATCTCGGCGTCGACGACGTCCTCGTCCGTGGTGGACGAGTCGGCCGCGGGCCCGTCCTGCGGAGTGCCGAAGCCGGGGGCCGCCTGGTCCTGCTCGGCCGAGGCGTACAGCGCCTGGCCGATCTTCTGCGAGGACGCGACGAGCTTCTCGTGCGCGGTCCTCACGGCGTCGGCGTCCTCGCCCTCGAGCGCGGACTTCACCGACGCGATGTCGGCCTCGACCTCGGTGACGACGTCGGCCGGGAGCTTCTCCGTGTTCTCGTTGACCAGCTTCTCGGTCGAGTAGACGAACGCCTCGGCCTGGTTGCGGGTCTCCGCCTCCTCGCGACGCTTCTTGTCGTCGGCGGCGTGCTCCTCCGCCTCCTTGACCATGCGGTCGATGTCCTCCTTGGGCAGCGCGGAGCCGCCCGTGATGGTCATCTTCTGCTCCTTGCCGGTGCCGCGGTCCTTCGCGCCGACGTGGACGATGCCGTTCGCGTCGATGTCGAACGTGACCTCGATCTGCGGCACGCCGCGCGGCGCGGGCGCGATGCCGGTGAGCTCGAACGTGCCGAGCGGCTTGTTGTCGCGCGCGAACTCGCGCTCGCCCTGGAACACCTGGATGAGCACCGACGGCTGGTTGTCCTCTGCCGTCGAGAAGATCTCGCTGCGCTTCGTCGGGATGGCCGTGTTGCGCTCGATGAGCTTGGTCATCACGCCGCCCTTGGTCTCGATGCCGAGGGACAGCGGGGTGACGTCGATGAGCAGGACGTCCTTGCGGTCGCCCGAGATGACGCCGGCCTGGAGGGCCGCGCCGACGGCGACGACCTCGTCCGGGTTGACGCCCTTGTTGGGCTCCTTGCCGCCCGTGAGCTCCTTGACGACGTCCGTCACGGCCGGCATGCGGGTGGAACCACCCACGAGCACGACGTGGTCGATCTCGGAGACGGACACGCCCGCGTCGGAGATGACCTTGTGGAACGGGGCCTTCGTGCGGTCGAGCAAGTCCTGCGTCATCTGCTGGAACTGGGCGCGCGTGAGCTTCTCGTCCAGGTGGATGGGGCCGTTCTCGCTCATCGACAGGTACTGCATCGAGACGTTGGTGCTCGTCGCGGACGACAGCTCCTTCTTCGCCTGCTCCGCGGCCTCGCGCAGACGCTGCAGCGCGATCTTGTCCTTCGACAGGTCGACGCCCGAGCTGTTCTTCACCTGCTTGATGAGGTGCTCGACGATGCGGTTGTCCCAGTCGTCGCCGCCGAGGCGGTTGTCGCCCGAGGTGGCGCGCACCTGGATGGTGGAGAAGTCGTCCTCGTCCTTGCCGACCTCGAGGAGCGAGACGTCGAACGTGCCGCCGCCCAGGTCGAAGACGAGGATGAGCTCGTCCTCCTTGCCCTTCTCCAGGCCGTACGCGAGCGCCGCCGCGGTGGGCTCGTTGACGATGCGCGTGACGTTGAGGCCCGCGATCTGGCCGGCGTCCTTCGTGGCCTGACGCTCGGCGTCGTTGAAGTACGCCGGGACGGTGATGACCGCGTCGGTGACGGGCTCGCCCAGGTACTCCTCGGCGTCGCGCTTGAGCTTGCCGAGGACGCGCGCGGAGATCTCCTGCGCGGTGTACTTCTTGTCGTCGATCGCGACGTCCCAGTCGGTGCCCATGTGGCGCTTCACCGAGCTGATCGTGCGGTCCACGTTCGTGACCGCCTGGCGCTTGGCGACCTCGCCGACGAGCACCTCGCCGGTCTTCGAGAACGCGACCACCGACGGGGTCGTGCGCGACCCCTCGGCGTTCGCGATGACGGTGGGCTCGCCGCCCTCCAGGACGGCGACCACCGAGTTGGTGGTGCCGAGGTCGATCCCGACTGCACGTGCCATGTGTCCTGCCTCCGTGTCGCTGTGGATGCCCGACGGCGCGTGGTCACGCCGGGCGGTCCGGGTTGAGTCTGCTGCGCTCAACGTAGGCAGGCAGTCCGTGCTCACGCAAGTTCGACCCGCCAGAGTTGAGCCTGTCTGACTCAACCCGGGGGGTCGCTCGCCTATTCCCCTGGTGAGGACGTGGACCCGAACAACGCGGCGGCCCCGTCGAACGCGGCCACGAAGTGGTCGGCGAGCCCGGTTCCCGGGTCGGCGACGAACCCCTCCAGCGCGACGTCGAAGAGCGAGAGCGTCACGGTGGCGGCCGCCTTGGCGCGGTACGCGTCGAAGCGCCCCGGGTCGCGCTCGACGAGAGCGGACGCGAGGAGGTCGGCGGAGCGCGCGAACTTGTCGTGCATCGCCTTGTGGAGCCGCGCGTCGGACGCGATGAGCCTGCGGGTGCGGTCGAGCTCGTCGGCCGGGGCGTCCCGGGTGTCCAGGAGCGCGGTGAAGACCGCCTTGAGGTCGTCGTGCAGCCGGCCGGTCGGTCCTCCGTGGCTGAACTCGACGAGCCGGGCGGGATCCGGGGCGGCGGGCGCCCCCAGGACGGCGTCGAACTTGCCCTCGACGTAGTTGAACAGCGTGCGCCGCGACACGCCTGCGACCTCCGCGAGGTCGTCCATCGTGAACCCGTCGAGCCCGCGCTCCTCCGCCAGACGTTGAGCGCTCCGGGTGATCTGCGCCGCGGTCCGTCGCCGGTTCCTCGTCACCGCGCTCTCGGTCATCCCGCACCCCTCTCAGGCGGACTGGACGGCCGAGGTGACGAGCACCTGCGCGCCGTAGGTGCGGGGGTCGTCGAGCAGGCCGAGGATCGTCGCCGCGACGTCCGCCCGGGTGGTGCGGGGCGCGCCCGGCATCCTGTACCCGGTCGACGCGTCGACGACGGTCGGGTGCGGCGTGCGCGGGCGGTCGGACAGCGGGCCCGGGTGGACGGTCGTCCAGTGCAGACCGCTGTCGACGAGCTGCGACTCGCCGGCCACGTGGTCGCGGAAGTTCGCCGCGAGGAACGTGCGGCACCCGAACCGGTAGGGGTAGCGCGTGTTGGCGAGCGTGGCCCCCGCCCCGAGCGCGGACAGGACGACGACCCGCTTCACCCCGGCCCGGTGGGCCGCGGCGATCGCGGCCGGCACGGCGACCTGCATGAGCGGCTTGTGGGAGTCGCTGATCTTCGGCCCCAGCGTGAGCACGACGGCGTCGCACCCGGCCGTCGCCCCGGCCAGCGCGTCCGCGTCGTCGAGCGCTCCTCCGACGACGGTCAGGCCGGGGCGGAGGGCGAGCGCGCCCGGCCGCCGCACGTAGGCGACCACCTCGTGCCCCGCGGCGAGCGCCTGCTCGGTGAGCTCGCTCCCGGTCCTGCCCGTCGCGCCCAGCACGGCGATGCGCATGATCTCTCCTCTCGGGCACCCGCCCGCGACGGGTGCCACCTCAGTCTTGCACTCTGTGCGCCGCAGTGCAGATGCCTGACGGCTCGGTCGTTGTTGCACTACTGACGCTACAGTGCAATGCTTGCACTATCAACCGCAGAGTGCACCACTCCGTCCGACGAGAGGAACGACCATGGCTGAGACCGCAGCCGACAGCACCACCGAGGCGCCTGACGCCCCCACCCCGTGGCTCCGCACGATCGCGACCGCCGTCGGGCTCACCACGCTCATCGCCCTGATCGTCGTCGCCTTCTCCTGGCCGGCGCTCACCGCCGAGCCCCAGGGCGTCGGCCTCGCCGTCGCCGGCCCCGAGGCCGCCGTCGCGCAGGTCGAGCCGCTGCTCACCGAGCAGGCCGGGGACGTCTACGACCTCACCGTGGTCGACGACCGAGAGGCCGCGGTCGCCGCGGTCGAGAGCCGCGACGTCGCCGGCGCCCTGGTCCTGGGCCCGGAGCCCGAGCTGCTGACCGCCTCGGCGAACGGCACCGTCAACCAGGTGATCGCCCAGCTCGCCGACCCGCTCCAGGCCGCACTGACCTCCCAGGCCCAGGCCGGTGAGCCCGGCGAGACTCCGCCCGCCGCGACCCTCACCGTCACCGACGTCGTGCCCTACACCGCCGAGGACCCCAACGGGGCGCTCCTGTCCTCCGCGTTCTTCCCCATCCTGTTCGGCGGGATGATCGGCGGCATCGCGATCTCCGTCGCGATCTCCGGGTCGCTGCGACGCATCGTCGCCGTCGTCGCCTACTCCGCCGTCGGCGGCCTCGTCCTCACGAGCATCCTCCAGGGCTGGTTCGGCTCGATCCAGGGCGACTTCTGGACCAACCTCGCCGCGTTCACCCTCGCCATCGGCGCGATCGCCGCGCCCGTCGTCGGCGTCGTCGCGCTCGTCGGTCGCGCCGGCATCGCGGTCGGCCCGGTCGTGATGATGCTCTTCGCCAACCCCATCTCGGGTGCCGCGCTGCCCCCGCAGTTCCTGCCCGGTGCGTGGGGCGCCGTCGGCCAGTGGTTCCCGCCCGGCGCCTCGGCCACGCTCGTCCGCGAGCTGTCCTACTTCCCGGGCGCCGACACGACGTTCCCCTGGCTCGTCCTGGCGACCTGGTTCGCCGGTGGCCTCCTCCTCGCGCTCGTCGGCCACTCCCGCGACGCGCGCACCGCCCGTCGCGAGCAGGCCGTCGACCTGCAGCCCGCTCGGGGTCGCGCGCCCATCCCCGCCTGACCGCAGGTCGTGCCCGCGAGACACCGCGAGAAGCAGAAGCCCGGCCGGTCGTCCGCACCGGCCGGGCTTGGCCGACGTCGCAGCCAAGGTCGTGCGGCGACCCAGGAGCCCGATCTGTGATCGGGATCAGAAGCTCTCGACGACGGCACAGTCGTAGCAGCCACCGGATCCCATCGAGGGCACGAGGCCTCGACCCTGGCTACTCGTCACGTCCCCGAGGACTGCAGCCCGGGGAAGCACGGCTGCCACACCGTGAACGTGACCGCTGTCGTACCTTGGCGCGTCGATTGCTCCGAGACACGGGCTGTGCCACGCTCTCCGCGAGTGGCCGCAGGGGGCGGCCTCAAGGATGCGAAGGAGTATCCAGGTGAGGTACAGGCCGAAGTCACGAGGGGTGATCGCCCGCCTCACGGCGATGCGGTGGAGGTGAGCATGATGAGCACCAAAGCCGTACAGCCCGGAGCCATGCGCCCCGTCGATGCAGACGCCCACCGGGACGTCCCCGAGGCTTCTCGGCCGACGCGCGGGATCCTGGGCAACAGCTTCTGGGCGTGCTTCTTCTGGGGGGCCGTCGTCGCAGCCGTGGCACACCTCTCGGCGACGTACTCGTGGGCGCCCCTGGCGTTCCTCGTCGGAGCGCCCGTCACGGCTGTCGTCGTCGGCACCGCGATGACCGTCCGCCACACCAGGCGAAGCCGCCGCTGAAGACTCCGTCACCGCGGGGCGGCCCGGGACGTCATGCTCCAGCGCGAGCCCGCAGGTCGACGACCTGCGGGCTCGGCCGTTCTCGGGCCGAGGTACGCGCGAGCGACGTCCAGGTGACGGTGCGCGGCCCGGCGTCGGGCGGCTGGGCTGCCCTCGACCTACGATGACGCGGTGGCGCTGACCGAGCTTGTGGAGATCCCCGGCGGGACGTTCCGCATGGGGTCGGACGACCACTACCCGGAGGAGCGCCCGGCGCACCGGCGCGAGGTCGCGCGGTTCGCGATCGAGCGGCACCCGGTGACGAACGCGGGGTTCGCGGAGTTCGTGGACGCGACCGGGTACGTCACGGTCGCGGAGCGCGCCCCGGACCCCGCGGACTTCCCCGGCGCCGACCCCGCCGACCTCGTCCCGGGCTCGGTCGTGTTCACCCCGACGACCGGGCCGGTGGACCTGTCCGACTGGTCACGGTGGTGGCGGTGGCAGCCGGGTGCGTGCTGGCGCCGGCCGGAGGGTCCCGGCTCGGGTGTGGAGGACCGCCCGGACCACCCGGTGGTGCACGTCGCGTACGCCGACGCCGCGGCGTACGCCGCCTGGGCGGGGCGCCGTCTGCCCACCGAGGCCGAGTGGGAGCGTGCCGCGCGGGGCGGTCTCGACGGCGCAGAGTTCGCGTGGGGCGACGAGCTCGTGCCCGACCGGCGGCGCCTCGCCAACACGTGGGTGGGCGCCTTCCCGTACCGTTCCGAGGGCTGGCGCGGCACGTCGCCCGTGGGGTCGTACCCGGCGAACGGGTACGGCCTGCTCGACATGATCGGCAACGTCTGGGAGCGGACCAGCGACGCGTACCTCCCGCGCCACCACCCGGGGGGCGGGTCGCACGTCGACCCGGGCGGCCGGGCGGACCTCCTCGCCCCGACGACGTCGCCGCAGGTGTCGCGCGTGACGAAGGGCGGGTCGCACCTGTGCGCGCCGGAGTACTGCCGGCGCTACCGGCCGGCGGCGCGGTCGCCGCAGAGCGACGACAGCGCGACGTCGCACCTCGGCTTCCGGTGCGCCGCGGACCTCTGACGGACGCCGTGAGGGCGCGCACGGCCGGTCAGGGGGCGCAGGGCGTGCCGACCGCGTCGTCGAGGGTCCGGGCGACCTGCTCCAGGGCGCCGGGGACGAGCGCGTAGTACGCCCAGCGGCCGCGCTGCTCGCGGGACAGCAGGCCGGCGCCGACGAGGATCCGCAGGTGGTGGCTCACGGTCGGCTGGGAGAGCCCGACGGGTTCGGTGAGGTCGCACACGCACGCCTCGGCGCCGTCGTGCGCGGCCACGATGGACAGGAGCCGCACCCGGGTCGGGTCGGCGAGCGCCTTGAACGTCGCCGCGAGGTCGCGCGCGGCCTCCGCGGAGGCGGGCGGGCGTCGGAGCGAGCCGCAGCAGGCCGAGGCGGTGTCCGTCGTGGTCATCCCCCCATCTTGCCATCCATCGACGTTCATGGATACGTTGTCGCATCGAAGAACGTCGATGCCTGACGAGCGAGGGGACAGAACGATGGACGTAGGACGAGCAGGGCTGCCGGTCGTGGTGGTCGGGGCGGGACCGGTCGGGCTGGCCGCCGCGGCCCACCTCCTGGAACGCGGTCTCGAACCGCTCGTCCTGGAGGCCGGGGACGGCCCCGGTGCCGCCGTCGCCTCCTGGGGCCACGTGCGGCTCTTCTCCCCCTGGCGGTACGACGTCGACCCTGCCGCCCGGCGCCTGCTCGCCCCGACGGGGTGGACCGAGCCCGACCCGCGGACCCTGCCGACGGGTGCCGAGCTCGTCACCGACTACCTCGCACCGCTCGCCGCCACGCCCGCGATCGCTGCCCGCCTGCGGACACGGACCCGGGTCGTCGCCGTCGCGCGCGAGACCGCCGACCGGACCCGGTCCCTCGGCCGCGAGCGCCAGCCCTACCGCGTCCGGACCACGACACCCGACGGCCGGGTGGAGGACGTGCTCGCCCGCGCCGTGATCGACGCCTCCGGGACCTTCGGGACGCGCAACCCGCTCGGCATCTCCGGCCTGCCCGCGGTCGGCGAGGACGAGGCCGGCGCCTTCGTCACCGGGCCGCTCCCCGACGTCCTCGGCGCCGACCGCGACCGCTTCGCCGGGCGCCGGACGCTCGTGGTCGGCATGGGCCACTCCGCGGCCAACACGCTGCTGAGCCTCGTCGAGCTCGCCGAGGCCGCACCGGACACCGCGATCACGTGGGCGATCCGGGGCGGCTCCGCGCGGCGCCTGTTCGGCGGAGGCGCCGACGACGCCCTGCCCGCCCGGGGCGCGCTCGGCACCCGGCTGCGCGCCGCCGTCGACGACGGTCGCCTCACCCTGCTCACGCGCGTGCGGGTCGAGCGGCTCGTCCCGGACGGGCCCGCGGTGCACGTCCTGGGGACGACCCGCGACCAGCCGCTCGACCTGGTCGTCGACGCGGTCGTCGGCGCCACCGGGTTCCGGCCCGACCTCGGCATGCTGCGCGAGGTCCGCCTCGACCTCGACCCGGTGGTCGAGGCGCCCGCCGCGCTGGCCCCGCTCATCGACCCGAACGAGCACTCGTGCGGCACCGTGCCCCCGCACGGCGAGCGCGTGCTCGCCCACCCCGACGCGGGGTTCTACCTCGCGGGGTCGAAGTCGTACGGCCGCGCCCCGACGTTCCTCCTCGCCACGGGGTACGAGCAGGTCCGGTCGATCGCCGCGGCCCTCGCCGGCGACCGCGCCGCCGCGGACGCCGTCGAGCTCGACCTCCCCGCGACCGGGGTGTGCTCCACGGACCTGGCGGCCGAGGCCGACGAGAGCGCGGCCGACGGCGCGGGGTGCTGCGGGACGGCTCCGGCCGGCCCGCAGCCCGTCACGCTCGGGGCGCGGGCAGCGGCACCGGCGTGACGCCCAGCGAGTCGAGCAGGCCGAGCACGCGGGAGCGGATCTCGTCGCGGATCGGCCGCACGGACTCGATGCCCTGGCCGGCGGGGTCGTCGAGCTGCCAGTCCTCGTAGCGCTTGCCGGGGAAGATCGGGCACGCGTCGCCGCAGCCCATGGTGATGACGACGTCGGAGGCCTGCACCGCCTCCGTCGTGAGCACCTTGGGCTGCTCGGCGCGCAGGTCCACGCCCTCCTCGAGCATCGCCTCGACGGCGACGGGGTTGATCTGCTCGGCCGGGGCCGACCCGGCCGAGCGCACCTCGACGGCGCCGCCCGACAGCGCGCGAAGGTACCCCGCGGCCATCTGCGAGCGGCCCGCGTTGTGCACGCAGACGAACAGGGCGGACGGCGTCGTGGCAGTGGTGTCGGTCATGGTTCCTCCGGTGGGTCGGTCGAGGGTCGGCGTGTCGGGGTGGGGCCTGTCGGGGCCGGTCAGCGGGCGGGCAGGTCGAGGTCGGGCAGCAGGTCGGCGAGCAGGGCCCGCACGCGCGCGTCGAGCTCGTCGCGGATCGCGGCCACCCCCGCAGGCGAGGCGAGCGCCGGGTCGCCGACGAGCCAGTCCTCGTAGCGTGTACCCGGCAGGACCGGGCACACGTCGCCGCAGCCCATCGTCACGACGACGTCCGCGGCGCGGACCGCGTCGTCGGTGAGGGGCTTGGGGAACGCCTCGCCGTCGGCCGTGCCGAGCGCGGCGAGTTCGGGGCGCACGGCCGGGTGCACGTCCGCCGCCGGGGTCGACCCGGCGGAGCGGACCACGACCCGGTCGCCCGCGTAGCGGCGCACGAGGGCCGCGGCGAGCTGCGAGCGGCCCGCGTTGGCGACGCAGACGAACAGCACCTGCGGCCGGGCCCCGGCCTCGCGCGTGAGGTCGGCGAGCCGTTGCCGGGCGAAGCGCTCCGTGAGCGACAGCAGGTGCGCCGAGACGGTCGCCGAGCGGGCGAGGGCGGTGTACGACTCGCGCACCGTGCGCAGCACGACGCCCGCCTCCAGGCCGGGGTACCGCGTCCCGAGGTCGGCGGCGAGCCGGTCGAGCGCGGCGTCGGCGTCCTCCAGCCCGGTGAGCTCGCGCGGCAGGACGAGGGCCTCGACCGCGGCGGGCGCGAAGGACTCCAGAAGCGTCGAGACCGCGGACTTGTACCCGGGCGTGATGCGGTACCAGACCCAGGTGCCGCGTCGCTCCGAGGTGAGCACGCCGACGTCGCGCAGCACCTTGAGGTGGTGCGAGACAGTCGGCTGGGAGACGTCGGTGAGCGTGGCGAGGTCGCACACGCACGCTTCCCCCGCGGGGGACGTGGCGACGAACGAGAGCATGCGCAGCCGCAACGGCTCGGCGAGCGCCTTGAGCGTCGTCGCGACGGCGCCCGCGACCTCGGTCCCGATCGCGTGCGACTCGACCTGCGGCGCGCAGTCGGCGTCCGCGACGGTCGACGGCAGGGGGGTGGTGGTCATGACCTCACCTCTTCGGGCTCGGATGTTCGGGCCCTGATGGCCTCGGGGTCGGTGGTGGCCTCGGGGTCGGTGGCGTCGGGGCCGTCGGCGAACCAGCGCCGGCCGACCCAGAGCGTGACGTAGACGAGGCCCACGAGGACGGGGACCTCGATGAGCGGTCCGACGACGCCGGCCAGGGCCTGGCCGGAGGTGGCGCCGAAGGTGCCGATGGCGACGGCGATCGCGAGCTCGAAGTTGTTGCCCGCCGCGGTGAACGCGAGCGTGGTCGTGCGCGAGTACCCCAGGCCCAGGGCCTTGCCGGTCACGATGCCGACGCCCCACATGGCCGCGAAGTACACGAGCAGCGGCAGGGCGATGCGGGCGACGTCGAGCGGGTGGGAGGTGACGGCCTCACCCTGCAGGGCGAAGAGCAGCACGATCGTGAACAGCAGGCCGTACAGGGCCCACGGCCCGACGGCGGGCAGGAACCGGTCCTCGTACCAGGCGCGGCCCTTGGCGCGCTCGCCGACCAGGCGCGAGGCGAACCCGGCGGCCAGCGGCACGCCGAGGAACACGAGCACGTTGAGCGCGACCTGACCCACCGACACGTCCAGGCCCTGCGTGTCGAGCCCGAGCCACCCGGGCAGGACGGTGAGGTAGAACCAGCCGAGCAGGGAGAACGCGACGACCTGGAACACGGAGTTGATCGCGACCAGCACCGCGGCCGCCTCGCGGTCCCCGCACGCGAGGTCGTTCCAGATCACGACCATGGCGATGCACCGGGCCAGGCCGACGATGATCAGGCCGGTGCGGTACTCGGGCAGGTCCGGCAGGAAGACCCACGCGAGGGCGAACATCAGCGCCGGGCCGACGAGCCAGTTGAGCACGAGCGACGAGACGAGGAGCCGCGTGTCGCCCGTGACCGACGCGACGCGGTCGTAGCGGACCTTGGCCAGCACCGGGTACATCATGACCAGCAGGCCGAGCGCGATCGGGACGGAGATGCCGCCGATCTCCAGCGCCGCGAGGACCTCGGACAGAGCAGGGACGGTCCGCCCCAGGACCAGCCCGGCGACCATCGCCAGACCGATCCACAGCGGCAGCCAGCGGTCGAGCGTGGACAGGCGGGCGCCAGGCTGCAGTATCGACATGGGTCTATGTTGACAGTTGTCGATACAGCACCGCAACCCCGCCGCGGGAGGCGGCGGGGTCAGGCGACGACCGGGTGTGCTCGGCGGCTCAGCCGACGCCGGACGCGCTCGCGCCCTTCTGACCGCCCGGCATCTGACCGGCGCCCGCGCCTACCACTCCCCCGAGCACGAGGGACACCGCCGCGACCACGGCCACGACCGTCGTCGACCACAGCCGCCGACGGCGCGGCGCGACGCCCTCCTGCCCGGCGGGGCAGGTCCGCGGCGGGGCACCTCTGCGCGGTCGCTGTGCGTCCGCTCCGCTCCGGGTGCGCGACCTCTCCCCCGCTGCGATGCTCCGACCATGACGACTCCGAAGCCCGCGTCCGAGAGGATCGTCCGCCAGCAGCGCGCGCTCCTGGACTCCCTCCCCTTCTCCGACACCCAGGACGTCGAGGACGCCGCGCGCGGCTTCCTCGGCCGACGCACCCCCGGTGCCGTCACCGCCGACGACGGCCGCGTCGTCTGGGACGGCGACACGTACGACTTCCTCACCGGCGACGCGCCGGACACCGTGAACCCGAGCCTGTGGCGCCAGTCGACGCTCGTCGCGCAGCAGGGCCTCTACGAGGTCGTCGAGGGCATCTACCAGGTGCGGGGGCTCGACCTGTCGAACGTCACGTTCGTCGAGGGCACCCGCGGCGTGATCGTCATCGACCCCCTGATCTCCACCGAGACCGCCGCCGCCGCGCTCGCGCTCTACCGCGAGCACCGCGGCGACCGCCCCGTGACGGGTGTCATCTACACGCACTCGCACGTCGACCACTTCGGCGGCGTCAAGGGCGTCACCACGCAGGAGGACGTCGACGCCGGGCGTGTGCCCGTGCTCGCCCCGTCGGGCTTCGTCGAGCACGCCGTCTCCGAGAACGTGTACGCGGGCACCGCGATGTCGCGACGTGCCGGGTACATGTACGGCGCGGCCCTGGCGTGCGGGCCGCAGGGCGCGGTCGGCGCGGGGCTCGGCCAGACCACGTCGACCGGCACGATCACGATGATCGCGCCCACCGTCGAGATCTCCACGACCGGGCAGGAGGAGGTCGTCGACGGCGTCCGCATCGTCTTCCAGATGGCGCCCGGCACCGAGGCTCCCTCGGAGATGCTGTTCTGGTTCCCCGACCACAAGGCCCTGTGCGCCGCCGAGGACGCCACCCACACGCTGCACAACCTGCTGACGCTCCGCGGTGCCGTCGTGCGCGACCCCCACGCCTGGGCGGGCTACCTCACGGAGACGGTCGACCTGTGGGGGGCCGACGTCGAGGTCGTGTTCGCCTCGCACCACTGGCCCACGTGGGGCAACGAGCGCGCCGTCGGCTACCTCTCGCTCCAGCGCGACCTGTACGCCTACCTGCACGACCAGACCCTGCGGATGCTCAACAAGGGTCTCACCGGACCGGAGATCGCCGAGGCGATCACCCTGCCGCCCGCCCTGGAGGACGCGTGGCACGCCCGCGGCTACTACGGCTCGGTGAGCCACAACGTTAAGGCCGTCTACCAGCGCTACCTCGGCTGGTTCGACGGCGTCCCGGCGCACCTGTGGGAGCACCCGCCGGTCGAGAGGGCGCGGCGGTACGTCGCCCTCGGTGGCGGCGCGGACGCGGTCGTGGACGCCGCCCGCACCGCGTTCGACGCGGGCGACCTGCGGTGGGCCGCCGAGATCGCCAACCACGTCGTGTTCGCCGAGCCCGACCACGCCGCGGCGCGCGACCTCCTCGCGGACACGTACGAACAGCTCGGCTACGGCGCCGAGAACGGCACGTGGCGCAACTTCTACCTCTCGGGCGCGACCGAGCTGCGCGAGGGCAGCTTCGGCACGCCCGCACAGACGTCGTCCCCCGACATCGTCGCCAACCTCGCCCCCACGATGCTGTTCGACGCGCTCGCCATCCAGGTCGACGGGCCGCGCGCGTGGGACGAGAACCTGACGATCGACGTCGTCCTCACCGACCTCGGCGAGCGCTACCGGCTGCGGCTCGCGAACGGCGTGCTCACCCACACCGCCGCCCCGCAGGCCAGCGACGCCGACGTGACGCTCACCCTCCCCCGCGCGTCCCTGCCCGCTCTGGTCGCGGGCGGGCTCGGCGAGGAGGGCCGTGCGTCCGCCGGGGTCGAGGTGAGCGGCGATGTCGGCGTCCTGGGGCGGCTGACCGCCGTCCTCGACCCGGGCGACCCGGACTTCCCCATCGTCACGCCCTGAGGTCTTGCGGCCAAGGTCCGTGCCGAACCCCGGGTTGCTCGTTAGTCGTCCGACCTCCTGACGTGCAACCCGGGGTTCGGCATGTCAGGAGTCGTCCGGGAGGTCGCTCCCGGCGTGACGGCCCCGACCCTCCCGCCGGTCCCGGTCCTCCCGGTAGGCCTCGTCGGCGCCCGCGGCCCGCGCCGCGTCGCGCATCTCGCGCCCCTTCGCCACGTCGTCCGCGCGCTTGCTCGCGCGCTTGTCGCTCGCGCGCGTGTCCTTCGGCGGGAGCTGGAGCGTCTCCTCCGCCGCGATCCCGCCCTGGAGCTCACGGCTGCGCTCGAGCTCGGCGTCGAGCTCGGCACCGAACAGCAGCGCGAGGTTGGTGATCCACAGCCACAGCAGGAAGACGATGATGCCGGCGAGCGTGCCGTACGTCGCCCCGTAGTTGCCGAAGTTCGCGACGTAGAACCCGAACCCGGCGGAGGCGATCGCCCACACGACGATCGCCACGACCGCGCCGACGCTCACCCAGCGGAACTTCGGCTGCTTCACGTTGGGCGTGACGTGGTACAGGATCGCCAGGAGGATCACCACGAGCAGCACGATGACCGGCCACTTCACGATGTTCCAGACGGTCACGGCCGTCGAGCCGAGACCGATCAGGTCACCGATCGAGCGGGCGACCGGCCCGGAGAGCACCAGGGCGGCGATGATCACCGCCGCGAAGAGGACGGTCACGACGGTGACGAGCAGCATCACGGGCCGCAGCTTCCAGATCGGCCGCCCCTCCTCCACCCCGTACACGCGGTTCATCGCACGCCCGAACGCGCCGACGTACCCCGACGCCGACCACAGCGCGAGCACGACACCGACGACGAGCGCGAGGCCAGCCCGCCCGCCGCCGTCGGCGATGCTCTCGACGAGCGGGCGCACGATCTCGAGGGTCTCCTCGGGTACCAGGTCGGACAGGGTCGTCATGACCCGGTTGACCATCTGCTCGGCGTCGCCGACCAGGCCGAGCAACGACACGAGCGCCAGCAGCGCGGGTGCCGCCGCGAGGACGGCGTAGTAGGTCAGGGCGGCGGCGAGGTCGAGGCACTGGTCGGCGGAGAACTCGCGCACCGTCGTCTTCAGGGTGTACAGCCACGACCGCTTCTCGAGGTCGGTCGGGGCGTCGGGCTTGCGCGGGTCGTCCGGCGGCGGGGCGTCGGCCCGCTCGGACGTCTCGTCGGCGGTCGCCATCACGCGTCTCGCAGGTCGGGCTCGCCGCCCGGCGCCGGGTCGCCGTCGACGTCGGTGGGGACGTCCGGGTCCTTCGCGAGCGCGTCGTTGGCGAGCGCGGGGAACGCCCCCGCCGTGCCGATGTCGGGCGCCCCCTCAGGGTCCCGGTCTTCCGTCTCGACGGCGTCCGTCCGCTCGTCGCCCGCGTCCTCGGGGCGTGCCGAGGCCCCGCGAGGTCCGCTCTGCTCGTGCCAGTCCTGCTCCTCGCCCGTCCCGCGTCCGCCCGTCGGCTCGGTGTCGGCCATGATCGCTCCCTCGTCGGTCGGGGCCCTGGTGGGCCGTGGTCTCCCTCGAACGTAGGCCGGTCCGCGGGACGCACAACTCGGGGCGTTCTCCTCGCGGCCACCTGACCGTGGCAGGCTGCGGGCATGACCCCTGCGCACGGCGCCCTGGCACGACGGCTCGGCACCGGCGACGCCGTCGTCGTCGGTGTCTCCGCGATGATCGGAGCGGGTGTCTACGCGGTGTTCGCACCGGCCGCCGCGGCCGCCGGGACCGGTCTGCTCGTCGGGCTCGCCCTCGCCGCGCTCGTCGCGCTCGCCAACGCCACGTCGTCGGCCCAGCTCGCCGCCCAGCACCCGACGTCCGGCGGCACGTACGTGTACGGGCGCGAGCACCTCGGCCCGTGGTGGGGCTACGTCGCGGGCTGGGGTTTCGTCGTCGGGAAGACCGCGAGCTGTGCCGCGATGGCGCTCGTCGTCGGGGCGTACGTCGCGCCGGACGGGTGGGAGCGGTCCGTCGCGGCGGCGGTCGTCGTGGTGCTCACCACGATCGGGTACCGCGGCGTCACGCGCACGGCGCAGGCCGCACGGGTGCTCGTCGTCGTGACGCTCCTCGCGCTCGCGACGGCCGTCGCGGCGGGCGCCACGAGCGGCGCGGCGCGCTGGTCAGTGCTCGGGCCCGAAGGCGCGCACGGCGGCTGGTACGGCGTCCTGCAGTCCGCGGGGCTGCTGTTCTTCGCGTTCGCCGGGTACGCGCGGCTCGCGACGCTCGGCGAGGAGGTGCGGGACCCGCGCCGCACGATCCCCCGCGCGATCCTCCTGGCCCTCGGGGTCGCGGTCGCGGTCTACGCCGTCGTCGCGGTGACGCTGCTCGCCGTCCTCGGGCCGGACGGCCTGGCCGCGTCCACGGCACCGGTCGCGGACGCCGCGACGGCCGGCGGGCAGGCGTGGGCGGGCCCCGTCGTCGCGGTCGGGGCGGTCGCCGCGAGCACCGGCGCGCTCCTCGCGCTGCTCGCGGGCGTGAGCCGCACGACCCTCGCCATGGCCCGCACCGGCGACCTGCCCCGGTGGCTCGACGCCGTCCACCCCCGCTTCGCCGTGCCGCACCACGCGGAGCTCGTCGTCGGCGGCGTCGTCGTGCTCCTCGTCCTCGTCACGGACCTGCGCGGCGCGATCGGCTTCTCCTCCTTCGGCGTCCTCGTCTACTACCTCGTCGCCAACCTCTCCGCGCTGCGCCAGCACGCCCCGCACCGGCTCTACCCCCGCGGGGGCCAGGTGCTCGGCGCCGTCGGGTGCGTCGTGCTCGTCGCGACGCTGCCCCCGTCCGCCGTCGCGGCGGGCGCCGTCGTCCTCGCCGTGGGCGTCGGGCTGCGGTGGTGGCGGGTCCGCCGAGCCGGCGGTCACCGTGCCTGACGTGGCCCGCGCGGCCCGGATCGCGGCGTACCGCACGGTGTCCGCGACGCTGGCGCGGTACGGCGACGACGAGGTGCGGGACCTGCTCGACGCCGCCGAGCCGGCCGGGTGGGGCATCGGTGGGCGGACGCTGCGGACGGTCGTCGACGGGGTTCCCGTGTTCGTCAAGCACGTGCGCCTCACGGACCTGGAGCGGCGACCGGAGAACGTGGGCTCGACGGCCAACCTGTTCGGTCTGCCGATGTCCTGCCACTACGGGGTCGGCACGCTGGGCGGTCCGGGGTTCGGCGCGTGGCGGGAGGTCGCCGTGCACGCGGCGACGACGGGCTGGGTGCTCGCGGGCGACCACGACGGCTTCCCGCTGACGTACCACCGGCGGGTGCTCCCGGACGGCGGCGCGGCGCTGGAGCGGTCGACGGCGGGCGGCTCCGCGTCGCCGACTACGGGCTCGCCGTCGCCGACGGGTTCGACCTCGCGCCCGACGAGGCGGGCTTCGCCGCCGCGCACCGCGACTACGACCGCGGGTTCGTCGCCACCTACCTCGTGAACTGGCTGCTCGTCGCCCTCCTGGGACTCGGGCCCGACGAGCGCCGCGACGTCGTGCGCTCGTGCGCCCGGGGGAAGGCGCCCCAGGGCCTTCCCCCGGCGGTCACGAGGATCCTCCTGCGCGACGCCCCGCTCGCCGCGGTCGTCGGGGACTTCCAGCGCCGGTTCCGGCTGGAGAGCCGCGAGACGCCCTTCCCCCGGGACGCGGTCCGGGCTACAGCAGCTCGACCCGGTCGGCCTGCGGCCCCCGGTCGCTCTGGCGCACCGTGAAGCGGACCCGGTCGCCCTCTTCCAGCAGCTCGTCGCCCCGCACGACCGACACGTGGACGAACAGGTCGTCGCCACCGGCGTCCGGCGTGATGAAGCCGAACCCGCGGTCGGCGTCGTAGCGCGCGACGGTGCCCTCGCCCCCGCGCACCGGCCTGCCGGACGACCCGGGACGACCCGCGCGGCCGCGGTCCGGGGCACCACGACCGGCGCCGCGAACGAGCCGCACGTTGCGGGCGTTCGGCCCCTTGTCGCCGGCGACGACCTCGAACGTCACGCGCGCCCCCTCGGAGAGCTCGGTGAGCCCCCCGCCGAGCTCGCTGACATGGACGAAGACGTCCCCGCCCCCGGCGTCGGGCACGACGAAGCCGAAGCCCTTCGTGTCGTCGTACCAGGACACCGTGCCGTCCGCCCCGTCCGACGCCGCGGGTGCGGCCTGCGCGCCGAGCGGCAGCAGGTGGTCCGCCTGCGGGCCCCGCTCCCCCGCGACGACGAGGAACGCCACCCGCTGCCCCTCGGTGACGACACCGCCCCCGACGATGGCCGAGCTGTGGACGAAGACCTCGTCGCGACCACCGTCGGGCGTGACGAAGCCGTACCCCTTGGTCGGCTCGTACCAGGCGACGGTGCCGAGCACGCCCAGGGTCGCGTCGGCGGCGTGGTCCCCCGTGACACGGACGCGACGCGCCTGCGGGCCACGGTCGCCCGCGCCCACCTCGAACTCCACGGCCTGCCCCTCGCGGAGCACCTTCGGCCCGTCGTCACCGACGATCTCTGACGCGTGGACGAACAGGTCCTCCGCCTCGTTCCCGAGGTCGATGAAGCCGAACCCTCGGTCGGCGTCGAACCATCGGACTGTTCCCTGGGGCACTTCGGACTCCTCGTCTCGGCAGATGTGCTGCTTCCAGTGTCCCCCGGCGAGCACGGCGCGGACGACGCCGCAGAGTTAAGGTTGTTCGCCTACCCTTAACCCTGAGATACCGAGCGGAAGGGGTGGCCGTGCCGGACGAGAGCCTGTGGGTCCGTGAGGTTCAGGCGCCGGACATGTCGGCGATGCGGGCTGCCGACCGCCGGGGCGGCACGTTCCTGCGCTACTTCCCCGCCCCCCTGGACGAGCGCATGGCCCGGTGGATCAGCACCGAGGCCATGGAAGCGGTCTCCGACGTCGCCGGTGTGGTGGCCCGTGTCGCCCAGCGGCTCAGGGAGCGCCCGTTCCCGATCCTCTACGCGACGCTCGTGCGGAGCGAGTCGATCTCGTCCTCCTGGGTGGAAGGCTTGCGGGAGACGCCGCGCAACGTCATGGTCGCGCAGCTCCAGGAGCGGGATCCCGGGCTGAGCGGGCACCAGTTCGACCGCCTGGACACCGCGCACGCGATCCTGGGCAACCTGGACTCCGTCCGCCGCGGCGTCGAGTCGCTGCGCGCCCCCTGGACCGACGTGGCGATCCACGACGTCCACCGGACGATCGCACCGCACGTCCACAGCGGCGGGTACCGGACCACCGACGTGCAGATCGGCGGGTCCTCGAAGCTCACCGCGTCCTACGTCGCCCCTCCGCCCCGCACGGTCTCCGGGCTCATGGCGAACCTTCTCGACTATGCGAACCGGAGCGGCGACAACGCCCTGGTGAAGGCCGCACTCCTCCACGCGCAGTTCGAGACCGTCCACCCGTACGAGGACGGCAACGGACGCACCGGGCGCGTGCTCGTGCACGGCTACCTGGCCCGTGCGGCGGTGCTGGACCACGGTGTGCTCCCGCTGTCCGTAGTGCTGCGACGAGACACGGACGAGTACGTCCGCCGGCTGACCGCGTTCCGCCACGGTGCGCCGGGCGACCGGCACGAGGCCGTGAGCCAGTTCGTCACCTGGTTCGCCGACGTCCTCGCCGCCGCCGCGGACGAGACCGTCCGCGTCCTGGAGCAGGCGGAGGCGGTCCAGGACGACTGGGCTCAGCGGCTCGCGCGGTTCCGGTCGGACTCGTCGGTCCACGCCGCGGTGCGCACCCTCGCCGAGCAACCCGTGGTCACGGCCCGCTACCTCCGGTCCGCGCTGGGCGTCTCCGGGGTGACCGCCCGTGCCGTCGTCGACAGCCTGGTCGACGCCGGCATCCTCGCGCCCTCGGGCGGGCGGTTCCGGCGCGCCGAGGTCTACCAGGCCTCGGCGCTCCTCCGGATGATGGACGAGCTGGTCCCGGGGATCCAGCCGACCGCTCTGCCGACCGTCCGGCCGCAGCGGTAGGGGCGCCGTCGACCACCACACCCCACGCCCGCACCGCCCGGCACCCGGACGTGTCAGTGCCTGGTGCCGAGCCTCCCGCCGAGGCGGTCGAGCCGTACGGCGGTGTCGGCTTTCGCCCCAGCGACGACGTGCGTCCGGTCCCTGCGCGGACGGGCGTCGACCGGAGCGCTGCGGCAGCATGGGGGCGGCGCGGCGACCGGTCGCGCCGGAGCGGAGGACGACGTGGAGAAGCACGACGACGCGCGGGAGCAGCACGCCGACCACGTCCCTCCGCACGAGCGCGAGGACGAGCCGGAGACGACCGAGGAGAAGGACGAGACGCTCGACCGCGTCGTCCTCGAGGGGCGACCGCGGCTGCACCGCACCACGCCCGACCTGCTCGCGACGGGCACGGTCGCCGGCATCGAGGTGGGCGTGGGCGTGCTCGCCCTGCTCGTCGTCGTGCACGAGACCGGGAGCATGCTGCTGGGTGCGCTCGCGTTCTCGGTCGGGTTCATCGCGCTCCGGCTCGGTCACAGCGAGCTCTTCACGGAGAGCTTCCACGTGCCCGTCATGGTGGTCGTGGCCGGCGAGGCGCGGTGGACCCACATGCTGCGGCTGTGGGGCGGCACGCTCCTCGGCAACCTCGTCGGCGGCTGGGTGCTCGCCTGGCTCGTCGCCGTGGCGCTACCCGACCTGCACTCCACGGCGGGCGAGCTGAGCCGCGAGTTCCTCGGCCACCCCCTCGACCTGCGCACCTTCGCCCTCGCCGTCCTGGCCGGTGCCGCGATCACCCTGCTGACGCGCATGCAGAACGGCACCGACGACGACGTCGCCCGGATCGTCGCGGCGGTCGCGATCGCCTTCGTGATCGTGGGCACCGGCCTGCTGCACTCGGTGCTCGACACGCTGATCGTCTTCGTGGCGGTGCATGCCGGTGAGCCCGGCGCCTCGCTCGGTACGTGGCTGCCCTGGTTCGGGTGGGTCGTCCTCGGCAACCTGGTGGGGGGGCTGCTGCTCACGACGCTGCTGCGGGTCGTGCGCAGTCGCGAGCGCCTCATGCAGTGGCGGCACGCCGACACCTGAGGCGAAGGCGTCAGTGCCCGGCGCCGAGCGTCCCGCCGAGGCGGTCGAGCCGTGCGGCGGTGTCGGCGTTCGCCCCGACGACGGTGAGGGTCGTGCCCTTGGCCGCGTACTTCGTGCGGATCGCGTCGAGCGTCGCCACGGTCGACGCGTCCCACACGTGCGCCTTCGTGAGGTCGACCACGACGTGCGGCGGGTCCCCGGCGTAGTCGAACCGGTAGACGAGGTCGTTGGAGGAGGCGAAGAACAGCTCGCCCTCGACGACGTAGGTGCACGTCGCGCCGTCGGTCCCGACGCGGGTGACGGTCGTGAGGTGCGCGACGCGCCGGGCGAACAGCAGCGTCGCGACGAGCACGCCGACGCCCACGCCGTAGGCGAGGTTGTGCGTCCAGACGGTGACGACGACGGTCGAGAGCATGACCGCGGTCTCGGAGCGCGGCATGCGGCGCAGCGTCGACGGGCGGACGGAGTGCCAGTCGAACGTGCCGACGGACACCATGATCATCACCGCGACGAGCGCGGCCATGGGGATGATCGCGACCACGTCGCCGAGCCCCACCACCAGGATCAGCAGGAACACGCCGGCGAGGAACGTCGAGATGCGCGTGCGGGCGCCCGACGCCTTCACGTTGATCATCGTCTGGCCGATCATGGCGCACCCGCCCATGCCCCCGAAGAGGCCGGTGATGACGTTGGCGGCGCCCTGGCCCCACGCCTCGCGCGTCTTGTTCGAGTGGGTGTCCGTGACGTCGTCGACGAGCTTGGCCGTGAGGAGGGACTCCAGGAGCCCGACGAGCGCCATGGCGAGCGCGTAGGGCGCGATGACCTGCAGCGTGTCGAGGTTCAGCGGCACGTCGGGGAGCAGCAGGGACGGCAGGGACTCGGGGAGCTCGCCCTCGTCGCCCACGGTCGGCACGTGGATCGCCGCGAGGACGGTGGCCGCGGTGAGCAGCACGATCGCGACGAGCGGTGCGGGGACGACGGTCGTCCAGCGCGGCAGCAGCACCATGATCGCGATGCCGACGGCGACCAGCGGGTACACCTGCCAGGGCACGCCGACGAGGTGCGTGAGCTGGGACGTGAAGATGAGGATCGCGAGCGCGTTGACGAACCCGACCATGACGGAGCGGGGGATGAAGCGCATGAGCCGGGCGACGCCGAGCAGGCCCAGGACCACCTGGATCACCCCGGCGAGGATGACGGTCGCGACGAGGTACTCGACGCCGTGCTCGCGCACCACCGGTGCGACGACGAGCGCGACGGCGCCCGTCGCGGCCGAGATCATGGCGGGCCGTCCGCCGAGGAACGCGATAGACACCGCCATGGTGAACGACGCGAACAGCCCGAGGCGCGGGTCGACGCCCGCGATGATCGAGAACGCGATCGCCTCGGGGATGAGGGCGAGCGCGACGACGAGGCCGGCGAGGACCTCGGTCCGCAGCCGGCGCGGGGAGCGCAGCGCGGCGAGGACGGAGTGCGACACGTCGGCCTCGGGAGGACCGGCGAGGGTGCCGGTGGGTCGCGGGCCGGGGGACGCGGCGTCGGGCACGGTGGGGCGGGGAGCGTCGGGCACGAGCGAGAACTCTACCCTGACGTGAGGGTAGAGTTGCCGTCCCCCGATCCGGGAGACTGCGTCCATGACCGACGAGCCCGCTGCCGGACCACGACCCACGATGCACATCGGCGCCGTCGCCGAGCGGACCGGGCTGTCCCTGCGCACCCTGCGCCACTACGACGAGGTCGGGCTCGTGCGCCCCTCCGGCCGCACCGACGGCGGCTTCCGCCTCTACACCGAGCCCGACGTCGAGCGCCTCCTGCTCGTGCGGCGCATGAAGCCTCTCGGCTTCACGCTGGACGAGATGACCGACCTGCTCGACGTCGCGGACCGGCTGGCGGCGCGGGACGGGGCCGACGAGGACCTCCGCGACCGGCTGGCCGCGTACGTGCGCGCGGCCGAGGAGCGGCGCGCCGACCTGGCCCGCAAGCTCGACTGGGCGGACGAGCTCATCGACCTCCTGCGCTCGCGCTGAGGCGACCGCTCGCACCGCGCCGTCGCACCCCCGCTCCTCTCGGGTCGACGCCCCCCGGTTGACGACAGGTGAAGCGTGCTTCATGCTTTGGCTAGCGAAGGGGAGTACCCCACCACGACGCGTCGTCAGTCCGGCCGTGCCACCACGGCCCGGCGCGTCGGGCCACGGGCCGGGGAAGACCTTCCGATCGGCTCTTCCGACCGGAGGTCTGCTCATGAACGTCCCCCTGTGGGTGTGGTTCGCATCGATCGGTGCGATCGTCGCGATGCTGCTCGTCGACCTCGTCGCGCACCGGCGCGCGCACGTCATCCGCGTCCGCGAGGCCGCAACCTGGACGGTGGCCTGGGTCGCCGTGGGCGTGGGCTTCGGCGCCCTCGTCTGGCAGACCTACGGCGCCACCGCGGGCCAGGAGTACTTCGCCGGATACCTCATCGAGAAGTCGCTCGCCGTCGACAACGTCTTCGTGTGGGCGATCATCTTCAGCTACTTCGCGGTCCCCCGGGAGTTCCAGCACCGCGTGCTGTTCCTGGGCGTCCTGGGCGCGCTCGTGTTCCGCGGGATCTTCATCGCCGCGGGCGCCGTCCTCATCGAAAACTTCAGCTGGATCCTCTACCTCTTCGCGGCATTCCTGCTCGTGACCGGCTACCGCATGCTGCGCCAGCGCGACGAGCACCTCGACCCGGAGAGATCCCGTGCGCTGCGGCTGTTCCGCAAGCACGTCCCCATGACCGACGCGTTCCACGGCCAGCGCCTGCTCGTCCGCCGCGCCGGCGTGGTCCTCGCGACGCCGCTTCTCGCGGTCCTCGTGCTCGTCGAGGTGACCGACATCGTGTTCGCCGTCGATTCCATCCCCGCGATCTTCGCCGTGACCGACGAGCCCTTCCTCGTCTTCACCGCCAACGCGTTCGCGCTGCTCGGCCTGCGCGCGATGTACTTCCTGCTCGCCGACCTCGTCCACCGGTTCGTCTACCTGAAGATCGGCCTCGCCCTCGTGCTCATCTGGGTCGGCGTGAAGATGCTCCTCAAGATCGACCTCTTCTACATCCCCACGACGATCTCGCTCGCCGTGGTCGCCACGATCATCGGGACGTCCGTGATCGCGAGCCTCGTCGCGACGCGCGGCCAGGAGCGTCGACCGGCCCCCGCGCCGACGGACCCGCCGTTCCGTCACGCGACCGAGGAGGAGCTGGCGCAGGTGGAGCCGCTGCTGCGCCGTCGTACGCTCCGTACGGGGAACGCCGCCGACGGCTTTGCGGAGGCGCACGAGGGACGAGAGGTGAACGACAGGCGATGAGCGCAGGCGGCGGACGGCCGGAGGGCGTGACGGGCGAAGACACGGGGACCGCACCCTCGTGGACGTTCCTCACCCACCACGCGCACGTCCTCCTGGCCGTCGCCGCCGACCCCGACGCCCGCGTGGCCGACGTCGCGGCCGCCGTCGGCGTCACGCAGCGCACGGCCCTCGCCGTGCTGCGCGACCTGGAGGACGCCGGCTACCTCCACCGGGAGCGGGTCGGACGCCGCACGCACTACACCGTCCACCCGCACCGGCCGTTCCGCCACCCGCAGACCCGCGAGCGCGACGTCGACGACCTGCTCGCCATCTTCGCCGGCCCCGGTTACCCGTCCTCCGGCTCCGGGTCGCTCGGGGCGCCCGTCGCGTCGTCGGACTCCACGACGCGGGACACCCCGCCCGGCTCGCCCGGCGCGGGGATGCCCCGCTCGTCGGGCGCGTAGAGGCGCCCGGTGTAGCGGGGTCGCAGGAAGTTCTCGGCCGTGAGGACGTCGTCGACCTGCTCGGGCGTCATGAGGCCGCGGGCGACGACGACGTCGCGCACGGACCGGCCGGTCGCGGCGGCCTCGGCCCCGACGACGTCGCCCTCGTGGTGGCCGATGATCTCGTTGAGGAACGTCACGACTCCCACGGACCGCAGCACGTGCTCGCGCATGACCTCCACGTTCGCGGTGATCCCGTCGACGCAGCGCGTGCGCAGGGACTCGCACGCGCGCGTCATGAGCCGCAACGACTCGAACAGGGACTGCGCGAGGACGGGCTCCATGACGTTGAGCTGGAGCTGACCGGCCTCGGCGGCGTGCGTGATCGTCACGTCGTTGCCCATGACCTTGAAGCACACCTGGTTGACGACCTCGGGGATCACCGGATTGACCTTGGCGGGCATGATCGACGACCCGGCCTGGAGCCGCGGGAGGTTGATCTCGTGCAGTCCCGCCCGCGGGCCGGAGGACAGCAGGCGCAGGTCGTTGCAGATCTTCGACAGCTTCGCCGCGAGCCGCTTCACCGCGGAGTGGACGGCGAGGTACGCGCCGTTGTCGAACGTCGCCTCGACGAGGTTCGCGGCGGGGACCGTCGGCAGGCCCGTGACGACGGCGAGGTGCCGGGTCGCGACCTCGGGGTAGCCCGGCGGGGTGTTGAGGCCCGTGCCGATCGCCGTCGCCCCGAGGTTGACCTCGAGCAGCAGCTCCGCGGCGACGTGCAGGCGGCGGACCTCCTCGTGGACGTTGACCGAGAACCCGGCGAACTCCTGCCCGAGGCTCATCGGCACGGCGTCCTGGAGCTGCGTGCGGCCCATCTTCAGCACGTCGGCGAACTCGTCCGCCTTCGCGTCGAACGCGCCCGCGAGGAGCGCGACCTCCGCCACGAGCGCGTCGACGAGCGCGAAGGTCGCGAGGCGGAACCCGGTCGGGTACGCGTCGTTCGTGGACTGCGACCGGTTGACGTGGTCGTTCGGGTTGATGACGTCGTACCGGCCCTTGGGGAACCCGACGAGCTCGAGGGCGAGGTTCGCCACCACCTCGTTCGTGTTCATGTTGACGCTCGTCCCCGCGCCGCCCTGGAACACGTCGACGGGGAACTGGTCAAGGCACCGGCCCTCGACGAGCATCGCGTCGCACGCGGCGACGATCGCGTCCGCGACGTCCGCCTGGATCGCCCGCAGCTCCCGGTTCGCGAGCGCCGCGGCCTTCTTCACCTGCACCATCCCCCGCACCATCTCGGGCACGTCGCTGATCGTCGTGCCGGAGAGGCGGAAGTTCTCGACGGCGCGCAGCGTGTGGATGCCGTAGTAGGCGTCCGCCGGCACCTCGCGCGCCCCGAGCAGGTCCACCTCGACCCGCGTCCCCGCACCCGTCATGCCCCGAACCTAGCGCCGCACCTCCTCAGTCGCGCGGCACGGAGGTGACACGCTCCACCCGGGCGACGCTCGTCGTCGGGCGCCCGTGGCTCGTCGCGTGGACACCGACCCACAGGCCGAGGAACCCGCCCGTCGCGACGCTGTCGAGCGTGCGGGCGTCGGCCACGGCGACCGGGGCGAGGGGGCCGTCGCCCACGCCGGCGACGAGGACCAGCTCCGCCCCGCGGGCGTCCAGGCCGAGCGTCACGACGTCGCCCCGCGCACCCGGCAGCACCGCCTCGCCGAGCACCGTCTCCTGCCCCGCCTGCCGGTGCACCGCAACCGCTCGCGGGTCGTCCCCGCCCGTGACGTCGAGGCGGACGTGGTCGTCGTCGGACTGCCGCACGACGAGCCCGACGGTCTCGCCCGCCGGGAGGTCGGCCAGGACCGCAGCGCGGACGTCGGCCTCGCGGTGCTGGAGCCGGATCCCGAGGAACGCGGGCGCGGCACGGTCCGCGACCGACGCCGGCCGGACGGGCAGGTCCCAGCCGTCGCCGCGCGGCGTCGCGACCTCGGACGGCAGGGCGCGCACGGCCGTCCAGCGCGGGTCGCCCGGCGGCACGACGCCCGACGCGGCGCCCTGCACCGGGCCGGGCGCGGCGTCGTCGGCCGCGAACGGCACGTCGACCTCGGCGGGGACGCGGCCGGCACCGGGCGCGAGCACGGGCCAGCCGTCCTCCCACGCGACGGGGGCGAGGAACGTCTCGCGACCGAGCGGGTAGTGGTACCCGCCCTCCGTCCGCATGCCGAGCAGCACGGCCCACCACGAGCCGTCGACCGCCTCGACCAGGTCGGCGTGCCCGACACCGACGACGTCCGCGCCCCGCCCCAGGTGCCGGTGCGTGAGCACCGGGTTGGCCTTGCTGCCCTCATACGGGCCGGTGACCGACGGCGCCCGCGCGACCGACACCGCGTGGTGGAAGTCGGTGCCGCCCTCGGCCGCGAGCAGGTAGTACGTGCCGTCGACCCGGTACAGGTGCGGGCCCTCCGCCCACACCGCGCCCCGCACCGCACCGGTCCACACGACGTGCTCCTCGCCGACGACGCACCTCCGCACCGGGTCGAGCTCGCGGACCCAGACCTCGGTCTGCTGCTCCCACTCCGGCTCGGCCGCGAGGCGTGTGCCGTGCAGCCACACGCGCCCGTCGTCGTCGAAGAACAGCGACGGGTCGATGCCTGCGACGGGCGTCCCGTCCTCGTCGCGCAGCCACACCGGGTCCGACCACGGGCCGGCCGGGTCGGTCGCCGTCATGACGAAGTTGCCCTCCGGGGCGCCGTCGGGCGTGCCGACCAGGGTGCACACGAGCCAGAACACGCCGTCGTGGTGGCGCAGCGTCGGGGCGTACAGCCCGCCCGAGGCGCGCACACCCGCGTAGTCGAGCTGACCCGGCCGCTCGACCACGTGCCCCACCTGCTCCCACCGCACGAGGTCGCGGCTGTGGAGGACGGGCAGCCCCGGCAGGTACTCGAACGTCGACGTCACCAGGTAGAAGTCGTCACCGGCGCGGCAGATGCTCGGGTCCGGGTAGCAGCCCGGCAGGACCGGGTTGCGCGCGACCGTCACGCCACACCGACGACGTCGACGACCCGGGGGTCCGCGGCCGTCACCTCGTGGACGCCCCCGGTGAGCGTCACGACCGCGCGGGCCGTCGCCTCGCCGGGGACCGTGCGTCGCTCGGTCGCCGCGTGCGCCGTGATCGCACCGCCCGTCAGGTCCCCGAGCGCTGCCGCGGGCGCCACCCCGGAGTGGGCTGCGACCCACACCTCGACGTCGCCCGGCTCGACCACGCGCACGAGGCGGCGGTCGGAGAACGCGAGCCGCGTCGTCGGGACACGGAACCGCACGCGGCGCGACTCGCCCGGCGCGAGCTCGACGCGCGCGAACCCGAGGAGCTGCACCACCGGTCGCGGCACCGAGCCCAGCACGTCGCGGGCGTAGAGCTGGACGACCTCCGCGCCCGCGACCTCGCCCGTGTTCGTCACCGTCACCGCCGCGTCGAACGCGCCGTCGGTCGGGGCGCTCGCGTCCACCTCCAGGTCCGCGTAGGCGAACGTCGTGTAGGACAGGCCGAAGCCGAACGGCCGCACCGGGGACGGGTCCGTCGACGTGACGTCGGACGGCCCGCCGAGCACCGGGTGCAGGTACGTGTAGGGCTGCGCGCCCGCGGCGCGCGGCAGCGACACGGGCAGTCGGCCCGACGGGTTCACGGCACCGGTGAGCACGTCCGCGACGGCGCGCCCGCCCTCCTCGCCCGGGAAGAAGCCCTGCACGACGGCGGCCGGCCGGCCCGGCCAGGTGTCCTCGCCGCCGTCCGTGCCGCGGTCCGTGGCGACGTCCGTGCCGTCCAGCGCCCAGCCGATCGCGTACGGGCGGCCCGTGAGCAGCACGGCCACGACGGGCGTGCCCGTCGCGACGAGCTCGGTCACCAGGGCGCGCTGCACCCCGGGCAGCTCCAGCGAGTCGACGTCGTTGCCCTCGCCGACCGTTCCCCGGCCGAACAGTCCCGCGTCGTCGCCCAGGACGACCACCGCGACGTCCGCGCCACGCACCGCCTCCACCGCCGCCGCGAAGCCCGACCTGTCGTCACCGTCGACCGTGCAGCCGGGCGCGTGCACGATCTCGGTGCCGGGAAGCGCGTCCCGCAGGGAGTCGACCACCGTCGGCAGCGCGATGCCGGGCGGCGTGCCCGGGTGGTGCGCGAGCACGTGGTTGACGAACGAGTAGCACCCCATGAGCGCCTCGGCGCGGTCGGCGTTCGGCCCCACCACGGCGACACGCGCAGGCGGTCCGCCCGTGCGGGACCCGAACGGCAGCACGCCGTCGTTCGTCAGCAGCACGAGCGACTCCTGGGCGAGCCGGCGCGCGGTCGCGCGGTGCGCGGGCGGGTCGAGGTCGACGCCCGTGGGCGGGTCGTCCGCGTACGCCCCGGGGTCGAGCAGACCCAGGTCCTCCTTCTGCGCGAGCACGCGCAGCACCGCGCGGTCGACGAGCACCTCGTCGACCAGCCCCGAGCGCACCCGCTCGGCCAGCGGTTCGAGGTACGCGTCTCCGGTCGGGAGCTCGACGTCGATCCCCGCCTCCAGGGCGAGGGCCGCCGCCTCGCCGCGGTCCGCCGCGACGCGGTGCATGACCTCGAGGAACGCGACGGCGAAGTAGTCGGCGACCACGACGCCGTCGAAGCCCCACCGTCCGCGCAGCACCTCCGTGAGGAGCTCGGGGTTCGCCGCGACGGGGACCCCGTCCACCTCCGTGTAGGAGTTCATGACGGACCGCGCCCCGCCGTCGCGCACCGCCATCTCGAACGGGGGCAGGAACACGTCGGCGAGCTCGCGCGGGCCCACGCCCACCGGGGCGTGGTTGCGGCCCGCGCGCGACGCCGAGTAGCCCGCGAAGTGCTTGAGCGTGGCGTGCACGCCCGCGCCCTGCAGGCCGCGCACGTACGCCGTGCCGACCGTGCCCACCAGGTACGGGTCCTCCCCGATGCACTCGTCCACCCGGCCCCAGCGCGGGTCGCGCACCACGTCGAGCACGGGCGCGAGCGCCTGGTGCACGCCGAGCGCACGCATCGACGCACCCACCTGCGCGGCCATCTCCTCGACCAGTCCCGGGTCGAACGACGCCCCCCACGCGAGCGGCGTCGGGTACGTCGCGGCCTGCCAGGCGGCGAGCCCGGTGAGCGCCTCCTCGTGGACGATCGCGGGGAGGCCGAGCCGCGTCTCGCGCACGAGGCGCCGCTGCTCCGCCCACAACCACGCGGCCCGCTCGACCGGGTCCACCGGTCGCGTGCCGTAGACGCGCGTGAAGTGGCCGATGCCGTGCTGCGTGATCTCCGCGAGACGGCCGGAGTCCCTCTGGCCGGCGGTCATCTCCGACTGCAGGGGAGCGACCGTGCCGTTCTGGTCGATCCAGTAGCCGACGAGCTGGGCCACCTTCTCGTCGAGCGTCATGCGTGCGTGCAGCGCGCGGACGCGTTCGGAGACGGCGAGGTCGGGGGCCGACGGGACGGCAGGAGCCGGGGCGGCCTCGGGTGGTGCGGGTGCCGCCGGGGCGGCAGGGACGACGTCGGTCACGGGACCGGTTCTCCTTCGGTGGTGCGGGTGGGCTGCGTCAGCCCTTCACGGCGCCCTGCAGGCCGCTGACGATGCGCTTCTCGAGGGCGAGGAAGAACACGAGCGCCGGGATCATCGCGAGCGACGTGAACGCGAGGACGCCCGCGGTATCGGAGGCGTGCTCGGTCGAGAAGTCGGCGACGCCGAGCGGCAGCGTCTTGGCGGACGGGTCGTTGAGGACGAGCAACGGCAAGAGGTAGGCGTTCCAGGAGGCGACGAACGCGAGCACGCCCACCGTCACCATGCCCGGCCCCGAGAGCGGGAGCAGGATCCGCCAGAAGAAGCCGATCCGCGACGTGCCGTCGAGCAGCGCCGCCTCCTCGAGCTCCTTGGGCAGCGCCATGAGGAACGGACGCAGGATGACGATGGTCATCGGCAGCGCGAACGCCGCCTGCGGCAGCGCCACGCCCCAGAACGTGTTGTTGAGCTGCAGGTCCCGCACCATGAGGAACAGCGGGATGATCGCGACCGTGAGCGGGAAGAGCAGCCCGAGCGTGAACACGAGGAAGAGCGCGTCGCGCCCGCGGAACCGGTAGCGGGCCAGCGGGTACGCGGCCATCACGCCGAAGACCGTGACCACGACCGTCGTCACGAGCGCCACGACCGTCGAGTTCAGCGCGTACCGCCAGAAGCTCTCCGAGGCGAGGACGTTCGTGTAGTTGCTCAGCACCCACGGGTCGGGGAGGCTCACGGGCTCGGCGGCCAGCTGCGCGTTGGAGCGGAACCCGCCGAGGACCGCGTAGACCACGGGACCGAGCGTCGCCGCGACGACGAGCAGCGCGATCGCGTACACGAGCGGGTTGCCGCCGGAGAACGCGCTCGAGCGTCTGCGGCGCCGGGGCCGCTCGCCGCCGGGAACGGACCGGGCGCCGGCGGGCGCGAGGACAGGGGCGGTCATGACGAGACCTCCTGGGTGTCGCGGCGCAGGACGAAGACCTGGTAGAGCGCGGCGAGGACGAACGAGATGGCGAACAGCAGCACCGCGACGGCGGACGCGTAGCCGTAGAGGCTGCGGTCCGTGCCCTGGTTGATGAGGTACGTCGCCATCGTGACGGTCGAGTTCGCGGGGCCACCCTTCGTGAGGATCCAGACCATGTCGAACAGCTGGAGCGAGCCGATCATCGACAGGAACCCCCAGGTGCGGATGGTCGGGCCGAGCAGCGGGATCGTGATCCTGCGCTGCACCTGCCACCACGACGCGCCGTCGAGCTGCGCCGCCTCGTAGAGCTCCTCGGGCACGCCCTGCAGCCCGGCGAGGAAGAGGATCACGGCGAGCCCGAGGTACTTCCACGTGAGGACGACGAGCACGGTGTACAGCGCGACGTCGGGGTCGCCGAGCCACAGCTGCGTGAGGCTGCCCAGTCCCACCGCGTCGAGGAGCGCGTCGACCGGACCGCGCGGCTGCAGGAGCATGAACCACACGACACCCGCGACGACCTCCGCCAGCACGTACGGCACGAAGATAACGACGCGCAGGAACGTGCGCCCCCACATCTCCCGGTTCAGCAGGAGCGCGATGCCGAGGCCGAGCGGGAGCTGGACCACGATCGACAGCACGACGATCGTGAGGTTGTGCTGCACGGCGCTCGTGAAGACGTCGTCCCCGAGGGCCCGCACGTAGTTCTGGAACCCGACGAAGTCGTCCATCGGGCCGAGGCCGTTCCAGTCGTACAGCGAGTACCGCCCCGCCTGCACGATCGGCACGACGACGAACACCGCGAAGAGCGCGAGCGCCGGCGTGACGAAGAACAGGATCTCGAGCCGCTTGCGCCACGCCGGGCTCACGCCGCGGCGCCCGCTCGGGGCCGTCCCCGCCGCCGGCCGCACGGGTGCGCGGTCGGCGGCGGGACGGACGGCGGTGCCGGGCGTGGCAGCGGCGGCGTCGGCACCCCGGAGGGCGCGCGCGTCGTCTGCCACGCTCATCACGCGGTGCCGGCCGCGGACTGGATCGCGTCGACGATGTCCTGCGGCGACGCCTCGCCGGCGAACATGAGCGCGATCTCGTCGTTCATCGCGCCGCCGACGTTCTCGCCGAACGCCGTGTCGAAGTAGAGCTGGACGTACGGCGCCTCGTCGCGGACCGTGAGCAGGTCGGCGAGCGCAGGGTCGGCGACCGAGCCGCTCGCGGCCGGGTTGGTCGGCAGGCCCATGGAGTTCTCGGCGAAACCGGTCTGGACCTCGTCGGAGAGCAGGTACTCGATGAAGTCCACGCACTCCGGCGGGGCGTCCGCCGCGCAGGCCCACGCGTCGCCGCCACCCAGGGCCGCGGCGGGGTCGCCGTCGCCCCCGTCCACGGTGGGGAACGCGAACCAGCCCGTGTCCTCGCCGAGCCCCGTGCCGTCCTCGGTCAGCCCCTGCATGACGCCGGGCTCCCAGTGGCCCGCCAGCTCCATGGCAACCTGGCCGGTCGCGAGGAGGCCGGAGGCGCTCGTCGGGCCGGACTGCGCCGGCGTGGCGAGGAAGCCTGCGTTGAAGGGCTCGGTCGCGATGAAGGACTCGAGGTCCTCGCCCGCCCGGAGGAAGCACTCGTCCGAGAAGTCGAGCGAGGTCACCGCGTCGGCCAGGACGTCCTGCGAGCACTCGCGCAGGCCGTAGTAGTACCAGTAGTGCGCGGCGGGCCACTTGTCGCCGGCGCCCACGGAGACCGGCTCGATGCCCGCGTCCTTGAGCGCCTGGACCGCCTCGTCGAGCTCGGCCTGCGTCGTGGGCGGCTCGGTGATCCCGGCCTGCTCGAACAGCGCCGTGTTGTACCAGAACCCGACGACCCCGACGCTGAACGGCAGCGCGTACGTCTTGCCCTCGACCTGCCAGCCGGCCACGGAGCCGCCCAGCGTCTCGATCGTGTCGGCGGCCTCCTCGGAGAGGTCCATGGTGAGGCCGGCCTCGACGTGGTCGGCGAGCTCGCCGCCGCCGCGCTCCATGTAGACGTCGGGGGTGTCGCCGGTCTGGAACGCCGCGTCGAGCTTGGTGAGCATGTCCTCGTGCTGCATGGCCTGGACGTCGATCGTGACGCCCGGGTTCGCGGCCTCGAAGTCCGCCGCGACCTGCTCGTAGAACCCGCGACCGGGCTCGTTGTTGGAGTTGTGCCACCAGGTGAGGGTGACGTCGCCGTCGCCCTCCGCCTCGTCGCCTCCGGAACCGCTGCCGCACGCCCCGGCCAGCAGGGCGACTGTCGCACCGAGCGCCAGCACGGAGGCCGCGCGCCTGTTCCTCGTCATCGGGGATCTCCTCGGTCGTCGTTGACGGATCACCGTGAGTGTGGCTCGCACCACGTACTGGTGTCAATCGTTGTCGATAACGTTTTCGACACGTCGTGCCGGGACAAGGGGTGCACACCCGCGCACGTCGTGCCACGCGTTAAGGTCTGGACCATGCGACCGACGGGGAGAGTCACCATCGGCGACGTCGCGCGCACCGCCGGGGTCTCCGTCGCGACCGTCTCGAAGGTCATCAACGAGCGCTACGGGGTCGCCCCGCAGACGTCCGCCCGGGTCCACGAGGTCATCGCCGAGCTCGGCTACGAGTCGTCGATCGTCGCGCGCAGCCTCCGCAGCCGCCGGACCAACGTCATCGGGATCCTCGTCGCCGAGTTCGAGCCGTTCTCGACCGAGCTCCTCAAGGGCATCTCCGAGGCGGTCGAGGGCACGGGCTACGAGCTGCTCGCCTACTCGGGCGGCCTGCGCCGCGACGACCGCGTCGGCTGGGAGCAGCGCTACCTCTCGCGGCTCGCGGGGACGCTCATCGACGGGGCGATCGTCGTCACCCCGACCGTGGTGGCGCCCGACGGCTCGATCCCCGTGGTCGCCGTCGACCCGCACCGCGGCCCGTCGGGCGCCCCGACGATCGACTCCGACAACCTCGCCGGGGCGCGCCTCGCGACCGAGCACCTCGTCGCCCTCGGGCACCGGCGCATCGGCTTCCTCGGCGGTCGCCCCGACCTCGAGTCGGCGCGCCTGCGAGAGCAGGGCTACCGCGAGGCGCTCCAGGACGCCGGGATCGCCGTCGACCCGGACCTCCTGCGGGTCGGCGGCTACCGGCCCGACCTCGCCGACTCCCCCGCGCACGAGCTGCTCCAGCTCCCCGACCGCCCCACCGCGGTCTTCGCCGCCAACGACCTGTCGGCCATCCGCACGATGGAGGTCGCGGCCGAGCTCGGCCTGCGCGTGCCCGACGACGTGTCGGTCGTCGGGTTCGACGACGTCCCCGAGTCCGCCCTCACCAGCCCGCCGCTGACCACCGTCAGCCAGCCCATCCACCGCATGGGCGCCGAGGCGCTGCGCATGGTCGTCGACCTCGTGGAGGGCCGCGCCCGCGAGCCGCACCTGCGCCTGGCGACGAGCCTCGTCGTGCGAGGGAGCACGCGCCCGCTCTGACCGCGCGCGCCGCTGCACGACCGGTCGCCTCAGGAATCCTTCGGCCCGCCGTGTCGTTATGTCACCAGAACCTGTCGAGGCGACCCGAGGAGGTCCCATGGTCCAGGCTGCCCGCGGCACGTACCGCACGCCCTCGCGGCGCGTCGCACGCCGCGTCCAGGTCGAGAACGACCACGGCCAGATCGTCCACTACACCCGGCACACCGGCGGCGGGCTCGTCTCGCCGCGCGCCCACGTCCCCGAGGACGTGCCCGTCGGCGACGGCACGTACGTCGAGGCCGGCGTCCTGGTCGGGCCGGGGTGCCGCATCGGTGTCGGGAGCTGGCTGGACGAGGACGTCACCCTCGGGCACGACGTCGTGGTGGGCGACAACGTCCGCCTCGGCCCGGGCACGCGCGTCGGCGACCGGGCCCGCGTGGGCAGCGGGGCCCGGGTCGGCGCGGAGGTCCGCGTGGAGCCGGGCGCCGTCGTGCTGCCCGACGCGGTCGTCGACGACGAGACCGTCGTGGCCCGACGCCGCCCCGGCACCTCCGGGTGGGCCGCGGCGGCCTGACCGTCCCGCTGCGCCGAACCCCGGGTTGCACGGCACGCCGACGTCGGACTGCCGAACGACCCGGGGTTCGGCGTGAACCGCCTCTGTCCACCCGCCGCGCGGTTGCGTAGCATCACCGCCCGTGACCTACCCGCAGCACGGCCACGTCCCCGGTCCCCCGCCCCCCGGGTTCCGCCCGCCGACCCCCGCTCCCCCGCAACCGGCCCTCGACCCGAGGGCCGTGCTCCACGGACGGGTGCCGGGACGCGCGCCCGTCGGCGTGATCGTCGCGATCGCCGTGTCGAGCGTGTGCCTGCTGCTCGGGCTGTGGTCCCTCGCGCTCGCGGGCGGCGGCTCGTTCGGTCTCGGCCTCATCCTCGCGCTGCTGCCCCTGGGCGTGTGGCTCCCCGTGGTCCTCGCGCTCGACCGCCTGGAGCCGGAGCCGCCCAGCGCGCTCGTCGTCACGTTCCTGTGGGGGGCCGGTGTCGCGACCCTGCTCGCCGGCCTCCTCAACTCCCTCGGCATGGAGCTCGTGGCCGCGCCGCTGCTCGGCCAGGAGACGGGCTGGTACGCCGTCGCGACGGTCGTCGCCCCCGTCACGGAGGAGATCCTCAAGGGCGCGGTGCTCTTCGGGATGCTGTGGTTCCGTCGCCACGAGCTCGACGGCTGGACGGACGGCGTCATCTACGCGGCCGTCGTGGGCCTGGGCTTCGCGGCGGTGGAGAACGTGCAGTACTTCATCATGGCGGCACAGACGGACGCCCTCGGGTCGACGTTCGTGCTGCGCGCCGTCGTCTCCCCGCTCCTGCACCCCCTGTGCACCGCCCTCACGGGGCTGGGGATCGCGAGCGCCGCGATGACGCCCCGCGGGCCGCGCCGGGTCCTGGCGCCGCTCGGCGGCCTGGCCGCCGCGATGGCGCTGCACGCCCTGTGGAACGGCGCGACGGGCTTCGGGGTCGTCGGGCTGGCGTTCGCCTACCTCGCCGGCCTGGGTGTGCTCGTCACGGTCGTGCTCGTCCTGCGCGCCGACCGGCGGCGGACGGTCGCGACGGTCGACCGCCACCTCGCGCCGTACCAGGCCACGGGCCTGGTGACCCCGGCCGACCTCGCCATGCTCTCGACGCTGGGCACGCGCCGTCGGGCACGCGGGTGGGCGCGCCGCACCGGCGGACCCGGGGCGGCGCGGGCGATGCGCGACTACCAGCAGGCCGCGACGGAGCTCGCGCTGCTGCACGACCGGGTCGCGCGCGGCATCGTCGAACCGGGGCGTGTCGAGGGGCTGCGGCGTGCGCTGCTCTCGCTCATGGGGGCGACGCGCGCGGCGTTCCTCGCGCGTGCGCCTCAGGCGGTCACGCCGGGGGGCGTCCTGATGACGAGCACGGCGTCGACGGGGCGGTCGCCGAGCGCCTGGTAGGAGTGCTCGACGTCGGACACCCAGCGCAGCTCGTCGCCTACGCCGACCTCGGCCTCCGCCCCGAGGCGCCCTGCGCGGAGACGTCCGTCGGTGACGAGCAGGTGCTCGACGACGCCCGGCCCGTGCGCGGGCGAGGTGCGGTGCGCCCCGGCGGCGACGTGCAGGTGGTAGACCTCGACGACGGTGCCCTCGGCGACCTGGTGGACGTCGAGCAGGCGCGCGCGCACCCCTTCGGACGAGACCTCGGCGCCCGCCCGCTCGGCGAGGAGGCGGGCGAGGGGGACGCGGAGCGCCCCGGCGAGCGCGTAGAGGGTGGCGAGCGTGGGGTTGCGGCTGCCGCGCTCGATCTCGGAGAGCGAGCCCTTGCCGATGCCGGCGGCGGCCGCGAGCGCGGACAGGGACAGCCCGCGCTCGTCCCGGGCGGCGCGGATCTGCTCCGCGACGGCGCGGGCCGCCTCGTCGTGGTCGCTCACGTCGCCAGAGTACCGTTCCGTCCACGGAACGCTCGGTGCTACCGTTCTGTTCTCAGAACACCCACGGGAGCACCATGGCCGCAGACCGCACCCAGCCCGTCCTCGCCGGCCTCGTCACCGCGCTCGTCGGCTTCACCAGCTCGTTCGCCGTCGTCCTCGCCGGGCTGCGCGCCGTCGGCGCCACCCCCGAGCAGGCCGCCTCCGGACTGCTCGCGCTCTGCGTCACCCAGGGCGCCGGGATCCTCTGGCTCACGTCGCGCCACCGCACCCCGCTCACCCTCGCCTGGTCCACCCCCGGCGCCGCGCTCCTCGTGAGCACCGGCGCCGTCGCGGGCGGGTGGCCCGCCGCCGTCGGCGCGTTCTGCCTCGTCGGAGCCCTCCTGCTCCTCACCGCCGCGTGGCCCCGGCTCGGCACGCTCGTCGGCCGCGTGCCCGCAGCCGTCGCGCAGGCCATGCTCGCGGGCGTCCTCCTCACCCTGTGCCTCGCCCCCGTGCGCGCGCTGGTCGACCTCCCGCTGCTCGTCGCGCCCGTCGTCGCGACCTGGCTCGTGCTCCTGCGCCTCGCCCCGCGCTGGGCCTCCCCCGCCGCGCTCGCCGTCGCCCTCACGACCGTCGCCGTCACCGCCGCACGCACCGGCACGCTCGCGTGGACCGACGCCGTCCCCCGCCTCGACCTCACCGCCCCGACGCTGACGTGGCAGGCCGTCGTCGGCCTCGCCGTCCCTCTGTTCGTCGTGACCACGGCGTCGCAGAACGTCCCCGGCGTCGCCGTCATGGCGTCGTACGGGTACCGGGTCCCGTGGCGCGAGACCATGACCGTCACCGGCCTCGGGACCCTCGTCGGCGCCCCCGCGGGCGGACACACGATCAACCTCGCCGCCATCAGCGCCGCGCTCGCCGCCGGACCCCAGGCGCACCCCGACGCCCGACGCCGCTGGGTCGCCGCCCACGCCGCCGGCTGGGCCTACCTCGTCCTCGCCGCAGCCTCCGCCGCGCTCGCGTCCCTCGTCGCCGCCGCCCCCGCCGGGCTCGTCGAGGCCGCGGCCGGGCTCGCGCTCGTCGGCACCCTCGGCTCCGCGCTCGGCGCGGCGTTCGCCGACCCCCACGGCCGGGAGGCGGCCGCCGTCACCCTGCTCGTCGCCGCCTCCGGGGTGGGCGTCGCCGGCATCGGCGCCGCGTTCTGGGCGATCCTCGCCGGGCTCGCCGTCCACGCCGTGGTGACCCCGCGCCGTCGGGCAGCAGCACCGCAGCCGGCACCACAGCAGGCACCGCCCGACACCCCCACCCTGCCGAGGGAGTACCCCGGTAGCGCGAGGTAGTACCTCAGCGGACTGGGGTACTACCGCAGCGGGCCGGCCTCGTCCGCGGGGTGCGGGTCGACGGCGGCCGGGCCGAGCACGGAGAAGTTGTCCCGGAACAGGTTGCCCGGGTCGACCCGCCGCTTGAGCGCGCGCAGGCGGTCGAGCGTCGCGGGCGGGAAGGCGTCCTCGACACGCTCGGGGCGCGGGTCCGTCTCGAAGCTGAGGTACGAGCCGGTGAAGACGTCGGCGATCGCGTCCCAGCGGGCGTCGAGCCGTGCACGGCTCGCGCCCATCGCGCTCACCGCGAAGTTCGCCGTCCGGTGCGCGTACGCGGTGGCGTCGGCGGGCACGTCCGACGTCGTGCCGCCCGTGGAGCGGATCTGGAAGAAGAACGTGTCGCCGCTCGCGACGAGCCCCGCGAGGCGTGCCGCCGCCTCGGGCGTCACGTGCTCCAGCAGGCCCGAGCGCGCCACGGGCTCGCCCTCGCCGTGGTGCGGGCCGGGCGGCGGGGCCTGGACGACGGCGGCGTACGGCACGATCTGCGCCGTCGCCTGCTGCAGGAGCGGGGCGATCGCCGCGTACGGGCGGAGGCGGTCGAGCACGGTGTCGGGGTCGTCCGAGTCGACCATCGTCATGGTCTGCGCGACGACGGGCTGCCCGGGGCGCGGCCGGCCCATGAGCAGGAAGCTCGTCGTGTCCCGCGGCGACGCCTCGACCGTCGCGCCCCACCGCTGGAGGAACGCGGCGGTGTCCGAGGCGTCGTGCACCATCTGGGCGAACCCCACGTCGCCGACCTCGTCGGCGACGAGCTCGAACGACGTCACGACCCCGAGGTTGGCCCCCGCGCCGCGCACGCCCCAGAACAGGTCCGTGTTCTCGTCGGCGCTCGCGCGCACGACGCGGCCGTCGGCGAGGACCGTCTCGACGGCGCGGACGTGGTCGATCGTGAGCCCGTGGGCGCGGCCGAGGAACCCGATGCCGCCCGCGGTCGCGAGACCGCCGACGCCGACGCCGCCCGAGTCGCCCGACGTGATCGCCCAGCCGCGCGGGGCGAGCGCGGTGGCGACGTCCCCCCAGCGCGCGGCGGGGCCGAGGCGCACGAGCCGGGCCGCGTCGTCGAGCACCTCGATGCCGGCGAGCGCGCCGAGGTCGAGGACGATCCCGCCGTCGTTCGTGGAGCGCCCGCTGATGCCGTGCCCGCCGGAGCGCACCGACAGCGGCACGCGGCGCGTGACCTCCTGGGCGCGCGCGTACGCGAGCGCCTCGACGACCTCGGCGGTGTCGCGCGGTCGCAGCACGAGGCCCGGGGACCCGCCACGCAGGTAGGTGGAGCGGACGGCCGCGTGGGCGGCGTCGCCCGGTTCGACGACACGCTCGGCGAGCGAGGGAGGCACGGCGTCGTAGTCGATGCCTGCCCGACGCCGCGCGCGCACCTGCGCGGGGACGACCCGGCTCGTGTCGGTCCCGGCCGCGGCGCGCACGCGCTCGGCCTCGGCGCGCAGCGCGGGGACGACCTCCTCGGCGAAGCGTTGGGTCGTGCGCTCGTCGTCGGAGGCGAGGACGAGCGTCGAGACGCCCTCGTCGACGACGAGCGGCAGCAGGCGCTCGACCCACGCCTCGGGCGGACCGGAGACGTCCGGCTCGCCCGTGCCTCGCGGGACGGCGCCGTCGTCGTCGAAGACACCCGCGACGTTGAGGACGCGGGTGATCTCGCGCGGGTCGCGTCCCGCGGCGGTCGCGGCGGCGTCGATCGCCGCGTTGCCCGCGCGCAGCCCGTCGACGCCCACGCGGCCGAACGACGGCAGCCACCCGTCGGCGGACTCGCCCGTCAGGCGCAGCATGCGCGGACCGAGCGCGCCGAGCCACAGCGGGATGCGGCGCGTGGTCCCGGGTCCCGGTTCGGCACCCGCGAGGCGGTGGTGCTCGCCCGGGAGCACGACGCCGCCCCGCGCCCCGGCGGGTCGGGCGCCGGGGACGTCCTCGCCCCAGATCGCCCGGATCACGCCGATCGCCTCGGCGAGCGCGTCGACGCTCTGCCCCGCGGACAGACGCGGGACGCCCGTCGCCTCCATCGCGTCCCAGAACGCGCCCGCCCCGAGGGCGAGGTCGACTCGCCCGTCGGAGAGCAGGTCGAGGCTCGCCGCGGCCCGTGCGAGGACGGCGGGCGGTCGCATCGGCACGGTGGCGACGTTCGGCGCGACGTGGATCCGCTCCGTCGCGGACGCGACATAGCTCAGCAGCGTCCACGTGTCGAGGAAACGCGGCTGGTACGAGTGGTCCTGGAACGTCACGAGGTCGAGGCCGAGGTCCTCGGCGAGGACGGCGCGCGCGACCGTCGCGTCGGGGTCGTCGGCGAGCGGGGTGACGAACGTGCCGAACCGCAGCGGGTGGCCGTAGTCGGTCATGCGCGGTCTCCCCCGGTCGGCGCGGTCCCGCGCTCGGCGGCGACGAGTTCGCGGGCCGCGGGCGCGACCTCCTGGCCCACGACGGCGAGGGTCGTCGCGTCGTCGCCCGTGACGACGTACGTCGAGACGCCGTGCTCGAGCGTCATCGCCGCGAGCTGTTCCGCCCACTGCTGCGGCGGCCCCTGGAGGAACCCGCTCCCGCCGGCGGCGGTGAACCGGCCGCCCACGTTGAGCAGGCGACGGACCGCGGCCGGGTCACGTCCGGCGTCGCGCGCGGCGTCGTCGATCGTCGCGTTGCCGCGGGCGAGCGCCTCGACGCTCTGCAGGTACGCGAGCGAGGGCAGCCAGCCGTCCGCCGTGGCGCCGACGAGGCGGAGCATGCGCGGCTTGAGCGCACCGACCCAGATCTCGACGTCGTGGGCGGGCGCCGGTCCGCGCTTCGCGCCGTCGACCCGGTGGTGCTCGCCGCCCGCGACGAGCCGGTCGCGCGTCGTCGTGTCCCACAGCCCGCGGATCACGTCGATCGCCTCGCCGAGCGCGTCGACGCTCTGACCCGGGGTGAGCCGGTCGCCGCCCATCGCGACGATCGGGTCCCAGAAGCCGCCCGCGCCGAGCCCGAGCTCGACCCGCCCGCCGGAGAGGCGGTCGAGGCTCGCGACGGAGCGTGCGAGGACGCTCGGCGGGCGCAGCGGCAGGTTGAGCACGTTCCCCGCGAGCCGGACGCGCTCGGTGCGCGCCGCGACCCAGCTCAGGAGGGTCCACGTGTCGAGGAAGCCGGGCTGGTAGGGGTGGTCCTGGAACGTCACGAGGTCGAGCCCCACCTGCTCCGACAGGACGGCGAGGTCGACGACCTCGCGCGGCGACGCCGCGGCGGGGGTGATGAACGAGCCGAAGCGGAGCTCGTGGCCGTAGTCCATGGGTCCTCGATCCGGTGGGGCGTCGGCGGGCGCCGACGCCGACGACGATGCGTGGTGGTACAGAACATATCCCTAACAGAAAGGTGGCCGCACCGCATTCCCCGGACTACGCTGGCGCCGTGCCCACGACGCCCACGCCCGCCCACCACGACGACCTCGGGTGGCACCTCGGCGTGCTCCTGCGCGCCTACCGCGCCACCGTCGAGGCCGTCCTCGTCGACGTCCCCCACGGCACGCGCGGCTACCAGGTGCTCGGGTCCGTCGTGCAGGGCGACCAGCCCACCCAGCTCGCCCTCGCCGAGCACCACGGCATCGACCGCACCGTCATGACCTACCTCGTCGACGACCTCGTCGCCGCCGGCCTCGTCGAACGCCAGCAGAACCCCGCCGACCGCCGCGCCCGCCGCGTCGTCGCCACGGCCACCGGGCGGCGTCGGCTCGCGGACCTCGCCACCCAGGTGCACGACGCCGAGGACTCGCTCCTCCAGGCGCTCTCGCCCCGGGAGCGCGACACCTTCCGCACGCTCGTGCGCCACGTCGCCTGTGACCTGCGGGACGTCGACGCCGGGACCGACCCATGCGTCGTCGCGCAGGAGGCGCTCGACGGGACCGCGCGGTAGCACCCCGGTCCTCCCTCACGGGACCGGGCAACTCCCTCGCGGGACGGGGTACTACCTCGGCAGGGGGTCTGCCGCCGTCGGGGACGCCTGCGCCTCGTCGAGCGCCGCGGCGTCGGCGCCCCGCAGCGGATAGAGCCAGAAGCAGACGAACGCGAGCGCGGCGAGCACCACGGGCGCGGCGCCGAGCAGGAGCCGGACGCCCCTCGCCACCTCGGGCGCCTGCGTCGCCGCGCCCTCGACGTACCCGCTCGCGGACAGCACCCCCGCGACGAGCACCGCCTGCACGATCACCGAGCCGCGCACCACGAACCCGTTCGCCCCGAAGTACATGCCCTCGCGGCGCAGGCCGGTGCGGCGCTCGTCGTCGTCGATCACCTGCGCGAGCGCCACCTCCAGCACCTGCATGAGCCCGGCGACCCCGACACCCACCGCGAGGCCCGCGAGCGCCGCGCCGAGCACCGTCGACGGCACGAGGTAGAGGGTCGTCGCGAGGCCGTACACGGCGACGACCGCGAGCATCGCCGACCGCGGGCCCACGCGGCGCACGACCCACGACCAGCCCGCGATCGACGGGATCGCCGCGACGAAGATCGGTGCGAGCAGGAAGGTGGCGTCCGCCTCCGCACCGCCGACGACGTACCGCACGTAGAACGGCACGGCGGCGAGCACGACGGCCGTGGTGCTCTGCAGGAGCAGCGACCCGAGCACGTACGTGACGAACGCACGGTTGGCGAACGTGTACCGGAGCTGGTCGACGAGACCGACGCCGGCCTCCCGCTCGCGCACGGCCGGGTCGTCGACGCGACGCTCCACCATGCCGGCGAACGACCACGCGAACACGCCCAGGCTCACGACCGCCAGCACGACGGCCATCCACGTCCAGCCGATCGTCCCGTACAGCAGCGGCGCGCCCGCCGTCCCGAGGATCATGCCGACGAGGCCGAAGACCTGGCGGGGCACGTTGCCCCGGGCGCGCTCCGCCGTCGTGCGGAAGATCTCGGGGAACAGCGCGGAGACGTTGAGCACGACGACGACGTACGCGACGTCGTACACGGCGACGACGACGAGGAACCACACGACGAGGCCCGCGGGCCCGAACGGCGGCGGCATCCACACGAGCGCGAACGCGACGACGAGCGGGACGACGCCGAGGCCGATCCACGGCACGCGCCGCCCCCACCGGGTGCGGCGGCGGTCCGACGCCGCGCCGACGAGCGGGTTGAGGACGGCGTTGAGGATCCCGTGCGCCACCATCGCCCCGGCGACCCAGCCCGCGGGGACGCCCAGGTGGTCCACGTAGAAGTAGACGACGAACGCGGAGAACGTCTGCAGCAGGAGGTTCGCGGGGAACGCGGACGCCCCGTACGCGACCGTCAGGCCGCGGGGCGCGGCACCGTCGAGGCGGCGGTCGCGCAACCGGGCGAGCAGGGTGCCCGACGGCGCGTGCCCGCCCGCGCGGCCGTCGGGGCTCGCGCTCATCCCGCCGCCGCCACGGCGACGCTCCCGCCGCGCTGGACGGCGCGCAGGTCGCGCCAGCCCACCCGGACGATCCCCTCCGCGGCGAGGACGGCCGCGACGTCGGGGTCGGCGAGGAGGCGGTGCTCGAACCCGCGCTTCGCGGTGGAGTGGTCGGCGACCTCGACGAGCTCGTCGTCGTCGAGCATCGGGTGCAGGTAGATCTCCGTGACCCCCGGCCGCACGGCGCGCAGCAGGTCGAGGAACCCGGCCTTCACCTCGTCGTAGTCCTCCTCCCCCACGGTGCCCTCGCCGGCGAGCTCGAACGGGTGCGTCCACAGGCGGTCGGGCAGCACGACCCCGAGCGCGTCGGCGGCCGCAGCGGCCTCGTCGAGCACGGGCTGCAGCGTCGCGGGCAGGCCCATCCCCTCCACGGTGCGCGGCAGCCGGAAGGGCAGGCCGTGGCGGGCGGCCAGCGCGAGCACCTGCGGCAGGAACGACCGCCCCGTCTCGAGCCCGTAGACCGAGCCCATGTGGTTGTCGAGGTGCGTGACGTCCAGGCCGGCCGCGAGCGCCGCGTCGACCTGCGCGGCGAGCTCGGCGGCGACGTCGTCCTCCGCCGCCTGGCGCTCCACGGTGGCGACGTCGGCGGGGAAGTAGCCCGCGGCGTCGACCAGGGACGTGCCGACCCCGGTGAGCGGGCGCCACCGGTAGCGCGACCACTCGCTCGTGAGGACGAGGTGCACCCCGACGTCGAGGTGGGGGTGCGCGACGGCGAACGCCAGCGCGTCCGGCGCCCACGCGCACGGCACCATGAGCGTGGCCGAGTCGAGGAGCCCGTCGAGGAGCAGGCCGCCGACGGCCCGGTTCGCGGCGCGGCACATGCCGTAGTCGTCGGCGTTGAGGATGATCGCGCGCGTGCCGGGCGCGTGCCCGAGCCGCTCGACGAGGTCCGACGGCGCGGTCACGACACCGCCTCCTCGGACTCCGACCCCTCGCCCGACCCCTCGCCCGTCGGCTCGACGGCGGTCGCGGCGCGGAACACCTCGTCGCGCAGGGCGTCGCTCGCGGCGCGGGCCGCGCCCAGCACGACGGCGTCCGGGCCGAGCGTCGACGGCAGCACCCGGACGCCGAGGACGGCGATCCGCTCGGCGAGGTACCGGGTGACACGGTCCGCGATCGGCGCCCGGGCGGCCTGGTCGGTGAGGACGAACAGCTCCGGCTCCAGCACGAGCGCGACCGAGCCGACCACCGTCGCGATGCGCTCGGCCACGACGTCGAGCACGTCACCCGCGGCGGCGTCGCCCTGCTCCGCCCGGTCGACGAGCTCGCGCACCCCGATGTCCTCCGCGAACCCGTGCTCCGCGGCGAGGGTGCGCAGCGCGGAGGCGCCGAGGAGCTCCGACCCCAGGGGGCGGCCGGGGTGCGGCAGGAAGGACACCTCGCCCGCACCGCCGTGCGCCCCGCGGTGCAGCCGCCCGTCGACGACCAGGCCAGCGCCGAAGCCCGAGCCGAGCCCCACGACCGCGAACGTGCGCGCGTCGCCCGCGACGCTGCCGCCCAGCTCCGCGACCGCGGCCAGGTTCAGGTCGTTCTCGACCCGCACCGGGCAGCCGAGCGCGTCCGCCAGCGCGTCGTGCAGCGCCGGGCCGCCCTTCTCGAACGCCGGGACGCGGCGGACCGTCGCCCCGTCGCCCTCCACGATCGCGGGGACCGCTGCGACCGCCCACGTCACGTCGACCGGCCGGGTGGGCGACGTCCGCGCCGCGACGTCGGCCACGCACCCGCGCGCGAGCTCCGCCGCCGCCCGCGCCCGCGCCGTCGGGGACGTGGCGACGTCGCGCCGCTCGGCACGGGCCCGCACCGCACCCGTGACGTCGACGAGCGCCACCCGCACGCGGTCGCGCGCGACGTCGACCCCCAGGCCGAACGCGTGGTCCGGGTCCACCCGGTACAGCGTCGCGGCCGGGCCGCGGCGGTCACGGTCCAGGCCCGCCTCGACGACGACGCCCGTCGCGACGAGCGCGCGCAGCGTCTGCGCCACGGTCGTCTTCGACAGCCCTGTCGCGGCCGCGACGTCCGGCCGCGCCTGCGGGCCCGTGCGCAGCACGTCGAGCACGGCACGCGCGTTGAGCGTGCGCAGCAGGGTGGGTGAACCGGCGAGCAGGGCGTCCATCTGGTCTCCGTCGAGCAGGGGCCGGGTGAAAGTAGGGCGGGAAGTGTCCTACCGCTCGACGCAGGCTAACCCTGCCCCGCTGCGTTGTCGACGCCCGGCTCGGACCCTGTGGACGACGGCCAGTGAGGACCCGGCACGAGCGCCCGCGGGGTTACCGTTGCCGGGTGATCCGCCGAGCCCTCGCCCGCGCCTACTGGGCGACGAGCCGCTGGACCCTGCGGTCCCAGCCCTACGACACCACCCGCCCGACCCTCCTCGTCGGCGCACCCCACACGTCGAACTGGGACTTCGTCCTCATGCTCGCCATCGCGTGGAGCACCGGCATCCACGTGCGCTGGCTCGGCAAGCACACCCTGTTCGCCGGGCCCGCCGGGCCGCTCATGCGCGCCCTCGGCGGCATCCCCGTGGACCGGCGCGACCCGAGCCGCGTCGTCGCGGACGTCGTCGGGCGCATGCGCGCGGGCGAGGTGTTCTCGCTCGTCGTCACGCCCGAGGGCACCCGCGGCGCCGGCACGTACTGGAAGTCCGGGTTCTACCGCATCGCGCGCGAGGCCGGGCTGCCCGTCACCCTCGGGTACGTCGACCGCACCACCATGACCACCGGGCTCGGCCCGACGATCGACCTCACGGGCGACGTGCACGCCGACATGGACGTCGTGCGCGCCTTCTACGCCGACAAGGCCGGCGTGCACCCGGAGCTGCGCACCGAGCCCCGGCTGCGCGAGGAGGACGCGACCGCCTGATCCCCGGCCCGCGCGGGGTACGGGATCACCACACGATTTCTCCGGGCAAGCGGTCGCGGAGGTCACCGGCAGCGGTGACCCGGCACCGCTCCCACGCGCACGATCCCGGCGAATCCGACAGCCCCGTACGGGGATACCCGTACCCTCGCAGCGTCCCGGACAGGCCGTTGAGCGGGGCACCGACCGTGCTTACCGTCGTCGCGTCCCCCGGTCGGCAGCGCGGCACGACGCCGCCTCCGACCCTCCCGAGACAGGAAGCGAGTCCCCGATGAAGCGACTCCGCGCGGCGCTCGTCGCCGTGGTGATGGGTGCGGCGGCGATCGTCGCCCCGATCGCGATCGCACCCAGCGCCTCGGCGCACGGCTGGATCACCTCTCCCCCGAGCCGGCAGGACCACTGCGCCACCGGCACCACGTCGTTCAGCTGCGGCGGCCTGCAGTACGAGCCGCAGTCGGTCGAGGCCGTCAAGGGCTCGATGCAGTGCTCCGGCGGCAGCGGCTACGACATCCTCGACGACGAGTCGAAGCCCTGGCCCCGCACGACCACCGGTTCCGAGGTGACCTTCCAGTGGAAGCTCACCGCCAACCACGCCACGAGCGTGTGGGAGTACTTCGTCGACGGCAAGCTCTTCGCGTCGTTCGACGGCGGCGGCGTCCAGCCCCCGAAGGACATCTCGCACACCCTCACCGGCCTGCCCGAGGGCAACCACACCATCCTCGCGCGCTGGAGCGTCGCGGACACGGTGAACGCGTTCTACAACTGCGTGGACCTGAACATCACCGCGAACGGCACCAACCCCGGTGGCGGTGACAACGGCGGTGGCGACACCGGCGGTGGCGACACCGGCGGCCAGCCGGGCGAGTGCACGGACCCGGCGTGGTCGGCGTCGTCCGTCTACACCGGCGGGGCGAAGGTCTCGCACAACGGCAACATCTTCGAGGCCAAGTGGTGGACGCAGAACAACACCCCCGGCGCCGAGGAGTGGGGCCCGTGGAAGCTGGTCGGCGCCTGCTGACCCGCTGAACCCTCCGCTGCCCGACGGCGACCGGTCACCCGGCCGGACGCCGTCGGGCAGTGCTGTGCCCGCCGCGCGTGCAGGGGGCGCGCGGGAGCCTCTCCCCTACCCCGTACCGGACGCCGTACGCGGATGCCCGTACGTGATCCACCCGATTGTCCGCTCCGTCCCGGCTCCCTAGCGTCGAAGGGACCGATCCGCGTGCGGCCCGCGACGTCGCGGGCCTGCGAGGAACCGCAAGCACCACCGGATGGAGAACGAGACACCATGAAGAGACTCAGAGCGGCGCTCGTCGCGGCACTGGTCGGGGCGGCCGCCATCGTCGCCCCGATCGCCGTGGCACCCAGCGCCTCCGCCCACGGCTGGATCACGTCGCCGCCGAGCCGCCAGGACCACTGCGCCAAGGGCAACCTGTCCTGGGACTGCGGCCCCATCAAGTACGAGCCGCAGAGCGTCGAGGCCCCCAAGGGCTCCATGCAGTGCTCCGGCGGCAGCGGCTTCAACCACCTGGACGACGCCAGCAAGCCCTGGCCCCGCACCCAGGTCAGCTCGTCGACCACGTTCACGTGGAAGATCACGGCACGCCACGCGACGTCGACGTGGGAGTACTTCGTCGACGGCCAGCTGTTCAAGACCTTCAACGACGGAGGCAAGCAGCCGGGCGCGACGGTCACCCACACCCTGACCGGGCTGCCCTCGGGCAACCACACGATCTTCGCGCGCTGGAACATCGCGGACACCCCGATGGCGTTCTACAACTGCGTCGACGTGACGGTCGGGAGCGGCGGCACGAACCCGCCGACCGACCCGCCCACGGACCCGCCGACGGACCCGCCGGGCGACTGCACCGCCCCGGCCTGGACCTCGGGCGGCGTCTACCTCGGCGGCGCGCGCGTCTCCCACTCGGGCAAGACGTACGAGGCCAAGTGGTGGACGACGGGCGAGAACCCCGCCCAGAGCGGTCAGTGGGGCGTCTGGAAGGACCTCGGCGCCTGTTGACCCTCCGCTGATGCACTGCGGGCCGGGTGATGCACGGGGACGTGCATCACCCGGCCCGTCGTGCGTCTCTCGACGAGCCGCCTCCTGATCCACAGGCCCTCGTCGGCGACGCCCGTCCACAGCCCGCCGCACCCGTGGCCCGCGGGGCCGGGTCGACGTGGCACGGTGCAGCGATGCACACCCCCGACCCACCGGCCCCGCGCCTGGTCCTCGCCGCCGACCTGCCGCGCGACGCGGTCCGCGCGCTCGCACGCTCCGCCTCCGGGACACGCCTGCGCCGCGGCGCGTACTGGGTCGACCCCGCCTCCGGCCGGTCCGACCCCGCCGGCCGGTCCGACCCCGCCGGTCGACGGCGCGTCGAACGCGCTCGCGTCGAGGCCGTCTCGCGCCAGCTCGACTCCCCGCACGTCGTCTCCCACGAGAGCGCAGCCCTCGTGTGGGGGCTGCCGCTGTGGACGCCGCCCTCGACGGTCCACGTCGTGCAGCGGCACGTCCCCGGCGCTCGCCGTGCGCGCGACGTCGTCCGGCACCGCCTCCCGCTCGGCCCGACCGACGTGACCGTCGTCGACGGGATCCCCGTCACCACGCGCGAACGCACGGTGCTCGACTGCCTGCGCACGCTCCATCCGCGGGACGGGCTGGTCGTCGCCGACGCCGCGCTGCGGTCAGGGGTGTCGCGGGACGCGCTGGTCGACCGGGTGGCGCACACCCGCGGCCGGGGTGTGGTGCGCGCACGGGCGGTCCTCGACGTCGCGGACCGTGGCGCCGAGTCCCCCGGTGAGTCGGTGGTGCGGTTCGAGCTCCTGCGGGCGGGCCTGCCCCGTCCTCGGACGCAGATGCCGCTCGTCACGCGCCTGGGTCGCTTCCGCGCGGACCTCGGCTGGGAGGCCTGGCGCGTGCTCGTCGAGTTCGACGGGCTCGTGAAGTACCGCGAGCTGGCCGGCGGCGACCCGGGGCGCGTGCTGTTCGCGGAGAAGCGGCGCCAGGAGGCCGTCGAGGAGGAGGGGTGGCGGGTGCTGCGGGTCACCGCCCCCGACCTGCGCGACGCCGCGGGGCTCGTCGCCCGGGTCGTGCGGTGCATCGGTGCGGACCGGGTCGGCGCACGCGTCCGGCGTCCCGGCCTGAACACCGTCGAGTGAGGCACTCGGGGCCCGGTGATGCACGTGCAGGTGCATCACTCGGCCCCGGGCGCATCATTCGGCACGCGGTGCTCAGCCACGACCGCGCAGCCTGTCGATCTCGCGCCGCTCACGCTTCGTGGGCCGTCCGGCGCCACGGTCGCGCACGGCGAGCGGCACCCGCAGCTCGCGGGGCGGCGGGGGCGGGCTCTGGTCGGTCACGGCCTCGGCGGCCATCGCGGCGGAGACCCGCTTGACGAGCAGCTTCTCGACCACGAGCACCTTCTCCACGACCCCGCCCCGCACGACGACGCGGTCCCCGACCTTGACGCTCGTCGCCGGCTTCGCGCGCTCACCGTTGACGCGCACGTGCCCGGCCTTCACGGCGGCGGTCGCCTGCGACCGGCTCTTGAACACCCGGACGGCCCACAGCCAGCTGTCGACCCGCACGCTCGTCGTCTCGCTCCTCACCCTCCGAGCCTACGAGGCGGCCGTGGAGGGCGGGGTGGCGTGGTGGTGCGGGGCGGGGGCCGACGCCGGGTCGTGGCGGGTCTGGCAGGAGGCGCCGAGGGACGAGGCGCCGGGTGGGAGACCCGGCGTCGGTCACCGCCCCGCACCACCCCAGCACCCACCGGAGCCGCACCGCCCCACCGCCCTCGACGTGCGTGCACCCGCGACCCGTGGGACGTTCTTCCCAGGTCGTCCGGAGCGAATCATCCGGATTGTCCGTTCCCACGGGAGCTTAAGGAGACTGACTGACATGGGCATCATCGGCTGGATCCTCATCGGCCTCATCATGGGCGCGATCGCTCGCGCGATCGTCCCGGGCCAGCAGAAGGGCGGATGGATCGTCACGCTGATCCTCGGCGTGCTCGGCGCGCTCCTGGGCGGGTTCATCGCCCGAGGCGTGTTCGGCACGGACGCCAACGAGGAGTTCTTCGACCTGGGCACGTGGGGCTTCGCGCTCCTCGGCTCGCTCATCGTCGTCTTCGTCTGGTCGTGGATCACGAGCCGCAAGCGCACGTGAGCCGACGACGGCCGGCCACCCGGCCGGTCGTGTCACCCGGAGCGGCCCTCCCCGGACAGGGGTGGGCCGCTCCGGCGTCTCACCAGAAGATCCGCGTCCCCGGGGAAAAACCGTGGACATCGCCCGGCGGGCGGCGTGACGCTGGGTGGTATGAGCATCGCCGCCCCTGCTGTCCCGGACGTCGCCCTGCCGCCCGGTCTGGTCCTCGTCGAGGTCCTCGCCGGTGACGGGGAGAGCGTCGACGTCGACGCGCCGGAGTCGTGGGCGTACCGCGCGATCGCGGACGTGGAGCGCGAGATCGAGCTCGCCGTCCACGGGTACGACGACATGGCGCTCGAGGCGCGCGACGCGCTCGCCGGGATGCGGCACCAGGAGTACGCGACGAAGCGGCGGTTCGTGGTGGTCCGTGCCGAGGCGCTGGGTCCGGGCCTCCCCGCGCCGGGTGTGGACGACGTCGTCGCCCACCTGTTCGTCATTTTCCCCACGGCGAGCAACCCGCGGCTGGCGGAGGTGTACCCGTTCGTGCGGGCGGCGGCGCGCGGCCGGGGCATCGGCACGGCGCTGCTGACGGTCGCGGAGCGCCTCGCCGCGGACGCAGGACGCACGACGTTGCTCTCGGCCACGTCGCAGGGTTCGGAGCCGGGGCCGGGGCCGGGCACGGTGACGGCGTCGACGGGCGCCGGGCGGGTCGACGCGGAGACGCCGGAGACACGGTTCGCGCTCGCGCACGGGTATGCGCTGGAGCAGGTCGAGCGGCACTCGGTGCTCGACCTGCCGCTCCCGGGCGGCCTGCTCGACCGGCTCGGCGGCGAGGCCCGCGCCGTCGCAGGCGACGACTACCGGCTCGTGACCTGGCGCGACGAGGTCCCGGACGACCACCTGGACCACGTCGGGAGGCTGTTCACCCGCATGAGCACGGACGCACCCGTGGGCGGCGTGGACTACGAGGAGGACCCGTGGGACGCGCAGCGTGTGCGGACGTGGATCGAGTCGCTGGGCGACACGGAGTACGGGTTCCTCATGACGGCGGCCGAGCACGTGCCGAGCGGCGAGCTGGCGGCGTTCACGCTCTTCGAGTACCCGCTGGGCCGTGACGAGTTCGCCCACCAGGAGGACACGCTCGTGCTGCAGGAGCACCGCGGGCACCGCCTCGGGATGCTCGTCAAGGTCGCGAACCTCGAGGCCCTGTCGACGGTCCGTCCGGCGACGCGCCGCATCCACACGGGCAACGCGGAGGAGAACGCGCACATGCTCGCGATCAACGTCGCGCTCGGGTTCCGTCCTGCGGGCGGGTGGGCGTCGTGGCAGCGTCTCACCGCACCTGCGGCGCGGTGACCTCGGCGGGTCGCAGCACGCCTCAGCGGATTCCGTCGAGGAACCGCACCACCCGCTCCACGACGAGCGCCGCGGCCTCTGGCTCGTACGACGGCAGGGACGGGTCGGTGAAGAGGTGGCGGTCGCCCGGGTAGAGGAACAGCTCGGCGTCGGGCGAGGAGTCGACCAGCTCCTGCGCCGCCTCGAGGTCGCCCTCGCCCGCGAACGACGGGTCGGCGTCCATGCCGTGCACCTGGACGGGCACGGCCTCGGGCCACGCGTCGCCGAATTCGGCCACGGGGACGCACGCCTCCAGCAGCACCGCGCCCTTCGCCCCTGCGCGGGTCTGCGCGAGCATCTGGGCGGGCAGGACGCCGAGGGAGATCCCCGCGTACACGGTGGCGTCGTACGCGTCGGCCGCGCGCCGGCCGCGCTCCAGCACCGTCGCGAACCCGACCTCCTCGACGTGCGCCATGCCCTCGTCGAGCGTCGCGAACGTCCGACCCTCCAGCAGGTCGGGCGTGTGCACGACGTTCCCCGCACCGCGCAGCGTCTCGGCGAACGTCAGGACGCCCTCCGTGAGCCCCTGGACGTGGTGGAACAGCAGGACCTCGGCCATCTCTCCTCCTCGTGACGAGCCGTCGCGGCGCGCGGCGCGACGCCGTCACCCATCCTGCGGCCGTCCGCCCGCTCCCGCCGCCCGGGCCCGTGCGACGAATTGCCTCGCCCTGACCGAGGACGTCGGACAGACTCGGCGGGATGACGACGACGGCACCCTCATGGCGCGTGCTGCGCGCACCCGAACCGCCCGCCGACCTCGACGACCCCGACGCCTGGGCCGTGCTCGCCTACAGCGAGATCGAGCACGACCGCGAGCTGGCCGTCTGGGGGTGGACCGACCAGTGGGCTCCGCCGTGGGTGCTGCTCGGCGCGCTGCGCCATCAGGTGCACCACCGCAAGGTCCTCTTCGCAGCGGTGCGCGCCGACGAGCCCGCGGCAGGTCCGGCGGGCGAGCCCGCAGTCCCGGAGCGGGGATTCGATCCCGGTGACGTCGCGGGCGTCGTCCTCGCGGTGGTGCCGCGCGACACGGCCGAGGGCATCGCCTGGGTGAGCCCGCGCGTGCGGGAGGGCGAGCACGCCGACGAGGTCCGCGACCTCGTGCTCGACGCCGCCGAACGGTTCGTCGCGGGGCTCGGCCGCGACACGGTCGCGTTCACCACTCCGCACAGCCCGGAACCCGACGCCGGGCCGACGACGATCGAGCCGCCGACCGGTGTCGGCCGGGTCCCGGGAGACGCGCCGCCCGTCCGGGCCGCGCTCGCGCGCGGATACGCCCTTGAACAGGTCACCCGGCACTCGACCCTGCACCTGCCGGTACCGGCCGTCGTGCTCGACGCGCTCGAGGCCGAGGCGCGCAGGTCGGCAGGGGCGTACCGCACGTCGACGTGGTTCGACGAGGTCCCCGAGGGCCACCTCGACGGCATGGCGGAGCTCTGGGGGCGCATGAGCACGGACGCGCCGTCCGCCGGCCTCGACCAGCAGGAGGAGCACTGGGACGCGGGTCGCGTGCGCGACCACCTCTCCGACCTCGCGGACCGCTCCCAGCACGTGCTGATCACGGTCGCCGAGGATGTCGGGACGGGAGCGCTCGTCGCGTTCTCCGTGCTCCAGGTGCCCCGCGCCGAGGTCCCGTTCGGCTTCCAGGAGGACACGCTCGTGGTGCGCGAGCACCGCGGTCACCGTCTGGGCACCCTGGTCAAGGTCGCGAACCTCCGGGCACTCGCCGCGTGGCGTCCGGGGGTGGTGCGCATCCACACGTGGAACGCCGAGGAGAACGCGCACATGCTCGCGATCAACGTGGCGCTCGGCTTCCGGGCCGACGGCGTGGCCGCGGTCTGGCAGAAGCGGCTCACCACCGCGGGCTGAAGGGTCGGGAGGCGACGTTCGTCAGGCCACCGGACCATCGCCCGGGTGACGGTCGCACCGGGCGGGCCGCGACGTCGGTCAGTAGGTTGGAGGCCATGACCTCCACGCCCGTGCCCCCGCCCGTCGACGCCACCACCACCGCGTCCTGGGACGCGCTGAGCGCCCACCGCGACGCGCTGGACCCGGACCTGCGGGCGTGGTTCGCCGCCGACCCCGAGCGTGCCGACCGGCTGACGCACGCGGCGGCGGACCTCACGGTCGACCTGTCGAAGAACCTCGTCACCGACGAGACGCTGGCCCTGCTCGTGCGGCTCGCCGACGAGGTCGGGCTCGCCGGGCGCCTGGACGCCATGTTCCGCGGCGAGCACATCAACGTCACGGAGGACCGCGCGGTCCTGCATACCGCGCTGCGCCGCCCGGCCCCGCTCGGCGACGACGCCCACCTCGTCGTCGACGGGCAGGACGTCGACGCCGACGTGCACGACGTCCTGCACCGCGTCTACGCGTTCGCGGACCGGGTGCGCTCGGGCGAGTGGACGGGTGTCACGGGCGAGCGCGTGCGCACCGTCGTGAACATCGGCATCGGCGGGTCCGACCTCGGCCCGGTCATGGCGTACGAGGCGCTGCTGCCGTACAAGCACGAGGACATCGAGGTCCGGTTCGTCTCGAACATCGACCCCACGGACCTGGCGGAGACCACGGCGGGCCTCGACCCCCGCACGACCCTGTTCATCGTCGCGTCGAAGACGTTCGGCACGCTGGAGACGCTGACGAACGCGCGGCTCGCGCGCGACTGGCTGTGGACCGGGCTGTCCGCCCTCGGCGCGCTGGAGGACACGGACGAGGCGCGGCAGTCCGCCGTCGCGCAGCACTTCGTCGCCGTGTCCACGGCGCTCGACAAGGTCGCGGCGTTCGGCATCGACCCGGAGAACGCGTTCGGGTTCTGGGACTGGGTCGGCGGCCGGTACTCGGTGGACTCCGCGATCGGCACGTCGCTCGCGATCGCGTTCGGCCCGGACCGCTTCGCCGAGCTCCTCGCCGGTTTCCACGCGATGGACGAGCACGTGCGCACCGCGCCGTTCGAACGCAACGTGCCCGTCCTCATGGGCCTGCTCAACGTCTGGTACGTCAACTTCCTCGACGCGCACACGCACGCCGTGCTCCCCTACGCGCAGTACCTCCACCGGTTCCCGGCGTACCTGCAGCAGCTCACCATGGAGTCCAACGGCAAGCGCGTGCGCTGGGACGGCTCGCCCGTCACCACGCAGACGGGCGAGGTCTTCTGGGGCGAGCCGGGCACGAACGGCCAGCACGCGTTCTACCAGCTCATCCACCAGGGCACGCGCCTCATCCCCGCCGACTTCATCGCCGTCGCGAACCCCGCGCACCCGCTCACGGACCGCGTGGGCGACGGCGGCGCCGTCGAGCCGGGCGCGGACGTGCACGCCCTGTTCCTCGCCAACTTCTTCGCCCAGACGAAGGCGCTCGCGTTCGGGAAGACCGCGGACGAGGTGCGCGCCGAGGGCACGGACGAGTCGCTCGTCAGCGCACGCACGTTCCCCGGCAACCGCCCGACGACATCGATCCTCGCCCCCGCGCTCACGCCGTCGGTCCTCGGGCAGCTCGTCGCGCTCTACGAGCACATCACCTTCGTGCAGGGCGTCGTGTGGGGCATCGACAGCTTCGACCAGTGGGGCGTCGAGCTCGGCAAGAAGCTCGCGCTCGAGATCGCACCGGCGCTGACCGGCGACGCCGCCGCGCTCGACGCCCAGGACCCGTCGACCGCCGCGCTCATCGAGAGGTACCTCGACCTGCGAGGGTGACCCGGGTCTCCCGGGCGCGGGCCCCCGGACCCCGGCCCGGGCCCGACGGCGCGGTGACCAGCAGCGTCGCCGGGCCCGCCCGGTCGGCCCGATCGCCCTTTCGTCAGGAGTCCTTCGCCCCGGGCTGCGAACCCGGCCACCGTGCGTACACTTGCGCCGACGCGGCCGCCCGTGGCGCGCCACCCCCATGTGGAAGGACCCTCGCGATGCCCCCTGTCGCCTCCGCCAGCCCCGACACGCTCGCCCGCACGCTGGTCGACCACGCCGACAAGGTCCGCGCCGCGTGGCTCGAGGCGGCCTCCGCCGAGCTGCACGGCCGCACGTCGCGCGGCGAGCTCGAGCGCGAGCAGACGGACATCCTCGACGCGCTCGTCGACGGCCTCCGGGCAGGCGGCACGGTCCTCGCGGACCCGGCGTTCGACCAGCTCCGCGGCATCCTCGCCGACGTCTCCGCCGCGCGTGCGCGCCTCGGCTTCTCCCCGCGCGAGACCGCGACCGGCGTCTTCGCGCTCAAGGAGGGCCTGTACCGGCTGACGTCGGACGACGGCGTCGAGGTGGACACGACGACCCTGCTGCGCCTGGTCGACCACCTCGGCCTCTTCACCTTCGAGTCGTTCGCCGCCGCGCGCGAGGCGATCATCGTCGAGCAGGCGGAGCAGCTCCTCGAGCTGTCGACGCCGGTCGTCAAGCTCTGGGACGGGGTCGTCGCGGTGCCGCTCGTCGGGACGCTCGACTCGGCACGCACGCAGGTCGTCATGGAGAAGCTGCTCAACACGCTCGTGGACACGGGCAGCGAGCACGCAATCATCGACATCACCGGCGTGCCCGCCGTCGACACGCAGGTCGCGCAGCACCTCCTCAAGACGGTCGTCGCGGCGCGGCTCATGGGCGCCGAGTGCACGATCAGCGGCATCCGCCCGCAGATCGCGCAGACCATCGTCGCGCTCGGGATCGAGTTCGGGGACATCCGCACCAAGGCGAGCCTCGCCGACGCCCTCGTCGCCGCGCTGCGCAGCCGCGGCGCCGCAGCTCCCGGGCTGCCCGCATGAACGACGGCGTCCCGATCCTCAAGATCGGCTCCACGCTGCTCGTGACCATCCAGGTCGACCTGCAGGACGACACGGCCCTGCGGCTGCAGGAGGACCTCGCGGAGCGCATCACGTCCACCGGAGCGCGCGGCGTCATCATCGACATCTCCGGCCTGGAGATCGTCGACAGCTTCATCGGCCGCATGCTCGCGTCGGTCGCGGCGATCTCCGCCGTGCTCGACGCGACGACGGTCGTCGTGGGCATGCGGCCCGCGGTCGCCATCACCATGGTCGAGCTGGGCCTGTCCCTCGGGGACGTCCGCACCGCGCTGGATGTCGAGCGCGGCCTCGCGCTCCTCGTGCCCGACGAGCGGTCCGCCGAGGAGATCCTGCTCTCCGCCGCCGAGCGCGAGGAGAGATGACGACCACCACCACCACCGAGCAGCAGCGGCTGCCCGTGCGCACGGACTCGGACGTCGTCAAGGTCCGTCAGCTCGTCCGGTCGCTCGCGCAGCAGGCGCGCCTGTCGCTCGTCGACCAGACGAAGCTCGTGACTGCCGCGAGCGAGCTCGCCCGCAACACGCTCGTCTACGGGGGCGGGGGCGAGGCGCACGTCGAGGTGGTCGCCGACGCGACCCGCACGGGCGTCCGCGCGGTCTTCGTCGACGAGGGCCCCGGGATCGCGGACCTCGACCTCGCCCTCACGGACGGGTGGACGAGCGGCGGGGGCCTCGGGCTCGGGCTGTCCGGGTCGCGCCGCCTCGTCCAGCACTTCACGATCGACACCGCGCCGGGTCAGGGCACCCGCGTGGAGATCGCCACCTGGTCCCGATGATCGTGCCCGCGAGCGCCCCGGTGGACCGCGGCGACGCCGCGCCGGGACGGCGCTCGGTCGTCGAGGACGGCACGTGGCACACGATCGACCACGAGTCCGCGGTCGGCGGGGCCCGTCGGGGGGCGAGCGCCGTCGCCGCACGGCTCGGGTTCGGCACCGACCGGGCGGCGGAGGTCGGGCTCGTCGTGTCCGAGCTGGCGACGAACCAGCTGCGGCACGCCGGATCCGGCAGCGTGCTGGTGCGCGTGCGGCGCACCGGCGCGGACGCGGTGCTCGACGTGCTCGCGGTGGACTCCGGCCCGGGGATGCGCGACATCGAGGCGGCGATGCGCGACGGCGTGTCGAGCCGCGGGACGCTCGGGATCGGCCTGGGGACGGTCTCCCGGCTGTCGTCGGGGTGGGACGCGTGGACCGCGCCGGGCCGCGGGACCGTCGTCGCCGCGGCGTTCGCGCCGCCGCGCACGCCCGTGCACCTCGACGACGCGACGGGCGTGACGCGCCCGATGACGGGCCAGGGCGTGTGCGGGGACGCGTTCGCCGTCCGGCACGACGAGCACGGCCCGAGCCTGCTCGTCGCGGACGGGCTGGGGCACGGCCCGCTGGCCGCGGTCGCGTCGGACGCTGCCGTCCGGGCGTTCCTCGACGCGCCGGCCGGCCCGCCCGTCGCGGTGCTCCAGCGGGTGCACGCGGCGCTCGGCGGCACGCGCGGCGCTGCCGTCGCCGTGGCCCGGGTCGTCGGGGACGTGCTGGAGTACGCGGGTCTGGGGAACATCTCCGGCTCGGTGACCGGGACGCGGGCGCGTGGCCTCGTGAGCCATCCCGGGATCGCGGGGTCGCACGGGCGGTCCCTGCGGGGGACGACGTACGCGGTCGAGCCGGGCGACGTCGTCGTCATGCACAGCGACGGGCTCACGGACCGGTGGTCGCTCGCCGACTACCCGGGCCTCGCCCGGCGCTCCCCGCTGGTCGTGTCCGGCGTGCTGCTGCGCGACCAGGGCGTGCGGCGGGACGACTCGTGCGTGGCCGTCCTGCGGGCACCGCGCGCCGAGGAGGTGGGGTGATGCCGCTGCTCGCGACACAGCTCCGCACCGACACCGACGTGCTCGCGCTGCGCCGGGCCGGGCGGGAGATCGGCCGCCACCTCGGCCTCGACACGCAGGACCAGGTGCGGGTCGCGACCGCGCTCTCCGAGGTGGGGCGCGCCGCCGTCGCGACGGGACCGGTCGACGTCGTCATCACCGTCGTGCCGGTCGTCGCGCACGCGGAGCTGCACGCCGAGATGGTCGCGAGCGCCCCGCTGCCGACCGAGGGCGACCCGAGCGACGGCGGCGTGCCCGCCGCCCGGCGTCTCGTCGACGACCTGGAGATCGACCCGGCCGGGTCGCGCGTCGTGCTGACGAAGCGGCTCGCCGCGACCGCGCGGATCGACGCAGAGACCTTGGAGACGGTGCGGCGGTCGGTCGGTGCCGTGCACGCCGCGGACGCGCTGGAGGAGCTCCGCGTGCAGAACGCGGACCTGCTGCGCACCCTCGACGAGCTCACGCACCAGCGCGAGGAGCTGCGCCGGTTCAACGACGAGCTGGAGGAGACGAACCGCGGCGTGCTCGCGATGTACGACCAGCTCTCGGCGGAGCTCGAGGAGACGAACACCGGGGTCGTGGCGCTCTACGCCGAGCTCGACGAGCGCGGTCGCGCGCTCGCCGCGGCGAACGAGTCGAAGTCCCGGTTCCTGCGCAACGTGAGCCACGAGCTCCGCTCGCCCGTGAACTCGATCCTCGGGCTCACGTCCCTCCTGGGCGACTCGCCCCTCGACGACGACCAGGCGCAGCAGGTGACGTTCGTGCGCGAGAGCGCGGCGACCCTGCTCACGCTCGTCGACGAGCTGCTCGACCTGGCGCGCGCCGAGGCCGGGCACGAGGACGTGGAGGCCGCACGCGTCGAGCTCGACCCGCTCCTCGACGAGCTGCGCGGCACGACCACGCCGCTGCTGCGCGACGGCGTCGCGCTGGAGGTCGACGCGGTGCCTGGCCTCGCGCTCGTCACGGACCGCCGCCTCCTGGCCCGCATCCTGCGCAACCTCCTCACCAACGCGGTGAAGTTCACGGACGCCGGCACCGTGCGGCTCGAGGTCGCCCCCGACGCGGGCTGCGTCCGGTTCACGGTGACCGACACCGGCCTCGGCATCCCCGCGGACCAGCTGGACGCCGTCTTCGAGGAGTTCGTGCAGGTCCCGAACCGGCTGCAGCCGACCGTGCGCGGCACGGGCCTCGGTCTGCCGTACGCGCGCAGCACGTCGCAGGCGCTGGGCGGCACGCTCGTCGCGACGTCGGACCCGGGCGAGGGCAGCGTCTTCACGCTCCGGCTGCCGGACCTTCCGACCCCCTCGGCCGCTGCGGCTCCCGGCGCGGTCCCGGCGGACGACCCCGCTGCGCGCGAGCGGTCGGTGGGTCACGTGCTCGTCGTGGACGACGACCGCGCCTACGCGACCGTGCTCGTCGCGATGCTCCGGGACGACGCCGCGCGCGTCAGCGTCGCGCACGACGCCGACCACGCCCTCGCGCTGCTCAAGGACGGGCCCGCGGACGTCGTGCTGCTGGACGTGCGGATGCCCGCCATGGACGGGGTGACCCTGCTCGGCCGCATCCGGGACCGGCACCCGGGCATCCCGGCGGTCCTCATGTCGAGCGTCCCCGCCCCGGACGTCCCCGCCTCCCTCGGACCTGTCCCGTTCCTCGGGAAGGCCGCGGTGGACCGTGCGTCGCTGGTGGCGACGCTGCGCCGTGCGGCGGGGGCCACATGAGCACCGAGCGCACCGTCCTCGTCGTCGACGACACGCAGGCGCACCGGTACGTCATGGCGAGCTGGCTGCGGCGCGCCGGGTTCGCCGTGGTCGAGGCGGCCACGGGGGCCGACGCCCTGCGGCTCGCGACGCCCGGCACGGACGCCGTCGTGCTCGACGTCAACCTTCCCGACGTGTCCGGGCGGGAGGTGTGCCGTCGGCTGAAGGACGACCCGCGGACCACCCACGTGCCCGTGCTGCACGTGTCCGCGACGGACGTCGACGCCGCCGCCCGGACGGCCGGCCTGGAGGGTGGCGCCGACGCCTACCTCGCCGAACCGCTCGACCGCGACGAGTTCGTGGCGACCGTCGGCGCGCTGTGCCGGGGCCGCGCCGCCCAGCGGGACGCGGGCCGGGTCGCCGCACGCCTGGAGGCGCTCGCGGAGGCCCTCGTCCCCATGCACGAGGCCCGCTCGGCCGAGGACGTCGTGGACCATGCGGCGCGCGGCGCGTGCACCGTCCTCGGGCGTCCCGTCGTCGCGATGATCGTGGCGGACGCGGGAGTGGTGCTGCGCTCCGTGTGCCGGACCCCCGACGCGCCGCTCGCGCGCGGGCGCGGCACGGTCCCCGTGCTCCCCCCGGCCGGCCTCACGACGTCCGTGTTCGGGTCCGACGCCGTCCCCGCACCGTGGCGGCCCCTGCTCGCCCAGGCCGGGGTGCCCTCGGGCGCGTGGTGGACGATCTGGCTGGTCGACGGGGGCGGTGCCCTCGTGGGCGGGCTCGGGATCCGGCTGGACGACGTGCAGGCGGGGCCGACCGACGAGGAGCGCGACGTCGCGGGGAAGTTCGCCGACGCCGCGACGACCGCGATGTCGAACCTGCGGACCTTCGCCGAGGAGCACCGCACCACGCTCGCGCTGCAGCGCACGTTCCTCCCGTCGAGCCTGGCCGTGCAGGGCGCGCTCGACGTCACGGCCCGGTACGAGGCGTCGGACGCGCGCCTCGACGTCGGGGGCGACTTCTACGACGCGTTCGACCTGCCCGACGGTCGTGTCGCCGTCGTGATCGGCGACGTGCAGGGGCACTCGCTGCGCGCCGCGACCGTCATGGCGGAGGTGCGCCTGACCCTGCGCGCCTACCTGCGCGAGGGGCACGGGGCGGCCCGCGCGCTCGACCTGCTCAACGACACCCTGCGCGCGGACCACACCGAGTTCGCCACGGTGTGCGTGTGCGTGGTCGACCCGGCGACCGGTGCGCTGGAGGTGACGGACGCCGGGCACCTGCCCGCGCTGATCGTGCGCACCGACGGGACGGTCGTCCCGGCGAAGGTGGGCTCGCGCCTCCTGGGCGTGCCGAGCCCCGACGACCGGCCGGCCCACCGCGACGTCCTCGCCCCCGGCGACCTCCTCGTCATGGTGACCGACGGTCTCGTCGAGCGCCGGGACGGTTCGCTGCGCCACGCGGTCGACCGGTTGGCGCAGGTTGCCGCCACGGGTGCGGGCGGCGACCCGGCCGCGACGTGCGACCTGCTCGTCGCGGCGTTCGACGACCCCGGCCGCGAGGACGACGTCGCCGTCGTCGTGGCCCGCCGCCGCCCGGTCTGACCGCCGCCGAACCCCGGGTTGTTCGGCACGGAGCGGCTTCCGTGCCGAACAACCCGGGGTTCGGCGAGACCAGGTGACCTGAGCCCGACCGACCGACCGGGCGGCGTCACGCGCGCCGCAGGCCGAGCATGACGACGGCGCCGACGGCGACGTGCTCGGCGAGGAGCACGACGACCGCGCCCGCGCCGACACCGCCCAGCGGGCCGAGCAGGGACACGACGAGCACGACGGCGCACGTGACGAGCCAGGCGCGCTCGCCCCGGCCGGGGGCGGCCCGGCGGACCCGCCCGAGGAGGGCGCGAACGCCCCAGCCGGCGAACCCGACGACGAGGGCGGCCACGACGACGGACACGAGCCCGACGTCCTGCACGGCCGACCCGGACCGGGCGGCGACGTCCACCCCGGCGGCCGTGCCGACGAGCCACACGGCGGCGCCGACGAGCGCGGCGGCGAGCGGGACGGCCCAGGGGGGCACGCGGCGTCGGGCGGCGGTGACCCGGCCGGACGGGTCCTGAGCCGGTCCGGTCCGGTCCGACGCCGCGGGGGCGGGACGGGTGGTGGGGTGCTGCGAGGACATGGGAACCTCCTGCGTCGCACGGCCGGGGCCGTGGCCGGCCTCGTGCCGACCCCCTCACGCTGCCGACGCTCGGTCACCAGCCGCGCCCGTCCGATGTCGGTCGCCGCCCCTGCCGAGGGCGGTCCCCGCCCCGACCGTCGGACGTCGACCCCCGACCTCGGTCGGTGTCGGGCGGGCGCGACGCTGCCTACCGTCGACGTCATGAGCACCTCCGTCCACGACTGCCCGCCCCTCGCCGGGCCGCCCGTCCTCGCGACGGCCGCCCACCGGCGCGACCCGACGGCCCGGATCCTGCCGTGGTCGTGGTTCGCGGCCGCGTGGGCCGCGGTCGCCGTCCTCACGCTCCTGTCGCTGGTGCCCGTCCTCGCCGGGGCGGACGTCACGGCGCTCGGCCCCGCGCTCGACGTCGCGGTCGCCGTCGCGGTGCTCGCGCTCCTGCCGTTCCTGTGGTCCCGCCGACCCGTCGCGGTGGCGCTCGCGCTCGCCGCGCTCGCCGCGGTGTCCGGCGCGGCGACGCCCGCGTCGACGGTCGCGACGCTCCACGTCGCACGCTGGTTCCCGGTGCGGACCGCGCTGCCCGTCGCCGCGGCGGGCTTCGCGGGCCACGCCGTCCAGGCGCTGTGGCGCCCCGTGTCCATGCCGCTCGGCTGGTGGCTGCTGTGCGACCTCGCGGTCCACGCCGCCCTCCTCGGGTGGGGTGCGTACGGGCAGGCGCGCGCCGAGCTGCTGCGGTCGCTGCGCGAGCGGGCCCGACGCGCGGAGGTCGAGCAGGAGCGCCGCGTCGCCGAGGCGCGGCTCGCCGAGCGCGCCCGCATCGCGCGCGAGATGCACGACACGCTCGCCCACCGCCTGTCGCTCCTCGCGTCCACGGCGGGCGCCCTGGAGTACCGCCCCGACGCGCCGCCAGAACGGCTCGCGTCCGCCGCGGCCCTGGTGCGCGCGGGGGTGAGCGCGGCGCTCGACGACCTGCGCGACGTCGTGCGCGTGCTGCGCGACCTGCCCGACGACCCGCAGCACCCGGACGTGCCCCCGACCCGGCCGGGTCTCGGCGACGTCCCGCGGCTCGTGGTCGAGGCGCGCGCCGCGGGCGAGGTGACCTACGAGCGGGAGGGGGACGCCGTCCCCCCGCCCACGGTCGCGGTCGCCGCCTACCGGGCGGTGCAGGAAGGGCTGACGAACGCGCGGCGGCACGCGCCCGGCTCGCCGGTGACCGTGCGGGTCGCCGCGCGGGCGGGCGAGGTCCGGGTGGTCGTGGCCGACGGCGGGCCGCGCCTCGTCCCCGCCGGGCCGGCCGGTCCGGGCCTCAGGACAAGCACTGGGACGGGCGCCGGGACGGGGACCGGGCTCGTCGGGCTGCGCGAGCGTGTCGCGCTCCTCGGGGGGCGCCTCGACGCCGGGCCGCGCGACGACGGCCCCGGGTTCCTCCTCGACGTCCGGCTACCGTGGGACGCATGAGCCAGCCCGCGCGCGAGCCGGCCGAACGGCCCGTCCGGCTCGTCGTCGTCGACGACGACGCCCTCGTCCGGTCCGGCCTGCGCCTGCTGCTCGACGGCGCGCACGGCGTCGAGGTCGTCGGGGAGGCGGCCGACGGCGGCGACGTCGCCGCCGTCCTCGACGCGCACCCGGCGGACGTCGTGCTCATGGACCTGCGGATGCCCGGGGTCGACGGCATCGAGGCGACGCGCCGGGTGCAGGCCCGCGCGGACCGGCCCGCCGTCGTCGTCCTCACGACGTTCGACACGGACTCCGAGGTGACCGGCGCCCTGCACGCCGGCGCGGCCGGCTACCTGCTCAAGGACATGCCGCCCGAGCGCATCGTCGCCGCCGTGCGCGCCGCGGCCGCGGGCGAGCCCGTCCTGTCGCCGCAGATCGTGCGGCGGCTCATGGCCTCCGCGGCCGGGTCGGGCGGCGCCCGCGAGCGCGCCCGGGACGCGCTGGCCCGGCTGACCGACCGGGAGCGCGACGTCGCGCACGAGATCGGGCGCGGCGCGAGCAACGCGGAGATCGGCGCGCGGCTCTACCTCAGCGTGCCCACCGTCAAGGCGCACGTGTCGAACGTGCTGCTCAAGCTCGGTGTGGAGAACCGGACGCAGGTCGCGCTCGTCGTGCACGACGCGGGCGACCAGCGCTGACGGCGCGCGTCAGTCGCCGGGCCACTCCCCCGTCCACTTCTCGAACGCCCGCGCCCCGCCCCGGTCGATGAGGGCCTTCACCACGGCGTAGATCGCCCCCTGGATCATCGCCGCGAGCAGGATCTCCTTGAGCGGGTACTCCGACTGCAGCGGGGTCGGCGCGTCCTTGCGGTCGCCGGGCCCGACCCGCTTGTACACCTGCTTGAACACCTGACCGGCCACGAGCCCGCCGACGATCGAGCTCGCGATCCCCACGGGGCGGTACAGGATCTTCGCGGCCTTGCCGCCGTCCTTCTCGGGAAGCTCGTCCCCGATCGATGCGTCTCCCATCCCTCGACGCTAGGCCGCACCGCCGCTCGTCGCGCGCCGAGAGGGTCGCCCGTGCATCACGCCGGGACGGCGGCGCAGCCCGCGGGGTCGACGACGACGGTGACCGCCGACCCCACGTCGAGGTCGTGCGGGGTCCCGGCCTGCGGGTCGTCGGCGAGCGCGACGAGCCGGGCGGTGCCCTCCCGGCCCGGGAGCGCGACGTCGACCGTCACCTCGGTCGTGCCGCGACGGAACGTCGAGCCGACGACGGTCGCCCGCCACGCCCGCCCCGGGTCGTCGTCCCGGCGGGTCACGCGCAGGCCCCGCGGCCCGACGGCGAGCAGTCCCCCCGACCTGTCAGCGTCGGGTCGGTCCCGGGACCGGTGGGGTGCTGACAGGCCGTGACGGGCGAGCCCCGCGACGTCGAGCGGGACGAACGCCTGGTAGCCGAGGAACTCCGCGACCCGGCGCGACGCGGGCGCGCGCCACAGGTCCTCGGGCGGCGCGACCTGCAGGAGCCGGCCGGCGTCCATGACGGCGACGCGGTCGGCGACGGTGAACGCCTCGTCGTGGTCGTGGGTGACGAACACGGCCGTCGTGCCGGTCGAGCGCAGGGCGGCCCGCAGGTCGAGGGCGAGGCGTTCGCGCAGGCCCCGGTCGAGCGCGGACAACGGCTCGTCGAGGAGGAGCAGGCGCGGTCGCGGCGCGAGGGACCGCGCGAGCGCGACACGCTGGCGCTCCCCGCCGCTGAGGGTCGTCACCGGGCGCTTCTCGTACCCGGCGAGCCCGACGACGTCGAGCAGCTCGCGCACGCGGTCGTCCCGCTCCGCACGGGGCAGGTCCGCGATGCCGTACGCGACGTTCCCCGCGACGTCGCGGTGCGGGAAGAGCTGCCCCTCCTGGAACATCAGCCCGAAGCCGCGCCGGTGCACCGGGACGCCCGCGAGGTCGTCGTCCGCGAAGCGCACGCTCCCCGCCGCGACGGGCTCGAGGCCCGCGACGGCGCGCAGCAGGCTCGACTTGCCGCACCCGCTCGGCCCCAGCAGGGCCAGCACCTCCGCGGGCGCGACGTCGAGCGAGACGCCCGCGACCGCCGTCGTGCCGGGGTCCGCGTGCCGGGTGCGGCCGCCGCCCCCGTAGCGCACGACGACGTCCCGCACCTCGAGCCCGGCGCCGGTCTGCACCATCAGAACTCTCCTCCGGGACGGTCGCCGCGCAACCGCTCGGCGAGCAGCATGACGGCTGCGGTGAGCAGGGCCAGCACGACGCTCGCGGCGAGCGCCATGCCCTGGTTCTCCGCGCCCGGGCGGCCCACGAGGCGGAAGATCACGACGGGCAGGGTCGCGGTGTCGGGGCGGGCGAGGAACGACGTCGCACCGAACTCGCCGAGCGACACCGCGAACGCGAACCCGACCGCGAGCCCGAGCGAGCGCGCCGCGATCGGCCCGTCGACGCTGCGGAACACCCGCCCGGGACCGGCCCCGAGGGTCGCGGCGGCCTCGCGCAGGCGCGGGTCGATCGCGCGCAGCGTCGGCAGCACCGTGCGCACGACGAGCGGCACGGCGACGACCGCCTGCGCGATCGGCACGAGCAGCCCCGAGGTGCGCAGGTCGACGTCGAGCCCGAGCGGGCGGTCGAGCGTGACGAGGAACCCGAACCCCACCGTCACCGCGGAGACGCCGAGCGGGAGCATGAAGAGCGAGTCGAGCGCCGTGATCGCGCGGCGCCCGGCACGGGCCCGGGGGCGGCGTGACACGACGAGCGCGACGAGCCCGCCGACGACCACCGCGATCAGGGTGGCGAGCGCGGCGGTGCGCAGCGAGTTCCCTGCCGCCTCCCACACGGTCACCGACAGGGCGTTGGCGCCGCCCGTCGTGCCGAGGTTCGCGTAGTTGTCGAACCCCCAGCCGCCGCCCGGCACGCGCAGGGACCGCACGACGAGCGTCGCGAGCGGCAGCCCGACGAGCACGACGACCACGAGCGCCGTGACCGCCACGGGCAGGAGGTCGGCGCCGGGCCTGCCCCGGCGACCGCTGCCGACGGGTGCGCGCCGCCACAGGCGCACGGGGTGCGCGGCGCTCGACGCCGCCGTGAGCGACAGCGCGCGCTCACGCCGGGCGCGGGTGCGGTTCGCGACCGTGAGCGCCGCGACGACGACGACGAGCTGCACGACCGACAGGACCGCGGCGGTGCGCAGGTCGAGGAACTGGGTCGTCTGGATCCAGATCTCCGTCTCGATCGTCCCGTAGCGGATGCCGCCGAGGACGAGGACGACGCCGAACGCCGTCGCGCAGAAGAGGAACACGATCGACGCGGCGCTCGCGATCGCGGGCGCCAGGGCCGGCAGGGTCACGGTGCGGAACGCGCGCCACGGCGTCGCGCCGAGGGCGCGCGCGGCCTGCTCGGCGCGCGGGTCGAGGTGCTCCCACAGCCCGCCGACGGTGCGCACGACGACGGAGTAGTTGAAGAACACGAGCGCGACGACGATCGCCGCGAACGTGCCGTCGAGGCGCAGGAAGCCGAGCGGGCCGCCGTCGACCAGGAGCGTGCGGAACGCGACGCCCACGACCACGGTGGGCAGCACGAACGGCACGGTGACGAGCGCGCGCACGACGCGCCGCCCGGGGAACCGGCACCGGTAGAGCACGTACGCGCCGGGCAGGCCCAGCAGCACCGACAGCGCGGTGCCGAGCGTGGCCTGCCACAGCGTGAGCCCGACGATCCGCCACGTGCGGGGCGTCGAGAAGACCTCCGCGAACCCCGAGAGGTCGAGCGCGCCGTCGGCCACGAACCCCCGCGCGACGAGCGCGACGACCGGCCACGCGAAGAACACCCCGAGGAACGCGAGCGGCACCGCCGCCGCGACCCCCCACGCCACCCCGCGCCCGATGCCGCCCCACCGCCCGGCCACCGCCCTCACCAGGGTCCTCCCTCGAAAGCCCCCGGTACCACCTCGCGAGCCTGCGGTACTACCTCGCGCAACCCCGGTACTACCTCGCGCGCCTGCGGTACTACCTCGGCGCCGAAGTAGTACCCAGGTAGGCCGAGGTCGTACCCCGGTGAGCCGACGGCGGAGGTGGTGGGGGCGGCGTCGGAGGCGAAGGGCGTGGTGGGTCTGGCGGGAGCGCCGCGAGGAACGAGCGGCGCGGATGGCAGCCCGAGCCCCGACGCCGCCCCCGCCGCCGGACCCGACCCGCACGCCGCCCCCATCGCCTGACCCGACCCGGCCAGCGAAACCCGACCACGCACGAACAGGCTCAGCCGACGACGGTCGCCGTCCACGCCTGGATCCACTCGTCGCGGTGCGCGTCGACGTCCTCGGGCGCGACGTCGAACGGCTCGTCGGCGAGCGGGGCGAACTGCTGCCACTCGGCGGGCAGCTCGACGGTGTCGTCGGCGGGGTACATGTACATCTGGCCGGGCACGTCGGCCTGGAACGCCTCCGAGACGAGGAAGTCGACGAGCTGCCGCGCGCCCTCGGGGTTGTCGGCGCCGGCGAGGACGCCCGCGTACTCGACCTGGCGGAAGCAGGTGTCGAGGAGCGCGCCGGTGCTGGTCGACGTGCCGTCCTCGCTCACGGTGAAGGCGGGCGACGTGGCGTACGACAGGACGAGGGGGCGGTCGCCGGCGCCCTCGCCGCCGGAGAAGTCGACGGAGTAGGCGTCGGACCAGCCGTCGACGACCTTGACGCCGTTGTCGCGCAGGTCGGCCCAGTACTGCTCCCAGCCGTCCTCGCCGAACGCGTCGACGGTGGCGAGGAGGAACGCGAGGCCGGGGGACGACGTCGCGGGGTTGGTCACGACGAGCAGGTCCCGGTACTGCGGGTCTGCGAGGTCGTCCAGGGTGGCGGGCTCGGGCACGCCCGCGTCCTCGAACCAGGCGTGGTCGACGTTGACGCACACGTCGCCGACGTCGATCGCGGTGAGCTCGCCGCCGTCGCCCACGGCGTACTGCGCGGCGGACTCGGACAGTCCGGCGGGCGTGTACGGGTCGAGGACGCCTTCGGCGATCGCGCGCGACGCGAACGTGTTGTCGATGCCGAAGACGACGTCGCCGAGCGGCGAGCCCTTCGTGAGGACGAGCTGGTTGACGAGGGCGCCTCCGTCGCCGGGCGCGACCTGCTCGACCTCGAGACCGCTCTCGGCCTCGAACGCGGCGAGCACGTCGTCGCTCACGGCGAAGGAGTCGTGCGTGACGAGGGTGACGGTGCTGTCCGACGCCGCGGGGTCGCCCCCGGTGTCGTCGCCGCCCGAGCAGGCGCTGACGGCGAGGAGCGCGAGGGTGGTCCCGGCCGCGAGGGCGGCGGGGCGGGTGATGCTGTGCTGCACGTGTCCTCCCTGGACGTTCAGGAGGGGTCCGCCCGTGCGCGGTCGTGGCCCGTGGGCCTGCGCGTGCGGGTGGTCGAGATTCCCGACTTCCTCCACCGGTGCTAACCGGGTCAGGTTCGAGGGTCTGCGGCGGTCCGCACTCTCAGCTCCTCCAGGAGCTCCCCTGTCGTTCACGGCGAGCCTACACCGGCGGTGCGCCGCCTCGGCGTGGGGCCCGGACCCGCACTACGGTGGTGCGGAGCACACCGACGCAGCGAAGGAGACCCCGTGGCAGACACCGAGGAGAAGACCACCCTGGCCCTGAAGGTCGGCACGGTCGCCCTGACGTTCGCCGCGGGCTGGGCGGCGCAGAAGCTCGTCACGGTCGTCTGGGCGAAGGTGACGGGCCACGACGCCCCGAAGGACCTCGACGACGAGGAGGTCGGCATCGTCTCGGCCGTGACGTTCGCGGCGGTCGCCGCGGGTGTCGGGGTCCTCGCCCGGCGGTTCGCCGGCAGGGGGGCCAAGCGCTTCGTCGGGCGCCTCACGTCGCACTGAGCGGGCGACCCGTCGGGCGCGGGTGCGGCTCCTACCCGACGGAGCCCGGGGCGACGACCGGGAGACCGAGGGCGCGCGCGGCGGCGCGCATCTGCCGGTCGTAGGTCACGACGGCGACCAGGTCCGTCCCGAGCTGGGCGGCCGTCGCCAGGTGGATGGCGTCGAGGCCGCGCACGTGGACCTCGATCGCCGCGGCGCCGCGGACGACCGCCGGGCTGATCTGCCGCCGGGCGAACGCCGCCAGGACCGGTGCGACCCGCTCCGCGTGGTCCAGTCCCTCGCGGACGGCGAACCGCGCGAGCTCGACGTCGAGCAGGAGCGAGGACGTCAGGACGGTCCCGCCCTCGACCTGCTCGCCGAGGTAGTCCAGGTACGCGTCGGTCTCGCTCTCCCTGCGCACCTGCTTGAGCGCGGCCGACGTGTCGACGTACAGCGCCTTCACGTGCGGTCCCCGCGCAGCTCGGCGAGGACGTCCGCGGTCGGCCGGCCCTGCGCCTCGGCGGGTGGGGCGACGAGCGCGGAGGCCGTGGCGGGGACGTACTCCCCCTCGGCGACGAGCCGCTCGTACGGGCTCGACGTGATCGGCACGATGCGTGCCACGGGGTGACCGTGGTCGGTCACTACGACCGGCGTGCCCTCCCGGACCATCCTCAGCACGGCGCTCGTCCGCTGGTTGAGGTCGCGCACGCCGACCGTCGGCAGCTCCTCGGGGATGCGCATGCCCACCAGTGTAGGCCGGCGTAGAACATCGTTCTACAGCTCACCCCGCACACGTGCCCGCACGGGCGGGCCCGGCGTCACTCCCCCGCGACGAGCAGCGTCGTGATCGGACCGACGACGATCACGTACATGAGCGCCAAGAACGTGGCGTGCAGCACGCAGAACAGCAGCGCGTCGCGGGCGACGCCGCGCCCCCCGAAGTGGGTCGCGAGCCTCCGGGCGAACCGGAGCGGGTGCAGCAGGTCCCAGCTGTTGAAGCGGACGTACCGGCCGAGGTAGATCCCGAACGCGACGAGCAGGAGCAGGCCCGCGACCACGAGCCACGACCCGGTCCGGCGGAACGGGGCGTCGTCGTGCGGGTAGCGCGCCACGGCGTACAGGGCCTGCGCGAGGAAGACGTTCACGACCGTGTTGAGCACGCCCGACATGGCGAGCGTGAGGACGGCCACGATGTCGTACCAGAGAGGCACGTCCTCGCCCTCGCGGCGGTGGTTGAGGTTGAGCTCGGTGACGAGGTAGCCCGCGTTCGGGAGCAGCACGACCCACGCGAGCAGCCCGGCCCCGGACACGACGCCGACGACCCACGGCGGAGCCCCGCCCGCGAGCAGGATCCCGTCGACCACGACGACGGCGGTGAGGACGAGCACCGGCAGAACGGACAGGGCGAGGTTGAGCAGCATGGGCCGGTAGACGCGCACGCGGTACAGGGGCGCGCGCAGCAGCACCAGGGCGAGGGCGAACACGTTGAGGCCGATGACGCCCAGGAGGAGGAGGTCGAGCAGCACGGCCCCCACCGTAGGCGGGCGGGCGCCGTCGTGCGCTGCGGCGAGACCGGGCGGGCGGCGCTACGCGTCGCGCACGGCCACCCGCGGCAGCGCGAACCAGAGACCGAGGAGGACGACGAGCACGGCCCCGCTCGCGCACAGCGCCGCGGTGCGGCTGACGACGACGTCGACGACGAGCAGCACGGTGGCGGTGAAGATCAGCGCGAGGACGCCGATCCCGGCGCGGGTCACGCGGTCCGAGAGGGTCACGAGGTCGGGCTTGACGTGCTTGCGGAACAGGGAGCGGTGCATGCTCACCGGGGTGATGAACAGCCCGGTGGCGAGGACCGACAGTCCGACGAGCACGAGGTAGACGGCGACCTGGAACGCGTCGAGGTCGGAGAAGCGCGCCTGGAACGGCAGGGTGAGCAGGAAGCCCGTGAGGATCTGCACGCCCGTCTGCATGACGCGCAGCTCCTGGAGCAGCTCGACCCAGTTCCGGTCGGACCGTTCCTCCGGCGTCTCCTCACGGCCGTGGTCCTGCGTCGCGCCGTCGCCCCGGTCCTTGCCGTGCGCCACCCCGGTCTCCCCGGTCATCGTCCCGCCTCCGTCCGTGCCCGTGCGTCGTCGTCCGGCGCGGCTCTGCCGTCCGTGCCGCGCTGGGCTAGTGTTCCACCGTTGGGGTCAGGAATCGGCTCCGTCCTGCACCGACCCCTGGGGACCCCATCGATGGACGCCGTCCTGCCCGCCGACCCCCCGGACCGTCTCGGGGACGCGTCCGACGCGCTCACGACCGTGCTCGCCGCCCTCTGCGCCGGCGACGCGCCTCGCGTCGGCCGGTTCCGCGTCGACCCGGCGACCGACCGCTGGTGGTGGTCGGACGAGGTGTACGCCCTGTACGGGTTCCGGCCCGGCGACGTCGTGCCCACGTCCCTCCTCCTCCTCGCGCACCGCTCGACCGACGACCGCGTCCGCGTCTCCGACTCCCTCGTGCGGACCGCGCGGACCGGTCAGCCCTTCGGGTCGGTCCACCGCATCGTGGATGCGGCCGGCCGTGCTCGCACGCTGGCGGTCGCGGCGCAGGGTCGCCGGTCGCGGTCCACGGGTCAGGTGGTCGAGGTGTCCGGGTACGTCGTCGACGTCACCGACTCCTACCACGAGGCTGCGCGGCAGGAGGCGACGGCGTCGATCCGCGCGGCGGAGGCGTCGCGCTCGGTGATCGAGCAGGCCAAGGGCGTGCTCATGGTGGCGTTCGGGGTGGGTCCGGACGAGGCGTTCGCCCTGCTGCGGCGCCGGTCGAACGACTCGAACGTGCCGGTGCGGGAGATCGCCCGGCACCTCGTGGGCAGCCTCGGCGGCGGGGACGACGTGGTCGACGCGGCGCGCCACCGCGTGGACGCCCTCCTGAATGACGCAGCCGACGCCACCGACCTCTGCGGCGTCGACGAGACGGGTCAGGAGCGCTCGGGCTGAGGGGAGGCGTCCAGGCCGGGGACGCGGCGCGTGTCGACGATCTCGCGGGCGATCTCGACGAGCTTGATGTTGGCGTCCTGCGACACCCGGCTCAGGACGGCGAACGCCCGCCCGGGCGTGAGGGAGAACCGCTCCATGAGGATGCCCTGCGCCTGCCCGATGAGCGTGCGCGTCTGCACCGCGGACTGGAGCTGCTCCTCCGTGCGGGCTGCGGAGATCGCGGCGGCGGCGACGGCCGCGAACGTCGCCGCGAGGTGCTGGTCGTCGAGCTCGAACGCGTCCCGCCGGGTCGAGTACATGTTGAGCGCGCCGTGCGCCTCGGAGGACGTGTAGAGCTGCACGCAGAGCATCGACCGCACGCCCAGCTCGTCCGCGACCCGCGGTGCCCAGCGCGGCCATCGCGCGTCGGTCTCGACGTCGCCCGACTCCACGACGGACGTCTCCCGGATCGCGTCCAGGCAGGGGCCCTCGTCGAGCGCGTACTGCAGCTCGTCGCCTCGTGCGACGTCCGGGTCCGTCACGGCCGGGCTCTCGATGCGGCGGCGCGTCACGAGCGAGATCCCCGCGGACTCGCAGCCGTCCACCATCGACACGGCGAGCTCGACGACCCGGTCGAGGGTCTGCTGGAGCGTGGGCTCGTCCGCGAGTGCCCGTGCCGCGTCCGCCACGCGCCGTGAGATCCCGAGCTCGTCGGACGCGTCGAGCACGTCGAGGACCGTGTCCGGGCCGGGCGTGGAGCGGCCGGGCGCCGGGCGGTCCGTGACACCGGGAAGGCCCGTGCGGGGGATAGGCGGCTGGGTGCTGGTCATGGTCTCTCGTCTCCGTGCTCGACCGGGTCTCCAGGGTACGTCGGCCGCGCCACCGGCGGCGGAGGTCCCGGCCGGGCGCCGTGCCCGGACGGGACGGGGAGCGGTGGCCGTCTCGCCCGCACAAGGCGTGGCGGCTGGTCCCGAGCACGGGCCCCGTCGCTCTCGCGACGGGACCGCTCCCCGACGGGTGCGACGCACCCGTCCTCCGTGCCTCCCCGTGCGGCGCGCGGCCGGACGGCCGATCCGGCCGTGCGCGCCGCCCAGGGGGTCGTGGACGTCAGAACACGGGCTTGCCCCCCGTCACGCCGAGCACCGTCCCGGAGACGTAGCTCGCGTCGGTGGGCGAGGCGAGGAACACGAACGCAGGTGCGACCTCCGCGGGCTGGCCCGCACGACCGAGGGGCGTGTCCTGGCCGAACGCCTCGATCTTCTCCGCGGGCTGGGTCGCCGGCTGGAGCGGGGTCCAGATCGGTCCCGGGGCGACCGCGTTGACCCGGATGCCGCGCGGCCCGAGCTCGGCCGCGAGGTTGACCGTGAGGTTGTTGATCGCGGCCTTGGTGGACGCGTAGTCGAGCAGCGAGGTGGACGGCTGGTACGCCTGGATCGACGAGTTGTTGACGATGCACGACCCCTCGCCGAGGTGCTCCAGCGCGGACTGCGTGATCCACAGCAGCGCGTACAGGTTCGTCTTGAGCACGCGGTCGATCTCGTCCGTCGTGACGTCCTCGAAGGAGTCGCGCCGGGCCATCTGGAACCCGGCGTTGTTGACGAGGACGTCGAGGCCGCCGAGCTCGGCGGCGGCGCGACCGGGCAGGGCGCGAGCGGTGCCCTCGTCGGTGATGTCGCCGGGCAGCAGGGCGGCGGTGCGGCCTGCCTCGCGCACCCAGCGGGCGGTCTCCTCGGCGTCCTCCTGCTCCTCGGGCAGGTAGGACAGCGCGACGTCGGCGCCCTCGCGCGCGAACGCGATGGCGACGGCCCGGCCGATGCCGGAGTCGCCGCCCGTGACGAGCGCCCGGCGCCCGTCGAGGCGACCGGAACCACGGTACGAGGTCTCGCCGTGGTCGGGCACGGGCTCCATCGGCGCGGTGAGACCGGGAGGCTCCTGCTGCTGGGCGGGGAAGGCGGTGTCGTCGGTCATCAGGTTCTCCTCCTCTGCTTCTGCGGTACCTGTCGGCGGGTCAACGGCGCGCGGGCTCGCGACGCCGCGCGAGCTGCGCCTCGTGGGCGTGCGGCCGGGCGACGGGCTTGACGGCGGCGATCGCCCCGGCGACCGTCGCGTCGGCGGTGGGGCCGATTCCCCCGGCCTTCGTGAGCGCCTTCATGACCTGCGCGGCGGTCTCCTGCACGGGGACGCCGGCTGCGCCCGCGGCCTCGGCGAGCAGGTGCGCGGCAGCCACGTCGTCCACGCCGTGGACGGCCATGAGCACGCCCTTGGCCTGCTCGACGGCCGCCGCGCTGACGAACGCGCGGGACACGGCCCGGTTCGCCTCCCGGTCCAGCACCTCGCGGTGCACCGGGGAGACGTCGACGACGTACCCGGCGATCTCGACGACACGGCCGCGCTCGTCGCGGCGCCCCTGCCCCGTGACGACGACGGAGCGGGCGCGCCCGTGGCCGTCGACGATGCGGTGCGAGCAGGAGAAGGGGCGGCCGGAGCGCAGGGACTCGGTCGCGGCGCGCACGACGCGCGAGCGGTCGTCCGGGTGCTTGCGGGAGCGCAGGGCGTCGAGGCCCGGCTCGACGTCGCCCGGCTCCCAGCCGTGCATGGTGTACACCTCGTCGGACCACCACCAGGTGCCGGACGCGAGCTCGACCCGGTACTGCCCCACGAGCAGGTGCGTCCCCACGGCCAGCACCTCGGCGAGGGAGGCGGGGCGGACGGGCGTCGTCGGCGCGGCGCTGTCGGTGGTCACGGAGCTCGAGGCCATGTCAGTCCTCCTGGATCCAGGGGGTTTCGGGCCGCTTCTTGACTCCGCGACCAACCTAGCCGAGCGCCGGAGGAACGGCATCCGGACCGTGGCCGCTTCGGTAGCGTTCGGCCATGACCTCCCGCGAGCGCCGTCGTGTCGACGAGCACCTGGCGGACGTGCTGGCCCTGGTCGTGCCGTCGGGCGTCGTGGAGGTGCCGCTGGACGTCGCACCGGGGCACGTGCTCGCCCGCGACGTGGCCTCCCGGCTCGACGCCCCCGCGGCGGACGTCGCCGCGATGGACGGGTTCGCGGTGCGGGCGGTCGACGTGGCGCACGCGTCGCCGCCGGCGCCCGTGACCTTGCGCGTGGTCGCCGACGTGCCGGCGGGGTCGGGCGACGTCCCGCGCGTCGGGCCCGGTGAGGCGGCGCGGATCATGACGGGCGCGCCGCTCCCCCCGGGGTGCGACGCCGTCGTGCCGGTGGAGGCGACGTCGGCGGTGCGGTTCGCCCCCGGCGCGGGCGCCCCGGCGCACGTCACGCTGCCGACGGCCGAGGTGCGCCGGGACCACGTGCGGCCGTGCGGCGAGGACCTGCGGCGGGGCGACGTGGTGCTGACGGCGGGCACGGTCCTCGCGGCCCGGCACGTGTCTGTCGCGGCGTCGGCGGGGCACGGCGTGCTGCCCGTGCACCGGCCGCCGCGCGTCGCCGTGCTGTCGACGGGCAGCGAGCTCGTGCCCGCGGGCGTCGACCCCGGCCCCGGGTCCTTGCCCGACTCGAACTCGGTCCTCCTCGCCGCCGTGGTCCGGTCCCGCGGTGCGCACGTCGTGCGGCGCGGCGCGGTCGGCGACACCCCGCAGGCGCTGGCCGCCGCGCTCGACGACGTCGCGCTCTCCTCGACGTGGCCCGACGGCGTCCGCGCGCCCGCGGACCTCGTCGTCACGACGGGCGGGGTCAGCGCGGGGGCGTTCGACGTGGTGCGCGCGCTGCTCGACCCGGCGGCGCGCGCGGGCACGCCCTGGGCGGGAGCCGTGGACGACGACCGCCTCGTCGCCGTCGGGATGCAGCCCGGCAGGCCGCAGGGTCTCGCACGTTGGCGCGGCGTGCCGTGGCTGGCGCTGCCGGGCAACCCGGTGAGCGCGTTCGTGTCGTCCGAGCTCTTCGTGGGCCCCGTGGTCGACCGGCTGCGCGGCGTGCCCGACCCCCGGCCGGCGCTGGTGACGCGTGTCGCGGGCGAGGGGTGGCCGTCGCCCGCCGGCCGCGAGCAGCTCGTGCTCGTGCGGCACGCCGGGCCCGACGACGCGCGCGTCCTCCTCGCGTCGCGCGCCACCGGGGGCCGCGGCTCGGGGTCGCACCGCGTCTCGGCGCTCGCGCACGCCGACGCGGTCGCCGTCGTCCCGGCCGACGTCAGCGCCGTCGGGCCGGGCGACGCGGTGCGCGTCCTCCTGCTGCGCTGACCTGCTCCTGATGTTCGACTGACCGACACCGCGTCCGCCGACCACGGGCTTGCTGTCGTTCTGCGCCCGATTCCGGCATCAGGACCGTGCTCGACGGCGAGCAACCTCGTCCTCGGCACGGCGGGGGGAGAGAGCCCCACGTGGAAGAGTGGGCCCATGAGCTTCACGCACCTCGACGAGCGCGGTCACGCGCGCATGGTGGACGTCACCGAGAAGCGGCCGACGGTCCGGTCCGCGACCGCGACCGGCGTGGTGCGCTGCCCGCCGGCCGTCGTCGCAGCGCTGCGCGACGGCGCCGTCCCCAAGGGCGACGTGCTGGCCGTCGCGCGCGTCGCGGGGATCGCCGCGGCCAAGCGCACCGCCGAGCTGCTGCCGCTCGCGCACGTCATCGGGGTGCACGGCGCGACCGTCGACCTCGCGGTGGGCGATCACGGCGTCGACGTCACCTCGACGGTCCGCACGGCCGACCGCACGGGCGTCGAGATGGAGGCGCTGACGGCCGTGGCCGTCGCGGGGCTCGCGGTGGTCGACATGGTGAAGGGCCTCGACAAGGCGGTCGAGCTCACCGACGTGCGCCTCGTCGCGAAGACGGGCGGGAAGTCGGGCGACTGGCACCGGACGCCGTGACCGGTCCCGGCGGCGCCCCCGCGCACGACGCGGTCGTCCTCGCCGGCGGGCGCGCGCGACGCCTCGGCGTGCCGAAGCCGGGCCTGGTCGTCGCGGGGCGCCCCCTGCTGGAGCACGCGCTCGCGGCGACGGCCGGCGCCCGGGCGCGGGTCGTCGTCGGTCCGGACACGCTCGCCGACCCGGCGCGCTACCTGCTGGCTCGCGAGGACCCGCCGTTCGGCGGTCCCGCCGCGGGGATCGCCGCCGGGCTCGCCGCGCTCGACGCGGCCCCCGTGCCCGACGGCGCACCCCCCGCCTGGGTGCTCGTGCTCGCCTGCGACGTCCCGCGCGCGGGCGACGCCGTGCCCCTACTCCTCGCCGCGGCGGCCCGTGCGGACCAGCCGGTCGACGGTCGCGTCGAGGCCGTGCGCGCGGTGCGCGACGGACGCGACCAGTGGCTCGTCGGGCTGTACCGGCGCCGGGCGCTCGCCGCGGCCGTCGAGCGGCTGCGCACCGACGGCGGGCTCGACGGCGCACCCGCGCACCGCCTCCTCGGGGCGCTCGCGGCCGTGCACGTCGAGGACCGCGAGGGGGTCACGGACGACGTCGACACGTGGCAGGATGCCGACGAGCAGACCCGCGCCGCAGAGCACAGGAGGCCGCGATGACCAACCTCGAACGCTGGGTGGACGCTCTCGTCGACGAGTTCGGCCTCGACCGGGACGCCGTCGACATGGGCGCGATCCTCGCCCTCGCGCGCGACGCCGCCCACAACGTCGAACGGCCCGCCGCGCCGCTGACGACGTTCGTCGCCGGATACGTGGCCGGGGTCGCGCGGGGCGAGGGCACGGACCACGCGGTGGAGGACGTCGTGGAGCGGGCGACGGAGCTCGCGCTCGCGTGGACGCCGGAGCCCGAGCTGCCCGGCACGGCCCCCGGGGAGGGCTGACGTGGCGACGGTGCGGTACTTCGCCGGGGCCCGCGAGGCCGCGGGCGTGGAGTCGGAGTCGGTGGCGGCGGCGACGGTGGGCGAGCTGCACGCCGCGCTCGTCGCCCACCACCCGGCGCTGCACGACGTCCTGCCGCGCTGTTCGCTGCTCGTCGGCGGGGTGCGTGCCGCCGACGACGCGGCACCGGTCGGCCCCGACACGCTCGTCGACGTGCTGCCGCCCTTCGCGGGCGGCTGACGCACGGCCCCGTCACCGGTCGACCGTCAGTGGTCGCCGCCGTCGAGCTGCGCCACGACGTGCGGCAGGAGCGGGGCGAGCACGGCCCACCCGTCGCGCACGCCCCCCGTGGACCCGGGGAGGTTGACGACGAACGCCCGCCCGGCCGGGCCAAGCGCCGTCCCGGCCGTGCCGCGCGAGAGCACCGCCGCCGCCACGTGCGCGGCTCCCCGTCGACGCAGCTCCTCGGCGACGCCCGGCACCTCCTGGTCGACGACGAGCCGCGTCCCCTCCGGCGTGAGGTCGCGCGGCCCCACCCCGGTGCCGCCCGTCGTGAGGACGACGCGCGCGCCGTCGGCCAGGACGGCGAGGATCACGTCGCGCACCGACTCCGCGCCGTCGGGCACCACGCGTGCCTCGACGCGGTCGTACCCCGCCTCGCGCAGCAGGCCCACGAGGAGCGGGCCGGACCGGTCCTGCGCCTCGCCGCGCGAGCAGCGGTCGGAGACGGTGACGACGGCGACGGTCACGTCGGGCACGGGCGGCGGGGTGGTCATGGCCGCACGCTACCCGCGCCAGCCGTTGAGAGCCGCGGGCAACCGTGCCTAGGGTGGACGTGCGGCTGTCCGACCGTCGAACGAAGGAGTTCCGATGCGCCCCGCCCTGCCCGACACCTCTCCGTCCACCACCCACCACCACCGTCGTGCGCGACGTCTCGCCGGGGCCTGCGCCGCGGCGCTCGTCGTCGGGCTCGCGGCACCCGCGTCCGCCCTCGTCCCGGGCTCGACCTCGGACCTGGCGCCGGGTCCGGCGGAGGCGACCGGGGAGGTCGACGACGCCGGGTACGAGGTGATCTTCGACGGCACGCAGGAGTCGTTCGACGCGTGGGAGTACGCCGGACAGGGCGGCTTCGACCTCCTGGACGACGGCACCATGCGCAGCCGGGCGGGCGAGGGCGGCGGCTTCGGCACCCTCTGGTACCCCGTGCGGCAGTACGGCGACTTCTCCCTCAAGGTCCAGCTCCGCGACGACGCGCCCGGCGACCTGCGGGGCAACAGCGGCGTCCAGGTCCGCTTCCCCGACCTGTCCGGCCCCGTCGAGGGCTGCCCGACGACGTTCAACGGGAACGAGACGAACAACCTGTCGTGGATCGCGGTGAACTGCGGCCACGAGATCCAGGTGAACGACTCCCCCGAGTCCGGCTCAAACGACCCGCGCAAGACCGGCTCCGTGTACGGCTTCGCCGACATCGGCCTCGACCGGGCCAACCCCGTGCCCAAGGGGACGTGGACGGAGCTGGAGGTGCGCGTCGTCGGGCAGCACTACACGGTGATCCGTGACGGCGTCGTCATCAACGAGTACGAGAACCTGCCCGGCGTGCCCTTCCCCGGCCGCCCGAACGACCCCGACTCGAGCAGCCGCGGCCTCGTCGGCTACGTCGGCGTGCAGGCGCACGGGTCGGCGCCCGACGTCGTGTCGTACCGCGACGTGCGGGTGCGCGAACTGCCGCCCGTGACGACGCAGGTCGACGTCCGCTGCCTCGCCGGGACCGCGCACCTCGCCGTGCGGGCGGAGAACGTCGGCGACGACCCGGTCGACGTGACGCTCCGGACCGACGCCGGGCAGCGCACCGTCGACGGCCTCGCCCCCGGGCGCAGCGCCTACCAGTCGTTCAGCACCCGGTCCGCGTCCGTGCCGGCCGGGTCGGTGACGCTCCTCGTGGACGACGGCGCGGGCGAGCCCGAGTCGGTGCCGACCCCGTACGAGGCCGCGGACTGCGGCTGACGCGGACGGTCCACCGCCGCCGACACCGAGCGGGTGAGATCTGCGCCACCGTGCATCGTGGCGCGCGACCGACGCTCCTTCCTGGAGCGGCCACCTCCGGCCGCACCACCCACGAAGGAGACAGCACGATGTCCACTGCCCACCCCGCGCCGGTCACGCCGCCCCGCGCGTTCCGCGGACCGTCGGTCCGCCCGCTGCAGACCGCAGCCCGCGTCGCCGACACCGCGATCGCCACCCTCGCGACGTTCCTCACCCGCTGGTCCGTCCCAGCGCTGCGGGTCGCTCTCGGACTCGTGTTCCTCGGGTTCGGGGTCCTGAAGTTCTTCCCCGGCGCGAGCCCCGCGGAGTCGATCGCGGCCCGCACGGTCGAGACGCTGACGTTCGGGATCGTCGGGGGCACCGCCGCCGTGATCTTCACCGCCGTGCTGGAGGTGTTCATCGGCCTCACGCTCGTCACGGGACGGCTCCTCAAGACCGGGCTCGTCGCCCTCGGCGTCGCGCTCGTCGGGATCCTCTCCCCGCTCGTGCTGTTCGCGGGCGAGCTCTTCGGCGACGGCGTCACCCTCATGGGCCAGTACGTCCTCAAGGACGCGGTGCTCGTCACCGGCGCGGCCGTCGTGGCCGCCGTCGCCCTCGGCGCCCGGATGACGCGCGACGCATGACCCCCCGGCGGACCCAGGCCCGCCCGTGCAGGGGGAGCGACGACCCGAGGACCCCGTGACCGACACCGGTCACGGGGTCCTTCGCCGTCCGGAGCCGCTCGCTAGCATGGGTCGCATGACCGTCCGGCTGGAGAACGTCGGCATCGCCGTGCGGGACATCGACGCCGCGATCGCCTTCTTCACCGACCTCGGCCTCAGGGTCGTCGGTCGGGACACCATCAGCGGCGAGTGGGCCGACACCGCCGTCGGGCTCGACGGCAACCACGCGAAGATCGCCATGCTCCAGACCCCCGACGGGCAGGGCACGATCGAGCTCTTCGAGTACCTGCACCCCGACGCGATCGAGACGGAGCCCACGCGCCCGCACGAGATCGGGATGCACCGCGTCGCGTTCTCCGTCGACGACCTCGACGCCGCGCTGGAGATCGCCGCGCGCCACGGCTGCCACCCGCTCCGCGGCGTCGGCACCTACGAGGACACCTACCGGCTCACGTACGTGCGCGGCCCGAGCGGCATCATCGTCATGCTCGCCCAGGCGCTGCGGCCGTCCTGACGTCCGTCCCTCCCGGACCTTCCGGGCCTTCCGGACCGCCCGGTCCGCCCGGACCGCCCGATCCGCTCGTGAGCGTGAGCGTGAGGAACACGCTGTTCGGGTCGTCCGTGTAGTCCGCGAACGGCGCGCACGCGACGAACCCGTGCCGCTCGTAGAGCCGACGCGCGGGTGCGAAGAGGTCCTCCACCCCGGTCTCCAGGCTCACCCGCGTCGTCCCGCGCCGCCGCGCGTCGTCGAGCAGGAAGCCGAGGACCGTCGCCGCCACGCCACGACCCCGGGCCGACGCGGCCGTCCGCATCGACTTGAGCTCGCCCAGACCGTCCGCGTGCTGCTTGAGGGCACCGCACCCGAGCAGCGTGCCGTCGGCGTCCCGCGCGGTGACGAACGCGATCCCGGGGACCCGCAGGCGGTCGACATCGAGCGCGTGCACGCTCTCGGGCGGCGACGTCGCACGCATCTCGTCGAGGTGCTCCTGGAGGAGCGCGAGCACGTCGGGGGCGGTCGGGTCCTCGAACGCCACGCGCACGGACGTCGGGATGCTGGTGCCGGTCACGGTCAGAGCCTGCCACGACGCCCGCCACGACCTGATCCACGGTTCCGCAGATGCGGCACTAAGGTGTCTCTCATGCCGCAGTTTCGGATCAAGGAAGCCGCCGACCTGCTCGGCGTCAGCGACGACACCGTGCGCCGCTGGGTCGACGCCGGCGACCTCGACGCGCACGCCGACGACGCCGGGCGCAAGGTCGTCGACGGCGCCGACCTCGCGCGCCTCGCGGCGACCCACGCACGCCCCACCCCCGACCCGTCCGGCGTGACCCGCTCCGCCCGGAACCGGTTCGTCGGGCTCGTCACCGACGTGGTGAGCGACCGCGTCATGTCCCAGGTCGAGATGCTGTCCGGCGGCCAGCGCGTCGTGTCCCTCATGAGCACCGAGGCCGTCCGCGAGCTGCGGCTCGAGCCCGGCAGCCTCGCCGTCGCCGTCGTCAAGGCCACGAACGTCATCGTCGAGACCCCGGGGGGCACCGCGTGAGGCACCTCCCCCGGGTGGCGCCGGTCGCCGTGCTCGGCGGGACGCTCGCCCTGGCGCTCACCGCGTGCGGCGCGACGGGCACCGGGGGCGACGGCGCGGCGTCGGGCACCGGCGAGCGCACCCTCACCGTGCTCGCCGCGGCATCGCTGCGCGACGTGTTCACCGACCTCGCCGCCGAGTTCGAGGCGGAGCACGACGGCGTGACCGTCACCCTGTCGTTCGCCGGGTCGTCCGACCTGGGCGACCAGATCCTCGCGGGCGCGCCCGCCGACGTCTTCGCGTCCGCGGACGAACGCACCATGGACCGCGTGGTCGACGCGGGCGACGCGACCGACCCGGTCCCGTTCGCGACGAACACGCTGACGATCGTCACCCCGCCCGACAACCCGGCGGGCGTCGCGACGTTCGCCGACCTCGCGCGCGAGGACGTCGCCGTCGTCGTGTGCGCGCCGCAGGTGCCGTGCGGCGCCGCGACCGACACCGTCGAGCGGGCCGCGGGCGTGCCGGTCCACCGCGTGAGCGAGGAGGCCAGCGTCACCGACGTGCTCGGCAAGGTCACCGCCGGCGAGGCCGACGCCGGCCTCGCCTACGTCACCGACGCGACCCTCGCGGAAGACGCCGTCGAGGTCGTCGACGTCCCCGAGACCGACGCGGCGCTCAACACGTACCCGGTCGCCGTCGTCGCCGCGGCCGCCGACCGCGGACCGGAGCAGGTCGACCTCGCGCGGGCGTGGGTCGAGCTCGTGACCGGCGAGACCGGCCGCACGGCCCTCGACGCGGCAGGGTTCGGCACGCCGTGACGGTGCGCCTGCGGCGGGCGTCGCGCCTACGCGTGAACCACGCGCGGACCGTCGGGACATCTGGTCGCGGTGCCGTCCGTGACGCGCGGACCGTTGGGACATACGCGCACTGCCGACGGTCCGCGCGTGGTTCACGCGTAGGCGCGCGCGGGCCGCGCAGCGGCGCATGACACGCACCCTGCCGCGATGGGTGCTCGCGCCGGCGGCGCTCGGGGCGCTGTTCGTCGTGGCGCCGCTCGTCGCGATGGTCCTGCGGGTCGACGTCGCCCCCGGCCCCGACGGCGCCGGCGGGCTCTGGTCGCTGCTCACCTCCCCGACGGCCCTCGACGCGCTCAGCCTGTCGCTGCGCACGGCGCTCGCCGCGACCGCGTGCTGCGTGCTCGTCGGCGTGCCCATGGCGCTCGTGCTCGCCCGCACCACGTTCCCGGGGCAGCGGGTCGTGCGCGCCCTCGTGCTGCTGCCGCTCGTGCTCCCGCCGGTGGTCGGCGGCATCGCGTTGCTGTACACGTTCGGGCGGCGCGGGCTGATCGGGCAGCACCTCGACGTGCTCGGGGTCGAGATCGCGTTCACCACGGCCGCCGTCGTGCTCGCGCAGACGTTCGTCGCGCTCCCGTTCCTCGTCCTCGGCCTGGAGGGTGCGCTGCGCACGCAGGACACCCGGTTCGAGGACGTCGCCGCGACGCTCGGCGCCCGTCCCACGACGGTCCTGCGGCGCGTCACGCTCCCCCGCGTGCTGCCCGCGCTGCTGTCGGGTTCGGTGCTCGCGTTCGCGCGCGCCCTCGGCGAGTTCGGCGCGACGATCACGTTCGCCGGCGCGCTCCAGGGCGTGACCCAGACCCTCCCGCTCGAGATCTACCTCCAGCGCAGCGCCGACCCCGACGCCGCCGTCGCGCTGTCGTTCGTGCTCGTCGTCGTCGCGGTCGTCGTCACCGCGGCCGTCCACGGCCCGCGCGTCCTCGGCGGTCCCGGTGGACCGCGTCCCGGCGCGCGCAGACCACGGGCCGTGCCCGACGCCGCAGCGTCGCCCGAGCAGGCCGACTCACCCGCTGGACGGAACCGCCGAGCGGCGGCTGCGCCCGAGGAGGCGAAGGGCGTGGTGGGCCTGGCGGGAGGAGCCCGAGGAACGAGGGCTCCGGAGGGTAGCCCGAGCCCCTCGGGCGCAGCCGCCGCGGAGCCCAGACGGACGCCGCGCACACCACCCCCGGCCCTGACCCTGCGCGCGAAGGTGCCGGGCCGTGGGCTCGACGTGGACCTCGACGTCGCGCCCGGCGAGGTGATCGCGCTCCTCGGGGCGAACGGTGCGGGCAAGTCGACCGCCGTGCAGGTCGTCGCGGGCCTGCTCGCCGCGGGCGACGCGCGCGGTGCGCGGGTGGTGATCGGGGACGACGACGTCACGCACGTCCCCGTGCACCGCCGCCGTGTCGCGTGGCTGAGCCAGCGCCCGCTGCTGTTCGAGCACCTGACGGTCGAGGAGAACGTGGCCTTCGGGCTGCGGGCGCGGGGCGTGCCGAGGGACCGGGCGCGGCACGAGGCGAGGGACGCGCTCGGGCGGGTCGGCGCTGCCGGGCTCGCGTCCCGGCGGGCCACCGACCTCTCGGGAGGGCAGGCGCAGCGCGTCTCGATCGCCCGCGCGCTCGCGACGGACCCGCGCGTGCTCCTGCTCGACGAGCCGCTCGCGTCGCTCGACGTCGCGGTGGCGCAGCACGTGCGGTCGGCGCTGCACCGGGCGCAGCGGGACCGCCCGTGCACGACCGTCCTCGTGACCCACGACCTGCTCGACGTCCTGCTCCTGGCGGACCGCGTCGTCGTGCTGGAGGACGGGCGGGTCGTCGAGGACGGCCCCGTGGACCACGTGCTCTCCCGCCCGCGCTCGCGGTTCGCCGCGCGCCTCGCGGGCGTGAACCTTCTGAGCGGGCACGTCGCGCACGTCGCACCGACCGAGCCGGGCGCCGCCGAGGCCGAGGCCGAGACGACGCTCGCCGTCGACGGCACGGGGGTCCACGTGCGAGGGACGGCGGGCGAGCACCTGGCCGTCGGGGACGGTGCGGTGGCGGTGTTCGAGCCGCGCACGGTCGCCGTCCACCGGGCGACGCCCGAGGGCAGCCCGCGCAACGCCTACCCCGTCGTCGTGAGGAGCGTCGAGCCGCACGGCCCGCTGCTGCGCGTGTGGGGGCGCGTGGTCGGCGAGGGCACGGGCGACCGGTCCGCGCGGGCGACGACCGCCGTCGGGCACGACGCCCCGCACCTGGCCGCCGACCTCACACCGCGCGCCGTCGCGGAGCTCCGGCTCGCCCCCGACGAGCGGGTCTGGTTCGTCGTCAAGGCCGCCGAGGTCCGCGTCCACCCGCGCTGAACGCGGGGAGGTCCCAGGTCGCGGCGGAGCACGCGCGGTCGACGTCCCGGTGAACCACCGTCCTCCCTCGCGCTACCGGGGCAGCGACCGGCGGACCTCGCCGACGATGGCGGTCATGGCCGCCTCGGCGGCGTCGGGGTCGGCGGCGGCGACGGCGCGTGCGACGGCCTCGTGCTGGTCGAGGGCCTCGGGCACGGGGGACGCGGGCATGAGGCCGAGGTGGGTGCGGCCGGACAGGACGGCGGCGACGGCGCCGGCGATCGCGCCGAACATCTCGTTGCCGCTGGAGCGCAGCAGGAGCTCGTGGAAGCGCACGTCGAGGTCGAGGAACTCCTCCAGGTCCCCGGCCTCGCCGAGGAGGCGCATGCGGGCGGCGATCGCGACGAGCTCGTCGCGCACGTCCTGGGTCGCGTGCTGCGCGGCGCCCGCGGCAGCGAGCGGTTCGACGGCGTGCCGGAGCTCGGTGAGGGTGCGCAGCTGGGCGTCGCGCCCGGGGCCGTCGAGGCGCCAGCGGATGACGCGCGGGTCGAGGACGTTCCAGTCGTCGATGCCGCGCACGACGATCCCGACGCGTCGCCCGGACCGGACGAGCCCGAGCCCTTCGAGGAGGCGCATGGCCTCGCGCGCGACGGTCCGGGAGACGCCGAACTCGGCGCCGATCGCGTCGAGCGTGAGCGACGTCCCGGCGGGCGCGTCGCCGCTGGTGATGCGACGACCGAGGGTGTCGAGCACGGTGGTGTGCAGGACCGTCGTCGTCATGCCGCGAGCCTAGTGCGGCTCAAAGGTGCTATCAATCGCTTGCCAATGGTGTTATCAATCAGGCATCCTCGAAGACGGCGCGACGGCCGCGCCCGACACCGACGTCACCCGGACGACGTCGGCCCGACCGACAGGACCCCGCATGGACAGCACGGAACGCGACGACGCACCCGACACCACCACGCCCCCGCACGCCGACACCGGCCCCCGGTCCGAGCACCCGCCGGAGCACCTCGTCGTCATGGGTGTCGCCGGATCCGGCAAGACGACCGTGGCCACGCTGCTCGGCGACCGCCTCGGCCTCACCTACGCGGAGGCGGACCAGTTCCACCCCGCCGCCAACATCGAGAAGATGAGCGCAGGCACCCCCCTGACCGACGAGGACCGCTGGCCGTGGCTGGAGGCGATCCGCGACTGGCTCAGCGCCGAGTCCGACGCCGGGCGGTCCGGCGTCGTCACGTGCTCCGCCCTCAAGCGCTCCTACCGCGACCTGCTGCGCACCGCGCGCGGCCAGGTCTGCTTCGTCCACCTCGACGGGTCGGCCGAGCTCCTCGCCGACCGCATGGAGCACCGCAGCGGCCACTTCATGCCGACGTCGCTCCTGCCGTCGCAGCTCGCCACGCTCGAACCCCTGGCCGACGACGAGCGCGGCCTCACGCTCGACGTCGCCCGCCCGCCCGAGGAGCTCGTGGACGAGATCCTCGCCCGCACGCACCTGCGCGGGCCCCAGGCCCGCTGACGCCTGCCGCCCCCCATCCCCGACCGTCGACGGAGACATCATGCCCCCCGAGGACTGGACCCAGACCCTGACCGCGGGCCCGCTGCTCGCGATCGCCGCGGGCGCCATCGCGCTCCTGCTCTTCCTCATCATCAAGCTCAAGCTGCACGCGTTCGTCGCGCTCATCCTCGTGAGCCTCCTCACCGCGCTCGTCGCGGGCATCCCCACCGGCTCGGTGGTCGAGGTGCTCACCGCCGGGTTCGGCACGACGCTCGCCACCGTCGCCCTCCTCGTGGGCCTCGGGGCGATGCTCGGCCGGCTCGTCGAGACGAGCGGCGGCGCCCAGGTGATGGCGGACTTCCTCATCGGGAAGTTCGGCGAGAAGCGCGCGCCCTTCGCGCTCGGGCTCGCCTCCCTCATCTTCGGCTTCCCGATCTTCTTCGACGCCGGCCTCGTCGTCATGCTGCCGATCGTGTTCTCCGTCGGTCGCCGGCTCGGCGGCTCGCTCCTGCTCTACGGCCTGCCCGTCGCCGGTGCGTTCTCCGTCATGCACATCTACGTGCCGCCCCACCCCGGACCGGTCGCGGCGACGGAGTTCCTCGGCGCGAACGTCGGCGTCGTCATCCTCCTCGGCCTCGTCGTCGCGATCCCCACGTGGTACGTGACGAGCTACCTGTTCGCCCGGTTCGTCGGCAAGCGCATCGACCTCCCGATCCCGTCCATCCTCGGCAAGGCCGACGAGGACCAGCTCGAGAACCCGCCGTCGTTCGGCACGGTCGTCGCGATCCTGCTCCTGCCGCTCGTGCTGATCTTCGCGAACACCGGCCTCGACGCCCTCGGCGCCGCCGGCGTGGTCGACCGGGAGAACCCCGTGGTCCAGGCGCTGCGCGCCGTCGGCGCCACGCCCGTCGCCCTGCTCATCACCGTGCTCGTCGCGTCGTGGGTCCTCGGCCGACGCCGCGGCGTGAGCGGCACCGCCCTCGAGAAGACCCTCGACTCGGCGCTCGGCCCCGTGTGCTCCGTCATCCTCATCACGGGCGCCGGCGGCATGTTCGGCGGCGTGCTGCGCGCCACCGGCATCGGCGACGCGCTCGCGGACGTGCTCGGCGACGTCGGGCTGCCCGTCATCGTCGCGGGCTTCCTCATCGCCGCGATCCTGCGCGTCGCGCAGGGCTCCGCCACCGTCGCGCTCACCACCGCGGCCGGGCTCATCGCCCCCGCGGTCGAGGCCGGGTCGTTCAACCCGGTCGAGCTCGCGGCGATCGTCGTCGCCGTCGCCGCCGGGTCGGTCGTGCTCAGCCACGTCAACGACTCCGGGTTCTGGCTCGTCGGCCGGTTCTTCGACATGGACGTCAAGACGACGCTGCGCACCTGGACCGTCATGGAGACCGCCATCGGCGTCATGGGCTTCGCCATCGCCGCGCTCGTGTTCGCCGTCGCCTAGGGGGACCACCCCGCGGGCGCGCCGGAGCGGCGTCGCGCACCAGTTCGTGCGCGACGCCGCCCGGCACCCCGGTCAGGCCCTGTCGCCGCCCGTGAAGACCGGCGTGTAGGCGTCGCGGTCCGCGAGCCGCTTGCGCGGACGCAGCCGCCGCAGCGTGAGCCCGACGAGCGTCAGCAGCGCCGCCATGACGAGCAGGCCGACGTCACCGCCCGCACCCGTCACCGCGAGCGACGACGGCGCGGACGCCGAAACGCCCGCCCCGTGCGCCGACGCGCCCGGAGCCCCCGCCGAGGCGGTCGTGGGGTTCGAGACCTGCACGACCGTCACTCCCGGCCCCGCCGGGTCCGTCGGCTCGGTCGGCTCGGTCGGCTCGGTCGGCTCGGTCGGCTCCGTCGGGTCCGACGGGTCGGTCGGGTCCGTCGGGTCCGTCGGGTCCGTCGGGTCCGTGGGATCCGTCGGGTCGGTCGGGTCCGTCGGGTCGGTCGGCACGACGGCGGCCGCGCAGTCCGCGGTCGCGTCGCCCAGCAGGCCCACACCGAGGCAGGAGACGTCGACCGGCACCGTCACCGGGAGGTCGACGTCGACGTCCGGCAGCGCACCGAGCAGGCCCTCGTCACCGAGGACGCCGTCCAGCAGGCCGTCCGTGGCGGTCCCGTCGCCGCCGAGCAGCCCGTCGTTCCCGAGCAGCCCGTCGTCGCCGAGCAGGTCGTCGACCAGCCCGTCGTCGCCGAGCAGGTCGTCCAGCAGACCGCCGGTGCCGCTGCCGGTCCCGTCACCCGAGCCCGAGCCCGAGCCCGAGCCCGAGCCCACGGTCGCGTCACCGATCACGCCGACCGCGACGTCGGACACGTCCACCGGGACGGTGACCGGCACGTCGACGTCGATCCCGTCCACCGGCACCGAAGGGCTCGGTGACGCCGGGGCGGACGGCGTCTCGGCGTCACCCGAGGACGACACGGCGGCGTCCCCGAGGACCGCCACCGCGACGTCGGACACGTCCACGGGGACGGTCACGGGGACGTCCACGTCGACGTCCGCCGGAGTGCCGGCGGACGTCCCGTCCGCAGGCTCGGCGGGTGCCGTCGGCTGGTCCTGCGGGGCCGCGGCCGGCTCGCTGGGCCGTTCCACCGACGCGTCGCCGAGGACGCCCACGGCGACGCCCGAGACGTCCACGGGGACCGTGACGGGCACGTCCACGTCGATGTCGGCGGGCGCCTCGGCCGGCGCCTCGGCCGGCGCCTCGGTCGGTGCCGGCCCGGTGTCGGCGGCCGGGGCCGCGTCCTGGGCGGGCGCCGGGGCGGCCGCCTGTGCCGGGGCCACCTGCGCGTCCCCGACGACGGCGACCGCGACGTCGGACACGGTGACGGGGACGTCCACGGGGACGTCGACGTCGATGTCGGGGAGACCGTCCGCGACGTCGCTCAGCCGAGCGTCGACCGCGACGTCGATCCCGAGGTCGCCGAGGAGGTCTCCCTCGGCTGCGTGGGCCGCTCCGGCCCCTGCGGCCAGCAGGCCGCCTGTGACGAGCGCTGTGCGCAGCGCACGCCGGACGAAGGTGTGCATGATGAGCTCTTTCCTGTCTGAGGTGGTGGCGCGAGAGCGCCAGGTCGCGTGCCGCGCTCGGGGCGCGGGGCGACCGCCTCAGGCAGGCGAGACGGGGACGTCGAAGAAGGTCGACGGGTGCGCGGACCGTGCGTCGTCGACGACGACGGCCCACGAGTCGGGAGCGCGCAGCCCGGCGTCGCCGACGAGCGCCGCGTCCGCCGCGGAACCGCCGGAGCGGGACGACGCGCCGGAGGGCGCGGGGGCCGCGCCGAGCGTGCCGTCGGCGGGCGCGCCGGGAGTCGTGCCGAACGGCTGGACGGACGGGGTGGCGACCTCGGTGCCCACCGGGCCGTCGCCCTGCACGGCGGTCGTCGCGAACGCCGTCACACGGCCCTGCGAGCTCTGCGAGGACGTCGGCGCGCCGGGCCCGCCCGGGCTCGACGGCGAGGCGGCCGTCGGGGGCGGCGACGCGCCGTCGGCCGCACGGACCGGACCGCCCGGTGGGGCGCCGGTAGGGGCGACCATGCCCGGGGGTGCGCCGTCCTCGCCGGGTCGGACCGCGCCGTCGGGCTCGTCGCCGTCAGGGTGCGCGGGCAGGATCGGGGCGAGGGGCTCGACGGGGGCCAACGGCCCGGTCACCGGGCCGAGAACAGGGTCGAGGACCGGCGCCAGCGGTTCCGTGACGGGCGCGAGGGCGTCCAGCACGGGGTGCGTCACCGGGGCGAGCGGCGCGGTCGCGCGGACGACGTGGTCGAGAACGGGGGCGAGCGCCTCGAGGACGGGCGTCACGGCCGGCGTCACGGCGTCCGCGACCGGGGTGGTGACGGGCTCGACGACCTCCACCACCGACTCGACCACGGGGGTCGCAGGCGTCGCGACCTCCTCGACCACGGGCGCCACCGGCTCGGCGACGGCCTCCACCACGGGGGCCACCGGCTCGGCGACGGCCTCCACCACCGGGGCCACGGGCTCCACGACCGGCTCGACCACCGGGGCTACCGGCTCGGCGACCGCCTCCACCACCGGGGCCACGGGCTCCACGACCGGCTCGACGACGCGCTCCACGACCGGCTCCACCACACGCGAGACGACCGGCTTCACCACGTCGTCGACCACCGGCTCCACCACCGGTTCGACGACGCCCTGCACCGTCGACGTCACGGGTGCGAGCAGGTCGCCCAGAGGGTCGCGCTCCGCCGCGGCGGCGCCGTGGGCCGCGGCGACGGCCAGCACCGTCCCGACCCCCGCGCCACCGACCGCGAGGGCGGCGCGCACGAGCCAGCGGCGCGCGCCTGCGCGCCTGCCCTGCTCCTGCGTGCGGTCCATGACCGTCCCCCATGTCGGTGCGAGCTGCACGACCGGCCGCTTCGCCGGTCGGTCGTCACCGTACGCACAGTCGGGCGGCCCTCACCACCCGGATGCCCGATTTCACCCGACGGTTGCCCCGAACAGCAGCCCGAGGGCGTAGGTCGCCGCGGCCGCTCCCAGCCCGATCGCGACCTGCCGCAGCGCGCGCGTCACGGGCGAGGTCCCGGACAGCAGGCCCACCGTCGCGCCGGTCGCGAGGAGCGCGAGGGTCACGAGGCCCGACGCGACGGCCACCGCAGCGAGGCCGGTCATCCCGAGGAGGTACGGCAGGACGGGGACGAGCGCGCCCGACGCGAAGAAGCCGAACGACGAGACCGCGGCACCGACGGCCGTCCCGTGCGTCTCGTGGTCGTCGTCACCCGCGGCCGGGGCGATGACGGTGCGGGCGTCGTGCGTCGCGAGCACCTCGGCGGCGTGCGCCTCCGCCTCCTCGGCGGCCATGCCGCGCGCCCGGTAGACGAGGGCGAGCTCGTTGGCGTCGACGTCGAGGTCGGGGAGCGCGGCCGACGCCTGCGGGCTGGGCGTCGACGCGTCGAGCAGCTCCCGCTGGGACCGCACGGAGACGTACTCCCCCGCGCCCATGGACAGCGCGCCCGCGAGCAGCCCCGCGAGCCCCGAGAGCAGCACGGTCTGGTTCGACACCCCCGACGCGCCGATGCCGAGGATGAGCGCGAGGTTCGACACGAGCCCGTCGTTCGCCCCGAACACCGCCGCGCGGAAGGTGCCCGACATGCGGTTGCGGCCGCGCGTCGCGAGACCGCGCACGACCTCCTCGTGGATGCGCTCGTCGGCCGCCATCGTCGCGGTCGCGTCGGCGTCGGTGTCGTACGCGGAGCGCGCCTCGGCCCGCTGCGCGAGCGCGAGGACGAACACGCCCCCGAACCGGCGCGCGAGCCACCCGAGGGTCCGCGTGCGCCAGTCCCCGCGCAGCGGCTTGCCGACGTCGTCGCCGAGGAGGTCGAGCCAGTGCTGCTCGTGCCGCTTCTCCGCGTCGGCGAGCGCGAGGAGGATCTCGCGCTCCTCGCCGGTGCGCCGGCTCGCCAGGTCGCGGTACGACGCCGCCTCCGCACGCTCGTCGGCCAGGTAACGCCGCCAGCGGCGGAGGTCGCGCGGGGCGGGCGGCGGGTCGGCCCCAGGCGTGTGCGTGGGAGTGGGCGGAGACGTGGACACGTCCCCATCATGGCGATTTCCACGCCCCGCGTGTTTCGCACCACCGAACGTCCGCGCGGCGGGGTGCCGTCGCCCGACCGTCCGGGAGCCCGGCGACCCGGGGTCACGGAGCCCGGGGCCCGAGGGCCCGGCGCGGCTCGAGCGCTCGGTGGACCGGCGGTCGTCGTGGTTGGATCGACGCCATGAGCACACAGCCTGAACGTCCCGAGATCGACGCGCCCGAGGGCCCCGCACCCACCGAGCTGGTCGTCGAGGACCTCGTCGTCGGCGACGGCCCGGAGGCCGCCGCCGGGTCGACCGTCGACGTGCACTACCTCGGCGTGGAGTACGAGACCGGCGAGGAGTTCGACGCCTCCTGGAACCGCGGCCAGTCCATCAACTTCCCGCTGCGCAGCCTCATCGCGGGCTGGCAGCAGGGCATCCCCGGCATGAAGGTCGGCGGGCGCCGCAAGCTCGTCGTCCCGCCGGAGCTCGCCTACGGTCCCGCGGGCGGCGGTCACCGCCTGTCGGGCAAGACGCTGATCTTCGTCATCGACCTGCTCGGCGTCTCCTGACCGCGGTCCTCACCTCGCGGGCGCGCGGCTCGGGGGGGGGGCCGTGCCGCCCCTCGCGCCGCGTCCTGTCCCCTGCACCCCGAGCACGCCGCGACGACGCGGTCGACGACGACCCCGACGACCGTCCCGACCGCGACACCGACGGCCACGGCGAGCAGCGGGTTGCCGTCGAACCAGCGTGCGGCCAACGTGCCGACCGCGAACGTGTACGCGGCCCAGCCCGCCGACGCGACCGCCGAGAGCGCCATGAACCGGCGCCGGGAGAACCGGACCGCACCGGCGGTGACGTTGACGGCCGTCCGGCCCACGGGCACGAACCGCGCGCCCAGCACGACGGCCGCGCCACGCCGGTCGAGGGAGCGTGCCGCCCAGGCCACGGCACGGGTGCCGCGAGAGCCCCGCAGCGCGGGCAGCCCGCGCGTCCCCACGGCGCGGCCGAGGGCGTAGGCGAGCTGGTCGCCGCACCACGCCCCGAGCGCCGCGACGAGCACGACGAGCCACCAGGCGACGCCGCCGCCGGACTGCGCGGCCACGGCGAGCAGCACCACCACCGTCTCGCCGGGCACGGGCGGGAACACCCCGTCGACGGCGGTCGCGCCGAACAGCGCCGGCAGGGCCCACGCGGAGTCGACGAGCGCGAGCAACCACGACTCGACCCCGCGCCACATCTCGACGACCCCCGCGACCATGCCTCCCAGCGTCGGTGCCCGGGCGGCGGCGCACCATGGGGTAACCCCCCGGTCCGCCCCTGAGGCGACCCCGACCGCACCGCGCCTCCACCCGCCTGCCCGCCCGGGGACGCCTCGGGCCCGACGCGCGGACGGTGCACCGGGCACGTCCCCGGACAGGGGAGAATGGGTCGACGTAGTCGCCCCCGCGCCGCCGCCGGCGCGAGGGTGCGTCATCGAGACGCACAGTGGATCGAGGAGCGCAGTGATCACTGTCAGCACCGACGGGTCGTGCCTGAGCAACCCCGGTGGCGCCATCGGGTGGGCGTGGATCAACCACGACGGCGCGTTCGACTCCGGTGGAGCCGCGAGCGGCACCAACCAGGTCGCGGAGCTCACGGCCCTCCTGCAGGCCGTGCGGGCCCATCCCGGCGCCGAGCCCCTGCTCATCGAGTCGGACTCGCAGTACGCGATCAAGTGCGCGTCCGAGTGGGTCGTCGCGTGGAAGCGCAAGGGCTGGCGGACGGCCGGCGGGCAGCCGGTGAAGAACCTCGAGCTGGTCCGGGCGATCGACCGTGCCATCACCGAGCGCGCGGGCCCGGTCCGGTTCCGGTGGGTGCGGGGGCACGTGGGCGACCCGTTCAACGAGCGGGCCGACCAGCTCGCCGGGCTCGCCGCGCAGGACTGGGCCGCGGGACGCGGCGACGTCGACGGCACGCTCGTCCCGGAGCTGGGCGGCCCGGGCGCCGCGTCGGGCCGCGGGTCGCAGGCCGCCGTCCCCGCGACGTCGCGCACCGCCGCCGCGGACCGCTCGTGGGACATGGACACCCTGTTCGACTGACCGTCGGCGGCGGGTGCGACGATGGTCGGGTGACCGTCCTGCCGAGCACCGCCCCGCCGACGGCGCGGCGGCTGACGTCGGCTCGACCGCTCGACCTCGGGCTGACCCTCGCGCGCCTCGCGCGCGGACCCTACGACCCGACGTTCCGTCGCACCCCGTCCGGCGAGGTGTGGCGCACGAGCCGCGCGGACTCCGGGCCCGTGACGTGCCGCCTCGTCCAGGCCGGGCCCTCGGAGGTCGTGTGCCACGCGTGGGGCCCGGGCGCGCAGGAGACCCTCGACGGGCTCCCGCACCTGCTCGGTGAGCAGGACGACGACGAGGGGTTCGCCCCTCCCCCGCAGGTGCGCGACACCCACCGGCGCTCGCCCGGGCTGCGGATCCCGCGCACGGGCCGCGTCCTCGAGGCTCTCGTACCCGCGGTCCTCGAGCAGCGCGTGCAGTCGGTCGCGGCGTGGCGGTCGTGGGCCTGGCTGCTGCGCCGCTACGGCGAGCCCGCGCCCGGACCCGCCGGGGAGGCGGGGATGCTCGTCGTGCCCGACGCCGCGACGTGGGCGGGCGTGCCGTCTTGGGACTGGCACCGGGCCGGGGTGGACCCGGGCCGGGCCCGCACGGTCGTCGCGGCGGCGCGCGTCGCGCGCCGGCTGGAGGAGTGCGCGGACGTGCTCGACGCCCAGGGCGCCGCCGCGGCGCACGCGCGGCTGCGCGTCGTGCCCGGGGTGGGGGTGTGGACGGCGGCCGAGGTGGCGCAGCGCGCGCTCGGCGACGCCGACGCCGTGTCCGTCGGGGACTACCACCTGTCGAAGGCGGTGGGCTGGGCGCTCGTCGGCGAGCGCGTCGACGACGAGCGGATGCTCGAGCTCCTCGCCCCGTTCAGCCCGCACCGCTACCGCGTCGTGCGGCTGCTGGAGATCTCGGGGCGGGCCAGGCCCCCGCGCCGGGGACCGAAGCTGTCGATCCAGGACCACCGCGGGAACTGACCCGCTGCCCGGTCAGTCGGGGAGGGCGCAGGTCCCGTCGGCGCAGGTGCCCGCGTCGTCGCTGCCGACCATCGTCAGCGCGGGCGCGGTCTCGCGGTGCGGGGCGGCGGCGTCCGCGGCGGAGACGCTCATGAGCGTCGTGCGGCGGGGGTTGGCGATCGAGTGGAACAGGGTGGTGTCCGTCATGGGAGTCCTCCTCGTGGGTGGCACGTGCGCCGGTGCGCGTGGGCCGGCTGCGTCGCGGGCCTCGCCGCGGTGTCGACGATTCCCCCAGTCTCCGTGATACGCAGTCGCACGGCTACCGGGCCGAGTGTGAGATAGGTCGCGCACCTGCCGGCTCGCCTCAGGCGACGTCGCGTTCGGCGACGGCCTGCTCGAGCACCTGGACGAACACCGCCGGGTCCTGCGCGCCTGAGACCCCGTACCGCCCGTCGACGACGAAGAACGGGACGCCGGTGATGCCGTAGGCGCGCGCCTGGTCGACGTCGGCCCGCACGGCGTCGGCGTACCGGCCGTCCTCCAGCACGGCCACCGTCTCGTCGCGGTCGAGGCCCACCTCGGCGGCGAGGTCGGCGAGCACGTCGAGGCGGCCGACGTGCGCGCCCTCCTCGAAGTACGCCTTGAGCAGGCGCTCCTTCATCTCGACCTGGCGCCCGTGAGCCTTCGCGTGGTGCAGCAGCTCGTGGGCGGTGAGGGTCTTCGTGTGGCGCAGCGCGTCGAAGTCGTACGCGAGGCCCTCGGCCGCGGCGAGCTGCGTCATCTGGTCCAGCATCCGCTCGACCTGCTCGCGCGGCATGCCCTTGTGCCCCACGAGGAAGTCGACCTCCGTGCCGTCGAAGTCGACCGGGGTGTCCGGGGCGAGCTCGAACGAGTGGTACTCGATCTCGACGGGGTGGGCGAAGCCGGCGTCCGCGAGCCGGGTGAGCGCGGTCTCGAGGCGGCGCTTGCCGACGTAGCACCAGGGGCACGCGACGTCGGACCAGACGTCGATCTTCACGGTCTCCGCAGCGGGGGTCTGGGTCATGTGAGGTGACAACCGCCGCCGCGCGTCGCGGATTCCGCGTCAGCGTGTGACGTCGGACGCGCGGTGGAGGTCCTGCAGCACCATGATCTCCGCGCCGTGGTGGATGAGCTCGCGGTTCATGTGCGCCACGAGGTGGGCGAACGGCGACTGCGCGTCGATCTCCGTCGCCTGGCTCAGCCCGACGGTGAAGGTCTGGTCCTCGGGCAGGGCGTCGACGGCGGCGCGCCACCGTTCCACGACGTCCCGTAGCCCGGCCACGGCCTCGTCGACGTCGCCCGAGAGCGGCACGCCGTCACGCCGGGTGGCGTGCTCGCCGAACGTCCACTCCCACCGCTCGGCGAACGCCTCGGTGAGGTGCGCGACGAGCCACCCGATCGTGCGGGGCTGTGGCGAGTCGGGCTCCGCCGGCCACTCCATGACCCACTCGCCGGGACCGAGCGTGCGGGGCGAGCGCTCCTCGCCGCGCCGGACCACGCGCAGGGCGCCCGGTCCGGGCTCGTGGTCCATCTCGCCCTGCGTCAGCGTCGCGAGCCGTTCCGCGAGGACGAGCCAGGAGAAGCCGAGCTGACCGCGCACCACCGCGAGCGCCGTCGGCTCGGCGAGGATCGACCAGTCGAACTCCGGGCTGCCGTACCGCTGCGTGGTTCCGCTCTCCGGCATCGTGGACCACCTCCTCCGGGTGACACTAGGGGGACCGACCCACACCGACCCCCGGAGCTCCCCGTGCGCGTGCGCCCCCGAACCGTCCTCCTCGTCGCGACGGCCTTCGCCGTCGTGCTGCTCGGCGCCCTCGTCGTGTTCCTCGCGATCAACGGCGTGGACGGCGTCGCCGACTGAGCTCGTCCCCCCGAGCCTCCCCGGACCGCTCGCCGCGCGCCGCGCGGGGGCCCGGGTGATCCTGCTGGGGTACCGCTCCCCCGCAGGAAGGCCCCGGCATGAGCGTCCCGGACACCGCACCCGACCCGCAGCTCGTGCTCGTGCGCCACGGGGAGACGGAGTGGAGCGCGACGGGTCGGCACACCGGCCGCACCGACGTGCCCCTCACCGTCGCGGGCGAGCAGCAGGCCGTCACGGCGGGCGTGTGGCTGCAGCGGTGGGCCGACGCGCGGGGGCGACGCCCCGCCGTCGTGCTCGCCAGCCCGCGGCAGCGTGCGCGGCGCACGGCCGACCTCGCCGGCTACCCGGGGGCGACGACGGACGACGACCTGGTCGAGTGGGACTACGGCCCCGTCGAGGGGCGCACGACGCCGGAGGTGTCCGCGGCCCTCGGGCGGGACTGGCTCCTCTTCCGCGACGGGGTGAACGTCCTGACGTCCCCGGACGGGCACCGGGGCGAGGGCCTGGACGACGTCGCCGCACGGTGCGCGCGCGTCGTCGGGCGGGTGGAGCCCGCGCTGCGCGACGGCGGGGACGTCGTGCTGTTCGCCCACGGCCACGTGCTGCGCGTCCTCGCGACGGTGTGGCTCGGGATCGAGCCCGCGCTGGGTGCGCGCCTGGAGCTGGGCACCGCGACGGTCTGCCTGCTGGGGTTCGGTCACGGGCTGCGCACGATCGAGGGGTGGAACCTCCCGCCGACGGGCTGAGGTGGCACGATGTCGCCCATGGGTCTGAGCGAGAAGCACCTCACCGAGGGCGAGCACGTCGTCATGGAGCTCAAGGAGCACGCGAAGGCGCTGTTCTGGCCGCTCGTCCTGCTGGTGCTCCTCGTCGCGGGGGCGGTCGTCGCGCTGCTGCTCGTGCCGGACGACGTGGCGCGCTGGGCCGCCGTCGGTGTCGCGGTCGTCGCGGCGGTGATCTGGGTCGGGGTGCCGTGGCTGCGCTGGCGCACCACGGAGTACACGGTGACGAACAAGCGCATCGCGATGCGCTCGGGGATCGTCACGCGCACGGGCCGTGACATCCCGCTCTACCGCATCAACGACGTCAACTACGAGAAGGGCCCGATCGACCGGCTCTTCGGGTGCGGCACCCTCGTCATCTCGGACGCGACGGACAAGCCCGGCCTGGAGCTGCACGACGTCCCGGACGTCGAGGACGTACAGGTGCGCCTGCACGACCTGCTCTTCAGCGCGGACGACGGCTCGGACGACGGCGAGTGGCCGCCGAACGAGCCGCCGCGCGGTCCGCGCGCCCCCCGGGTGCCGCGCGCCGGACGCTGACCGCGACCGGCGTCGTCCGCAGACGCCGAGCGCGTCAGTCCTCGATGCGGCGGCCCGCGGCGGTCTCGGCGCGGGCGAGCATCTCGTCGGTGAGGGTCACGTCGCCGCCGAGGTGCGCCGCGAGCAGCGCCTGCGCGAGCCCGGCCGCCCGCGCCGGGTCGGCACCGCGCGTCGTCCACGCGCCGAACCAGTCCGCGAGACCGACCCCGTGCTCCGGCCGGTAGCAGACGGTGACCGTGTCACCGGCGCGCACCTCGCCCGGCCGCACGACCCGCAGGTAGGCCCCGGTCCGGTTCGCCACCGTGAACCGCTTGACCCATCCGGCCTCGTCGAGGCGACGGGCGAACGTCGCGCACGGGGTGCGGGGCTGGGTCACCTCGAGCAGCGCCGTCCCGACCGACCACCGCTCGCCGACGAGGGCGCCGCTCACCGGGATCCCCTGCACGCGCAGGTTCTCCCCGAACAGGCCCGGAGGGACGTCGCGCCCGAGCTCGCCGGCCCACCAGTCGGCGTCGTCCTGCCCGTACGCGTACACGGCCTGGTCGGCACCGCCGTGGTTGGCGCGGTCCGCCTGGACGTCGGCGTACAGGCCGAGACGTCGCGCCTTGACCGGCCCGTCGACGGGCCGCTTGTCGATGGCCGTCACGCCGACCGTCCCCGCGTCGGGCAGGAGACCGTGGACGCGGCAGACGGCGAGGAGGGTGCCCGTGAGGGCGGAGGACGCGAGCTCGGTGGCGGGGGCGGCGGTGGTCATCCTCGGATTGTCGCAGCACGTCGGGTCGCGGACACGGTGATTCTCCTGGCCCTCGTGGCGGTCCTGTCGGTCACGCCGGCTCGAACGTGAACGTCACCGTGCCGCGCGAGCTCCCCTCGACCCCGTCGACCGCGTCCACGTGCAGCGTCCCCGCGCCGTGCAGGTCCACGCTGCCGCCGCGGTCCACCACCACGACGTCCTGACGGTGCGGGCTGCGCACCGCGAGCTGGACCCGCGCCCGGTCGCCGCGCACCCCCACGCGCATCACCCCGACGCGCACGCCCGCGAACGTCGGCTGCTCGCCCTGCGCGGCGGTGGTCGTCTCCTGAGTCATCGCGGTCAGCCCTTCGTCGACGGGACGGAGTACACGGAGTCGAAGTTCGCCTGGTACTCCGCCTCGGTGAGCCACAGGTCGCCGACCTTGTTCTCCCCGTCGAGCGACCCGCCGTCAGGCCCCCACGGGTTGACGACGTGGATCTTCAGCTCGCCGTCGACCTCCCGCACCTCGTCCACGACGTACGCGTGGTTGGGCACGATCCGCGAGTCGTCGACCTCGTCCTCCCAGAACCAGAACGCGTCGTCGTCCTCCGTGCCGACGGCGACGGGCCCGTCGGCGAGACGGTCCTGGATCTCCGCGAGGTCCAGCTCGCCGCTGCGGTCGGCCTGCGCCCCCGTGATCGCCTCGAACGCGTCGCTCGTGAAGCCACCGTCGAGGTCGGCGTAGTCGCCGCCGAAGTACTCGGCCGCCGCCTTCTCGTAGATCGACGCCCAGTTCGGGTCCCCGTCGGGGTCGCGCACGCCGTTCTCCGGGATCGTCGGCTCGACCGTGATCTCCACGGGCTCGCCGTCGTCGTACATCGTCACGGTCCACGTGCCGTCCTCGTTGCGCACCATGTGCTCGCGGAAGAAGCCCGGGTCGTCGTGCGCGATCGCGCCGAGACCGGCGAGCAGCCAGCAGTCGCCGAGCTGCCCCTGCTTGATCTGGTCCGGGTCCACGGCGGCGTCGTCCAGCGGGAGGTCGCCCACCGGGTTCTCCTCGTCGTACTCGCCCAGGCCGTCGGTGAGGCCGGGGTCGCCGGGCCGGTCGCCGTCCGGCGTGCTGCGGTCCCCGCCCGGCGCCCCGCGGTCCCCGGCACCCGGGGCGCCACCGGGCCCACCGCCGTCGGTGCTCGCGCCCTCCTGCTGGTCGGCGTCGCGGCGCAGCGCCGTCGCCGCCTCCTCCAGGAGGAGCGCTGCCGCGGCGAGCCGCGGGCCGAGCGTCGAGGCCCAGTCCTGCCGGAACGCGTCGCCGTCCGCGCCGTGCCACCCGCACGACGCGAGGCGCGCGTCGATCTCGCCCCGCGCCTGCGCCAGCGCACCGCCCGCCGTCGCCACCCGGCCCCCGAGCTCGCGCAGCGCCGCGACATCCGCCCCGTACATGCCGCCCATCCGTCCCCCTCGTCCACCCGCCGACCGGCTCGTCCACGTGCCGACCGGGCGTGACGTTAGCGGGTCGACGACCCCGCGGCCAGGGGCGCGCTCCCCATCCACCGGCCGCCGCCCGGTGGTACCGTCCACGCCGGGCGGCGCCGCGCCGCCGGAGGGGGAGATCCATGCGCAGGTCCGCGGTCCTCGTCACGCTCGCCGGCGCCCTCGTCGGCACGGTCGCCCTCGGGGGCTGCACCGCCGACGACGTGCCCACCGCCCCGCCCCCGGCGCCCGCCGACGCGCTCCCCGCCTACACGGACCTGCGGGCCGACGCCCTCGACGCCCTGGGCCCCGTCCTCCCCGACGCGGCGTGGGCCGACGCCTCGACCGTCGGGCCGGACGGCCCCGAGCTCAGCGCGCAGCCCGACGGCACGTGCTCGGTGGTGCTGCCGGAGGCCCGCGCCGACGTCGACCCCGCCACGGCCGTCGCCGCGCTCGACGACGTGCCGGACGCGCTCGCGGACGTGCTCGACGCCCACGGCTTCGACCCGGCCACCGGGCCGCACGACACCGAGCACGGCGGCGACGTCGTCGTCGAGGCGCAGGACGCGGCCGGGTGGCTCCTCACCGTCACGGTCGACGGCGCGACCGCACGCGTCGGCCTGCGCGGGCCCGTGGACGCCTCGCCCTGCGACGGCCCGGCGCTCGCCGGGACGTGAGGGTCGCGTGACGTCGTACCGCGTGTCCCTCGCCGTGGGGCTGCTGCGCCCGGGTGCGGACCCGGTGGCGGTGCTGCCCGCCGCGGTGGAGGCGGCGCGCGTGCGCACGACGGTCGAGGCGTACGACGTCGGGGTGGTGCGCGGGGAGGCCCGCGTCACGGTGCGCTTCCTCGCGGACGGCGACGACGCGGCGCGCGAGGTAGCAGGGGTAGTGGTGACGGCGGTGCGGGGGCTGGCCGCGACGTCGGGCACGTCGGTGGCGCGCAGGATGGGCGCGCGGTGGCGCCCGGTCCGACCGCCTGGTCACCCGGGCGACACATAACCTACGCAACCGTAGGTTACGGTGGCGGGGTGAACCTGCTCGCGACCCGGCCCTGGACCGCCCGGTACGCGCCGGGCGTCCCGGCCGACGTGAAGATCCCCGACGAGCCCGTCCCGGCCGCGCTGCGGCGCGCGGCCGCGCGCTGGCCCGAGCGCGTCGCCGTCGACTTCTTCGGCGCCACCACCACGTACGCGCACCTGGCCGCCGAGGTGGAGCGTGCCGCGAGCGCCCTGCACGACCTCGGCGTGCGTCGCGGGGACCGGGTCGCGCTCGTGCTGCCGAACGGCACCGCGCACGTCGTGGCGTTCTACGCGACGCTGCGGCTCGGCGCCGTCGTCGTCGAGCACAACCCCACGTACACGGCCACGGAGCTGGGGCACCAGCTCGCGGACTCGGGCGCCGTCGTCGCGCTCGCGTGGACGAAGGCCGTCCCCGCCGTGCTCGACGCCCGCGCGGACGCGCCCGCCCTGCGCACCGTCGTCGCCGTCGACCTCGCACGGGACCTGCCCCGCTCGTCGCGCCTCGCGCTGCGGCTGCCCGTCGCCCGCGCCCGCGCCCAGCGCGACGCGCTGCGCGGACCCGTCCCCGCGGGCGTCGCGGACTGGCACCGCCTCGTGGCCCGGGCGCGCCGCCTGCCCCCGACGCTGCCGCTCCCGGACGCCGACGACGTCGCGCTCGTCCAGTACACCGGTGGCACCACGGGCACGCCGAAGGGCGCGGTCCTCACGCACCGCAACCTCGTGGCGAACGTCGTGCAGGGCCAGGCGTGGGCGTCGTTCACCGAGGGCGAGGAGACGGTCTACGGCGTGCTGCCGTTCTTCCACGCGTTCGGCCTGACGTTCTGCCTCACGCTCCCGGCACGGATCGGCGCGACGCTCGTCGCGTTCCCGACGTTCGACGCCCACGCGTTCGTCGCCGCGCAGGCACGCCGCCCGGCGACGTTCCTGCCGGGCGTCGCACCGATGTTCGACCGCATCGTCACCGCCGCCTCCGACGCCCGGACCGACCTGACCTCGATCCGCCTCGCGTTCGCGGGTGCCATGCCCATCACCGCCGAGACGGCCTCCCGGTGGGAGGACACGACCGGCGGCCTGCTCATCGAGGGGTACGGGATGACGGAGACGTCGCCGATCTCCCTCGGCAACCCGTGCTCCGACGACCGCCGGCCCGGCACCCTCGGGCTGCCGTTCCCGAGCACCGACGTGCGCGTCGTCGACCCCGACGCGCTCGACACGGGCGACCTGCACGACGCCGAGCCCACCCCGGGCGACGACGGCGTCCCCACCGTGCGGGGCGAGCTCCTCGTGCGCGGCCCCCAGGTGTTCGCCGGCTACTGGAACCGGCCCGACGAGACCGCCCAGCAGCTCCTCGACGGCGGCTGGCTGCGCACGGGCGACGTCGTCGAGGTGCCCCTGGAGGGGCCCGACGCCGGCACGGTCACGCTCGTGGACCGCATCAAGGAGATGATCGTCACCGGCGGTTTCAAGGTGTACCCCTCGCAGGTGGAGGACCACCTGCGGGACATGCCGGGGGTGCGCGACGTCGCCGTCGTCGGCCTGCCCGGTGCGGGCTCCGACGAGCGCGTCGCGGCGGTCGTCGTCCTCGACGACGACGGGCCCGACGGCGCCCCCGCGCCCCCGCGCGTCGACCTCGCCGCGGTCCGCGAGTGGGGCGAGCGTCGTCTCGCCCGGTACGCCCTGCCGCGCGCGCTCGCCGTCGTGCCCGACCTTCCCCGCTCGCAGATCGGCAAGGTGCTGCGCCGCACGGTCCGCGACGACCTCCTCGGACGCGACGACGTCGAGCACCACCGCCCTGACCGCCCCGACCGGGCGACCGCGAGGTAGAACCGGCGTCCGTCGAGGTGCGCCCACGCTCGAGCTCAGGTCGGGCGGCTGTGCCGGGTCGTGGCGGGTCTGGCGGGAGCGACGCGAGGAACGAGCGGCGCGGATGGTAGACCCGGCGCGGCCGCCCGACCTGCGCTCGTCACGACCACGGTTCTCCCTCGGCCAACCCCGGTTCTCCCTCGCGCAACCACGGTCCTCCCTCACCCACCACCGCGCCAGCCGCACGGCCCGCCGGTAACCTGGCGGCGTGCCCGACCCCACGCCGCCCGCCCTGCCCCACGTCGTGGTGGTCGGTGCGGGGTTCGCCGGTCTCGCCGTCGTGAAGGAGCTCGCGAAGGACCCCGTGCGGATCACGCTCGTGGACCGGCGCGTCTACAACACGTTCCAGCCGCTGCTGTACCAGGTCGCGACGGGTGGCCTGAATCCCGGTGACGTCACCTACTTCCTGCGGGGGCTGCGCCTGAGGCAGAAGAACGTGCGGGTCGTGCACGAGCACCTCGTCGGCGTCGACCACGAGAACCGCCGGATCCGTCTGCTCAACGACGAGTGGGTGGACTACGACTACCTCGTGCTCGCCAACGGTGTCTCGGCGAACTTCTTCGGCACGCCGGGCGCCAAGGAGAACTCGTTCCCGATGTACTCGCGGTCCCAGGCGATGCGCATCCGTGACACGTTGTTCATCCGTCTGGAGAAGGCGGCCTCCACGCCGGGCACGGACGACGGGCTGCGTGTCGTCGTCGTGGGGGGCGGCGCGACGGGCGTCGAGGTCGCGGGTGCGCTCGCCGAGCTGCGGACGGCGGGGCTGCGGCCGTCGTACCCCGAGATCCACGGTGACGCGTTCGAGGTGAAGATCGTCCAGCGCGGGCCGGAGGTGCTCAAGACGTTCCACCCGGCGCTGCGCCGGTACGCCGCGGACGAGCTGCGCCGGCGGCACGTCGGGCTGCATCTGGGTGCCGGTGTCTCGGAGGTCCTGCCGGACGCCGTGGTGCTGACGGACGGCACGCGTATCCGCTCGGACCTGACGATCTGGTCGGCGGGGGTGCACCCGCACGAGGAGGTCGACGACTGGGGGTTGCCGCGCGGGGAGGGCGGGCGCGTCGTCGTCGGCGACGACCTGCAGGTCGAGGGCCTGCCCGGGGTGTTCGCGGCGGGCGACATCGCCGTCTCCCCCGCGGGCCTGCCGCAGCTCGCGCAGCCGGCGATCCAGTCCGGTGCGCAGGTCGGGCGCAACGTGCGCGCTCTCGTCGCGGGCCGCCCGACGACGGCCCTGCGCTATTTCGACAAGGGCACCATGGCCGTCATCGGTCGTCGTGCGGCCGTCGCGGAGGTCGTGGGGCGGGTGCGCCTGACGCGCGGGGTGGCGTGGCTCGCGTGGCTGTTCGTCCACATCATGGGGCTGATCGGGCCCCGCAACCGGCTCACGACGCTCGCGGGACTGGTGACGCGGTACGGGTTCCCGTTCCACCGCCGACCCATCCCGATCGTGGGTGACGTGCCGACCATCCGGCCCCCCAAGAAGATTGCCGGGGCGAATCATTCCGACATCGCGGACGAGTCCCCCTGAACCCACCGACGTGGACGCCCGCGTGCGCGGTCCGTGTCGTAGGCTCGGCGAGGACGGCGCGACAGGGGGTCGCGCCCGACGATCGGGGGGCAGCACGTGCGGTACGTCGTGCGTCGTGGCGGAGCGGTCGTGACGACCGTCGTCACCCTCAGCCTGCTCGGGGCCTGCAAGGTCCCCGGCGACCCGGGGTCGCCGACCGCCGGACCGACGCCCGGCCCGACGAGCACCACGTCGCCCACCGCCGAGCCGTCCACCGGTCCGGCCGACCCGCCCGGGCACGGCGGGTCCGCGGGGATCGACGTCGGCGTCACCATCGAGCCGGGACTGTCGATGCCCCGGCTCGCCGAACGCCCCGTCGCCGAGGCGCGCCGCACGCTCGACCGCGCAGGCGCGACGCACGTCCGCCTCGTCGACGCGCGCCACGGGACGACGCTGCGCACGACGGCGCCCCGGTGGACCGTGTGCTCGACGAACCCCGCGGCGGGCACGTTCGTGCTCGCGTCCGCCGAGGTCGTCCTTGCCGCCGCCCCGGAAGCCCGCCTCTGCCCCTGACCTCTCGACGGTCTGCCCCCGGGCGCCTAGGCTCACCTCCACACGGGTCTTCGCAGCGTCGCGTCTCGTGTGCGACTCGGCTGCTCCCGCCACCACCGGGAGGGCCGGCGGGGGCCACTGCCGAGGAGGATGCGTGAGACCACGTTCGTTCGTCCCGTCCGCAGCCGCCGCGAGCCTCGTGCTCGCCGTCATGACCGCCGCACCCGTGGGTGCAGCACCCGGAGCCGTCCGCAGCGCCGCCGACCCGCTCCCCCTCGAGGACCTCGTCACCGGTGACGCGGTCATGGACCGTCTGGTGGACCTGCAGGGCATCGCCGACGCGAACGGCGGCAACCGTGCCCTGGAGACGCCGGGGTACGAGGCGAGCGCGCAGTACGTCGAGGACGCCCTGACCGCGGCGGGGTACACGCCCGAGCGGCAGTACTTCACCTTCGAGGACCTCGTGGTGGACGACCTCTCGCTCACCGTCGCGGGCGTCGAGGTGACGGAGGACGTGTACCCGGCGGAGTTCGCCCCCGACACCCCGGACGACGGCGTGACCGGCCCGGTCGTGCAGCCCGTCGACGCCCTGCGGCACGGGTGCGTCGCCGCGGACTGGGACGGGGTGGACGCCGACGGCGCGGTCGCGCTCGTGAGCCGTGGCTCGTGCCCGTTCGCCCAGAAGGTGCAGGTCGCCGCGGGCGCGGGTGCGGCCGCCGTCGTCCTCTACAACAACACGAACGGCGCCCTGAACCCGACGCTCGGCGCGGAGAGCCCCGCGTGGGCCCCGACGGTCGGCATCACGCAGGCCGCCGGGCAGGAGGTCCTCGCGGCCCTCGCGGGTGGCGCGACGCCCGAGGCCACGTACGACTACCAGTCGCACGTCGAGGAGTTCGAGACGTTCAACGTCCTCGCGCAGACGCCGGGCGGGCGGGCGAACAACGTCGTCATGGCGGGTGCGCACCTCGACAGCGTCGAGGACGGCGCGGGCATCAACGACAACGGGTCGGGGTCGATGGCGATCCTCGAGGTCGCGGTCCAGCTCGCGGCGGCCGCGGAGGCCGACGGCTGGCCGGACAACGCGGTGCGCTTCGCGTGGTGGGGCGCGGAGGAGGTCGGGCTGATCGGGTCGACGCACTACGTCGACGACCTCGCCGCGAACGACCCCGCCGCGCTCGACGACATCGCGACCTACCTGAACTTCGACATGGTGGGGTCGCCGAACTACATCATCGGCGTGTACGACGCCGACCAGTCGACGTACCCGCCGCCCGCGGGCGTGCCGATCCCCGAGGGGTCGGCCCAGACGGAGGACGTCTTCACCGACTACTTCGACTCGATCGACCAGCCGTGGGTCGACACCCAGTTCTCGGGCCGCTCGGACTACCAGGCGTTCATCGCCAACGGCGTCCCCGCGTCGGGCCTGTTCACCGGTGCGGACGGCTCGAAGACCGCCGAGGAGGTCGCGCTGTTCGGCGGCACGGAGGGCATCTTCTACGACCCGAACTACCACTCGCCGCAGGACACGATCGACAACGTCGACCCCACCGCGCTCGACATCATGTCGCGCGCGATCGGGCACGCGGTCGCGGCGCTCGCGGACGACACGTTCGCGGTGAACGGCGCCGGGAACCCGGAGCTGACGAACCTCACGGCGCAGGCGCGGTGCCTGAACGGCACGGCGTACGTGGCGGTGCGGGCGACGAACGACGAGACGGGCTGGGCGGACGTCCGGATCAGGACGGCGTTCGGGGAGAAGAAGTTCACGAAGGAGGCGTCGGGCTCCAACGCCTACCAGGCGTTCAACACGCGTGCCGCGTCGGTGGAGGCCGGCACGGCGACGGTCAGCGCGTACGTGTGGAACGACGGCGACCCCCGCCACCAGGTGTACGAGGTGCCGTTCGACGCGATCACCTGCGGCTGACCTGAGGCCGCCGAACCCCGGGTCGTTCGGCAGGACGCACCGTTCCTGCCGAACGACCCGGGGTTCGGCGCGTGGTCCTACCGGTCGAGCGCCTCGAGGATCGGCGCGTCCCCGGCGGTGAACCGGACGAAGCGGCCCACGGTCGCGGGCGTGCGGAGCGTCTGCGCGACGACCATCGCGACGTCCGCGCGCGACACCTGCGACGCCGCGCCCTGCGGGGTCTCGGCGTCCTCCGCGAGCACGTCGACGGCGCCGGTGGGGGCGTCGTCGGTGAGCGTGCCCGGTCCGAGGACGGTCCACTCCAGGTCGGTGGCGCGCAGGTGGTCGTCGGCCGCGAGCTTCGCGTCGGCGTAGGCGAAGAACGACGAGTCCTCCGGGACCCCGTGGTCGGGCACCGACCCGATCCAGGAGACGAGGACGAACCGGCCGACCCCGGCGGACGTCGCGGCGTCGACCGCCCGGACGGCGGCGTCCCGGTCGACGGCGTAGGTGCGGTCGCGGTCCCCGCCGCCCGCGCCCGCGGTCCACACGACGGCGTCGTACCCGCGCACGGCGTCGGCGATCTGCTCGGTCGACGCGTGCTCGACGTCGAGGAGCACCGGTTCGCCGCCGAGGTCGCGCACGAGCGGCAGCTGCTCCTCCCGCCGGACGACCCCGGCGACCTCGTCCCCGTGCTCGGCGAGGATCGGCAGGAGCACGCGGCCCACCTTGCCGTGCGCTCCGATGACGACGACCTTCATGAGCTGTCCTTCCGTCGGCGGTCCGTCCGGGTCCACCGTGGCCCGACGTCGGGCACGACGCCAGCCGGACGCCGTGCCCGACGGTGACGGCGCCGCCCCTCGTGGGGCGACGCCGTCGTCGTCGGTCGTCAGGCGGTGGGGACGAGCGCCCCGGCCCGGGCGGCGATCCAGCCCGCGAGCCGGTCCGGCCGGTCGGTGATCACGCCGTCGACGCCGAGGCGCACGGCGGCGTCCCAGTGCTCCGGCTCGTTCAGGGTCCACACCGTGACCTGGAGGCCGGCGGCGTGCAGACGGTCGACCAGGTCGGGCTGCTCGACGAGCAGGGTGCCGACCGGGTTGCACGTCACGACGCCGAGCTCGGCGCAGCGGTCGAGCAGGTCGTCGCCGACCTCCACCACCAGCAGTCCGCGACGCAGCTCCGGGTCGGCCTCGGCGAGCGCGGCGACGGTCTCGGGCCAGAAGCTCTGCCCGATCACCCGGTCGGTCAGCCCGGCCGCCCGCAGCGGCTCGGTGACCTTGCGCACCTGCTCCGTGGTCCACGACCCCTTCACCTCGAGCAGCAGGTCGACGCCGGGCCGGGAGAGCAGGAGGTCGACCACCTCGGCGAACGTCGGGACGCGCTGCCCCGCGAACGCGGGCGAGAACCACGAGCCCGCGTCGAGCGCGCGCACGTCCGCGAGACCGAGCCCCGCGAGCGCGCCCGTGCCGTCCGTCGTGGCGTCCACGGTGTCGTCGTGGATGACGACGACCTCGCCGTCGCCGGTGAGCTGCACGTCGATCTCGATGCTGTCCGCGCCCGCCCGCCACGCCGCCTCGAAGGCGGCGAGGGTGTTCTGCGGGGCGACCGCGCTGTTGCCGCGATGCGCGACGACGCGGGGCCGGCTCACAGGTACGGCTCCACGTTCTCCTCGTACGCGCGCTCGATCTGCGGCGCGATCGACTCGAAGGCTGCGGCCGGGTCGGTGCCCTCGATGACGATCTGCTCGATCGCGTCGTTGAGGAGGGCGTCGGCTCCGGGGACGAACACGCGCACGTCGTCCTGGATGCGCGCCTTGTCGGCGAGCTGGTCGACGGCGGTGCGGAACTGCGGCGTCTGCTCGTAGATCGCCGTCATGGTGTCGCTCTCGACCGCGGAGGTCCGCACGGGCATGTACCCGGTGCCCTGGGAGAAGGTCGCCGTGTTCTCGGTGCTCGTGAGGAACTCGAGGAACATCGCGGCCGCGAGCTGCTCCTCGGGCGTGCTCGACGAGGAGATCGCGACGCCGGTGCCGCCGGTCGGCGTGCCGCCGCCCTGCGGGCCGTCGGGCAGGTAGGCCGTGCCGACCTCGAACGGGGCCGCGTCGAGCGCGCCCTTGAGCGAGCCGGTCGACCCGATCGTCGAGGCGATGAGCCCGGAGGCGAAGTCCGCCATCGCGTCGTCGGCGGAGAGCGTCGCGACACCCGAGTCGTGGAACAGGTCGTGGAGGAACTGGCCGCCCGCGACCGACTCCTCGGTGTCGAGGGTGAGGTCGAAGCCGTCGGAGTACGCCCCGCCCTGGCCCCAGATCATGTTCTCGAACCACCACGCGCCCCAGGACGGGCCGGTGGAGAGGCCGAACGTCGAGCCGCCCTCGGGCACCTGGGTGCTCAGCGACGCGTCCCACTCCTCGAGCTCGGCCCACGTCTCGGGGCCGCGGTCGGGCAGGCCGGCGGCGGTCCACAGGTCCTTGTTGTAGTAGAACAGCGGCGTCGAGCGCGCGTACGGCACGGCCCAGTGCTGGTCCTCGTACTCGTAGTCGGCGTAGAGCGCGGGCTGGAAGTCCTCCGCGTCGGCGTCGAGGTGCTCCAGGACGTCGTCGAGCGGCAGGATCTGGTCGTTGAGGTGGTAGCGGAACCACCAGACGTCGGAGGCGATGACGACGTCGGGCATCTCGTCGGTCTGCGACGCGGCCTGGAAGCGCTGGGCTACCTCGTCGTAGTTCGCGCCGGCGGTGACGAGCTCCACGCCGATGCCGGTCTCGGCCTCGAAGGCGTCGATGATCTGCTGCTCGATCTCCTGCGACTGGCCCGGGTGGTTGCTCCACCAGGTGATCTCGGACGCCGGCTCGACGGACGACCAGTCGGTCGCCTCGTCGCTCGCCTCGTCGGAGCCGCCGGTCGAGCCGACGCTCGGGCCCGCGCACGCGGTGACGGTGAGGGCGGCGACGGCCGTGAGCGCGGCGGCAGCGTACCGGCGCGACGCGCGCCGGGCGGGACGGTGGGACACAGGTGCTCCTTCGGGTCGTGCACCGGGGTCGGTGCGCGGTTCGGGTGCTCGGGGTCCGAGCGGGAGCGCCCGACGACGCCGGGCGCGGGTCCGGGGCGGGGTCAGCCGGTGACGGCTCCCGCGGTGAGGCCGGCGACGAGCCGGCGCTGCAGCACGAGGAAGACGAGGAGGATCGGCAGGGTCACGACGACGGTCGCGGCGAGCAGCACGCCCCAGTTCGTCATCCCGTCGATGTTCTGCAGCAGGGTGAGGCCGACGGGCAGCGTCATCTTGTCCGGGTCGTCGACGACGAGGAACGGCCACAGGTAGTCGTTCCACTCGGTGACGACGGACACGAGCGCCACGGCTGCGACGGTCGGGGTGCTCATCGGCACGACGAACCGCCAGAGCGTGCGCCAGTGGCCGGCGCCGTCGAGCTCGGCGGCCTCGAGGATCGAGCGCGGCAGCGTGAGGAAGTGCTGGCGGAAGAGGAACGTGCCGAACGCGCTCGCGAGGCCGGGGACGAGGATGCCCTGGTACGTGTTGAGCCAGCCGAGGCTCGCGACGAGGGTGTAGTTGGGGATGATCGTGATCTGCGGCGGGATCATGAGCGTCGCGATGACCAGCCCGAACACGACCTTCTTGAACGGGAAGTCGAGGAACACGAGCGCGTACGCGCAGCACAGGCCGAGTACGACCTTGAGCCCGGCGCCGACGACCGTCAGCCCGACGCTGTTCATGAGCAGCCGGCCGAGCGGGATCGACTCGGCCGCCTGCGCGTAATTGTCGAGGTTCACCTGCCCGGGGAGCCACTGCAGCGGGAGCTGGTACAGCTCGTCCGGCGTCTTGAGGCTGGCGAGGGCCATCCACACGAGCGGGAGCCCGAGGGCCACGGTCGCGAGGGCCATGACGAGGTAGCTGCCGACGGGCAGCCGGAGCGGACGACGGGACGTGGCGACGCTCATGAGTAGTGCACCTTCCGCTGGACGAACCGCATCTGCACCGCCGTCACCACGAGCAGCACGAGGAACAGCACGGTCGCGACGGCGGACGCGTAGCCCGCGCGGCCGTTGACGAAGCTCTCCTCGTAGATCGAGTACATGAGCGTCGTCGTGGAGCCGAGCGGGCCGCCCTGCGTCATCGCCTTGATGATGTCGAACGACTGCAGCGAGCTGAGCAGCATCGTCACGAGGAGGAAGAACGTGGTCGGCGTGAGGAGCGGCAGCACGATCGAGCGGAGCGTGCGGGCCGACGACGCGCCGTCGAGCGCGGCGGCGTCCTTGAGGTCCTTCGGGACCGACTGGAGGCCGGCGAGGTAGATGAGGGCGACGTAGCCGAGGTTCTTCCACAGGTAGACCACGATCGTCATGACGAGGGACCAGGGACGTTCGGTGTACCACTGCGGGGACGGCAGGCCGACGAGCCCGAGGAGCTCCTGGAGCAGGCCGTAGCGCGGGTCGAAGATGAACAGCCAGAGGATGCCGACGGCGAACCCGGAGAGCACGTAGGGCGCGAACGCGACCGTGCGCGCGAACCCGCGGCCCACGAGGCGGCGGTCGAGGAGGATCGCGAGCCCGAGCCCGAGGACCATCGCCCCGCCGACGGTCGCGACGGTGAACACGAGCGTCGTGGTCACCACGGTCGGGGTCGACGGCGCGGTGACCCACTCGACGTAGTTGCCGAGCCCGATGGGCCGCGCGACGGGCGAGCCGAGGTTCCACTGGAGGGTCGACAGGTAGAAGCTCTGCAGCAGCGGCCGGTACACGAAGACGAGCAGCAGCGCGAGGTTGGGCCCGGCGAGGAGCAGCGCCCACAGGAGCGCGGTGCGACGTCGGCGGGCGCCGAGGGTCCTGCGTCGCCCGGTCGCGGGGGGTGGCACCGGCGCGGGCGCCGGAGTGGTGGGCGCGCCGGGCGCCAGGAGGGTGTCGGCTGAGGTCACAGCGTTGTCCGCTCGAACGGGGATGGGTCGTCGGCCTCGCGGCCTCGGTCATCGTAGGGAGCGGCGCCGACCGCTTTGTCCCTGTTTGTCCACGGCCTGATCCAGGGTTCCGGAAGCGTTCACCGGATCGCACCCGCCCGGTCATCGCGCCGGTCGCGGACTTCACCGGGACGCCATGTCCGGTGGGCGTTCCCTCGTGGACCGGGGCAGATCGGGCAGACTGGGCGCGTGCCCGGATTCGCCGTCCTCGACCTCGAGACCACCGGGTTGTCCCCTCGCCTCGGCGACCGCATCGCGGAGGCGGCGGTCGTCCTGGTCGACGAGCGGGGTGCGGTCGAGGACGAGTGGTGCACCCTCGTCAACCCCGGCCGGGACCTCGGGCCCCAGCACGTGCACGGCATCGCCGCCGCCGACGTGGCCCTGGCCCCGCCGTTCCGCGACGTCGCCCCGGACCTGCTCCGGCTCCTGGAGGGCCGCGTGCTCGTGGCGCACAACGCGGCGTTCGACACCCGCTTCCTGCGCGCCGAGCTCGGCCGCGCCGGCGTGGTCGCCGCGATCGACCCGGTCGCGTGCCTATGCACGCAGCAGCTCGCGGGCCGCTACCTCACGGGGTCGCGGGGCCTCGCCGCGTGCTGCGCGGCCGTCGGCGTGGTGCACGACGGCGTCCACTCGGCCCTCGGGGACGCGCGCGCCACGGCGGGGCTGCTCGGGCACTTCCTCGACGTCGCGCGCGACGACGACTGCTGGGCGTCGGCCCGCCTGGCCGCCGACGGCGTGCGGTGGACCCTCCCGGCGTCGCTCGCGGTCGAGCCGGTGCTGCGGGGCGCCAGCCGCCGGCACGGGCACTGGCTCGCCGCGCTCGACACCCCGCCGCCCGGCATCCGCCCCACCACCCCGACCGCGGACGCGTCCGCACCGGGCACGGAGTACCTGCGCGTGCTCGACCTCGCGCTGCTCGACGGCTACGTGTCGCACGCCGAGCGCGCGGCGCTCCTCGACGTCGCCCGACGCTCGGGGCTCGACCGGGACGCCGTCGAGCGGCTGCACCGCGACCACCTCGCCGCGCTCGCCCGCGACCTGCTCGACGACGGCCCCGACGAACCCGCCGTCGTCGAGGCGCTCGCCGCGCACCCGGTGCTGCACGAGGCCGCCGGCCAGCTCGGCCTGGACGCGGACGACGTCGCCGCGGCGGCGCACGCCGCGCTCGGGGCGCGGCTCGTGGACGAGGCGAGCCCCGCCGTCGGGCAGCGGTCCCGGTTCACGCTCGCGGGGGGCGACGAGGTGGTCCTCACCGGGTCGATGCGCCGCACCCGGGCGGCGTGGGAGGACGCGGTGCGCGGCGCCGGTCTCGCGCCGTGGCCGCACGTCACCCGGCGGACGCGCCTCGTGGTCGCGGCGGACCCCGACACGCTCTCGACGAAGGCGCGCACGGCCCGGCGGTACGGCATCCCGGTGGTCACCGAGGACGCGTTCGAGCGCCTGCTCACGGGCGTGTCACGCTCGGCGTGAGGCCCGCCCCTGCGCCTCGGGCCGGGAACGGGGAGGCTGGGCCCATGAGCCCGGACGCACCCGTCGACGTCGACACCGTCCTCGACGAGCTGTACGCGCTGCCGCTGGAGCAGTTCGTCGTTGCGCGCAACGCCGCGTCGAAGCGGGTCAAGGCGTCGGGCGACACGGTCGGTGCGGAGCGTGTCGCGCGCCTGCCGAAGCCGACCGTCGCCGCGTGGGTGGTGAACCAGGTCGCGCGCGAGCACCCCGACGAGGTGGCCGCGCTCGTGACGATCGGCGACGAGCTGCGTGACGCGACGGACGACCGCGACCGCGGCCGCATCACGGCGCTCGACCGGCTGCGCCGCGAGCGCACCGAGGCCCTCGTCCGCGAGGTGCGCGACGCGGGCGAGGTCGCGGGACGCGCGGTGTCCGCGAGCGCCGTCGACCGTCTCGCGGAGACGCTCACCGCGGCCGTCATGGACGCGGACGCCGGCGCGCTCGTGCGGTCCGGGCGTCTCGCGCGGGCGCTGCAGCACGTCGGGTTCGGGATCCTCGACGAGGACGGCGAGCCCGCAGACGTCGTCGAGCTGCGCAGCGCCGCGACGGTGCGGCGGGCGAAGAAGGCCGGCCCCGGGGCGGACGACGCCGCAGACGTGCCGAGGTCCGCGGTGGAGGCGCCCGCCGCAGGGGCGGCGACCGACCCGGACGACCCGCTCGCGGCGGCCGAGCGCGAGGTCGAGGAGAGCGCGGCGGAGGTGGACCGCCGGGAGGCGGCCCGCGATGAGGCGGACGGCCGTGCGCGCGAGGCGGGCGACGCCGTCGGGCGTGCGGAGGAGGACCTCGGACGGATCGAGGACGAGCTCGCGCGCCTCGCGGACGAGCGCGACGCGGCGCGCGCGCGGCTGGAGGAGGCCAGGGAGGCGCACGCCGACGCCCGGGCGGTCCTGGACGCGGCCGACGACGCGCTGGGCGTCGCGGAGGAACGCGCGGCCGCAGCCCGCAAGGCGCGGCGGGCGGTCCGGCGCACGGGCTGACGGCGCCCTGCCTCAGGCGAGCAGCGTCTCCGGCGTCCCGAGGAACGCGCGCAGCGCCTCGACGACGAGCGCGTGGTCGTCGGCCTGCGCCAGGCCCGACACGGTGACCACGCCGACGACGCCCACGCCCTCGACCCGCACGGGGAACGCGCCCCCGTGGGCCGCGTACTCCTGCAACGGGAGCTGGTGCTGCTCCGTGAACGTGGTCCCCCGGGCCTTCGAGCGCAGCCCCACGAGGTACGACGACGCCCCGAACCGCTGCACGACCCGCACCTTGCGCTCCACCCACGAGTCGTTGTCGGGCGTCGTCCCCTCGCGTGCCGCGTGGAACACCTGCTGCGGGCCCTTGCGGACGTCGATCGTCACCGGCAGCTCGCGCTCGACGGCGAGCTCGACGAGGAGGCAGCCGAGCCGCCACGCGTCGTCGTGGGTGAACGCGGGGAGCACGAGGTCGCGCTCCTGCGCCTCCACGGTGGCGATGGTGGACGCGAGGTCGTCGGGCGTCGTCGTCATGCCGCCATCGTGGCACGCCTGTCCGTGGGGAGTGCTCCCCATCGGCCGGGAGGGCGTCGTCGGCTAGTGTCCCTCGTGGCGCCCGGGCCACGGGGCACCGACGACCCGCGCGGGCCTCCCGCGCCCGACGCCGACGAGGAGGACGCGTGAGCTCAGGCATGTGGGGCGCCGACGTCGCGGCCCTGCGCGCCCTCGCGCAGCAGATGGACACCGCGAGCGACACGCTGCGCGCGGTCGCGACGTCCGTCGGCCCGCGCGTGGCGCAGAGCCCGTGGTCCGGGCCGGACCGCTCGGAGTTCGTCGGGTCGTGGGACTCGGTCCTCGCCCCGCAGCTCACCTCGGTGGCGGACATGCTCGCGGGCCACGCGCAGACGCTCCAGGCCGACGCGGACCAGCAGGAGCAGTCGAGCACCGACTCCGGCGGACCGTTCGGCCCCGGTGGCCCGTTCGGACCGGGCGGGCCGTACGGTCCCGGCGGACCCGGGGGTCCCGGAGGGCCCGGTGGACCCGGAGGGCCCGGCGGTCCGGGTGCGGGCGGCGAGGCGGACGAGTGGTGGCTCGGGCTCCCCGGCTGGGTGTCCGACGCCGCGACGTGGGGCGGCATCGTCGCCGGCACCGGCGACTTCATCCTCTCCACGCTCGACGAGTTCGGCTTCGTCGCGAACGCGGGCAAGCTCGGCACGGCGTTCAGCGCCGCGGGCGGCCTGTTCTCCGCGATCACGCTCGCCGACGGCCTCGCCGAGGGCATCAACGGCATCATCGACGGCGACGGCTGGTCCATCGCCGACGGCGCCATCAGCACCGCGATCGGCGGCGCCGGAACGGCCGTCGCGATCGCGGCGCTCGCGTCCAACCCGGTCGGGTGGGGCGTCGCCGCCGGGATCGGCGTCGCCGGTCTCGTGTGGGGCGGACTCAACCTCCTCACGCCCGAGGGCATGGAGACGACCGAGTGGATCGGCGGCATGGCGAGCGACGCGTGGAACGCCACGACGTCGTTCGTCGGCGACGTCGGGTCGAACATCGCGGAGGGCGCGTCGACCGTGGCCGACGCCGCGGGCGACTTCGTCGACGACGTCACCTCGCCCGTCCGTACACTGTTCGGGTTCGGCTGAGCCCTGCCCTGACCGAGCACCCGCTACCCGCCGGAGACCCCTGTGACGAACCCCGCGATGCCGTTCACGTCGTTCGAGCTCGCCGCCCTCCTCACCTTCCAGAAGGGTGACGCCGCGACGCAGTCCGCGACGAGCCTGCGACTCACCGAGATCCAGGCGTCGCCCGAGGCGCGGCGCGCCGGGCTCTCCTCGCTGCTCGTCCGCGGCCTCGCGGTCGCCACGGACGGGCAGGTCGCGCCCGTCGGCAACGCGGGCGGGGTGAGCGGCGTCCTCACGGGCGCCGACCGGTGGGTCGAGGTCGGCATCGTCCGCCGCGACCGCACCGACGCCGCGATCCTCGTGGGGGTCGGCGGCAACGGCCTCCTCGTGAGCCCGCGCGGCCTCGACACGTGGGACGTCCTGCCCGTCCGGCCGGGGTCCGACCTCGTGGACGGCGGCGTCGACCTCGCCCGCCAGGGCGTCGAGGACGCCGGCGACGCGGCCGTCAGCGTGAGCGTCAAGGTCACGACCCGCACCGGGTCCGTCGCGGCCGCCGTGCACCGCGACGACGCCGGGACGTGGAAGGTCGCGACCGAGCCCACCGGGCCCGACGGCGCGCTGACCATCCAGGACGAGACCCTCGCCGACACCGCCGCCGCGCTCGACGCGCTGCGCACCGCGCTGCGATGAGCCACTACCCCGGCCAGGCCCCGCCTCCCCCGCCGCGCCGTGGGGGACGCACGCCCGAGGGCGCGATCCGCCTCGTCAAGTACTGGCTGCCCGTCATCGCCACGCTGTCCCTCGGCATCGCCGCCCTGCTCCTCGGCGGGCTCCTCACGGGTGCGTGGGAGGGTGAGGGCAAGAACGCCGCCCGCTGGTTCGGCGTCGTGACCGGCACCGCGCTCGGCGTCTTCGCGATCTGGGTCCGCGTCCTCGCCATGCGCAAGATCCGCTCCGGCGAGTACCCCCCGCGCTGACACGTCGGGGCGCCCCGGACCTGTCAGCACCCCGTCGACCCGGAGGTCGACCCGGCGCTGACAGGTCGGGACGCCCCGCTCCTGTGTCGTCCTCCGTCAGCCGCAGGTGAGCGCCGCGACGGGGACGTCGACCGTGCGGGAGGCGCCGCCGTCGGGCAGCGCGCCCGTGACGGTCACCGTGCCGGCCTCGACCGACGTGGCACGGGTCGCGAACGACTGGTACGCCGCCTTGCCGGGGGCGAGGTCCGCGACCGTCCGCGTGCCGAACGGCGTCGCGAGGGTCACGTCGACGGGCACGTCCTCACCGTTCGTCGCACGCACCGCGACGTAGGCCCTGCCCGCGAGGCAGCGGCTCTCCGCCGTGACCTGCGTGAGCTCCGGGCCCTGCGGCGCGCGGCTGAGCGTCACCCGGTCCATGACGCGCTCGGTCGCCGTCTCGTACGTCGTGATCGTCAACGCCTCGGGCGTGACGTCGACGTCGGAGTAGCTGGGCGTGCGCTCCTGCTCCCACCACGCCGTCCACGGCTTCTCGCCGTCGAACCCGTAGTACTTCGAGCCGCTCGCGGAGTTGCCCGTCACGTACAGCACCTGGTCGCCCTCGGGGACGAGCACGTCGCCCACGGCGGGCGTGGCCGCCGGGTCGACCGGCGTCGTGCCCTCCATGAGGTGGCTGCGCGTGTAGATGTGGTCGTGGCCCGCGAGGACCAGGTCGACGCCGAGCTCGCTGAACACGGGCGACAGCGCCTCGCGCAGCGCGACGACGTCGCGGTCGCGCGAGTGGAACGCCTGGCTGTACAGCGAGTGGTGGAACGTCACGAGCACCCACGAGTAGTCGTCGCCGTGCGTGCCGATCACGTCGCGCAGGAACGCCTCGTGCCCGGCGACGTCGGCCTCGCTCCAGTCGTTCGAGTCGATCCCGACGACGAGCATGTCGTTGTAGCCGTACCAGTAGTCGCGCCGCTGCTCGGCCGACAGGTTGGGCATGGCGAAGTGCTGGTCGTACAGCGCGCTCGCCGTGTCGTGGTTGCCGTCCTGCGTCGCGAACCGCAGCTCGCGCATCTGCCGCGGCGCGAGGAAGCCCGTGTACTGCTCGGCGCTGCCGGCGTGCTCCACCTGGTCGCCCGCCGAGAGGAGGAGCGACGCGTCCGGGTGGCGCGCCGTCATCGTGCCGAGGTTCTCCGCCCAGCGCGCGGCGTCGTTCGTCGCGTTGCCGCTCGCGCCGATCTGCGCGTCGCCGATGAACAGGAACGAGAACTCGTCCGCGAACGTGCCCGTGTCGAACGTCGCCGGCTCCGACCAGCCCGTCGCCGCCCCGCCCACGCGGTACGTGTACGCGGTGTGCTCCTCCAGGTCCGTGAGGGTGGCGTGGTGGTAGGTCGCGCCGTCGGCCGCCGTCCCGCTCGTGGCCGACGCCGACTCCGCGGCCGACCAGTCGATCTCGCCCTCGGCGGTGCGTGCGTCGGGACCGACCCACTGCACCTCGCCGGCGCCGGGCAGGGTCGAGAACCAGGCGACGTTCGCCTGCGTCTCGTCCGCGCCGACGTTGAGCGCGACGTCACGGACCTCGCCGTGCGTCGGGACGAGCGAGCGGACGTCGAGGTAGATGTCCGAGCTCGTCGGCGCGTCCTGGTAGAGCGCGACCGAGATCGTGTTCTCCCCCGCGCGGAACGCGTCCGCGGGCACCACGAAGGTGCCCGTCACCGGGTCGGTCCGGCTGTTGCCGTGGTACTGGAGGTTCTGCGTGATCTCGCGGTCGTCATCGCCGAGGCGCACGACCTCCTCGCCGTTGACGTAGACGATCGCGGCGTCGTCGTAGACGATCTCGCCCTCGAACGCCGGGACGTCGTCGAGCTGCGCCGCCGTGAGGTCCACGTCGGTGCGGAAGAAGAACGTCGGCACGTCCGTCGTCGTGCCGGGGAGGTACTGCGTGAGCAGCGTCGTGACGGGGAACGCCGCGCCGATGCCGGTGGGCTGGCCCCGCTTGGCGCCGAACGCGCCCGTGCCCGTCTTCCAGGCGGAGTCGTCGTAGGCGGTGGTCGTCCACACGCGCGGGTCCGGGTCGTCACCGGCGGGGTCGGTGTTGTCCTCGAGGTAGCGCCAGGTGGTGCCGCTCGTGCTGAGCAGGGACTCGTCGGCCCGGTCGGCCGCGGTCGCGGTGGTCGCGGTGGCGGTGGTCGCGGTCGCGGTCGACGCCGCGACGAGCAGGCTGCCGACGAGCGCGGCGGTCAGCGTCGAGGCGGTCGCGCGCGCGGGCACGCCGGACCGCCGGGAGGCAGGGAGGTTCATGGGTTCCTTCGCAGGTCAGGGGCCTGCACGGCGACGGGCATCGGACCACCGTGGCCGCGCGGACCCAGGGGAGGAAGCAGATGGGAAGCGCTGTCACCGTACGGAGGCGGAATGACCCGTACCCGTCGCACGGATGAACGCCGCGAGACGATCAGGTGGCGCATACGCCGGCCGGTGCGGCGGGGTCAGTCGCCGCGCGCGTGCCGCGTCGCACGGTCGTTCGCCCGCTGGATCGCGTCGACGAGCTCGTCCTTCGTCATCGACGACCGCCCGTCCACGTCCAGACGACGCGCGACGTCCAGGAGGTGCTCCTTCGTCGCGTTCGCGTCGACCCCACCCGCCGTCTCCGCCGTCGAGTCGAGCCCGCCCTCCTCGGCCCGCTCGTCCGACGGCCCCGGCTCCTGCTTCGGCTCCCAGTGGTCGCCGATCTTCTCGTGCGTGTGCTTGAGCGCCGCGAACGCCACCCGGCTCGCCCGCTCCGCCGAGCCGTACTGCTCCATCGCCGCGTCGTACGCCTTGGCGAACGTCCGCTGCGCCTTCTCGTCGGAGCGCTGCAGCGTGCTCGGGATCTCCGACTCCCTCGCGTCCCCGTCCCGCGTCGTCTTAGGCACCGTGCTCCTCCTGCCCGACGGCGCGCGCCGCCTTCGTCGAGCGTCCCGCCCCCCGCGGCCGCTCGCCACGTGGGAGCGGCGGCGGGAGCGGGCGGCGGGCGCGGTGCGGGCCTAGGCTGCCGGGATGTCGCGCGCGCTCGTGTTCCGAGGCCGGATCGCCGGGTGGGGCACCGCGTCCGGGACGCGCTTCGTCGTCGGCCGCTGGGACGTCACGCCCCTCGGCGGCTTCGCCGACGTCATGGTCGAACGGCCGGACGGCGAGCGTGTCCTGCTCGCACCGACGGCCGAGGTCGCCGACCTCGTCGGCTCGACGTACACCTTCGACCGCGTGGAGGTGGTCCCGGTGACCGTCGAGGGCGGCGAGGTCGACGACGGACCGGCGGGTCGCAGCGGCTCCGCGTGGCACGTGGCGGCGGGACCGCTGGAGGCGCGTGTCGCCGTCGGGCGCCGGACGACGCTCGGGCGTGTCCTGCGCGTGGTGCCCGACCGTGTGGCGGCGTCTCGGCACGTCACCGCCGTCACCGACCCGGTGGCGCGAGCGCTGCTGCACGGCGTGCGCACGCGCGGCAGCGCCGGGTCCGGGCGGACCGAGCACTACGGCGCGACCGACGTGCACGAGATCGACGGCGCCGTGACGACCTGGGGCGGCGAACCCCTGGGCGGCCTGGCGCCCGTGGACCCGCCGGTGCGGTTCGGCTTCGGCTCGACCCCGCGCCGCCCCGCCGTGACGGACGTCGTCACGACGATCGTCCTCCCCGCGCCCTGACCGACGGCACCGTCGCCGCAAGAACCCCGGCCCCGAGGTAGTACCGAGGTTCCCGAGGTAGTACCGAGGTCCCCGAGGTAGAACCGAGGTTCCCGAAGTAGTACCAAGGTTTCCGCGGGAGGACGGGGCGCCCGGGTGCGTGCGTCAGCGTTCGGCGTCGACCCGTTCCTCGCCGACGGACTCGCCCGTCGGGTCGTCGGCGAGCTCGTCCTCGAGCAGGTGCCCGCCGAGCGGGCCGTCGCTCACGCCGACGAAGCGCCACCCGGCCACCGGGTCGCCCTCCACCTCGACGAGCCCGGTGTTGGCGAGCGGCGTGTACGCCATCCGGTGCAGGTCGACGCCTTCCGCACGCGCCGACGCCCACGAGCGGATCGCCGCACCGTGCGACACCACGACGGCGGTCTCCCACCCCGCTCCGGCGACCTGCGCCACGGCGTCGTCGAACCGGTCGAGGAAGGTCGCGCCGTCGGGCCCACCGGGCATGCGCCGACCCAGGTCGCGCGCACCCCACGCGAACACGGTCTCGAGATAGGTCACGTGGTCCTCGTGCCGGCCCGACATCTCGAGGTCGCCCGCGTCGATCTCGCGCAGCCCGTCGAGCTCCACCGGGTCCAGCCCGAGGTGCTCGACGAGCGGCGCGGCGGTCTGGTGGGTGCGGACCAGCGTCGACACCGCGACCCCGTGCACCACGCGGTCCGCGAGCGCCTCCGGCACCGCGGCGGCCTGACGCGAACCGAGAGCGGTCAGGCCCGGCCCCGGCAGTGCCGTGTCGAGCAGGCCGACGACGTTGGACGGGGTCTGTCCGTGACGGACGAGCAGCAGGCGCATGGTTCTCCGGTTCGCGGGGGTACCCCCGCCACCCTACGACCAGACGAGCGTCTCGACCGTGAACGGGTTGAACCGCACCATCGGGTCGAGCGAGCCGGTGAGGGTCGCCCCGGTCACCGACTCGACGTCACCGTTGATCTCGATCACCAGCAGCGGCGAGCCCTCCGTCGGGGTGAACGTCACCGTGAACGTGGACATCTCGTCGTCCAGCTCGACGTCCCAGCGGTGCTCGCCCCACGTCGTCTCCACCGGGGCACCGACGGCCGGGACCGAACCCGTCGTGGGGCACGGCACCTCCGCACCGCTCACCTCGACCGGTCCGGTGTCCCCCGCACGAGCCAGACACTCCTCGACGACCTCCGCCAGGAACACGTCACGCAGCCGCACCTCCGCCTTGTCGAGGATCTCCTCGTACGTCAGCGGCACCGGGTCGGTCGCCTCCGCCGTCGTCGGGTCCTCGGCGACGGCCGACGACGCCCCGTCCGCCGCGCCGGCCGTGTCGGTTCCGGTCGCGCACGCGGACAGCGCCGCCGCCGCCGACAGACCGACGAGCACCGCGCCGAGCGACCTCCCGGCACGTCGACCTCCCGCGCTCGCCGGTCGTCCTGCGCCCCGTGCTCGTGTCGTCCTCATGTGCTTCCCCCTCGTGTCGTGTGCTGGGTGTCGTGTGTCGTGTGTCGTGTGTCGTGCGTCGTGCGTCGTGCGCTGGTCTCGGTCGGCCGGTGGCGTGACTCGCTCGCGCGGGCCGGACGCCCGCCGAGCACGAGGTTGATGTCGTTCTGAGCGGCAGAACGGCAGCAACCTCGTGGTCGGCGGCGAGCAGGGTCGTTCTCGGCGTACGTCAGGCGGCGCGGGTGCCCGACGGCGGGTGGTTCAGTCGAGCGTGTCGGTCACCAGGCGGGAGCGGGCTTCGTACACGCGCAACGGTTCGGCCGTGCTGGTGGTCGTGGCGGTGCCGGGCACGTCGGTCCACGTCGGCGACCCGGTGATGCGGAACTGGCCCGACCACGTCGTGGTCAGCCCGATCGCCACCGACTCCACCGGCTCGACGTACGTGTGGTGGACCGTGTGGTCCGGGTACGGCGCCCCCGGGTCGGTCGTGACCACGGGGTCCGTGCCGTCGGCGTAGTCCCACGCGAACGACTCAGGGGTCGCGCGGATCTCCACCCCGATACCCAGCAGCGTCGCCGCCAGGACCTGCGGCTCGTCCTGGGTGTAGGTGATCGTGGGGACGTTGACCAGGGTCCACCCGTCCGGCGGCTGCACCACCACCTGCGACGGGACGATCGGCAGGGACGCGAACTGCCGCTCGGCCTCGGCGAGCAGGTCCGCCGGGGACACGCAGTCGCCCTCGTTGAGGACCTCCTCCAACGTCCACGCCCCGACCGCACCGTCGGCGCCCACCGTGCGCGTCTGGCGGTACAACGGGTCCAGCGTGTGCTCGTCCTCCCCGCACTCCACCCCCGCCGTCGCGACCTCGGTCCCCTCCGCGCACGACTGCCGCAACACCTCCGCCGAGCCCGCCAGATCCACCGTCAGACACCGGCTCGCGTCCGCACGCCAGAACCGCTCCGTCGCCGGCCCGCCATCCGCACCCGCCTCGAACACACCCCCACCCCACGTCGCCCGCTCCGCTGCCTCGACGGTGACATTGTCGCGCTGAACATCTCCGGCGAGGCCATCTCCGTACTTGCCCTCGACCGCACCTGCATGCACTGGGTGGAGTATGAGGACGAAGGACGCTGTACCGGCGATGGATGCGGCAACGCCGCGCCTCACGCGGGAATCTCCGCGAAGCCAAAGACAACCCAGTCGCCATCGCGTACACCCATCTCTGCCCGGGCGGCGAAGGTCCGCTGGTCCTCGGCGTAGAGAATCTCGCCCCCGCGGCTCGCGATCTGGACAGGATCCTGAGTGACCTCAAGATCAAGAGGGAAGAGGCCCGTCAATTCGTCCTGCACGTAGGTCTCGCCAACCACGACACGGGTCTCGCCGCCCTCGAAGATGTCGCCGTCCTGGGCTCGCAAACTCGCGCTATCGAGCATGCCTTGACACGACTCGCACGCTTCGTGTGACATGGCTTCCCACTCGGCGGTGTCGCCGGTGGTCATGACGTACGGGTAGAGCTCGAGGAAGTACTCCGCGGCGGCGGCGGCGCCCTCGGCGTCGTGCTGGTCCATCGCGGCGGGACGCGCGGGTTTGGTCGGGCCGGTCTCGGTCGGCGTCGGCTCGGGCGTCTCGGTCGGCGTCGGATCGACAGTGCTGCTCGAGCTCGTCGACGTCTCGGGCTCGACCGGATCACCCGTGCACCCGGACACGACCAGACTCACCACCAGCACCGCCCCGGCAACCCGGAACCCCGCGTACCGGGCGCCCCGACACCCCGCGGCGACCGGACGACGTCGGGCACGACGCGACGAACGACCCACGAAAGGCATGACTTTCCCCCTGCGGCAGACCCCCTGCACGCCACCCGACCCGGACGACGCTGCACGAACTGCCCCAGAACCTAGCGAAACCGACCCCGCGACGGAACCCGTCCGCCCGCACTGTGGACAACAGTCGGCCACACCCGCCCGAGGAACGGCGAGCGGACGGACCGGCGTCGCGAGGGGTTCGCGCCCGGGGTCGGTGTCGGTACCGTCGTGCCGTGACGGACGGAGACGAGCAGTGAGCGCGGCGCGTGCCCTGGTGGTCGGCGGAGGGATCGGCGGCCTCGCGTCGGGGGTGTCCCTCGCACGGGCGGGGTGGGACGTCATCGTCCTCGAGCGGGCGCGGTCGCTCGACCCGGTCGGGGCGGGCATCGCGGTCGCGCCGAACGCGGTGCGTGCGCTCGGCGCGCTCGGTCTCGACGAGCCGCTGCGCGACCTCGCGACGTTGCAGGGCGAGGTCGGCATGCGTCGCCCTGACGGACGCTGGCTGGTGCGTGCGGACGCCTCCGACGCGGGCGCCCGGTTCGGCGACCGGACCCTCGTGCTGCACCGCGCACAGCTCGTCGACCTGCTCGCCCGCGCCCTGCCCGACGGCGCGCTGCGGCTCGGGGTGAGCGGCGCCGTCGTGCACCCGGGGGACGGGGGCGCGCCGGCCCGGGTGCAGGTGTCCGACGCAGCCCCGCCCGGCACGGTCGAGCCCGACGACGGCGTGCCCGTGAGCGAGGTGGAGGCCGACCTCGTCGTCGCCGCGGACGGCATCGACTCCCCCACCCGGGCCCGCTGGTGGCCGTACGCCCCGAGGCCGGTCCACGGCGGGTCGACGGCGTGGCGGCTCGTCGCGCCCGCCCCGCGCGGCGGCGTCGTGGGCAGCGAGACGTGGGGTCGCGGGATCGTCGTCGGCCTCGTGCCGCTCGCCGACGGGCGCGTCTACGCGTACGTGTCCGTCGCCGACCGCGCAGGCGTGCCCGTCACCTTCGACGCGCTGCGCGAGCGCCTCGCCCACTGGCACGACCCGATCCCCGAGCTGCTCGCGTCCGTCGACCCCGGGCAGGTGCTGCGGCACGACCTGCGGCACCTGCCCGCACCGCCGGCGACCCTCGCGACCGGTCGCGTCGCGCTCGTCGGGGACGCCGCCCACGCCATGCTCCCCAACGTCGGGCAGGGCGGCTGCCAGGCGATCGAGGACGCCGTCGTCCTCGGCGCGCACCTGCCCGTCCCGTCCGCCGGGCAAGGCGGTGGGGGCCCGACGTCGCGCAGCACCCACGCCGTCGAGGTCGCCACGGCCCTCCAACGCTGGTCCGCCGAACGTCGACCCCGCGTCGCCTCCGTCATGCGGCTGTCCGTGCAGGTCGCCGCCCCGACCCGCTGGACCTCACCGCTGGCCACCGGCGCCCGCGACGTCGGCGCCCGCCTCGCCGGCACGTGGGCCGCGTCCCTCGGCACCCGCGCGCTCGACGGCGTGATGGGCTGGCGACCGCCCCCGACCACCGACCGGTGAGACGCCCGCTCAGCCGACCGGCAACGGCGTGAGGACCGCGATCCGCCAGATCCCGCTCTCGTCGAGCAACTGGTACACGAACCGCTCCGACTCCAACGTGTCGTGGCGCCACGTCACGTCCGCCCACACGCTGTGCGGCGCCTGGGCGACGACCACGACCTCCGCCGTCATGCCCGCCACCTCCTCGTACTGGCCGAACGCCGACGCGAAGAACTCCGCCGTCTGCTCCCGGTCCGTCACCGGCAACGACCGTCCCGGGAACAGGATCAGCGCCGGCACCGCGTACAGGTCCGCGAGCGCCTGCTCGTCCCGGGCGAGCAGCGCCCGCCGGTAGCCGTCGAAGAACTCCCGCGTCCTCGTCGTGGTGTCCATCCGATGACGCTAGCCAGACGCCAAGTCCCTCCGCGAGCGCGCCCGGTGCGGCGAGTCCCGGTGTCGCTCCCCTCAGACTTCACCCGGCTCGACCTTGAATCCCGACATATTGCCTGGTGAGCTGCGTCCATGGAATCTGCCGTCGAAGCCGCGCTCCGCGTTCGGATCATCCAGTGGGTCCACGAGCGCGCCGAGGCGAACGGTGGATTCCTGCGCCGCGACGAACTGCTCGACTTCCACATCGACGGCCGCAAGCTCCCCGTGATCGATTACTCGCGCGGCATCCGCAACCCCCAGGCGTTCGGCTCTACCCTCTCCATCGTCAGCGTTGCCGACGGACCGTACGACGACACCGAGTCCGAGGACGGATTGCTCCACTACGCGTACCGCAAGGGCGACCCATGGAGCGGCGACAACCGCAAGCTTCGCCACGCGATGCAGAGCGGCATGCCGCTCATCCTGTTCCGCAAGGAAGTCAAGAACATCTACACCCCCGTCGCGCCCGTCTACGTTGTCGATGACGAGCCGGAGAGCCGGCAGTTCCTCATTGCCCTCGACGAGGCGTTTCGGTTCATCCCCGACGCACGCCACCTCACGACGCCCCAGCGTGAGTACGCACTCCGCCTTGCCAGACAGCGACTTCACCAGCCCGCATTCCGCACGCGTGTCCTCGTCGCCTATGAGACCCGGTGCGCCATCTGCGAGCTCAAGCACGGCGCCCTTCTCGACGCGGCCCACATCGTGCCGGACAGCGACGAGCGCGGACTCCCCACGGTGAACAACGGCCTTGCTCTGTGCAAGATCCACCACGCGGCTTATGACCAGAACATGCTCGGCGTCACCCCCGACGGCGAGGTCCGCATCGCCCTCGACCTGCTCGAAGAGATCGACGGGCCGATGCTCAAGCACGGGCTCCAAGAGATGCACGGCCATAGCATCACGCTTCCGCGTCGGCGCACCGACCGACCCGACCGAGAACTTCTCGCCTGGCGCTACGAGAGGTTCGGGCAGGTATCTGCTGCGGACCAGCGCTCTGTCGAACCCACGCCGAGGATCTGATCCGCTGAGCCCGTCGTGCTCGAACCCCGAGAAGGGTCCACGTCGCAGCCGGCCACGCGCCGTCGGGCACTCAGCGGGCGGCGGTGACGACGCCGAGCCGTCCGGCCGTGGGCTGGACGTCGTGGGTGTAGCAGTAGAACCCGGGGACGCGGGCGCGGTCGGACCGGAAGGTGACCTTGTTGAGCTGGCCGGCGCGGTTCGCGATGACGGACCAGGGCAGCGGTCCGCGGGCTGCGGCGTCGACGAGTTCCTGGAGGGCGGTGCTCGAGGTGTCGGCGTTGAGGAACACGGGGACGCCGTGGACGGTGGCGTGGACGACGGCGCCTCCGCCGTGGGTGGCGACGTCACCGAGCGTCGGCCGCCCGGACCAGGCGACGGACCGCAGGTAGGCGACGAGCTCGGCCTCGCTGAACGGCGACGCCGTGGTGCCGTGGCCGCGCCCGGACCCGCGCGGTGCGGCGGCCTGGTCGCGTTCGGCCTGGGAGTAGACGGCGTGCTGGTCGCGGGCGGCGGCGGGCGCGGCGCCGGCGTGGACGGCGCCGCGCAGGTCGTTGAGCGCGCGGGACGTCGCGGCGTACGCCTGGCCGACGTTGCCCGCCTCGTACGTGAGGGACCGTTCGCGCTTGACGCCGAGGGACGCGCCGACCTCGATGGCGTCCTGGTTGGCGCCCATGTAGAGGAAGGTCCAGCCGAACGTCTCCTCGCGCTCGGTGACGAGCGCCTTGATCGCGGCGTGCGTGTACTCCTTCGAGGCGTTCTCGTGGCCGTCGGTCATGATGCCGACGATGACGGTCGCGGGGCGCTGCTCGTCGGGGAGCTGGGCGATGCGCAGGGCGGTCGTCTGGACGAGGCGCCCGATGGAGTCGAGCAGGGCGGTCATGCCGCGCGGGCGCAGCTCGAGCGGCGGGACGTCGCGCAGGTCGAGGTCGGTGTAGACCTCCTCGTACTCGTTGTCGAACTGCGCGAGCGTGACGGTGCAGCGGCCGGGGGCTTCGCGCTGCTCGGACAGGAACAGGTCGAAGCCCTGCTCCGTCGCGGCCTTGATCGCCTGCATCGAGCCGGACCGGTCGAGCAGCATCGCGAGGTGGGTGAGGGTGTTGTCGGGCATGGCGGTTCCCTTCGTCGTGCTGCTGGGCGGGTGGCTGGAGAAGAGGGTGGTTCAGCTGCGGCGTCGGCGGAACCGCAGCGGTTCCGTGGACGACGGCGCGGCGGGCGGCGGGGTTCCTCGCTCCCGGTCGTAGCGGGCCCGGGTGACGCCCTCGGCCGAGACGCGGCCGTCGGGGCCGGAGTACCCGCCGAGCGACTGCGTGCGCCCGAGCCGCGGCGGCACGGTGTTCGGCGCGACGCCTGCCTCCTCGGCGACCGACCGCATCGACGACCCGGCGAGCAGCGCCTCGGCCATCGCCTCGTCGAGCGCCGCGTCGAGCAGGCCGCGCGCCCGTGCCAAGGGCTCCACCGCCTCTCCCGGCGCGGCCGACGACGCTTCGTCGAACGCCGCACGGGCGGCGTCGAGCCGAGGTCGGGGCTGTCGCTGCGGGTCGGTGGTCACGCCACCAGAGTATGTGCAGTAACTGCACGTGCGCAACGGGTGCGCAGAGGGTTTCACCCGCATCCGGGGGGAAAGCGGATCACTCGAGCACGGAGGGCAGCGGACCCAGCCGAGCCGTTCGACAGCACCGGTAGTGTCCAGCTCACCGTCTCCTGGACGGTCGGCGAGTCGGGGTCCGCCGTCGTCGAGCCCGTCACGGAGGACCGATGACCAACGCACGACCGACCGTGGCCGGACGGTCCCGGCACCTCGCCGGCCCGACGGCGGCCCTCGCCGTCGTGCTCGCGCTCACCGCCTGCACCCCGGGTTCCGACCCGGGAGACCGCACCACCGACGGCACGAGGGAGACGACGATGGACGGGACCCCTGCGAAGAACGGCACGGGCGAGGTGCGCTCGGACCTCGCCCCGCTGACGGACCGGTTCTCCGCGCTGGGGACCCCGGTGTCGGCGACGTGGTCGTCGGGCACGGTCGGCGACGAGGACGTCCCCGGCCCGACGACGTACTGGATCGACGCGGTCGTCGAGCTCGACCCGGCGGTCGCGCAGACCCTTGCGGACGAGACCGCGCCGCAAGAGACCTCTGAGCAGCCCGACGTCGTCGAGGGGATCGCGGGCGCGCTGCCGGACGGTCCCCTGCTCACCGGCCCGGCGCTCGACGCGCGGTTCGCCGAGTCGGGCTTCGTCTCGACGGCCTACCTCGACGTCGACGACGCGACCGTCGTGCTGGTATCCCTGGGCGAGTAGGTCTCCCCTGCAGAAGGGCCCCCGCATGACCGCCACCCCGACCAGCCCTACCCCCACGGGCCGCGTCGTCCTGCTCGGTGCGACGGGCTACACGGGCGAGCTGGTCGCCCGGGAGCTCGTGGCACGGGGTGCGCGACCGGTGCTGGCCGGGCGGTCACGACGAGGCCTGGTCTCGCTCTCCGCGGACCTCGCCAGGACAGGCCCGAACGACAGCAGCGGGGACCCCGGCGAACCGGAGCTCCTCGACACGGCGGTGGCGGACGTCGACGACCCGCGGACGGTGCGGGCGCTGGTGGGGCCGGGCGACGTGCTGGTGTCGACGGTCGGGCCGTTCCTGCGGCACGGCACGGCCGCGGTGGAGGCGGCGGTGGACGCGCGCGCGACGTACCTGGACTCGACGGGCGAGCCGGCGTTCATCCGACGGGTGGTTGAGGAGCACGGTTCTCGGGCGCGGCGGGCGGGGACGGCCCTGCTCACGGCGTTCGGTCACGACTGGGTGCCGGGCAACGTGGCGGGTGCGCTCGCGCTCCAGGACGGGGGCGCCGACGCGACGCGCCTGGAGATCGGCTACTTCCCGACGGGCGGCGGGACGAGCGGCGGGACGCGTTCCAGTGCGTTGACGACCGTGCTGGAGCCGTCGTACGCGTGGCGCGCCGGCCGGCTGCGCACCGAGCGCGTGGCGGCGCGGGTGGTGTCGTTCGACGTCGCGCCGGGGCGGCGGGTGCGCGGCGTCACGGCCGGCGGGACGGAGCCGTTCTTCCTGCCCGCGCTGGCACCGGGCCTGCGGGACGTCGAGGTCGCGATCGGGGTGTCGAGCCGGGTGCTGCCGCTCCTCCCCCTCGTCACCGGGTGCACGACGGCGGCCCTGCGGCTCCCGGGGGTCGGTCCCGCGGTGCGCCGGGCCGTGCAGGCGCGGGCCTCGGGGTCGGGCGGTGGCCCGGACGCCGCCCGGCGTGCGACGTCGCGCACGCACGTCGTCGCCGACGCACGCTCGGCGTCGGGCGAGCTGCTGCGCCGTGTGCGGCTCGACGGACCGGACGCCTACGACCTCACGGCCCGCTACCTCGCGTGGGGCGCGATGCGCGCCGCGGCGGGCGGCGTCCGCGCCACCGGCGCCCTCGGCCCGGTGCAGGCGTTCGGCCTCGACGCCCTCCTCACGGCGACACGCGATGCCGGGATGACGGTGACGGCTCGTTCGCCGACGTAGAACCTGGGTCACCGAGGGAGTATCGGGGGCCATGAACTGCGGTACTCCCTCGCGAACCCCGGTACTACCTCGCGGGCAGGGGCCGGGCGCGAGGTCGGTCAACGAGCGGCGAGCGCCTCGCGCAGGATGCGCACCGCCTTCGGCCCGACACCGTGCAGGGCGAGCAGGTCCGCGTCCGTGAGCCGGGCGACGTCGGACAACGACGTGAGACCCGCGGCGACGAGGGCACGGGTCGCCGGCCTGCCGATGCCGCTGGGCAGGCCGACGACCGGTGCGACGCCCGCGGTGCTCTCGACGACCCGGCGCGGCCCTTCCGCGTCGCCCTGATGGCTAAGCGCCTCCCGCGCGTGGTCACGGTCGTCGCGGCTCACAGCGGGATCGCCGTGACGGTCGCGCGGACCTCGGGCCGGAGCGCGACCTCCGGCACGATGTCGACGGGGCGGCCGAGAAGGGCTTCGAGCTCGACCTCCAACGCCCCGAGGCGCATGAGCCCGACCCCGTCGTCGAGGTCGACGAGCAGGTCGACGTCCGAGTCGGCGGTCTCGGTGCCCGACGCCACGGACCCGAAGACGCGGACGTTCCGTACCCCGTGCCGCGCCGCGGTGTCGACGATCGCGTCGCGGCGGAGCCCGAGGACCTCGTCGAGCACCGACAGGTGGTCGCGGGTGCGACCCGGAGGGGCTTCGTCGGACGCGGTCGCCCGGTCGAGCAGGCGTTTGACCTCCGGCTGGCTCCTGCCGATCGCGTCGGCGATGCGCCGCTGGCTCCACCCGAGGTCGGCTGCCTGGCGGGCTCCCCGTTCGAGGGTGGTGCGCGCCTCGTGGCGCAGGTGTTCCGCCCGGTCCCCGAGGGCCCCCAGGTACTGACGGAACGCCGCCTCGACGCCCGACTCCACCACCGCGACCACCTCCTGATAGGTGATGCTATCAGGGCGTCTCGACCCGTCGGCCGACCACGAGCCTGGTCGCAGACGAGCACGAGGTTGATGTCGTCATCGAGCTCAGGACGACATCAACCTCGTGCTCGGCGGGAGGCGGGTGTCAGCGACCGATGTCCGACAGCTCCGCCGCGGTGATGATGAGCTCGCGCTCGGACTCGACGAGCACGCCGTCCCACACGAGGTCCTCGGTGACGAGGCTCACGTGGTCCACGAACTCGCGGTGCGTGAAGTACTCGTCGTCCTCGGCGATGTGGTCGTTGACGGTGCAGCCCTCGCCGTCGTCGAAGTTCTCGACGGTGCTGTCGTGGCCGTCGATGACCACGGTGGGTCGCACGTCGGAGCCCGGGCAGCGGTCGCGGCGCAGCTCGAGGACCGTGAAGGTCACCTCGCCGGTCTGCGACACGTTGCCCGCGCCGTCGACGGCGCGGTAGCGCACCACGTGCTCGCCGTCGGCCGCGATGACGAACGGGGCGGCGTAGCGCTGCCACGTGCCGTCGTCGACCTGGAACTCCGTGCGGTCGACGCCGGACTCCTCGTCGACGGCCGTCAGGGTGACGGTCGCGCGGGTGACGTACTCGCCGTCGCGCGTCCGGCTGCCGCCGACCCCCGCGGTGACCTCGGGGCCCTCGGTGTCGCCGGTCTCGCCGCCCTCGAGCACGACGACGACGCTCACCGGTGCGGACACGTTCCCGGCGACGTCGGTCGCCCGGTAGGTCACGGTGTGCGCACCGGGGCTGCGCAGCGTGATCTGCCCCGCGTACGCGGTCCACTCGCCGCCGTCGACCTGGTACTCGACCGACGCGACACCGGAGTCGGCGTCGGTCGCGCGCAGCCGCAGGAACGCCGGGCCGAGGTACTCGCCCGCGTCGTTGCGCTGCCCGTAGACGCGGTGCTGGACGTCGGGGGCGACGACGTCGCTCCCGTCGGCCTCGACGACGTCGAACGTGACGGTCGCGGCCTCGGAGACGTTGCCCGCCTCGTCGGTCGCGCGGTACGCGAGGGTGTGCCGGCCGGGCTCGTCGACGACGACGGCCTCGGTGTACTCGGTCCAGCCGGCCCCGTCGAGGTCGTACTCGACGGACGCGACGCCGGATCCGTCGTCGGTCGCGGTGACCATGACGGACGCGGAGCCGACGTAGGCGCCGTCCTCGTCCTGGGTGCCGCTGATCTCGGTGCCGACCGTCGGTGCGGTGGTGTCGCCGGTGTCCTCCTCGACCACGGTGAACGTGGTGACGGTCTCCTCGGAGACGTTGCCCGCGGCGTCGGTGGCCCGGTAGACGAGCGTGTGCTCGCCGGGCTCGTCGACCACGACGGGCCCGGTGTACCCGGTCCAGCCGGCGCCGTCGAGGTCGTACTCGACGGACTCGACGCCGGACGCGTCGTCGGTCGCGGTGAGGGTCGCGGTGGCGGAGCCCACGAACGCGCCGTTCTCGTCCTGGGTGCCGCTGACCTCGGCGGTCACGGTCGGCGCGGTGGTGTCGTCCTCGCCGTCCTCCACGACGGTGAACGTCACGGAGCCGACCTCGGACACGTTGCCCGCGTTGTCCGTCGCGCGGTAGGAGACGGTGTGCTCACCCGGCTCGGTGAACGGCACGGTCGTCGTGTACGGGAGCCACTGGTCGCCCACCTGGTACTCGACGGACGCGACCCCGGAGCCGCCCTCCTCGTCGTGCGCGTGCAGCATGAACGCGGCGGTGCCGACGTAGGCGCCGTCCTCGTCCTGCTCGCCCATGACCATCGGCTCGACGACGGGGGCGGTGGTGTCCTCGACGACGTCGCCCTCGACCACGGTGAACGTCGCGGTCTGCGGCTCGGACGTGTTGCCCGCCTGGTCGGTCGCGCGGAACTGCAGCGAGTGCTCGCCCACGGCGTCGACGACGAACGGCTCGTCGTACGCCGTCCAGCCCGCGCCGTCGAGGTCGTACTCGACGCCCGCGACGCCGGAGCCGTCGTCCGTCGCGGCGAGGGTGACGGTCGCGCCGCCCACGTACGCGCCGTCGTCGTCCTGCTCGCCCGTCACCTGCGCGGTGACCGACGGCGCGGTGGTGTCCTCGCCGCCGCCGTCGTCGGTGACGACGAGCTCGCCCCACATCTCCCCGTGGCCGGGGATGGCGCAGAAGTAGCGGTACGTGCCGGGCGTGAGGACGACCTCGGCCTCGTGCAGCCCGCCGTTCGCGTCGAACGGGCTGGCGAGGATGTTGAGGTCGACGTCGTGGTTGTAGCCCGGCGTGGACGTGTCGAACGTCAGCGTGTGGCTCATGCCGAACGTGTTCCCCGTCGCGAGCGACGTTTCGAACACGATCGTCGCCGGGCCGGCGGTCGCCGTCGCGGGGAACTCCAGGTAGTCGCTGACGCTGTTGTCGGCGGTCCAGGTGAGCACCTGTTCCGCGGCGACCTGGGCGGCGGGGGCCGCGGGCTGCCCGACGGCGGCCGCGGGGGCGGTCGGCGTCGTCGCCGTCGCGGGGGCGACGGAGACGACCGTCGCGGCGGTGAGTCCCGCGACCACGGCGGCCGTGAGGCGCCGGGCGCGGTGGCGTCGGGCGTCGCCCGGGCCGGTTCGTCGTTCCATGGGTGTGCACTCCTCGTCGATGTGCAGGGATCGTGCGGTGACGGTCTAGGGGTGCGGGCGGTGCCCGCCGGGGGTGCCGCGCGACGCGGCGGGGCCGGTCCGGCGGGGGCGACGTGCGTCGCCCCCGCCGGGCCGGTGCGGTGGCTAGAGGTCGGCCACCCGGATGTCGCGGAACTCGATGAGGTCCGAGTTCCCGTGGTTCTGCAGCCCGATGAACCCGCTGTCGAACTGGCGCAGGTCGGTCGGCGGGTCGCCCGCGCGCGACGACTCCTGGCCGGGCGCGTTCTCCCACTCGTTGATCACGACGCCGTTGCGGATGATCGTGTACTGCTGACCCACGACGCGGATCTCGTACTCGTTCCACTCCCCCTTGGGCTTCTCGCCACCCGTGTTCAGGCCGAGCGGGTCGAAGTTGTAGACGGAGCCCGTCTTCTGCGGCTCGCCCGTGGGGCCGTCGTAGATCTGGATCTCGTGCCCGCACGAGATCGCGACCCACGCCGGGGACTGGCCCTCGGCGCACTCGTGGTCGCCCGGGTCCTCCGGGTCGGGGAACCGGGTGAACACGCCGCTGTTGGCGTGGTGGGTGCCCGGCGACACGTCGCGGTAGAGCAGCTTCACGGAGAAGTCCCCGAGCTCCTCGCCCGCGTACCAGAGCATCCCGAGCCCGCCCTTCGACCGCAGCGACCCGCCAGGCTCGAGGGTGAACTCGCCCCCGGGTGCCTGGAACCAGTCGTACAGCGAGTCCTCGGTGCCGTCGAAGATCGTGCGGTACCCGCCCGGGTCCACGCCGATCTGCGACCGCGCCGCGGCGTCGATCAGCCGCTCACGCTCGCGCTCGTCGATCCGGCTGTCGTTGTACAGACCCGTCGCGACCGAGGTCACGTGGGACAGGAACCGCGCGTGCGTGCGCCACTCCTTCTCGTCCTGGAACAGGTCGTTCATCGTGCAGGCCCCGAGGTCGAGGTTCTCGACCCGCGAGTCCACGTCGCCGAAGAACACGGTGTCGCGCTCGTCGGGCAGCGTGCAGGTCGGCGAGCCGTCGACCGTGACCGTCGCCTTCGAGCCGTCCGCGTACGTGACGGTCAGCGTCGCCTCGTACGACTTGACGCGCGGGTACCGGTGGACCGGGTTGGCCTGCCGGGACGTCGCGCCGTCGCCGAACTCCCACAGGTAGGAGACGCCGCCGGAGCGCTCGCCCGTGAACTGCACGGCGAGCGGGTCGCCCTGGATGCTCGTCGCGGTCGCGGCCGGGGCGGGCGTCGGGGCGCCGCCCTGGTACGTGATCCGCATGAGCTTCTGGTTCGGGTCGAGGCTGAAGAAGCCGCCCGCGTAGTCGAGCAGGTACAGCGCGCCGTCGGGACCGAACTTCGCGTCCATCCAGCTCTGCAGCAGCCCGTCGCCGCGACCGCCCGGGATGATGTGACGCAGGTCCTCCATGAACACCGGCGCACCGGCCTCGTCCACGGTCTCGGGGTCGACCGTCACCGCGACACGGTTGTTCGCGTTCGACTGGTCACCGATGAACCACTTGCCCTCCCAGTAGGACGGCCATGCGACCTCGGACTCCGGGTCCACCTGCGACTGACGGTAGGTGGGGCCGGACATGACGGCCTGGCCACCGCCCCGCAGCCACGGGATGGTGTAGGTCGCCTCGTCGTCCTCGTACGTCGGGATGCCGTCGCCGCGGTCCGGGAACACCGGCCCGCCGCCCGACGGCGAGTACCAGATCATGTTGTCGCGCGCCGGCGGGATGTCCACGAGGCCCGTGTTGCGGGGCGACGTGTTCTTCAGGTCGTCGCAGTCGTACCAGTCGGTGAGGACGCTCGCGTCCTCGTTGCTGCGGTCGCGGTACGGCTGACGGTTGCCCATGCAGTAGGGCCACCCCTGGTTGCCCGCGGACGTGATGATCGTCGCGGTCTCGTACTTCGCCGGGCCGAGCTCGGGGCTCGGCGACCCGGCGTCGGGCCCGACCCACCCTGCGGTGAGCCAGTCCGTGTCCGCGTCGATCTGCAGGCGCGAGATGTTGCGCACGCCCATCACGTAGATCTCGGGCCGCGTCTTGCCGGCCTCGTACTCACCCTCGGGGAACAGGTTGCCCTCGGGGATCGTGTACGTCCCGTCGTCCTCCGGGTGGATCCGGATGATCTTCCCGTTGAGGTCGTTCGTGTTGCCCGACGTGCGGCGCGCGTCCTGGAACGAGATGCCCGCGTACTCCTGCGTCCAGTTGTTGCCGGAGTACCCGTTCGAGCCGCCGGACGAGTTGCTGTCGCCGGAGCCGATGTAGAGGTTGCCCTCGTCGTCGAACGCCATGCCGCCGCCCGCGTGGCAGCAGCTGTGGATCTGCGTCTCCCACTCGAGCAGGTCGACGCGCGTGCTCTGGTCGATGCTCGGGCCCTCCGGGTCGTAGGTGAACCGGGAGACCGTGCGGTAGCCCACGCGACGCTCGGTGTCGATCGACTCGTGCGGCATCCAGTAGGCGTACAGCCAGTGGTTCTCCGCGAAGTTCGGGTCGGGCACGATGCCGAGCAGGCCCTCCTCGTTCTTCACGAGCTCCGAGCCGCTGCCGCGGTTGCCCATGACGTCGAGCGTCGTGAGGAGCGTGACGTCACCCGTCTCCGGGTCCCACTGGTGGATCGTGCCGCAGCCCAGGCCCACGTCGGGGTCGTCCCACGACGGGATCGGGCCCGTGGCGCACGCGCCGCGACCGATGTAGAAGACCGTGCCGTCGGGCGCGATCGTCAGGCCGTGCGGCTCGCCGTTCTGGTCGAGCTGTCCCTGCGTGTTGACCGCCGACAGGCGCTCCGCGGTGTAGTTCGACGCGATGGTGGCCTGGCAGTCGCCGCGCACCACGCCGGTCGTCCACTGCAGCGCCCCGAGGAGGTGCTCGCGGAACGTCGGGTCCGCCCAGCTCTCCTCGGTGCCGCCCATGCCGGTGTAGAACGAGCGGCCGCCGTCGTAGTCACGGCACCACGACACCGGCTGGAACGGCGATGTCGTCGGGCCGGCGTCCGGGCCGGGCTCGAGCGTCGCGACCGTGTGCACGTCGCCCGCGGGGTCGTCGGCCCAGTCGAGCCACCGGTCCTCGCGGTCCCACGTGAGCGGCAGGTCCGCCGACGCCGGGTGCTGGCGGTCGACCACGTCGACCGTCCGCTCCTCGAGCGGGATCTCCGGGTCGGGCTGCTCGACGGAGTCCGGGCCGAACAGGGAGAGCTCGGCGAGCTGGACCTCGGCGTCGCCCGAGTTCGCGGAGACGACGAGGCGGTACCAGCCGTACTCCGTCGTGCTGCCGACCTCGAACGTGCGCGGCTGGAAGCGCTGCGAGAACGTCTGGTCGGTGCGCGCGTCGACGTCGGTCCACGTCTCGCCGTCGTTCGAGCCCTGGATCGTCCAGTTCCTCGGGTCGCGCCCCGGGGAGTCGTTCGCCGACGTCAGGCTGTACTCGACGAGCGCGACCGGCTCCTCCATGCGCAGCGTGAGCGTCCCCGTGCGGGCGAACGTCAGCCACTTCGTGCCCGGGTCGCCGTCGACGGCCATGGGCGGGGTCTCGGCCGACGGGCTACGCCCGGTGCCGGTCGCCTCCGCCACCGGCTCCGCGACCCGCGTCGCCCCCGCGATCCGGGCGCCCACCAGGCCCCCGAACCACTGCGACGTCTCCTGGGCACGCGCGGCGTCGCGCACGCCCAGGAACCCACCGCCGTCGTTGACGTAGTCCTTCAGCGCCGCCTCCTGCGCGGCGCCGAGCTCGATGCCCTCGGCGGACAGCATGACGACACCCCGGTAGTCGCCCAGCGACGCCTCGCTGAACACCGCGGGGTCGGACGACGCCTCGACGTCGAACCCGTTGGCCGCGCCGAGCTCACGCAGGGCGGCGGTGGCGTCGACGACCGGGTCGGTCTGCTCGTCGGGCGCGCCGTGGAACACCAGCACGCGCGCGTCCTTCGCCCCGGTCGCGGCGGCGAGCGGCGCCGTCGTGAGCGGTGTCGACGCGGCGGGCGCGGGCTGGGCGGTGGCCGGGACGACGGCCGTGCCGACGACGAGCGCGGCGCCCGTCAGCCCCACGGCCATCGTCGTCAGCGCTCCCGGTCGGGAGCGCCCTCTTCTCGTGGTCAGAGCTCGTCTGGACAGCACTCTCCAACTCCTTCGTCATCGGTGCGGCACGCCCGGACGGTGCCCGGGCGCGGAACGAGGTGGTCGTGGGGCCTCAGTGCCCGGCGTGTCCCGCGGTGTCGGACGCCGCGGGCTGCTCGGTGGACGTCGTGTGCGCGTGGCCCTTGAACCGGTCGATCGACGCCTGCGCGCCGGGCGGCATGCTGCCGTCGGCGTTGCGGACGAGGAAGATGCCCGCCATCCCGCCGTCGGCGTGGAACTGGACGTGGCAGTGGTACATCCACGCACCCGGCCCGACGCCGAGGCCCGCGACGACCTGGAACCCGAACGAGTCGCCCGGGTTGAGGTCGCGGTTGTCCACCACCTGGCTCACGTCGAACTCGCCGTCGAGCAGGCCCGTGCGGTTGTTCGCCCACCGGTGGGCGTGGAGGTGGAACGTGTGGAACGTGTTGCCGTGGCCGATGCAGATGAACTCGACCCGCTCGCCCAGCTTCGCCTCGAACATCGGGGTGTCGGGCGCGGCCTTGTTGTTGATGAGCATGTCGTTGAACACGACGGTGAACTGCTTCTGCGGCAGCACGTCGCCGACGCGGCGCACGACGAGCGCGCCGTACAGGCCCGCCGCGATGCCGGGCGTGCCGTGCTCGCCCCACGCGTGGTCGTGGTAGTGCCAGTACCCGGCGCTGCCGGGCATCCAGATGCCGCGGTCGCGCTTCATCTTCGTGGTCGACCAGATGTAGGTGCGCGTCTCCCCGGGCTCGTTGAACGAGTCGTTGAAGGGGCTGCCGTCGCTGTTGACGTCGTAGTTGACGCCGTGCGGGTGGATGGACAGGCGCTGGTCCGTGGTGTTGACGAGCGTGATCTCGAGCGTCTCGCCCTCCCACATCTCGAGGACGGGGCCGGGGACGGTCGCCTTGCCGGGCTCCAGCCCGTAGCCGACGGTCCTCGCGTCGATGCGCTCGGCGTACATCGTGATGCGACGGACGTCGCCGGCGGCGGCCGGGACGGCGGCGTTCGCGGGCGCGGCGACGCTGCCCCCGGCGCCGAGGACGAGCGCTGCGGCAGGTGCGGCGGCGACGACGCCGGCTCCGATCAGCAGGGAACGGCGGGACAGCGGTGACGAGACCGGGCTGGTCGTCGGCTCGCTCATGGGACTCCTTCCGGACGGACGCGCGCCGAACAGCCCCGGCGCGCGGGCGCGCCGTGGCGATCGGTGCCACGTCACGGGTCGAGCGGACACCGGGGTATCGGACCCCGGGCCGAAAGGGCGCGGCGCAGCACGCGGGAGGGTCTCCCGCAGGCTTCGGGTACTTCGGGGCTCGTCGCGACGGCACGACGTCGTGCCGCGGGGCGAGGTCGGGGCCACGGTGGCCCGCCGGTCCACGCTGCTGTGCGCGCCCGGCAGTCGGCCCGTCCGGTGAGCTCCCCCGCGCCACCGTCCGGGTCCCCTGGTGGGTTCCAGGGGCAACTGGGGTCTATGACACCGCAGGACAACCTAGGTGTCAACTGTGAGGCGAAAGTTCTGTCGTGATCAGGCAAAAGACTGCTGTCAATACTCAGATCTCGACTGCCACGCCTGCGCGCCCTGGCCGGTCGCCACCCCGTCGTCCGCCCGCCGGGCCGACACGGACCACGGGTCCGGGACACTGGACCCGTGCCCCCCGGTCCGCGACCCGCCCACCGCCCCTCCATGGTCTGGGCGCGCGTCCACGGCGGCGTCCGCGGCCGCGAGCGCCTGACCCCCGTCCTCGACTTCCTCTCCGTCCTGCTGATCCTGCTCGCCTGCACGGGCGGGGCGGTGTGGGCGGGCGTGTGGGGGCTGCGCGCCGACGAGGGCGTCGTCGCGCTCCTCGCCGGCGTCACGGCGCTCGCGTTCGGCTCCGGGGCGGTCGTCTACGTCCGCGCACCGCTCCGCCGCGCCGTCGTGCTCCGGCCGCACGAGATCGAGCTGCCGGTCGACGGCCCCGAGGTGCGCCGCGTCGTCGTGCGCTGGGAGGACGTCGCGCACGTCGAGGTCGCGCCGGGCGAGCGCCGTCCCGTCCTGCGCGTCGCGCTGCACGACGGCGCCCGCCCCCGTCACGCGGACGGCGACGACGACCTCCTGCAGACCCGGCTGCCGGCCGCGCCCCCGGAGCCGGACGCCGTCGTCGTGGCCGACCCGGGCGCCGTCGCGCTCGTGCTGCAGCACCTGCTCGACCACCCCGAGGACCGGGCGCGCCTGGCCGGTCGGGGCGGGCTCGGCGTCGTGCTCGCGTTCTCCCGCCCGGAGTACGGCACCACGGAACCCTGAGCGGCGCCCGAGGTCGGCGGGCACGACTGAGATCGGCGGACACGACTGAGATCGGCGGAACCGCTCCGCCGACCTCGACCGTGTCCGCCGATCTCGCGGTCAGCCCGCGAGCACCTCGCGCAGCGTCTTCGCGAACGCCGCCGGGTCGTTGTCGGGCGACCAGTCGCTGACCATGAAGCCGCCGTGGTCGCCGGGGAAGACCTCCGGCTCGACGCCGAGGGCCTGCGCGAGCGCGACGCCGCCCCGCCAGGCGAGCGTGCCCTCGCCCGTCGCGCTGACGGCGGGCACGATCCGCACACCGGAGGCCCGCAGCGCGTCGAGGTCGGGCGCGTAGAGCGGCTGGGCGGCGAGGTTGTGCCCGAGGAGCAGGTCGTCGCGCGAGCCGTCGTCCTCGGCGGGGAGCCCGAACATGGCCGGGTCGGGCGCTGGGCGCTCCAGGTAGTCCGCGGGGAGCGGGCCCACATGGCTCACCAGTGCGATGAACTTCGCCATCGCCGGACCGGACCCCTCGCGGTGGTAGGTGGCGACGATGTCGAGCTCGACGGCGTCGGCCACCTCGCGGTCCTCGAGCAGCGCCGTCAGGGGCGGCTCGTGCGAGACGAACGTCCGCACGTCCTGCGGGTGCTGCTCGATCCACGACAGCCCGACGATCCCGCCGCCGCTCGACCCGAACACGTCGACCGGGCCGAGCCCGACGGCGTCGACGACCCGGTGCAGGTCGTCCGCGTGCCCCGGCATCGTCACCTCGCCGCCCGGTTCGAGGGTGCTGCGCTCGGTGCCGCGCGGGTCGTAGAGGACGAGGGTGCGGTCGTCGAACAGCTCCGCGAGCTGCGCGAACCCCGACGCCGCCATGGGCGACCCCATGACGACGAGCGGCGGCGCGTCACCCGCCGCCGAGGGCGTCAGGACGTCGTAGGTGAGGACGGCGCCGGGCACGTCCAGGGTGTGGGTGGTGCGCTCGCTCATCGCTGCCTCCTCGTGGTCGGGCCCGACCCCCGGGCTCCGCACGGTAGACGTTCGTCGCGGCGCGAACTGAGCGGTCCCCGCCGGTCAGGCGCCCGACGTCGCCGCGACGACCGCGACCACGACCCCGCCGACCGCCACGACCCCGCCGAAGATCGCCGCGACGAGCCCGATCTTCGACTGGGTGTTGAGCCGCAGGCGCAGGCCGAGGCTCTTCGCCGCCTCACGGATGATCTTCCGGCCGTGGAGCGGGGTGAACGCGTAGGCGACGACGGCGCGCGCCCGCCCCTCGTCGTCGAGCCCGACGCGGATCTTCGCCGTCCACGTCCAGGTCGTGCCGTCGAACCGGTGCGCGGACAGCACTCCGCCGAGCCGCGGCTGGGGCCCGTGCGCGCCGACCGTCCACTCGACCGCCCGGCGCTGCTCGAGGATCGTGTAGCCCGGCCCGTCGGGCTCGAGCCGCACGACGAACGCGTAGGTCTCCCGCAGCCCGCTGCGGGAGAGCGCGCCCCACCACCGGGCGTCGGCGAGGTCGATCACCATCGTGAACCCGTCGGGCTGCGGGTCGACGAGGCGGTACGGCGTCTGCTCGAGGCGCTGCCCCACAGCGGCGGCGAGGTCGGCGGCGGTGGCGGTCGGCGCGTGTCTCGACATGGCCGCCAGGGTAGGGCCGCGCCAGCCCCTCGGCCTCGGCGTCCCGGTGCGCGAGCAACGCCTGTGAGCCGGACGTCGACCTCGCACGTCCCACGGCCGGTGGGCCGGGGCCGGTCTTCCTCCTGGGGCACCGTGCGCGAGGGGCGCGGTTGCCGGACCGGCACGCGGAGGGCGTCTCGCCGGTCGCTCGTGACCTGGGAAGATGTCTACCCGACCCCGTCCACGGAACGCAACCCGGACCCCGTGCCACCGCGGACGTCGCGACCACTACCCTCGCAGGATGCCGTCATCGAGGACCGTCCCCGCCGTCGTCGTCGCCGGTCTGCTCACCACGGTGCTGTGGCTCGCGACCGGGCAGGCCGCCGACTGGGTCCACGCCCACGCGACGTACCTCGTGCACAGCGCCGTCGTCCGTGTCGTGCTGCCGCACCCGACGGGCCTCGTCCTCGGCGGCGAGCCGCTCACCGGCGCCGCGGTGCTCACGGCGCTCCTCGCGGGCGCGGTCGTCGCGGCCGGCACCTCCCTCGCCGTGCGGCGCCTGCCCCTGTGGACGGGCCGGTGGGCCGCGTTCCTCGGCGTGTGGTTCTGCGTCGTCGCGGCCTCGGCGCTCGCGGGCGCCGCCCGCTGGTTCGCGGGGGCTGCGCTGCCGTGGACGGCCGAGCGCACGTCGACGCTCCTCCACTCGCTCGTCGACGGGTACTGGGGCCTGGTGAACGGGTGGGTCGTCGGGCTCGCCGTCGTCGTCACCCTCGCCCTCACCGACCGGCGCGACGACCCCGCGGGGTCGCGCCACGCCCGCGCCCTGCCGCGCGTGCGCGTCCTGCCGGCGACGCTCACCGCGGTGGCGGGCGCCGTCGTGCTGTGGGCGGTCGTCGGCCTCGTGGGCACGCTCGTGCACGACGCCGCGGCGCGGGGCGTGCTCGACCTGCCCCGCAGCGTCGGGGTCGCCCCGGCGATGCGGTGGGGCGCGCGTCCGGCGGACGTGCTCGGCACGCCGCTCGAGCTCGCATGGGCGGGCGTCCTCGCGCTCGTCGTGGGCGTGCTCGTGGCGCTCGCCGCCCGGCGGCTGCCGCCCGCGACGGGGCGCGCCGCCCTCGGTCTCGCCGTGTGGTTCACGTGCGTCGCCGGGGCGGCGACCGCGACCGCGGCACGGACCGTGGCCGACCGGCTGGACACCGTCGGGAGCCTGGCCGGTCCCGACCTCGCCCAGGTGCTGCCGCCCGTGCAGGAGAGCCTCGCGTGGGGCATCACCACCGGCTGGCTCGTCGCCCTCGCCACGCTGCTCGTGCACGGGCGCGCCGGGACCGTCGTGCCCGACGCCGCGCCCGGGCAGGAGCCCTGGCCGCCCCCGCGCGAGCAGTCCACCGACCCGACCCCTGCCCGTCCCCTGCCCGACGGCTCGCCGACGCCTGCCGGACGCCACACGGCCACCTCGCCCCGCTAGCGTCACGACCGACCTGCGAGACCCGGGACCACCGGAAGGGCACACCGACGATGACCCTCACGCTCACGCTCGTGCGACACGGGCAGACCGTCCTCAACGCGCGCCGCCACCTCCAGGGCGCGTGCGACTCCCCCCTCACCCGCACCGGCCGCGCCGGCGTCCGCGTCACCGCGCAGCACCTCGCGCGGCGCGACTTCGGCGCCGTGTACTGCTCGCCGCAGGGCCGCGCGGTCCTCACGGCGATGGAGCTGCTGCGGCACCACCCCGACCTCGCCCTGAGCGTCGACCACGACCTGCGCGAGCTGTCCTTCGGGACGTACGAGCGCCGCCCCGAGCACGAGCTCGAAGCCGTGGAGCCCTGGGCGGAGGTGATCCCGGCCGTGCTGGCGGGCACCCACCCCGGCGTCGGCGGCGGCGAGTCCGGCGCCGCGTTCATGACCCGCGTACGTGCCGCCTTCGCGAGGATCGTCGCGGCGCACGACGACGCCACCTCCCCCGGTGCGGGGCAGGACCGGGAGGTGCTCGTCGTCGGGCACGGCCTCACCCTCGGCGCGTACCTCGCCACGATCGACCCCTCGCGCCTCGTCGCGCTGCCGAACGCGTCCGTGTCGACCGTCGAGGTGACCGACGGCCGCGCACGGGTCGTCGAGGCCGGCCTCGACGTCGCCGGGCACGGGTCCGTCGCGGCACGACCCGCGACCGTCCCCGCCGCACGGGAGGCCACGGCGTCCGCCTGACGGGACCGCGTCCGCCTGACAGGTCGCCGTCAGGCGTCGTGCACGGGGTCCGTCAGCAGGTCGTCGGTGAGCCGCCGCACGACCTCGTCGACGTCCGGCTCGTGCTCCCACCCCTCGACGTACCGCGCGAGGCGGGAACGTTCGGCGGCCCGGAGCGCCTCGGCGACGTCGTCCCCCGCGGCGGTGGGCGTCACCGTGTCGTCGTCCAGGGAGACGAGCCCGCGCTCCGCGAGCGAGCGCGCGACGTCGAGCACGCGCTCGCGCGGCCGGCCGGACCGTTCGGCCATGGTGCCGACGGACCGCGCCCGCTTGAGCGACACGCGCGTGAGCATCCACGCCTGGCCCGGGTCGAGCCCGACGTCGCCCGCGACCCGCCGGTAGACGGCCAGCGGGTCGCGCGCACCCACACGCCGCCACAGGACCAGGCGCAGCTCCTCCAGGGACGTGCGGCTCGACGGCAGCGCGAACGCCTCGCCCGCGGCGTGGCCCGCGGCCTCGGCCGCGTCGGGCTGCGGCGCGTCGCGCGACGTCGTGCGCAGCGTGGTCTCCGGCAGGAACCACGCGAGGACGAACGCGAGCAGGGCGACCGGCACCGCCCACGCGAACACCGTCTGGAGCGAGGCCGCGAACGCGTCGAGGAACCAGTCCTGCACGTCCGGCGGGCACTGCGCCAGCGTGTTCGACGACGCGGCGAGCGCCTCGGGACCGCACGGGCCCTGCGCGTCGGCCGGGACGCCGTCGAACAGGTTCGCCGCGAGACGGTTCGCGAAGATCGTGCCGAACACCGCGACGCCGACGGACGAGCCGATCGTGCGGAAGAACGTGGCGCCCGACGTCCCCGTCCCGAGGTCGCGGTACTCCACCGCGTTCTGCACCGCGAGGACCAGCACCTGCGTGACCATGCCCAGGCCGAGACCCAGCACGAACATGCTCAGGCCCGCCTGGAGGGTCGACGTGTCGCGACCCATGAGCGAGAGCAGGTAGAGACCCACCGACGTGGTCGCCGTCCCGAGGATCGGGAAGACCTTGTACCGGCCGGTGCGGGAGATGATCTGCCCCGAACCGATCGACGTCAGCAGCAGCCCCAGCATCATCGGCGTCATCTCCAGGCCGGACGCCGTCGGGCTCGACCCCTTGACCTGCTGCAGGTACAGCGGCAGGTAGGTGATCGCGCCGAACATCGCGAACCCCACCGCGAACCCGATGACCGCCGCGGTCGAGAACACGCGGTTGCGGAACAGGCGCAACGGCAGCACCGGCTCCGGCGCCCGCTGCTCCACGAGCACGAACGCGACGAGCGCGAGGACCGCGAGCGCCGACAGGCCCCACACCTGGACGGAACCCCACCCCCACGTCGTGCCGCCCAGGCTCGTCACGAGGACGATGCACGTCGCGATCACGCCGAGCAGCACGATCCCCGCGTAGTCGATGCGCGGGTGCTTCGTCGCGGCGATGCGCGGCAGCACCGCGAGGACCGTCACCAGCGCGACGGCACCGATCGGCACGTTGATGTAGAAGACCCACCGCCAGTCGAGGTTGTCGACGAAGAACCCGCCCAGCAGCGGCCCCGCGACGGAGGACACGCCGAACACGGCACCGAAGAACCCCTGGTACCGGCCGCGCTCGCGCGGGGAGACGACGTCGCCCACGATCGCCTGCGCCAGCACCATCAGCCCGCCGCCGCCGACGCCCTGCACGGCCCGCCACGCGATGAGCTGCCCCATCGTCTGCGACGTGCCCGCGAGCATCGACCCCGCGAGGAACACGAGGATGCACACCACGAACAGCGGCTTGCGGCCGACGAGGTCGCCGAGCTTGCCCCACAGGACCGTCGTCGCGGTCGAGGCGAGCATGTACGCCGTGACGACCCACGACAGGTGCTCCGCCCCGCCGAGGTCGGACACGATCGTCGGCAGCGCCGTCGCGACGATCGTCTGGTCGAGCGCGGCGAGCAGCATGGCGAGCATGAGCGCGCCGAAGATGACGTACACCCGGCGCTTCGGCAGCTCCTGGGTGTCGGGTGGTGCCACGCCCACGCGCCCTCCCGGTTGCTCGCGGCTCACGGTGCTCGCCGGCCTCGTCGTTCGTGGGCCTTGTTGCTCGCAGAGTCGCACGACGCGCGATCCGTGGCATCCGGGCGCATTACGCAGGCCTCCTGACGAACCGCCTAGGGTGGTGACGCCGCACCGCAGCGGCGTGTCGAGGAGAGGTGGACGACCCATGAGCGAGACGACCCCGGCCTTCGTGGTGAGCGAGCAGCAGTTCGAGGCCATGTTCCCCGAGCGGGACGACTTCTACACGTACGCCGGCCTCGTCGCCGCGACGGCCGCGTACCCGGCGTTCGCGACGACCGGCGGCGACCGGGTCGCACGTCGTGAGGCCGCGGCGTTCCTCGCGAACGTCAGCCACGAGACGCACGGGCTCGTCCACGTCGTCGAGGTGAACACGGACAACTACTCGCACTACTGCGACCCGTCGCAGCCCTACGGGTGCCCCGCCGGCCAAGACGCCTACTACGGTCGGGGCCCCATCCAGCTCAGCTGGAACTTCAACTACCGCGCCGCCGGCGAGGCCCTCGGCATCGACCTGCTCACGCACCCCGAGCTCGTCGAGACCGACCCGACCGTCGCCTGGCAGACCGCGCTCTGGTACTGGAACACCCAGCCCGGCACCGCCGCCATGACGTGCCACGACGCGATCGTCGGCGAGCACGGCTTCGCCGAGACGATCCGCGCGATCAACGGCCCCCTGGAGTGCGAGGGCGGCAACCCCCGCCAGATGAACAACCGCGTCCGCCTGTTCCGCCGCTACGTCGAGATCCTCGGCACCACCACCGGCGACCACCTCACCTGCTGACCCGCCGACCGGCGTCGGACACCCAACCGCCCGCCCCGCGCCGTCGGCCCGAGCCAGCGCCGAACACGACCTTGCTGTCGTTATCGCGGCGAGAACGACAGCAACGTCGTCATCGACAGCGAGCAGGGTCGTGCTCGACGTCGCCCGCGCGGGATGGGCGGCAGCGACACCGGGTCGTGGCGGGTCTGGCGGCAGCGACACCGGGGTTGGTCGGGCGGCGTCCGTGCCGGGTCGTGGCGGGTCTGGCGGCAGCGACACCGGGGTTGGTCGGGCGGCGGCCGTGCCGGGTCGTGGCGGGTCTGGCGGGAGCGACGCGAGGGACGAGCGGCGCGGATGGTCGACCCGGCACGGCCGCCGCCCGACCAGCCCCGACCCGACCCGACCCGACCCGACCCGACCCGACCCGACCCGACCACGGTTCCACTTCGCGCAACCACAGTTCTACCTCGCGCAACCACGGCTCTACCTCGGCAGACCACGGTTCTACCCCGGCCGTACGGGGTGAGGGGTTCCCCGTACGGGGGTTGTCCATCGCGGGCGGGCGGCTCAGGCTCGGGGTGACCCGAATCCTGACGAAAGGTGCACCGATGCACTCCCCCGTTGAGACGACGCGTGCCGCGCACCTGCCGGCCCGTGTCTCCCGTCCTGTCGCCACACTGCTGGCGATCGTGCTGGCGCTGGCAGCGGCGCTCGCCGTGACGACTGCTGCCCCGGCTCGTGCGGCTGCGGCGTGCGCGGCCGCGTGGAGCGCGAGCAGCGTGTACGTGGGCGGCGCCGTCGTGTCCCACGGTGGCCAGAACTGGAAGGCCGGCTGGTGGACGCAGGGCGAGACGCCCGGGTCGACCGGTCAGTGGGGCGTGTGGCGCTCCGAGGGTGCGTGCGGTGGCGGGACGACGCCGACGGACCCGCCGACCGACCCGCCGGTGAGCGGCAGCTTCGTGGTGAGCCGTGCGCAGTTCGAGCAGATGTTCCCGAACCGGAACCCGTTCTACACGTACGACGGTCTGGTCGCGGCGCTGTCGGCGTACCCGGAGTTCGCGAGCGCGGGCGGCCCGGAGGTCGCGAAGCGTGAGGCGGCGGCGTTCCTGGCGAACATCAACCACGAGACGGGTGGCCTGGTGTACGTGAAGGAGATCAACACGGCGAACTACCCGCACTACTGCGACCGGAACCAGCCGTACGGCTGCCCGGCGGGCCAGAGCGCGTACTACGGCAAGGGCCCGATCCAGCTGAGCTGGAACTACAACTACAAGGCGGCGGGTGACGCTCTGGGCATCGACCTGCTGAACAACCCGTACCTGGTGGAGACGGACCCGGCCGTCGCGTGGAAGACGGCGCTCTGGTACTGGAACACGCAGTCCGGTCCGGGGACGATGACGGGTCACCAGGCGATCGTGAACGGTGCCGGGTTCGGCGAGACCATCCGGTCGATCAACGGGACGCTGGAGTGCAACGGGGGCAACCCGGCGCAGGTGCAGTCGCGCATCAACGCGTTCCAGCGGTTCACGCAGATCCTCGGCACGACGACGGGTGCGAACCTGTCCTGCTGAGTCGGCTCCCGCGCTGGTCGCGGGTGTCGCGAGGGCCTGGTGCGACGTGTCGCGCCGGGCCCTCGCCCGTGTCCGGGACCGTGCCCGGCGGGGGCCGGCTCGGCGGCCCTCGGGAGGTGGTTCAGCCGTCGACGAACCGACGGCGCCGGCCGCGCGCGGCGAGGAGCGCTCCCCCGCCGATGAACGCGAGGACGGCGCCTGCGAACCCGACGGGGAACGTCCACCAGGGTTCGCCCTCCACGCCGACGAGGCCGCCCTGGGTGAGGAACGTGCCGAGCCCGAGCAGGGCGAGCGCGGTCCCGGCGAGGAGGAGCGCGACGTCGCGCACGACCTGACCTGCCGTGCGACGCGGGGCACGTGCCTCGAGCGCCGCGCGGTCGGCGGGGGCGAGGCCCTCGCCGTCGGCGAGCCCGACGACCTCCTGCGCGCCGTGGCGGAACCGGTCGGGGTCGTCGAGGGCCTCGAGGGCCTCGTCGGGGAGGCGGAGCTGGTGGACGAGCTCGGCGGCGGGGTCACCGTCCCAGGTCGTGGCGTCGAGCAGGGCGCGCAGTCGCACGGGCTGCAGGGGCTCGCCGAACGCGTGGACGAGCGCGTCGTAGGCGCCGTCCCGGCCGGCCTGCTCGTCGAGGAACGTCCAGCCGGTGTCCCAGTTGCCGAACCGCTGGTCGTTCCCGGGGACGGCGAGCGTCCAGGTGGTGGCGTCGCCGGAGCGCATGAGCCCGAGCACGGCCTCGCCGTCCCGCAGCGCGCCCGCGAGGCGCGTCCGTACGCGGTGCTCGGCGACGACGGCTGCGACCGCCTCGTCGCCGGGTTCGGCGTCGGGCGGCACGGGGAGGCGTTCGTGCACGACGACGCTCGTGCGCTCGGCGGGGACGCGCACCCAGGAGCGGGTGCCGTGGCGCAGGGCCGCGCGGACGAGGGCGGGGTCGGTGCGGGCGACGTGCACGCCCGCGGTGGGGGCGGGCGGGTCGTTGACCGGGAGGACGGTGATCTCGTCGAGCACCTGGGGGAACCTGTCCACGGTGTCGAGGGCGAGGAGCGTCTCGGTGGCGGTGGCCGGGTCGTCGCGCAGGCCGAGCAGCGCGTCGAGGGCGGCGAGCAGGTCGGCGGGGTCGTCGACGAGGTCGGCGGCGTCGGGGACGTCGCGGCGGTCCTGCGCGGTCGGGGCGGTGCCGGTGGTGTCCTGGAAGACGGGGTGGCTCCACCGTGCGACGACGGGCTCGACCCCGGGTGCGGTGCGTGCGGCGAGGAGGCCTTCGACGACGTCGGGCAGGTCGTCGGTCCAGGTGTCGAGCGCGACGACCCAGGGGGCGTCGGCGACGCGGTCGACGGCGGCGAGCGCCGCGGCGACGTCGGCGGGGGTGCGGCGCGTGCCGCCCTCCGCGGGCTCGGGCGGCTCGACGTCGGCGACGAGCCAGCCGCGGTCGTCGGCGGGGCCGATCATGCCGATCTCGACTCCTGCGGCGCGCAGGCGCGAGACGAGGACCTCGTGGGGGGTGCGGGTCACGACGAACACGGCGCTCATCCTGGCGCACGGCGGCGGCGTCGCGCGAACGCGTCCGCGCGGCCGACCGCCCGGCCGGGGCGGGTCAGGCCTGCGGGGCAAACTGGGAGAGGGTGAGCTCGACGCCCTGCGGGTCGCGGACGACGGCGTCGCGCGTCCACTCGTCCTCCGTGGTCGACACGACGACGGCACCGGCGGCGAGGGCGCGCGCGACGCTCTCGTCCCGGTCCGCGACGGCGAACGTCACGGTGAAGCGGGCGGGGCCGGCGTCGGGCACGATCCCCGCGACGACGTCCGCGAAGCCGGGCGGTGCGAACGCCTGGCGCTCGTGGATCCCTGGGTCGACGGTGCGGGCGAGGTGGTCGCCGTAGCCGGGGACGCGCACCATGCCCGCGCCGAGGTCCGGGCTGACCTCCCAGCCGAGGAGCGGTCCGTAGAAGTGCAGGGCGCGCTCCGGGTCGGGGGTGTGGAGGACGCTGACGTTCCACGTGCCGGGCTCGTTGACGCGCTGGGCGCCGCGCGCGTCGTCGGCCTGCACGAGTCCGCAGGTGGCGCCGTGGGGGTCGCGCACCACCGCGACACGGCCCTGGGTGCCGAGCGTCGTGGGGTGCGCCAGGACGGTGCCGCCGACGTCCTCGACGCCGCGGGTCGTGGAGTCGACGTCGTCGACGGAGACGTAGGTGGTCCAGGCCGGCGTGCCGTCGCCGGGCCGGACGCCGGGCGAGCAGATCGCGGCGACGTCCTGCCCGCCGAGCGTCCCGACGACGTACCGGCGCCCGGGCTCGCCGGTCGCCCGCTCGTCGGTCTCCCAGCCGAACAGGGCACGGTAGAACGCGACGGCGCCGTCGACGTCGGTGCGCTCGGTGTCGACCCAGCTCGGGACACCGTGCGGGTAGGTGCGTGCGGTGCCGTCGGTCATGGTCGCCTCCTGGTGGTGCGCCTGCGGTCCCGTCCTTCACTCTCGGTCTGGTCGCGGACGCCGCGCAAGGGCACCGCCGCAGGCGTCGAGAGCTGCACTCCGGGCCGAGTGCTGCACCGGGGAGTGCATCGCTCGGCCCGAGGTGCAGCGCTCGACGGTCACCGCACCGTTCGCCGGAGGTTCGCCTCCCGGCCCTTCCCTCCCGCACAGGGCGCTCCTAGGTTGGGAGCGGACGTCCCCGACGACGAGGAGCACACCGTGACCGCACGACGACGCACCGAGCGCACGACCTCGACCCTCCCCCGCCCGGCCCGCACGGCCGTCGGGTCCGCCCTGGCGGCGGCACTGGCGGCGACCCTCGCCCTGGGCGCGGTCGGCGCGACGGCGGGGGTCGCCGTCGCGCACGACGACCGCGGGAACGGGAAGGGGCACGGGACAGGGCACGACGGCGACCGCGGCCGTGGGCACGGAGGTGGCCACGGGCATGGAGGTGGCCACGGGAACGGACGGGGCGAGACGCTGCGCGTGGCGACGTACAACGCGAGCCTCAACCGCGCGGCGTCGGGCGAGCTGGAGGCCGACCTGTCGACGGGCGACGACGCGCAGGCCGCGACGATCGCGGAGGTGCTGCAGCGCACGCGCCCGGACGTGGTGCTGCTCAACGAGTTCGACTACGTCCCGGACGGGCGTGCCGTCGACCTGTTCCGCGAGAACTACCTCGAGGTCCCCCAGGGCGGGGCGACGCCGATCGAGTACCGGTACGCGTACGTCGCGCCGTCGAACACCGGCATCCCGAGCGGGTTCGACCTCAACGACGACGGGACGGTGGGCGGCGGGGACGACGCGTTCGGGTTCGGGCTGTTCGAGGGCCAGTACGGCATGGCCGTGCTGTCGCGGTACCCGATCGACACGCGTGACGTCCGCACCTTCCAGGAGTTCCTGTGGAAGGACATGCCCGGCGCGCTGCTCCCCGACGACCCGACGACGCCCGAGCCCGCGGACTGGTTCACGCCCGAGGAGCTGGAGGTGGTGCGGCTGTCGAGCAAGTCGCACTGGGACGTCCCCGTGCGCGTGGGCCGCGAGACCGTGCACGTGCTCGCGTCGCACCCCACCCCGCCGACGTTCGACGGTCCGGAGGACCGCAACGGGCTGCGGAACCACGACGAGATCCGCTTCTGGGCGGACTACGTCACGCCCGGGAAGACGTCCCGGTACGTGTACGACGACGAGGGGCACCGCGGCGGTCTGCGACCCGGTGCGTCGTTCGTCGTGGTGGGTGACCAGAACGCGGACCCGCTCGACGGGGACTCCGTCGACGCCGCGATCGACCAGCTCCTGGACCACCGCGCGATCACCGACCCGCGGCCGTCGTCGCGCGGCGGGGTCGAGGCGGCCGCGCTGCAGGGCGGGGCGAACGCGACGCACGTCGGCGACCCGCGGTACGACACCGCCGACTTCGCGGACACCGCCCCGGGGAACTTGCGCGCCGACTACGTGCTGCCCTCGCGCGACCTGCGCGTGCGCGACGCCGGGGTGTTCTGGCCCGTGCAGGCCGACCCGCTCTCGCGCCTGACCGGCGTGTTCCCGTTCCCGAGCAGCGACCACCGTCTCGTGTGGGTCGACGTCGCGGTGCGCTGAGAATCACCCGCTGCGGCCGGGCCCGGGATCTGGCGCGGGCCCGGCCGCCGGGTGCACACTCAGGAGGGCTCGCGCGCTCACCGGCGGGCCACAGGTTCCTCCCACGCTCTCCGCCGCCGGCACCCAGCCGGCACACGGCACGCGCCGCACCGTCGCCGCGCGCCTCCGTCGTCCGGCCCGACGACACCCTCACCTCTCGCCCGGACCTCGCGCGCCCGCACGACGGGCGGTCCCCCGCGGGTGTCGGGCCACGCCGGACCTTGGAGCACACCCCATGAGACGCGTTCCCACCGTCCTGGCCGCAGCGGCGACGTCGCTGCTGCTGGCCGCCACCCCCGCCGTCGCGCACGGCGGGGGCAAGCCCGACCCCCGACCGCCCGCCGTCACGGACCTCACGGGCGGCCTCGTCGGCCCCCTGAGCCTCGCCGCGGGCTGGCACGGGACCACGTACGTCACGCAGAACTTCGCCGGTCTCCTCACCGCGGTGGACCGTGACGGCGAGCAGTCCGTCCTGTACGGCTCGGCGAACGGGGCGGAGGTGGGCGGCGTGTCGTTCGACGGGCTGCGCACCCTCACGTTCACCGAGACGGAGAGCGACGAGACGGGCATCACGGGCTCGTCCGTCCACACGCTGCGGCTCGACAAGAAGGGCGCGCCGAGCGGCGCACCACGCCTCGTCCTCGACACGTACGCCTACGAGCAGAAGCACAACCCCGACGGGAAGACGACCTACGGGCTGCGCGACACCGACCCGGCCTGCGTCGCACAGGTGCCCGCGGGGGGCCCGATCTCGCCGCTGTACACGGGCATCGTCGACTCCCACCCCTACGCGACGGCGAGCCTGCTGGGCACGACGTTCGTCGCCGACGCGGGCACGAACACGCTGCTGTCCGTGAGCCCGTTCGGCAAGGCCCGCACGCTCGCGGTGCTGCCGGCGCAGCCCGCGGTCGTCACGGCCGAGGCCGCGGCGGGCATCGGCTGGCCGGACTGCGTGGTCGGCGAGACGTACTGGTTCGAGGCTGTCCCGACGGACGTCGAGGTCGGGCCGTGGGGCCAGCTCTACGTGTCGACCCTGCCGGGCGGGCCGGAGGACGCGAGCCTCGGTGCCCGCGGCGCCGTGTACACGGTCGACCCGTGGTCCGGGAAGGTGCGCAAGGTCGCGTCCGGGTTCGTCTCCGCGACCGGCGTCGCCGTGTCCCCGACGGGCACGGTCTACGTCGCCGAGATGTTCGGGGGCAGGATCTCGCAGGCGACGTCGTCCGGGCCGCGCACGGTCGTCGAGACGGCGCTGCCGGGTGCGCTCGAGTGGACGAGCACGGGTCTGCTGGCGACGACGAACGTGCTGCCGGGCGAGGAGGGGCCGCCCGACGGTCACCTCGTCCGGGTCGGCTTCCCGCGCGGTCGCTGACGAGCACGAGGACGATCCGCGTCGACCACGAGGTTGCTGCCGTCATCCGCCCGATGACGGCAGCAACCTCGTTCTCGGCCGGAGCGGGCGGGTGGCCGACGCGCGGGCCGTGCGTCAGGTGGCCGACGCGGCGCGGCGCAGCGCGTCGAGGCTGACGCGCACGTCGTCGTCGGTCGTGGCCCAGCTGCTCACGGAGACGCGCAGGACGGCTCGGTCGTGCCAGCGCGAGCCGGACATCCACGCGGTGCCGTCGTCGAGGACGCGGCGCACGACGTCGCGCGTGCGGTCGTCGTCGCCGAACGTCGCACACACCTGGGTGAACACGACGTCGTGAAGCACCTCGGCGCCGTCGATCCCCCGGACGCCGTCGGCGAACGCGGCGGCGTGCCGGCAGAAGCCGTCGACGAGGTCGGCGACGCCGTGGCGGCCGAGCGCGCGCAGCACCGCCCAGACCGCGAACGCGCGGCCCCGGCGCGAGAGCTCGGGCACCTTGTCGAGCGGGTCGCCCGCGTCGCTCTGGATGAGGTAGTCGCCGTGCATCCCCATCGCGGCGCGCAGCGGGGCGGGGTCCGCGACGATCGCGAGACCGCAGTCGTAGGGCACGTTGAGGGTCTTGTGCGCGTCGGTGGCCCAGGAGTCCGCGGCCTCGTACCCCGCGACGAGGTGCCGGTACGCCGGTGACGCGGCGGCGAACAGCCCGAACGCGCCGTCGACGTGCACCCACGCGCCGTGGCGGTGCGCGACGTCGACCACCGCGCCGAAGGGGTCGAACGCGCCCGAGTGCACGTTGCCCGCCTGGAGGACGACGATCGTCGGCACCGGGTCGTCGGCGGCACGTCCCGGGTCGGCGTGGCGACCCGCGAGGCGGCCGGCGCCCGGGTCGGGCGAGCGGTCGAGCGCGTCCGCGAGCGCGGAGGCCGAGATCCGGCCCTGGTCGTCGGCGGGCACGACCTCGGGGGTGCCGAGGCCGAGGTAGGACAGGGCGAGGTCGACCGACTCGTGCCGCTCGGCACCGACGAGCACGCGCACGCGCGGCGCCCCGGTGAGGCCGTCGGCCCGCACGTCCCAGCCGGCGCGCCGCAGCACCTCGGTCCGCGCGGCGGCGAGCGCCGTGAAGTTGGCGGTGGTGGCGCCGGTGACGAACCCGACGGCGCCGGTGGGCGGCAGGCCGAGCAGGTCGAGCAGCCACGCGCTCGTGACGTCCTCGACGGCGGTGTGCGCGGGGGTGACGGTGCGCAGGGCGCAGTTCTGGTCCCAGGCGCTGGTGAGCCGGTCGGCGGCGAGCGCGGCGGGGTGGCTGCCGCCGATGACCATGCCGTAGAAGCGGCCGGACGGCATGGCGGTGAGCCCCGGTTCGCACGCGGTCGCGAGGAGGTCGACGACGTCGGGGGCGGGCGTCGGGGCGTCGGGCAGGTCGGTGCCGAGCGCGGCGACGACGTCCTCGACGCTCGCCCGCGGGGGCACGGGTCGAGTGGCGAGGGAGTCGAGCCAGGCGAGGGCGTGCTCGTCGGCGCGGCGCAGCGCCTCGGTCCGGTCGTCCATGACCGCTCCTTGCCGCGCCGGGCGGGTGCCGGCGCCCCTCCCAGGCTCGTGCCGGCGCGGCGTCGGGTCAACCGTTCGTCCGGGTGGTTTCCCCGAGGTTCCTGCACGTGCGTACTTCTTACGTCCAGGCAATCACCAGGCAACACGCGCTCCTTAGCGTCGGCCGTGCCACATCCCCCACGGAAGGCCACCCCCTTGAGAACCTTCACCTTGACGCTGTCCGGGCGCGTCGTCGCGCTCGTGCTCGCCGTCGCGCTGGCGTTCGCCGCGCTCGTCGCGACCGTCGCCTACGCCGTCGCCGACTCGCGCGCCACCACGGCCGCCGCCCGGGCGGAGGGCGCCCAGGCACCCGTGCTCGCGGCCGGGGTCGCGACCAACCCGCTCGGCATCACGTCCGCCCGGTACGCCACGGCGACGGCGAACGCCACGACCGACAAGCCGAAGGTGGTCGTCGTCGGCACCGGCGGCACCATCTCCGGCAAGGCCACGGGCCGTGAGACGTTCACGTCCTACCGGTCCGGCTCGTACCTCATGGAGGACATGCTCGACGCGCTGCGGCCCGAGCTCGACGCCGTCGCCGACGTCACGTCCGTGCAGTTCGGCAACGCCGGGTCGTCCGGCTACTCGATCGCGCAGTTCCACGCGCTGACCCTCGAGGTGGAGAAGCAGCTCGAGACGGCGGACGCCGTCGTCGTGACCACGGGCACGGACACGCAGGAGGAGTTCGCCTACTGGCTCGACCTCACCGTCCAGTCGCGCAAGCCGGTCGTGACGACGGGCTCGATGCGTCCGTGGGGCGCCGCCGACAGCCCGGCGGAGGACCTGGTGTTCGGCACCGACGCGCCCGCGAACCTGTACAACGCGATCAAGGTCGCGGCGTCGCAGCAGACGTTCTGCTTCGGCACCGTCCTCATGCTCAACGACGAGATCCAGGCGGCGCGCGACGTCACCAAGTCGAACTCGTACCGCACGGACACGTTCCAGTCGCGCGAGTACGGCGTGCTGGGGTGGATCGACGGCGACAACGTCACGCTGGGCCGTGCGCCCGCGCGCGTCACGACGTGCGACACCGAGGACTGGTTCACGCCGTTCGACCTGTCCGACGTCGCTCCCGCCGAGCTGCCGCGCACCGAGATCCTCATGTCCTACCAGGAGGCCGGGGGCGAGGCCGTGACCGCGTTCGCGGACGCGGGTGTCCAGGGCATCGTCACCGCGGGCACGGGTGCGGGCGGCATCTCCCGCGCGATGAGCCAGGCCCGCTCGGCCGCGATCGGCGAGGGCGTGTGGTTCGTCTCGACGACGCGCACCGGCTCGGGCTCGTCGTACGGCTCGGGGAACGGGATCATCGCGGGCGGCGACCTCACCGCCATCAAGGCCCGCCTCCTCCTGCTGCTGTCGCGCGGCTTCACCGACGACCTGGAGACGGCGCGCGGATGGTTCGCGACGTACGGGTCGCCGTCGTTCGACCAGTCGGAGGCGGCGGGGACGATCGGGGCGGGGCCCGGTGCGACCGCGGTGCTGTTCTCCGGGACGGCGACGCCCGCGTGCAAGGCCACGAAGGCCGAGCTCACGGTCGAGATCACGAACACCGACACCGTCTCGATCGACGTGCGCGTCACGAGCCCGGCGGGCGGCTACAAGTTCTCGAAGATCCCCGCGGGGAAGACGGTGAAGCACACCATCCCGGCGACGGCCGACCTCGCGGCGGGCGAGGCCACGCTCACCGCGTACAAGAACGTCGACGGCACCGGCATCCAGACGGTGAAGACCGCCGCCTACCCGGCGACGACCTGCTGACGCAGCCGTCCCGGTAGCCGCCGACCACGGGGTTGCTGTCGTTCTCCACCGGAGAACGACAGCAACCCCGTTCTCGCGCGCCAGCCCCCTGTGGACGACGGCCTGCACCGCGCGTCCCGCTGCTACGGTCGCCGCGACGCGGGCTCGACGCCCGCTGCGAGGACAGGAGCAGGGGCAGGGGGACACGATGGCGGTGGTCGAGGTCGACCCGGACGCTCTGGCGCTGGCGGCCGCGCGGACCGCGGCTGCGGCGGGCGCGCTCCTCGCGGTCGCGGGTCCGGCGGGCGACCCGTCGGCGGCGACGGGCGACGTGACGCTCGGGGCCGCGGTCGGCGAGCTCGGACGCACGTGGGCCCCGGCGCACCGTGCCCTCCTGGCGGACCTGGACGCGCTGGCCGCGGCGCTGCGGGAGGCGTCCGGGCTGTTCGACGGCGCGGAGTCCCGCACGGTGCACGCGCTCGCCGCGGTGCTCGTGCCGAGGACGGCCGACGTCGGTCCCCGGCACGCCCGGGCGGTGTGAGCGGTGGCCGACGTGCCGTTCGAGGCGCTCACGGGGAACCCGGACGAGGTCCGGGCGTCGGTCGCCGCTTACGCCCGGGTGCGGGAGGCGCTCGCGGTGGCGTGCGACGAGCTCGCGCCGGTGCGGGACGCGCTCGCGAGCCAGCGCGGGACCGCGGTGACGCTGGCGGTCGGCCGGGTCGACGACGCCGTTGCGCGCGCCCGCGCGCACGGGGCGCTGCTCGACGCCGCGGGGCTGGCCCTCGCGGGGTTCGCGGACGACCTCGCGCTCCGCCAGGGCGACGCGGACGCGGCCGTCGCGCGCCGGTGCGCGGCGCTCGCGGAGATGGACCGGTGGGTCACGGCGGAGGGCGTGGCACGTCTGGACGCGTCGGGGGACCCGTTCGGGGCGGTCGACCCGGACGCGGCGGCACGGGTGCAGCGGGCGCGGGCGAACGCCGAGGCGGCGCGGGAGGACGTGCGTCGCGCCGAGGACGACTGGTGGCGGGCGTGCGACGCGAAGCGCGCGGCGGCGGTGGCTGCCGCGGCACGTGTGGAGCCGCTGCTCGACGTGGCGGCCGTCGGCGCGTGGGTCGCGGCGGGCGGTCTGCTGGCCTCGTTCCAGTCGTCGGGCGCGACGGCCCTGGCCGCGGCGCGTCTCGTCGATGCGGTGGCCGACCGGAGCGTGCGCGGCCCGGCGCGGGACGCCGCGACGGCCGAGCTCGCCGCGCTGGTCGAGGCCGCGGGCGACGACCCGGCGTTCTGGGACGTGCTGATGGACCGGACCGCCCCGGCGGACCTGTACGTGCTGCTGGGCGAGGGCGGCACGCTCGCGACGGACGGGCAGGTGCTCGACGCGACGACGCCGGAGGGTCGTGTCGCGGTGGCGGTCCGCGACGCGCTGGGGCCGTGGACGGCGTCGCTGACCGCCGACGAGCAGGAGGAGTGGGGGCGCCGCGTCGTCGACGACCTGGGCGTGGACACGATCCCGACGGGGTGGGCGGCGACGGCGGCACTCCTGCTGGCGGCACCGCGGGTCGCGCCCGGCGTCCACCTGGGCGCGGTGACGCGGCTGGAGGAGGTGCGGCGCGACGTCGGACGCTCGCCCGACGTGCTGGCGACGCTGCCGTACGAGCGGGACACGCGCGACCTCACGGTGGTGGCGCTGGACGGCCTCGCGGCGTCGCCGGAGCTGTCGTGGCGCTACCTGTCGGGCGAGGGCGACGACGCGCTGGGTGCCGCGCGGTCGGCGACGTGGTTCGGCACGGCGCAGGCGTTCGGCTGGGCGGACGACGGCGCGGCGGTGACGGACGTGCTGCGCTCCGCGGTCCTGCACGGCGAGCAGGACGCGACGGCGCAGGCCGGTGCGGCGCTGGTGCTGTCCCGGGCGGCGTCGGACCTGCCGGACGGTCTGCTCGCGGGGACGCTCTCGGGCCAGGCCCGGGAGCACCTGACGGACGCGTTCGTGCCGTACGTCGACGCGTTCGACGTCAACGTGAACCGGATGGACGACTTCACCGCGGTGGGCACGTACACCGTGGCGGCGGAGGCGCCGGACGCCGTGTTCCCGGGCGTCGGGGGGCGGACGCTGCCGCTGCTCGACCCGCAGGACGTCGCCCGTGTGCTGGCGGTGACGACGAGCGACGACACGGGCGTGGCGCGGTGGGAGCACGCGCTGGTGGCGCACCACGACGCGGCGCTGGGTGCGGTGCTCGCGCCGGGCGGTGCGGTGCGGTCGCGCGGCGACGCCGCGTCGGTGGCGGACGCGTTCGCGCGCGCGCACGCTGCCGCGATGTCGGACGCGGGGTTCGTGGCGGGGGCGGTGGAACGGGCGGCGCTGGAGAGCGCGGAGAAGGAGCACGCCCGGTACGCGACGCGGGTCACGGCGCTCATGGGCGCGGCCGGGCTGCTGGCCCGGACGACGGGGCAGGCGGTGGTCACGACCCCGCTGCTCTCGGTGGCGGGCAGCTATCTCGTGAGCCTGGACGGGACCGTGCGGGTCGCGGTCGACGCCGCGGCGGCCGAGGGCCACGCGGAACAGCTCGTCCTCGCGGCGCGCGGGCACGACCTGCTGCTCGCGGCGCTCGTCGAGGACGGCGTGGACCCGGCCGAGGCGGAGCGGCTCGCGGCGGCGAGCACGTCCCTGGACGACGGCGCGTCGCGCGCGGCGTTCACGGCGTCGTTCAAGGAGGCCTCGGGGCTCTCGCGCCCCACGAGCGAGGCGACCGGGTGAGCGGGCGCCGCGGGCGACGGGCACGCTCGGGGCTGAGGACGGGGGCGGGCTCAGAGCGCGTCGAGCAGGCCCTGCATGCGTCCGATCTCGGCGCTCTGCCCGGCGGCGGTGTCGGCGGCGATCTCGAGGGCGTAGGTGTCCTGGCCGTCGACGAGGACGACGTCGGCCATGTCGAGCGCGCCCTGGTGGTGCTGGATCATCCCTTCGAGGAACAGCCGGTCGAAGTCGGCGCCGGTGGCGTCCTCGAGCGCCTGCATCTGCGCGTCGCTGAGCATGCCAGCCATGCCGTCGTGGTCGTGGGTGTGGCCGGTGGCGGGGACGCGCGGGCCGGTGCCGTCGAGCTGTTCGGCCTCGGCGGGCACGGGCAGGTCGCGCTCGGCGAGCCAGGCGGCGAGGCCGTGGATCTCGGGTCCCTGGGCGGCGGTGATGCGTTCGGCGAGGGTGGCGACCTCGGGCGAGGCGACGCGGTCGGGCGCGAGGGCGGCCATGTCGAGGGCCTGGAGGTGGTGGGTGATCATGCTCGTGACGAAGGTGACGTCGGCCTGGTTCCACTCCCCCGTGGCGAGGGGGCCGGCGAAGTCCTCCGGCGCCGTCGTGCTCGTGTCGTCGCCGGGGCGGCCGGGTTGGAGGACGACGCTCGACGGGTTGACGACGGGCTCGGGGTCGCCGGTGCAGGCGGCGGTGCCCAGCACGGCGAGGACGACGACGCAGGTCAGGGCGCGTGCGCGCGCGGGCCGGGCCACGTTACCGACGGGAAAACTCTGCACCCGCACTGTTCCCTCCGTGTAAAAGGTTGTCGCCAATCTGCCGTCACCTGTGGTCCATATCACATCTTCCCGACAGAATGCGGAGAACCCTACCAAGGAGGTGTTTCCCCGTGCATCGAACGACGCACAGGCCCACGACCCGCCGCAGACGCCGGGTCCTGCTCGCCTCGTCCCTCGCCGCCACCCTCGCGGCCTCCTCCCTCGCCCTGGCCACCACGGCGGCCGCGGAACCGTCCGACGGCTCTCCCGCGGAGGTCGCCGACCTCGTCGAGGAGGGCACGGAGGCCGTCGCCGACCTCCCCGCCCAGCGCCTCGCACCCCTCGCCGTGGACACCGACGTCCTCGCGCCCGGGGAGATCGCCGGCAGCCCCAACCTCACCCTCGTCGCGAACATCCCGAAGAACGGCGCGTTCACGCCCGAGGGCCAGTACAGCTCCGACCTCGCGTTCCAGGGCCGCTACGCGTTCGCCGGCAACTACGGCGGGTTCACCGTGTACGACGTCGCGGACCCGACCGCGCCGGTGCAGGTCGCCCAGGTCGTGTGCCCGGGGTCGCAGAACGACATCTCCGTGCACGGCGACCTCCTCGTGCTCAGCACCGACTCCTCCCGCAGCAACGACACCTGCGACAACGTCGCGCAGAGCGCCACGATCAAGGAGTCGTGGGAGGGCATCAAGGTCTTCGACATCTCCGACCCGACGTCGCCGTCGTACGTCGCGGCGGTCGAGACGCAGTGCGGCTCCCACACGCACTCCCTCGCGCCGAGCAAGGACGGCGAGGACCTGTTCGTGTACGTGTCGTCGTACAGCCCGAGCGCGTCGTTCCCCGACTGCCAGCCCCCGCTCGACCTCATCAGCGTGGTGCAGGTGCCCGTCGACGACCCCGCCGCGGCGGCCGTCGTGTCGACGCCCGTGCTGTTCCCCGACGGCGGCAACCCCTCGGGCAACTACTCGCGCGAGACGTCGGGCTGCCACGACATCACGACGTACCCGTCGAAGGACATCGCGGCGGGCGCGTGCATGGGTGACGGCATCCTCATGGACATCACGGACCGCGCGAACCCGGTCGTCACCGAGGTGGTGCGGGACACGGAGAACTTCGCGTTCTGGCACTCGGCGACGTTCAACAACGCGGGCACCAAGGTCGTCTTCACCGACGAGCTCGGCGGCGGCGGCGGCCCGACCTGCAACGCGACGGTCGGTCCCGAGAAGGGCGCCGACGCGATCTACGACATCGTCGACGGCGAGCTCGTGTTCAAGAGCTACTACAAGATCAGCCGCGAGCAGGCGCCGACGGAGAACTGCGTCGCGCACAACGGCTCGCTCATCCCCGTGCCCGGCCGGGACATCATGGTCCAGGCCTGGTACCAGGGCGGCATCTCCGTGTGGGACTTCACGGACTCGGCGAACCCGGTCGAGATCGCGTGGTTCGACCGTGGGCCGCTGTCGACGGAGCGCCTCATCCTCGGCGGCTCGTGGTCGGCGTACTGGTACAACGGCGCGATCATCTCGAACGACATCCAGAAGGGCCTCGACGTCCTCCTGCTCGACGACCCGATCACCAACGCGGCGAAGTCCGTCCTGGTCGACGAGTTCAACCCGCAGGCGCAGCCCACGTACGACGAGCCGCCCGCGTGGTCGAAGAAGGCCACCTACCAGGCCGGGTCGACGGTGACGTACGGCGGCGCCGTCTGGCGGGCGCAGTGGTGGACGCGGGGCGAGACGCCCGGGTCCACCCCGTGGGGCTCGTGGGAGGAGATCGCCGGGGTCGACTCGGACGGCGTGGGGAAGTGGGTGCCGACCCGCGTGTACGTGCGCGGCGACACCGTGACCCACGAGGGCACCGAGTACACCGCGAAGTGGTGGACCCGGAACCAGGAGCCCGGCGACCGCTGGGGCCCGTGGGAGCCCACCTCCTGACGTCGCTCTCCTGAGCGCGTGGTCGTGGCCCGTCCGGTACGCCGGGCGGGCCACGTCCGCGTGGCCGCCGCGGGGTCGCGGGCCGCGGCGCCTACGCTCGCGCCATGGACGGCGCCACGGGGACCCCGCACCTGCCCGACGACGCACGCTGCCCCTGCGGGACCGGCGACACCTACGGCGCGTGCTGCGGACGGCACCACGCCGCCCTGCGCGGCGACGGTGCGGGTGGCGCGGGTGCGCCCACCGCGGAGGCGCTCATGCGGTCCCGGTACAGCGCGTTCGCCGTCGGCGACGCCGACTACCTGCTCGCGACGTGGCACGCGTCGACCCGGCCGGGGACGCTCGACCTCGACGACGACGTCGAGTGGCGACGGCTCGACGTCGTCCGCACCGAGGCGGGCGGGCCGTTCGACGACGCGGGCGTGGTCGAGTTCGTCGCGCACCACCGCTCCCGCACGGACCGCACCGACCGGGGCCGGCTCCACGAGGTCAGCCGGTTCGTCCGGGAGGACGGGCGGTGGCTGTACGTCGACGGTCAGGTCGGCGAGTGACCGACGTCCCGGGACACGGGCCCCCGCACGTGGGAGCGTAGGCCCATGGCCGACCAGGGTCACCTCTTCCCGGGCAAGCAGTTCATCTCCACGGTGCTGGACGCCCTGGAGACGAAGTCGACGATGAGCGGCGGGCTCGCCCACGTCTTCCTCATGCGCTCCGCCATGGCCGGCGCCCTCATCGGCGTCATGTACATCACGAACTACTCGGTCGTCGCGATGTTCGCCGGGATCGGCGACGGCAGCCTCACCGGCATCGGCACCATGGTCGGCGCGTTCGTGTTCGGCTTCGCGCTCGTCTTCATCTACTACAGCAAGTCCGAGCTGCTGACGTCGAACATGATGATCGTGTCCGTGGGGCGCTACCACCGGCGCATCACCCGCCTGCGCGGCCTGCGCGTCCTCGGCCTGTGCTACCTCGGCAACGCCCTCGGCGGGCTCGCGATCGCCCTCGGGGTGCTCGCCTCGACCCTGGGCGACGGCGCCGTCGGCGACCAGATGCAGCACGCCGTCGACCACAAGCTCGCCTATCTCGGCGAAGGGCTCGCCGGCTGGTCCGACCTCTTCGTCCGCGCCGTCCTGTGCAACTTCATGATCAACGTCGCGATGCTCCTCGTGTACAACGGCCTCATCACGCAGGACGTCACCAAGGTGCTCGTCATGGTCGTCAGCGTGTTCGTCTTCGCGTTCGACGGGTTCGAGCACTCCGTCGCCAACACCGCGCTCTTCACCATCGTCGGCCTCAGCCACGGCATCGACGTGTGGCCCGCGCTCGGCAACCTCGTCGTCGTGCTCGCCGGCAACTTCATCGGCGGCGGCCTGCTCGTCGGCTACTACTACGCCTTCGCCAACGACGACCGCCGCTACCTGCGCCGCACCGGCACCCCGCCCGCGTAGGCGCACCCGACCTGCCCGTCCGTAGACTCGGCCGATGAGCCTTCTCGCTGCCGAGCACGCGCTCCAGGACGCCCAGCGCACGGGCGACGTCGACGCGCTGGAAGCGCTGCTGCATCCGCGGTGCGTCGGCGTCGGCCCGGACGGCTCCGTCTTCTCCCGGGAGGACGACCTCGAGAGCCACCGCTCCGGTGCGCTGCGGATCACCCGCCTGGAGGTGGAGTCGCTCGACGTCCGCGAGGACGACGCGAGCGGAGTGACCCGGCTGGTGGCCGCCGTGGACGCGGTCCAGGGCGGCACCCCGGTCTCCGCACGGCTGGTCTACACACGCCTGTGGGTCCGCGCCGACGAGGGGTGGCAGGTCCTCGCCGCCACGCTCGCACCGGCCGCCGACCCAGCTTAGTCCCGCGCGGCCCGACGGCGCCGCGCCAGGAGCACGGTCGCCGCTCCGACCGCGAGCGCCCCGAGGAGCGCGCCGAGGGTGTTGAGCACGACGTCCTGGACGGTGGGGACGCGGCCGGGCAGGAGGTTCTGCGTGAGCTCGATCGCGGTCGAGAGGACGCACCCGGCGAGGGTGACGAGCCCGACGGCGCGCCACACGCCCGGGGCGACGCCGCGCCGTCGGGCCGCGGTACCGCGCAGCAGGGGCACGCCGAGCACGCCGAACGGACCGAACATCACGACGTTCGCGGACGCCTCCAGCACGGGCAGGGTCATGGGGATGCCGAGCCCGCGCAGGAACGCGAGCGTCGCCGTCGCCCAGCCGGGGGCGTCGGTGGACTGCGGCGACGGCCACAGCGTCACGACGCCGACGGCGACGAGGTAGACGACGAACGTCCAGGTCAGCAGGCGCACCCGCCCAGCGTAGGTGCCCGTGCTGCCCCTCGACGCGCGAGGACGCCCGACCCCCGGTTCACTGTCGGCCATGGTCATGATCGGATTCCACGCCTCTCACGAGCAGGTCCCGCCCGGACCGCTCCTCGCCGCGGCACGCCGGGCGCAGGAGGTCGGCTTCGACGCCGCGATGTGCTCCGACCACCTCGCGCCGTGGAGCGCCCGCCAGGGCGAGTCGGGCTTCGCGTGGTCGTGGCTCGGCGCGGCGCTCGCGTCGACGGACCTGTCGTTCGGCGTCGTCAACGCGCCCGGCCAGCGGTACCACCCGGTGGTCGTCGCGCAGGCCATCGCGACGCTCGGCTCCATGTTCCCGGGCCGCTTCTGGGCCGCGCTGGGCTCGGGCGAGGCGATGAACGAGCACGTCACGGGCGACCGCTGGCCCACCAAGGCCGAGCGCGACGACCGGCTGCGCGAGTGCGTCCACGTCATCCGCGCCCTGCTCGCGGGCGAGGAGGTGACGCACCACGGGCTCGTCACCGTCGACCGGGCGCGCGTGTGGTCGCTGCCGGACGAGACGCCCCGGCTCGTCGGGCCCGCGGTCACCGCGGCGACGGCACGCCGACACGCCGACTGGGCGGACGGCCTGGTCACCGTCAACCAGCCGGTCGAGTCGCTGCGTCGCGTCGTCGGCGAGTACCGCGACGCGGGCGGGCGCGGGGACCTCGCGCTGCAGATCCACGTGGCGTGGGCCGACGACGACGAGGCCGCGTTCGCCGTCGCGCACGACCAGTGGCGGTCGAACCTCCTCCCCCCGAGCGTGAGCTGGCACCTGGAGACGCCCGAGCAGTTCGACGCCGTCGCCGACCTCGTGCGACCGGACGAGGTGCGGGGCACGGTGCTCGTCGAGCACGACGCGCAGCGGCTCGCCGACCGCGTCGCCGAGATGGTCGCGTGCGGGTTCGACGCGGTGTACGTGCACCACGTGGGCAAGGACCAGGACCCGTTCCTCGACGCGGCGGGCACCACGCTGCTCCCCGCGCTCCGGGATGCCTTCGGCACGTCGGCCGAGGGGGGTGCGGCGTGAGGATCCGCGACACCGGCGACCTGTGGTGGAAGAACGCCGTCGTCTACTGCCTCGACGTCGAGACGTTCATGGACTGGGACGACGACGGCGTCGGCGACTTCCCCGGCCTCGTCCAGCGCATCGACCACCTCGCCGACCTCGGCGTCACCTGCCTGTGGCTCATGCCGTTCTACCCGACGGCGGAGCGCGACGACGGCTACGACATCACCGACTTCCTCGGCGTCGACCCGCGGCTGGGCGACCTGGGCGACGTCGTCGAGCTGGTCCGCACCGCGCGGGACCGCGGCATCCGCGTCATCGTCGACCTCGTCATCAACCACACGTCGGACCAGCACCCGTGGTTCCGGTCCGCGCGACGGTCCGCGGACGACCCGTTCCGCGACTACTACGTCTGGCGCGCGGACGAGCCGCCGCCCACGAAGGACCAGGTGGTCTTCCCCGACCAGGAGGACGGCATCTGGACGCTCGACGAGAAGACCGGCGAGTGGTACCGCCACCGGTTCTACCGTCACCAGCCCGACCTCAACACGGCGAACCCGCACGTGCGCGACGCCATCGCCAAGACCATCGGGTTCTGGCTCGAGCTCGGCATCTCCGGCTTCCGCGTCGACGCCGTCCCGTACGCGCTCACCGACGCCGCAGCCGCCCCGGGGGACGAGATCGACGACCCGCACGACCTGCTGCGCCTCCTGCGCGCGTTCGTCGGCCGACGCTCGGGCGACGCGATCCTCATGGGCGAGGTCAACCTGCCCTACGAGGAGCAGGCACGGTACTTCGGCGACGAGGCCCCCGGCGACGGCGACGCGGGCGGCCCCACGAGCACCGAGCTGACCCTGCAGTTCGACTTCAACGCCATGCAGGCGATGTACCTGTCGCTCGCACGGCACGACGCCGGCCCGCTCGCCGCGTCCCTGCGCGCCCGCCCGCCGATCCCGCACGACACGCAGTGGGCCACGTTCGTGCGCAACCACGACGAGCTCACGCTCGACAAGCTCTCCGAGGACGAGCGTGCCGAGGTGTTCGCGGCGTTCGGGCCCGAGGAGGAGATGCAGCTCTACGGGCGCGGGCTGCGCCGTCGGCTGCCCCCGATGCTGGGCGGCGACCCGCGCCGCATCCGGATGGTCTACTCGCTGCTGTTCGCCCTGCCCGGCACCCCCGTCCTGTTCTACGGCGAGGAGATCGGCATGGGTGAGAACCTCGACGTCCCCGGCCGCCTCGCCGTCCGCACGCCCATGCAGTGGACGTCGGGCGCCCACGGAGGCTTCTCGCGGGCGGCCGGGCGGCGGCTCGCGGCCCCGCTGCCCGACGACGGGTACGCACCCGAGCACGTCAACGTCGCCGACCAGCGGCGCGACCCCGACTCGCTGCTGTCCTTCGTCCGGTTGCTCGCGCACCGCTACCGCGAGTGCCCCGAGCTCGGGTGGGGCGACCCGGAGGTGCTCGACCAGCCGCACGCGTCCGTCGTCGCGCTGCGCACGACGTGGCAGGACGCGTCCATGGTGACGCTGCACAACCTGTCGCCCGACCCGGCCGTCGTGCCGCTCGCGCTCGGCGACCTGCCCGACGACGCACGCCTCGTCGACCTGCTCGACCGCGACGACGTCGAGCCCGCCGAGGACGGCACGGCCGAGGTCCGGCTGGACGGGTACGGGTACCGCTGGCTCCGCGTCACCCACCCGGGATCGCGTCGACTCCTGTGACCCGCGGGCTCAGCCGCGCGTCGGGCCGTCGGGCCCGGGCGGCGGACCGGGCGTCCTCGGCCAGCCCGGCTCGTCCGGGACGGGGTCGCTCGGCCGCGGCTCCCCCGGCACCGGCTCGGCCGGCCCCGGCTCGTGCGGGGGCGTGGACGGGTCCGGCGGCGGCCCGGGGGACTTCGGCGGCTCGACGGTCGGCTCCGCAGGACGGTCGGGATCGGTCGGCCCGGGGCCGGCCGGGTTCGCCGGCTCGGTCGGCCCCGCAGGGTCGGTCGGCTCGGCCTCGTTGCCGAACGTGTCCCGCTCGTCAGGCGGCAGCCCGGAGAAGTTCGGCTCGTCGGGCACGGCACCCGGGTCGGGGATCGTGGTCATCACAGCACCTCCTGGGGTGGCCGACGCCGATGTCGGCGTCGACTCGACGCTAGGCCCGCACCGTTCCGCTCGCGCGCCACGCCTACCCTGGGTGCGTGAACCAGACCGCGTCGTTCGCCTCCGACAACTACGCCCCGGCACACCCCGACGTCCTCGCCGCGCTCGCCGCCGCGAGCGCCGGCCACGAGGTCGCCTACGGCGAGGACCCCTGGACGGTGCGCCTCCAGGACGCCGTGCGTGCCCGGTTCGGTCCCGACGCGACGGCCTACCCGGTGCTCACCGGGACGGGCGCGAACGTCGTGTCGCTCATGGCGATGCTGCCGCGGTGGGGCGCCGTCGTCGCGACGGAGCACGCGCACCTGAACACCGACGAGAACGGCGCCCCCGAGCGGGTCGGCGGCGTCAAGGTGCTCGCCGTCCCCGCGCCCGACGCGAAGCTCACGCCCGAGGCCGTGGAGCGGTTCGCCGCCGACCTCGGCGACCCGCACCGCGCCCAGCCGCTCGTCGTGTCCCTCACGCAGTCGACCGAGCTCGGCACCCTCTACGACCCTGCCGAGGTCCGGGCGCTGGCCGACGCCGCGCACTCCCACGGCATGCGCGTGCACCTGGACGGGTCGCGCCTCGCGAACGCGGCCGCCGCGCTCGACGTCCCCCTGCGGGCGCTCACCACGGACGCCGGCGTCGACGTGCTGTCGTTCGGCGGCACGAAGAACGGGCTCGCGCTCGGTGAGGCCGTCGTCGTGCTCGACCCGTCCGCCGTCGACGGCGTCGAGTTCGTCCGCAAGGCGACCATGCAGCTCGCGTCGAAGATGCGCTACGTCTCCGCCCAGCTCCTCGCGCTCTTCGAGCCGGTCGGCGACGTCGTGGCCGAGGTCGACGAGATGACCGACGCCGACGAGCTGTGGCTCCGCAACGCCCGCCACGCCAACGCGATGGCCACCCGCCTGCGCGCGGGACTGGCCGACGTCCCGGGCCTCGCCTTCACGCAACCCACCCAGGTCAACGCGGTCTTCGCGACCCTGCCCCGCGACGTCGTGCACCGCCTGCGCGCGACGCACCGCTTCTACGACTGGGGCCCGGGCGAGACCCCGGAGCGTGTCGAGGTCCGCTGGATGTGCGCCTGGGACACCACCCCCGCCGACGTCGACACCTTCGCCGCCGACATCCGCACGGCCCTCGCCCCGAGGTAGTACCGAGGTCTGCCGAGGTAGAACCGTGGTCACCCGAGGTAGAACGAAGGTTCGCGAGCCGGATGGCGAGGATCACTGGAGCGAGAGGGGGTGGGCGGCTGCGCCGGGTCGTGGCGGGTCTGGCGGGAGCGGCCGAGGAACGAGGACGCGGATGGTAGACCCGGCACAGCCGCCCACCCCCTCTCGCAGGATGACCACGGTTCTACCTCGGCAGGAGGGCGGCGACCTCCGGGACGGCGAGGTAGCCCGCGGGGACGCGCCCGTCGCCGACGAGGACGGCGGCGGCGTGGCGGCCGGGCGCGGGGTTGTCGACGTCGAGCTCCTCGATCGGGGGCGAGCCCGGCGCGAGGGGGAACGCCGTCGGGCCGAGGCCGTGGAGCGCGAGGGCGTCACGGCGGTCCCGGACGGCGACCCACCGGTCCACCTCGACCGGCACGCGCAGCGGGGAACGAGCGGCGAGCGCGTCGCGGATCGCGGTGATCGCGAGGGGCGAGCCGAGGGTGAGGAACAGGGGGACGTCCCAGTCGCACGCCCGGCGGTGCTCGCGCAGCACGGAGTACGCGAGGACCGAGCCCAGGGAGTGCGCGACGACGACCGCGGGCTCGTCCGTCGGCATCGCCTCCGCGAGGGCGTCGTCGAGCGTCGCGCGCACGTCCGGGTCGTGGAGGTACGTCCAGACGTCGCGCACGAGGAGCAGGAGCACGCCGCTGCTCAGGCCGGGCACGTACCGGTCGAGCGCGGACAGCAGGACGTTGACCCACCCACCGGGCTCCGCGAGCGCACCCGCGCCGAGCGCGGCGAGCTCGTCGGCCTCCGCGCCCAGCCGGGCGGCGTCGACCCCGGCGGCGCGCAGCACCTCGCTGGTCACGGACTCGACGAACTCCCGTTCCTCGTCGGGCAGGGCGGCGATCCTGCGGGAGTCGACGTGGAGCGTGTCCCCGCGCGTCCCGGGGACGGTGTGCACGGTCACCGGGGGCGGGGTGCCGTCGCCGCGCGCCAGGGCGGCGAGGGTGTCGCCGTAGTAGACGAACGTCGCGTCGTCGTCGGTGATCGTGCGCGGGGTGCCCGCGGCGGCGAGCCCGGCGCCGAGGACGGTGCGCCACGTGCGTTCCAGCTCCTCGGCGTCGAGGCCCTGGTTGTCGCGTCCGTGGACGAGGACGAGTCGGGTCACGCGCCCGAACCTACGCGGGCGGGCGGTGCGTCGCACGGCTTCCCGGGCTGCCGGGCGCGGCGTGACGGTCTACGGTCGCTCCAGGCCCCGTCCCCCCAGGAGGTTCGCATGTCCCCCCATTCCACGACCGCCGAGGTCCACGTCGCCCGACCGCCGTCGGTCGTGTGGTCCGAGATGGTGCACCCGAGCGCGCGATGGATGCTCGGCATGAACGTCGAGACGGACTACCGGCCGGGCAGCCCGGTGACGTTCGAGGGCCACTACATGGGCCGCGAGTTCGCGGACTGGGGGACGGTCCTCGAGGTGGACCGCCCCCACCGAATGCGGTTCACGCACTTCTCCCCGTCGATGGACCTGCCCGACGTGCCGGAGAACTACCACGACATCACGATCACGCTCGAGGCGGACGACGCGGGCACCCAGGTGCGTGTCGTCGAGGAGAACATCGAGTCGGCCGACCGTGCGGAGCGCGCCCACGCCCTGTGGGCGAAGGCTCTCACCACGCTCGCCGGACACGACTGACAGCGGGCCGAGCACGGACCCGACGCTCGACGCCGCCGCGCCGGGAGACGACGACGGGCCGGTGACCCTGCAGGGGTCACCGGCCCGTTCGCGTGCGTCAGGCGTCGCCGCGTCGTCGTGACCTGGCGATCAGGATGCCGACGCCGCTGAGCAGGAGGGCCGCCGCGACCCCGAGGGCGCCGACGACGTCGGACCCGGTGGTCGCGAGATGACGGTCCCGCGTCGCGGTGTTCGTCAGGGTGACGAGGGCGGGGTCGCCGTCCGCCACCGTGACGGTGGTGGTCTCCTCACCGTCGACGGTGAACACGGGCGTGCCCCACTCGACGTCCTCGACGTCGGGCAGGTCGACCTCGCCGAGCTCGACGGTGGTGCCGACGGGCAGGTCCTGCGGCCCGTCGACGACGGTCCCGTCGGCGAGGACGGTGAGGGTGCCGGAGGTGTCGCCGTCGTAGGTCGAGCCGTCGGGCAGGGTCGCGGCCCAGGTGACGGTGAACGCGGTGTCGTCGGGCACGGCGCTCGCGCCGTCACCGGTGAGGGCCTTGGCGACGGAGAATCCACCGACGACCTGGTTCGCCGTGTTCGTCACCGTCACCCCGGCGACGTCGTCGCCCGCCCCGATGGTGATCTGGGACGGGGAGAGCGCCGGGGTGCCCCACGTGACGCCGGGGACGTCGGGCAGGTCGACCTCCTCGAAGGTCACGACGGTGCCGGTGGGCAGGTCGTCCGGGCCGTCGGCGACCGTCCCGTCGGCGAGGACGGTGAGCGTGCCGGACGTCGCGCCGTCGTACTCGACGCCGTCGGGGATCGCCGCCGTCCAGGCGACCTGGAAGGCGGTGTCGACGGGCACGAGGCCGGTGCCCGCGCCGTCGACGGTCTTCGCCACGGCGAAGGCGCCGACCTCGCTGCTGGCCGTGTTGGTGAGGGTGACGGCGACGGTCTCGCCGCTCTCCTCGACGGTGATCGACGCCGCGGGGTCGAACGACGGGAGGCCCCAGATCACGCCGGGGATCTCGGGCAGCGGGGTCTGCTCGGTGAGCTCGACCGTCGTGCCCAGCGGGAGGTCCTGCGGCCCGTCCACCACGGTCCCGTCCGCGAGGACCGTCAGCGTGCCGGACGTGTCGCCGTCGTACGTCGCACCGTCCGGGATCGTCGCGGTCCAGTCCACGAGGAACTCCGTGTCGTCCGGCACCACCCCGGCCGCGTCACCCGTCACGGCCTTCGCGAGCGAGAAGCCGCCCACCTGCGCGCCGGCGGTGTTCGTCAGCGTCACCTCGGTGACGACCTGGCCCTCGATGGTGATCGGGGACTCCGGATCGAACGACGGCGTGCCCCACTCGACCCCGGGGATCTCGGGCAGCGGCGTCTGCTCGGTGAAGCTCACCGTCGTGCCCTCGGGGAGGTCCTGCGGCCCGTCGACGACCGTCCCGTCGGCGAGGAGCGTCAGCGTCCCGGACGTCTCGCCGTCGTACACCACACCGTCCGGGACGGTCGCGGTCCAGTCGACGAGGAACTCCGTGTCGCCCGGGACGAGCCCGGACGCGTCACCCGTCACGGCCTTCGCGAGCGAGAACCCGCCGACGATCGAGTTCGCCGTGTTCGTCACGGTGACGAGCGTGTTCGCGTCCTCCTCGATCGTCACGGGGTTCGGGGAGATCTCCGCCGGGAGCCCCCAGTCGACGCCCGGCACCGTCGGGAACGACGGCTCGGAGAACGTCACGGTGGTCCCCACCGGGAGGTCCTGCGGACCGTCCACGACCGTCCCGTCGGCGAGGACCGTCAGCGTCCCGGTCGTGGGCGAGTACGTCACGCCGTCCGGGAGGGTGGCTGTCCAGGTCACCGTGAACTCGGTGTCGTCCGGGACGACACCCGCGGAGTCGCCCGTCACGCTCTTCGCGACGGAGAAGCCGCCGACGAGCGCGGTCGCGGTGTTGGTCACGGTGACGAGCGTGTTCTCGCCCTCCCCGACCGTCACCGGGTCGGGGGCGATCGACGTCGTGCCCCACTCCATGCCCGCGATCTCGGGGAGCGGCGTCTGCTCCGTGAAGCTCACCGTGGTCCCGAGCGGGAGGTCCTGCGGCCCGTCGACCACGGTCCCGTCGGCGAGGATCGTGAGCGTGCCCGACGTCTCGCCGTCGTAGACCACGCCGTCCGGGACGGTCGCCGTCCAGTCGACGAGGAACTCCGTGTCGTCCGGGACGAGTCCCGCGGCGTTCCCCGCCACCGCCTTCGCGAGCGAGAAACCGCCCACCACCGCGTCGGCCGTGTTCGTCAGGGTGACGACCGCGTTCTGCTGGCCGACGATCGTGATCGGCGACCCCGGGTCGAACGACGGCGTCCCCCAGTCCACCCCGGGGATCTCGGGCAGCGGCGTCTGCTCCGTGAGCTCGACCGTCGTACCCATCGGCAGGTCCTGCGGCCCGTCCACCACGGTGCCGTCGGCGAGGAGGGTCAGCGTGCCCGACGTCTCGCCGTCGTACTCGACACCGTCCGGGATCGTGGCCGTCCAGTCGACGAGGAACTCCGTGTCGCCCGGCACCAGCCCGGCGGCGTCACCGCTGACGGACTTCGACAGGGAGAAGCCACCCACCACCGCGTCGGCCGTGTTGGTCACGGTCACCGCGGTGACCGTCCCGTCGCCGATCGTGATCGGCGACTCCGGGTCGAACGACGGCGTCCCCCAGTCCACACCCGGGATCTCCGGGAAGTCCGGCTCGCTGAACGACACCGTGGTCCCCACCGGGAGGTCCTGCGGCCCGTCCACCACGGTCCCGTCGGCGAGGACCGTCAGCGTGCCCGACGTCTCGCCGTCGTACACCACGCCGTCCGGGATCGTGGCGGTCCACTCGACCGTGAACTCGGTGTCGTCCGGCACGACACCCTCGGCGTCACCGGTCACGTCCTTCGCGACCGAGAACCCGCCCACGACCGAGTCCGCCGTGTTCGTCACGGTGACGCCGGCGAGCTCGTCGCCCGCGCCGATGGTCACCTCGGTCGGGGAGATCGAGGGCGTGCCCCAGTCCACGCCCGGGACCTCGGGCAGCGGGGTCTGCTCCGTGAACGTCACGACCGTCCCGACCGGCAGGTCGGTGGGTCCGTCGACGACCGTGCCGTCGGCGAGGATCGTCAGCGTCCCGGAGGTCGGACCCTCGTACTCGACGCCGTCGGGGATCGTCGCGGTCCAGTCGACGAGGAACTCCGTGTCACCCGGCACGACGCCCGACGAGTCGCCCGCGACGACCTTGCGGACGGCGAAGCCGCCCACCTCGGTGCTGGCGGTGTTGGTCAGGGTGATCGCGATCGTCGTGTCCGCCTCGATCGTGATCGGCGACTCCGGCGAGAAGGACGGCGGCCCCCACACCACGCCGTCGATGTCCGGCAGGGGCGGGACCTCGACGAACCGCACCGTCGTCCCGATCGGGAGATCCTGCGGACCGTCCACCACGGTGCCGTCCGCGAGGACCGTCAGCGTGCCCGACGTGTCCCCCGCGTACTCGACCCCGTCCGGGAGGGTCGCCACCCACAGCATGTCGAACGCGGTGTCGTCCGGCACGAGGCCCGCCGCGTCACCCGTGACCGTCTTCGCCAGCGAGAAGCCGCCCACCACGGCGTCCGCGGTGTTCGTGACCGTCACGAGCGTGTTCTCGCCCGCACCGACCGTCACCGGGTTCGGGGCGATGTCCGGCACGCCCCAGTCGACTCCCTCGATCTCCGGGACGCCGGGCTCCGAGAACGTCACGGTGGTGCCCACCGGCAGGTCCTGCGGCCCGTCGACCACGGTGCCGTCCGCGAGGATCGTCAGGGTGCCGGTCGTCTCGCCGTCGTACGTGGCGCCGTCCGGGATCGTCGCGGTCCACTCGACGGTGAACTCCGTGTCGTCCGGGACCAGCCCGGACGCGTCGCCCGTCACGGCCTTCGCGACGGAGAACCCGCCGACCTCGGGCCCGTCGAGGTTCGCCGTGTTGTCCACGGTCACCGTGAGGGTCATGCCCTCCTCGACCGTGAACGTCGCCGGGTTGCCCTGCGGCTCGCCGTTGATCCGGATGACGACGTCGCCCCACTCGACCCCGTCGACCACCGGCAGGTCGACCTCCTCGATCGTCACGACCGTGCCGACAGGCAGGTCGGGCCCGTACACGAGCTCGCCCCCGATCGGGACCGTCAGCGTGTCGCCGCCCGTGTCGCCCTCGGGGGTCTCGTACGTGTACTCGACGGTGAACGTCGTGTCCGCCGGCACCGCCGCGGCGCCCTCGCCCGACACGGCCTTCTGGACGGCGAAGCTCGACGACGGGATGCAGTCGAACGGGGCGGGGCCGATCCACGGGTAGTTGTGCTGCTCGTTCCCGTTGCCCGCGGTGGTGAGGTCGTTGCCCGCGTAGATGCGGCCGTTGGTGCTCGACGTGAGCACCACCTGGTCCGCGTTCGGCGCGAGCACCGAGCCGACCCACTGGCCGCTCCCGCTGACCGTGACGTCCCCGCCGCCAGTGAAGTTCCACATGGTCTGGGCTGCGGCGTTCCCGATGTTCGCCGGGTCGTCGACGCGCTCGCCGTTGATCGAGACGAAGTTCGCCGAGACAGAGACGGGGGCGTCACCGACGACGTTGACCAGGATGGGCGTGCCCTCCGGGATGTTCGTGAAGACGAACTCGCTCGTGCCGTCGAGGACGTCCGCCGAGACGGTGAACACCTGCATGCTCGTGGTCGTCCCGTCCCCGACGAACGACAGGCTGCTGCCGGCCGCCGCGACGACTCCCGTGTCGGGGACGGTCCCGAGCGCCGCGCTGGACTCCGCGATGACGCTCCCGAAGTCCTGCCAGGGTGCGAGCGCCGCGTCGGCGCCCATGTCCGTCTCGACCGGCCCCCCGTTCGTGTCGAGCCCACCGTTGTTCGTCAGGCTCCCGCCGACGTGGACTGCTCCGCCCCCGTCCAGGCCGGCGCCGACGATCACGTTGGTCCCGGCGGCGACGCTCATCGAGCCGCCGACGTGGAGCATCGTCGCACCGGGCTCCGGCACGATGCCCGACCCGGCGCCGACGGATCCCACGTTGAACGACCCGGGGGTGTCGAAGGTCGCGTCTCCTGCCACGACGAGAACGCCCTCGGTCTCGGCCGAGCTCCCCGACGCCGTGTAGTCCCCGCCCGCGTACACGGCGACGTTGTTGTCCGTGAAGAAGGGCGGCGGATTGATGATGTCCGGGAAGTCCCCGTCCTCGGGGCAGAACCCGATCGCGGCGGCCGCCGGTCGTGCCTGCGGACCGGTGACGAGGACGAGAGCCCCCGCGAGGGCAAGGGCGGCCGCGACCAGTGCGGCGACGACTCGGCGCGCACGGTCCAGGACCGGTGCGGTCGGGCGGAGGGTCATGCAGAGGTCTCCTCGTTCGGCGGTGCGCCGCCGTGAGGACGCCGACGCGCTGTGGTACTAGTGACGCTCCCCTGAGGACATCATGACGCGAGTTCTGGTGGAACGCTCGTCACATCTGGCGCGCAACGGTGCAGATGGTGCGGCGCCGGGACCTTCGGACGGCGCCCGGAGGACGTCGGTCCGGCTCGGCTACGGTGGCTCGTGGGATCCCCGGAGGTGGTGCCGTGACGGCTCGCGCACGTTCCACGTGGATCGTCGTCGCGCTCGTCGCGACGGCGGCCGCGCTCGCCGCCGTGGCCTGGTTCGCCCTGCGGCCCGACACCGCGCCGACGCCCCCCGCCACGACGCCCGGCGACCCCGCGCCGTCGTCCACCGCGCCGTCCTCCCCCACCCCGCCGACCCCGTCCTCGCCCCCGCCCGACCCCCTCGCCGGCTGGACGCTGGAGCAGAAGGTGGGCCAGCTGCTCATGGTGGGCGTCGACGTGGGCGCTCCCCAGCAGGTCAGCTACGACGCCGTCACCGGGCACCACGTGGGCAACGTGTTCCTCGCCGGGAGGTCCGAGGCGGGGGTGGCGGCGACGCGCGACCTGGTCGACGGCTTCACCCGGCTCGTCTCCCCGGAGACGACGCAGGACACGCCCCTCGTCGTCGCCACCGACCAGGAGGGCGGCTACGTCCAGGTGCTCCGCGGCCCGGGGTTCTCGCAGATCCCGACGGCGCTCGCCCAGTCGGGGCGCGACCCCGCGGCGCTGCGGGAGGACGCGACGGGGTGGGGCGCCGAGCTCGCCGAGGCGGGCATCACCCTCAACCTCGCGCCCGTCATGGACCTCGTGCCCGAGCAGTCCGCCGCGCAGAACCCTCCGATCGGCTACGTCGAGCGCGCCTACGGGTACACGCCGGAGACGGTGACGTCGCACGCGACCGCGTTCAGCGCCGGGATGGAGGCGTCGGGTGTCGACGTGACCATCAAGCACTTCCCCGGCCTCGGGCGCGTCACGCGCAACACGGACACGGACGCCGGCGTGACGGACGACGTGACCACGCGTGACGACCCCTCGGTCGAGGTCTTCGCCGCGGGGATCGACGCGGGCGCCGCGTTCGTCATGACCTCGACCGCCGTGTACACCCGCATCGACCCGGACCTCCCGGCCGCGTTCTCCCCCGTCGTCGTCGAGGGGATGCTGCGCGACGACCTCGGGTTCGAGGGGGTCGTCCTCACGGACGACGTCTCCGCCGCCGCCCAGGTCCAGCCGTGGACGCCCGCCGAGCGGGCGGTGCTCACGGTCGAGGCGGGCGGGGACATGGTCCTCGCGTCGGCCGACCCGACGGTCGTCGCGGAGATGGCCGACGCGCTCGTCGAGCGGGCGTCCGGCGACCCGGCCTTCGCGGCGAAGGTCGACGCCGCCGTCCTGCGGGTGCTCGCGGCGAAGGAACGGTTGGGCTAAGGGCCCGTCAGTGCCCGCCGTTGGCGAGGAACACGATCCCGCCGGCGATCGCGAGCACGACCACGAGGAAGCAGATCCCCGCCGCGACGATGCGCCCGTTGGACGCACGCTCCACGGCGACGACGTCGCCCGTGGGCGTGAGCTGGGCCCCCTCGGTGTCGACCGCGACGCGCGTCGTCCGGCCGGCGGCGAGGCGGACGCCGAGGGCGAACAGCGCAGGCAGGCCGGCGCCGAGGACCAGCCCGGCGACGACGACCTTGAGCAGGGAGTCGATCTCGATGAACTCGGACACGGTGCTTCCTCTCAGACGCCGGCGCGCTGACGCGCACCCTGCGGCTCGGTGGTCGACGGCGCGGTGCCGGGCTCCGGGGCGCCGGTGGCGGCGACGGCGGGCGCGACGGCCGCGTCCGCGAGGGCCGGCTCACGCTCGGTGGCGGGCGCCTCGGCGCCCTCCTCCCAGTCGTCGTTGACGTTCTTGTGGTCGATCGGCTTGCGGCGCGACGCGACCCAGATCGCGAGCGAGGACGCGATGAGGATGCCGAACACGACCGCGGTGCCGAGCGCCCCGCCGATGCCCGACTGGATCCAGAAGCACAGCGCACCGACGATGCCCGCGGCCGGGAGGGTGAGCCCCCACGCGGCGAGCATGCGGCCCGCGACGCCCCAGCGGACCTTCGCGCCGGGCATCCCGACGCCCGAGCCGAGGATCGAGCCGGTGGCGACGTGCGTCGTCGACAGGGAGAAGCCGAAGAAGCCCGACATGAGGATGACGGCCGCGGACGACGTCTCGGCGGCCATGCCCTGGCGCGAGTCGATCTCGACGAGGCCCTTGCCGAGCGTGCGGATGATGCGCCAACCGCCGAGGTAGGTCCCGAGCGCCATGAAGAAGGCGCAGGAGAAGATCACCCAGAAGGGGACGCCCGAGTCGGCGGGGACGGCGCCGCCCGCGATGAGCGCGAGCAGGATGATGCCCATCGACTTCTGCGCGTCGTTGGTGCCGTGCGCGAGCGAGACGAGCGACGCGGAGCCGACCTGGCCCCAGCGGAACGCGCGGTTGCTCGTGTCCTCGGGGACGTCGCGCGTGAGGCGGGCGACGAGCCAGGTGCCGACGCCCGCGACGCCGATCGCGACGAGCGGTGCGAGGAGGGCGGGGATGAGGACCTTGGAGGCGACACCCGTCCAGATGACGCCGGACGTCCCGACGGCGGCGAGCACGGAGCCGACGACGCCGCCGATGAGGGCGTGCGACGAGCTCGACGGCAGGCCGAGCAACCACGTCAGCAGGTTCCAGGTGATGCCGCCCACGAGACCGGCGAGCACCACCTCGAGGGTGATGACCTCGGCCTCGACCAGGCCCTTGGCGATGGTCGCGGCGACGGCCAGCGACAGGAAGGCGCCGACCATGTTGAGGACTGCCGACAGGGCGACGGCGGTCTTGGGCTTGAGGGCTCGTGTGGCGATGGAGGTTGCCATCGCGTTGCCCGTGTCGTGGAAGCCGTTGGTGAAGTCGAAGGCGAGGGCCGTCACGACGACGAGCACCAGCAGGATCGTCTCGGTCACGTACTCCATGGTGGGGTCGCCCGACGACCGCCGACGACCATCCTGTGGATTCTTCGGCCACTGTTCACCGACCGTTCATCCACCGTTCGAAGCCCTGTTCGAACAGCACGGACGAACGTCCGCGGCCCCCGGGACGGACGCCTCCTCCGCAGGTCAGGCCGCCGTGCTGCGCAGCGTCGCGTCGAGCCGTTCCACCGCGCGTGCCACCTGCTCGCGGCGGGCGTCGTCGCGTTCCGCCGCGGCACGCACCGCGGCCCGCGCCTCGACGATCTCGGCGTCGAGCCGTTCGCGCTCACGGCGCACGTGGTCCCGCTGCCCGGCCGCCCTGGCGGTCCCGGCGAACCACTGCCAGACGGCGACCACCGCACCCCCGATCGCGGCGAGCCACCAGGCCGGGGCGACCGCCACGGCCAGCACCACCCCGGCCACGGCGGCGACCGCCGCACCACCGACGACCGCCCACGAGACACCCTGCACCGGGCGCGCGTCGAGCTCGGCGAGGGCCGCGGCAGCGGCGCTCGACCCGTCCTCCGCCGGCGTGACCTCGATCGTGCGTCCGGCGAGCCGCAGCGTGCGCGTCGGCGCGGGCTCGGCCGCGAGGCGGTCGGACACCTCGACGGCCGCGGCGCGCAGGTCCTCGGCGACGAGCGGTGCGACGAGCCGCGCCCGCGCGACGTCGGTCCCGGACGCGTCGTGGGCCAGCAGGTCGACGAGCGGGCCCGCGGCGGCGGACCACGCACGCTCCGCCTCCGCGGGCGCGCGGCCGACCTGCACGCTCAGCGCGTCGGCGCGGTCGAGCAGGTCCCGCTCCACGGGGGCGCCCTCGTCGACGAGGGACGCCACGACGTCCAGCAGGTCAGGCTCCGCGCCGGCCTCGTCCCCCGCGCTCGTCCCGGTGCTCGCCTCGGTGCTCGCGGACGGCCCGGCGGTCTCGGTGACGTCGGCGAGCGCGTCGGCCCAGGCGGCCCAGGCGCGCACGGCGGCCGACTCGGCCTCCCCTCCCGCGGTCCCCCACGCGTCCCCGCCGCCGCCGAGTGCGGGCGGCGCGGCGAGCAGCCGCCCGCGCAGCCGATCGTGGCCCGCCGCGTCGAGGAGGTCCACGCGCCGTCGCAGCGCATCCCGCACGACCGCGTCGCCGTCACCGCCCAGCGCGCCCGACGCGGCCGCGACCCACAGCGCGCGCTCCACCACGGTCACCTCCGGCTCGGCCGCGTCCCGCGCGTCGCCGCCCGCCCCGTCCGCGGTGCCCCACCGCGCGTCGGGCAGGGCGTGCGCGTCGAGCACCACGGGCAACCAGGCCGAGGCGAGACCCGGGAAACCCACGAGGGTGCACACGGCGACGAGGTACGCCGCGGCCCGACGGCGGTCGCGCAGCAGAGCCTCCTCCGCCGCCTCCGCGTCGAGCACCCCGTCCCGCGCGTCCGCGACCGCCAGCACGGCGGGCACGAGCCAGTACCCGGGGACGTCGACGAGGTCCGGGGAGCGGCGCAGGTGGGACACGTCGCCCTCCCCCGCGACGACGGCACGCGTGAGCGCCCGCGCCGCGTCCCGCGCACGGCGCGCGGGCGTGAAGAGCGCCAGCTCCTCGCGCACCTCGCCCAGCTCGATGAGCGCGTTCACCAGTCCCTGCAGCACGTCGACCCGGCTCGACAGGTCACCCTCGAGCGAACGCAGCCGACGGTTCAGCGCCGCCTCGCGCGAGCGCGCCATCGCCGCCTGCGCCTCCAGTTCCTCCGAGAGGGCCTGCATGTTGCCCTGGTCGCTGCGCCAGGCGCTGTACGTCGACATGCGCGCGAGCGTACTCGGCGACACCCCGCCGTCGAGGGGGAGAACTCCCCCGCGCGGAGGTCCGGCGCCGCCGTCAGGTCGCGGCGTCGTCCGGTGCCTGGTCGTCGCCCTGGCGGCGTGCCCGGACCCGGCGGACCCACGACACCGCGAGCGAGGCGAGGATCGCCCAGACGAGGACGCGGACGACCCACAGCAGGAGCGGGTAGCGGACCGTGTAGTCGCCGGGGAACCCGAGGAGCCCCGCTGCCGCGACCAGCCACGACCCGCGGCCCGTTCCCGGCTGGTCGAGCGCGATCCCGCCCCCGAGCACGATGACGGTGAGGACACCGAGCCCCGCGGCCCCTCGGAGCAGGCCCGTGCCGTCCGCGCGTCGGGTCCGGTCGTCATCGTGCCGGACGAGCGTGACGACGCCGCGCACCGCCATCTCGACCGGGGCGAGCAGGGCCGGGGTGGCCAGCACGCCGAAGCCCGCGGCGAGCACGAGGAGCAGGAAGAGCAGCCACGCGGGGGCGCCCTCCCCGTCGGCGTCGAAGGTCCCCGCGGCGATCCACGGCACGAGCACGAGCCACGTGAGGACGGGCGACGCGGCGACGAGCCAGCCCGCCCGCGCGGGGACCTCGCGCTTCACCTTCCGCGACCCCGGGCCCATGACGAGGATCCACAGGACCCGGATCCCGAGCATCACCTGGACGCCGAGGGCGATCATGACGCCGTAGATCGCGGCGGTGACCTCGTCCGCGTCGGGACGCGCGGGAAGACGCGCCATGAGGACCGCGACCACGACGAGCTGGACAGCCACGAGCACCACCTCGGCGATGCGCACCCGCCGCACGTCGCGGCGGCGCACGGCGAGCGCGTCGTCGATGGTGCTCACCGCGCCGCGCCCGCGTCGTCGTCCGGACCCGCGGCCTCGCCCCGCAACCGCTCCTCGCGCGCCCGGAGCGCGCGCTCGCGGCGCTCCCCGATCGCGTCGGACGTCAGCGCGGTGAGCGGTTCGACGCTCGCCCGGGCCTCGGCCCGCTCCGCCTCGACCTCCGCGCGGTGCTCCCGGGACTGCGGACGCGTGCGCACGACGCGCGGGCCGTCGACCAGGACGGCTCGCCCGTCGGCGTCGTACTGCGCGACCCGGCGCTCCCGCCGGGCCGGGCGTGCGCGCTCGTGGCGGAAGCGCCACACCCACCGCCGCCGCAGCAGCACGGCGGACCACGCGTACGCGGTCAGCCCGGCGACGGCGACCGCGACCCGCAGGGCGGGCACGGGGAGCAGCGGCAGCGCCGCGACGCACACGAGCACCCAGCCGAGGCCCGCCGGGAGCGCGGGAGCGAGCTCGCGAAGGAGAGGCTGCCAGCCGCACGCGGCGAACCGCACGAGGGTCGTCGTGCGCGGGGTCGCGTGCTCCGGCTGGAGCGGCACGGGGACGCCGTTCGGCGGCGGCCCGACGGTGGTGCCGTGCGCCGCGGCGCTCGTGAACGACAGCGGCTCGTCGCGGTACCGGGGCCGCAGCGACCGGCCGAGGTGGACGAACGACAGCGCCGCGAGCGGCCACGTCGCGCACGACAGGTACCAGAACACGGGGCCGGCGAGCACCATCGCGACCGGGGAGAGCACGACCCACCCGACCGCCGGGTCGGGGTCGGCGAGGACCTGGTCCCCCAGCGGTCGGTCCTGCGCGACGACCGCCGCGACCGGCGGGAGGAGGTAGAGCGCCAGCAGGGCGAGCGCCGCCGCCGTCCACACCAGCCCGACGAGCAGGTACCCGAACGGCCGCAGGACCAGGCGTGCCGGGCTCATGCCTGGTCGTCGCCCGCGGCGTCGGCGAGGCCGAGCACGTCGAGCACCCACGCGTCCTCGTACGCGACCTCGCGCCAGCTCTCGTACCGGCCGGAGACGCCCCCGTGGCCCGCGTGCATCTCGATCCTCAGCAGCGCGGGCGCCCCCGCGGCGCGCAGCCGGGCGACCCACTTCGCCGGCTCCACGTAGAGCACGCGCGTGTCGTTGAGCGACGTGACGGCGAGGATCCTCGGGTAGTGGGACGCGTCGTCGGGCACGTTCTCGTACGGGGTGTACGACCGCATGTACCGGTAGACGTCGGGGTCGTGCAGCGGGTCGCCCCACTCGTCCCACTCGACGACGGTGAGCGGGAGGGAGGGGTCGAGGATCGAGGTGAGCGCGTCGACGAACGGCACCTGGGCGAGGACGCCCGCGAACAGCTCGGGGGCGAGGTTCGTCACCGCGCCCATGAGCAGCCCGCCCGCGGAACCGCCCTGGGCGACCATGCGCTCGGGGCTGGTCCACCCGGTCCCCACGAGGTGGCGGGCGACCGCGACGAAGTCGGTGAACGAGTTCTGCTTGGCGAGCGTCTTGCCGTCGTCGTACCAGGGGCGCCCCATCTCGCCGCCGCCGCGCACGTGCGCGACGGCGAACACGACGCCGCGGTCGAGGAGCGACAGGCGCGCGACGGAGAACGCCGGGTCGATGCTGATCTCGTACGACCCGTACCCGTACAGCAGGAGCGGCGCGGGCTCGGCACCCGTGCCGGTGGCGTCGAGGCCGAGCGCGTCACGACGCCACACGAGCGACACGGGCACCTGCGTCCCGTCGTCGGCGGTGGCCCACTCGCGGCGCTGGACGTAGTCGGCGGGGTCGAACCCGCCGAGCACGGGCTGGCGCTTGAGGAGCGTGAGCTCGTCGGTCTCGACGCGCAGGTCGTAGACGGTCGCGGGCGTGACGAAGCTCGAGTGCGAGAGCCGGACGGTCGGCTGGTCCCACTCCGGGTTGGGACCGAGGCCCGCGGTGAACAGCGGCTCGTCGAACGCGACCTCGTGCACGTGCCACGGCTCGCCCGGGGCGGCGGTGTCCCCGGTGCGGACCGGCGTGGGCAGACCGACCGGGCGGGGCGCCGTCGTCACACGCAGGTCGACGACGCCGACTCGCGCGAGGGCCTCCCGGCGGTAGGACAGCACGAGGTGGGACGCGAACGCGTCGACGCCCTCGAGCCGCGTGGCCGGGTCGTGCGGGACGACGACGGTCGCGTCGGCCGGGTCGAGGGGCGTCGCGCCGCCGTCGGTGCGCCCGGGGACGTCGGTCACGGCGAGCTCGAAGTTCACGGCGCCGTCGTTGTGCAGCACGAGCAGCACGTCGCGCCGCTCCCCCGCCGAACCCGACGTTGCTGTCGTTCTCGCCGTCTTTCCGCCACCTTCCTCGTGCTCGACGGCGGGCAACCACGTGCTCGGCACGACCGCGTGCTCGACCGTGTACTCGACGCCCTCGCGCCGCGGCCACACGACGCGCGGCGCACCCGTCGGGTCGTCGGCGTCGACCAGCCACGTCTCCGACGTGATCTTCGACCCCAGCTCGATCTGCACGAACCGCTGCGAGCGCGACACCCCGACGCCCACCCAGTACCGCTCGTCCGGCTCCTCCAGCACGACGACGTCCTGCGTCGCGGGCGTCCCCACCTCGTGGCGCCACACGCGCCACGGCCGCCACGCGTCGTCGACCGTCGGGTAGAACAGGTACCGCCCGTCCGGCGAGAAGACGGCGCCGGGGAACGTCCCCGGGACCACGTCGGCGAGGTCCTCGCCGGAGGTGAGGTCACGCACGCGCAGCGTGTACCGCTCGTCGCCGACGACGTCCGTCGCGTAGGCGAGGTACCGGCCGTCCGTCGAGACGTCGAACGAGCCGAGCGAGAAGAAGTCGTGCCCCTCCGCCTCGACGTTGTCGTCCAGCAGCACCTGCTCGCCGGGGACCGGGACGCCCGGCTCCAGCACGGGCGGGACCCACGCCGACGGCGCGTCGCTGCCCGACGACGCGTCGATCGGCGCGCGCGCCCGGATCGGGTACTGGCTGCCCTCGACGGTCCGCGAGTAGTACCAGAACGCCCCCTGGCGCACGGGCACCGACAGGTCGGTCTCGAGCGTGCGGTCCTTGATCTCGGTGAAGATGCGGTCGCGCAGGCCGGCGAGGTGCGCCAGCTCGCCCTCGGTGTACGCGTTCTCGGCCTCCAGGTGCGCCACCACCTCGGGCGACTCCTTCTCGCGAAGCCACTCGTAGTCGTCGGTCACGGTCTCCCCGTGATGGGTCCGCGAGGTCGGGCGGCGGTCGGCGCGCGGGGCGGACGGGGTGCGGTCGGCATCCATCGGCATCCGGCCAGGGTAGTGGGGTCCGGGCGTCCCGCCCGCCGCGCGCGAAGGGACCGCGCCCGACAGGGCCGAGCCCGACGCGACCGAGCTCAACCGAGGCCCACCACGCCCTGCTCGCCGAACCCGACGAGCCTGCCCGCGACGCTCAGGTATCCCCAGGTCTCCGTGGACGACTCGGTCGTCCACCGCACCGTGCCGTCCATGAGGTCGACGGCCATGAGGGACGACCCGCCGTCCATCGCCCCCGACAGTGCGAAGAGCGCGGTCTGCCCGTCCGTGAACGCCTGACCGACCTCGAACGACGCGAGCTCCGGGTCGTCGCTGCGGTCCAGCGACCACCGCTCGACCCCCGTCTCCGCGTCCAGACCGATGATCCGCATCGGGGCGCGGACCACCACCGTCTCTGCGGTCGCGACGAGGACGGTGTCGGGCGAGCCGGTGGTCCCGTCCTCCCACAGCAGCGCGCCGTCGGCGGAGTGCGCCGCGAGGTCCGTGCCGCTCGAGACGAACCACAGGTCCGACCGCCCGTCGGTCGCCCGCGGCGGGAGGATCAGGCCGTCCGCCTCCCATACCACCTCCCCGGCGGCGTCGAGCACCGCCGACAGGACCGGCGCGCCCGACGAGTCGAAGAATCCGTTGCTCCCGCCGTACAGGGTACTGCCGCCCGAGGCGTCGCGCAGGTACCCGTCGCCCAGGGGAAAGGCGAGGTCCAGCGACGACGCCGGGTCGTCCGCCCGCACGCCGTCCTCGGTGAACGACGCCCGGACCCCGCAGCCGTTGAGGTGCACCACGCCGTCGGTCGTCGCGGCCCACAGCTGGTCGAGGTCGACGGTCATCTCGTCACCGTCGTCGGACGTCGTCCACTGCACGCACTCGTACCCCTCGCCCCCCGGCTCCGTCGCCTCCACGGCCGCGGCCCACCGCAGGCCCCCCGAGGCGACGTCCTGCACCGCGACGACCGCCGCGGCCGGTTCGCCCTGCACCGGGGGCATGCCCGTACCCTCGTCGAGCGCGAGCACGTCGCCCTGGCCGGCGGGCACGGGACCGGCGCGGCCCGCCCACAGCACCGCGCCGTCGGGCCCCGACACGGGCGGCAACCAGCGGACCGTGCCCGCGTCGGGCAGGTCCGCGCCCAGGTCCGCCGGCGGCACGACGTCGGCGCGGGCCTCGACCGACCCGTCGGCCGCGACGACCGCCGCCCCGACGGCGACGTCCGCCGAGCGCAGAAACATGCCCTCGAGCGGCTCGCCGATCCCTTCGACGCACACCAGGCGGTCCGGGGCCGCGATCGCCTGGCTGAACCACTCCCCCATCGGCGAGCACACCGCCGACGCCTCCATCGGCACGCGCCACGCCTCCTCGCCGTCCGCGAGGTCGTACCCGACGACGTCGTCGCCCTCGGTGACGACCAGCGCGTCGGGGAGCACGGCGAACGCCGTCGCCGAGAAGTCGAGCTCCCGCTCCCACACGACCTGCGGCGGGCCGCCGATCGACGTGACCCCGCCCGGGGCCGCGCGCAGGCGCGCGTCCGCGGCGCGCTGCGCGACCGCGTCGACCGTCACCATGCCGCCCAGCACCAGCGCACCCGCCGTCACCGACGCGAGAACCACCCGGCGCCGACGACGCCGCGCGGCCGGGTCCGGACCGGGAGCCACCTCGTCGTCGGGCGCGTCGAGGTCGTCGTCGAACGTGTCGTCGACGAGGTCGAACGTGTGGACGTCGGAGGAGGCCGAGCGGCGTCGCAGGGGCACGGGACGATCGTAGGGGCGTCACGCCACCCCGAGGTACGCCTCCTTGATGCTGGGGTCGGCGAGGAGCTCGCGCCCCGCACCGGTGCGCACCACCTCGCCCGTCTCCAGCACGTACGCACGGTGCGAGCGCGACAGCGCCTGCTGCGCGTTCTGCTCGACGAGCAGCACCGTCGTGCCCTGCGCGTTGATCTCCGAGACGATCCGGAAGATCTGCTGGATGACCATCGGGGCGAGGCCCATCGACGGCTCGTCGAGCAGGAGCAGCCGCGGGCGGGCCATGAGCGCGCGCCCGATGGCGAGCATCTGCTGCTCGCCGCCGGACATGGTGCCGCCCACCTGCTCCTTGCGCTCCGCGAGACGCGGGAACAGCTCGAACACCCGGTCCAGGGTCTCGTCGTGCTCCGCCTTCGACGCGAACGTGCGCGCGTACGCGCCCATCTCCAGGTTCTCGATCACCGTCATGCCGGGGAAGATCCCGCGGCCCTCCGGCGCCTGCACGATCCCCTCCAGCACGCGCAGGTGCGGCTTCATCCGGGTGACGTCCTTGCCGTCGAACACGATCCGCCCCCGAGCCAGGGGCCGGATGCCGGAGATCGCGCGCATCGTCGTCGTCTTCCCGGCGCCGTTCGCGCCGATGAGCGTGACGAGCTCGCCCTCCTCGACCGAGACCGTCACCCCCCGCACCGCCTCGATGCGCCCGTAGGCGACCGTCACGTCGTGCAGCTCAAGCAGAGGCATCGCCGCTGCCCCCTTCCGTGCGGGTGGTCGAGTCGTCCGAGCCGTCGTCGGCGATCTCCTCGTCGGGGACGCCGAGGTACGCAGCGATCACCTTGGGGTCGTTGGTCACCTCGTCCGGCGTGCCGTCCGCGATGACCCGCCCGAACTCCAGCACCACGATGCGGTCCGTCACGCCGCGCACGAGCCGCATGTCGTGCTCGATGAGGAGCACCGTGTACCCGTCGTCGCGGATGTGGCGGATGAGGTCCATGAGGGCCTCCTTCTCCGCCGGGTTGAAGCCGGCCGCCGGCTCGTCGAGGCACAGGAGCTTGGGCTCCGTCGCGAGCGCACGGGCGATCTCCAGACGCCGCTGGTCGCCGTAGGACAGGTTGCGCGCCTTCTCCGTGGCGCGGCCCCCGACCCCGACGAACTCCAGCAGCGCCATGCCGCGGTCGATCGCGTCCCGCTCCTCGCGCCGGTGGCGCGGCAGCCGGAACAGCGCGCCCGGCACCGACGTGCGGTGCCGTGCGTCCGTCCCGACCACGACGTTCTCCAGCGCCGTCATCTCGTTGAACAGGCGGATGTTCTGGAACGTGCGGGCGATGCCGCGCTGCGTGATCTGGTACCGCTTGAGCTTGCCGACCGGGTCGCCGTCGAACACCACCTGCCCCGACGTGGGGCGGTACACGCCGGTCATCGCGTTGAACGCCGTCGTCTTGCCCGCGCCGTTGGGGCCGATGAGCCCGAGGATCTCCCCGCGCCGGATCTCGAACGTCACGTCGTCCAGCGCCGTGAGGCCGCCGAACCGCATGGTGACGTTCTCCATCTGCAGCAGCGGCTCACCCATCTTGGCGTGCACCGCGCGGTCGGGCGCGACCATCGCGTCGACCAGCTCGGCGTCGGCCAGCTCCGGCCGCACCGCCTCGACGTCGACGATCACCGGCTCGGAGACCACCGCCCCCGGCATGTAGGCGTCGGCGCGCGAGGAGTCCGCGCGGCCCGACGCCGCGAGGTGCTCGTCGCCGTGCTCGCCGCCGGCCCCGATGCCGCCCGGGTCGTGCGTGCTCATCGGGTCTCCTCCCCGCTCGTCGTGCCTGTCCCCGCCCGTGTCAGTCCCTGCGCCGCTCTCCGGGCGGCGACGTACAGCTCGCGCCCGTAGGTGAGGAGCTTCTGCCGGACCGGGATCAGCCCCTGCGGGCGGAAGATCATGAGCACGACGAGCGCCAGCCCGAAGAACAGGTACCGGTAGCTCGCGATCTCGTTGCCGTTGATCGGGATGCCGAACAGCTCGGTACGGCCCAGGAAGAAGTTCGGCACGTACACGATGATGAACGCCCCGAGGATGACGCCCAGCTTGTTGCCCTGGCCGCCGAGCACCACCGCGCACAGGAACAGCACCGAGTTGATGACGTTGAAGTTCGTCGGGATGACGAACTGCACCTGCCCCGCGTACAGGGCGCCCGCGACGCCGCCGATCGACGCCCCGATGACGAACGCCCACAGCTTGAAGCGGAACGTGGGGACGCCCATGATCTCGGCCGCGTCCTCGTCCTCGCGGATCGCGACCCAGGCGCGGCCGACGCGCGAGCGCTCCAGGTTCCCGACGAACAGGAGCGAGATGACGATGAACACGAGGCTCACCCAGTACCACCAGACGCCCGAGTTCAGCGTCCCGCTCGCGTTGCCGGCGGAGAACACGCCGTTCGGCAGGTCCTCCGTGACACCCAGGCGCGGGTAGGCCACGCCGCGCAGGCCCTGGCCGCCGCCCGTGAGCTCGTCGAGGTTGTCGGCGAGGAGCCGGACGATCTCGCCGAAGCCGAGCGTGACGATCGCGAGGTAGTCGCCGCGCAGGCGCAGTGTCGGCGACCCGAGGATGAGGCCCGAGACCGCCGTGATCGCGACGGCGATCGGCAGCACCGACAACCACGCCCACTCGGTCTTCAGCCACTCGTCCGTCTGGTTCCACGGGCTGTCCGGGCTCGTGAGGATCGCGACCGTGTACGCGCCGATGGCGTAGAAGCCCACGTACCCGAGGTCGAGCAGGCCCGCCTGGCCCACCACGACGTTGAGGCCGATCGCGATGAGCGCGATCATGCCGAACTGCGCCATGACGCCGCCGAAGTTCGTGCCGACGGTCGTCAGGACGGGGATGTTGAGGATCGGCACGAGCGCGAGGAAGAGGAAGAACGGCACGCCGACCAGCCACTGCGTGGGCCGCGCGAGGGCGTCCCACCAGAGGCGGAGGCGGTCGCCGACGCCGCCGTGCGGGCGGTCCTTCGTCGGGACGCGGCCCGCCGGGGGCATGGTCGTGGGCCGTGCGGCCGTGCCGGACTCGCCGGGCTCGCCGGCGGGCTGCGGGGACGGTGTCGACGTGCTCATGCGCGGGCCCTCCCCAGCGACTCCCCGAGGATGCCCGTCGGGCGGAACATCAGGACGACGATCAGCAGGACGAACGCGACGACGTCGCGCCACTCCGTGCCGAACACGACCTGGCCGTAGTTCTCCATGACGCCGAGCAGCAGACCGCCGAGGAGCGCGCCGCGCAGGTTCCCGATACCGCCGAGCACCGCGGCGGAGAACGCCTTGATGCCGAGGATGAACCCGCCCGAGTAGATGATCCCGTTGGGCACGCGCAGCGTGTACAGCAGGGCCGCCGCGCCCGCGAGGATGCCGCCGATGAGGAACGTCAGCATGATGACGCGCTCGCGGGACACGCCCATGAGCGTCGCGGTCACGGGGTCCTGCGCGACGGCGCGGATGCCGCGCCCGAACTTCGTCCGGTTGATGAACAGGTCCGTCGCGAGGGCGAGGACCAGCGCCGAGAGGATGATGACGATCGTGACGTTGGTGACGCTGGCACCGCCGATCGTGAACTGCACCTCCGGCTGCACGAGCCGGATCGGCTGCTCCGCGTTCACGCCGCCCAGCTCGCCCCCCGTGAGCTTCGGCAGCACGAAGTGCACGAACTCCTGGAGGACGAACGACATGCCGATCGCGGTGATGAGGAAGACGAGCGCCGGGGCGCCGCGGCGGCGCAGCGGCCGGTAGGCCACGCGTTCCAGCCCGACGGCCGCGCCCCCCGCCACCGCCATGCCGCCGAGCATCGCGATGCCCAGGTAGAAGACGGTCAGCCCGACCCCCATGTCCCAGGCGTCGCCCATCGGGTAGAACCCGAGGAGCAGGAGCGTCGCGTACTGCCCGAACATGCCGAGCATGAAGACCTCGGAGTGGGCGAAGTTGATGAGCCGCAGCACGCCGTAGACGAGCGTGTAGCCGACGGCGACGAGCGCGTAGATCGCGCCGTACGTGAGGCCCTCGATGGTCAGGCCCCAGAAGTTGCGGCCGAGCCCGGCGAGGTTGAAGTCGATGAGCGACTGGTGGACGAGTGGACCGGCGGTCGCGCTGTGCATCAGCGCGTCAGCAAGGGCGGGCATGACGCTCCTTGGGGTGGCGTGCGGGATCGTACGAGGTCGTGGTCCGCGACGGGCGCCCCGCCCGGCCCGCCCCACCGGGAGGCGGGGCGGCCGGGCGAGGCGCCCGTCGTCGTCGGACTACTGGACCTCGTAGATCCAGATGAGCGCCGCGGAGAGCTCGCCCGTGTCGTCCCACTCGTAGGCGCGGGCCAGGCCCTCGCCGGAGTAGTTCGCCACGTAGTCGAGCATCCCCGCACGGTCGGTCACGCCCGAGGCGATGCCGGTGAGCATGATCGTCGCGAGGTCGTAGCCCTCGACGGAGTACACGCCCGGCGCCTGGCCGTTGACCTCCTCGTACGTCGCCGCGAACTCGTCCGGCGCGGGACCGCACGGGCAGGACAGGATCGCACCCTCGGACGAGCCGCCCGCCTGCGAGACGAACTGCGGGTCGTTCGTGCCGTCCGCCGAGACGAACGGGATCTCGACGCCGCCGTCGCGCAGCTGCTGCACGAACGGTGCCGCCTCCGCGTAGTAGCCCGCGTAGAAGACGGCGTCCGCCTCGGCACCGGAGATGATCTGCACCGCCGCGGAGAAGTCCTTGTCGCCCGTCTTCACCTCGGCGCCGCAGTCCGCGTTCGCGGCGTCGCCGAGACCCGACGTGATCTGCTCGGCGAGGCCGATGCCGTAGTCCGAGTTGTCGGTGACGACGCAGACGCTGCCGTAGCCGAGCGTGTCCGTCATGTACTTCGCGACGGCCGGGCCCTGCACGGCGTCGTTGGCGAGGCCGCGGTAGAAGGTGGACCAGCCGTTCGCCGTGAGGTCGGGGTTCGTCGCCGAGGCGGACAGGGACAGCAGGCCCGCCTGGTTGAACACGTCGCCCGTCGCCGCGGTCTCGCCCGAGAACGCCGGGCCGAGGAGCGCGATGACGCTGTCGTCGCCGACGATCTGCGGTGCGACCTGGGTGGCCTTCTGCGGGTCGCCCTCGGTGTCGAACTGCTTGATCTCGACCTGGCAGCCCGCGTTCGCCTCGTTGAAGGCGTCGACGGCGACCTGGGCGCCGTACAGGATGTTCAGGCCGAGCGCCGCGTTGGGGCCCGTGAGCGCGCCCGCCATGGCGATCGAGGTGCCCTCGGCGCACTCGGCGCTGCCGTCGCCCGCCGGGTCCGCCGCGTCGCCCGACGTCTCCGCCGGGACCTCCGCGCCGTCGACGTCGATCTGGACCGACGGGACGATGCTCAGCTCGCCCGACCCGCCGTCCTCGCTCTCCGTGGCCGTGCTGCCGGTCTCGTCGTCGCCGCCCCCCTGCTCCTGGGGTCCGCAGGCGGTGAGGACCAGCGTGGCGGCGAGGAGCAGGGCCGCGCCTCCGCTCGCCCGTCGTGCTGTGCGATGCATGCCAACCTCCGTGATCCAGATCCCCGAGGAGGCGGCGAAACCGCACCGCTCCGCGGCCGATCGATGAATTCAGCACTGAATTGCGTGCTGAATAGTGACACAGGTCACCCGGCCGCGAAAGCCACTTCCCGGACCCGCCGCCCCGGGCCCGCCGCGTCGCGGCAGGGCTCCCGGACGAGCAGATCCGCGCGAGCGGGCCCTTCTGCGTTCCTGGGTGACGCGACCGTAGGCGGCGCCCGTTTCGCGAGCCGCCGTGAGTTGTTACCGACTCGTAACGCGCGGGTCTCGCTTCGACCGCGTCCCGGGACGGACGTACCAGGACCGGCCCACGGCCCAGTGGTACCGCAACGTCGTGGCCGAGCCCCGTGTCCTCGTCCGCACCGGTGCACGACCGCCCGCCCGCGCCCTGGCACGGCCGCTGCCGCCCGACGGCGCCGCCCGCCTCCTCGACGAGCACGCCGCCCGGTCGTCGAGCTCGCCCTCGCCCCTCGCGGCGACACCTGACCGCGCGGCTGACCACTTTCCATAGCCAGGACGGGGCCCACCCTGTACGGTTGTGCGCGAGATTGCAGTGCCTCGCTTGTCCTCGCGCTGAGGTGACACCCTCGGGTGCACCCCGGCGGACCTTGTTACCCCAAGAGTTGACGACGAACACCGTGATGTACGCCCCCGCGACCGTGGGGGGTGAAGGTTGACACTCTTGAAGGAGTAACCATGGCTACCGGAACCGTGAAGTGGTTCAACAGCGAGAAGGGCTACGGCTTCATCGCCCCCGAGGACGGCTCGGCCGACGTGTTCGCGCACTACAGCGCGATCCAGTCGCAGGGCTTCCGCACGCTGGAGGAGAACCAGCGCGTCGAGTTCGACGTGACGCAGGGCCCGAAGGGCCCGCAGGCGGAGAACATCCGCGCCCTCTGATCTCGCCCGCGGCCACCGGCCGCGCACGCTGATCTGACGAGTGCCCCCCGACCTCCGGGTCGGGGGGCACCCGTGCGTCCGGGGTCGGCCACGGGACGTGCCGAACAGCGGTGGGGTCGCGGAACCGATCGACGGGCGTGCCCGTTCTCCCAGGGACAGGGTGGACGACGCCGGCACACCGCTCGGCGCACACGACGACCCCGGAGGCGAACCATGGGATTCCTCGACCGGCTCCTCGGCCGCGAACCGCGCGACGCACAGCAGGGCGTGCCCTCCCCGACGTCCGGCCCGGCGCAGTACCCGAGCGGGTACCCGGCGCAGACCGCACCGCAGGCCGACGCGCCCGCGTACGGCACCGCGGACGCCCCGGCCCCGCAGGCCCGGACGCCGCGCACCCCGGACCAGGTGGCGATCGACCGCTACCGGTACCTCCTGCGCACCGCGCCGCCGGACGCCGTCGAGCAGGCGCACGCGGAGGCGTTCGCCCGGCTCACGCCGGACCAGCGCCGTCAGGTGCTCGCGGAGCTGGGCAGCACCGTGCCGCCGGCCGAACGAGCACCCACCGACACCCCGCAGGACCTCGCCCGCATGGCGACGCGCGCGGAGATGCGCAACCCCGGCACGCTCGAACGGTCGTTCGGCGGGCGGCCCGGAGGCGGCGGGCCGGGCTTCGGCGCGATGGTCGGGTCGAGCCTGCTCGGGACGGTCGCGGGCGTCGTCATCGGCTCGGCCGTGGCGAACGCGATGTTCGGCCCGGCGTTCGCGGACCCGACGCAGCCCGTCGCGGAGGACGCCGCAGCGGCCGGTGACCCGGGTGCGGGCGAGGGCGGCGACCCCGGTGCCGGGGACCCCGGAGCCGGCGACCCCGGCGGCGCGGAGGCGGGTGCCGTCGAGGCGTCGGGCGCCGAGGGCGGCGACGGAGGGTTCGGCGACTTCGGCGGGTTCGAGGACTTCGGCGGCTTCGGCGAGTTCTGACCCCGCGGTCCCTCCCTACCCGGCCGGGCGTCGGTCCCCCAGTGCGAGGAACGCACCGAGCTCCTCCAGCCCGCGCGCGCTGTGCGGCAGGTCGTCGGTCAGGGTGGGCGAGCGCACGACGACGGCCGTCCACTGCGCGCGAGACACCGCCACGTTGGTGCGGTGGCGTGACAGCAGGAACCCGAGGCCGCGCGACGCGTCGCGTGCCGACGACGCGGCGAGCGTGACGACGACGACCACGGCCTGCCGCCCCTGGAAACGGTCCACGGTGCCGACCTGCACGTCGGGGTACCCGGCGGCGTCGAGCGCGGCACGTACGGCCCACACCTGGGCGTTGTAGGCCGCGACGACGAGGACGTCGTGCTGCGCGAGGGGCCGGCCCTCCTCCGCGCGGTCGACGTCCGCCGGGACCTCGTCCGGCGCCGACCACGACCGGCCGAGGAACCGGGCGACCTGGCGCACGACCTCGTCGGCCTCCTCGCGCGAACGGACCGTGTTGCCGGTGTGCGGCACGAGGACCTCCTCGACGCCGGGGGCGACGCCGTCGAGCAGCCGCCGGGCCGCGACGGGGTGGGCGTGCAGGCGGTCCTCGTACGACAGCCTGGACACGGCGGCCGCGAGGTCGGGGTGCATGCGCCACGTCCGGTCGAGGAAGTACCCGAGCTCGTGGGGAAGGACGCGGTGCCCGTCGGTGAGCCACCCCAGCACCGAGCGGTCCACGGGTTCCGGGTGCGTCCCCTGGCTCACCTGCGGCAGCTGCTGCGGGTCGCCGAGGAGGAGGAGCCGGTCTGCGGCGCGCGCCACGGCGACGGTGCTCGCGAGCGAGAACTGCCCGGCCTCGTCGACGACGAGGAGGTCGAGGGTCCTCGCGGGGAGCCGGTCCGCGGCGAAGTCCCAGGCCGTCCCGCCGACGACGCGGGGGCCGGGGCCGGTCGCGAACTCGGCGAGCGCGGCGCCGTCGAGCTCGGTGCACACCGCGGTCGGCGACGGGCCGTCGCCCGCCCGCTTCTTCGCGACGACCGCCGCGGGCACGCCTGCGGCGACGACGGCGCGCAGCATGTTCTCGACTACGGCGTGCGACTGCGCGACGACGCCCACCCGCCACCCCTGGGCGACGAGCCGCGCCACGACGTGCGAGCCGACGTACGTCTTGCCCGTCCCGGGCGGGCCCTGCACGGCGACGTACGACCGGTCGAGCCCGTCGACGGCGGCGGTGACGGCCCCGACGAGGTCGTCTCCCGCGGGGCGCGGCAGGTTCTGTCCGCCGCGGAGGCGCGGGGGTCGGCGCACGAGGAGGTCGGACGCGGCGTCCGGCGGCAGCGCGCCGGTGCGGCGCCACGTGTCGAGGGCGTGCCGGGCGGCCGCGGCGGCGGCCGCCTCCAGCGACGTGGTGGGCGGCCCGGGCGCGGGCGTGAGGGCCATGGGCAGGGCGTCGAACGGTTCGGCGCCGCGCCGGAGCTGCTCGCGCACGTGGAGCACGTCCCGCTCCCCCGTCGCGGTGGACCGGCGGCCCGCCCCGGTGACGGACGCGCCCGACGCCCAGCCCCGCACGCCGTCGGCCGACGTCTGCGCCCCGGGCGGCAGGGGCGCGTCGTAGAGCAGGTAGGGCGCGACGCCGGGCCGCACGTCGGTGCCCTCGGGGAGCCGCCCGACGAGCTCGAGGCGTCGCGAGAGGGTCTGCCGGCCGGGCTCGACCTCCCACGCGCTGACGACGTCGGCGTGCTCGACGAGGAACGCGTTGCGTCGGCCGGGCCACTCGTCCACCGGCAGGGCGAGGCGCGCGTAGTGCTCGTGCCAGAACGGCTTCGCCTCGCGCCGGTGGTACCCCACGGCCGCCCCGTACAGCGCGAGCCCCTGCGTCGTCGCGTCCCGCGCGGACCGGTCCTCCCCCACGACCGACCGGATCTCCGCCTCCAGCGCGAGCGCGGCCTCCCGCGGCCCGGGTTCGGACGGCGTGGCCGCGACGCGACCGGCGGGCTCGGAGGGCTCGGTCGGCGACCTCGTCGTGCCCGGTGCCACCGCACCCGACCCGGCCTCGCTCCGCGCCACCGCCCACCGCAACCACTCGAGCAGCCGCAGCGTGGACACGCAGTCGTACCGGTTGTAGTCGGCGATGCCCCGCAGGAGCTCGTCGGCCTCGGCGTGCCGCCCGGCGTCGCGCAGGTCGGTGTACCGGGCGTAGGCGACGACCGACGCGGCGGCGTCCTTGACGTCGCCGGTGCGCAGGTCGGCGCCCATGTAGAGCGGTTCGAGCTTCTTGATGGACCGTGACCGGTCGGAGGTGCGCAACGACGGGCGCACGACGGCGTAGAGGTCGACGAGGACGCCGTCGCGCAGGAGGTCGTCGACCTCCTCCTCGTAGACGCCGTGCCGGGCCGCGATGGACAGCAGGTGCGCCTTCTCGTAGTCGGCGTAGTGGTAGACGTGGAGGTCGGGGTGCTCGCGACGACGGGCGGTGACGTGGTCGACGAACGCGACGAGCGCGTCGCGCTCGGACGCGAGGTCGTGGGCCCACAGGGCGTGGAACGGGGGTTCGTCGTCGGGGGCGGCGGGCCGTTCGACCCAGCCGAAGAGGTAGTCGAGGCCGCGGCTCACCCCGTCCCCGTCGACCCAGAGCGGGTCGCCCTCGAAGTCGAAGAAGAGGTCGCCGGGGCTCGGCGCGGGCAGGGCGCGGACGGGTGCCGGGTCGTCGATGCGCCACGACAGCGTGTGGTCGCCCGCGCCGTCGGCCCATCGGACCGTCCCGTCGGCGGGGCCCGTGCCGAGCTGGAGCGCGGCCTGGTCGCGCAGCCGGGCGAAGGTCGAGGCGGGCATGCCGTCGGGGGCCTCGGTGGCGGCGGCGAGATCCTCGGCGGTGCGGATGCCGGCGGCGCGGAGGCGTTCGCGCTGGCGCTCGTACACGCCGGCGACGAGCAGGACGTCGCGCGTGGCCTCGACCTGCGCGGTGCACTCCTCGCACCGCCCGCACGCGTGGACGTCCGGGTGGTCCCAGGGTGCGCCGCCGTCGCGCGCGAGGTGGTCGGCGGACAGGCGTTCCAGGCGCGCGCGGCGCTGCCGGGAGACGGGCAGCAGGTCGGCGAGCCGGTGGGTGCTCCTCGCGCCGGTGCCGAGGACGAGCTCGACCTCGGGCTCCACGGCGAACCCGGCGCGCTGCAGCAGGTCCGCGGAGACGGCGAGCTGGAGCAGCGCGGTGACCTTCGCACGGCGCGCGAGCTTCGCGTCGACCACGGTCCAGCGGTGCGCGGCGTCGTCGCCCGCGCGCACGAGGAAGTCGGGACGCCCCTGCACCGTCCCGTCGAGGAGGACGCCCTGGTGCACGACGTCGGCTCCGCCCTCCAGCGCGGCGAGGGTGCGCGCGTGGGCGGCGACGAGCTCGTCCCACGACCCGTCGCGCGGCGGGTCGACGCGCAGCACCCCGCGGCCGGTCACCGGGTCGTACGGCCCGAACCGCTCCTCGTAGGCGGCGAGCACGGCCTGCTCGTGCCGGGCCCCGAGGGCGGCGGCACGGTCGAGCACCGGGTCCGCGGCGACGTCGGCGGGCGCCGTACGCCCGAGCCGGGCGTCGAGGTGGCGCAGGTACCGGTACTCGCACCGCGCGGCGACGAGGAGGTCGCCGGCGGCGAGGACGACGCCGGTCGGGGCGGGCGGCGTCGTGCCGCTCGCGGTGTCGTCGACGAGGAACACGCTCACCTCCGGGTCGCTGTCCCGACGGCGGTCCACCGGGCACCGGGCCTCACGACCCACCGCCTGTCTATCAGCCGCCGCCCACGGAGGCGGCGCGCGCACCGGCGGCGTCCGCGGCCCGGGCGCCCCTCGCCCTCTCGGGACCGACGTAGACGACGAGCGCCACGTCGTCGCGCGCCGCGTCACCGACCAGCTCGGTCAGGAGGGCGTCCGCGACCTCGTCCGGCGCCGTGTCGCGGACCACGCGCGCCGCCGCGGCGGCGAGCCGGTCGAGGCCGTGTCGCAGGTTCTCGCCACGGCGTTCCACCAGGCCGTCGGTGTAGACGAGCAGGACGTCGGACGCGCCGAGCACCACGGTCTGCTCCGGCCGCGCCGCGCCGGCGAGCGTCAACGGCGCGCCCTGCGCCTCGTCGAGCCACTCGCCGTCGTCCTCGCGCACGAGCAGGGCCGGAGGGTGCCCGGCACCGGACCACACCAGCGTCCCGGCCGACTCGTCCAGGACACCGCAGAGCACGGTGGCGAACTCGGCCCCCGGCAGGGCGGAGGCGAACCGGTCGAGGGCCGTGAGCGTCGCCGCAGGTCCCTGGTCGTCGATCAGCAGGGCGCGTCCCGCGCTGCGCAGCTGACCCATGAGCGACGCCGCGTGGAGGCCGTGACCGACGCAGTCGCCGACGAGCAGGCCCCACCGTCCCGAGCCGAGCGGCACGACGTCGTACCAGTCGCCGCCGACGGCGTACCGGTCGTCCGCGGGACGGTAACGGGTGGTCCACCGGTGCGACGTGAGCTGGTCCGGGAGCATGGCGAGCTGCAGCGCCTCGCTCGTCTCCCGGAGGTCGTGCACCTCGACCTCGCGCGCCACGCGCTCGCGGGTCGCGACGACGAGCGACGAGGCGACGAGGCGGAGGAACGCGCGAGTGTCCTCGTCGTACGGCCGGGTGGGAGCCGCCTCGAGCAGGACGGCACCGAGGAGGCCGGTGCCCTGCGTGGCGGGGAGCGGCGCGACGAGGAGCGGGCCGTCCGCGACGGCCGTGCCGCTCCGCGTGACCCGGCGGACGTGGTCGGAGCGGACGTCGTCGGACGTCGTCGTCCCGCGTCCCGCCGACGCCACGGGCGCGAGGCCGTCGGGGCCGGCGAACCACACCTCCGCGAGGGCGAGGTCCGCGCTCCCCCGCACGGCCTCGACGAACTCACGGGCCAGACCGGCGGGCGACTGCGTGTGCTCCAGCAGCGCGTGCGAGAGGAGCTTGAGGGTGCCGAGGCGTCGCTGCCCGACGACCTGTCCCGTCGTCTCCGTCGCGATGTCGAGGACGCCGCGCACGACCCCGTCGTCGTCCTCCAGCGGGCTGTAGGAGAAGGTGAAGAACGTCTCCTCGAGGTAGCCGGACCGCTCCATGAGCAGGCGTGCGTCCTCGGTCCACGTGGGCCGGCCCGACCGCAGGACCTCGGCGAACAAGGGCCCGATGTCGTCCCAGATCTCGTCCCAGACGACCCGTGCGGGCGCACCCATCGCCACGGGGTGCTTGTCGGTGCCGAGCATCGCCCGATACCCGTCGTTGTAGACCATGGTGAGGTCGGGTCCCCAGGTGAACATGACCGGGAACCTGGTGCTGAAGCACAGGACGAACGCGGCCCGCAGTCCCTGCGGCCACGTGGAGGGGCGACCGAGAGGTGTCGCGGCCCAGTCGACCTCGGCGGCGAGCGCGCCGGTGCTCGTCGTCGCCGTGGCGCGCGCGAACCAGTCGGGTCTCATCGACACAGCGTAGGTCGTCACCCGCGCGCCGACCCGCGCGGGCGTCCCGTGCGCGGGCGTCCGTCCGTCCCGGGACGCGGGCGATTCGTCCGCGCCGCCGCGCCTGCACCATAGTGTTCCCGTCGCTCGCGCCGTCCGGCGCCCGTCGAAGGAGGTCGTATGGCCGTGCGGTTCGTCCCGCCGCCCGGATGGTCCGTCCCGCCGGGGTTCACCCCGACGACGGACTGGCACCCGGACCCGTCGTGGCCACCGGCTCCCGCGGGCTGGGTGTTCTGGGTGGACGACGACGCCGCCCCGGCCGTCGACCACCCCGTGGTCCGGGCGACGGTGCCGGTCCCGCCCGTCCCCGCGCCCACGCCCACACGTCGGTCGATGCGCGAGCGGCAGTCCGGCGCGACGCCGGCGGTCGCGCTCGACGACCACCCGGTCGCGACGTCGACGATGATCCTGCCGGCCCTCGCCGGCGCAGGCGCGGTGGCCGGAGGCGCGGCGCCCGCACCCCCCGTCGCGACGGCGCCAGCGCCCGCACCTCCCGTCGCGCCTCCTGTCGCGACTCCTGCCGCCGCGCCTCCTGTCTCGGTGCGACCCGTCTCCGGGCCGACGCCGGTGCGTCCCGTCCCGGGATCCCGCGCGTCCGGCGTGGGTCCGCTCGCGCTGCCGGGCGCGGACGACGACGAGGGCACGCCCGAGCGGGGCCGCCGCTGGGTGGTGCCCGCCGCCGTCGGGTTGGCGGGGCTCGCCGTCGGCCTGCTCGTGGGCATCGGCCTGACGCTGTCCGCGCAGGGCGCGGCGCAGGAGGCGAAGGAGGAGGCGGAGCGCGCGCTCGCCGAGGTGGCGGAGCAGCGGGAGCAGCTGGAGTCGGAGCGCGCCGACCTCGACGCGCAACGGGCCGACCTCGACGCGGCGACCACGCAGCTCGCGGAGCGCGAGGAGTCCGTCGCCCGGGCGGAGGAGGACGCCGCGGAACGCGCGGAGCAGCTCGACGAGCAGCAGGCCGAGCAGGACCGGTGGCAGCAGGACCAGGACGACCAGGGAGAGCCCGGCGGCCAGGGCGACGGGAACAACGGGAACGGCAACAACGGGAACGGCAACAACGGCAACGGGAACGGGAACGACGGCTCGTGGAGCTGGGAGGACTGGGGCTGGAACCCCTGACGGGCACCACGGTTCGTCCACACGCACCACACGGACACGACACCGCTTCCGGTCGCGCGCTTCACGGGCGTCGCCGAGAGTGGTCGCGTGCGCCGGACCCCCCTCACCCCCGACAGCGAGACGCCCATCTTCGACGCGCTGGTCGTCGAGTACGAGCAGCAGCTCCCCCTGGTCCACCTGGGGCGGGCGCTGAGCGGGGAGCTCGTCACGGTGGCACGGCCGGTGGGGATCGAGCCCCGGATCGTGCCGTCGCGGGACGTCCCGGTGCTCCCCCGGCGGCGCGCCTCCTGACCGCGACCGCCTCCTGAACGCCCTCGCCTCCTGACCGCGGCCGCCCCCCGACCGCTACAGCACGTGCGCGAGGAAGCCCTTCGTGCGCTCGTGCTGCGGGTTGCCGAGCACGTCCTCCGGCGACCCCTGCTCGACGATGACGCCCTCGTCCATGAACACGACGGAGTCGGCGACCTCGCGGGCGAACCCGATCTCGTGCGTCACGACCATCATCGTCATGCCGGAGCGTGCGAGGTCGCGCATGACGGCGAGGACCTCGCCGACGAGCTCGGGGTCGAGCGCCGAGGTGGGCTCGTCGAACAGCATGAGCTCGGGATCCATGGCGAGCGCGCGGGCGATCGCGACGCGCTGCTGCTGGCCGCCCGAGAGCTGCGCCGGGTAGTGGTCGGCCCGGTCGGAGAGCCCGACGCGCTCCAGGAGCTCCGCCGCCCGCGTGCGCGCCTGCGCCCTCGGCGTGCCGAGCACCTGCACGGGCGCCTCCATGACGTTCTCCAGCGCCGTCATGTGCGGGAACAGGTTGAACCGCTGGAACACCATGCCGATGCGTGCGCGCTGGCGTGCGACGACCTTGGGGTGCAGACGGTGCAGCACCGTGCGCCCCTTCTTCGTCACCTCGCGGTACCCCATGAGCTCGCCGTCGACGTGGATGCGCCCGCCGGTGATCTCCTCCAGCTCGTTCACGCACCGCAGCAGCGTGGACTTGCCGGAGCCGGACGGCCCGAGCACCACGCACACCGACCCGCGCGGCACCTCCAGGTCGACCCCCTTGAGGACGTGCAGGTCGCCGAACATCTTGTGCAGGCCCTGGACCTGCACCATCGGCGTCCCGGTGGTCTCGGGTCGGTCCGCCGTCGTGTCCGACGGCGCGTCGTGCGTCCCGCTCACGGGGTCACCTCCAGGAAGGGGTCGTCCTTCGTCGTGCCGGACGCGGCGATGAGGTCCTGCTTGCTGGGCTTCCTGCCCCGCCCCCCGCGACCGCCGTCCTTGCCGCCCGGGCCGCGCCCGCGCCGTCGGCCCCCGGAGGGCTGGTCGCCGAACCCGCGGCCGTAGTACCGCTCGATGTAGTACTGGCCGACCATGAGGATGCTCGTGATGAGCAGGTACCACAGGGCCGCGACCATGAGCAGCGGGATCGGCAGGAAGGTGCGGTTGCCGATCGCGTTCGTCGCGTACGTGAGGTCGAGGGTGAACGGCACCGCGAGGACGAGCGACGTCGTCTTGAGCATGGAGATCGTCTCGTTGCCCGTGGGCGGCACGATGACGCGCATGGCCTGCGGGAGGACGACGCGCGTGAGGATCTTCGAGTCCTTCATGCCGAGGGCCTTCGCGGCCTCCGTCTGGCCCGGGTCCACGGACCCGAGGCCCGCGCGCACGATCTCCGCGAGGTAGGCGGCCTCGTTGAGGGCGAGGCCGAGCAGCGCCGCCCAGAACGCCGTGATGACGTCCTGGGTGCGGAACTCGAAGAACTCCGGGCCGAACGGGATGCCGACGCTCAGGCGCGGGTACAGCACGGCGAGCAGGCCCCAGAACACGAGCTGGGTGTAGACCGGGGTGCCGCGGAAGAACCAGATGTACGCCCAGCTCACGGACTTCATCACCGGGTTGTCGGAGCGGCGCATCACCGCGAGCCCCACCGCGAGGACCACCGCGATCAGCATCGACCCGAACGTCAGGAGGAGCGTCCAGCCGACGCCGCGCACCACGTTGACGTCGCGCAGGTACAGCCACACGACGTCCCAGCGGAACTTCTCGTTCGTGACGAGACCGTTGACCGCCATCGCGGCGAGGACGAGCAGCACGACCGCGGAGATCCACCGGCCGGGACGCGGCACAGGACGGGCGTGGATCCTGTCGGGCACGGGGTCGGCCGACGCGTGGTGCCGGTCGGCGGGACTGCGGTCGGACGGGGCCATGGGTCCACCTCGGTTCAGGGCTCGGCGCACCGAGCGGCCACGACGCGCGCGTCCTCGCGCCCGTCGACGACCAGTGTGCCGGTCGCGGGCGCCCACGGCGGGCGCCCGCGACCGGGCGGTCAGGACAGGGTCAGCCGACCGACGGGTTGATCTCGGCCGTGTCGAGCATCGCGTCCTGCGAGCCCCACGCGCCGAGCGCCTCGGCGAGCGTGCCGTCGTCCATGAGGCCCTGCACGGCGGCCTGGATCGCCTCGGCCAGCTCCGTGTCCTCCTTGGCGACGACGATGCCCTGCGGCGCGGAGTCGAACACGTCGCCGAGCTGCTCGATCTGACCGCCGGTCTGCTCGATCGCGTACCCGACGACGGGCGAGTCGGCGTACATGACCTGGGCCTTGCCGCCCACGAGGTTGGTCGTGGCGTCCGCCTGGGAGTCGTACTGGAGGATGTCGATGGCCTCCTCGCCGGCGGCCTCGCACTCGTCGCTCTGCACGGCGATGTCCTCGTCCTGGATCGTGCCCGTCTGCACGGCGACCGTCAGCCCGCACAGGCTCTCGGGGTCGACGTCGTCCGGGTTGCCCGACGCCACCGCGTACGCGGAGCCGGCGTTGAGGAACGAGATCATGTTCGACTGCTCCATCCGCTCCTCCGTGATGGTGAACGAGGAGATGCCGGCGTCGTACTTCGTACCGAGCGCCGGGATGATCGCCGGGAAGTCGGCGGACTGGATCTCGACCTCGAGGCCGAGAGCCGCGCCGACGGCCTTGATCGTGTCGATGTCGAAGCCGACGGGCGTGCGGCCGTCCTCGCCGATGAACTCCGCGGGGGCGTACTCGGTGTTGGAGCCGACGACGAGCGTGCCGGCGGACGCGACGTCCTCGGGCAGGAGCGCCACGGCGTCGTCGTTCACCTCGACGCTCGACGGGTCGAACGTCGCCGGGGCGGACGTCTCGCCACCGTCGGCGTCGCTGGAGTCGGTGCCGGTCTGCGACGCGTCGGTGCACGCCGTGAGGAGGAGGAGGGCGGTCGTCGCGGTGAGGGCGACGAGCCCGGTGAGGGGAAGCTTGCGCGAGGGACGCATCGGGTTCTCCGATCGGGATGTGGGCCAGGCAGGGGGCAGCGTATGCACCGATCGTCACCGTCGTGTTACGTCGGCACCCGGGAGGGGGACGTACGGGGAACGGAGGACCCGGCGGTGCGCGGCACCAGGGCACGAGTGTGCGGGAGACCCTGCCCTGGTGCCAAACCGGCAGCACGGAGCACCCGTGGGGTCTACGTGTCGTGCTCCAGCGGGGCCGTGTCCTCACGGTGGTCGTCCTCCCCGCCGGGCGGGAAGTCGGTGCGCTCGGGCCGCGCGCGCAGCGCGAGGACGCTCGCGATCAGGCCGCCCCACACGACGACCATGGCGAGGAGCATCAGGAGGATCGCGGGCGTGCTCATCGGGCCACCTCCGGCTTCTCTGTACGGGCGACCGCCTCGCCCGGCGGGTAGGGCGGCCACGGCGTGAACGCGTCGGGGCTGCGCCGCCAGCGCAGCACCGTGAGGACGATCGCACCGCCGATCAGCACGACGACGGTGCCCCAGCCGACGAGGTCGGTGTACCAGCCCGGGTACGGCTGAGTACCGGGCCCGTTCGGGTAACCCTCGGCGATCAAGGTGACGATCCGCGAGATCAGCATGTAGCCGAGGACGACCGGGGCCAGGACGGCGAGGAACACCTGCCACCAGGTGCCGACACGGAACGTCGAGACGGTGTTGAGGTGGTACTGAAGCTCGCGCCCGCGGCGCAGCACCCAGAGCACGAGAACGCACGTGAGGACCGCGGACGCGACGACGCCGACGTTGTTGACCCACTGGTCGGCCGTGTCGAGCGCGTTGAGCCCGTCCGCGGTGGAGAACAGCAGCACCGACACGACCGCGGTCACCAGCCCGACGCGCAGCGCGGACTGTCGCGGCGTCCACCCGAACTTCTCCTGGAAACCGGCAGAGATCACCTGCGTGATGGACAGCAGGGACGTGAAGCCGGCCATCGCGAGCGAGCCGAAGAACAGGACGCCGAACAGCTGACCACCCGGCATCTCGGAGATGATCGCGGGGAAGGTGATGAACGTGAGCGTGGGCCCGGCGATGTTCTCGAGCTCGTCGATCGCCACGCCTTCCTGCGAGGCGAGGAACCCCAGGGTGGAGAACACGCCGATGCCCGCGAGGATCTCGAACGAGGAGTTGGCGAAGGCGACGACGAGGCCGGGCGACGTGAGGTTCGCTCGCCGCTTCCGGTACGACGCGTACGTGATCATGATCCCGAAGGCGATCGACAGGGAGAAGAAGATCTGGCTGTAGGCGGCGATCCACACGTTCGCGTCACCGAGCGCCTCCCAGTTCGGCGTGAACAGCGCGTCCAGCCCGTCGGCCGCGCCCTGCAGGAACAGCGAACGGACGACGAGCACGAGGAACGCCACGACGAGCAGCGGCAAGAAGACCATGTTCGCGCGCTGCACACCTCGCGCGACGCCACCCGCGAGCACGACGACCGTCAGGATCCAGACGATCGCGAGCGGGACCAGCACGCCGGGGACGAAGTCGAGCGAGATGCCTGGCTCCGAGACCTGGAGGTAGTCGCCGGTGAAGAACGCCGCCGGGTCGTCGCCCCACCCCAGGTCGAACGAGAAGACGAAGAAGCTGAGCGACCACGCGATCACCGCGGCGTAGTACACCGCGATGACGAAGCAGATCATCACCTGGAACCAGCCGAGGGACTCCAGCCAGGTACGCAGGCGACGAAAGGCCGCCGGGGCCGAGCCCCGGAACCGGTGCCCGATGGCGTAGTCCAGGAACAGGATCGGGATGCCCGCGGTGAGCAGCGCGACGAGGTACGGCACGAGGAACGCGCCCCCGCCGTTCTCGTACGCCACGCCGGGGAACCGCCAGATGTTGCCCAGCCCCACGGCCGAGCCGATCGCCGCGATGATGAACCCGACCTGCCCGGTCCACTCCTCGCGCGGCTTCTGCGGGGCGGCGGACCCGCCCGTCGTGCCCGTCGTCTTCGCCACGCGTCCCTCCGGATCTAGCGGTTGCCCGGCCGTCCGGCGTTCGAGCGCCGCGGCACCGGGGCCTTCGTCCGGATTCGACGGTACTGACGTCGCCCCCACGGCGCGACCTCAGGCGGCATGACCACGGGTCCTGCTGCAAGGACGAATCCCCCGCCCGCGTCCTGTGGCGGCGGGCAGGGGAGTGTCAGGTCCGTCCTCCGGAGCACCCCGTGCAGCCGGCAGTTACGAGCCTGCCACCTCGGATCCCACGAGGTCGTCGATCTCCGACAGGTCGGACACACCGACGACCAGGTCCGCCCGGCTGTCGTCATCAGAACGGAACGTGCCGTCCGGCTGCTCCTGGAACTTTCCCTGGTCCACCCCGAGCACGTAGAACCGTTCGTCGTCGCCACCGTTCAGGAACAGGAGCGCCTCGTCGCCGTCGTCGAGGGGTTCGTGTCCGGGAAGCACGTAGTGAGCGCTGTCGGTCTCACCACCGAGTTCGACGACCTGCACGACGTCTCCAACGGTGACGTCGCCACCTATGACCTCACTCACCTCGACGTCATGGACGGTAACGACGACTGCCGCCGCCTCCAGCTCCTCGTCGCTCGGGGCCTTCCCCGTGCCCGCGTACGGGTTGAGCTGGGGGTCGTCGGACGTGTACTGCGGGTACTCCTTCTCGACGCGCGTCTCCTTCACCGAACCCACGAGGATGGCGGTCGACGCCGTAGCCAGCTCGTCGACGTCCTCGTAAGTTGGGGCGTCGACAGCCATCTCGACGTAGGTCGGCTCCGTCGAGCACGCGCTGAGCGCGGCGACGGCCGCAGTCGCAGCCGCAACCGCGACGAAACGCAGCCTTCTGAATGTGTACACGATCTGGTCCCCCTCAGTATCGGGCCGAGACATTGGCCTTGTCCGACGTCGACGGATAGACCATCGAGTTGCGATTCCGACTTTCCTTCATGATTGACGCCTGGGAGCCGGATGGGTTGTCCGCCAGGCTGAAGGCGTGACCATACTCGTGCACATAGACGCTGCGGACGAAGTTGCTGAAATTGCTCGCGCTCTTGTTGATCGTCCGTGAGTTCAGCTTGATCGTGAACAGATAGCCCGTGTACACGATCGAGCTGTCGTAGCGACGGGTGTAGACGCCGTACCAGTCGGCCGTGTAGCTCCCGACGACCGCAGAGTTGTAGTGGCCGAGCGCCGGCTTCGTCCCTGTTCGCTTGATCTTCGCCTCGGGCACGGCCGCCCACCCCTTCTCGGCGAGCCCGAGCGGTGAGTTCCAGGTCGAGTTGTACGACGGCCGGTACACGGTGAAGGAAGCACGCGGCATCCCGTTGCTTGTGTACGTCGCCGCCGCTGCGCTCTCGACGCCAGTCATGAGCAGGAGGAGCGCGACGATCGACGCCGCAGCCGCCCTTGCTCTACCTCGAAAAAGCCCCCTGCGTACTGCAACAGCCATGTTGCACTCATTTCCTAGGTACGAGCAGAACGTTGCTCGAGTTCGGCCAAAAGGTAGTCCATCGAACACCGACCGGTCAAGACTTCGAAAGCATGAATTCTTCGGAGGTCCCGGGGCGTTTCCGATCTCGCTCGAGCGGCGCTGCGATGCCGGCCAGAGCGCCCCGGCGCCTATCCGAAGAGGTGCCGCCGAGCTCGCGGCCGCGGTCCGCGAGCGCCCGAAGCCCCGGAACGACGGCCCTGGAACTACGGCGCAGGAAGGAGCTCCTGTCCCTGGACGGCCCCGAGGTGCCCGACGGCGCGCGCGACCCCCGGCAGGTCGGGTGCGCGGAGGCGGTGCGTGGCGAGGCGCGCGGCGCGCACGTGGTCGCCGTCGACCGGCGGCGTCCCCGGTGCCGGGCCGCGCGCCGGGCTCACGACGCGACCAGGTCCTCGACCGCGACGTCCGTCCCGGACACCGTGACCCGGACACCGCCGTCGGCGACCTGCACGGCGTCGAGCGTGACGCCGTCGGGCAGGTCGAGCGGGACCTGCAGGTCGGTGAGGCCGCGGGCGACGACGTCCGGCAGGTCCTCGACGGACACGACGCCCAGCGCGGTGCGGACGGCGTCGACGTCGACGGCGAGCGTGTCCGGCCCGGCGACTCGCGGGGTCACGTCCACGGTGAGGTCGAGCCCGAGCAGGTCCAGGCCGAGGGCGAGCACGTCGCCGTCGGCCGTGACGGTGGCCTCGAGGCCCGACTGCTCGCGCAGCGCGTCCTGCAGGGACGTGTCCGCGATGACGCCCGACGCGGTGCCCGACGCGATCGTGTGCGGCGCGGACGTGCTCACGCCGCGCGCGTCCACGTCGAGGTCGGTGACGGCGTACCCGCCGAACGTCGCCGAGTCGGCGGACCCGGTGACGTGGGTGAGCTCGCCGCCGACGAGCTGGGTGAGGAACGGGAAGCCCGTGATGTCGACCGTCGCGCCGGAGACGTCCTGCGCCTCCTCCTCGAACGCCGTCACCGCGCCGCGCTCGGCGGAGCGCACGGCCACCCGGTCCGCGACGACGGCCGCGCCGACGAGCAGCACGAGCACGACCAGGACTCCGACGAGGCGCTTCATGCGCTCACCCTAGGTCCCGGGGCGGTCGCCACGTAGGTTGGCGCCATGACCTCTTCGCAGCACCCCTTCCGCATCGGTGTCCAGCTCCAGCCCCAGCACGCCGAGTACGCCCGGATCCGCGACGCGGTCCTGCGCGCCGAGGACCTCGGGGTCGACGTGATCTTCAACTGGGACCACTTCTTCCCGCTCTACGGCGACCCGGACGGCAAGCACTTCGAGTGCTGGACGATGCTCGGGGCGTGGGCGGAGCAGACCGAGCGCGTCGAGATCGGCGCGCTCGTCACGTGCAACAGCTATCGCAACCCGGAGCTGCTGGCGGACATGGCGCGCACGGTCGACCACATCTCGGGCGGTCGGCTGATCCTCGGGATCGGCGCCGGGTGGTTCGAGAAGGACTACGACCAGTTCGGCTACCCGTTCGGCACGGCGGGGTCGCGCATCGCGCAGCTCGCCGAGGACATGCCGCGCATCCGGGCACGGCTCGCGGCCGGGAACCCGGCGCCGACGCGCGAGATCCCGCTGCTGATCGGCGGCGGCGGGGAGAGGAAGACCCTGCGGATCGTCGCCGAGCACGCGGACGTGTGGCACTCGTTCGGCGACGCGTCGACGCTCGCCCGCAAGAGCGGCATCCTCGACGAGCACGGCGAGGCCGTGGGCCGCGACACGGCGACGCTCGTCGAGCGGTCGGTCGCGGTGTCGGACGCGCCCGCCGACGTCGCGCCGGGCCTCGTCGACGCCGGCGCGACGCTGTTCACCGTCAGCGCGAGCGGCCCCGACTACGACCTCGACCTGGCCCGCGAGTGGGTCGCCTGGCGCGACGCGCAGGGGTGAGCTCTCCCGCCGAGCACGAGGTTGCTGTCGTCAAGAGCTGTATTTCGACACGAACCTCGTGCTCGGCCGCGAGCAACGTCGTGGTCGGCGAGCATGGGACGGTGACGCCCGACGACGCCGACTACCCGCGGGCGGTCCGTGACGCCCCGAACCTCGACCGGCTCGACGCGCACCTCGTCGAGTGCCGGGCATGCCCGCGGCTCGTCGCGTGGCGCGAGCACGTCGCCGACGTGCGGCGCGCGTCGTTCCGCGACGAGACGTACTGGGCGCGTCCCGTGCCGGGGTTCGGCGACGGGCGGCCGGGGATCCTCGTCGTCGGGCTCGCGCCCGCCGCGCACGGCGCCAACCGCACGGGTCGTATGTTCACGGGCGACCGCAGCGGGGACTTCCTCTTCGCGGCGCTGCACCGCACGGGGCTCGCGAACCAGGCGGCGTCGGTGTCCGCCGACGACGGGCTGCGTCTCACCGGGGTGCGCGTCACCGCGCCCGTCCGGTGCGCCCCGCCGGACAACAGGCCCACGCCCGAGGAGCGACGGCGCTGCGGCCCGTACCTCGCGCGCGAGGTCGAGCTCGTCGGGGCGAGCGTGCGCGTGGCGGTCGTCCTCGGCGGATTCGGGTGGCAGGCCCTGCTCGCCACGCTCGCCGAGCAGGGGTGGGACGTCCCCCGGCCACGGCCCCGGTTCGCGCACGGCGCGGAGGTGACGCTGCGCCGTCGGGCACCGGTGCCCGACGGCGCGTCCCCGGCCGCGGCGGGCACGCTCACGCTCCTCGGGTGCTTCCACGTGAGCCAGCAGAACACGTTCACCGGGCGCCTGACGCCCGCCATGCTCGACGCCGTGCTCGTGCGCGCCCGGGAGGTCGTCGGCCTCGCCGGGTGATGCACGTCGGCGCGAGCGATGCACTGCGGAGTGCATCGCTCGGACCGAGGTGCAGCGCTCGCGCAGCGTCAGCGGGTCGCGGTCGTCGGCGACTGGCGGCGCGGGGCGTCCGCCCAGCGGCGCCGCTCCGCGACCCGGGGTGCCGTGCGCCCCAGGAGACGGACCTGCTCGCGGCGCGCGAGGACCTCCATGCGCCGCAGCTCGCGCTCGAGCGGGGACGATGCTGCCGTCATGCTGCTCTCCTTCTCCGAGTGATGCTCGGTGCCCGAGGAGAGGGACGGACGACGACGCCGTTCGTGACACCGGTGGCACAGCGGCGGCGCGGGAGGTCGGGCAGGCGGACTCAGCCCGTCGGGAGCGCGGACCCCTCGTACCCCGTGGCGAACTCCTCCGTCGGTGGGATCGGCGTGATGACGTCGACCAGCACACCGTTCGGGTCCGCCATGATGAAGTGCCGTTGCCCGAACGCCTCGTCGCGCAGGGAACGCAGCACCGGGACCCCGGCGGCGACGACACGGTCGTGGAGCGCGTCGACGTCCTCCACCTCGAGGTTCAGCAGGAGGCCCTGCGCGCGGCCGCGACCGCTCTCCGGGACGGTCTCGTGGTCGCCGTCGAGCACCGCGAGGTTCACCGACTCGTCGTGCGCGGACTGCAGGTGGACGTACCAGTCGCTCGTGAAGAGCGGCCGGAAGTCCAGGTGGTCCACGTAGAACGCGGCCGTCCCCGCGACGTCGCCGGTCATGAGCACCGGGTACCAGCTCGTGATGCGCACGTCCCGCCCCCTTCTCGCCCGTCCGTCAGCGGGCGCCGACGATCTCGATCGGTCCCGTCGACGCGCCGGTGCGCTCGACCGGGATCCGCCCGCCCATGCCGATCATGTCGAGCAGCTCGACGATGCTCGGCGACGGGTCCCGCAGCACGACGCTGCGCCCGTCCTCCTGCCCGAGCAGGTACAGCTGGATGATGAAGGCGATCCCCGACGAGTCGATGAACGTCACCTCGGAGACGTCGATGACCACGGGGCCCGCGGTGGCGAGCACGGAGGACATCGCCTCGCTCGCGCGGTCGCGCAGGGCGGCGTCGACCTCCCCCCACATCGTCACGACGACACCGCCGTCACGAGGTTCGTCCGTGATGCCGCTGCCTCGGTCGATCGCACTGACCGTGTCCATGCGCTCCAGCTCCACCTTCACTCGAAAGTCGTCCTTGCGTGCTGCTGCGCCCCGGGTGCCCCGATCCTGTCCAACGCGCGGGGGACGGCACCTGTTCCCGGGCGGGGCGTCGCACGCCGCCGGCGACCGCGCCGGACGACCACGACCGGAGCACGACGAGTGTGCACCTCCCACGACCACCGCACCACCGCTCCGGGTGTGCGGACGGTCACCTCCACGAACCTCTCACGCCGACCGACCGCGCGGACCGCTACAGCGGGTCGGTCACGTCCGCGACCCGGGCGTCGAGCACCCGGACGAGGTCCGCGCCGTCGACCGTCGCCGCGACGCCGTGCGCCCCCGCACCGATCGACACCGGTCCCGCCCCGGCCCCCGCGACCACTCTCTCGTCCGCCACCACGGGCCACGCGTGCGTCGCGCCGAACGGCGTGATCGTGCCCCTCTCGTACCCCGTGACGTCGCGCGCGACCTCCTTGTCCGGCATGGACAGGCGCGACACCCCGAGGAGGGCGCGCAGGCGCGGCCAGGAGATCTGCCGGTCGCCGGGGACGAGCACGAACAGGTAGTCGTCCTCCGCGCGGCGCACCACGATCGTCTTGAGCACCTGCGCCGGGTCGACACCCCGTGCGGCCGCGGCCTCCTCCAGGGACGAGACCCGGCCGTGCCGCGTGAGGGTGAAGCCGATGCCCGACGCCTCCAGCGCCGCCACGGCACGCTCGCTGCTGCTCATGCCCCCGACCCTAACCGCGCTCGGGCGACCGGGCCCGGCCCTCGGGCCGCCGGAGAGCTCACACGTCGTCGAACTCCGTGACGACGGTGCGCCAGTACGCGGACCCGTCGCGCGTGCGGTGCACCAGCCCGTCGTCGACCATCGCGCGCCGCTGCGCCGCCGGGTCGGCCGCGAGCTCGCCGATCCGCCGGGTGAGGGTGAGCTCGGTGACCGGCTCCTCGAGCGGCAGCACGCGCGCGGCGAGCCAGCGCGTGACGAGCTGCCGGTCCCGCAGCCGCCGCGGGCTCGTGACCAGACGGCCGTCGGTGAGGAAGCGTGCCGGGTCGGCCGCGCGCGAGGCCGGGCCGGGCGCGTCGGGCTGCTCGGGATCGGTCATGGCGTCGACCCTAGGCCGCACCACGCCCCGACCTCCAAGGTTGTCAGCGCCCCACGGGTCCGGGGACCGGTGGAGCGCTGACAGGTCGTGTCACTCCCCGGGCGTGGTGCCCGACGTCGCGTCGTCCGTGGGCATGGTCTTCTCGGCGGCCGTCTCGGTCGGCGTCGAGGTCGGCTTCGCCGTGGGCTCCTCGGTCGGCTCGTCCGTGGGCGGGTCCGTCGGGTCCGTGGGCGGGTCCGTGGGATCGGTCGGCGGGTCCGTCGGGTCCGTCGGGTCCGTCGGCGGGTCTGTCGGGTCCGTGGGATCGGTCGGCGGGTCCGTCGGCTTCGTCGGCGGATCGGTCGGCTTGGTCGGCGGATCGGTCGGCTTCGTCGGCGGGTCCGTCGGCTTCGTCGGCGGATCGGTCGGCTTCGTCGGCGGGTCCGTCGGCTTCGTCGGCGGGTCCGTCGGCTTGGTCGGCGGGTCCGTCGGGGTGGGCTTGGGCGTGGGCTTCGGCGTCGGGTTCGGGTTCGGCGTGGTGGTGCCCGGCGTCAGGTCCTCCGCGGGGGTGTAGCGCGTCGGCATCTCGCCCGCGCCGAAGAACTCGAAGTGCCACGGCTCCGGCTTCACGCCGCCGGGGCGCGCCCACGCCGGGTTGTCCCACCCGTAGTCGGGCGCGTGCAGGCGCATCCACACGTACTCCGCGGACCGCCCCGACGGGACGCTGCCACCCACGTCGATCGCGAGGCCCCACCCGTGCTGCGAGGTGCCCGGCACGGCCGCGAGGTACGGCTTCATGGCCTTGAGCCGCACCTGGTCCTCGTAGCTGCGGTAGGAGTCCGTGATGGGCAGTGCGTGCCCGAACTCCTTCTCGAACTCCGCCGCCAGCGCCTCGAGCTGCTCCGCCGCGTCGCACCGCAGCGACTGCCCCGGGGCGAAGGAGAGGTCGCACAGCACGTCCGCGGGGATCCGGCCGTTCTCGTAGTCCGCGGTCGAGTCGGCGTACTTCTCGACCACCTGGGCGAGACGCTCGGCGAGGGTCGTCCCCGGCGCGGGCTCGACCCCGTCGGCGGGGACGACGCCCACGCCGACGGACGGGAACGCCGTCGACATGTCGAGGAGGTCCGCGAGCCGGGTCGCGACGACGACGACGTCGTCGAGGGTCACCTCGCCGCCGACGCCGGCCTCGGTGCCCGGCGCGGAAGCGTCGCGCGCCCCGTCGTCGTCGGGCGTCTGCGGCTCCCCGGGTGCGCTGCCGAGCTCGCCCGGCGCGATGCCGTCGGGCGCCGGCACGTCGTCCTCGGGGAGCACCCGGTCGCCCGAGGTCCCCGGCGTGACGGCGGGCGGGGCGGTCGTCCCGCCGGTCGGCTCGTCGGCGTCGTCGCCGGTGACCGCCCGCGGCGCGCTGGGCATCGTCCCCGACGGCGTCGGGGTGGGGGTCGGGGTCGACGAGGGCTCCGGGGTCGCGGCTGCGGGACGGGCGGAGGCGAGCGTGACCTGCTCGACGTCGTCCGGCACGACACCGCTGTCCTCGACGGGGTCGCGCGGCCCCTCCCGCTGCGGCTCGTCCTGCGACCCCTCGGGCCGGAGGTCCGGCGGCGCGAACGGGTCGGGGACGTCGGGGAGCTGCGGGACCTCGGCCTCGTCGAGGGTGTCGTCGAGCTCGACGTCCTCCTCGGGGACGAGCTGGACGGGGACCCGGCGCGCGGCGTCCTGCTGCGCGAGATACGTCGCGACCAGCACGCCCAGCTCGGAGCGGGTCTGCTCGATGGACGGGCTCACGGCGCCGGACTCGAGCGCGTTCGCGGTCGCGAGGATCTCGATCGCGCCGTCGAGCCGACGCTGCTCGTCGAGCGGGCTCAGCTCGGCGGAGACGGGCTCCGCCGCCGTCGCGCGCGTCGTGGGCGTCGCGAAGAAGGAGTCGCCCGGGCGGGACTCGGTGCTGCCCACGAGCGCCGCCGCGAGGCTGATGGCGAGCGCGGAGGAGATCAGGACGTGCGAGACCACGCGCGCTGCGCGGGACGGCGCGCGGTCGTCCGCGTCCTCGCTGTGCGTGTCCGTGCTCACGTGTCTCCCCGGTGCGTGCTCGAGCGTGCCGGCCCATGGACCAGCCGAGCACAGACGTCACCGGGGACGCGCGTCATCGCGCCCGGCGCCGCGGTTGTGTCGGACGGTCGCGGTGCCTCGTCCGCCTACCGTACACCGCCGCCGTCGCGCTCTCACGGGGTTCTCATCTCGGGGGCGCAGAATGGCGCCATGAGTTCATCGCAGCGTCACCGCAGGTCAACGTCTCGGGTGCTCGCCGCCGTCGTCGCGACGACGGGTGCTCTCGCCCTCGCAGGGTGCGGCGAGGACGGTTCCGCGTCCGTGCCGGAGTTCACCCTCTCCGGGGACGGGCTCGAGCAGTTCCTCGACGACGCGCGCTCGCAGGCCGAGTCGATCGGGGACGACGTGCGCTCGCTGGGCGACGAGCTCGGCTCGTTGTCGGGCGACGCGCGCACCGCGGCCGAGGACGCCGCCGCCGCGGCGCAGGAGGCCGCCGACGAGGCGAGGACGGCCGCCGAGGACGCGGCGAACGCGACGGGCGAGGCCCGGGCGGAGGCCGAGCAGCGTCTCGCCGACGCCGAGGAGGCCCTCGCCCAGGCCTCGGAGGACCTCGAGTCGGTGACGTCGTCGCTCAGCGGCGCCGACGCGGCGGCCCGAGAAGCGCTGGACGACCTGCGCACCCAGGTCGACGACCTGCGCGGCGAGCTCGGCTCCGCCGGATGACCTAGGTCCCCCCGCCCCACGACCTTCGCCCGACGCACACACCCCCTTCACACGGGTTCCCTGGAGTCACAAGGCGCCGGGGCGCGAAGGCCCCGGTCGACGAGAGGGGACGATCATGACCACCATCGAGGGGCGCGCGAAGAACACGGTGCCCACCGTCCAGGGCGAGGGCACCTAGAGCCTCGGGCTCGCCGCACGGGCCGGCCGCCCGACGCAGGTGGTGCTCGGCGTGCTGCGCATCGCGCTCGGCTTCTACTTCCTCTGGGCCTTCCTCGACAAGACGTTCGGGCTGGGCTTCGCGACCCCCGCGGAGCGCGCCTGGGTGAACGGCGGCAGCCCCACCACGGGCTACCTGTCGGGCGTCGAAGGGCCCTTCGCCGGCTTCTTCAACGGCATGGCGGGCGCCGCCTGGGCCGACTGGCTGTTCATGGTCGGCCTGCTCGGCATCGGCCTCGCGCTGATCCTCGGCATCGGCATGCGGGTGGCGGCCGTCAGCGGCACGCTCCTCCTGCTCTTCATGTACCTGGCGTCGCTGCCCCTGGAGACGAACCCGGTCCTCGACGACCACCTGACCATGGCGCTGACGCTCGTCGCCCTCGCGATGATCGGAGCCGGTGACGTGCTCGGCCTCGGGACGGCGTGGAAGCGCCTGCCGGTGGTGCGCAGCAACCGCTGGCTCGTCTGACGCCGGACCGCCCGCCCCGTCGAGCGGCGGGTCCGGGGGCGCGAGCCAGGACCGCGGGACGATCTGAGGCCGTCGCCGCGAGAGCCGGCCCCCGGTGGCGGGGCGTGCGGGTGGTGGGGAGACCACCCGCACGCCCCGCCCTGACGTCTGCCCACGGCCGCCCGGTGAGAGACTGCGGGTGATGAACGCACAGACCGGCCCGCGCCCCGACGTCGGGCAGCGCGTCCTGGACGCCGTGGTGGCGGTGACGAGCGACCTCGACCTCGAGGTGGTGCTGCGCCGCATCGTGGCGGCCGCGATGGACCTCACCGGGGCCCGGTACGGCGCCCTCGGCGTGCTGGACCCCAGCGGGCGGGAACGGCTCACGCAGTTCCTGCCCCTCGGCCTCACGGACGACGAGGTCGCCGCGATCGACCACTGGCCGCACGGCGAGGGCCTGCTCGGCGAGCTCATCGACCACCCGGAACCCATCCGCGTCCCCGAGATCGCCGACGACGTGCGCTCGGCCGGGTTCCCCGAGGGCCACCCGCCCATGCACACGTTCCTCGGCGTGCCCGTCCGGGTGCGCGACACCGTGTTCGGCAACCTCTACCTCACCGACACCGCCGACGGCGCGCCCTTCGACGACGAGGACGAGGCCGCCGTCGTCGCGCTCGCCGCGGCGGCGGGCGTCGCGATCGAGAACGCCCGCCTGTACGGGCGGGCGAAGCAGGTCGGCGTCCTGGAGGACCGGGACCGCATCGCCCGCGACCTGCACGACGTCGTCATCCAGCGCCTCTTCGCGTCCGCGATGTCCCTCATGAGCGTGCAGCCGCTCGTCGTCGAGCCCGCGGTGCGGTCCCGCATCGAGGAGACGGTGTCCGACCTCGACGAGACCATCCGGCAGATCCGGTCCACCATCTTCGCCCTGCACACGGCCGCCGACCCCGACGCGCCGTCCATCGAGGACCGCCTGCGCGCCCAGGCCGCCGCTGCCACGACGGTCCTCGGCTTCGCCCCGGACGTGGACGTCGAGGTGGTCGGCGAACGGTCGGGCGCCGGCGTCACCGAGGGCGCGCCCAGCCTCCCGGCCGAGATCGCCGACCAGCTCGTCGTCGTGCTCGGCGAGTCCCTCACCAACGTCGCCCGCCACGCGGGCGCGCACGCCGTCCACGTCCACCTGCGCGTCACCGCCCACGAGGCCCGCCTCACCGTGACCGACGACGGCGTCGGCATCCGCGCGGGCGGCCGACGCTCCGGCCTGCGCAACATGGCCGCCCGCGCGTCGTCGCTCGGCGGGGGTTGCACCGTCACCGCGCTGCCCGACGCCGGCACCCGCCTCGAGTGGTGGGCGCCCCTCGGGTAGGGGCGTCAGGGGCGCTCGATGCGCCGTCCGGTGACGATGCGCGGGACGACCTTGATGACGCGGTCGCGCTCGCCGGGCACGAAGGTGACGAGCGGGAGGTCGAGCAGGCGTGCGCGCTCGGCCGGGTCGGTGACCTCGTACGTGCGGCCCACGAGCACGACGGACCAGCCGCTGCGTGCCTGCGCGTCGAACGAGTCGGCCTCGAACGCGACGACGGCACGGCTCGCCGCGACGGCGAGCTTCGACCCCTCGCCGGTGCGGAACACGACGTCGGGCCCGTCGAGCACGAAGTTCACCGGCTGGATCGCGGGCAGGGCGTGGTCGGTGTAGACGATGCGGCCCACGGGCACGGTCGCGAGGAGGGCGTAGCTCTCCTCGGGCGCGAGCTCCACGAGCCCCGCCTCCCGGGTGGCCACCCGCGCCGTCGTCTCCATGTCGCCATCGTCGCGCCGCGCCGTCGGGTCCGGGAGTGCCGAAGGTCCCGACGACGCGTGGTCGCCGGGCCCGCCCCCGGGGCCGGGGGCGTCAGGGACGCGGCTGCCCACCGGCGGTCCCGCCCGTGGTGCGGTCCCGCCCGGCCTCCTCCTGGCGCATCTCGGTCGCGAGGACCGCGACCTGGGTGCGCCGCTGGAGGCCGAGCGTGGCGAGCACGTGCGAGACGTAGTTCTTCACCGTCTTCTCGGCGAGGTAGAGGCGCTGGCCGATCTCACGGTTCGTCAGCCCTTCCCCGATGAGCGCGACGATCTGGCGCTCCTGCTGGGAGAGCCCTTCGAGCCGGTCCGGGGTCTCGTCGGCGGCGTGGCGCAGCCGCTCGAGGACGCGCGCGGTGCTCGACGGGTCGAGGAGGGACCCTCCGGCGGCGACGGTGCGGACCGCGCCGACGAGGTCGGACCCGTGGATCTGCTTGAGCACGTACCCCGAGGCGCCCGCGAGCACCGCCTGGAACAGCGCCTCGTCGTCCGCGAACGACGTGAGCATGAGGCAGCCGATCTCCGGCAGCTCCGACCGCACCTCGCGGCACACCTCGACGCCGGAGCCGTCGGGGAGGCGCACGTCGAGGATCGCGACGTCGGGTCGGGTCGCCCGGATGCGGGCGAGCGCGGAGGCGGCCGTGCCGGCCTCGCCGACGACGGTGATGTCGCCGGCGGCCTCCAGGAGCGCGGCGACGCCGCGCCGGACCACCTCGTGGTCGTCGAGCAGGAACACGCGGATCGGGTGGGGAGTGCCCATGCCGCCAACCTAGCGCGTCGTGCGGCGCCCGACCCCCGCGGGACGGCGGCACGGCGCGGATCGGTGACCAAGGTCCCGCCGCTCGTGGCCCGCCGCCCGTCGAGGACACCTGCCCGCGAGCGGTATCCAGGAGGGGACGGGGCCGCACGGGCACCGCGCCCGCGGCAGGGCCCCGCGACGAGGGCGAGGTGAGGACGATGAGCAGGGAGGACCGCACCGGCGAGGGGCCGGTGGTGATGGTCGGCGTGGACGGCAGCACGACGAGCGGCCGCGCGCTGGACCTGGCCGTGCACGAGGCGTCCCGGCGCGGGGCGCTGCTGTGGATCGTGCACGTCGTGAACGTGCCGGTGGTGACGTCGCCGTTCATGGGCGGCGCGTACTACCCGACCGTGGAGGACGTGGCCGCGTACGGCGAGCCCGTGCTCGAGGCGGCCGTGGACCGCGCCGCCCGGCTCGACCGCTCGGTCCCGGTGCGGACCGCGCTGCGGTCCGGGGCGCCGTCGGAGGTCCTGCTCGACGCCGCGAAGGCCGCCGACCTCGTGGTCGTGGGCACGCGCGGGCTGGGCTCTGTCGCGTCCGCGTTCTTCGGGTCCGTCTCGACGCGGCTCGCCGCCCGCAGCCCCGTCCCCGTCGTGGTCGTGCCGCCGGACGCGCCGCGCGAGCCCCGGAGCGCGGACGTCGTCGTGGGCGTCGACGGGTCGGAGCACGCGGACGCCGCGCTGCGCTTCGCGCTCGGCGAGGCCGCGACGACCGGGGGCCGCGTCGTCGCGGTGAGCGCGTGGCGGGTGCCGACCGCGGCGTGGGACGACCCGCCGTCGTACGCGGCGGCGGAGCGTGCGGCGCACGACGAGGCCGCGCGGACGGTCGAGGCCGCGCTCGCCCGGGTCCGCACGGCGGAGCACGACGCGGTCGACGTCGAGACGCTGCTCGTCGACTGCCGGCCGGGGGTGGCGCTGCACGACGCGGGCAAGGGCGCGACGCTCACCGTCGTCGGGTCGCGGGGCCGCGGCGACGTCCGGGGCATGCTGCTCGGCTCGGTCAGCCAGGACGTGCTGCACCACGCCTCGGGACCCGTCGCCGTCGTGCACGCCCCGCCCGCCTGACCGGCGAGGCAGTACCCCGGTCTGCCGAGGGAGTACTGGAGTACTACCTCAACGGATCGGGGCCTTCCGCTTGGACATGAAGGTGACCCGCGCTAGATTCTTCGGTATGCCGAACTTTTCTCTCCGGGCACCCCTGACCAGTGGTGCGGCGCTCGCCACGACGCTCGCGCTCGCCGCGTGCTCGGCCGGGACGGAGAGCGGCTCGGCGGCCGCCGGGAGCGACGACCGGCCCGTCGTCCTCACGACCTTCACCGTCCTCGCGGACATGGCCGAGAACGTCGCGGGCGACCACCTGCGCGTCGAGTCGATCACCAAGGTCGGCGCGGAGATCCACGGCTACGAGCCCACGCCGGGCGACCTGCGGCGCGCCGCGGACGCCGACCTGGTCCTCGACAACGGCCTCGGGCTGGAGGCGTGGTTCGACCGCTTCCTCGGCGACGTGGACGCGCCGCACGTCGTCGTGAGCGAGGGCGTCGAGACCATCCCGTTGGGCGACGACACGGCCGAGGAGTACCGCGGCACCGCGAACCCGCACGCGTGGATGTCGCCCGTCAACGGCCAGCTCTACGCGCGCACCATGGCCGAGGCGTTCGCCGACCTCGACCCGGAGCACGCCGACGACTACCGCACCGCCGCCGAGGAGTACGCCGCCGAGATCGGCGCCGTGCACGACGAGCTCACCGCCGCGCTCGACACCCTCCCCGCCGAGCACCGCGCGCTCGTCACGTGCGAGGGCGCGTTCTCCTACCTCGCACGGGACGTCGGCCTCACCGAGCACTACCTGTGGCCCGTCAACGCCGAGCAGCAGGCGACGCCGCAGCAGGTCGCCGGGACCATCGAGGCCGTGGAGGCCGACGACGTCCCCGCCGTGTTCTGCGAGTCCACCGTCTCCGACGCGCCGATGCAGCGCGTCGTCGAGGCCACGGGAGCGCGGTTCGGCGGCGTCCTGTACGTCGACTCCCTGTCCGAGCCCGACGGGCCCGTGCCGACCTACCTCGACCTGCTGCGCCACGACGCCGACACGATCGTCGCGGGGCTCACGGGTACCCCCGCGGGAGGCGGCGAATGAGCGCGGGCGACCGGGCGCCGTCGGGCACGCCCGCGATCGACGTGCGGGACGTCACCGTCCACTACGGCGACGTGCGCGCGCTCGACCGCGCGACCCTCGCGCTGGGGAGCGCGGACGGGCCGGGGACGGTGTGCGGGCTGGTCGGGATGAACGGGTCCGGCAAGTCGACCCTGTTCAAGGTGGTCATGGGCATGGTCCGCCCCGACCACGGCACCGTCCTGGTCGACGGCGCCCTGCCCGCGCGCGCCCGGCGCGCCCAGGCCGTGGGGTACGTGCCGCAGAGCGAGCACGTCGACTGGGCGTTCCCGCTCAGCGTGCGCGACGTCGTCATGACGGGCCGCTACGGCTTCCAGGGCTTCACGCGCCGCACCCGGCCGGCCGACCGCGAGGCCGTCGACCACGCGCTCGAGCGCGTCGACCTCACCGACCTCGCGGGGCGGCAGATCGGCGCGCTGTCGGGCGGGCAGCGCAAGCGCGCGTTCGTCGCGCGCGGGCTCGCGCAGGGCGCGACGATCCTCCTGCTCGACGAGCCGTTCGCGGGCGTCGACAAGCGCTCCGAGGCGACGATCACCGCGCTTCTGCGCGAGCTCGCGGCGGGCGGCGCGACCGTCCTCGTCTCCACCCACGACCTGCACGCCCTCCCCGCGCTCGCCGACGAGGCCGTCCTGCTCCAGCAGCGCGTCCTGCTCCACTCGACGCCGGACGAGGTGCTGCGCCCGGAGAACCTCGCGCTCGCGTTCGGCCTGGAGGTCGCGCCGTGACCGCGTGGGACCTGCTCGCCGAGCCGCTGTCGTTCGAGTTCGTCCGGACGGCGCTCGCCGTGACCGTCACCGCGGGGGTCGTGTGCGGCGTGCTGTCGTGCTGGCTCGTGCTGGTCGGCTGGTCGCTCATGGGCGACGCCGTCTCGCACGCCGTGCTGCCGGGCGTCGTGCTCGCGTACGTCGTGGGCGCGCCGTTCGCGCTCGGCGCGCTGCTGTTCGGGCTGCTCGCCGTGCTGCTCATCGGTGCCGTGCGCGACACGAGCCGGGTCAAGGAGGACGCCGCGATCGGCGTCGTGTTCACCACGCTGTTCGCGCTCGGCCTCGTGCTCATCTCCGTCACGCCGAGCCAGGTCGACCTCAACCACATCCTCTTCGGCAACCTCCTCGGGGTGTCGCGCGCCGACCTGCTCCAGGTGCTCGTGCTCGGCGCCGTGACGCTCGGGGTCGTCGTGCTCAAGCGTCGCGACCTCACGCTCTACGCGTTCGACCCCGTGCACGCGCACGCCGTCGGCCTCTCGCCGCGCCGCCTCGGGGCCCTCCTCCTCGGCCTCCTCGCGCTCACGGTCGTCGTCGCGCTGCAGGCCGTGGGCGTGGTGCTCGTCGTCGCACTGCTCATCACGCCCGGCGCGACCGCGTACCTGCTCACCGACCGCTTCTCCCGCATGCTGTGGATCTCGCCGCTCGTCGCCACGCTGAGCGGCGTCGTCGGGATCCTCGCGAGCTACTGGCTCGACACGGCGTCGGGCGGCACGGTCGTCGTGACGCTCGGGGTCGTGTTCGCGCTGGCGTACCTGTTCGGCCCCCGGCACGGGCTCGTCACGACGGCCCTCTCGCGGGCCCGACGGCGCCGCCTCGCCCGGGCGTGACGCCTCCCGGAGGAGTGCTGGGGCCAGCGGGTGTGTGCGAGATCTCCACACTTCGCCCGTGGATTCCCTGGTGCTTCCCAGGAAGGCCCGTCAGAATCGTGACCATGTCAGCGAGGACGAGCACCCCGGCCCCCGCGCCGCGCGGCCGCGGAGGCGCGCGCTTCGCCGCAGCCAGCCTCCTCGCCCTCGGCATGATGCTCCCCCTCGGCCCGTCCGCCACCGCCGCGGACGTCGAGGACCTCATCGCCGACGCGCAGGTCCAGACCGAGACGATCGGCGACGACCTCGAGCGCGTCACCTCCCAGCTCCCCGTCCTCTCCCCCGCGCTGCGCAACGACGTGCTCGACGCGACCGAGTCCGTGCAGGCCGCGACCGACGAGGCCCGCGCCGCGCTCGCCCGCGCACGGGACGCCGACGCCGCCGCCGACGGCCGTGCCGGGATCGCCCTCGCCGACGCGCAGGTCGCCCTCGACGCCGCCGCCGCCCAGCTCCGGTACGTCACGGGTCTCGCCCACGACGCGGGCGAGGGCGTCGCCGTCGCGCTGGAGCGCCTGCGCGCGCACATCGACGAGCTGCGGGGCGAGACGAGCCGGGCGACGGCCTGACCGTGAGCACCGCCCCGGCCGAGCGCCCCTCCCCGGAGCACGTGGAGCTCGGTCTCGACACCTTCGGCGACGTCACCGCCGGTCCCGACGGCTCACCCGTCACCGCCGCACGCACCGTCCGGGACGTCGTCGCGGAGGCCGTGCTCGCGGACGAGGTGGGCGTCGACTTCTTCGGCGTCGGCGAGCACCACCGCGAGGACTTCGCGATCAGCGCGCCCGAGGTCGTGCTCGCCGGGATCGCGACCCGCACGTCGCGCATCCGGCTCGGGTCCGCCGTGACCGTGCTGAGCTCCGACGACCCCGTGCGCGTGTTCGAGCGGTTCTCGACCCTCGACGCGCTGTCCGACGGGAGGGCCGAGGTGATCCTCGGGCGGGGGTCGTTCATCGAGTCGTTCCCGCTGTTCGGGTACGACCTCGCGGACTACGAGGTGCTGTTCGAGGAGAAGCTCGACCTGTTCGTGCGCCTGCTCGACGAGGGCCCGGTGACGTGGTCCGGCACGACGCGCGCGGGCCTGGTGGAACAAGACGTCTACCCCCGGACGGAGAGCGGGCGGCTGCGCACCTGGGTCGGCGTGGGCGGGTCGCCGGAGTCCGTCGTGCGGACCGCGCGCCACGGCCTCGGCCTCATGCTCGCCATCATCGGCGGGGAGCCCGAGCGCTTCCGCCCCTACGTCGACCTCTACCACCGCGCCGTCGCCGAGCTCGGGACGCCCGCGCTGCCCGTCGGCGTCCACTCCCCCGGGCACGTCGCCGACACCGACGAGCAGGCGCAGGCCGAGGTGTACGAGCACTTCGCCGCGATGAACAACCGCATCGGGCGCGAGCGCGGGTGGCCCGCCTACCACCGGGGCCGGTTCGCGCACGACATCCGGGACGGGTCCCTCTACGTGGGGTCCCCGGAGACGGTGGCGCGCAAGATCGCGGCGACCGTGCGCCTGCTGGGCGCGGGCCGGTTCGACCTCAAGTACTCGTCGGGCACGCTGCCGCACGACGTGATGATGCGCAGCATCGAGCTCTACGGCACGCAGGTGGTCCCGCGGGTGCGCGAGCTGCTGGCCGAGGGCTGAGCGGACCGCATCGGGCCCGCGCCGAGAACGAGGTTGCTGTCGTTCTCGGACGCTTTCCGGCAGCAACGTCGTGCTCGACGGCGAGCAGCATCGTTCTCGCCGAGGGTCGCCTCAGGTCGTGAAGCCCGGGCGCCGTCGCGCCGGTGGCGTGTCCGCGGCGCGGCGCACCGCGCGCAGCGCCTGCTCCTCGAGGTCCGGCGGGATGCCGACGCCGGGACGGTCCGGCCGCTGCGGGGTGGCCGCGCTCGCGGCGTCGAGCGAGCGGAGCCACGCCCACGTGTCGTGGACGGTCTCGCGGACATCGCGCGTGCGGAGGCCGAGCGAGAACGCGCGCGACACGTCCGACCCGTGGAGCGCGTCGTGCAGCTCCCCGGGCGGCAGCCACAGCGGGACCTGCGTCCACGGCTGGATCCCGGCCGCCTCGACGACCTCCGGCTCGACCCACACGAGCTCCGCCGGCGGGGCCCCGCGGAGGCCGCGTCGTCGGCGGTCACGGCGACGCACGCCGCGAGCACGTCGCGCATCGTCGCGTGACCGGGCGTGGAGACGACGTCGACCGCCCCGGACGCGCCCGCGAGCGCGGCGTCGAGCGCGAACGCGGCGAGGTCGCGCGCGTCGACGAGCTGCAGGGGCAGCGCGGCGGGGCCCGGCGCGAGCACCGGCCCGCCGCGGGCGATGCGTCGCAGCCACCACGGCAGCCGGCCGACGTTCTCGCGCGGGCCCAGGATCAGCCCGGGGCGCAGCAGCAGCGCGCGGTCCGCGAGCGCGTCGAGGACCGCGAGCTCCGCCCCGCGCTTCGCCCGCGCGTAGTCCTCGGCGGTGGCCTCGTCGGGGTCGGCGTCGACCGTCGGGGCGGACTCGTCGGCGCCGCGCGGGGTCGGGAAGGTGTACACGGAGCGGGACGACACGTCCACGTACCGGCCGTCGGCCGCGAGCCGCCCCGCGAGCAGGCGCGCGGCGTCCCGCACCGCGGCCGGGGCCCAGGACCACGTGTCGACGACGACGTCCCACTCCTCGTCCGCGACGTCGCCGCCGCGCAGCGCGTCCAGGCCGTCCGCGCGGGTGCGGTCGCCGAGGAGCTGCCGCGCGGCGTCGGGCACGGGCGTGGTGCCACGGTTGAGGACGGTGACGTCCCAGCCGCGCGCGAGGGCGTCGTCGACGACCGCGCGCCCCACGAAGTCGGAGCCACCGAGGACCAGGAGCCGCGTCATGCTCCCACCCTGCCGCCCGGGACGGGGCTTCGCGCGTCGTTACGCCGCGGGCAGACGGACCGCCGAACCCCGGGTCGATCGGCACCCGGGAGTCCATGTGACGTGCAACCCGGGGTTCGGCAGGACGCGACGCCCGCACCCGGCATCAGGACGACCCGAGACCGGCGTCGCGGGCGCGGGCGACGGCTCCGGCCCGGTCCGCGACCTGGAGCTTCACGAGCACGTTCGACACGACGTTGCGCACCGTCTTCGCGCTGATCCCGAGCCGCTCCCCGATCGCCGGGTTGCCGAGCCCGCGCGCGAGGAGGTCCAGCACGTCCCGCTCGCGGGGCGTGAGCCGCGCGAACGGGCCGAGGTCGACGGGCGCGGCCGCGAACCAGTCCCGCAGGCGGCTCGCCAGGTCCGGACTGAACACGGCCTCGCCGCGTGCGACGGCGCGGACCGCGGCGAGCACCGCGACCGGGTCCGCGGCCTTGAGGACGTACCCGCGCGCCCCGGCGCGCATCGCCCGGAACACGAGGGCGTCGTCGTCGAACATCGTGAGCACCAGCACCGCCGTGTGCGGGGCGGCGGCGACGATCCGTCGCGCCGCCTCGACCCCGTCCAGCACGGGCATCTTCAGGTCGAGCACGACGACGTCGGGGGTGAGCTCCTCCGCGAGCGCCACGGCCCCCGCGCCGTCCTCCGCGGTCCCGACGACGACGAGGTCGTCCGTCGTGCCGAGGAGACCGGCGAGACCGTCCCGGTACAGGGGGTGGTCGTCGGCGAGGACGACGCGGACGGGCTCGCTCACGGTGCGCCCCCGTCGTCCGCCGGGAGGTCGGCGACGACGCGGGTGCCGCGTGCCGCTCCCCGGCCTGTGACGGCGAGCGACCCGCCGAGCTCGACGGCGCGCTCGCGCATCGCGGCGAGACCCACGCCCCACCGGGCGCCGTCGATCCCGACGCCGTCGTCCTCGACGACGACCCGCAGCGCACCGGGTCGGGACTCCAGGCGCAGCGCGCAGCGGTCCGCCCGGGCGTGCTCGACGACGTTCGCGAGCGCCTCGACGGCGATCCGGTAGGCCGCGACCTCGGTCGCCGCGGGCAGGGGACGGGCGTCGACCGTGCTCGTCACGTCGACCGGGACGGACAGGGCCTCGGCGTGCTCGCGCAGCGCGACGACGAGGCCCCGCTCGTCGAGCGCCGGTGGGCGCAGCCGGTAGGAGAGGGAGCGCACCTCGGCGGCGGTGCGGGTGGCGTCGTCGCGGATCGTGTCGAGGAGCGCCCCGACCTCGGCGAGGGGTCGGTCCTCGCGGTCGACGAGCGCGCGCCCGGTCGCCGCGCGCAGGGCGAGCCCGGCGACCGCCGGCGTCACGTCGTCGTGCAGGGCGCGCCGCAGCGCGCGACGTTCCTCCTCCCGGGCGAGGACGAGGCGTTCGCGCGACGCCCGCACGTCCGCATCGAGCTGTTCCTCGCGCACCGCGGCCGCGACCCGACCGGCGAGGTCGACGAGGAGGCGACGCTCGGCGGGCTGGTACGGCTCGCCGGGCGCGCGACGCGCCACCCGCAGCGTCCCCAGGCGCTCGCCGTGGTGCACGAGCGGGACGGGCTCCGCGAGCGCCTCGACCGCCGGGTCCTGTGCCGGGGTGCCGTCGGCGACCGGGCGCCGGGTGGCGACGACGGTTTCGCGCCCGTCGACCTCGACCGCGACCCAGGGGGCGCGGAGCGCGCGGGCGACCTCCTCCGCGACGAGCGGGAGGACGTCGCGCCGGGTCGCGTCGGCGAGGCGGTCGCCGAGCCGGCTCAGCACGCGGTAGGGGTCGTCGCGGTCCCCGAACAGCGTGCGCCGCACGGTGCGCGTCAAGGCGGAGCGCATCGGGTCGAGGGCGAGCGCGACGGCGGCCGCGGCGGCGAGCGCGACCCCGGTGGGGACGGTCGCGGACGCGCGCGAGCCCAGCAGCGCCACGACCCCCGTGTAGACGGTCACGATGCCGAGGGTGAGCAGGGACGCGACGACGGTGCGCACGAGCACGACGTCGTGCCCGAACAGGCCGTGCCGGACGAGCGCGACGACGAGGCCCGCGACGACCAGCAGGCCGGGCAGCCCCACCCACGCGACGGGCAGGAGGGGGGACCCGACGAGGAGCTGCGGCACGAACCACACGGCGCACGTCAGGGCGGCGGCCGCGACCGCGGTGCCCCCGACCCAGCGCAGCTGCTGGGCCGCGGCGGGCGTCGGCGCGCCGGCGCGCACCCGCAGCACGACGACCGCGACGACGCCGAGCAGCACGACGACGACGAGGTACTCCTGGGCGAGGAGCGCGACGTGCGCGGCCGTGCCCCAGGTCCCGAGGAGCCCGGCGCCGAGGGTCGCGACGGCCGCGGTGCCCGGTGCTGCGGCGGCGGCGAGCGCGGCGCCGCGCCCGGGCGCCACGGGCCAGGGGAACAGCAGCACGAGGGCGACGACGCCGCCCCAGGCGAGCAGGTAACAGCCCACCACGGCGGCGAGGAAGAGCCCGCGGGCCACGGGGTCGAACGCGCCACGGAGGGGCAGCTCGAGCACGTGCACGACCGTGCTGGACGCGAGCCCCGCGCCCACGAGGAGGAGGGCGGCGGCGCTGGGCGCGCGGGGCGTGCGCACCACGACGTACACGGCGACCGCGAGGAGCGCCGCGACGAAGAGCAGCGTGGACCACGCGGGCAGCAGACGGGCGGCGACGTCGAGGGGTCGGCCCGCGACCTCCACGACGAGCGGGGCGCCGTCGCGCAGGACGTCGTACCGCATGACGTCGCCGGTGGTGCCGGCGAGCTCGACGACCCGGTCCCCGACGCGCACGGGGCACAGGCCCTCGACGTGCGGGACGAGCGCGTCCGGTGGCCAGTCGCGCGACGACGACGTGAGCAGGGCGCACTCGTCGGGCGTGGTGGCGCGCCACGTGACGAACGCGGCGGCGACGGCCGCGCACCCGACCGACAGCACGACGGCGACGGCGGTCGCCCAGGGGCGCGACGACGCGCCGTCGCGCCCGTGCGCGCCGGCGGCCGCCCGCCCGGGCCCGGGTCCGTCCGCGCCCATACCCTCATGGTGGCCGTGACGGGCCGCGACGTCACCAGGAACGGGTCCGCGCGCCCGTGCGGGTCCGCGCGCCCGTGCGGGTCCGTGCGTCACTGCGGGTCGAGCCGCAGGAACGGCACGAGGGTCCCCGATCGCGCCCACGAGTGCAGCAGGCGCGGCGAGCGGGCCGCCAGGAGCGCGTGCGCGCGTCGGGCGTCGTCGCCGTGGAGCGCGGTCGCGCGTGCCACGAGGACGTCGCGACCGACCTCGACGCGCACGTCGCGGACCGCGAGCGCCTCGTCGTACCAGTCGGGCAGCGCGGGCAGCGCGGGCGGGACGTCGCAGGCCGGGACGACGAACGCGGCACCGTCGCGCGCGTGCGCCACGGGGACGGTGCGTCGTCGTCCGGTGGGTCCGGTCGTGGTGAGGAGCAGGACGGGCAGGCCGTGACGTCGGGCGGCGAGGCGCCCGCGCCCCAGCCGGTACGCCCGGCACGCGACCGCGTCGGCGAGGCGCCGGGCCCCGGCGGGCGGGGTGCGCGACGTGGCGAGGCCCAGCACCGCCGGCCACGCCGAGAGGGCGACCCACGCGGCCACGCCGGGGACCAGGAGGACGACCTGGCCGGGCGAGCCGAGCGGCAGCAGCGCGAACGCGGGGACGGCGAGGAGCACGCCCGCGACGGCGGACACGACGGCGACGGTCCCGAGCCGGGCCGTCGCCCAGCCGACGAGGCCTGCCCGCTCGCCGCGGACGGCGAGGAGGCCGACCCAGACGACGAACAGGGGCATCGCGACGCCGCTCACCACGAACTGGTCCGACAGCTCCACCCGCCCGAGGACCATGAGGACGCCGGCCACGGCGAGCGCGAGGAGCCCGGCAGCCGTGGCCGCTCCCCACCAGCGCAGGAGTCCGCGGGACCGGGCGGCGAGCTCCACCGTCGCGGGGACGAGCGCGACGGCGAAGGCCGCGCCGAGCGTGTCGTTCGCCGGGCCGAGCCACGCCCACGGCCCGTACCCGCCGGTCCGCCACGGGTCCGCGAGGGCGAAGAAGCCGACGAGCGCGGCACCGCCCGCGAGGCCCGCCGCACCGCTGGCCACCGCGAGCGCCCGCGCGGGCCGCGTGAGCGCCGGCACGCCCGGCGTGCGGCGGACGGGACGGGTCGTGGACGGGGACGCACCGGTCGTGGTCATGGGATCGCCTCTTCGGGGAGGTCGTGGGCCGTGGTCAGCGGGCAGGGTCGCTCGGGGTCGTTCGTCACTCGGGGTCGTTCGCGACGGGGGCGTCGCCGTGACCACCGAGCCCGTAGGGCGTCGTGGCGCCCGCGTACGCGAGGTGCAGGACCATGCCGAGCGCGGCGTGGTCGAGGTCGTGGCAGTGCGACATCCACAGGCCGGGGTTGTCGGCGCGCAGCAGCAGCTCCCACGTCTCCCCGGGGCGCACGTCGACCGTGTCGAGGTGCAGCGGGCTGCCCCGGGGCGGCGTGCCGTCCCGGGCGACGACCTGCACGTCGTGACCGTGCGGGTGCACGGGGTGCGTCTCGGTGCTCCGGTTGACGACGACGATCCGCACCAGGTCGCCCTCGTGCACCACCACCGGGGGTACGTGGGGCCACACCCGCCCGTTCACCGTCCACGCCCACGCGGGGACGCCGTGGACCACGCGGAGCTGGCGGTCGAGGACGAGGCGCACGGCGACGTCCGGCGCGTCGGACGCGGTCCCGCGGGTCACGTCGCGCGCGTCCGCGGCGTCGGGCGCGCCGTAGGCGAGCAAGTCGAGGTCGTCGCCGTCGACGAACGGGACGGCGCCCGGTGCCGGCGTGCCGGGCGCGGCAAGCACCAGGCCGGCCCCGGGCGCTCCCCCGGTCGCGAGGCGCACGGTCGCGCCGGACGCGGCGGGCATCGTCAGCCCGACGTCGTAGCGCCCGCCCGCGGGGACGCGCAGCACCGTCCCCGGCGTGCCCGCGCCGGGAATCTCCTGCGGGTCGTGCAGGTCGTCGCCGTCGACGGCGAGCACCCGGTACGGCGCGCCCGTCACCGCGAACCGGCGAGGCTCGGAGTCCGTGTTGACGAGGCGGAGCCGCACGGTCGCCCCCGGGTCGACGGCACGGACCACGGGGACGTCGGACCCGCCGAGCAGAGTCGTGCCGTCGACCGTGTGGAGGGGCAGCACGAGGTCGACGTCCGCGAGCGGCGCGCCGCGGGGCCGCACCACGAGCGTGCCGTACAGGCCGCGCCGCACCCCCTCCGCCGAGGCCTGGTGCGTGTGGTACCAGTACGTGCCCGCCTGCTCCGCGACGAAGCGGTACTCGTGCGACGCCCCGGGGGCGACGGCGTCCTGCGTGACGCCCGCGACGCCGTCCTCCGGGTTCGGCACGTCGTACCCGTGCCAGTGCAGGGTCACGCCCGCGGCGACGTCGGCGTTGCGCAGCGTCACCCGGACGACGTCGCCCTGGGTCGCGGTGAGCGCGGGACCGGGCAGGGATCCGTAGGTCCAGGCGTCGACCTGCGTGCCGGACGCGAGCGTCACGACCTCCTCGCGCGCGGTCAGCGTGTACCGGCGCTCGCCGGTCGCGGTCGTCGTGGCGGGGGGCGTCGTGGCGGGGGGCGTCGGGGCAGGCGACGCCGTGCCGAGAGCCGCGGTCGCGGTGACCGGGGCAGCGCCGTGGACGGCGGCGGCGTGCGCTCCCGCCGCCCCGGCGACCGGGCCGACCCGCGCCGCGGCGTCGTCCGCCCACGCCCACCCCCCGGCGAGCGCGAGCGCGAGGGCGTAGACGGTCCCGGCGGACGCCACGACCCGGGCGGGCGGACGGACCACGAGCACCAGCCACACGACGGCCACCGCCCCGGCCGTGAGCCCCACGAGCCACGCGGCGCCCAGCGGCGTCACGGGGAAGCCGACCACGGCCGTCGCGGCGAGCGCCCCGCACGACGTCACCGCCGCGGTGACGAGGGCGGCGGAGGCGACGTCGCGGCGTCGGGCAGGGACGGGACGGTGCCGCGCGAGGGCGACGAGGACGGGCCCGGCACCCACGACGGCGACGACGGCGCCGGCCCCGGCGAGCGGCAGCCCCAGCGCGACCCGCTCGGCGACGAACCACCAGCCGGAACCTCCCGCGACCGCCAGCGCCACGACCCGGCCCGCGAGGGCGATCAGGGCCCCGACCACCGTGGCGACCGCCGACAGGGCCCGGGCACGAGAGCCGGGCGCGCCCGCGAGGAGGACCGCGCCGGTGACCCACAGGGCGGTCCCGGCGACGGTCAGCGCGAGGTCGGCGCCGAGGAGAGCGATCGTGGGGTGCACGGCCCGTCCCCGTCCGCCTCAGCCGGCCGGGGTCAGCGGGCGGGGCTCCGGGACCGGCGCGACCGCGCTGCCCGTGCGGGCGAGCCTCAGCGCGCGCCGCACGAGCACGACGCACGTCCACAGGATCGCGAGCCCGTTCACGGCGTGCAGTCCGAGGAGCGCGCGGCCCGCGACGGTCGTGCGCTCGGGCGAGGAGCCCGTGGCGCCCGCGAGGACGAACAGCAGCACCTGCACCACGAGCAGCCCGAGGGGGAGCAGCGTGAGCCACACGGTGCGAGCGCCCGCCCGTGCGACGGCCGCGGCGAAGGTCGCGAGGACCGTCAGGAGCGGGATCACCATGCGGCCGTTCGACTGGTGCAGCACGAACGCGTCGTCGGTGTCCGGAACGGTGAACACCCCGTACGCGGCGAGGTAGAACTGCGTGACGACCGCCGCGAGGAGCAGGACGGTGAGCGCGACGTAGACCTTGCGCATGGCGGCCTCCGGGAGGTGGGTGGTGCCGGGTGACACCACCCACGCTCGTCCGGGCGCGTCCCGGGTGTCACGGGACACCTGTCCCGACGGGTCCGGGAGATCCGCGCGGACCTCAGTCGGGGTCGGTCGGGTCCAGCGGCTCGTGGTGGTCGAGGTTCACGACGCCGCGCCGCCAGTAGCCGGACAGCGCGAGCTGGTCGGCGCGGGCGCCCGCCTCGCGGCGCAGGTACCGCCGCACCGGAATGAGGTCGCCGGCCTCGCCCGCCCCGACGAACAGCTCGTCGTCGGCGAGCCCGCCGAGCGAGCGCACCGCCTCTGCGAGCTGGCCGGGACCGTCGGTGCGGTACAGGATCTCCGTGGTCGCGCCGTCGACCTCGGCCTCGACGAACGACTCGTCGACGTCGTCCCCGATCTCGACGACCGCCGTGACCGACGCCGCGGGGTCCGCCGCCCGGACCGCCGCCACCCAGCGGGCCGCCGCGGGCAGACCCGTCTCGTCGACGGCGACGGTCAGGCGCCCCACGCCGTCGGGCACGCCGACGCTGCCGCGCGGACCGGCGAGGACGAGCTCGTCGCCCTCGGCGGCGCGGGCCGCCCACGCCGACGCGGGGCCCTCGTCGCCGTGCAGCACCCAGTCGACGTCGATCTCGGCCGTGCCGTCGTCGAGGGCACGCCACGCACGGACCGTGTAGTCGCGCGAGATGGACACGACACCGGTGGGGCGCTGCAGACCGCCGTCGGGCGCGATCGACGGGGCGTGGAGCTCGCCTGTCGCCGGGTCGGGCAGGAAGACCTTGACGTGGTCCTCCGGACCGGGCACCTGCAGGGAGGCGAGCCCGCGCTCCGGCGTCACGGGCGCGGCGTCGCGGAACGTGATGCGGCGCAGCGCGACGGACGTCTGCTCGACGCGGTGCACGCGCACGCGACGCGGGACGAGGTCGAACCGGGTGCGGGGTCGGGTGAACACCCGCCCATTGTGCCGAACACGAGGTTGCTGTCGTGATCAGCCTCAGTACGACCGCAACCTCGTGCTCGACGGCGAGCATCCTCGTGCTCGCCGCGGGTCGCCGGTGTCGGGGGGTGCTCCTACGGTGACGGGATGGACGTCGAGGTGCGCTCCGCCGTCGGGCGCTTCGAGGACTTCGCGACCGTCGTCGGCCCGCGGAGGCCGGGGGTGGCCGGCTGCTGGTGCATGGCGTACCGGGACAGCCGGGTGGCGAACGAGGACCGGCCGGCGTTCATGTCCGGGCTGTGCGACGCCGAGCCCGGTCCCGGGGTGCTCGCGTACGTCGACGGCGAGGTCGCGGGCTGGTGCTCCGTCGCGCCGCGCAGCACGTACCGGCGCCTCATGCACTCGCGGACCATCCCGTTCGTCGACGAGCTCGACGTCTGGAGCGCGGTGTGCTTCGTCGTGCGGGCCGGGTACCGGAAGCGGGGCCTCGCGCACCACCTGCTCGCGGGCGCCGTCGAGCACGCCGCCGCGCACGGTGCGCCCGCGATCGAGGGCTACCCGGTGGACTCCGGGCCCGAGCGGGTCGACGTCATCTCGGGGTACGTCGGCAACGTCGCCCTGTTCGAGCGTGCCGGGTTCGCGCGCGCCGCCGCCACGACCGGGCGCAGCGGCGGGACGTCACGCGTCGTCATGCGTCGGGCGATCCGCTGACCCGTCAGCACGACCCCCGTGGCGCGGCCGCGAGCCGCTCAGGGGCCCTCGGGCCACGAGGGCGTCGGGGCCGTGCCGTGCGGCGTCGGCTCGTGGTCCTGGTCGGCGGCGTACGCGGCGAGGATCTCGCGGGTCGACCCGTCGGTGTGCAGGTACCTCTCGTCGAGCAGGGCGGCGTAGCGGGCGAGCGCCCATCCCAGCGACGCCGCCGACCGACGGACCTCCGGGTCGGGCGAGCGGAGCGCCCCGTCCGCGAGGTCGGCCCCGATACCGACGGCCGCGGGCAGCGCCTCGTCCGCGACGGAGTCGCGGAAGTAGTAGGTCTCGCCGTAGTGCCGGAGCTCGACGTGCACGGCGGCGACCTGCTGGACGAGATCCTCGAGCGTGGAGACGGGCACGGCGGTCGCCCGCCCCGCAGGGCCGTCGGACGGCACGGTCGAACGAGCGAGGGCGGTGAGCCGCCGCGCGAGGGCGCGACGGCGGGTGAGCGCCGGGGACACCTGCAGCACCCACGACATCGAGGCGCTGAGCAGCGCGAACCCGACGATCGCCTGGACCGCCGTCCACGTCCGGGTCCACGGCGTGGTCGGCACGATGTCGCCGATACCCAATGTCGACAACCCGACCATCGAGACGTACCCGGTGCTCACGAGGCGCTCCCCCACCGTCACGGGCGGCGGTCCGGTGGTGTCGTCGAAACCGCTCGGCATGTGGGGCCAGAACACGAGCCCCCCAGGCGACGACGACACCCCCGGCCCAGAGCACGACGACCGTGGCGAGCACCAGGGCCCGGCGAGGTCCATGAGCAGTCGGCGCGCCCTGGACCGCGCCGGGAGCCGGTGCACCACCGCCCACGCCGCGCGTCCGACGAGACCGTTGAGCCGCCCCTCGCCGGCGGGGTGCCACAGGGTGTGGAAGACGTCGCGCAGCACCAGCACGACGAGCGCGGTTCCGGCCAAGGTCAGGGCGACGTCCATGGAGCTCCTCCGGTCGGCGTGCCTTCACCTTAGGTGCCACCGTCCCGCCCGGGCGGCGTCGCCACCGCGCCGCGCCACCCGCTCGACCGGCGGAGGTCGCCCGCCGTTCACCCGCGAGGACAGGTGCGTTCAGGGGCTCCGGGCAGTGTGGTGCGGACACCTCCCAGGAAGGTTCCGTTCGCATGCCCACGTCACGACACTCATCCACCCGACGGCTCGCGGGGCTCACCGCCCTGGCCGTCGCGGGCGGGTCGTTCGCCGCGGTCCCCGCGGCGACGGCTGCCACGCCCGCACCGGCCACCGCCGCCGCGTCGTCGTGGCCGCTCGTGGTCACCGAGATCGCGCCCGACAACGCCGGCCACGACGACTTCGAGTTCTTCGAGGTCACGAACACGACCGACGCCCCGGTCGACCTCGCCGAGCACGGCTTCACCTACGTCTACACAAACGCGGGGACGTCGGGCAGCGACAAGCCGCTGACGCTCACCGAGGAGACGGCGACGGTCCCCGCGCACGGCAGCGCGGTGCTGTGGCTCCAGTACACCTCGGCCACGGTCGACAGCTTCGCGCGGACCGACGCCGACTTCCGCGCCGCGGTCGGCGCCGCCGACGACGTCCCGCTGTTCCACGTCACCGGGCAGCCCGGCATGGCCAACAGCGGCGTGCGCGGGATCCGCGTGGACGACGCCGCGGGGACCGCCCTGAGCTGGTCGACCTACGACCGTCCCTCCACCGCCCCGGGCGTCTCGACGCACTTCACGGTGGCCGGTGCCGACTCCCCGGCGATGCTCGAGCACGCCACGGGCCCGTACACGCCGGGCGTCGTCGACGACGCGCAGGTGGGCCCGGGCGAGCCGGTCGACCCCGAGGAGCCGGTCGACCCGGAGCCCACGCCCGACCCCGACCTCGACGCGCCCGTGCTGCAGGTGACCGAGGTGGCGCCGGACACGGCGAACGTGGGGGGCGCGGACGCGTACGAGTTCATCGAGGTCTACAACGCCTCCGACGCGCCCGTGCCGTTCGCGGAGCACACGTTCAGCTACCTGTACCTCGACGCGAACCACGGCGTCACGAGCAGCACGCTGTGGCCCGCCACGCCGTCCGACCCGGTGATCGCCCCCGGGGGCACGCTCGTGCTGTGGATCAAGAACGGCGCGAACGGCGACCTCACCGCCGACGACTTCAACGCGCACTTCGGCAGCACGCTGACGGCGGGCGTCAACCTCGTGGAGATCTTCTCCGGCGGCATGGCGAACGGTGGCCTGCGCGGCCTCCAGGTCGAGACGAACACCGGGCACGCGGTGTCGCGCGCCGACTACATGAACAACGACCAGACGGTCCCCGACCAGCCGATCCAGTACCGCTGGGAGGAGGGCGTCCACCAGACGCTCGTCGGCCCCGGTGCGCCGACCCCCGGCACGGTCACGCCCGACCAGGTCCCGGCGGGCCTGGTCGTCACGCCGCAGGACGACGACGCCCCGGTCGTCACCGACCTCACGGGCAGCGACGACGCCCCGGAGACCGACGGCCTGGCCCTGCTCGTCGAGGCGACGGACGACCGCCTCGTCAGCACCGTCGAGCTCACGCTGACGTCCGACGTCGGCGAGCCCGTCACCCAGCTCCTGCGCCCCGAGGCCACCGACCGGTACTCCTACGCCGTGCCCGCCGTGGACCTCTACGGCAAGTCCTGGGTCGAGTACACCGTCCGGGCGTCCGACGGGCAGAACTCGACCACGCTCGGCCCGGTGCGGGTCGTCCTCGACGAGAGCGAGGACGCCCCCGTGCGTCTCAACGTCACCGACGGGCAGCACGTCGGCGGCCCCACGCGCGTCGCGGCGACGACCACCGGCGACCCGGCCGACCTGAGCCTGTCGATCGACGGGTCCGACGTCGCGGACCTCACCCCGTCGCTCGAGGCGCCAGCCCTGTTCGCGTTCGAGGCGACGAGCACCGACGCGTTCTTCCGCAACGGCGTGAAGCTCGGCGACGACGTCCTGACGATCTTCGACGAGGGCTTCTACTCGCGCGTCGAGACGGTCACCAGCGAGGTGCCGGTCGAGCGGGTCGTCGCGGGCGAGGACCTCACCCTCGGCATCTACGCCGGCACCAAGGCGTGGCCCGAGCCCGACCTCAACGAGAACAACGACGACTTCTCCGCCATGAACCTGCGCCTCGCCCTGCCCGACGGCCGGGTGCTGCGCCCCGAGGTGTGCGGCGGTGCGGGCGAGGGCCAGGAGGAGACGGTCCGCGAGTGCCCCGACCCCGGCACGCGTATCGGCTTCAGCGACGCGTCCCAGGTCTACTTCACCGCGACGTTCTCCGTCCCGCAGGACGCGTTCGACTCGCTCGCCCACACCTGGGACACGACCGCGGTGGACGACGGCGAGCACACCGTCTCCGCGACGCGCGGCACCGGGGCGCAGGCCGCGTCGGTGACGCGCGCCGTCGTCGTCGACAACACGGCACCCGAGCTCACGACGGACCTCGTCGACGGCGAGACGTACCGCGGGACCTTCACGATCGACGCGCAGGCGACGGACGCCGGCTCCGGCGTCGCCACCGTCACGGCGACGCTCGACGGCGAGACGGTCGAGCTGCCCCACGCGACGTCGTCGCTGGACCTCGCCGCAGGGGAGCACACCGTCGCGTTCACCGCCACGGACGCGCTCGGCAACACCGCCGAGCGGACCGTCACGTTCACCACCCCGGACGAGGTCCCCGGCGTCGAGCTGGGCGACCCCGCCGACGGCGCGGCCCTGGAGCCCGGTGACGTCACCCTGTCCGCGACGCCCGACTCCGCGACGGGCGACGACCTCGACGTGGAGTTCCGCGTCGGGCACACGTTCGACGCGGGCGACCCGCAGGTCGAGGCCTTCACCGGCACGACGACCGACGCCGCGACGACCGACCGGGACGACGCCGCGGCGCTCAGCGCCGAGGACGTCGAGCGCATCACCGGCACCGACGGGCTCTGGGCCGAGGTTTCCTCGGACACCGAGCTCCCCTACCAGCTCTTCACCGTCGACGTGCCCGAGGGCACCAGCGACGACGGCGAGGTGCGGGTCGCGTGGTCCGGGTCCGCGAACGCCGACGCCAAGGTGCTGCTGTCCGTCCTCGACACGGCCGACGGCACGTGGACCGAGGTGGACCGCCGCGTCACCACCGACGGCGCGCCCACCGAGTTCGAGCTCGGCGGCACCGTCCCGCTCGACGGGCACGTCCAGGACGGCCAGGTCACCGTGCTCGTGCAGCACTCCGAGGGCTTCGCGGGCACGCCGCGCTCCGAGCGGGCCGACGTCGCGACGCCGTACCACCCCGACGCCACCGCCCGGTCGGAGTACGACTTCACCATCGGCTGGGAGTCGGACACGCAGTACTACAACGACAACCAGGGCCAGCCGACCGACGGCTCGGGCGACGACTGGTTCGCCCACCAGGACGCCATCCACGACTTCCTCCTGGAGGTCCGCGACGAGGTGAACCTGCAGTACCTGATCCACACCGGCGACATCGTCGACGACTGGGACCAGGAGCACCAGTGGCTCAACGCCGACCCGTCGTACGCCAAGCTCGACGACGCCGGTCTCCCCTACGGCGTGCTCGCCGGGAACCACGACGTCGGCGGGGCGCTCGCCGACTACTCGGAGTACTCGCGCTACTTCGGGGCGGACCGCTTCTCCGCCAACCCGTGGTGGGGCGGCGACATCCAGGACAACCGCGGCCACTACGACCTCGTGAGCGCGAACGGCGTCGACCTGCTCCTGATGTACATGGGCTGGGCGCCGGGCGACGACCACATCGCGTGGATGAACGAGGTCATCGCGAAGTACCCGGAGCGCAAGGTCTGGATCAACCTGCACGAGTACATGCTCACCACCGGTGGTCTCGGCCCGATCCCGCAGCGCGTCCTCGACGAGGTCGTGGCGCCGAACCCGAACGTCGTCCTGGTGAGCTCCGGCCACTACCACGACGCCTACACCCGCACCGACGACTTCGACGACGACGGTGACGGGGTGGCGGACCGCACCGTCTACTCGATGCTGTTCGACTACCAGGGCCTGCCCGAGGGCGGCCTCGGGTACCTGCGCCTGATGCACTTCGACAACGACGGCGGCGCGGACGGCACCGGCCGCATCGTCGTGCGCACGTACTCCCCGTCGCTCGACGACTTCGACTCGGACAACGCGGCGCTCAACGACCCGCCGGGGATGCAGGACTTCGAGATCCCCTACGCCGCGCTCGGGATCGAGCCGACCACGAAGCGCCTCGCGACCGACGCGCTGACCGTCGACGTCCTCACCGGCACGACGGTCGACACGGTCACCGGGGTCCCGAGCGGCACCGCCGCGACGGGCACGTGGGCGGATGTCGAGCCCGGCGAGCACGGCTGGTACGTCGTCGTCACCGGCCCGCACGGCGGGGCCGTCAGGTCCCCGGTGCGCACGTTCACCGTGGGCGAGCCCACCGGGCCCGTCCTGCTCGCGGACGTCACCGCCCAGCCGCGCTGCCTCGCGGGACGGGCGTACGTCGCCGTCCGCGCGACGAATGCGGCCGACGGCCCCGTCGACGTGCGGTTCGACACCGGCTTCGGGTCGAAGGACTTCGCCGGCGTCGTCCCGGGCAAGTCGGCCTACCAGTCGTTCTCGACCCGGTCCGGCACGGTCGAGGACGGCGAGGTGACCGTCACCGCCACGGACGGCAGCGGCGCGCAGGAGAGCGTCGGCGTCCCGTTCGAGGGTGTCGCCTGCGGCTGAGCCCCGCACCACCGCCGTGACCCGTCCGCCCGACCAGGGCGGGCGGGTCACGCCGTCTCTCAGTCGAGGCAGAACTCGTTGCCCTCCGGGTCGGCCATGACGATCCACCCGATGCTCGTCGGCGGGTCCGGCTCGAACCGCCGCAGCCGCGTAGCACCCAGCGCGACCAGCTCGTCGCACCGGGCCTCCAGCGCCGCCATGCGCTCGTCCCCGCGCAGGTCGGACGCCGTCCGCACGTCGAGGTGCACGCGGTTCTTCGCGACCTTCTCCTCCGGCACCTGCTGGAAGAAGATCCGCGGTCCCGTACCCTCCGGGTCCTCCAGCGCCGACGCGCTGTTGCGCTGGTCCTCCGGGACGCCGGACCGCTCCAGGAACTCGTCCCACGCGGCGAGCGGGTCCGCGCCGGCGGGCAGGTCCACGCCCGGCGGACCGGGGTGCACGTAGCCCAGCACCTCCTTCCAGAACGTCGACAGGGCGCGCGGGTCCCGCGCGTCGAACGTCACCTGGACCGTGCTGCTCATGGTTCCTCCCGGCTCGCCATGTCGGTCTGCGCCCTGCTCGGCAATGTGCCCCGAGCGTCCCACCGACCCCCGACACGCACCGTCAGTACAGTCGGCCCATGTCGTGCACCGTCGCTTCCCCGTCCCCACGTGCGCAGCCCTCGAGCGCGCTGGAACCGGCGGCCCGACGGCGCGCCACCACCACCGCGGTCGCCCTCGCCCTCTGCGTCGGTGCGGCGAGCGGGTGCGCGCCCCTCGGGTCCGGGACGGGGGACGTGACCGTCGACGAGGTCGCGACGTGGGGCGAGAGCGTCGGGGCGGGCGACGACGCCCTCCTCGACGCGCGACTGGCGGTCGAGGACGGCTGCGTCTACGTCACGGACGACTTCGGCACGCGCTGGCTGCCCGTGTTCAGCAGCGACCTCGTCGGCTGGGACGGCGAGACGCTGAGCGTCCCGGGCGGGTCGTACACCGACGGAGACGTCGTCGCGCTCGCCGGCGGAGCGCTCGTCGAGGACGCCCCCGACGACTGGAACCCGCCCGACGGGCTGCACGTCCCCGCCGCGTGCGTGACGACGAACGTCTGGAGCGCGACACGCTAGGACGACCGGTGTTCTCTCGTGGCGGAGCCCCGTCCGGCATAACCGGTTGCCACCGTTGAGAGAATGGGTCGTCGTGAGTGCAGAGCCCCAGCCGTCCCGGTCGACCGAGCGCCCTCCCCAGCGGGACGGCGCGGCCCCGGCGACCCCGGACGGCGCGGCCTCGTCGCCCTCGGACGGCGCGCGGGGGCCTCGCCGGCGCCGCGGGAACCGCCGCGGGCGCGGACGGGGCGACCGGGCGTCGTCGGGCACCCGGCAGGTGAGCCGCGCGCAGCTCGAGCGGGCGGCCGAGGCGCGCGCGACGGTGACGGTCCCGCCGATCACCTACCCCGAGCAGCTTCCCGTCAGTGCGCGGCGCGACGACATCGCCGCGGCGATCCGTGACCACCAGGTCGTGGTCGTCGCGGGCGAGACGGGCTCGGGCAAGACGACGCAGCTGCCGAAGATCCTGCTCGACCTCGGCCGTGGGCGTGCCGGCCAGATCGGGCACACGCAGCCCCGCCGCATCGCCGCGCGCACGGTCGCCGAGCGCATCGCCGAGGAGCTGGGGACCGAGCTGGGAGGCGTGGTCGGCTACCAGGTGCGGTTCACCGACACGTCCAGCGAGGACACGCTCGTCAAGGTCATGACCGACGGCATCCTGCTCGCCCAGATCCAGCGCGACCCGACGCTCCTCGCGTACGACACGATCGTCATCGACGAGGCGCACGAGCGGTCGCTCAACATCGACTTCCTGCTCGGGTACCTCGCGCGCCTCCTGCCGCAGCGGCCCGACCTCAAGCTCGTCATCACGTCCGCGACGATCGACTCCGACCGGTTCGCCGCGCACTTCTCCCCCGCGCACCTCGCCGAGCTCGGCGGCGCCCCGGACTACGTCGTCGAGGCCCTGCCCGACGCCGCGCCCGTCGTCGAGGTGTCGGGCCGCACCTACCCCGTCGAGATCCGCTACCGCCCGCTCTCGCCCGACCGGGAGCCGCGCGGCGATGCGAAGACCGTGGCGGGTCTGGCAGGCGACCGCGAGGGACGAGCGGGAGCGGGGAGGTCGAGCACGTCGCGCGACTCCCGGTCGGACGAGAAGGACGTGGTCACCGGAATCGTCGAGGCGTGCGACGAGCTGATGCGCGAGGGACCCGGCGACATCCTCGTGTTCCTGTCCGGCGAGCGCGAGATCCATGACGCCGCGGACGCCCTGGAGGGCCACCTCAAGGACCGCGTGCGCGACCCGAAGCACCCGCAGCGCGTGGAGATCCTGCCGTTGTACGCGCGGTTGTCGTCGGCGGAGCAGCACCGCGTGTTCCAGGCGCACTCCGCGCGGCGCATCGTCCTCGCGACGAACGTCGCCGAGACGTCGCTCACCGTCCCGGGCATCCACTACGTCGTCGACCCCGGCACGGCGCGCATCTCGCGCTACTCCAAGGCGACGAAGGTGCAGCGCCTGCCCATCGAGCCCGTCTCGCAGGCGAGCGCGAACCAGCGCTCGGGCCGCTCGGGCCGCGTCGCCGACGGCATCGCGATCCGCCTGTACTCCGAGGACGACTTCCTGTCCCGCCCGGAGTTCACCGAGCCGGAGATCCTGCGCACCTCTCTCGCGTCGGTGCTGCTGCAGATGATCTCCGTGGGCGTCGTCGACACCCCGGACGACGTCGCACGCTTCCCGTTCGTCGAGCCCCCGGACACGCGCGCGGTGCGCGACGGCGTCCAGCTCCTCACCGAGCTCGGCGCGCTGGAGACCGTGACAGCGGCCGACGGCGCGCAGCAGACCACCCGCCTCACCGAGGTCGGGCGCGTCCTCGCGCAGCTCCCCATGGACCCGCGACTCGCCCGCATGATCTTCGAGGGCTCGCGCCTCGGCGTCGCCCGCGAGGTCGCGATCATCGCCGCGGTGATGTCGATCCAGGACCCGCGCGAGCGCCCGGCCGAGGTCCGCGCCCAGGCCGACCAGGCGCACGCCCGCTTCACCGACCCGCACTCCGACTTCCTCACCTACCTCAACGTGTGGGAGTACGTCCGCGAGCAGCAGCACGACCTCTCGTCGTCGGCGTTCCGCCGCCTCTGCAAGGCCGAGTACCTCAACTTCCTGCGCATCCGCGAGTGGCAGGACGTCGTCGCCCAGCTCCGCGACATGTCCAAGCCTCTTGGCATCGACATGTCCTACCGTCCCCGCAAGCCGTTGAGTGCTGGGAATTCGTCGCCCGAGGCGTCGTCCGACGACAGATCCCCCGCACTCAGCGGGGACGCGGCGTACAAGCGCGCCTGGGACGGCGACACGATTCACCGGGCGCTGCTCGCCGGCCTGCTGTCGCAGATCGGGATGCAGGACACGGGCGACGTCAAGGCGTCGTCGGTGGCACACCTGAAGGGCGAGGCGCGGGCGAAGGCGCTGCGCCGGGCGCAGAAGCAGGCGCGCAACGAGTACACGGGCGCCCGGGGCGCACGGTTCGCGATCTTCCCGGGCTCGCCGCTGAGCAAGAAGCCGCCGGCGTGGATCATGGCGGGCGAGCTCGTGGAGACGTCGCGCCTGTGGGCGCGGGACGTCGCCCGCATCCAGCCCGAGTGGGCGGAGGACCTCGCGGGCGACCTCGCGCGCCGCACGTACTCCGAGCCGCACTGGTCCACGAAGCGCGGTGCGGCGATCGCGACGGAGAAGGTGCTGCTCTACGGCGTCCCGATCGTCGCGGACCGCAAGGTCCTGTACGCCAAGGTCGACCCCGAGGCGGCACGCGAGCTGTTCGTCCGCCACGCGCTCGTGCAGGGCGAGTGGACCACCCACCACCGGTTCTTCCACGACAACCGCGCGCTCCTGCAGGAGGCTGAAGAGCTCGAGGCGCGCTCCCGGCAGCGCGGCCTCGTGATCGACGACGACGCCCTGTTCGACTTCTACGACGAGCGCGTCCCCGACGACGTCGTCTCGGCCGCGCACTTCGACCGCTGGTGGAAGACGGCGCGCCGCGACCACCCCGACCTGCTCACCTTCACGCTCGAACAGCTCGTGCCCGACGCCGACCAGGTCGACACGTCCCAGTTCCCCGAGACGTGGCCCCAGGGCGAGCTCACCCTCCCCCTCACGTACCAGTTCCAGCCTGGCACCGAGGCCGACGGCGTCACCGTCCACGTCCCCGTGTCCGTCCTCAACCGTGTCACGCCCGACGGCTTCGACTGGATGGTCCCCGGCCTCCTCGACGAGCTCGCCACCGCCACCATCCGGTCCCTGCCCAAACCGGTCCGCGTCCAGCTCGTCCCCGCGCCCGACGTCGCGCGCGACGTCGTCACCTGGCTCCGCGCGCACACCCCGGCCTGGGAGGACATGGCCCGTGCCGGCGACATGGCCGAGCCGTTCCACGTCGCCTTCACGCGCGCCGTCCGCGCCCTGCGCGACGTGATCATCCCCGACGACGCGTGGGGCCCCGAGCAGGAGGCCCGCCTCCCCGCGCACCTGCGTATGACGTTCCGCGTCGTCGACCCTCGCCGTCAGGGCGAAGTGGTCCTCGACGAGTCCAAGGACCTCCTCGCCCTGCAGCGCCGCCTCGCGGCCCAGAACCAGGCGGCGGTCCGCGCTGCCGTCAAGGGCGCGGTCGGCGCCGCGCTGCGCGAAGCTTCGGCGAGTGCGGGGTCCGGGACGGTGGCGGGGTCCGGGGAAGGGGCGGCCGTCGGTGCTCGGACTCCATCCGCGCCGCTCGTCCCTCGCGGCGCTCCCGCCAGGCCCGCCACGTCCTTCGCATCCGACGGCCGCCCCTCCCCCTCGGCGTCCGGCTCACCGTCCAGCGGGAGCACCGGGCCCGACGGCGCGCGCTCGGCCGGTATGCCCGGCGCACCTGGGCGACGGGGCCGCGGAGCGGCGGGAGCGACGTCGGATGCGAAGGGCGTAGAAGCCGCGCGCGGGAGCGGGCAGCCGGACGCCCGAGGTGACGGCGCGGCCAGCCCGAGCACCGGCGGCGCTCCCGCCGCGGGCCCGACCACGACCACCCTGGTGAACGAACGCACCGACCTGACGACGTGGCCGACGGACCTGCCCGACGGGGCGATCCCGGAGACGGTGTCGACGGACCTCGGCGGCGGGGTGGTCGTGCGGGGGTACCCGGCGCTCGTCGAGGAGCAGGACGCGAAGGGCAGGCCGGTCGTCGCGCTGCGGGTGCTCGCCGACGCGAACGCACAGGCGTCGTCGCACGCGCGCGGAGTGCGGCGGTTGCTGCTGGGCGAGACGGCGCTCCAGGCGGGACGGATCACGAGCCGGTGGAGCGGGACGCAGGCGCTGACGCTCGCGGCGAGCCCGTACCGGAACACGGAGGCGCTGGTCGCGGACCTGCAGCTCGCCGCGGTGATCGCGCTGACGAGCGGCGGGAACGGGACCTACGGCGCGCAGCCCGACGCCGCGACGGTGCGGGACGCGGAGGCGTACGGGGTGGCGCGCGCGTTCGTGCGGGCGCACCTGGAGGACCAGGTGCACCGCGTCGTCGGGCACGTGGTGGCGGCGCTGACGGCGGCACGGAACCTGGACGCGGAGATCCGCGCGTCGAACAGTCTGGCACTGCTCAACACGCTCACGGACGTGCGAGACCAGGTCGCGGGCCTGATCTATGACGGGTTCGTGGCGGCGACACCACCGGCGCGGCTGCCGCACCTGACGCGGTACCTGCGCGCGGCGTCGTACCGGTTGGAGAAGGCGCAGTCGAACCCGAACCGCGACGCCGAGCTCGCGTGGCGCATGCACGACGTCGAGGAGGCGTACGAGCGCGCACGCGCCGCGTACGCGAGCGGTCCCGCCGACCCGGCGCGGGCCCGGGAGCTCGCGGACGTGCGGTGGCTGGTCGAGGAGCTGCGCGTGTCGTTGTTCGCGCAGCAGCTCGGCACGGACGGCCCGGTGAGCGAGAAGCGCATCCGGAAGGTCCTCGCGCCCGGCGGGTGGTAGCACCAAGACCTGATGCTCCCGGGACCAACCTCTTGACACGCACCTTTGCCGAGTGTTCAATCCGAACGCGGTCGAAGCCGACCGGCGCTCGATCAGGGGGAAGCCTTATGCACACGACGGGTCGTTCTGTCGCGCTCGTGCCGGACAGCACGAGCGGCACCGTCCACATGAACGTGTGGACGAGCCGCGCCCGATGCAGGACCTCACCGTCCTGCTCGATCTGACGCGTCAGCACATGATCGCGCGGCGAGCCGACCGCAGGCACTCATGAGGATTGGCGCCAAGAACGTTTCGAAGGCGTACGGAAAAACTCTAGCGCTTCGTTCCGCAACATTTGATCTTGATGACGGAATCACCGTACTCCTTGGCCGTAACGGCGCCGGCAAGTCCACGCTGTGCCGTGTGCTTGCCGGCGTCGAGGCCCCGGACGACGGATATGTCGAGCTCGACGGGACGCCCTTTCCGACGCATTCCCGAGCGGCGCGCGCATTCTACCGACGTTTCGGATGGCTGCCGCAGACTTTCGAACCACCGAAGGGCATGACCGTCCAGCAATTCCTGGAGTACGCCGGCTGGCTCAAGGACATGCCGAGCGCCACGATCGAGACTCGCATCGACCAGACGCTCGAAATGGTGCACCTGGAGAACAAGAAGAACGAGCGGGTCGGTACGTTGTCGGGCGGCATGGTTCGACGGCTGGGCATCGCTCAGGCAATCATCAACGAGCCCGGCCTCGTCCTTCTCGACGAACCGTCAGTCGGCCTCGACCCAGAGCAGCGCTCGGAGTTTCACGCCGTCCTCGCGTCGATCGCCGAGGAGCGACAGTTGCTCGTCTCAACCCACCTGCTGGAGGACGCGGCGGTGGTCGCCGATCGTTGCCTCGTCCTCGACGCGGGCACACTCCTCTTCGACGGAACCATGGACGCCCTCCTCGAGCTCGCCCCACCAGCGGATCGTGCTGAGAGGATCCGTTCCGCGTTCCTCGGCTTGGTTCCTCGTGCGTCGTAGACGATCCACCGCCCGTGTGTTCCTGACGATCGACCGACGCACGGCAGGACTCAGTCTCGTCGCGATCACGACGGCCCACCTGCTGGGATACCTTCCGCAGGCGGACGCGTGGGCAGGGTCGTGGGCCGCGACGTCGACCTCCTTCGACTACGCGTTCCTCGTGTCGCTCCCGGTGTCGACGGCCGCTGCTGCCTATGCCGCAGGCACCTTGCGCAACGACGTGGTGACCGCCTTGATCCTGACGTCCCCCAGGGGCGCTGCCACTCCCCGGCTACGCCACCTGCTCGAGTTCACGGCCGTTCAGAGCCTGGCGATGCTCCTGGCTGCACTACCCGCTGCGGTCATCACGTGCCGGTCCGCGTCCTACGGGCACGTCGCACTGCAGAACGCGACGAGCGTGGTCGCACTGGGCATGCTCGCAGGAGCCATGGGCCAGTGCATGACCAGGCTGCTCAGGCCCGCGATCGCGGCCCCCGTCGCAGCCGTCCTGGTGTACGGCGTGATCGGCGGCCTGCTCTTCCGCGGGTCGACGACGCTCTCACTGCTCACACCGGTCGACCTCCAGTGGGAGGTCTTCGTGCGTCCCGCACCGTGGATACCTCTGGTTCAGGGAACGTTCCTCGCGCTCGCGGCGATCTCGATCACGTTGTCCCTCGCCCGTGCGCGCCGTACGGCCGTGTGGACGGCCTCGCTCGCCGCCTCGTTCACCGCGGCCGCGCTGCTGTACGTCGGCTCGTCGACCGTCTCGATCGACGAGGCCGCGACTGCACTCGTGTGCTCGCGGTCGGAGAACGGAACGACGATCTGTCTGCCCCGTGCGAAGTCGTACATGGCAGAGGACGCCGCCGAGGAGGTCGAGCGGCTCGCAGCAGTTGTCCCAGGAACGCTCGATGGCGTCACTCTCGTGGACGACGAGGCACGCGGCCTCGACCCGCTCGTGGACACCGAGCTGGAGGCGTACGCATCTGACGGAGACGTGCTCTTCTTCTCCGAGTTCTCCGACACGTCTGCCCGGACCGTCCTTGATGCCGACGCCTTCCAGCTGGGACTGGTCCGTGAGCTCTTCGGGCCATTCAACGAGGGCCCTGCCTCGACGTCGGGTGTTCAGGAGGCCACCGACAACGACGTCGTCGGCTGGTACGTGACCAGTGCGACAGGCCTCGCGGGGAAGTTGCCGCACGTTCTCGGCGCACCAGCTCTGGGACCGGAGAACCTCGAGTACACGCAGGAGGCCGCGGAGCTCGAGCGTTGGCTTCTCCACGCTGGTGACGACGACCGTTCGGCGTACCTCTCCCGGTTCGCCGAGGAGTAGCCGCACATGCCGACACCCTCAGCAGCGACGATGCGCCTCGTTCGGCTGCACTGTGCCGCTCGGGGGATGACCCTCGGCTGGGCAGCGGCCGTCAGCCTGTCGTGGGTCGTGGTGGCGGTGTCGTCCGGCGTCCTCCTGCCGTACCTGCTGCCCGCTGTGCGAGACGGTGCGTCACTGCCGTCACTGGCGCTGGTCGCTCTCGTCGTCCCGCTGAGCATCTGGCTGCCGACGTTGGACGAGCCGCCCTCGTTCCTGATCGCCACCGCAGGTCGGCGACTCTCTTCGTTGCGCTCGTGTGTCCTGACGTCGAGCGTGTTCGTCGGCACGGCCGGAGCGGTCGTCGTAGGACTGACGACCCTGCTCGACATCAGATCGCTGACATCCCTCGTCGCGCTCCTGTGGGGGGCAGGGTTCGTGGGGACGGTCGTCCTGGGCGGCAGGACCGCGTGGGTTCTCCCCCTCGGAATCGTGCTGGTGTTCTCCGTGCCCCGCCTCGTCCCGTGGGACGTGAACGTCATCTACAACCCGTCGCTCCTGACTCACCTCGGGTTCCTCGCCGGCGCGGTGCTCGTCGCCGGGTCGCTCGCCTACGTGCGTCACGGCTCGAAGCGGGGCGGCGGATCCGCGAACGGCTCGTGGTGACGGACGAACGCCCGACGATCGAGGCCGAGGGTGTCTCGTTCGCGTTCCCGAACGAGCGTCCGGTCCTCGACGGGGTGAGCCTTGCCGTGGGTCGGGAGGTCGTCGCTCTGACCGGGCCGAGCGGGACGGGCAAGACGACGCTGCTGCACTGCCTGGCAGGCATCCTCGTCCCGTCCACGGGAACGATCACCGTCGCGGGCCGGTCTCTCTCCGGCCTGTCGGTCGACGAGCGCAGCACGGTGCGCCGGGAGCACGTGGGGATGGTGTTCCAGTTCTCGGAGCTGATCGCCGAGCTGACGCTCCTGGAGAACGTGTCGCTCCCGCGCGAGCTGCTCGGGTCGTCACGTCGGGAGGCGACGGCCTCGGCGAGGAGCCTTCTCGACGAGCTGGGCATCGCCTCGCTCGCCGGGAGGTACCCGGCGCAGGTGTCCGGTGGTCAGGCTCAGCGTGCGGCGGTGGCACGGGCCCTCGTCCACGACCCGGCGGTCGTCCTCGCCGACGAGCCGACGGGTGCGCTCGACGCGGAGAACGGCGACGTGGTCCTCGGCCTGCTGCTCGACGCCGCCCGGTCACGGGGGGCCGCCGTCGTCCTGGTCACCCACGACTCCGCGGTCGCGTCGAGAGCGGACCGCGTGGTCGACCTGGCGGGCGTCGGGCGCGTGCCCGCGTTCCCGTACCTGGCACCGTGACGCGGCTCGGGGTGCTGCTGCTCGGAGTCCGCCTGCTCCGTGCAGGCGGACCCCGCCGCTGGTGGTCGCGGCTGCTGGTGGTGGCAGGCGTCGCGATGGCGGTCGTGGGGACGCTCGTGTGCGTCGCCGCGGCGACGGTCGTGCACGCGCAGTCCGAGCGCACGTGGGACCGCTCGTTCACGTCCGCCACCGACGGGGCGTCCGCTCAGGCGCGGGTGACGGTGTCCCGGATCGCCTACGAGGACCGCATGCTCCTGCGGGTCGACGTCGACCCGCTCGACGGTGCCCTGCCGCTCCCGCCGGGGGTCGACCGGTGGCCGGGGCCCGGCGAGGTCGTGCTCTCGCCGGCCGCCCGTGCCCTGACCGACGTCGACGCGTTCCGGGCCCTCGTCCCGGGGACGGCGGTCGGCACGGTCGCCGACGCCGGCCTGCGCGGACCCGACGAGCTGGTCGCCTACCGCGGCGTCCTGCAGTCGGAGCAGCCCCGAGGTGGGGAGGCGGTCGTCGCCCCCGGCGCACCGGGGGCGGGCGCCCACGACCGTGACACCCCGGACGTGCCGTCCGGGCAGGTCGCTGCTCTCGTCGCCCTCCTCGCCGTCCTCGTCGGCATGCCCGTCGCCGCGTTCCTCGGGGTGGCGACACGTCTCTCCGCCTCGACCCGGGCGCGGCGGCTCGCGGTGCTGCAGTTCCTCGGGGCGCCCGACGCGACGGTCCGGGCGGTGAACACCGTCGAGGTCGTGACGCTGTCCGTCGTGGGGTGGGTGTGCGGCCTCGCCGTCTTCCCGTGGGTGAACTCCCTGGTCGCGGGGTCCGGGTTCCTCGGCACGACCTGGTTCACCGAGGACACCGCGCTGACGCCCGCGACAGCGGTCGTCCCGGGCGGCGTCCTGGTGCTGCTGGCCGTGCTCGCAGGCCGTCGCGTCGACGCGACCACGACCACCCGGGCGGGGCTGCGGTCCGCCGACCCCGCTCGCGCTGTCTCCGCGTGGCGCCTGGCCCCGCTCCTCCTCGGGCTGACGTCCCTGACGGCGCAGGTCGTGGTCGGCGCACAGCGCCCGGCGGGCGCGGCCCCGGTCCGGCTCGACCTCGTGATGTCGGCCGCGGTGCTGGTGACCGCGATCGGTCTCGCCGTCGCGACACCGTGGGTGGTCCGCCGGACGGGACTTCTCCTCGCGGCCCGCGGTCGGTCCGTCGCCGCACGGCTCGGTGGTTCCCGGGCGGCGTTCGACCCGAGGGACGGCGCGCGTCTCGTCGTCGCGCTCACGCTGCTCGTCATGGCAGCGGGCGTGACGATCGGGCAGACGCGGGACGCGCGTGCCGTGAGCGTGCCGGTGACGGCGGTGGTGCCCGTGTCGGTGGACGCCTCGGAGCTCCCTCCGGGCGGCACGCAGGCTCTCGCCGAGCGTCTGGCCGGCCCGGTCGTCGGTCTCGCGGCGAGCGACCCCTCGTCGCCGAGGTTCGTGCTGGCGGCCGTGGCGACGTGCGACCAGGCCGACGCCTGGCTCGCCGCGCTCGGGGGCGCTCGGCTGTCGGGGTGCGAGTACGGCTCTGTGCTCACGTCGGGACTGCACCACGACGCGCGCTCGGTGGGGCCGGGCGACGTGCCCGCCCTCGCTCCCGTCGCCGGTGACCTCCCCCTGCGGGGCGAGCTGCCGGAGGGCGCCGCACGGCTGCTCGCCGAGGACGGCGTCGACCTGCTCGTCACGCTCGACCCGGCGCTCGTCCTCGACGCGGTGCCGCGGGGCCCGCAGGTCGACGCCTCGGGTGCGACCGTCTTCTCGACGAACGCCCTGCTCGTCGCCGCCGTCCCCCGGGGCGACCTCTCCACGGCGCTGGCGGCCGTCTACGACGTCGCCCCCTACAGCCAGCCCACGGCCGTGGGCCTCGACCCGGACAGCGGCCGCACGATCGCCATGACGAACGGGTTCATCCGCCTGGGCCTGCTCCTCGGTGCGCTCATGACCGCGCTGGCGCTCGCCGTCGCGCTGGCCGACCGTGTCACGACACGGCGACGTGCGGACACAGGACTGCTCGCCGCCGGCGCGGAGGTGCGGCTGCTGCGCGCCGCGCACCGGTGGGAGGCGGTGACGACCCTCGGGTCGGGCGCGCTGCTGGCGTTCGTCTGCGGCACTCTCGGCGGGCTCGCGTGGCAGTACGCCGGGGGCCTCGTGCGCGAGCCGGACTGGCCGGCGGTCCTCGCCCTCGGCGGGCTCACGGCCGCCGCGGTCCTCGGGGTGGCGTTGGCCGCGGGTGCGGCAGCCCCTCGGTCGATCGACCCGGAGGCGTTGCGCTCCACGTGAGGTTCGCCGCGCCGTCGGGCCTGGTCAGGTCTACCGTCAGGTCCATGAGCGACCTGACCGGCGACGGCGCCCCGGGCGCCACGGCCGCGCCCACGCCCTTGGACGACACCGTGCTGCGACCGAAGGTCGCGGGGCTCATGCCGGAGGTGCTGGCGGAGCTGGAGGCGTTGATCGCGATCCCGTCCTGCGCGTTCCCGGGCTTCCCGTCGGAACCGGTGCACGCGGCGGCGCAGCGTGTGGTCGACGCGTTCGGCCGGTACGGCGTGGACGCGCGGGTCACGCCCGTGGAGGGCGGGTACCCGGCGGTGACGGCGGACGTGCCGGGTCCGCCGGGCACGCCGACCGTGCTGCTGTACGCGCACTACGACGTGCAGCCCGTCCCCGCGTCGCAGCAGTGGTCGACGGACCCGTGGACCCCGACGTGGGTGGACAGGCGCCTCCACGGGCGCGGCGCGGCGGACGACAAGGGAGGCATCGCGATCCACCTGGCGACGCTCGCCGCGTTCGATGGGAGACCGCCGGTCGGGGTGCGGCTCGTCGTCGAGGGCGAGGAGGAGACCGTCTCGCACCTGGAGGCGCACGTCGAGGCGCACCCGGACGACTTCCAGGCGGACGTCATGGTCGTCGCCGACATGGGCAACCTCGTGGTGGGCGAGCCGGTGCTGAGCGTGGGCCTGCGCGGGCACGTCAAGGCCGTCGTCGAGGTCGAGACGCTCGCGGCCCCGGTGCACTCGGGCCTGTTCGGCGGCGCGGCCCCGGACGCGCTCATGGCGCTGATCTGTGCGCTGGCCACGCTCGTGGACGACGACGGGGCGTGCGCGGTCGCGGGCGTCGCCTCGGGCGAGTGGGAGGGCGCGGACTACTCGGAGGAGTTGCTGCGGGCGAACGCGGGCGTGCTCGACGGGGTGGACCTCGTCGGGACGGGCCGGGTCGCGTCGCGGCTGTGGGCCCGGCCCACGGTGAGCGTCCTCGGCATGGACGTGACGAGCACGGCGGAGGCGTCGAACGTGCTGCAGCCGCGCGCGAGGGCCGTCGTCGCGATGCGCATCCCGCCGGGCCAGGACCCGCAGGACGCCATGGACGCGCTGATCGCCCACCTGAAGGCCCACGTGCCCGGGAACGCGCGCGTCACCGTCACCGAGGACAAGAAGTCGCCGCCCTTCTCGCAGCCGACCGACGGGCGCGCGTTCGGTCTCATGCGCGACGCCCTCGCGACGGCGTACGGGCGCCCCGTCGAGACGGTCGGCTCGGGCGGGTCCATCCCCCTGCTCGACACCCTGCGCGACGTCGCACCGCAGGCCGACTTCGTGCTCGTCGGCCCGCAGGACGCGCAGCACGCCGCCATCCACGGGCCCGACGAGTCGGTCGACCCGTCCGAGATCGAGCACATGGCGCTCGCGCAGGCCCTGCTGCTCCAGGCGCTCGCGACCGACTGAGACACCGCCGACCGCAGGGGAAGGGACGCCCGTGGACACGTTGGTCCTCGTGCTGGAAGCGCTCGTCGTCGTCGCCGCGATCTACCTCGGTGTGCGCATGGGCGGGGTCGGGCTCGGCCTGTGGGGCGCCGTCGGCGTCGTCGTCCTCGTGTTCGTGTTCCGCGAGCAGCCGGGCGACATCCCGTGGGAGGCCATCCTCGTCATCCTCGCCGTCATCACGGCGGCGTCCGCGATGCAGTCCGCGGGCGGGATCGACTACCTGGTGCTGCTCGCCGAGAAGGTGATCCGGTCCCGGCCGAGCATGGTGAACTTCCTCGCGCCGCTCATGACGTTCGTGTTCTGCGCCGGGTCGGGCACGGGCAACATCATCTTCCCGCTCCTCCCGGTCATCTACGAGGTGTCGTACGAGCGGGGCATCCGGCCCGAGCGACCGCTCGCGACGTCGGTCGCGGTGTCGGGGTTCGCGCTCGCCGCGAGCCCGGTGGCGGCGGCGATGGCGGCGTTCGTGGGGCTGACGGGCAACCGGGGCGACGCCCTGTCGCTCGGCGAGATCCTTCTCATCACGCTCCCCGCTGTCCTGCTCGGGACGGTGGTGGCCGCCGTCGTGCAGTCGCGCGTGGGCCGCGAGCTGGCCGACGACCCCGAGTACCAGCGGCGGCTCGCCGAGGGCCTCGTGCGGCCGCCCGCGCGGTCCGCGGCCGGGTCGACGGAGGTCCCGGCGACGGCGAAGCGCGCCGCGGGCGTGTTCTTCCTCGGTGTCCTGCTCGTCGTCCTGCTCGGGGCGTTCGACGAGCTCCTGCCGTCGTGGACGGTCGACGGCGAGACCGTGACGCTGTCGCTCACGACCCTCCTGACGATGGTCATGCTCGCGGTGGCGCTCGTCGTCATGCTCGTCGGGAAGGTCAGGCCGACCGCGGTGCTCGACGCCCCGCTGACGAAGTCCGGACTGACGGCGATCATCGCCCTGCTCGGGATCGCGTGGCTCGCGAACACGTTCATCTCCGGCAACGAGGAGACGGTGATCGGCGGCCTGACGGACGCCGCCGAGTCCGCACCGTGGTTCCTCGCGATCGGTCTCTTCCTCGTGGCGGCGGCGACGACGAGCCAGTCCGCGGCGGTGAACACGATGATCCCGCTCGGCATGAGCCTCGGGCTGCCGACCGCGACGCTCGCCGCCTACCTGCCCGCGATGGGCGGCGTCATGACCCTCCCGGCGAACGGCTCCCAGCTCGCGGCCGTCGAGATCGACCAGACCGGGTCGACCCGCATCGGCAAGTACGTCGTCAACCACTCCTTCATCCTGCCGACGCTCGTCATGGCCGTCGTGTCCGTCCCGACGGCGCTGCTCATCTCGACGCTGTTCTGACGCGTCCGCGCGGCGGCGTCCGAACCAGGTCCCGCGCCAGTGTGACGGCTATCACATGGCAGCGCAGGACAATGCTGCACGATTGTCCTGGAATGGGGGCATCGGAGAGCACGGACGCCAGGTACGGCGACCGGGAGCGGGGGGGTCATGACACGCACAGTCATCACCGGGTTCGGCGCCGTCACACCCGTCGGGCTGACGGCGGAGCACACCTGGGCCACGCTCCTGCGCGGAGGGCACGGCATCCACGCGCTCACCGACCCCGACGTCGCCGACCTCCCCGTGCGCATCGCCGCCACCGTCGACGACACCTTCGCCGGCACGCTCGCCGTCCGCGAGCGCCGCCGCACCGACCGCGCCGAGCAGCTCGCCCTCGTCGCGGGCCGCGAGGCGTGGGCCCACGCGGGGACGCCCGACGTCGAGCCGGAACGTCTCGCCGTCGTCGTCGGGTCCGCGAACGGCGGCATCGCGACGACGCTCGACCAGGCGGCCCGGTTCGCCGCGGGCGGCCACCGCAGCGTCTCCCCCCACACGGTGACGATGCTCATGGCGAACGGCCCGGCCGCCTGGCTGTCCATGGACCTCGGCGCCAAGGCCGGCGCGCGGGCCCCGATCAGCGCGTGCGCCGCCGGTGCGGAGGCGGTCGGCATGGGCCGCGAGATGATCCTCGCGGGTACCGCGGACGTCGTCGTGTGCGGCGGGGTCGAGGCCGGGGTGCTGCCGTTCTCGCTCGCCGCGTTCGCGCGCGCCCGCGCCCTGTCCACCCGCAACGACGAGCCGCACCGCGCCTCGCGCCCGTTCGACACCGACCGCGACGGGTTCGTCATGGGCGAGGGGGCGGTCCTCCTCGTGCTGGAGCGCGAGGAGCACGCGGTGGCACGAGGGGCCCACGTCCACGGCGTCGTCGCGGGCGCGGCGACCACCTCCGACGCGTACGACATCGTCGGCGGCGACCCTCACAACCAGGCGCGCACGATCGGTCTCGCCCTGCGCTCCGCCGGCCTCGCCCCCGGCGACGTCGGCCTCGTGCACGCCCACGCGACGTCGACCCCCGTCGGGGACGTCAACGAGGCCGACGCCCTCCGCCTCGCCCTCGGCACCCCGCCACCGGTGACCAGCACCAAGGGCGCCACCGGCCACCTCCTCGGGGCGTCCGGCGCCTTCGGCGCGCTCGTCGCGCTCCTCGCGCTGCGCGACGGCGCCGTCCCCCCCACGCTCAACCTCGACGCCCAGGACCCCGCCGTCGACCTCGACGTCGTCCACGGCACCGCCCGGACCACCACCGCGCGGCACGCCCTCGTCGACGCGTTCGGGTTCGGCGGCCACAGCACGGGCCTCGTCCTCTCCCGGGACTGACCACCGGCGTCAGGCCCCCGCCCGCCGCCGACGCCCCTCCACCCCGCCGGTCAGCCGCATCACGAGGTAGAGGACCGCCCCGACGGCGAGCAGCGCCCCCGCACGGAGCCACGTCGCACCGTCCTGCTGACTCAGCAGCAGGACGCACGACGCCACACCGAGCACCGGGACCGCCGACGCGACACGGAAGTGCGGCTGGTCCACGTGGTCGCGGCGCAGGACCAGGACCGCCACGTTCGTCACGCCGAAGACCAGCAGCAGGAGGAGGACGACCGTCTCGGCGAGCGCGGCGACGTCGCCCGTGAACACGAGAGCCATCGCGACGAGCGTCGTCACGACGATCGACACCCACGGGGTGCGTCGCCCGGGCAGCACCCGCCCGAGGGCTCCCGGCAGGATGCCCTGCTCCGCCATCCCGTAGGCGAGCCGGCTCGCCATGATCATCGTGAGCAGCGCCCCGTTCGCCACCGCGACCAGGGCGACGAGCGAGAAGAGCCACGCGGGGACGGAACCCTCCGCGTCGACGACCTCGAGCAGCGGCCCCGACGACCCGGCGAGGGTCTCGGGATCGACGACGGCCACCGCTGCGAGCCCCACGGCGACGTACACCACGCCCGCGGTGACCAGCGCACCGAACAGGGCCCGCGGGTACGTGCGCCGGACGTCGCGGACCTCCTCGGCGAGATTGGCCGACGTCTCGAAACCCACGAACGAGTAGTACGCGAGGATGGCGCCCGCCAGGACGGCGAGGGCCGGCGTCGTGCCCTCGGCGAACTCGGTGACGCGCCCCGGTTCGCCCCCGCCGCGCCCGAGGACGACGGCCGCGAGCACGACGACGAGCACGAGCCCGGACAGCTCGATCGCCGTCATCGCGACGTTCGCGCGCAGCGACTCCCGGATCCCGCGCGCGTTGAGCGCGGCGACGGCCGCGAGGAACAGCACGGCGACGAGCCGGTCCGGCGCGTCGACGAACGTCGCGAAGTAGTCGCCGGCGAACGCCAGGGACAGCCCGGCCGCGCTCGTCACACCCGCCGCGAGCATCGAGAAGCCGACGAGGAACGACACGAGCGGGCTGCGGAACGCCCGGTCGGCGAACACGGCCGCGCCCCCCGCTCGCGGGTACTTGGTGACGAGCTCGGCGTACGAGCCGGCCGTGAGCAGCGCCAGTCCGAGCGCGACGAGCAACGGCAGCCACACCGCACCCCCCACCTCGCCCGCCATCTCCCCCACGAGCGCGTAGACACCCGCCCCCAGGACGTCGCCGAGGATGAAGAGATACAGGAGCCGGCCCCCGACGGACCGGGAGAGCCGTGTGTCCTGCCCGGTCGCGTCACCGCTCGTCGTCGCGTCCCTGCTGCTCATCCGCACACCGTGCCACCGCACTCCGTTGCTCGCGGCCCGAGCGCGACGACACCACCTTTGCGACGATGGGCACGTGGACCTCGACGCGCGACTCGCCGACATCACCACCCTGCCCGTCGACGCCGTCGTCAACGCCGCCAACTCCTCGCTCCTCGGCGGCGGCGGGGTCGACGGCGCCATCCACGCCGCCGCAGGCCCCCGCCTCCACGACGCCTGCCGTGAGCTGCGCGACACCACCCTGCCCGACGGCCTGCCCGTCGGCGACGCCGTCGCCACCGACGCGTACGACCTGCCCGCCCGCTGGGTCGTCCACACCGTCGGCCCGAACCGGCACCGCGGCGAGACCGACCCCGCCCTCCTCGCCTCCTGCTTCACCCGGTCCCTCGACGTCGCCGACGCCCTCGGCGCCACCAGCGTCGCCTTCCCCGCCGTCAGCGGCGGCGCCTACGGGTGGGACCTGCACGACGTCGCGCGCGTCGCCGTCCAGGCCGTGCGCGGCTGGTCGGGCACGCACGTGGACACCGTCCTGTTCGCGCTCGTGTCACCGCAGGCGCTCGACGCGTTCGAGGACGCGCTCGCGAACTGACGGCGCCGACCCCGAAGATCAGGGACGCACTCCGGGGAACCCCGGATGCCCGCGCCCCGTCCGTTGCCTACGGTCGGACCATGACCACGTCAGCAACCCCCACCCCGTCCTCGCTGTCCCGCCCCCGCCAGGGCCGCGTCATCGCCGGGGTCTGCGCCGGGATCGCACGCCGCTTCGGCTGGAGCCCGACCGTCGTGCGGGTCGTCACCGTCGTGTCGCTCCTGCTCCCCGGCCCGCAGGTCCTCGCGTACCTCGTGCTGTGGCTGCTCATGCCGGAGGACCGCGGCTGAGGTCGTCGGGTCCGTCGGTCTGCGCCCCGCGCCGCCGCGCTGGAGGGTGGGGCAGGAGGCTCGGGCTGCCGCGCCGTCACCGCGGACCGCCGCCGGACACCGCCCGGTCCGCCGAGATTCGGCCGTCCGTGGTCGCGCGCGGCTCGACGCCCTTCGCCTCCTGCCCCACCCTCCAGCGCTCGTGCGTCCCGTCACCGCCGGGCGTCCGTCGCCTGCTGCCCCACCCTCCAGCGCTCGTGCGTCCCGTCACCGCCGGACGTCGCTCGGGGGTCCGGGGACCTCGTCAGCCGGGGACGCCGCGCAGGCGGCGGCGGGCGACGACGAGGACGGTGCCGCCGGCGAGCAGGACGATCGCCAGGCCGACGACGGTGCCCACGTGGACACCGGTCGAGGCGAGGCCGCCCGGGGACGCGTCGTCGTCCGCGCCGGTGGAGCCGTCCGCGGCGAGGACCTCGAGCTCCGTCCACAGGACGCGCCCGTCGACCTGGCCGACGAGGGCGAACCGGTGCGTGCCCGCCGCGACGTCGGTCGGGATCGTCACGGTCGCCGTGAGGACGCCGTCCGCGTCGGCCCGGGTCATGCCGAGGTCGAGCGGGGTCGAGAACAGGGTCGCCGAGACCCACTCGCCCGGGGCGAACCCGTCCGCCGTGGCCGTCACCGTCTCCCCGGGGCGGACCGTGCTCGGCGAGAGGGACACGCCGCCCTCGTTCGCGTCCGTGAGGTCGTCCGCGTCGACCGTGTGCAGCGCCGGCGACGGCGCCTCCTCGCCCGCGCCCGGCGTCGTCCCCGGGTCCGTGGGGTCGGACGGGTCGGTCGGGTCCGTCGGGTCCGTCGGGTCCGTCGGGTCCGTCGGGTCGACGTGGCCCGCGAAGACCTCCGCCACGTCGCCGAGGCCCAGGAGCACCGTCTCGCCCGTGGCGTCCTCCAGACCGTCGTTGTCCGTCACCGCGTACACGGTCCCGTCGCCCGCGACCGTCAGGCCCTCCAGCTTCTCCTGCGTCCAGCCGCGCGTCGCGCGCAGGTCCGGCAGGACGTCGTGCGCGAGCACCTTCGTCAGCGCGACCGGGGTGCCCGACGCCGCACCCACCGCCGTCTCGGGGACGTCCACCGCGTACACGCGCTTCACCGCGGCAGCGGGCCCGTTGAGCTTGTCCCGCTCGATCACCGCGAGCGTGTCGTCGTCGACGACCGTCACCTCGCTGAGCCCCATCCAGTCGCCCGCGGTCGTCGTCCGCTCCAACGGGTAGGCGAACCAGTCCCAGGTGCCCGACGCGACGTCGTACCGGCCGAGGCGTGCGCTCCCGGCGGTGCCCCCCTCGTCGGTCGTGAGACCGCGCTGCAGCGCGAGCCACACCTGCTCCGACTCCCCCGCCCCCTGGACGGCGACGCCCTCGAGGCCCTGCTTGCCGAGTCCCGCCACGACGTCCGCCGGCAGCGCGACCGTCTCGACGACCGCCCCGTCCGCGTCGGCACGCACGAGCGCGTTCTCGTCGCCCGCCGCCCCCTCGACAGCGAGCCAGAACCCGCCGTCCGGCCGCGCGGCCAGGCCCTCGACGTCGAGGCCCGCCGGCGCGCCGTCGGCCGTGAGCGTCACCGACCGGTCGATCACCGCCGGTGACCCGTCGCCGGACGCGCTGACGTCGACCGACAGGAGCTGCGTCTGCGCGTACGCCGCGTCCGTCGCCGTCCACAGGCGCTGCGGGTCGGCCGGGTCGGCGCTCAGCGCACCCAGCGCGCCCCACCCGATCGGCGTCCCCGCCGCCGGGCCCGAGGTCACGTCCGCGGAGACCACGCTCGGGAACCGGGGCGACCCCGCGTCGTCGGCCCACCGCTCGCCGAGACCGAACACGGTGACGGCCGAGCGCACGCCCACCTCCGCGTCGTCCTCCTCGCTCGACACCACGAGCAGGTCGCGCCCCGGGACGGTGAGCAGGCCCTCCGGGCCGTTCGTCGTCGCGAGCACCTGGACGAACCGGGGCTCGGTGGCGTCCGAGACGTCGTACACGGCCACGACGTTCGACCGCTCCGACCCGACGAACGCGTAGCGGACACCGCCCAGCGTCGCGACCGTCAGCCCCTCGGGCTCGGCGCCCTTGTTCTCGGTGCGGTCCTCGTTATGCAGGCCGACGCGCGCCGCGAGGTGCTCCATCTCGGCACCCGCCTCCCACACGACCTCGCCCGAGGACGCTTCGAACACGGTCCAGCCGCGCGAGCCCCCCTTCCAGTCGCCCTCGTCGGCCGTCGCGACGTGCGCGTCGTCGACCCAGGCGATCGCGTCCGGCTCCCGCGGGACGTCCGTGATCGTGCCGGTCAGGTCGATCACGCCGTCCTCGACCACGTCCACGCCCTGCACCGTCGCGGTACCCGCGGAGAAGGCCGACACGACCGTGCCGCTCGCCACGTCCACCAGGACGACGCCGTTGTTCTCCTGCAGCGTCACCGCGGCCGTCGTGCCCGACGGGTCGATCGCCACGTACTCCGGCTCCGGGTCCTGCGGCGTGTCCAGCCCGGCCGCGACCAGCGCGGGCAGGGCGGACCCGTCCTGCGCGACGAGCGGCACCGGGCGCGTCGACCAGGCCGCCGGGTCCTCGCCGGGCAGGTCGAGGACCTGCAGGAAGCCCGCGGGGAGCTGCGGCAGGTCGCCCTCGTCGCCGCCCTCGGGCGTCGCCTCCTCGTCGCGCTGGTTCTCCATCGCCACGACGGCGTGGGCGCCGTCGGGAGTCACCGCGATCGAGTCCGGCTGGCCGTCGAGCTCGAACGAGCGGACCCGCTCGCGCGTGGCGAGGTCGACGACGTCGAGACGCCCGCTCGGCGCGGTGAAGCTCTGCGAGGTGTCCACGACGACGAGCACGTACCCGCCGACGACCGCGACCGACGTCGGCTCGTCGTGCTCCGACCCGAGCTCGGCCAGGCTCAGCGTGCCGAGGCCCTTCGGGGCCGCCGGGTCGGTGATGTCGAGGAACCCGATGCGCCGTGCGGCGGCGTCCGTGTGGACGACGGTCCTCCCGTCCTCGCTCACGGCGGAGATCTCGGCGACCGTGGCGTCCTCGACCGCGGTGCCGCTCGGGCGGTTCTCGTAGACGGGGTACGTCGCGAGCCGGTGGAACGTCCGCTCCGCGGCGGGCGACGTCCAGGCGGCGGACGCGGCGCCGGCGAGGGGCGTCGTCGCCCCGGTCCCGGCCGGTGCGGCGGCCAGCGCGGGCACCGTCCCCAGCCCGAGCGTGAGCGCGGCACCGGTGGCGACGAGCGCGGCGAGGCGCGAGCGGCGGGTGCCGGGGCGCGCGGTGGTCGGTGGCATGACTCTCCTTCGACGGTCAGGGTGGCCGTCCGCAGCGTCGTGGCACGGCGTGGCGACGCGGCGACCGGGCCGGGACCTGCGGGTGACCGCCGGGTGAACAATCCACGGCGTCGTCCACCGGCGGTGGACGGACGGCCGGGACGGACAGCGTCTGTGGACGGCAACCGGTTGCCGCGGGCGACGTGCTGGCGACCGGGGTATCTGATACTTCGGCCCCGTGACCGAATCGTGACGGCCGAAGGGCCCTCGGTTACCTGCTACTGCCTGTCCACGGCACGTCGGGCGTTGTTACCGTCGGCCCGGTTCTACCTGGTACTCGGCGTCCCGCCAACGGGGGCGGACGCCGCGCCCGCACTCCCCGGGCCACTCCCCTCCCGCTCCTGCCCGCCCGGCGACGACGCCGGGCGCGAGGAAGGACGACCATGCCGACCACCCTGCACGCCGCCGCCCGCCCGTCCCGCACGCACACCGTGCTCACCACCGTCGCCCTGACGGTGCTCGCCCTCGTGGTGGGCGGGCTCGTCGCCTTCCTCCTCCTGTTCCACGGGGAGGTGGCCGACGGCGCCACCCGGCTCGACGACGGCGCGGCCGAGCTCGACGCCGGTGCCGCGACCCTCGCGGGGGGCACCGCCGAGGCCCAGGCCGGCGCGGAACGGCTCGCCACCGGCGCGGGCGACCTCGAGGACGGCGCGGCCGAGCTCACGGCCGGTGCGCAGCAGGCCGCGGACGGCGCAGCCCGCCTCGCCTCCGGCAGCACCGCCGCGCTCGACGGCTCCACCGAGCTCGCCGCCGGGGCGGACGAGCTCGACGCCGGGGCCGCACGCCTCGAGGCCGGCACCGACGACGCCGCCGACGGGGCCGCACGCCTCGCCGCGGGCGCCGCCGACCTCGACACCGGCGCGGGCACCCTGCGCGACGGCGCCGCACGCACCGCGGACGGCGCGACCACCCTCGCGGACGGTGCCGAGCGCGCCGCCACCGGCGCGGCCGCCCTCGCCGAGGGCGCCACCGCGCTGCGCGAGGGCGTCCGCACCGAGCTCGGCTCCGGCGTCGAGGACCTCGCCGCCGGCCAGGACCGCCTCTCGGCCGGTGCAGCACGGCTCGCCGGAGGCGTCACGACCGCCCAGGACGGCGTGACCCGCATCCAGGGCGGCGTCGCCGCGCTCGACAAGGGCACGACGACCGTGCGGGCCGGGGTCGTGACGCTCGGTCAGTCCGCGACGACGCTCCAGACGTCCGCCCAGCAGGTCGGCGCCGGCCTCGACCAGGTCGCCGCGACGCTCGACGCCCTCGCCTCCGGCGCCGCGCCCACGACCCCCGAGACGCTCGCCACCCTCGCCGGGACCGTCCGCGCCCTCGGCAACGGCGCCCCCGACGCACCCGGGTACGTCGCCCAGATCGCCGGGGGCGCGGGCCGGATCGCGACCGGGGCCGGCCAGGTCGTCGGCGGCGTCGACCGGATCAGCGCCGGGCTTCGCAGCGGCACGCCCGAGCAGCCCGGCCTTTCCGCCGGGCTCGCCCGTCTCCAGGCGGGCCTCGGCACCGGCACCCCCGACCAGCCCGGGCTCGCCGCCGGCGTGCAGCAGCTCCAGGACGGCATCGACACCACCCTCGCGGACGGCGTGCAGGCGCTCGCCGACGGCGCCGAGACCCTCGACGGGAAGATCGGCGAGCTCGAGGAGGGCGCCGCGACGCTCGGCACGGGCACCGCGGACCTGCAGGACGGCGCTGCCACCCTCGCGGACGGCACCGGCCGGGTCGCCGACGGCGCCGCCGACCTCGCCGACGGCACCGGGCGCGCCGCCGCGGGCGCGAGCGACCTCCGCGACGGGACCGCACGCCTCGCCACCGGCGCCGACGACCTTGCCGTCGGGACGACCCGGCTCGAGGACGGCACCCTGACGCTGCGCGACGGGCTCACCACCCTGGACGACGGTGCGGGCGAGCTCGCCTCCGGCGCGGACGACCTCGCCGCCGGGTCGCAGACCCTCCACGACGGCACCACGACCCTCGCCGCCGGTACCACCGAGCTCCACGACGGCAGCACCCGTATCGCCGACGGCGCCGCGACCCTCGCCGACGGCACCGGCACCCTGGCCGCCGGCACCACCGAGCTGCGGACCGGCGTCGACGAGAGCCCCGTCGGCCGCCTCTCCGTCGGCGCGTCCGCCCTCCTCGGCGGGGCCGCGCTCGCCGGCGTCGTCGGGATCGGGCTCGGGCTGCGCCGTCGGCTCACCGCCTGACGGCACCACGACCGGCCGGGCGGCCGCCCCGCCGCCCGGCCCACCACGGGGACGGCTTCACGTCGACGGTGCCGTCCCGCGGGCGGCGGCCCCGGTGCATCAGGGCACCGGAGGCCGCCGCCCCTTCACGTGCCTTGGCGCCAGGTGAGCGACACGTACGCCGAGAACCCCGCCCGACGGGCGAACCTCACCGGCCGACGCGACGACTCCACGAAGCCGAGCCGCCGGTACAGGCCGAGCGCGGCGTCGTTCGTGTCCTTGATGTCACGCAGCACGAGCTCGTCGTAGCCCAGCCCCAGGATCGACCGCAGGAGCGCCGTCGCGACGCCCCTGCGCTGGTGCTCGGGCGCCGTCGTGACGAACCCGATCTCCGCGAGACCGGCCCGCGCGCCGTCGTACGCGCCGAGGAACTGGCTCCGCACGATCCGGTACGACACCGTGCCGTGCAACCGGCCCAGCGCCGCCCGGAACGGGCCCGGCCGCGGCGCGAAGCACTCCTGCGCCCCCTCCGTCACCGACGCCACCGCCGCGACCCCACCGTCCACGAGCGCGACGTGGAACCGGTCGAGGATGAGCATGTGCTCGAACGCGTCCCCGAGGACGCGCGGGTCGCGCGAGAAGAAGGCGAAGTCGTCCGCGAACCCCCGCACGAGCACGTCCGTGACCTGCCGGCGGAACGGCTCGCCGAGCACGTCCGCCCGCACGACCTCCACCCGCCCCGCCCCGCTCATCGCCCCCTCCGGCCGAACAGCCACGCCGCGCCCCCGAGGAACACCACGACCAGGCCGGCGCACCACGCGAGGGCGAGCGTCGCCGTCGGGCCCAGGTCCGTGACCGGCTGCGCGTCCGACCCCAGCCCCACGAGCAGGCCGCGGATCGTCTCGATGACCGGGGTGACCGGCTGGTGCTCCGCGAACCCGCGCAGCCACGACGGCATCGTCTCCGGCGGCACGAACGCGCTCGACACGTACGGCAGGAACAGCATGAAGAAGCCGAACCCGCCCGCCGCGGCAGGCGACCGCACGAGCACCCCGACGAACGTCGCGACGCACGTGATCGCCACCACGTAGGCGAGGATCATGCCGACGGCACCCAGCCACTCCAGCGGCGTCGCGTCCGCGCGGAACCCGATGAGGTACGCGACGCCCAGCACCACCGCCGTGGTGACGAGGTTCTTCACCACGCTCGCGACGACGTGCCCCACGAGCACCGTGGCGCTCGCGACCGGCATCGACCGGAAGCGGTCCATGATCCCGCCCGACATGTCCTGCTCCACCGCGATCGCCGTGTTCGACGCCCCGTACCCCGCGCACAGCAGGACGATCCCCGGCGTCGCGTACGTGACGTAGTCCGTGCCGACGCTCATCGCGCCGCCGAACACGTACACGAACAGCACCATGATCATCACCGGCAGCACGAGCGCGAGGATCAGCTCGTCCGGGTCGCGCCGCACGAGCCGCAACGACCGCCCGACCATCGCGGACGCGTCGGCGAGCACGTGCCGCCCCGGTCGCGGCACGGCGGCGGGCGCAGGCAGTCCGGTGCCCGACGGCGCGGGCATCGTCCGGGCGGTCATGCCGCCACCTCCTCGGCCCGACGCCCGGTCGCGTCGTCCCGCGTGCGCGCGGCGCGCCCGGTCAGGGCGAGGAACACGTCGTCGAGCGTCGGCTCGCGCACCTCCCACCGCTCCGGCTCGACCCCCGTCGCCGCCACCGCAGCGAGCACGTCGCGCACGTGCGCCACCGACCCGTCCGTCGGCACCCGCAGCGTCACCGGCGCGTCGGGTGGGACTGGGTGGTCGCCCCCGCGGGTCGACGGTCGGCCGGAGGGGCTCGGGCTACCATCCGCGCCGCTCGTTCCTCGCGTCGCTCCCGCCAGGCCCACCACGCCCTTCGCCCCCTCCGGCCGACCGCCCACCCGCTCTGCGGCCGTGTCACCGCTGCGGACCTGCCCCGGCGGCGGAGCAGGCGTGGGAGCGGGCGAGGGGACGGAGGATGCGAAGGGCGTCGAAGCCGCGCTCGCGAACTGCCGGCCGAGAGGCTCGGGTGACGGCGCGGCCAGCCCGAGCACCTCCGTGCCCTCGCCCGCGGACCCGACCACCGCGGCGGACCCGACCACAGCCGCAGACCCGACCAGGCCCGCGGACCCGACCACACGGGCATCCGCGGCCGACGCGAAGGTGAGCTCGATGCTCGCGTCGCCGACGCGGCGCTTGAGGCCGGCGGGGGCGCCCTCGGCGACGACTCGGCCGTCGTCGAGGAGGGCGACGCGGTCGGCGAGCTGGTCGGCCTCCTCCAGGTACTGGGTGGTGAGGAACAGGCTGGTGCCGTCGGCGACGACCTGCCGCACCACCTCCCACATGGTCTGGCGGCTGCGCGGGTCGAGGCCGGTGGTGGGCTCGTCGAGGAACATGACGCGGGGTCGGGTGAGCAGCCCGGCGGCGAGGTCGAGGCGGCGGCGCATGCCGCCGGAGTAGGTGGCGACGCGGCGGTCGGCGGCACCGGCGAGGTCGAACGCGTCGAGGAGGTCGTCGACGCGGGTGCGGACGGCCCGGCGGGGCAGGTGGGCGAGGTGTCCCATCATCGTGAGGTTCTCGCGGCCGGTCTGCTTCTCGTCGACGGCGGCGTACTGGCCGGTGAGGGAGATGACCTCGCGGACGCGCGCGGCGTCGTGCACCACGTCGTGGCCGGCGACGGTGGCGGTGCCGGCGTCGGGGCGCAGGAGGGTGGCGAGGATGCGGACGGTCGTGGTCTTGCCGGCGCCGTTGGGGCCGAGCAGGGCGAGGACCTCGCCCTCGTCGAGGGTGACGTCGACGCCTGCGAGGACGGGGACGGGTGTGCGGGTGCCGAAGGTCTTGCGGAGGCCGGTGGCCTGGACGAGCGGCGGTGCCATGAGCACTCCTCTGTGCGTAGGGACGAAACTGTTTATGGCAGTACCAGTTATGTTTACGGTAGACACAGTTCGCGCCCTGGTCAACACCCGCGAGAGGATGACCCCATGGACGACCCCGCCCGGCCGGCTCCCGAACCCGAGTCCTCGCCCGTGCTCCAGCGGCTCTGGGGACAGGAGGCGCCCCGACGCCGCGGGCCCAAGCCCGCGCTGAGCGTCGACCGGATCGCACGGGCCGCCGTCGCGCTCGCCGACGCCGAGGGGCTCGACGCGGTCTCGATGGCGCGCGTCGCGGAGACGCTCGGCTACTCGTCGATGGCGCTGTACCGGTACGTCGCGAGCAAGGACGAGCTCCTGTCCCTCATGGCCGACGCCGCCGCGGCCGACCTCGTGCTCCCGGAGACCTCGGGGCTCGGCTGGCGCGCCGACCTCGAGGCGTGGACGCGCGCGCAGGTCGAGGGCGTCGTCTCCCGACCCTGGTACATCGACCTGCCCCTGCCCGCGGTGCGCCTGGGTCCGCACCGCGTGCGGTGGATCGACCGCGCCTTCGCGATCCTGCGCGACCTCGACCTCACGACCGACGAGAAGCTGCAGGTCGTCGGCCTGCTCGCCCAGCACGTCCTCGCCGAGGCGCGGGTGGTCGTCGAGACCCGGCGTGCCGCGGCGGCGGTCGTCCGGCTCCGGGAAGGGCTGCCCGACGACACGCCCGCGGACGCCCTCGATCCGACCGCGCTCACGCAGGCCAACCCGTACTACGACTTCGAGACCGTGCTCCGGCACTTCGCGACGCCGCAGGAGTACCCCGACCTCGTCGCCGCGCTCACCGCGGATCCACCCGCCGCCACCGTCTCCCACCCTGCCGCCCAGCCCGCCGACGCGGGCGCGCCGTCGACCCCTGACGACTGGGAGAGCGACTTCGGCGCGAGCCTCGCGATCGTGCTGGACGGCGTCGAGGTGTTCGTCGCCCGACGCCTGGCCTCACGCGGGCAGGCCTGAGCCCGCGGGCGGGAGCGCCCCGGCTCTCGGGTGGCCAGCGGGCCTAGGGGGCGAAGTTCTCCCCGCCGTCGACGGGCGGGAGGCTCGGCACGTCGACATCGGGGAGCTCAAGCTCGGGGACGTCGAACGTCGGGATGTCGATGTCGTCGAGCCGTTCGCGCATCTCCTCCTGGCGGATGCGGTTGTTCTCCTGGAGGCACGACAGGCGCGTGACCGGGCGCCCGGTGCACTCCTGGACGTCGGAGTCGGGGTCGCGCGGGGCGGGCGGGGTCTGGACGTAGCGCCCGTCGACGTCGTGCGCGTTCGGCGTGACGGGCACCGCGAGGAGGGCGGCAGCCCCCGCGAGGACGAGGAGCGCGGTCGTGGCGACGAGGACCGCCGCGCCCAGCCCCGCGCGGGCCGCCGACGCCGCGCTCACGGGCGGGCCGTCGTCGGGCTCCGCGCGCAGCCGCGCCGCGAACCGCCAGGCGACCCACAGCCCGACCACCGCCGGGAGGACGTAGGCGACCGCGGCGAGCGCCGCGATGGGACGCGCGTCCTCGCGCGCGAGCCCGCCCGGGCCGATCGCCGCGACGACGACCGCCACGAGGGACAGGACCACCGTGCGTCGCACCACGGCGGCGCGCAGCGCCCGCCTCAGGGCCGCGACCCGCGCCGTGCCGACCGGGCCGGGCGGGAGGTGGCCGAGCTCGCGCGCCTGCGTGAGCACCGTCGCGTGGAGCAGCGCCGACGTCACGGTCGACACGACGAGCACCGCGGCGAGCCCGACGAGCGACCAGCGCACCGCCACCGCGTCCCGCACGACGTACAGCAGCGCGAGCCCCGCGAGCACGCCCGCCCAGCCGACAGCGACCGCGACGACCGTGCCGCCCCGCAGCGGCGTCCGGCGCAGGGTGCGGCGCAGCAGCCCGCGCGGCACCTGGAGCAGCACGGGCAGCACCCGGATCGCCGTGACGGCCGTCCACAGCAGCACGACGATCCCCCACAGAGGCACGGACCCCACGTGGGCGTCGGTCATCGAGAACGCGACGACGAGCGCGACCGCCCCGACGAGCAGCACCGGCATCTCGACGAGGCGCAGCACCTGCTGCCACACGCCGAGGTGCAGCAGGTACCCGGCCTCCGCGTGCTCGGGGTTCGCCGCGAGGACGCCGCTGTACCCCTTCGCGCTGCGGCCCGCGTCGAGCGCGAGCGCCGCGTCGAGGTACAGCAGGTCCTCGTGCTGCGGCGCGACGGCGAGGCCCTGGCGCACGAGGGCGCGCGCGGCGTCGTCCTCCCCGAGCCGCGAGCGCAGGCGGGCGGCCTGCGCGAGGCGGTCCGGGTCCTCGGCGGCGAACGCGAGCGCGGAGCCGATGCGCTCGCGGGCCAGGCGGCGGTCGGCGCCGCGCACGCGCCCCGACAGGTGCGCGTCGGCGAGCTGGAGGTGGTAGCGCGGCTCGTCGGGATCGAGTGCGAGCGCCGACGCCGCGGCGGTGCGCGCACCCGCGACGTCCCCGGTGTTCTGGCGCGCGACGGACAGCAGGTGGAGCGCGCCGTGCGCCTCGGGGCGCCGGCCCACGACCTGCTCGAGCATCGGCAGCGCCTCGGCGGAACGCTGGAGGCGCAGGCGGACCCACGCGCCGGTCGCGAGGAGCTGCGCGTCGTCGGGCAGGGTCGCGAGCGCGGCGTCGACCTCGTCGAGGGCCCGCTCGGGCCGCCCCATCTGGACGAGCATCTCCGCGCGGGAGACGACGGCGCGCGGGTCGGTCGTGGTGCTCACGGTCGGCGCGTCAGAGCATGCGTCGCGCGCGCAGGTACGCGGCGAGGTCGTCGTAGCGGCCGTCGTCGTTCGCGAACGTCACGACGTTGCGCGCGGACTGCAGCCAGGCGGTCGTGGACGGGCGCACGTCCGCGAGGGCGGAATCGAGGTCGGCCATGGTGATGGGCCGCACCTGCCCGGTCGCGATCGAGTCCATCATGGCCTTCTCCGCGGCGGTCGCGGCGAGGTGCTCGAGGTCGGCGCCCGAGAACCCGTCCGTGCGGCCGACGACCGACCGCAGGTCGATGCCCGCGACCGGGCGCCCCGAGAGGTGGTGGCGCAGGATCGCCTCGCGCGCGGGCTCGTCGGGCGGAAGCACGAGGACGACGCGGTCGAACCGGCCGGGGCGCAGCAGCGCGGTGTCGACGTCCCACGGGTGGTTCGTCGCACCGAGCACGAACAGCCCGTCGTTGTCCGACCCGATGCCGTCCATCTCCTGCAGGAGCTGGTTGACGACCGTCCGCATGCCCGACGACCCCGAGTACTGGGCGCGCTTGCCGCCGATCGCGTCGACCTCGTCGAGGAACAGCACCGCGGGCGCGAGGCGGCGCGCCTTCTGGAACAGCGCGTGCAGGTTCTGCTCGCTCTCCCCGATGTACTTGTCGAGGATGTCCGCGAGCGTGACCGTGAGGAAGCGCGCCCCGAGCTCGCCCGCGACGGCGCGCGCCATGTACGTCTTGCCGGTGCCGGGCGGCCCGTAGAGCAGGAGCCCGCCGCGCAGCGACTTGCCGAACGCGCGCGCGACGGCCTGGTGGCGCATCGGTTCCAGGAACGCCTCCCGGATGCGCTGCTTCACGGGTTCCAGGCCGCCGACGTCGGCGAGCGTCACCGTCTCGCGGGACACCTCGAGCAGGCCCTCGCCGTCGTCGGGCCCGTCGTCGCGCACGGGCACGGGGCGGGGAGGGCCGGGCGGCAGGACGGACGGCTCGGTGGGCTGCGTGGTGGGCTGCTCGGTGGTCGGCGTGACGAACGGGGGCGGGACGTCCACGTCGAGCTCGGACTCGAGCCGCGTCCAGTCGATGCCCGACGGCGCGTCGTCGGCCCGGTCCGCCGGGTCGCCACCCGCCGGGGCGACCGGGGGGACCGAGGCGGGTGCCGTCGTCGTGCCGGCAGCGGCGGCCGCGCGCTGGAGGAGACCGACGGCCTCGGCGCTCGCCGGGTCGAGGCGCAGCGCGGCGCTCGCCTGGTCGATCGCCTCGATCGTGCGGCCCGCGTCGAGCAGCAGGGACGCGTAGTGCACGCGCAGCGGCGCGCTGTCGGGCGAGACCTGGACGGCGGCGGCGAGCGCGGCGAGGACGGCGTCGGACATGCGGGCTCCTGGGGCGTGGGCGGACCGGGGACCAGTGTGCCCCGCCGCGGGACGCGTCGGAACCCACGACCACGGGCGGGTTGTCGCGTCGGCACGCACTTGCCATAACGGAAAGCACGTGCTGAGATAGCAACCATGGACCAGCACACCGCTCCGTTCGACGCCCAGGGCGCCCGCGACCGCCTCGACCACGCCGCGCGGCTCACCGCGACGACCCGGGCCGCCGCCTGGCGCTGGGTCCGCACCTACCTCACGGCCTGGGCGGCGGGAAGCATCGCCCTCGTGCTCGCGATCGGTCTCGGAGGCCCGGTCGGGCTCCTCGTCGGCCTGTCGGGCTGGGCCGCCCTCGTCACCGTCGGCGTGCTCTGGGTGCGCCGGCAGGGGTTCAGCGACGCCGCCGCCGGGCGGCGCATCGGCACGGGCGCGGGCCTGTGGTCCGCCACGTACGGCGCCGCCCTCGCCGTCGGGCTGCTCGCGTTCCCCGACGCGGTGGCGTACTGGGTTCCCGCGGCGCTCGTCACGGCCGCCCCCCTGCTCGCCGCCGCCTGGTGGCCCGCCCCGGCCCCGACCCGCGCACCCGTCCCGGACGGCGCGGCATGAGCAGCGCCGGGCACCCCCGCCACGACCTCGACGACGTCCTCCAGTCCCCGGTCCGCCTGTCCCTCGTCGCGGCGCTCGCCGGCGTCGACCGGGCCGACTTCCGCAGCCTGCGGGACGCCGTCGAGCTCACCGACCCCACGCTGTCCAAGCAGCTCGCCGCGCTCGAGGCGGCCGGGTACGTCGAGATCTCCAAGGAGCGCTCCGGGCGCCGCCCCCGCACCTGGGCGCGGCTGACCACCGCGGGCCGCACGGCCCTCGACGACCACCTCGCCGCGCTCCGGGCGATCTCGGCGCTCACGCTCGCCCCGCCCGTCGCCGCGGACTGAGCGCCCCTGGCCGTCCACAGGCCCCGCTCCGGCGCGCGCGGTCCCCAGCAGCGGCGGCGCCGGCGACACGTGTCAGGCGGTCACGGCACAGTGGGGCCATGACCTCCGACACCCCCGCCGCCGTGCCCGACGGCGCCCCGCCCACCCCCGCACCCGGCGCCCGCTGCTTCGGCGACGGCGACCCGCTCTACGAGGAGTACCACGACACCGAGTGGGCGGTCCCGGTGCACGGCGAGCAGGCCCTGTTCGAGCGGGTCGCGCTCGAGGGGTTCCAGGCCGGGCTGTCGTGGATCACCGTGCTGCGCAAGCGACCTGCGTTCCGGACCGCGTTCGCCGGGTTCGACCCCGAGACGGTGGCGTCGTTCGACGACTCCGACGTCGCGCGCCTGCTCGGCGACGCCGGCATCATCCGGAACCGGCAGAAGATCGAGGCGACGATCACCAACGCGCGCGCCCTGCTCGACCTCCACGCCGCGGGACGCACGCTCGACGACCTCGTCTGGTCGTTCGCTCCCCCACCGCGTGCCGAACGACCTCCGACCTGGGACGCGGTCCCCGGGTGGACCCCGGAGTCGCTCGCGCTGTCCAAGGCGCTGAAGAAGGCCGGCTTCCGGTTCGTCGGCCCCACCACCGCGTACGCGGCGATGCAGGCCTGCGGGCTCGTCGACGACCACCTCGCGACGTGCCCGGTCGTGCTCGGCCGCACCGGCGGGCGGCCCACATCGTGAGACGGGGTGCGACCATGGATCCATGAGCTCGTACGTCTCCGTCCTCGACCTGTTCTCCGTCGGCATCGGGCCGTCGAGCTCGCACACCGTGGGACCGATGCGCGCGGCACGGGCGTTCGTGTCCGGCCTGGACGCCACCGGGACCCTGGACGACGTCGCGGGCGTCCGGGTGGTGCTGTGCGGGTCGCTCGGCGCCACCGGCATCGGCCACGGGACGCCCGACGCCGTCGTCGCCGGACTGCTCGGCCTCGAGGCCGAGACGTGCGACCCCGACCGTGTCCCCGGCGGGTGGGACAAGCTCGGCGACGGCGCCAGGGTGTCGCTGCTGGGCCGGCACGACGTGACGATCCGCCAGGACGACGTGCGCCTCGCCCCCCTCACCCGCATGCCCGGCCACCCCAACGGGATGCGCTGCACCGCGCTCGACGCACAGGGCGGGGTCCTCGCCGAGGAGGTGTACTACTCCGTCGGCGGCGGGTTCGTCCTCACCGCCGCCGAGCTGGAGGCGGCGTCGGCCAACGAGGCCGCACAGGTCGGCGCCGAGCTCGCCGGCGAGACCATCGACCCGGCGACCGAGCCGGACGGCGTACCCCTGCCGTTCGCGAACGCCGCCGAGCTCCTCGCACACTGCGAGCGCGACGAGACGTCGATCGCCCGCGTCGCCTGGACGAACGAGGTCGCGCTGCACGGAGCCGACACCGCCGGCGCGGGCGTCGACCGGATCTGGGACACGATGAGCGCCTGCGTCGACGCCGGCCTCGACCGCCAAGGCGTCCTGCCCGGCCGGCTCGGCGTCCAACGACGCGCCCGGGCGCAGCGCGAACGCCTCGAGGCCGCCGACGAACGCGGCGCCGACACCACCATCGAGTGGTTGCAGGCGTACGCCATGGCCGTCAACGAGGAGAACGCCGACGGGCGACGCGTCGTCACCGCACCCACCAACGGCGCCGCCGGCATCATCCCCGCCGTCGGCCGGCACTTCCTGCGCACCCACCCCGACGTCGCCGCCGACGGTGAGCGCCGCCGTCGGGCCATGCGGACCTACCTCCTCACCGCCGCCGCCATCGGCGCCCTCTACAAGCGCAACGCCTCCATCTCCGGCGCCGAGGCCGGCTGCCAGGGCGAGGTCGGGTCCGCCTGCTCCATGGCCGCCGGCGCACTGTGCGCCGTCCTCGGCGGCACCCCCGCCCAGGTGGAGAACGCCGCTGAGATCGCCATGGAGCACAACCTCGGCCTCACCTGCGACCCCGTCGGCGGGCTCGTCCAGGTGCCGTGCATCGAACGCAACGCCATCGCCGCCTGCACCGCCGTCTCCGCCGCGCGCCTCGCCCTCCAGGGCGACGGGTCGCACGTCGTCTCCCTCGACACCGTCATCGAGACCATGCGCCAGACCGGCGTCGACATGTCGACGAAGTACAAGGAGACGTCGACGGGCGGCCTCGCCGTCAACGTCATCGAGTGCTGAGCCGAAGCGCAGCGAAGCAAGCGCAGGCTTCAGCACGACCATGAGCACGAGTGCTGAGCCGGAGCGCGGTCGTGGTTCCGTCCGCGGGGCTGATCTCGCCGAGCACGAACTTGGTGTCGTTATCGGGTCGTTGACGGCACCAACCTCGTGCTCGACGTCGCGCATTCGGTTGGCGGTGCTCGGCCGGGGTCAGCGGCGGACGTCGTAGACGAGCTTGACGACGCCGTTCGCGTACGTGGCGGACTCGCGCAGCGAGAGGTTGCGACGGTCGACGCCCTGCGGGCCGAAGATCGTCTTGCCGCCGGGCAGCAGGTAGGGGAACAGCAGCAGGTTGTAGCGGTCGATCAGCCCCGCCTCGCCGAGGCGCCGGGCGAGCTCGGCGCTGCCGTGGATGAAGATCGCTCCGCCGTCGGTCTGCTTGAGGTCGGCGACGTCGGCGGTGCTCCGCAGGATCGTGGTGGGGCCCCACCCGTCGACGAGGTCGGCGTCCCGCAGCGTCGTGGACACGACGACCTTCGGGAGGTCCTGGTACTCGGCGTGGTCGGCCGACGTGGGCCAGAAGCCCGAGAACGCCTCGTAGCTGTGCCGGCCGAACAGCAGCGCGGTGGTCTCCTCGAGCTCCTCGCCCTTGAGGGAGTACGACTCCGGGTCGAGCTCGGTGTCGAAGACCCAGCCGCCGCCGGGGTGGCCCTCGGACGTTCCGCCGGGCGAGTCCACGGAGCCGTCGAGGGTGATGAAGCCGGTGTAGACGAGTTCACGCGTCATGGTTCCCTCCTCCTGTCTGCGAAAGGGCCGGGCGGCCTCTTCACCACGAGGTCGAACGGGGCGCGCGTGTTTCGACATCCCCGCGAGACGTCCTCGTCGTCGGTGCCTGTCTACCGCACGTGGTGCCTACCGCACGAGGGGCGTCTCGGCGTCGAACGCGGCGAGCTTCGCCGGGTTCGCGACACCGAAGAGACGCGTGATGCGCCCGTCCTCCACGACGATCCCGACGGCGCCCGCGAGCGCCCCGTCGACCTCCAGCCGCAGGCCGGGCGCCCCGTTGACCCATGCGGGGTGCGCGACGACCGTGCCGCGCTCCTTGGCGAGCCCGCCCACGAGGTAGCGCGCGATGCGGTCGGCGCCGACGATCGGGCGACGGGCCGCGGTGACGACGCCGCCGCCGTCGGCCAGGAGCACGACGTCGGGGGCGAGCACGTCGAGGAGGCCCTGCACGTCGCCGGTGGCGAGCGCGGCGAGGAACCGGTCGACGACGGCGCGCTGCTCGGTGTGGTCGACCCGCACGCGCGGCCGACGCGCGGCGACATGGTCGCGGGCCCGGTGCGCGATCTGCCGCACGGCGGCGGGCGTGCGGTCGAGGGCCTCGGCGATCTCGTCGTAGGGGACGTCGAACACCTCGCGCAGCACGAACACGGCCCGCTCGGCGGGCCGCAGCGTCTCCAGCACGGTGAGCATGGCGAGGGAGACGCTCTCGGCGAGCTCGACGTCGTCAGCCACGTCCGGGGTGGTGAGGAGCGGTTCGGGGAGCCACTCGCCGACGTAGTCCTCGCGCCGGCGCGCGACGGTGCGCAGGCGGTTGAGCGCCTGGCGCGTGACGACCCGCACGAGGTACGCGCGCGCGTCGCGCACCTCGTGCGGGTCGACGGCGGACCACCGCAGCCACGCGTCCTGCACGACGTCCTCCGCGTCGGCGGCCGAGCCGAGCATCTCGTAGGCGACGGTGAAGAGCAGGTTGCGGTGGGTGACGAACGGGTCGTCGGTCATGCGGTCAGCCTGCCACCCTCGCCTGCCCCGCTGCCCGTCGGGGTGCCGGTCGAGCGCGGCGCGAGCGGCGGCAGCCCGCACGACGCCGCGAACTCCTGCGACCGGATGCCCAGGGCGATGTTCATGCGCCCGGTCGCGTTCATCATGGCGGCCTTCGCGGCGAGCTCGACGAGCCCCGCCGGCCCGAGCTCGTCGAGCAGGGCGGCGGAGAGCTCGTCGCTCACCTCGACCGGGGTGCGGCACATCGCCTCGGCGTACTCCATGACGCGCCGCTCGGTGGGCGTGAAGACGTCGGACTCGCGCCACCGCGGCACCTCGCGCGCCCGCGTCTCGTCGAGGCCGTGGTCGTGCGCGAGGAAGTAGTGCAGGTCGAGGCAGAAGCTGCACCCGACGGCCGCGGCGGCGGCCATGTGCGCGAACGTCGACAGGGTCGGGTCGAGCGCGCCCCACTTCTCCGCCTTGCGCCCGAGGCCCATGAGGTCCTTGAAGACCTTGGGGTGGTTCCACAGGACGCCGACGGAGTCGGGGACCTGGCCGAACATCCGGCGGGTCGTCGTCCGCACGAGGACCCCGTAGACGCCCGTCATCTCGATCGCGGGGACCCGCGCGCCACCGGTCGTGGTGGTCGTGGCGGCCCTGCTGGTCGTGCTCGTCATCGTTCCTCCTGGTGTCTCGGTGCGTTCGGCATCAAGACACCGGCCGGGCCGCGCGTGTGACACGCGCGGCCCGGCCGGTCCCGGGAGGGCGGGTCAGCAGGTGACGCCGTCGTACGCCAGGGGGCGCGCGGCGTCGTGCCCGACGGCGCCCCCGACCGACGCGGTGACCGTCACCTGCCCGGCGGGGATGCTCGCGGCCCGGGCGTTGACCTGGGCGAACGCGGCGGCGTCGGGCCGCACGCCGGCCCTCAGGGCCGTGCCGTAGGGCGTGGCGAGGCGGACCTCGACGGGCGCGGGCTCGCCGTTGACGGCCTTCACCGCGACGTAGGCGCGCCCGCCCAGGCAGCGCGCCTGGGCGACGAGGTCCACGAGCCCGGTCTCGCCCGCCCAGGTGTACCCGGCGGGCAGGTCGTAGCCACGGTCGGCGAGGACGTCGCGCAGCACGTCGGGGCGGTCCGTGATGAGGCCGTCGACGCCGAGGTCGACCAGGTGCTCCATCGTCGCGCGGTCGTCGACCGTCCACGGCACGACGCGGATCCCGGCGGCGTGCGCGTCGTCGACGAGCTCCTGCGTGGTGAACGGGACGTAGCCCGGGTCGTCGACCGAGCCGTTCTGGGGGGCGCCGTGCACCGGGGAGAGCGCGTCGGCGCCGAACGAGTCGACCGCTGCGACGAGGTCGCCGTCGAAGTCGTCGATGTCGATCCCGCCGAGCCACGGCGACGCGCCCGGCATCCCCACCTGGAGGAACTGCTGACCGTTCGTCAGCGCGACGATCGGCAGCTCCGGCATGACCTCCCGCACCCGCATGAGCGCACCCCAGTCGAACGACTGGATCGTCACCTGGTCCGCCATCCCCTCGGAGCGCACGAGGTCCGTGACCACCTGGACGAACTGCTCGCGCGGCGCCGTCTCGTGCGGGGCGCCCGCCTCGACCTTCGTCTCGACGTTGAGCATGACGTCGTCGGCGCCGTGGTCGCGCACCAGGTCGAACACCTCGGTGAGCAGCATCATGCGGGCACCCGGCGACGGCTCCTGCTCGGGGAACTGCGGCTTCGTCACCGACCCGCAGTCCAGCGTGCGCACCTGGGCCAGCGTGAGGTCCTTGACGTACTTCCCCACGTACGGGAAGTCGGGGTCGCCCGGCATCGCCGGTGCCGTGTCGCGGCACACCGCGGCGGTGGTGCGCCGGTCGTGCGTCACGACGGCGTACCCGTCCTCCGTGATCTGCACGTCCAGCTCCAGCGTCGTGACGCCCATCCGCAGCGCCTCCGAGAACGACGCCACCGAGCTCTCCACGTTCAGCCCGACGCCGCCGCGGTGCGCCTGCACGTCGAACACCGGCAGGTCCGTACCGGGCGGCGGCGTCGCGGGGGCGGCGCTCGCGGCCGCTCCGGTGCCGCACGCGAGCAGGGCCGCGAGCGCGGCGGCCAGGACGGGGGTACGACGGTTCACGGGTCCGTTCCCTTCTCCGACGACGGGCACGCGACCGCGTGCCGCGCGCCTGACGCTAGGGACGGCAGGTGGCAGCCGGTCGAGCACGAGCCGACGGCGAGGTGAACACCGCGTGCGGTGTCGTGAGCCCGACCAGGTCGTCACTACGACGGCCTCCGGTCGGTGGGCTCAGTGCTCCACGAACCATCTCGCGGTCAGCTCGGCGATCGCCCGGGAGCCAGCACCGCTGAGACCGATGAGGTGACCCGTCCAGGGAACACCGACCGCCTGGACGTCGACCCCGAGCGCACGGGCGCGCTGCGCATAGGTCAACGAGGCCTGCGACGCGACGAGCCAGTCGTTCTCTCCGAACACCAGGAGCGTCGGCGGCGACTCGGGTGTCAGCGAGCCGGCGGCGTCCACGGCCGCGTAGCGGTCCGGCACCTCCTCAGGCGTCCCACCGGTGTAGGCCTCCGCGAAGTCGCGCGCGAGATCGCCGCTGATCGCGTACGGCGTACCTTCGGCGAACCCCACGTCGGTCGCGGGGATGCTGATGGCGACGGCAGACACCACGGGCATCGGGCCACAGTCCGCCCCGAGGTCTTCGCCCGCGCTGATCGCGTTGGCTGCGATGGGTGCCATGTTGCCTCCTGCGGAGCTTCCCGTGACGAACAGCTCAGCACCGTCCCCGCCGTACTCGGCCGCGATCTCGCCCACCTTCTGCAGCGCGCACACGATCTGCGCGGGTGCAACGTCCCACGAGGGCCGCTCCTCCGTGGCGAGCAGATAGTGCGGGGTGAAGACGAGATACCCCAGGTCGTTGAGGTATCGCGCGAAGGCGGAATCGTCGTCGATGTCCCCTGACGTGAAGCCACCCCCGTGCACGTGAACGACGACAGGGGCACGCTCGCCGCCGACCGACGGGCGGTATACGCCCATGCGGGTGGTCTCGCCGTGGACCGGCCCGAACTCCACGACGTCGTCCGGACCGTCGCCTGCTGCAAGGAAGGGGCCGAAGAAGTCAGCAGCTACTACGTCGACACCGACACCGTCGAGGGCCTGGGTCTGGTCACGGATCACGATGCCGCCGCCGACGGCGCACAACGTACAGGCCACCACCCCCGCCACGAGACGCGCCTGCCGACGCAGGGACCATGCGCCCAGCCCGGCGGCCACCCCGCCCAGGGCGACGACGATCAACCACCCCGGGAGGTATCCACCCAACGAGCCGACCAGGCCTATGACGGGCGCCTGCCAGACGAACGTCCCGACGGTCATGAGGACGGCGACCCCCGCGCACGCCCACAGCAGGACGACGAGCGCCCGTCGCAGCACCGGATGGTTGCCGCGCACGGTGGGCGGACTTTCCGCGTCTGTCACGCGCAGCACCTCTCTTCTCCGACCGCGGTGCCATGGACCGCACGTCTCGCGTCATCGTAGTTCGGCCCGTCCGAGCTGCCTGCGTCCTGACCCGATGAGCCGCTCGACCTCGTCGACCACGCCGTCGGTGCCGGGGGACGCCGCGATGCGGGCGCCGAGACGGGCGCTCGCGCGGGCGTAGGCGGGGTCGTCGAGGACGCGACGGACGGCGCGGCGCACCTGCGCCGGCGCGGGCTCGTTGGTCCGCAGCCGCACGCCCGCGCCGGACCAGGCGACGCGCGCGGCGACCTCGGCCTTGTCCTCGGTCCTGCCCGCGACGACGATCGGCACGCCGTGCCGCAGCGCGTGGTGCACGCCGCCGTACCCGCCGTTCGTCACGTAGACCGCGGTGCGCGGGAGGAGCGCGTCGTACGGCAGGTACTCGGCGACGCGGGCGTTCGCGGGAAGCGGCCCGAGGGCCTCGACGGGACGCCCGCCGGTGGCCGCGACGACGAGGACGTCGTCCTCGGCGAGAGCCTGGATCGTCGGGCCGATGAGCTGGTGCAGGTTCTCGTTCGCGACGGTGCCCTGGGTGACGTGCACGACCGGCCGGGTGCTGTCGAGGTCGCTCCACCACGCGGGGAGGTCGCCGCTCGCGCCGGGGACGGGCGCGGGTGGGCCGACGAACCGGACGGGCACCGCGGCGTCGGGCCGGGAGTACTCGAACGCCTCGACGGTGAGCTGGACGACGGCGTCGGCGTGCGCGGGCCACCCGAGGAACAGCCCGTCCAGAGGCTCCTGCCCCGTCGCCCGGACCATCGCGTCGGCGGCCTGCTGCGCCGGGGCGAGCGACCGTCGGACCATGTGCTGCAGGAGGCGGTTGCGGAGCACGCCGACAGGGCCGCGCAGCGGGAGCACGCCGAGCCCGAACGGGGCGGCGTGGTCGCTCGTCAGGCCGAGCGGGAAGATGCCGAGCACGACGAGCGGGGGCCTGCGGTCGGCGGGTGCGGCTGCGAGCGCCGTCGCGCCGAGGAACAACGGTTCGACGAGGACGGCGTCGGCGGGCTGCTCGTCGAGCGCGGCGCTCAGGGCGCGGTGCTGGGCGACGCCGGGGCGCACGAAGATCTCGGTCATGTCGTAGCGGATCGCGTCGAGCCCGGTGCGTCCGGCGCGGCCGGGAAAGTGCCCGGCGAGGTCGCGGTCGTCGAAGTCGGCCTCGGGCGGGAGGGGGACGTGCTGCGCGCCGGTGGCGGCGACGGAGTCGGCGAACCGCGCACCGGTGAGGAAGCGGACGTCGTGCCCGCGCGAGACGAGGCTGCGGGCGACGGCGAGCAACGGGGTGACGTGGGCGTGGACGGGGGTGGAGGCGAGGACGAGGGATGCCATGGACGTGCCTTTCACGGACGGTGCGCCTGGGTGGGGACGCGGGCGCTGGTGGGAGAGAGGCGCGGACCGGGCCGTCCGGGCGTTGTGGGAGGATCGACCAACCGCGGAAAGTATTCATCACACCTTGGGGGTAGTCAATAGTGCCACCGCGCTCCTACACGTCCGACCTGCGCGCCGAGCAGGCCGCGCGCACCCGCGACCGGGTGGTGCGCGCCGCCGCGCACGAGCTCGCCACGCACGGCTACGACCGCACGACCCTCGCCCGCGTCGCCGAACGCGCCGGCGTCTCCGTCGAGACCGTCAAGGCGCACGGCCCCAAGCGGGCGCTGTTGCTCGCCGCGTTCGAGGTGACGTTCGCGGGGTCCGAGGGGCGCGGCTCCCTCGTCGAGCGACCCGAGGGGAAGGCGGTCGCCGATGCCGCCGACCCCGACGCCTTCCTCGACGGCATGCTCGACCTCGTCGCCGCCGCGAACGCCCGCGTCGCCCCGCTGTGGGCCGCGTTCACCGCCGCCGCACAGGGCGACGAGGCCGTCGCCGCCGAGCTCGACGCCCTCCTCGACCGCCGACGCACCGACCTGCGCGCGAGCGTCGACCTGCTCGCCGCGCACGGGTTCACCGTCCACGGGCCGCGCGAGCACGCCGCCGAGGCGCTCTCCTACCTCCTCACCCCCGAGGGCCACACCCACTTCGTCGCCGGCGCCGGCTGGTCCGACGCCACCTACCGGGCATGGCTCCGCGACGCCGTCCTCCGCCTCGTCGCCGCACCCCCGGGGGTGGGACCCGTCACCTGACGGGTGTCGCGACGTCGGGCACGGGCCTACCGTGAGTCATGGCCACCCTCACGCCAGGCTTCCAGGGCCGACCGCGGCCGCAGGGCGTCGCCCTGCCGCCCGGGCAGTACGTCGAGACCGGGTTCCCGGTCCTCTCCGCCGGACCGACGCCGCGCGTCGACACGAGCACCTGGCGACTCGACGTCGTCACCGAGACCGGCGACACGCGCACCTGGACGTGGGACGACCTCATGGCGCTCCCCCAGGACGAGCCGACGGTCGACATCCACTGCGTCACGCGGTGGTCGAAGTTCGGCACGACGTGGCGCGGTGTCTCCCTCGACACCCTCCTCGCCGACGTCGAGTCCACCGCCGACTTCGCCATGATCGGCTCCTACGGCGGGTACACGACCAACCTGCCCGTCGCCGAGCTGCTCGGCGGCAAGGCGTGGGTCGCGCACACGGTCGACGGCGCCCCGCTCCACCCCGTCCACGGCGGGCCGGCGCGCCTGCTCGTGCCGCACCTGTATTTCTGGAAGTCCGCCAAGTGGGTCAACCGGATCACCCTCATGCCGATGGACGAGCGCGGCTTCTGGGAGACCCTCGGCTACCACGACCTCGGCGACCCCTGGCGCGAGCAGAGGTACCAGGGTGACTGAGGCGGCGGTCCCCGGGGCCACCGCGCCGGCGCCCGGCGCGCGCCTCGGCGCCCGCTACGCCATGCCGACCGGATGGCGCGTCGCGCGCCTCGTCGACGCGCGGGCCGAGAGCCCGACGGCGCGCACCCTCGTCCTCGAGGTCCCCGACTGGCCCGGGCACCTCGCCGGGCAGCACCTCGACCTGCGCCTCACCGCACCCGACGGCTACACCGCGGAGCGCAGCTACTCCATCGCGAGCGCCGCGTCGGACGCCGCGGCCACGGCGCACGTCGAGATCACCGTGCAGCGCGTCACCGGCGGCGAGGTCTCCGGCTACCTCACCGACGGGTTCACCGTCGGCGACGCGATCGAGGTGCGCGGACCGGTCGGCGGCTGGTTCGTCTGGTCGCCCGAGCGCCACGCGGGTCGGCCCGTGGCGCTCACGGCGGGCGGGTCGGGCATCGCCCCGCTCATGGCGATGCTCCGCACGCGCCGCGACGCCGGCGACCGCACGCCGTTCCGCCTCGTCTACTCCGTCCGCACCCCCGACGACCGGCTCTACGTCGACGAGCTCGACCGCCTCGTGCGCGCCGACGACGGGCTCGAGGCGCACGTCGCGTACACACGCGGCGCACCGCTCGACGCGTCCCGCGAACCCGGCCGCGTGTCGCTCGCCGAGCTCGCCGCCTGGACCTGGCCCGCGCAGATCGAGCCCGCGTGCTTCGTGTGCGGGCCGACAGGGTTCGTCGAGGCCGTCTCCCGTGCGCTCGTCGTGCTCGGCCACGACCCGGCCGTCGTCAAGACCGAGCGCTTCGGCCCCGCGGTCGACTGAGCGCCGCGCGACGCGTCAGAGCGTCCGGTCCGCCTCGGCACGCGGCGGCTCGGCCGACGGGAAGCCCAGGCCACGGGCGCGACGCTCCGCGAGGACGCTGCGCAGCAGCTGGATCGTCAGCACGAGCGCCCAGATGACGAGCACCGCGACGGTGACGAGGACGAGGACGTACCCGAGGACGAGGAGCGCTCCGAAGCCAGCCATGGCCGGACCATAGCGGACGCGGCGCGCGCGTGTCGCCGGTGAAACCGTCGACCAGACTGGGTGCATGCACAGCGTGACGGGCAACGACCTGGGGGCGCTCGTCGCCCGGATCAGGGCGATCCAGGAACGGGCCGACGGCGGCCGCGTCGTCGTCGGCATCACGGGCAGCCCGGGCGCGGGCAAGACCACGCTCGCCGTGCGGCTCGCCGGACTGCTGGGCCCGGACGGCGTCCACCTGCCGATGGACGGCTTCCACCTCGCGAACGCGACGCTCGACCGGCTCGGACGCCACGACCGCAAGGGCGCGCCCGACACGTTCGACGGATGGGGCTTCGTCGGCCTCCTGCGACGCGTGCGCGAGGAGACGGGCCACGCCGTCTACGCGCCGTCGTTCCACCGCGAGGTCGACGAGCCGGTGGCCGGGGAGGTCGCCGTCGAGCCGCAGCACCGCGTGGTCCTCGTCGAGGGCAACTACCTCCTCCTGCCCGACGCGCCGTGGAGCCACGTGCACGACCTGCTCGACGAGGTGTGGTTCTGCGCCGTCCCGGACGACGAGCGCGTGCGCCGCCTCGTCGACCGGCACACCCGCCACGGCCGGTCCGTCGAGGCCGCGACGGCGTGGGCGCACGACGTCGACGGCGCGAACGCCCTGCTCGTCGAGGCGACCCGGGCCCGCGCCGATCTCGTCGTCCCGACGGTGGCGCTGCCCTGACGCCCGAGCCGTTCCGCCCCGCTCAGGCGCTCGGGCCGTCGTCGAACCGCCAGCGCATCGCCGCGTGCTCGGCCGTGCGCTCGTAGGCGAAGACCACCTCGGGCCGGACCGCGAAGACCAGGGCGACGCCGCCGTCGGGGTGGGAGAACGCGCCGTCGTGCACGGTGAACGCCCACTCGTCGCCGTACTTGCACCGCCACCGCTCGGCGAGACGATGGAGGGTCGCGTCGTCGGTGACGCGGACGGCCTCGCCCTCGACCACGACGTCGAGCGCGTCGACGTACGCGTTCGTCCCCGTGGTGAGCACGACGCGCGGGTTGTCGGCGAGGTTGCGCGCCTTGCGCTCCTCGGGGCCGGTCGTCACGTGCAGGCAGCCGTCGGCGACGACGGTCATGAGCGGCGTGACGTGGGGGCGTCCGTCGGGCCGGACGGTGGAGATCCACGAGATCTCGGCGCGCTCCAGGACGGTGCGCACCGCGGCCCACGGCACGGGCCGCGCTCCGGGCGAGCTGTAGTGCGGGACGAGCGTCCCTTCCGGGTCGCCGGGGGCGGCGGGGGTGGTGCATGCGTCGTCAGTCACGGCCGTTCCTCTCGTCGGTCCCCCTCCGACCGGCGGGCGAGGCAGAACTCATCGGGCGCGAGATCGGCAGACCGTGCCGAACTCGGCGGAACCGGCCCGCCGACGTCGACCGGGTCTGCCGATCTCACCGCCCGTCGACCGGGCCGGCGTCGTGCCCTGGCCGACCCGCGGTGCGGCGGTCCTCCTTCATGCGTGCCTCGAACAGGTGCCGGACGCCGCCCGCCAGGTCCTCGCGCGCGCGGCGCTCGTGCTCGCGGAACACCGACCAGTAGCCGTCGTCGTACTCCTCGACGAGCTGGAACGTCCACCGGCCCGGCACGACGTTGCGCCCCACGAGCTCCGCCTCGATGCGGTCCGCGACGTCGTCGTGCCCGGCGGCGCGCAGCTTCTCGACCGCCTCCCCGAGCGCCAGGTCGGCCGACCCGGTGAGCTGGTGGAACGTGTACAGGTGGCCGCGGGCACGCTCCGTCGTCTCCAGCGCCTCGCTCAGCGCACCCAGTGCCTCGACGGTCGCGTCGGTGACGCCGTCGGGGGTCGGGCGGCCCGGGAGGTCGGTCGGCTGCCCGGGGTGCGTCGCGTCGTCGGCCACCCTGCCACGCTAGGACGCCGCGCACGGCCGCGCACGACGGCGCGCGCCCCACCCGGCCGCGAGCGCCGCCCGCCTGTGACAGGGTTGACCTCACCGTTCCCCGACAGGAGACCTCGACGCCTCATGCCGCAGCCCGACACCGCACCCACCGCCACGACCGGGGCGAGCCCGAGCCAGCGACCGCACCGGGCGGCCCGGATCGAGGACCGGATCCGCGCCGTCGTCTCCCGGTTCCAGAAGGCGCGGGACTGGCGGCCGCGCGTCGAGCCCTTCACGGGCTACGGGAGCACGCGGCGCGTGCGGGTGCTGGGGCGCGTGCTGCTCGCGAACCCGGCGTACGACCCGGCGGCCACGGCGGACCGCCGCGGCTGGCGGTACTTCTTCACCGCCCCGGCGCCGCGCGAGGAGGTGCGGGTCGGCGTGGGCGACGTGACGCTCGACGTGGTGAGCGACCGGGGCGGGTACGTGGACGTCGTGGTCGACGTCGCGCTCTCGCCCGGGTGGCACGACGTCACGTTCCGGCCGGCGTCGGGGGACGTGGCGACGGGTCGGGTGCTGGTCGTGGCGGAGGGGCGACGCCTCGGCGTCGTGTCGGACATCGACGACACGGCGATGGTCACCGCGGTCCCCCGTCCCCTGCTGGCGGCGTGGAACACGTTCGTGCGGCACTCGAGCGCGCGCGTGCCCGTGCCGGGCATGGCGGTGCTGTACCAGGGCATCGTCGCGGCGCACCCGGGCACCCCGTTCGTCTACGTGTCGACGGGGGCGTGGAACACGGCCGCGAACCTGCGCCGGTTCCTGCAGCGGCACGGCTACCCTCCGGGCCCGCTGCTGCTCACCGACTGGGGCCCGACGAACACGGGCTGGTTCCGCAGCGGCCAGGCCCACAAGGACGCGTCGCTCGACCGCCTGTTCCGCGAGCTGCCCGACGTCGACTGGCTGCTGATCGGGGACGACGGCCAGCACGACCCCGAGATCTACACGCGGGCCGCGCGCCGCTGCCCGGACCACGTGGCCGCGATCGCGATCCGTCAGCTCACGCCCGCCCAGCAGGTGCTGTCGCACGGGTCGCCGCTCCCGGCGCCCGCCGACGACGCGCGCCGTCCCGCCGTCGAGGCCCCCGTCCCGGCCGCGGCCGGGCCGGACGGCGCGGCCCTCGCCCGGTCCCTCGCCGCCGCCCTCGCGAGCTCCCGGCGCTGACCCGGGCAGGGCGCGGGAGCGCGTCCTCGGTGCGGCCCCGCGCCCGCGGTGGGACGCTGGACCCATGACCGGTGTACGACGCAGCACCGACGCCCTCGGCGACGACGCCGTCGCCGCCGCGACCGGGCAGCCGCGCGCGACGTGGTTCGCGCTGCTCGACGCGCAGGGCGCGACCGCCTGGACCCACCGCGACATCGCGGCGTGGCTCGTCGAGGAGCAGGGCGTGGACGGGTGGTGGGCGCAGTCCCTCACCGTCGCGTACGAGCAGGAACGCGGCCTGCGCGCGCCCGGCCAGCGCTCCGACGGCACCTACGAGGTGTCGCCGAGCCGGTCCGTCGCCGGGACCCTCGCGGACGTGCACGCCCTCGTCGCCGACGACGACGCCCGCGCTCGCTGGCTCGACGGCGCGCTCGCCGAGGTCGGCGCCGGCGACCACCTCGACGTCCTCGGCTCGACACCCGGGTCGTCCGTCCGGCTCGCCTGGCCCGCCGGTGCCCTCGGCGCGCCCGCCGACCGTCCGGGCCGCGTCACCGTCGGCCTCTACCAGCCGCGCGCCGCCGACGGGTCCCCCGCGGGCACGGTCCGCGTCAGCGTGCAGCACGGCGGCCTCCGCTCCGCCGACGACGTCGCGCCCCTCAAGGCGTTCTGGGCCGCCCGGCTCGCGGCGCTCGCGGCGCTGGCCGAGGACGCGTCCGTCTGACCCTGGGCCACCGGCTCGAGGTGCCGGGCACCGGCACGGATGATTGCCTGGAAGGATGACGACGCCGAGCAGCACGAACCCGGACCCCGACCCGAACGAGCCGGTCCGCGCGGGCACCCCCGCGCCGGGGCCCTCACCGGCGGGCGAGGTCCCGCCCGCCCAGCCCGTCCCGGGCGCACCGCTCGAACCGTCGGGACGGACGTGGATCTGGATCGTCCTCGCCGTCGTCGCGGTCCTCGTGATCGGGGTCGTGGTGTGGTTCGCCACCCGCCCCGCGGACGACGCGCCTGCCGACGCCGCGTCGTCGGCCACCAGCACCGCGCCCGACGACGGCTCCTCCTTCGCCGTGAGCCGCACCGTCGTGGTCCTCGGCGCGGGCGAGGACGGCCCGGTCGAGCCGCAGGCCTGACGGCCGGGGCCTCAGTCCTCGCGGCCGTCCGCGCGCGCGGCGAAGCGGGTGAGGAGGTCGGCGAAGGTCGCGAGCTCCTCGGGCGTCCAGCCCGTGGTGAGGCGCGCGAGGCGTTCGTGGCGGAACGCGACGGCGCGTCCGCGCAGCGCTCGCCCGTGCGACGTGGCGACGGCGAGCGTCTCGCGCGCGTCGGCGGGCGACGTCGTGCGCTCCACCGCCCCGGCCTGCTCGGCGCGCGTGACGAGGCGGCTCGCGGTCGAGTGCGCGACGGCGAGGCGGGTCGCGACGTCGCGGACGGTCGCGCCGGCCTCCCCCACGGCGTCGAGGACGAGCAGGGTGGAGAGCTCGACGCGGGTGCCGGCGTCGTCCACGGCGCGCGGGGTGTCGAGGAAGCGCCGCAGCGAGAGCAGCGCGCGGTCGACCGCGTCCAGGGGGGTCTCGGCGCTCATGTGTGTACTCTACATACATGGGCGGAGCAGAGGCGGGTCGGCACGTCCTCGTCACGGGCGCGAGCGGGAACGTCGGCTCGGTCGTGGCGCGCGTGCTCGACGAGGCCGGGGGGCGCGTGCGCCGCGGCGCGCACGCGCCGCGACCCGGCGCCGCCGACGAGGTCGCGCTCGACTTCACCGACCCCGCGACGTGGCCCGCCGCGTTCGACGGCGTCGGGTCGATGTTCCTCGTGCGCCCGCCCGCGATCAGGAACGTGAAGCGCGACCTGCTCCCCGCCGTCGCCGCGGCGCGCGACGCGGGCGTGCGCCACGTCGTCTTCCTGTCGCTGCAGGGCGCGGAGAAGAACAAGGTCGTCCCGCACGCGAGCGTCGAGGCGTGGCTCCGGGAGTCCGGCATGACGTGGACGTTCGTGCGCGCGTCGTTCTTCCACCAGAACCTCACCACGACCCACGTCACCGACGTGCGCGACCGCGACGAGATCCTCGTCCCGGCCGGGAAGGGCGCCACGGCCTTCGTCGACGCCGAGGACGTCGGGGCCGTCGCCGCCGCCGCGCTGCTGGACCCGGCGGCGCACGCCGACCGCGCCTGGACGGTGACCGGCCCCCGCGCGCTGACGTACGACGAGGTCGCGCAGATCCTCACGGCCGAGCTGGGCCGCACGATCCGGTACCGCCGCTCCGGGATCGTGCGCTACGCCCGGCACGCACGCCGCGCGCTCGGCATGCCGTGGGGCATGGTCGCCGTCACCTCCGCCATCTACACCACCGCCCGCCTCGGGCTCGCCGCCGGGCTGACCGACGACGTGCGCCGCGTGCTCGGGCGCGACCCGATCGACCTCGCCGAGTTCGCGCACCGCGAGCGCTCGGCCTGGATCCCCACCACCTCGCAGAAGGACGACCCCCAATGAAGCTCGCCCTCGTCGGCGCCACCGGACGGACCGGCGCCCACACCCTCACGGCCGCGCTCGAGCGCGGCCACGACGTCGCCGTGCTCGTCCGCGACCCCGCGGGCCTCGCCCCGGACGTGCGCGACCGGGTGCGCGTCGTCGGCGGGGACGCGACCGACCCGACCGCGCTCGCCGACCTCCTCGCGGGAGCCGACGCCGTCGTCTCCGCGCTGGGGCCGAAGGGCAAGCAGGCCGACCTCCACACCCGCACCGCGCGGGCGCTCGTGGCTCTGATGGACGCGCAGGGTCCGCGCCGGTTCGTCGGCGTGAGCGGCGCGGGGATCGACGTGCCCGGCGACGAGAAGGCGCCGAAGGACAAGGCGATCAGCTCGCTCATCCGCACCCTCGGCGGGGACGTCGTCAAGGACAAGCCGGCCGAGTACCGGGTGTGGGCGGCGAGCGACCTCGACTGGACCCTCGTGCGCCCGCCGCGCCTCGTGGACGGGCCGGCGTCGCAGCGCCCCCTCGAGCAGGACGCGCACCGCTCGACCCGGTCCACGTCGATCACCCGTGCCGACCTCGGCCGGTTCCTCGTCGACGTCGTCGAGCAAGACCTCTACCCCCGCACGGCGCCGTTCGTCGCGACGGCGAAGGGCTGAGCGGCCCTCGACGTCGCTCAGTCGCGGCGTCGAGCCTCCCGGAGCGCCGCGAACGCGCCCGTCGACCACAGCGCCCACGCCACGAGGACCGGCTGGAAGAACAGGCGACCGAACCGCTTCTCGTCGGTGTCCAGGCCGAACCCGTCCTTGCCCTCCAGCCACTGCCCGACGTTGCCGGGGAAGATCGCGACGAAGAACGCCGCCACGACGAGCCCGACGACGACCTTCCACCGCGACAGCACCACGAGCGACCCGCCGAGCACGATCTCCACCACGCCGGACGCGAGCACGGTGACGTCCTCGTCCACCGGGAACCAGCCCGGCACCTGCGCCTGGAACTCCTCGCGCGCGACCGTCAGGTGGGTCGTCCCCGCCCCGACGAGGGCGAGACCGAGCGCGACGCGCGCGATCGTCGCCGGTACCGACGTCCGGGTGGGGCGGGTGAGCACGGAGAGGTCCATCGCGCGATCGTCGCACCGGGCGGCGGCGCTCGCAGGATCTCCGTGCGCGCGGTCCCCGCCGTGCGGTCCGCCGCCGCCGCTGGTCCACTGGTGGCGTGGAGGGATTCCTGTGGGGGTTCGTCGCGAGCTCGTCGCTGCTGCTCGGCGCGGCGGTCGTGCTGTGGCGCCCGCCGGGCAGGCGCGTCGTCGGGCTCGTCATGGCGTTCGGTGCGGGCGTCCTCATCAGCGCCGTCGCGTACGACCTCGTCGAGGACGCCGCCGCGACGACGAGCGGCTGGGTCCTGCTCGCCGGCCTCGCGGCGGGGGCGCTCACGTTCTTCGTCGGCGACCGCGTCATCGACCGGCTCGGCGGGGAGGGGCGCAAACGCTCCACCGGCGTGCAGGCGCAGGCCGTCCAGGCGGCGGGCGGCACGGGCGGTGCGGCGATCGCGCTCGGCACCGTCCTCGACGGGATCCCCGAGTCCGTCGTCCTCGGCGCGACCCTCATCGGCGGCGGCGGCGTGAGCGTCGCGATGCTGGCCGCCGTGTTCCTGTCGAACCTGCCCGAGGCGATGGCCGCGACGTCGGGCCTGCTCAAGTCCGGCGCGTCCACCACGCGCCTGTGGACGCTGTGGGGGTCGACGACCGTCGTGTCCGCGCTCGCCGCGGGGGTCGGCTACCTCGCGCTCGACGGCGCGTCGCCCGTCGTCGTGGCCGTCACGCAGGCGTTCGCCGCGGGCGCGCTGCTGACGATGCTCGTCGACACGATGATCCCCGAGGCCACCGAGTTCGGCGGGCCCGTCACCGGCCTCGTCACCGTCCTCGGCTTCGCCACCGCGTTCGGCCTCAGCTCCCTCGGCTGAGGGCCGAGCACGACCCTGCTGTCGTTCTCCGCCCGACGACGACATCAACCTCGTGCTCGGCAGGGCGGAGCGGACGTCAGGCGGCGAGCTCCTGGCCGCTCATGCGGTGGATGGACGCCATGACCTCGTCGGTGAGTTCGCGGCGCGCCTGCGCGGGCTTCGTGCCCGCGACGAGCTGACGCTGCGGGTCGATCGGGGCGCCGAAGTGCACCTGCACGCGGTGCAGCCGCGGGAGGCGCGCGCCGATCGGCTGCACCTTGTCCGTGCCGCGCACGGCGACGGGGACGACGGGCGCGTGCCCGGCGAGCGCGAGCCACGCGACACCGGTGTGCCCCTTGTGGAGCTTGCCGTCGCGCGACCGCGTCCCCTCGGGGTAGATGCCGAACGCGCCGCCGCGCTGCAGCACCTCCAGCGCGTCCTCCAGGGACCGCTGCCCGGCGCGCGGGTCGTCGCGCTGCACGGGGATCATGCCGATCGTCGTGAAGAACCAGCGGGAGAGCCGCCCCTTGATGCCGCGGCCCGTGAAGTACTCGGCCTTCGCGAGGAACGTGACGTGCCGGGGCGCGACGATGGGGATGAGGAGCGAGTCGATGAACGACAGGTGGTTGCTCGCCAGGATGACGGCGCCCTGGCGCGGGATGTTGTTGCGTCCCGTCACCTGGGGTCGCAGGAGGGCGAACGCCAGCAGCGACAGGATGAGCCTCAGCACCCGGTAGGTCATCCGTTCATTCTGCACCGTCGTCCGCGCACGCCTGTGCACCGGGCGTGTGACCTGCGTCGACACGGCGTGGTGTCGGGGTCGCTCGGGGCACGACGACGCCCCGCACCCGGGCGAGGTGGTCGCGCGGGTGCGGGGCGCCGTCGGGCACGACGCTGTGCCGCTCAGGGGTGGGCGGTCCGGGGGGCCGGGGCCGCCGCTCGCGGGCTCGGCGCCGTACCGCCGGTCGCCCCGGGTGCGTCGTCGCCCGGGGGCCGGCGCGTCGAGCCGTTGATCACGCCGTCGTCCTCGAGGTCGGCGAGGTCGTCGTCGTCGACGGAGCTCGCGCCGCGCTCCGCGCCCTCGGAGAACACCGACGGGTCGGGCGGCGTGCCGAACTTCACGTGGTTGAACAGCAGGTTGAGCAGGATCGCCATGACCGCCGCCGAGCTGATGCCCGAGTGGAAGATGATGCCGAACCACGTGGGGAACTGGTCGTAGAAGTCGGGCTTGGCGATGGGGATCATGCCGAACGAGATCGACGCCGCGACGATGATGAGGTTCATCGGCCGCGAGTAGTCGACCTTCGCGAGCGTGCGGATGCCCGACGCCGCGACCGAGCCGAACAGGACCACGCCCGCCCCGCCGAGGACCGGCGTCGGCACCGCGGCCACGACGCGCCCCAGGACAGGCAGGAGGCCCAGGACCACGAGGATCGCGCCGCCCGCCGACACGACGAAGCGGGACTTGACCCCCGTGATCGCGACCAGGCCCACGTTCTGCGCGAACGCGGACTGCGTGAACGAGCCGAAGAACGGCGACACGACCGAGGAGGCCATGTCGGCGCGCAGGCCGTTGGCGATGCGCTTGCGGTCGACCTTCGTGCCGACGATCTCGCCCACGGCGATGATGTCCGCCGTCGTCTCCGTGAGGGTCACGAGGATGACGATGAGCATCGAGACGATCGCGGCGATCTCGAACGTCGGCGCACCGAACGCGAGCGGCGTCGGGAACGCGGCGACCGGGCCGTCGCCCACCTCGGAGAAGTCGGCCTTGCCGAGCGCGAGCGCGATGAGCGTGCCGACGACGATCGCGATGAGGATCGACAGGCGCGAGATCGTGCCGCTGCCGACCTTGGACAGCAGGATGACGATCGCGAAGGTCAGGGCCGCGAGGCCGATGTTGCCCACCGAGCCGTAGTCGGGCGCGTCCTCGCTGCCGCCCATCGCCCAGTTCGCGGCGACGGGCATGAGCGTGAGCCCGATCGTCGTGATGACGACGCCCGTGACGACCGGGGGGAAGAACCGGATGATCTGGGCGAAGAACGGCGTGATGAGCAGGCCGATCGCCGACGCGACGAGCACCGCGCCGAGCACCGCGGGGATCCCTCCCCCGCCACCCACGATCGCGACCATCGTCGAGACGCCCGCGAACGACACGCCCTGGACGAGCGGGAGCTGCGACCCGAAGAACGGGATGCCGACCGTCTGGAGGATTGTCGCGAGGCCACCGATGAACAGGCACGCCGCGACGAGCGTGCCGATCTCCGCGGCCGAGAGGCCCGCGGCGGAGCCGACGATGAGCGGCGGGGCGATGATGCCGCCGTACATCGTGAGCACGTGCTGGAACCCGTACCCGAACGTCGCCCCGAGGGGCAGACGCTCGTCCTCGGGGCGTACCGGGCGGCGTTCGGCGCCGTCGGCTCCCCTCGTGGCTCGCGCGTTCATAGCGGACCTCCTCGTCAGCTACTCGTCAGTTCCGCTTAGCGGAAAAGTACTTCCACTATTCGAACGGTAGATGTGATCCGTGTCAAGTCTGAGAGACCAACTCGCACGTGGCCAGGCTCGATGCCGCCACCTTCCCGGACCTGTCAGCACCCCACCGACCCCGGGACCGACCCGTCGCTGACAGGTTCCTGCCGAGCACGCCAAGGGGAGGCTCGGTGGGGCGGCGGCGGGTCGTGGCGGGTCTGGCGGGAGCCGCGAGGGACGAGCGGCGGATGGTAGACCCGCCGCCGCCCCACCGATCCTGCCCCGAACCCCCGGAGCAACGAACGCCTCAGCCGGCGACGAGCCGGCGCGCCGCGGCGGAGTGCTCGGCGACGAGGGCGCCGAGGTCGAGGTCGGGGATCGCGCCGTCGACGACGCGCCACCGCCCTCCCACCATGACGCGGTCGGCGCGGTCGGCGCCGCACAGGAGCAGGGCGGCGACGGGGTCGTGGGTGCCGGAGAAGCGCAGCTCGTCGAGGCGCCACAGGGCGAGGTCGGCCTGCTTGCCGACGGCGAGGACGCCGACGTCGTCGCGTCCGAGGACGCGCGCGGAGCCGCGGGTGCCCCAGCCGAGCGCGCGCGTGACGGGGATGTCGGCGCCGTACTTGAGGCGCTGGAGGTAGAGGGCCTGGCGGGCTTCGAGGATCATCGTCGACGCGTCGTTCGACGCGGAGCCGTCGACGCCCAGCCCGACCGGGGCGCCCGCGTCCTCGAGCTCGACGGCCCGGGCGATGCCGGACGCAAGGCGCATGTTCGACGTCGGGCAGTGGGCGATGCCGGTGCCGGCGGCTCCGAGGCGGCGGACCTCGTCGTCGTCGAAGTGGATGCCGTGGCCGAGCCAGGCCCGGTCGGTGAGCCACCCGACGGACTCGAGGTAGTCGACGGTGCGCAGGCCGAAGCGTTCGCGGCAGAAGTCCTCCTCGTCGATCGTCTCGGCGAGGTGGGTGTGCAGGCGCACGTCGAGCGCCTCGGCGAGGGCGGCGCTCTCGCGCATGGCGTCGGTCGTCACGGAGAACGGCGAGCAGGGTGCGAGCGCGATCTGGACGTGCGCGCCGGGGCCGCGCTGGTGGTGGGTCTCCACGAGCCGCCGGGAGTCGGCGAGGATCGTGTCGAGGTCCTGGACGACCGACTGGGGCGGCAGGCCGCCGTCGTCCTCGCCGAGCGTCATGGAGCCGCGGGTGAGGGTGGCGCGCATGCCGAGGCGCGTGACGGCGTCGACCTGGATGTCGATCGCGTCGTCGAGGCCGTCGGGGAAGACGTAGTGGTGGTCGGCCGCCGTCGTGCAGCCGGAGAGCAGCAGCTCGGCGAGCGCGACGGTGGTGGCGAGCTCGTGGTCGCGCGGGGTGAGGCGCGCCCACACGGGGTAGAGGCGCTGCAGCCAGGGGAACAGCGGGGCGTCCGCGACGGGTCCCCAGGCGCGCGTGAGGGTCTGGTAGAAGTGGTGGTGGGTGTTGATCAGGCCCGGTGTGAGGACGTGCTGCGACGCGTCGAACGTCTCGTCGACCGGAGCGGCAGGGGCGCCGCCCGCCGGCACGACCTCCGCGATCACCCCGTCCTCGACGACGACGCCGCCGCGCGCGTCGGGCGCGTCCGGGGAGTCGTCCGCGGTGTGGACGCCGAGCGGGTCGCGGATCCACGTGCGGGTGCCGGCGGGGGTGGCGGTCATGGTGCCTCCTGGTGGCTCGTGCGACACGGGACGCGTCTGCGGCGCCGCGGTGCGCCGGCTCAGTGGTCCTGTCTGCCGATCCAGGTGCCGCGCGGGAGCGCGGCTGCGCCGACCGTAGGCAGCGGTGCGGTGCGGCGTCAACCGCTGCACGACGCCGCCCGCTCGCCAGGGGTGGGCGGGTGCGGGATCCTTGTCCCCGCCAGTGCCCGCTCCCTGGCGCCCCGACCTGCGGAACCCCGGAGACCCTGCCCGTGAACGTGTACGCCCCGCTCGTCCCCGTGTTCGTCGTCGCCCTGCTGGCGCCGGTGCTCGCGTTCCTCATGCCGGTGCGGTCGCGCGTGCCGCAGGTCGTGATCCTCCTGCTGGGCGGGGTGCTCATCGGGCCGCAGGTGCTGGACGTGAGCGACCCGGCGTCGGTGACGCTGCTGGCCGACCTCGGCATGGGCTTCCTGTTCCTGCTGGCGGGCTACGAGCTGGAGCCGGACCTGCTGCGTCAGCGCGTCGGGCGGCGTGCGGGCGGCGCGTGGGTGACGTCGTTCGCGCTCGGCGGGGCGGTGCTGCTGCTCCTGCCCGACCGGCAGCCGCCGGAGCTGCTCGCGGCGGGCGCGATCGCGCTGACGACGACGGCGCTGGGCGTGGTACTGCCGATCCTGCGGGAGGACGGGACGCTGGGGACGCGCCTGGGCCGGTCGGTGCTGGTCCTGGGCGCGTTCGGCGAGCTGGGGCCGATCGTCGCGATGGCGGTGCTCCTCGGGACCCGCACGTCGGGGTGGTCCGCGACGCTCCTGCTGGTGCTGTTCGCGGTGATCTCGGTGGCGCTCGCGTCGTTGCCGCGACGGTTCGAGGGGTCGTTCGCGGGGCGTCTCATGTCCCTGTCGGAGCACGGCACGGGGCAGAGCACGTTGCGGCTCGCGGTGCTGCTGCTGGTGGGTCTGCTCGCGGTGGCGTCCTCGATGGGGTTCGACGCGGTGCTCGGTGCGTTCGTCGGCGGCATGGTGCTGCGCCGGTGGGCCCCGGGCGACGTCGTCACGCTGGAGAAGAAGCTCGACGTGGTGGCGTGGGGCGTGTTCATCCCCGTGTTCTTCGTGAGCTCGGGCATGGGCCTCGACGTCGACGCGATCGTCGCCGAGCCCTTCCTGCCGTTCATCTTCCTCGCGGCGATGCTGGTGGTGCGGGGCGGGCCGGTGCTGCTGTGGTTCCGGCGCGAGCTGCCTCGCACCGAGAAGGTCCAGGCGGCGCTGTACTCGACGACGACCCTGCCCCTGCTCGTGGCGCTCACGGAGATCGCCGTCGACGACGGGTCGATGCCGTCCGACATCGGCGCGGCGCTGGTCGGCGCCGGGGTGCTGTCGGTGATCGCGCTGCCGATGATCGCGAGCCGGCTCGGGCGCCGCTCCCCCGACGACCCGCGCGACCGCCCCGACGCCGGCCCGGCGGACGGCGTCGAGGAGACGATCTAGGAGGTCGTCCCGCGCAGCCGGGCGGTGTCGTCCTCGAACGCACCGCCGAGCCGGCGCCGGAGGCTGTCCCGCCAGCGCGGCGGCATGGTGGGCAGGTCGACGAGCGCTGCCGCGCCGGCGAGGTCGTCACGGTCGACGTTCATCACCCTGTTGACCTCCCGCACGGTCGCGCTCCGGCACGCCCGGTCGACGAGGCGCACCACGGCGCCTGCGGCGATCGTCCCGGGCTCGAGGACCCGCAGGTAGAACCCGGTGCGCCCCGACTCCTGGACCCGGTCCGGCAGGTCGGGGCGCCCGTGGACGGCCGCGAGCTTGTAGCAGGGTCGACGAGGCGTGGTGACCTGCACCCGCACGCTGCCGACGACGAGCACGTCGCCGAGCTGCAGCTCGTCCTCGTGCAGCCCGCGGGTCACGAGGTTCTCGCCGAAGGATCCCGGCGCGAGGACCGTGCCGAGCTCGGCGGGCCACGCGGCGTAGTGCTCGACCGGGTACGCGCACAGGGCCTTGTCGGGGCCGCCGTGCACGCGCCGGTCACCCTGCTCGTCACCGACGAGCCCCTCGGCGTCCACGGTGACGGGTCCGGTCCGCACCTCCTTGCGGAACCCGGACGGGACGGCGCGGCCGCGGTGCTCGACAACGCCGACCTGCCCGGTCCGGACCTGCAGGACGCGGGCCTGGTCGGTCGTCATGCGTCCTCCTCGGTCGGCGGGTCAGGCCGCGGTCCGCAGCTCGACGGCGGGGAAGTCGAGCGGCACGTCGAGGGCGATGTTCACGTAGTTGGTGAAGAGGTTGACGGCGACGTGCGCGATGACCTCGACGACCTGCTCGTCCTCCCATCCTGCGTCGCGGACCGCCTGGACGTCCTGGGCGTCCACGTGGCCACGCCGGTCGACGAGGGCGACGGCGAGGTCCAGCAGTGCCGCGACGCGCGGGTCGTCGGCGGTGCCGTCCTGCGCCGCGATCAGGGCCTCGTCCGAGAGGCCCGCCCTGCGCCCGAGCGCGGTGTGCGCGGCGAGGCAGTAGCCGCACCCGTTGCGGTTCGCGACCGCGACGGCGATCCGCTCCCCGATCTCGGGCCCGAGCGTGGTTCTCGCGAGGGAGCCGGTGGCGCCGGTCAGGAGGTCGAGCGCGGCAGGGGCGTTGGCGAGGGCACGGAACATGGCGGGGACGGTGCCGAACGCGGCGTGGACCTGGTCGAGCCGTCCGGCGACGGGTCCGGGAGCGGAGTCGCGGCTGACGAGAGGGACGCGGGACATGGTGGCCTCCTGGAAGGGCTGGTGCGGGTCGGGCGGCCGGGTCGAGCCCGGCCGACGCCCTCCATCCTGGCGGCCGGATCCGTACGGATGGGAACGAATCGTCCACCGAACATGCCCCATCGTCTGGAAGGATCGGTGGATGGCCACGATCGACCGACTCTCGCACCTGCTCGAGCGGTTCCGCGTGCGAACGCACCTGGTCCACTCGGGCCCTCTGTGCGCGACCACCACGTACGACGCCCGTCCCGGGCGCGGGTTCCTGCACGTGCTCCGGCACGGTGAGCTGGAGGTGAGTCACGTCGCGCCCGGAGGCCGGGTGGTCCGCCGCACCGTGGACCGGCCGAGCCTGGTCTTCTACCCACGACCTCTCGAGCACTCGTTCCGCAGCGTGACGACGGAGGGTGCCGACCTCACGTGCGCCACGGTCGACGTCGAGAACGGGGCGACCCACCCCCTCCTGCGCACGCTGCCGCCCGTCCTCGCGCTCCCGCTCGACGACGTCCCGAGCCTCGGGCCCGTCCTCGACCTGCTCCTCGCCGAGGTCGACGACGTCCGGTGCGGGCGTCGCATCGTCGCCGACAGGCTGTTCGAGGTCGTCCTCGTCCAGCTCTTCCGCTGGATCCTCGACCGGGCGGACGATCTCGCCCTGCCGCCCGGGCTCCTCCCCGGCCTCGCCGACGAACGGCTCGCCCCGACCCTGGTCGCCGTGCACGAGCGCCCCGGCGACCCGTGGACGCTGGAGACGATGGCGCGCGCGGCCCACCTGTCCCGCAGCGCGTTCGCCGCGAGGTTCCGCGACGTCGTCGGGCAGTCGCCCGCGGACTACGTCACGCACTGGCGGCTGACGGTCGCGCAGGACCGCCTGCGCGCCGGGGACCCGGTGAACCGGACGGCCGCCGACCTGGGCTACGCGACTCCCGCCGCGTTCTCCCGGGCCTTCAGCCGACGGCTCGGCGTGTCACCGCGCGCGTGGTCGACCGGACAGCGCGCGGACGGCGGAGGGCTGCCGGGCTCGCGGGCCGAGGACGCTCAGGCAGCGGTCACCACGTAGTCGTCGGCGTCGTCGTCCCACGCGAGGTCGACGGCGCCGGCGGTCTGCGCGGCCTTGCAGAACTGGAGGAACCCGCGGTACCCGAGGGCCTTCTCGCTGAAGTCGGGCCGCTTCTTGCGGATGGCGTTCTTCAGCCCGGACAGCACGGTCGACCCGCCCTCCTCCTGGACGACGGACCGCACGAGCTCGAACGCGGAGCCGGTGTCGCCCTGCTCGGGCAGGGACACCTCGGGGTCGCCCGTCGCGGGGCCGGCGGCGAGCTCGACGAACCCGCGGTCGGCGAGGAACCGCAGGAACTCGCCGAAGGTGCGGAAGCCGTAGTCGGCCTCGCTGAACGTGGGGTCCTTGCGCAGCAGGGTGCGCTTGAGCACGGAGGCGGTGACGGCGCCGCCGGTCGAGGAGGCGAGGTCCGCGAGGGTCTGCGCGACCCGGACCTCCATCGGCTGGTCCTCGCCGGCGGGCGCGTCGTCGTCCGGGGTGTCCGGGGTGTCCGGGGTGTCGGCGACGTCGGCGCCGGCGGAGGTCGTCACGGGCACGGCGGCCTCGGCGTCGTCGGGTGCCGTCGCGGGCGCGTCGGCCGTGGGGAGCTCGACGCCGCCGCCGACGAGCGCGGCGGCGGCCGCCCGGGCGGACTCCTCGCGGCTCGGCGCCGGGGTCGTCGTGCCGGTGCCCGACGTCGCGCGCTTGCGCCCGCCCCGGCCGTTGCCCGTGCCGGTGGTCGAGGAGCGCCCGGACCCGCGCCGGGAGGGGGCGCGGCCACCCTCGGGCTCGTCGGGGACGTCGACCCCTTCGAGGCGGTCGTAGAAGAGGAACTCGTCGCACGCGGGCGGCAGGAGGCGGGACGTCGACTTCTCGACGCCCACCCCGATGACGCGCTTGTTCAGCTCGCGCAGCTTGTGGACGAGCGGGGAGAAGTCCGAGTCCCCCGTGCACATGACGAACGTGGAGATGTAGTCGCGCTCGAACGCCATCTCGATCGCGTCGACCACCATCTTGATGTCGGCCGCGTTCTTGCGCGACGCGCCCATGCGCTGCGGCATCTCGATGAGCTCGACCTGGTGGCGCGTGAGCGAGCGCCGGTCCTCGTCGAAGTACGACCAGTCCGCGTACGCCCGCCGCACCACGACACGACCGCGCGCCGCGAGCGCGTCCGCGATCGGCCCGAAGTCGAACGCCATCCCGCCCAGGTGCTCGCGCGCACCGAGCGCGAGGTTCTCGTAGTCGATGAAGACGGCCAGACGTTCCTCGAGGTCCATGCCCCGAGCCTAGGGGGCGCCCGCGCCGGGCGCCGGGTCGGACGACGCCTCGGGCCCGGTCCCGGGCACGAGGTCGGGCGCACCACCGCGCGAGGGGTTCTCGCCGAGGTGGCCCGCGACGTCGCGCACCATGACGGCGACGGGTGCGGAGAGCATGGCGCCGAGCACCCCGGCAAGCGCGGCGCCGACGATGGTGGAGGAGAGGTTGACGATGGGGTGCAGCCGCAGGCGGTCGCTCGACAGCTTGGTGAGGACGAGGGTCTGCAGGACGCTCTGGACGGCGAGGATCACGACGAGCAGCCACAGCGCCGCCGCGGGGCCCTGCGCCCCGAGGGCGACGAGGACGGCGAACGCGCCGGAGAAGATCGCCCCGAGGTAGGGCACGTACGACGTCACGAACGTCACGAGCGCGATGGAGAACGCGAGGGGCACGTCGAGCAGGGCCGCGGCGACGCCGATCACGACGGCGGTGAGCGCGCTCGACGCGGTGAGGGCGCCGAAGTACCGGCCGAGCGTCGTGGTGGCCTCGCCGAGCACGACGCGCCCGGACGTGCGCCCGACGCGCGTGTACCGGGACACGGCCCGCTCGATGCGGGCCCAGTCCGCGAGCATGTAGTAGAGGAAGAACACCGCGACGCCGGTGCCGACGACGAACGCCGCGACGCTGGAGAACACGCTGCCGAAGAGGCCCGCGACGCCGCCGAGGGCGGTGGACGACCCGGAGGTGACGTCGTCCGGCGAGAGTCGCAGCGCGGACAGGTCGACGTCGACGCGCTCGTCCACCTCGGCCAGCCCGGTGGAGACCCGTGCGGCGATCTCGTCCCACTGGTCGATCACCCCGACGACCGTGACCCACACGGCGAGCACGACGAGCGCCGCGAGGCCCAGCAGCACGAGCCCGGCCCCGACGCCGCGGGCGACGCCGACCCCGTGAAGGCGGTCGACGAGAGGGTGCAGCAGCACGCCGAGCACCGCGGCGAGCACGAGCGGGACGACGAGGCCGGAGAGCGCGGAGAAGGCCGCGTACGCGAGGGCAGCGACGAGCACGAGGCCGACCACCGCCCAGGCGCGGCGTCCCGCGCGGACGAGCCGGTCGTCGTCGGGCACGCTCACCCGGTCCTCCTCCCGGCCGTGCGGCCCTTCCCCGGGCCGTCTCGCCCTCGATCATGGCGCCTCGCACCGCGGACCGCGCGGCGGCCGATGAGTCCGTGGCGGTCGCACGGTCCACCCGCACGACCCGTCGACGACGTCGACCCCGGCACCGGAGGAGCACCATGACCGAACGCACGACGACGAGCCGCGGCGACACCGTCGCCTACGACCTGCACGGCGACCACCCGCACGCTGACCACCCCCACGGCGACCGGCCGGGGCTGGTGTTCGTCGCGGGCGCCGGGCCGTTCCGGGCGGTCGACCCGGTGACCACCGAGACAGCGCGTCGCGTCGCCGAGCACGGCGTGCGCGCCGTCGTGTTCGACCGCCTGGGGCGCGGCGAGAGCCCTGCCGACGGCGTGCTCGACCTGGAGCGCGAGCTCGCGGCCGTCGCCGCGGCGATCGCCGTCGCGGACGGTGGGACGGGCCGCGGGGCGGTGCTGTGCGGGCACTCGTCCGGGTGCTCGATCGCGCTCGCCGCGGTGCACGCGGGCCTGCCCGTGACGGGGCTCGTCCTGTGGGAGACGCCGCTGGGCGACGACGCCGCCGCGACGAAGGCGTGGATCGACGAGTTCGAGCGCCGCCTCGACGCGGAGGACTTCGTCGGCGCGACGGAGCAGTACATGGTCGACATGCCGCCCGTGTGGCTGGAGGAGATGCGCCGGGCCCCCGACTTCGCGGAGCAGGCCCGTCGCTCGCGCAGCCAGCGCGCGGACGGGCAGTCGCTCGTGTGGGCGACGGCCGCGGTCGAGGACGGCTCCCTCGCGAGCGTCGACGTGCCCGTCCTCGCCGTGTACGGGACGTCGACGTTCCCCGTGATGCCGGCAGCGGCGGAGAAGATCGCCGCCGTCGTGCCTCGTACCGAGGTCCGCGAGGTCGAGGGCGAGTTCCACTCGTGGGACCCCGCCGCGATGGCCGACACGCTCGTCGCCTTCGTCCGCTCGACCGCGACCCGACCGACCCCCTGACCGACCCCCCTGACCGAGACCTGACCGAGCCCTCGTCAGGGCAGCGTGAACGGCAGGTCGAGCCCGTCGAGGACGTGACGGCACGCGCAGTCGTCGTCGGCCGGGAGGTCGGCGACGACTGCGCGCAGCACGCCCGTCAGCGCGGTGACGTTGCGCGCGAACGTCTCCAGGACGGCGGCGTGCGTGACGGACTCGCCGCCCTCGACCCCCGCGTCCGCGTCGGTCACGAGCGCGAGGGTCGTGTAGCAGAGCGCGAGCTCGCGGGCGATCGCCGCCTCCGGCATGCCCGTCATGCCGACGACGCTCCCGCCCTCCGCCGCGTTGCGGCGCGACTCCGCACGGCTGGAGAACCGCGGCCCCTGGATGACGACCATCGTGCCGCCGTCCACCGCGGGCAGCGGCCCGGCCTGCGCGGCACGCACCGCGACCGCGCGACCCCGCGGGCAGTACGGGTCGGCGAACGGCACGTGCACGACGGTCCCCGCGGCGTCGTACACCGTGTGCTCGCGGCCCCACGTGCGGTCCACGACCTGGTCGGGCACGACGACGGTCCCCGCGCCCAGCTCGGCCCGCAGGCCGCCCACGGCGGACGCCGCGACGACCTGGCGCACCCCGAGCGCGCGCAGCGCCCACAGGTTCGCCCGGTAGTTGACGCGGTGCGGCGGGAACCGGTGGTCCGCGCCGTGGCGCGGCAGGAACACGACCGGCCGCCCGGCGAACGTGCCGCGGCTGGGCGGGTCGGACGGGTCGCCGAACGGCGTCGTCACCGCGACCGGCTCCGGGTCGTCGAGCAGCGAGTACAGGCCGGATCCGCAGAGGATCCCCACGGGCGCGGTCGCGTCGGTCACGGCGCCACGCTAGCCCGGCCCGGGGCGACCGCGCCCGCCCGGCGCGGACGGAGAGGTGCGGTCGTCAGGGAGCGGTCAGGTCCGCCCGGCCGCGACCTGCTGCGTCGCGTGCGGCCGCCGGGGATGCTGGGGGGATGCGCATCCTCGTGACGGGCGGGGCGGGGTTCATCGGCTCCGCGACGGTCCGCTCCCTGGTGTCCGCCGGGAACGACGTCGTGGTCCTGGACTCGCTGCGGCCCGACGTCCACGGCCGCCCGGACACCGGCGCGCGCGCCGCGACGCCACCCGACGGGGTCCGGCTGCTGCACGCGGACGTGCGCGACGGCGACGCGGTCGCCGGGGCGCTCGACGGGTGCGAGGCCGTGGTGCACCTGGCGGCGAAGGTGGGGCTCGGCGTCGGGATCGACGACGTCGAGGACTACGTGTCGTCGAACGACCTCGGCACGGCCGTGCTCCTGCGTGCGGCGGCCACCGCCCGGCCCCCGCACGTGGTGTACGCGAGCTCGATGGTCGTCTACGGCGAGGGCGCCTACTCCTGCCCGGAGCACGGGCCCCGGGCCGCTCCCCCGCGCGACCCGGCCGACCTGGACGCCGGGGTGTTCGACCCGCGCTGCCCCGCCTGCAGCCGTGTCCTCGTACCCGGCCTCGTCACCGAGGACGCGCCGTTCGACCCCCGCAACGTGTACGCGGCGACGAAGACCCACGGCGAGCACCTGCTCGCCGCGTGGGCCCGCGCGACGGGGGCGACCGCGACGGCGCTGCGCTTCCACAACGTCTACGGTCCCGGGATGCCGCGCGACACCCCGTACGCCGGCGTCGTGTCGATCTTCCGGTCCGAGGCGGAGCACGGCCGGGCGCCGCGCGTCTTCGAGGACGGCGGCCAGCGCCGCGACCTCGTCCACGTGGACGACGTCGCCGCCGCGGTCCGGGCCGCCGTCGAGCAGCCGCAGGCCCCCGGGCAGGTGGAGGCGTTCAACGTCGGGTCGGGCGTCGTGACGACGGTCGGCGAGGTGGCCCGCCGGGTCGCCGCCCTGCTCGGGGCACCGGACCCCGTCGTGACGGGGGCGTGGCGCGCGGGCGACGTCCGGCACGTCACCGCGTCGAGCGCGAAGGCCGCGCGGGTGCTCGGCTGGCAGGCGCGCGTCACGGTCGACGACGGGCTCGCGCAGGTCGTCGCCGACCGCCCGCCGCCCACCTGAGGTCGTCAGCCCGCCGACGGCAGGCGCACCTCGACCCGGCACCCCTCGCCCGACGACGCGACGTCGAGCGTCCCGCCGTGCCGGTCCAGCACCCGGTCGACGAACGCGAGGCCGAGGCCGTCGGAGCCGTCCGCACCGTCGCCCGCCTGGAACCCCGGCTCCACGAGGTGGGGCAGCGCGTCGGCGGGGATGCCGCCGCACGTGTCGTGCACGACGACGCGCGCCCCCCCGCCCACGACGCTCGCCTCGACCGTCACCGCGGCGGGCACCGGCGCGTCCGCGCGACCGCTCGCGCGGACCGCGTTCGCGACGAGGTTGTCGAGGACGCGCTCGAGCTCGTCGGGGTCGCCCGCGACGAGGACGCCGGGCTGCGCCTCGACGCGCAGGTCGACCCCGACGGAGCGGGCGAGGGGGTGGGCGTGCGCCGCGACCCGGTCGAGCACGCGCGCGACGTCGACCCGCTGCACGGCGACCGGGTCGCGCGGCCGGTCATTGCGGGCCAGCTCGGCGAGGTCGTCGATCATGCGGGACATGCGCTCCGTCGCGGCCACGATCCCGTCGAGAGGCGTCGCCGGGTCGGGGAACACGCCGTCGCGCAGGCCCTCGGCCGCCGCCCGCACCCCGGCGAGCGGGGAGCGCAGGTCGTGGCTGACGAACGCGACGACCTCACGCCGGGCCGCCTGCGCCGCACGCTCCGCCGCGCGGGACGCGTCGAGGCGCCGCCGCGTCTCGTCGAGCTCGGCGACGACGTGCGCGAGCTCGGCCGTCGCCGGGGCGGGCGGGGCGGCCTCCTCGCGCGCCCCGAGACCCTCCGCGCCCCCGGTCCCGTCGTCGTCCCCCTCCCCCGCCGCGTCCCCGAGCCGGCGGGCCGCGGCACGGACCTGCCGCGCGTCGTCGGCCACCGTGCGGCCCAGCACGAGAGCGATCACCACCGCGAGGACGGACGACGCCCCGAGGACGAGGCGCACCACCCCGGCGTCGTGCTCCGAGAGGAACATCGCCGACACGTTCACGGACAGCGCGAGGACCACCGCGAGGAACGGCACGAGCGCCGCGAGCACGAGCGCGAGGACGAGCGACACGCGCCGCGCGGCACGCACCGCCCACGCGCCCAGCAGCCCCACCACGACCGAGCACGCCACGGTCACGGCCAGCATGAACCCGATCTCGGTCACGGGCCCACCTCGCTCGGCACCGCCGCACCGATCGTGTACCCCGCGCCGCGCAGGTTGACGACGAGCGACGGGTCGGACGGGTCGTCCTCCAGCTTCGCGCGCAGCCGACGTACGTGCACCATCACCGTCGAGTCGTCGCCGAAGCTCCAGCCCCACACCCGGCGCAGGAGCTCCGCCCGGCTGAACGACCGCCCCGGGTGGCGCGCGAGGAAGTGCAGCAGCGCGAACTCGCGCGGCGTCAGCGCCACCACCCGCCCGTGGTACGACGCCGTGCGGTCGGTCGCGTCGACCACGAGGTCGCCCACGACCACGCGCGTCGGCGCGTTCTCCACCAGGCCCGGGCCGCGGCGCAGCAGCGCCTCGACGCGCAGCACGAGCTCGCGCGCGTCGAACGGCTTCACCACGTAGTCGTCGGCCCCCACCTCCAGGCCGCCGATCCGGTCGTCCACCGACCCCAGCCCCGACAGGAGCAGCACCGGCGTCCCGTCGCCGTCCGCACGACGACGCGTGAGCAGGTCCAGCCCGGACCGCCCCGGCAGGCGCACGTCCAGGACCACCGCGTCCGGGCGCCACGTGCGCCACGCCCGCTCGCCCTCCACCGCGTCCGTCGCCGTGCGCGCGGCGTGACCCGCCGCCGTCACGTGCGCCGCGACGCTCGCGACCGTGAGCGTGTCGTCGTCCACGACGAGCACCCTGGAGGTGCGCGCCGCACCCTCGTCCGCGCCGACCGTGCTCATTCCTGCACAGTACTGCGGCGACGGTCCGACGCCGCGACGAACCAGCGCCGACCGGCCCCCCGCCAGGGACGTGTCAGGCGATCGTCAGGTCGGCGCCGGGGGCGAGGCCCGCGACCCGCTCGTACCGTCGGAGGATGAGCGACCCCGCGCCGGGCACCGCCCGCCCCGCGCCGACCGTCGACCTCGTGCTGCCCTGCCTCGACGAGGCCGCCGGGCTCGCGTGGCTCCTCCCGCGCGTCCCCGCAGGCGTCCGGGCGATCGTCGTCGACAACGGCTCCACCGACGCCTCCGCCGACGTGGCGCGCGCCCACGGCGCCCTCGTCGTCGACGCTCCCGTCCGCGGGTTCGGCGCCGCCTGCGACGCCGGGCTGCGCGCCGCGACCGCCGACCTCGTCGCGTTCTGCGACGCCGACGCGAGCCTCGACCCCGCCGACCTGCCCCGCGTCGTCGGGCCCGTCGCCGCCGGGACCGCTGACCTCGTGCTCGGTCGGCGCCGCCCCGCCCCCGGTGCGTGGCCGTGGCACCTGCGGCTCGCCAACCGCGAGCTCGCGCGCCGTACCCGCCGCCGCACCGGCGTCGTCGTGCACGACCTCGGCCCGATGCGCGCCGCCCGCCGGGACGCGCTCCTCGCGCTCGGCCTCGCCGACCGACGCTCCGGCTACCCCCTCGAGATGCTCGTCGCCGCCGCGGACGCCGGGTGGCGCGTCCACGAGGTCGACGTGCCCTACCGACCCCGCGTCGGGCGGTCCAAGGTGACCGGCACCCCGCTCGGCGCCTGGCACGCCGTGCGCGACATGAGCCGGGTGCTCGCCGCGTGAGCGCCCGCCCCGTGCCCGTCGAGCCGCCGCGCACCGTCGTCGTGCTCGCGAAGGCGCCCGCGCCGGGCCGCGTGAAGACGCGCCTCACCTCCCTGCTCACGCCCGAGCAGGCCGCGGACGTCGCCGCCGCGACGCTCGCCGACACGCTCGACGCCGTCGCCGCGCACCCGGCCGACGCCGTGCTCGTGCTCGACGGCGCCCCCGGCCCGTGGCTGCCGCCGGGCCTCACCGTGCTGCCCCAGGCGGCGGGCGGCCTCGACCGCCGGATCGCCGGGGCGTTCGACGCCGTCGCCGACCGCGCGTGGCCCGTGCTCCTCGTGGGCATGGACACGCCCCAGCTCGCGCCGGCGCTCGACGCCGTGGACCTGCACGGCCACGACGCGGTGCTCGGCCTCGCCGACGACGGCGGGTACTGGGCCGTCGGGCTGCGCGCACCCGACCCCGGCCTGTTCCTCGGGGTGCCGATGTCTGCGCCGACGACCGGGGCCGCCCAGCTCGCGCGGCTGCGGGAGCACGGCCTCGACGTGGGTCTGCTGCCCGTGCTGCGCGACGTCGACGAGCCCGACGACGCGGCGGCCGTCGCGGCGTCGGCCCCCCGGACACGGTTCGCCGCGCGGTGGCGTGCGGTGCGCGGCGAGGTGCCCGCGCGATGACGACGACGCCCGCGCGCCGCCACAGCCCGGTCGCCCTCTACGAGGCGGCGCTCGGCGGCCTGCCGGTCGTCGCGCTCGACGGCGCGGGCGCACGACCCCTCGACGTGCGCACCTGGGGGGCCCGCGCCACGCCCGAGGACGACGTGCTGCTCGCCCGCTGCGAGGGGCCGGTGCTCGACGTGGGCTGCGGGCCGGGCCGGCTCGCCGCCGAGCTCGCGCGGCGCGGCGTGGCGTGCCTCGGCATCGACGTGTCGCCGGGCGCCGTCGCACGGGCCCGCGCGCAGGGTGCGGTCGCGCTGCGCCGCGCCGTCGAGTCGGCCCTGCCGGGCGAGGGTCGCTGGGCGACGGTGCTGCTCGCCGACGGGAACATCGGGATCGGCGGCGACCCGGCGGCGCTCCTCGCCCGGTGCCGCGAGCTCGTGCGGCCCGACGGCGCGGTGCTCGTCGAGACCGACCCGGACCCCGACGCGCGCGACACGTCGCCCGTCGTGCTGCGCGCCGCCGACGGCCGGCTCAGCAGACCGCTGCCCTGGGCCCGGCTGGGCGCGCGCCCGTTGCGGGGCGTCGCCGCCGGGGCGGGGCTCGACGCCGCGGAGGAGTGGACCGCGGCGGGGCGGACCGTCGTCGTGCTGCGCCCGACCGACTGACGAGCGACGCACCTGCGGCCGAGGGATGCACGTCGAGGTGCCCCTCTCGGCCGCACGTGCCTCACTCGTCGGAGGGGCGGGCTCCCGCGACGAACGCCCCCACGACGACGCCGACCACGACGGCGAGCACCGCCGTCGCGATCGCGGCGACCGGGTCCTGCGGCACGACCGACCAGTGCCGGCGGTCCGCCGCGCCCGCCACCAGCGCCACGGAGAGCACCGCGAGCGCCCCGGCGGCGAGCAGCCCGCCCCGCAGGGGCCCGCGCCACACCGGCGGCACCCGCGGGAGCACCCACGCACCGAGCGCGACCGCGAGCGGTGCGAGGACGGCGTCGTGCACGACGACACCGCCCGCGAGCCACACGAGCGCGGACGGCCACTGGCCGCGCGGGACCGTCGTCCACGCCGTCCACAGGCCGACCCCGACGAGCACGGCACCCACCGCGACGAGGACGGCCCGCGCGACCCGCATCCCGGTGGCCGGCGGGTCGCCGGCGCCGCCGCTCATGCGACGCCCCCGACGGGACGCACGACGAGGCGTGCGACCCACTTCGTCTGGAGCACGCCCGGCCGGTTCGGGGCGACGACGCGCGCGGGGAAGCCGTGGTCGAGGTCGAGGTCCTGCCCGTCGAGGCGCAGCGCGAGGAGGGTGTCGTCCGCGGCGACGTAGGCGGCGGGCAGCGTGGACGCCCGGTAGGAGCCGCCCTGCTGCAGGCTCTCCACGTCGACGTCGTCCCGGCCCGTCCCGCCGACGAGCCGCGCGAGGTCGCGCACGCGCACGCCCTGCCACGTCGCCGTCGCGCTCCAGCCCTCGACGCACGCGATCGGCACGGTCGCGGTGACGAGGCCGGCCGCGAGCAGGTCCGCGCGGGAGAGCACGCGCGCCCCGGCGGGGCCGTCGAGCACGAGGCGCCACGCCGGGTCCGTCGCCGCCTCCTCGACGCCGGCCGAGCGTGCCGTCTTGTTCACGGGCAGGCCCTGCGGCCCGGCGCGCGGGTCACGCGGCGCGAGCACGGCGAACGGCGCGAGCGGGCGGACGGTCTGCCCGACGGTGAGCGCGACGACGCCGAGGGTCGTGGCGGCGACGGCGGCGAGGAAGCCGCGCCGCGTCGTCGTCCCGTCGGCCTGCGGGTCGGGGGCGGCGTCCGGGGCGCGAGCGGGTCCCGCGTCGGCCACGGACTCGCGCAGCGCGGTGACGATCGTCGGCAGCTTCACGCCCACGTGGACGACGACCGACCCGACGACGACCCACGCGGTCGCCCAGTGCACGGCCACGAAGCTGAACCGCCACGGGTACACCTGGAACACGTTGAGCACGCCGGTGACGACCTGGAACGTCGTGGCGGCGACGAGCACCGCGACGGACGCGCGCTCGACGGCGTGGAGGGGCCCGCGCAGCGCAGGGCGCTCGAAGAGCCGCGGGTAGGCGGCGTAGAGCTTGGCGAGGACGAGGGGGACGCACGCGAAGCCGACGGTGACGTGGACGCCCTGAGTGAGCCGGTAGCCCCACGCCGGGTCGGGGCCGAAGGGCAGCCAGGGGACGGGGTGCTGGTGGAGGTGGGAGAGCACGCCCGTGACGAACAGGACGAGGACGGCCGCGCCGAGGAGGGCGCCGACGCGCGCGACGACGCGCGGGTCGTGCACGTGCGAGCGGAAGTCCTCGCGGCGCGGTGCCCGTGGTCGTGCGTCACCGGTGGCGTCCACGTCCTGAGCCTAGGGAGCGGCGGTCGGGGTGCACCTGACGGCCTGCTGACGGCAGGGCTCCCACCATGTGTACGATCGTACGCATGATCTCCGCGCCGGGCGCCGTGACGACCGCCGACCGCCGCGCCCGCACCGCCGTCGCGCTGCTGTTCTTCACCAACGGCGCGCTGTTCGCGAACCTGGTGCCCCGCTACCCCGAGATCAAGGCCGCGCTCGACCTCGGCAACGCGGGGTACGGCGTCGCCGTCGCGGCGTTCCCCGCGGGCGCGATCGCGGCCGGGCTCGCGGCGGCGCCGCTCCTGCGCCGGTTCGGGTCCGCGCGCGTCGCCGTCGCCGGCACGGTCCTCACCGCGGGCGGCGTGCTCCTCGCCGGCCTCGCCCCCGCGTTCGGGCTCCTCGTCGCAGCCCTGTTCCTCGGCGGCGCGATGGACGCGTTCACCGACGTCGGGCAGAACGCGCACGGGCTGCGCGTCCAGCGCCGCTACGGCCGCTCGATCATCAACGGCTTCCACGCCGTGTGGTCCGTCGGGGCGGTCACGGGCGGGCTCATGGCCGCCGCGGCCATCGCGCTCCGCATCCCCCTCGGCGTGCACCTCGCGACCACCGGGGTGCTGTTCTCCGCCGTCGCGCTCCTCGCGCTGCGCTGGTGCCTGCCCGGCCCGGACACGGACACGCCCGAGCACCTCCCCGACGGCGCGGTGCCCGACGGCGCGTCCCCCGCCCCTGCGGCCCCCGCGCCCTCCGCCCGTCCCCGGTTCACGGCCCGGACCGGCCTGATGCTCGGCGCGCTCGTCCTCGTCGCCGTCTCCGGCGCGCTCGTCGAGGACGCGGGCAGCACGTGGGCCGCGGTCTACCTCGCGGGCCCCGCGCTCGGCGCCGCGGCCGAGCTCGCGGCGTTCGGGTTCGTCGCGCTCGTGGGCGCGCAGTTCGTCGGGCGGCTCGTCGGGGACCGCATGGTCGACCGGTTCGGGCAGCGCGCCGTCGCGCGCGCCGGGGGCCTGCTCATCGCCGTGGGCACGGGGCTCGCGCTCGCGTTCCCCAGCGTGCCGGGCACGATCGCCGGGTTCGCCGCCGCCGGGTTCGGCACCGCGACGCTCGTCCCCGCCGCCATGCAGCAGGCCGACGAGCTCCCCGGGCTGCGCCCCGGCACCGGCCTCACGCTCGTGTCCTGGCTCATGCGGCTCGGCTTCCTCGCGTCCCCGCCCCTCGTCGGCCTCGTCGCCGACGCGTCGAGCCTGCGCGCCGGGCTCCTCGTGCTGCCCGCCGCCGGGGTCGTCGTCGTGCTGCTCTCCGGGGTCCTCGCCCGACGCCGCCCGCCCGCCCCGACCGCCCCGCCCACCGACGCCGCGGGCGCGCCCGCGCGCACCCGAACCCCCGAGCCCGAGGAGACCCGCCCGTGACCACCGACTACTTCGCCGGGGACGACCGGACCAGCTACGAGCGCATGGCCGCCGGCGACCTGTACGTCGCCGACGACCCGGAGATCACGCGCGGCGTCCAGCGCGGCATGCGCCTCGTCGACGCCTACCACCGGGCCGTGCTCGACGGCGACGAGGACGCCTCGCGCGCGATCCTCACCGACCTCCTCGGCTCGCTCGGCGAGGAGGCGTCGGTCAAGCCGCCCCTCTTCGTGGACTTCGGCCACAACGTCCACCTCGGTGCGCGGACGTTCGTCAACTCCGGGCTCACCGCGCTCGACGTCGCCGCCATCACGATCGGCGACGACTGCCTCCTCGGCCCGAACGTCCAGCTCCTCACGCCCACCCACCCCGTCGACCCGCAGCCCCGGCGCGACAAGCTGGAGGCGGCCGAGCCCATCACCCTCGGCGACAACGTGTGGCTCGGCGGCGGCGTGATCGTCTGCCCCGGCGTGACCATCGGCGACAACACCGTGGTCGGGGCCGGCTCCGTCGTGACCCGCGACCTCCCGGCGAACGTCGTGGCCGTCGGCAACCCCGCCCGGGTGATCCGCGAGAACATCTGACCGTGCCCGCCGACCCGACCGCGTCCAGCGACCCGAGCGCCCCCGCAGGCTCGCCGCGCGCGGCGCCGGGGGCCACCCGGCCGCGTGCGCGGCGTCACGACCCCGCACGGCGGGACCGGATCGTCGCGGCCTGCCTCGACGTCGTCGCGGAGCACGGCGTCGCCGGGACCTCGCACCGGCGCGTCGCCGCCGCGGCCGACGTGCCCCTCGGCTCGATGACCTACCACTTCTCCGGGATGGACGAGCTGCTGCGCGAGGCGTTCGGCCGGTTCGCGCGCGACGCGGCCGCGCAGTTCGAGCGCCGCATGGCCGCGGCCCGCGACCCGGAGGAGGCCGTGCAGGCCGTCGCGCAGCTCATCACGCACGACGTGTTCGCCACGCAGCGCGACCTCGTGCTGTCCCACGAGCTCTACACGCTCGCGGCGCGCGAGCCCGCGTACCGCACGCTGACGAACGACTGGATGCGGCGCAGCCGCGTCGCGCTCGGCCGCCACTTCGACGCGGCGACGTGCCGCGTCCTCGACGCGTTCATCGAGGGCATGACGATCCACCGCGCGCTCGACACCGAGCCGCACGACGACGTCGACGTCCTCGGCGCCGTGCGCCGCCTCACCGGCACCCGCTGAGTGCATGAAATAGTCGCGCTCCACCCCGGTTCGCGCGACTATGTCATGCACTCAGCGGTCACCAGGGCGAGCGCAGGACCGTCGCGAGGACCAGGGTCGCGGCGGCCTGCGCGACGAGCCACCACCGCCACGCGGCGGGTCGGCGCGGGTCGACGAGCGCGGCGGCGGCCGGCGCGACCCAGCACGCGAGCGGCAGCCAGATCCGTTCGACCTCCCCGCGCTCGAACCCGCTGAGCGCCCCGAGCAGCGCCGACGCCGCCGCGACGAGCACGAGCGCCCGACCCGCCCGGTCGAGCCGGCCGACGCGCGCCAGCCCGCCCGTCCCGGCGGGGCCGACGAGCACACCCAGCAGGACGACGTCGGCCAGGAGGAAGTAGAGGTACGGGCGCCCGGTCCCCGACCCCGCCGCCCACTGCTCGCGCGTCGCCGCGATCCCGTCGAGCAGCCAGAAGCCCGCCGCCGCCCACGCGACGACCGTGGCGACGACGACCCCGGCCGCGAGCGCCGTCGGCCCCCAGCGGCGGGTGGCCCAGGGCACGACGAGCGCGACGACGCCCATGTGGAGGAGGCCGTAGGACAGGAACGGGCACGCGCCGAGGAGGAGGCCCGCCACGACGGCGGCCGTCCAGCGCACCCCGGCGCGCGGCGTCGTCGACGCGACCGCGAGCGCCGCGACCCCCCAGGCGAGGACGGCGGCGAAGAACGCGTCGGCGGAGGTCGCGACCCACAGGGCGGCCGGGGCGAGGACGACGGCGGGCAGCGCGTGCCGGGCGGTGCGCTCGCCCGCGGAGCCCCCGAGCCGGGCGAGCGTGACGGCGACGGCGACGACGGCGCTCGCCCCGGTGACCACGACGAGCGCGGTCGCCCACCCCGGCCCGCCGAGCCCGACCCGGTCGAGCGCCGCGAGGACCAGCACGAAGCCCGGCGGGTGGCCGCGCACGTGGATCGGGTAGTCGCCGATCCGCTCGGTGAACGTGGCGACGAACGCGGCGGGGTCGGCCGCGGCGTCGGGCACGACGGGGAGGTACTCGTGACGGCTGCGCATCGGTGCGGCGAGCTGCTGCCAGGACGTCAGCGCGCCGAGGGCCACGGTGTAGGCGAGCGCCGTCGTGCCGCCCACGGCGAGCAGGACCGGCCAGCGCAGGGTCGTCGCGAGGCGTGGGCCGACGGCGACGACCGCGGCGGCGACGACGGCCGCCACGACCGTGCCGGCACCGACCCGCACGTCCCAGTGGCCGACGAACGGCTCGGCGCCGGTCAGCAGGACCACGCCGTCGGTCCCGCGGATCCGTTGCGCCCAGGACACGAGACCGACGAGCCCGAGGCAGAGCGCCGCGACCGCGCCCACGGGGACCGCCCAGACCTGCCACGACCTGGACCGCGCTGATCGAGGCACGGCACCTCCTCGTGGATCGGGCGTCGGGCGTCGTCAGATGATCTTGGGGAACGCCAGGAGGAAGCCGATGCCGACGACGAGCAGCACCGATCCCGTACCGAGCATCCCCCATGAGGCCGGACCGGACCGGAACCGTCCGGAGAACGCCCCGAAGAACAGGACGAGGGCGAAGAGCACGGTCATGAGCGTGTAGTTGTCGCCGCGCTGGTTGTTGACGAGCGCCTGCTCGAAGAGCTCGTCGGCGCGCGCGTCGGCCTCGGCCGCCTCGACGGTACCGGGCGGGACGTAGCTCTCGAGCGCGAACGGGCTGGGTGCGGCGTCGGGGTTCTGCAACGGTCGCGACGTGAGCCACTCGTCGAAGGCGGGCTCGAAGTGATCGGTGAACCGCGTGCGCGCGAACTCCTCGAGCACCGCGTCCTCGGTGGCGTAGGCCTCGAGCCAGAGGCTGAAGACCTGGAGGTCGACGGCGCGCGCGGCGTCGGCGTGGGTCGCCTGCGTGGACGCCTCGATGCGCTGGGTCGACGCGCGCGAGAAGGCGATCGACATCTCGCCGCCCCACTTGCTCGCTTCGAACCCGCTCCACGCGGTGAGCACCGCGGTGACGGAGAGCAGCACCACCGTCACGGTCTCGCGCAGGGTCCGGTCGCTCTTGCCCGCATCCTCGTCGGCCACGGCAGGACAGTAGCCCCCGGCGTCAGGGGGCGCGCGGCGAGAGCGTCAGCCGCGACGTCGGCGCACGGCCAGGAGCACTCCCCCGACGACGAGCGCCGCGAGGGCTGCCGCGACCAGCGCCGCGACGCTCGCACCGGTGGACGCGAGCGGTGGACCGTCCGGGGACCCGCCGTCCGCGCCCGGGGACTCCCCGGTCGCCGGGTCCGTCGGGGTCGTGGTCGGGTCGGTCGGGTCGGTGGTGGGGTCCGTCGGTGTCGGTGTCGGTGTCGGCGTCGGTGTCGGCGGGAGGTCGACGGTGTTGACGACCGTGCAGACGACGTCCGCGCCGTCGTCCACCTGGACGGTGCCCGCGTCGACGAGCTCGCCGCCGTCGCACGACCAGCCTTCCTGCTCCCACTCCCCCGAGCCCCCGGACTCCAGGAGGTCGTACCGACCCGCGGCCACCGGGACGAGGGTGACCCCCGGGCTGCCGTCGTGGCCGGAGATCGGTGTCCGTCCCGCGGCGGTGAGCTCCCAGTCGTCGACCGGCGCGAGGTCGTCCACGACCTCCTTGTGCAGCGTCAACGTCCCCGCGAGCCAGTGGTTCGTCACCGTGCAGGTCACGTCGGTGCCAGGGAGGACGACGACGGTCGACACCGACGTGACGGGGTTCTCCACGACACGCCCGCCGTCGCAGACCCACCGCGAGGCCGTCCAGCCCGGCTCGCCGCCCGTCTCCCCCAGGACGTACCGGCCGGGCGTGACGGTGACGTGCGAGACGGCGGGGCTCCCCGTGATCCCGGAGAGCGTCTGCCCCGCGCCCGCGGCGGTGAGGCTCCAGTCCGTGGGCTCCGCGTCGCCCGTGTACCCGCGGGCGTCGAGCTCCTTGACGAGCGTGAGGTGCGGGAGCTCGGCCCGGTTGGTCACCGTGCACGTCACGTCGTCACCGGGGCCGAGCGTGAGCGTCGCGCCGTCGAGCGTGCCGCCGTCGCACGACCACCCCTCGGAGGCGTACCCGCCGTACCCGCCCGACTCCGCCAGGTCGTACGTGCCCGTGGGCACCGGGACGGCGGTGACCCCGTCGCCGCCGGTGGTCCCGTCCAGCACCGCCGTCCCGCCCGCGTCCGTCGCCGTGAGGTCCCATGCCGCCGGGTCGGCCGACCCGCCCGCCACGTCCTTGCGCAGCGTCAGCGTCGCCTCCACGTACGTGTTCGTCACCGTGCACACGACGTTCTCGTCCTCGCCGACCAGCACGCTCGACCCCGCCTGCAGCAGGCCCCCGACGCACTCCCAGCCCTGAGGCTCGTAGCCCGCCGGGCCGTCCGACTCGGCGAGCACGTGGACGCCTTCCCCGACGTCGACGTGGCTCACCTCCACACCACCCGACGGCCCGGAGATCGTGCCGGTCGTCCCGTCCGCCTGCGGACCCGTCGCGGACAGCGTCCAGTCCTCGGGGGCGGCGGGGCCGCCGTCGACCACCTTGACGAGGGTGAGCAGGGACGGCAGCGCGGTGTTCGTCACGGTGCACTCGACGTCGGCACCCGTGCCGACGACCACGACGTCGCCCGTCACCGCACCGCCCGTGCACGACCACGGTCCCGCCTCGAACCCGCTCCAGCCGTCCTCGGAGAGCACGTAGCCGCCCGCGGGCACGAACGCGTCCGTCACGTCCGCCGACCCGGAGCGTCCGCTCACCGTCGCCTCGGCCCCGGTCGCGGTGAGCGTCCAGTGGGACGGCACCACGAACAGCCCGCCCTCGACGATCTTCGTGAGCGTGAGCGTGCCCCCGGCCCACGTGTTCGTCGCCGTGCAGACGACGTCCTCGCCCTCGGCCACGACCACCGAGCCGCCCGCCCCGTCACCGGCCGACGCCCCGGTGCAGGACCACGCGGCGTCGTACCCGGGCGGGCCGTCCTCCGCGAGCGTGTACTCCCCCGCGTCGACCTCCACCCCCGTGACCGGCTGTGACCCGGTCGTCCCCGAGACCGGCGTCGGTCCCGAGGCGGTGAGCGTCCAGTCGCCCGCGGCCGCCGGCCCCCCGGCGACCTTCTTGACGAGGGTGAGCGTCGGGACCTCGCGCGGGACGGGACCCACGTTCGTCGCGGTGCACGTCACCGACTGCGCGAGGTCGATCGTCACCACGTCGCCCACGAGGTCCGCGCCGTCGCAGGACCAGCCCTGCTCCTGGTACCCCGGTGGGCCGCCCTCCTCCGAGAGCGTGTACTGCCCGATCCGCACGGTCCGGTCCGTCACGTCGTCGGACCCGGACGGCCCGCCGATCGACGACGGACCCTGGGCGCGCAGCGTCCAGTCCTCCGGCTGCGCCGTGCCGCCCACGACCTCCTTGACGAGCGTCAGCCGCGGCTCGATCGCCTCGTTGTCCACCGTGCACGTGAGCGACCCGCCCGGCGGCACCACGACCTCGGGCGTCGGGTCGGTGAGGTGCTGGTCGCCGCAGGTCCAGTCCTGGAACCGGTAGCCCGCGACGCCGCCCGTCTCCCAGATGCGGTACGTCCCCGCGGGGACCGTCCGGGACTGCACGCCGTTGAGCCCGTCCCCCTCGATCACCTCGCCGGTGTCGACGTTGCGCGCGTGCATCGTCCACAGCTCGCGCCGCCCCTCCGAGGAGCCCGAGTCGAGGTTCTCGATCCGCTTGAAGAGCGACAGGGTCCCCGTGGACGTCTGGGCCGACGCCGTCCGCGCCGCGGGCGCGACGACCACGATCAGCAGGACGAGCGCGAGCAACGCGGCCGCTGCCGCGACGAGCGGGCGCTCGGAGGCGGTACGGCGTGCCGCGCGGCGCGCGACGGGGTGGGGCGTGAGCACAGGTCGGGCCTCCGTCGTCCAGGTCTCCCGAACCTATCCTGACCGGCCTCCCCGATGCCCGAAGAGCGCGCTCGCGCACCGACCGTTCGTCGCGTCACCACCACCGTTCGTCGCACGGGCCGACCGCCCGTCCTGCGCACCCGGTCACGGTGTGACCTGCGTCTCTAGCCTGGTCCGGCCGAACGCAACGACGCGACCGCCCTTGGAGGCTCCTGTGTCAACCCCCATCCGCACCGCGGAACGTCCCGCGGACGAGCCGGTCGTCCCCGACCCCTCGCTCCCCCCGACCGCCGTCCCCGAGGACGAGACCACCCCCCGCTGGACCCCCGCGAAGATCGCGCTGTGGGCCGGGATCGCCCTGCTGGGCGGTGTCGCGTGGGTGATGCTCGCCGTCGTGCGCGGCGAGACCGTCAACGCGATCTGGTTCGTGTTCGCCGCGGTGTGCACCTACTTCATCGCGTACCGCTTCTACTCGAAGGTCATCGAGCGGTACATCACCCGGCCCGACGACCGCCGCGCCACCCCCGCCGAGGTCAAGGAGGACGGCAAGGACTTCGTCCCCACGGACCGTCGCGTCCTCTACGGGCACCACTTCGCCGCCATCGCCGGCGCCGGGCCGCTCGTCGGCCCCGTGCTCGCCGCGCAGATGGGCTACCTCCCGGGGACCATCTGGATCATCGTCGGCGTCGTGCTCGCGGGCGCCGTGCAGGACTACCTCGTCCTGTTCTTCTCCATGCGCCGCGGCGGGCGGACCATCGGGCAGATGGCCCGCCAGGAGCTCGGCCGGGTCGGCGGGACCGCCGCGATCGTCGCGTCGCTGCTCATCATGATCATCATCGTCGCGATCCTCGCGCTGGTCGTCGTCAACGCGCTCGGCGAGAGCCCGTGGGGCGTGTTCTCCGTGTCGATGACCATCCCCATCGCGCTGTTCATGGGCGTCTACCTGCGCTACCTGCGCCCCGGGAAGATCACCGAGGTGTCCGTCATCGGGTTCGTGCTCCTCATGGCCGCGATCGTCGGCGGCGGCTGGGTCGCCGACACCGCGTGGGGCGCCGAGATGTTCCACCTCGATCGCACCACCATCGCGATCGGCGTCATCGTCTACGGCTTCGTCGCCGCCGTCCTGCCCGTGTGGCTCCTCCTCGCACCGCGCGACTACCTGTCGACGTTCATGAAGGTCGGCGTCATCGCCGTCCTCGCGCTCGCCGTCGTGGTCGTGCGCCCCGAGATCACCGTCCCCGCGATCAGCGAGTTCGCGTCCGGCGAGACCGGGCCGGTCGTGTCCGGGTCGCTGTTCCCGTTCCTGTTCGTCACCATCGCGTGCGGCGCGCTGTCCGGGTTCCACGCCCTCATCGCGTCCGGCACCACGCCGAAGCTCGTCGAGAAGGAGCGCCAGACGCGCTTCATCGGCTACGGCGGCATGCTCATGGAGTCGTTCGTCGCGATCATGGCGCTCGTCGCCGCCATCTCCATCGACCGCGGCATCTACTTCGCGATGAACTCCTCCGCGGCCGCGACCGGCGGCACCGTCGAGGGCGCCGTCGCGTTCGTCAACGGCCTCGGCCTCATGGGCGTCAACCTCACGCCCGACATGCTCACCTCCACCGCCGCGGCGGTCGGCGAGCCGTCGATCGTGTCGCGCACCGGTGGTGCGCCCACGCTCGCCCTCGGCCTCGCGCACATCATGCAGCAGGTCGTCGGCGGCACCGCCATGATGGGCTTCTGGTACCACTTCGCGATCATGTTCGAGGCCCTGTTCATCCTCACCGCCGTCGACGCCGGCACGCGCGTCGCCCGGTTCATGCTCCAGGACACCCTCGGCAACGTCGCGCCGAAGTTCCGCGACGTCACCTGGCGGCCGGGCGTCTGGTTGTGCACCGCGATCATGGTCGCCGGGTGGGGGTCCATCCTCTACCTCGGCGTGACCGACCCGCTCGGCGGCATCAACACGTTCTTCCCGCTGTTCGGCATCGCCAACCAGCTCCTCGCGGCGATCGCGCTCGCCGTCGTGCTCGCGATCGTCACCAAGCGCGGCCGCAGCTACTTCCGCTGGCTGTGGATCATCGCCGTGCCGCTCGCCTTCACGGCCGTCGTCACCATCACGGCGTCGTTCGAGAAGATCTTCTCGGACGTCCCCTCGGTCGGGTACTGGGCCCAGCACGACGCGTTCAAGGACGCGCTCGCCGCGGGCGAGACGTCGTTCGGCACGGCGGGCTCCGTGGAGGCCATGGAGGCGGTCGTCCGCAACACGTTCGTCCAGGGCACCCTGTCGATCGTGTTCGTCGTCCTCGCGATCGTCGTCATGGCCGCCTCGATCGTCACCACCGTCAAGGCGCTGCGCGCCGGCGGCGGCGAGAACCACGAGGACGCGCCCGTCGCGTCGCGCCGCTTCGCCCCCGCGGGGCTCGTCGCCTCCGCGGCGGAGCAGCGGATCGAGAAGGAGTGGGCCGATCTGCCCGCCGAGAAGCGTCCCGTGACGACGGGGCACCGGTGACGGTGCCGCAGGGCACGCACGGCCCCGCCCCCACGGCCCCCCCCGCCGTCGGGGCGGGGCACCGCACCGTCCGGGCGGTGCTGGCCGCCGTCGGGACCCGCGTGCTCGACGCCGCCCGCGCCGTCCGCTGGTACGTGCGCCAGGTCATGGGCGACGACGCGTACGCCACGTACGTCGCCCACCGGCAGGCCACCCACCCCGGCGGGACCGTCATGACCGAGCGTGAGTTCTGGCGCGCCCGTCACGCCGAGCAGGACGCCAACCCCGGTTCGCGCTGCTGCTGACGCCGTACACTCGCCGCGTGCTCCGCACCGACCTGGACCTCGTGCTTCCCGGCGCCACGGCGTCGCAGGTCCGCGCACTCGCCGACGCCCCGCCGGGGACGCTCCCCGACGGGGTCCGGGTGCGCGTCCGCGACGACCTGCTGGTCGCGCGCCGGTGGGTGCACGGGACGTACGCGACCGGGCACAGCGTGCTCCGGGCACGCCTCGGGGAGGAGCCCGACGGCGTGCGCGTGCGCGGGACGGTCGGGCCGAGCGGGCTCGACCTCGGCCTCGTGGTGATCTGGTTCGTCGCCGCGGCTGCCCTCGCGACCCTCGGGGTCACGGCCGAGGAACCGGTCGCGCTGCTCGTCGCCCTCGTCCCGCTCGTCCTCGGCGTCCTGTACGCCTCGTGGCTCCCGCGCAGCGTGCGGGACGGGCACGACGTCCTGAGCCGCAGCCTCCTCGGCGCCGTCGGACGACCGCACGGTCGTCGGTGAGCCCCGTGCCTCGCGACCGCGCCCCGCTCCCGATCTCGCTCGACCCGCCGCGCGGGGCGTTCCCCGCGTGCGTGCTCACCGTCGCCGCCGACCCCCGGACCGTGAGCGCGTGGGTCGCGGCCGCGTTCGACGAGCACCGCTGGAAGACCCGCACCACGGCCGCCGCCCGGCACGAGGGAGCGGAGCTGTGGGAGATCGGCGGTCCCGTCCGCTCGTTCTTCCTCGCCGACCAGTTCGACGTCGTGGTCCGCGCCGTCGCCCCGCGCGCCGCCGCGTGGCTCGTCCACGGGCAGGCGGTGTCCCACGTCGCCGCCGGGTCCCCGGGAACGTCCGGGACGGCGGGCACGACGCTCACGCTCTCCCTCGTCCACGGGCTGCTCGAGTGCCGTGAGTCGTTGGCGCACGTCGCCCGGGCCGTGCACGACCGCGCCGTCCGCGAGGGCGCCGTGCACCCCCACGCCGTCCCGACCTGGACGGCCGCTCACGACCTGCCGCCCGGCTCCCCCGGCGACCCGCGGGCCCGTCGCCGCCTCTTCCGCGGGCCGTGACACCGTGAGGGCGGTCGGCCCTCGATACGATCGGCCCATGTCCGGGCCCGTGCTCGCCGGTGCCGCCGCCGGCCTCGTCGTGGGCGTCCTGCTCACCGCGGGGCTCGTGCTCGCCCTGCGGTACGCCCGCGGCACGCGCGAGCTCGGCAGCGACTCCGAGCAGGCCACGTTCCGGACCCTGCACCTCGCGTCCCGGGCCGCGACGCACCTGCGCGACGGTCTCGACGGCGACGACGTCCGCCGCGCCGCACGCTCGCTGCGCACCCTCCTCGGGTGCGACGCCCTCGCCGTCGTCACGCCCGACGGCGCCCTCGCCCTCGACGGCCCGGCCCACCTCGCGCCGGACGCCCGTCGTGTCGCGCAGCAGGTGCTCGCCGAGGGCACGCGGCGCACGGCCCGGGACGCCGGCCTCCAGGCCGTCGGGGCACCCATCGTCACCGGTGAGCGCGTGCCCGGGGTCGTCGTCGCGTTCGCCGAGCGTGTCCACCCGCCGCTCGTGCGCGCCACCGAGGAGGTCGCGCAGTGGTGCGCGGCGCAGCTCGAGCTCGCCGAGCTGGAGGCGTCGCGCGCGGCGCTCGTCGAGGCGGAGCTGCGGGCGCTGCGCGCCCAGATCAGCCCGCACTTCGTCTACAACGCGCTCGGCGCGATCGCCGCGTTCATCAGCACGGACCCCGACCGCGCCCGCGACCTCGTGCTCGACTTCGCCGACTTCACGCGCTACTCGTTCCGCGACCGCGGCGACTTCACCACGCTCGCGGACGAGCTCCACTCGATCCGCTCGTACGTCGAGCTGGAGCGCGCCCGCTTCGGGGAGCGCCTCACCGTGACCCTGCGCATCGCGCCCGAGGCGCTCGCCACGACCATCCCGTTCCTGTCCGTGCAGCCGCTCGTCGAGAACGCGGTGCGGCACGGCCTCGAACCCCGCGAGGAGGGCGGCACCATCGTCATCACGGCGCGCGCCGAGGGCACGCAGGCGGAGATCACGGTCGAGGACGACGGCGTCGGCACCGACCCCGCGACCCTGCACGCCGTGCTGCGCGGGGAGCGCGCGGGCCACGTCGGGCTGCGCAACGTCGACACGCGCGTGCGCCAGCTCTACGGCGACGACCACGCCCTGGAGGTGGAGACGGCGCCCGGCTCGGGCACCCTGGTCCGGCTCCGCGTCCCCCTGTCGCAGCCGCTGCACGAGACGGAGGCCCGACCGTGACGGCACCGGACCCCGGCCCTGCGCCCGACGACGCGCGGGCCGTCCTCGACGTGCTCGTCGCCGACGACGAGCAGCCCGTCCTCGACGACCTCGTCCGCCTCCTGCGCGCCGACCCGCACGTGCGGTCGGTGCGGACGGCGTCGTCCGGGTCCGAGGCGCTGCGGGTGCTCGCCGCCGACCCGCTCGACGCCGCGTTCCTCGACATCCACATGCCCGGCCTCAGCGGCCTGGACCTCGCCCGGGCGCTGTCCCGGTTCTCCCCGCGCCCCGCCGTCGTCCTCGTGACCGCCGACGAGGCCCGCGCCCTGGAGGCGTTCGACCTGGAGGTCGTCGACTACGTCCTCAAGCCCGTGCGCAGCGCCCGCCTCGCCCGCGCCGTCGAGCGGGTCGTCGAGCGGGGTGCCGAGCGGGGTGTCGGACGCGGCGTCGAGCGGGCGGCCACGACCGGACCGCCGCACACCGACCCGGCGCCGCCCCGCCGCGAGGCGCCGCCCGACGACGAGACGCTCGTCGTCACCGTGGGCCAGACGACCCGCGTGGTGCGGCGCAGCGCGGTCCGCTGGGTGCAGGCGCAGGGCGACTACTCGCGGCTCGTCACCGACACCGACTCCTCCCTGGTCCGCGAGCCCCTCACGGACCTCGAGGAACGGTGGTCCGCGGCCGGGTTCCTCCGCGTGCACCGGTCCTACCTCGTCCAGCGCGACGCCGTCACGGCGGCACGGTTCTCCGGGTCCCGGCCGGTGCTCGTCGTCGCGGGGCAGGAGATCCCGGTGAGCCGTCGCATGCTGCCGGTCGTGCGCGACGCGATCCTGCGCCCCCACCGGCGGCCCTCGTGACCGAACCCACCGACCCCACCGACCCCACCGACCCCGAACGACGCACGTCGGGCCGAGAGATGCGCTCCGACGTGCACCCCTCGGACGCAGGTGCATCACCCGGGTCCACCGCACCGCCGCCGCGCGTCCGTGTCCGCTCGACCGACCCCGCGCCACCCGCCCGCCCCGGCGACCGGACCCCGCGAGCCGACGCCGCGGCGTCGGGCACCACCGGACCTCCCGCACCCGCGGGCGGTGACGACGCCGCCGCCTACGCGGGGAGCCTCGCCCGCACCCAGCTGCGCCTCGCGCTCGTGTGCACCGGCGCATTCCTCGTCGTGGTGCTGCTGCTCACCCTGCTCCTCACGACGACGGACGCGCTCGACGACGTGGTGCTCGTCGGCGTCCCCCTGCCGTGGCTGCTGCACGCCTACGCCTACTACCCCGTCATCGTGGCGTTCGCGGTCGTGTTCGCCGTGGCCGCGAGCCGCAACGAACGACGCTTCCGCGCGCTCACCGAGCCCGACCCCGCCGAGGAGGACGCGTGAGCACCGCCCTGCCTCTCGCCGGCGTCGGCCTGCTGCTGCTCGCGACCGTCCTCATCGGCGTGTACGGGCTGCGCATCTCCCGCACGACCAGCGACTTCTTCGTCGCGTCGCGCACCGTGCGCCCGGTGTGGAACGCGTCGGCGATCAGCGGCGAGTACCTGTCGGCGGGCACGTTCCTCGGCCTGTCGGGGCTGGCGCTGCTCGCGGGCGCCGAGGCGTTCTGGTTCCCCGTGGGGTACGCCGCGGGCTACCTCCTCGTGCTGCTGTTCGTCGCCGGCCCCCTGCGCCGCAGCGGCGCGTACACCATCCCGGACCTCGTCCAGGCGCGTCTCGACTCGCTCACGGCACGCCGCGTCACCAGCGTCCTCGTGCTGGTCATCGGCTGGCTCTACGTCGTGCCGCAGCTCCACGGCGCCGCGCTCGTCATCGCGGCCGTCGCGCCCGTGCCGCCGTGGGTCGGCTCCGTCGGCGTCGCCGCCGTCGTCGCGACCGTGGTCGCGGCCGGCGGGATGCGGTCCATCACGTTCGTCCAGGCGTTCCAGTACTGGGTGAAGCTCACCGCGCTCACGGTGCCCGTCGTCGTGCTGCTCGTCGTCCTCGGCGGCGACGGCGGCCCGCTCGCCGACGCCGCGCACGACCCCGCCGCCGTCTTCCCGCCCGCCAGCGGCCCCGCGGGGACCGACGCGTACGCCACGACGTCGCTCCTCGTCGCGCTGCTCCTCGGCACCATCGGCCTGCCGCACGTCCTCGTGCGGTTCTACACCTCGCCCGACGGCGGGTCCGCGCGCCGCACCACCGTCGTCGTCATCGTCATGATCAGCGTGTTCTACGTCGTGTCGAGCACGCTCGGCCTGCTCGCCCGCGTCCTCGCCCCCGACCTCGCGGAGCCCGGCCGCGCCGACACCGTCGTCCTCCTGCTGCCGACCCGCCTCGTGCCCGGCCTCGGCGGGGAGCTGCTCGCGGCGCTCGTCGTGGCCGGCGCGTTCGCCGCGTTCCTCGGCACGTCCTCGGGCCTCGTGGTGGCGCTCGCCGGGGTGGTGAGCCAGGACCTGTTCGGCGGGACGGTGCGCTCGTTCCGGTGGTCGGCCGTCGCGTGCACGGTCGTGCCGCTCGCCGTCGCGCTCCTGACGATCCCGCAGGGTCTCGTGACGAGCGTCGGCACCGTCTTCGTGTTCGCCGCGTCCGCGCTGTCCCCGGTGATCCTGCTCGCCGTGTGGTGGCGCGGCCTGACCGCCCGCGGCGCCGTGGCGGGCATGGTCGTCGGGGCCGTCCTGTGCGCGACGGCGCTGCTCGCCTCCTCCCTCCTCGCCACCGGGTCCGGGGTGACGCCGGACGACGACGGGGGCCTCGCCGCCGCGCTCCTCGCCCAGCCCGCCGCATGGACGGTTCCGCTCGCGACGGCGACCGTCGTCGTCGTGTCCCTGCTGGACCGGCGCGGCCCCCCGCCGCGCACCGACCGGTTCCTGCGCCGGCTGCACGTGCCGGAGGTCCGGCGACGGTAGGGCCGGCGGCACACGGTCCGCCACGCAGGTGCTCTGACATCCGTCGCCCGGCACCGGGGAGATCTGGAGCGTAGAGCTCCTGATATCCGTAGCGTAGACGTTCTGAAATGTGTAGCGTAGACAACCTGAGATCTGTAGCGTAGACGCGGGCGGTCGGATGCGTCGACCCGTCCTCCGATCACACGCGACGTCGTGAAGGAGCAGCGCACATGGTCGCCGGGTACCGCAGACGGGTCATCGACGACGTGCTCGACGAGCTCGTCGACGTCCTTCCTGCGATCGAGCTCCACGGTCCGAAGGGCGTCGGCAAGACTGCCACGGCACAGGAGCGTGCCCGGACGGCGATCCGCCTCGACGACCCCCGTGAGCGCGAGGTGTTCGAGAGCGACCCCGCCCGGCTCCGCACCGCGGAGCACCCGCTGCTGCTCGACGAGTGGCAGCGCGTACCCGAGTCCTGGGACGTCGTGCGTCGCGCGGTCGACGACGGGGTGGGGTCCTACCTGCTCACCGGCAGCTCGGTCCCCACCGACGCGCCCGTCCATTCGGGTGCGGGTCGGTTCGTCACGTTCAGGATGCGACCGATGAGCCTCCTGGAGCGGGGATTCGCCGAACCGACCGTGAGCCTCTCCGATCTGCTGCGCGGCCCGCGGGCCGAGATCGCCGGGTCGTCGGACCGCACCACGCGCGACTACGTCGACGAGATCGTGCGGTCCGGATTCCCCGACATCCACGGCCTCACCCCGCGCGCCCGTCGGCACCGGCTCGAGGGGTACGTCGACCTGATCGTCTCGAGAGCGTTCCCCGAGCAAGGGCTGGTCGTGCGCCGGCCGGGCGTCCTGCGCGCCTGGCTCACCGCGTACGCAGCCGCGACGTCCACCACGTCGAGCTACCAGCGCATCCTCGACGCGGCCACGCCAGGCCTCGCCGAGAAGCCGGCCCGGAGCACCGTGACCGCGTACCGGGACGTGCTCGAACAGCTCTGGATGCTCGACCCCGTCGAGGCGTGGCTCCCGGGCAGGAACCATCTCGCCCGGCTCGCGCGCTCACCCAAGCACCAGCTCGCGGACCCCGCACTGGCAGCGCACCTGCTCGGCGCCGACCCGGCTGCCCTCCTCGGGGGCGAGCAGGGACCTGTCCCGAACCTCAGGGACGGGACCCTGCTCGGGTCGCTGTTCGAGCACCTCGTCACGCTCGACGTCCGGGTCTACGCCACACGCTCCGATGCACGCGTCCGCCATCTCCGGACCGCCGACGGCGCGCACGAGGTCGACATCGTCGTCGAGCGGCCGGACGGACGGGTCCTCGCGATCGAGGTCAAGCTGGCGACCACGGTCACGGACCACGACGTCCGGCACCTGGCGTGGCTCCGTGACCGGATCGGCGACGACCTCCTCGACGCGGTCGTCGTCACACCGGGACCGCACGCCTATCGCCGACGCGACGGGATCGCCGTCGTGCCGGCGGCGCTGCTCGGCCCATGACACGACGTCTCACCTGACGGTCACCCTCGACCGCATCGCGGATGGCGCCTAGGATCGTGTCAACCATCCAGAGCGGTCGAGAGTCCTGGCTCGACGACACCGCAGCAACCCGCCGACGGAAGCCTCCCGAGGACAAAGGTGCTAACGCCAGGGTCGATGGAGTGACTCTATGGTCCACGAGGCAACCTGCACGCACCGCCCGGGTGCGACCCGCACGAGCGAGGTCGCGCCGTGAGCGTCGCGGACGCCGTCGGGCGCGCCCACGCCCGGGCGGCCCGCCCCACGGTGTCGTTCGAGCTCATGCCGCCGCGGAGGCCCGACGCCGCGCCGAAGTTCTGGGAGACCGCGCGGCGGCTCGTCGCGACCCAGCCCGACTTCCTCTCGGTGACGTACGGCGCGGCGGGCAACGACCGCGGGACGTCGCTCGATGTCATGGGCAGGCTCCTGCACGGCACCCCCGTGCACGCCATCGCCCACCTGACGTGCGTCGGCGCGTCCCGCGAGGACGTGCAGGAGGTCATCTCCGACTTCCTCGACGCGGGCGTGCGCAGCTTCCTCGCCCTGCGGGGCGACCCGCCGAAGGACCAGCCGGACTGGCGGCCCGCGCCCGACGGGGTCGGGTCGAGCATCGAGCTCGTCGCCCTGCTGCGCGAGGTCGAGGCGGCACGCTGCGCCGCGAACCCGTCCCTCGCCCTGCGCGGGGCCGCCCGGCCGCTGACGATCGCCGTCGCGACGTTCCCCGACGGGAACCGCGACGCGGGCACCACCCGCACGCAGGAGGTCCACCGCCTCCTGGAGAAGCAGCAGGCGGGCGCCAGCTTCGCCATCACGCAGCTGTTCTACGACGCGTCGTCGTACACCGACTTCGTCGCCGAGGCCCGCGCGGCCGGCGTGACGATCCCCATCCTCGCCGGGCTGCTGCCCACGACGGAGCCGCGTCGGCTCCGCCGCGTCGAGGAGCTCATGGGCGTGCGCGCGCCCCAGCACCTGCTGGACGCGCTCGACGCCCTGCCCGACCCGCAGGCGCAGCACGCCTACGGCATCGCGTACACGGTCGACCTCGCGCAGCGCGTCCTCGACGCGGGCGCGCCCGGACTGCACGTGTACACCTTCAACAAGCACCACGCCGCACTTGACCTGCTCGAGGGTGTCCACCTCGGCGGCGGGACGCGCGGGACGGACGACGACGGCACGCACGCCGTCGACGGCGCCTCGCACGGCCCGGACCTGGCCAGCGGGCCGTGGGTCACCGGCACCTCCCTGCCCACGACCGGCGTCGCCGCGCGCGGCACGGTCTGACCGGTCCGCGAGGACCAGCAAGAGGTATCGATCATGACCGCTTCCGTACCCTCCCCTACCCTGAACCCGGTCGCGTTCCCGTCCGGGACCGTCCTCGGCTACCCGCGCATCGGGCGCCGCCGCGAGCTCAAGAAGGCCGTGGAGGCCTTCTGGGCGGGCAGGACGTCCGCCGACGAGCTGGAGGCCACGGCCCGCGAGCTGCGCCTCGCGACCCTCCGCCGCCTCGTCGAGCTCGGCCTCGGGACCGACGACGCGTCGGTCCCCGGCTCGTTCTCCTACTACGACCAGGTGCTCGACGCCGCGGCCCTCCTCGGCGCGGTGCCGTCGCGGTTCGCGTCGCTCGTCGACGTCGAGGGCCGCCTCGACCTCGCCGGGTACTTCACCGTGGCGCGCGGTGCGGGCGAGGACGCCCCGCTCGAGATGACCAAGTGGTTCGACACGAACTACCACTACCTCGTGCCGGAGATCGGCCCCGACACCCCGATCCGCTTCGCCGACGACGCCGTCGTGCGCCAGTTCGTCGAGGCGAAGGAGGCCGGGGTCGTGACCCGGCCGGTCGTCGTCGGGCCCGTGACGTTCCTCGCGCTGTCCAAGGCCGCCGACGCCGCACCCGCGGGGTACTCACCGCTCGACCGCCTCGACGACGTCGTCGCCGCGTACGCCGACCTGCTGCGCGCGCTCGCCGCCGCGGGGGCGCCGTGGGTGCAGCTCGACGAGCCGGTCCTCGTCACGGACTCCGTGGACGCGTCCTACCCCGAGCTCGCCGCGGCGGTGCAGTCGGCGTACCGCGCGCTCGCGACCGAGCTGTCCGTCGGGGCGTCCGACGCCGCGCAGGCACGCCCGGCGATCCTCGTCGCCGCGCCGTTCGGCGGGCTCCAGGGCGAGCCGCTGGCCGACGGCGCCGCGCGCGACGGCCTCGCGCTGCTCGCGGGCACCGACGTCGACGCGATCGCCGTCGACCTCGTCAAGGGCGCGGTCCCGGCTGCCAAGGGCGAGATCCCGGGCCTCGCGTCGAAGACGCTGGTCGCCGGCGTCATCGACGGGCACAACGTCTGGCGCGCGGACCTCGCCGCGACGCTCGACGTCGTGGACGCGGTGCGCGGGCTCGGGGCGGGGGCGCTCGCCGTCGGGACGTCGACGTCGCTCCTGCACGTGCCGCACGACGTCGAGGACGAGACCTTCGCCGAGCCCGGCACGGCGACCGGCACGACCCTCGACCCGCGCCTGCGCGACTGGCTCGCGTTCGCCGACCAGAAGGTCGGCGAGGTCGCCGTCCTCGCCCACGCGCTCACGCAGGGGCGCGACTCCGTCGCGGCCGAGATCGAGGCGTCCCGCGCGGCGGTGGCGTCGCGCGCGACCGCCGAGGGCGTCGTCGTGCCGTCGGTGCGCGAGCGCGCCGCCGCCCTGACCCCCGCCGACTTCGCGCGCGGCGACTACGCCGAGCGTGCCGCCGCGCAGGCCGAGCGCCTGAACCTGCCGCCGCTGCCCACGACGACGATCGGGTCGTTCCCGCAGACGCCGGAGATCCGCCGCGCCCGCGCCCTGTGGACGAAGGGCGAGCTGTCCGACGCCGACTACACGGCCGAGATGCGCGCGGAGATCCGGCGCGTCGTCGCGCTCCAGGAGGAGCTCGGCCTCGACGTCCTCGTGCACGGCGAGCCCGAGCGCAACGACATGGTCCAGTACTTCGCGGAGCACCTCGACGGGTTCGCCGTCACCGCGAACGGCTGGGTGCAGTCGTACGGGTCGCGCTGCGTGCGCCCGCCGATCCTGTGGGGCGACGTCACGCGCCCCGCGCCCATCACCGTCGAGTGGTCGTCGTACACGGCGTCGCTCACCGAGAAGCCGGTCAAGGGCATGCTCACCGGCCCGGTGACGATCCTCGCGTGGTCGTTCGTCCGCGACGACCAGCCGCTCGGCGACACCGCGAACCAGGTCGGGCTCGCGCTGCGCGACGAGATCGCCGACCTCGAGGCGGCGGGCATCGGCGTCGTGCAGGTCGACGAGCCGGCGCTGCGCGAGCTCCTGCCGCTCCGCAAGGCCGACCAGCCCGCGTACCTCGACTGGTCCGTGGGGTCGTTCCGGCTCGCGACGTCGGGCGTGGAGGCGGCGACGCAGATCCACACGCACCTGTGCTACTCGGAGTTCGGCGAGGTGATCGGCGCGATCGACGGCCTGGACGCCGACGTGACGTCCGTCGAGGCGGCACGCTCGCGCATGGAGATCGTGCCCGAGCTGCGCGACGCCGGGTACTCGCGCGGCATCGGCCCGGGCGTCTACGACATCCACAGCCCGCGCGTCCCCGCCACGGAGGAGGTCACCGAGCTGCTGGAGCTCGCCGTGAAGTCGATCGACCCGGAGGTCGTGTGGGTCAACCCCGACTGCGGTCTCAAGACGCGCCGCTACGAGGAGACCGTGCCGTCGCTGGAGCACCTCGTCGCCGCGGCGAAGGCGGTCCGCGCGACCCTCGCGAAGTAGTACCAGGGTCCGCGAGGTAGTACCAGGGTCCGCGAGGGGGTACCGGGGTCACGACCCCGGTACCCCCTCGCGCGACGTGGTGCGCTGCGGACGGCGGGTCAGCGCTCGGTCGTGCCGGTGCCCGCCATGGGGAACAGGAAGGCGAGGGTGCAGGCGGCGATCCCGCCCACGAACAGCCACGCGCCGTAGGACGCCTCGACGGACATGCCCGCGCCCATGAGCACGATGCCGCCGACGAACATCGCGAACGTCACGACGAAGCGGGCGACCGCCCCCGCGTGGCCGGGGATGTCGCGCCCCTCGGTCCCGGTGGGGAGCGGGCTCTTCGCCGCCTGCTCGCTGCTCGTGGTCATGTGGTTCTCCTTCTGGCCGGGCCGGTGATCCTTTACGGTACCCGGCCGTCCCGGGGTCCCGCGCCCAGGCCCACCCTCTCGCTAGGCTCACCGCCATGACGACGACGATCGGCCGCACCGTCCTGCTGTGCCGCGACCTCGACGCGAGCGCCGCGTTCTGGGCGGACGGCTTCGGCTTCGGCACGCTGTTCCGGGGCGAGTCGGACGGTTTCCCGCTGCTGCACGTCGGGCCGGGCCGTGTCGACGAGCCGGGCCTGTGGCTCGTCCCCCTGCCCGACGGCGCGTCGCCCCTCGTGCGGTCGGGCCTGCCCACGCTCGTGCTGTACGTGGACGACGTCGACGCGACGCTCGACCGGCTCGCCGCGCTCGGCGTGGAGCCGTCCGTGCCCGCGGCGACCGACCCGGAGTCGGGCGACCGGTTCGCGCACGTCGAGGATCCCGACGGCCACCGCATCGTCCTCGTGCGCCTCGGCGGCATCGCGGACTGAGCCCTGCGGGCGGGAACTCGGTGGACCGGCGCTCCCCGCGTGAGGCACCATGGTTGAGCCGGTCAACCACTGTGGCCGGCCTGGCGGGTCGGAACGGCCCGCACGGACAGGGTCGACGTCGGACGAGGAGACAGCGGATGCGCGGCATCACCGCAGGCTGCGAGGTGGCCCGCACGGCCTGCTCGGGCCCGCGCCCCCTCCGCACCGCCCCGCGCTGAGACCCACCCTCTCGTGAGTGCGGGAGATTCGTCGTCCGCACCGCTCGTCGACGACACATCCCCCGCACTCAGCGGTTCTTGGGCGCGCCGGTGCGGCACACGCCGCCCTCACCGCCCCGGCTGCCACGCCGCACGCGTGCCCGACGGCGGGACCTCACCTCACCGGAAGCCGTGACCCCATGCACCCCCTCACCGAGAAGCAGATCCGCGCGTCGTTCGTCAACGCCTCGAAGCGCGAGGCCGCGCAGGCCACCCTCCCCGACCTCGACACCCTCGACTGGGACCGCCTCGACTACCTCGGCTGGCGCGACCGCAAGGCACCCCTCGCCTCCTACGCCGTGGTCCCGCTCGACGGCGAACCGACCGGCGTCCTGCTCCGCTCGTCCGACGCGAAGACCGGCGGGCCTCGCAAGCGCGCCGTCTGCGCCTGGTGCGAGGACGTCGTCGTGACGGAGGACGTCAGCCTCTACGTGGCCCGCCGCGCCGGCGCCGCAGGGCGCCGGGGCAACACCGTCGGCACCCTGATCTGCACGGAGTTCCTCTGCTCCGCCAACGTGCGTCGTGCACCCACGCGCACCGAGATGGGCGACGACGAGTCGATGCGCGACCTCTTCGTCGAGCTCCGCATCACCGGCCTGCGCGACCGCTCGGCGCGCTTCGTCACCGAGGTGCTGCGCGACGTCTGACACTGCCCGACCACAGCTCTCCCTCGGCAGACCTGGGTACTACCTCGGCGGACCGGGGTACTACCTAGGCAAACCGGCGTCCTACCCCACCGAACCTGGGTACTACCTCGGCAACTGGAGTACTACCTCGGCGAACCGCGGTACTACTTCGCGCCGGAGGGTGACGCCGACGCGGAGGGTGCGGGGTCTGCGGGGGTGGGGCGGGTCGTGGCGGGAGATGACGGCACAGCCGGGAGCGCGCCGGTCGTCGGCGGATGGTAGACCCGCCCCGCCCCCGCAGACCCCGCACCCGAACCCGCCACCGCAGACCCCACGCCCGAACCCGAACCCGCAGACCCCGAGCCCGACACGGCCCCAGAACCCGAACCCGGCCACCAGTTCCAGCGACCCAGCAGGGTCATGGTGGCGGGGAGCAGCAGGCCGCGGACGACGGTGACGTCGAGGACGACGGCGAGGGCCATGCCGACGCCGACCTCCTTGAGGGCGACGACGTCGCCGACGGCGAAGCCGAGGAACACGATGGTGATGGCGACGGCGGCGGTGGTGACGACGGGGCCGGTGGTGGTGATGCCACGCAGGACGGCGCGGTCGTTGGCGACGCGGGGGTCGTCGGCGGGGTCGCGGTGGCGCCATTCCTCGGTGATGCGGGCGAGGAGGAACACCTCGTAGTCCATGGAGAGCCCGAACACGAGGAGGCAGAGCAGGAGCGGGGTGGTGACGTCGAGCGCGCCCCAGGAGTCGAACCCGAGGAGGTTCTCGCCCCAGCCCCAGCCGAACAGGGCGGTGAGGGCGCCGAGGGTCGCGGCGATGGTGAGGGCGTTGAGGAGGAGCGCCTTGATCGGGACGACGACGGACCGGGTGAGCGCGAGCAGGAGGAGGAAGGTCGCGGTGACGACGACGCCGAGCGCGACGGGCAGGCGCTGGGCGAGGTGGGCCTGGGTGTCGACGACGTCGGCGGCGGGTCCGGCGACGGCGACGGTGAACGGCAGGTCGCTGGTGTCGCGCAGGGCTCGGACGTCGCGGACGACCTGTTGCGCGGTGGCGCCGGTGGCGTCGCCGTCGGGGGTGAGCTCGACGACGGTGACGGTGGGGTCGGTGATGTCGGCGTCGAGGTCGGCGTCGGTGACGCCGGGCACGACGGTGGCCTGGTCGAGGAAGGCGCCGACGTCGGGGTCGTCCCAGGGGCCGTCGACGATGACGGTGACGGGGGCGACGCCGAGGTCGCTGAACCCGGTGGTCATGGCGTCGTGGGTGCGGCGTCCCTCGGCGTCGGCGGGGAGGGAGGCGACGCCGGAGCTGCCGAGGGTGAGGCTGCCGAGGGGTGCGGCGAGGACGAGCATGCCGACGGTGGCGAGGACGGTGACGAGCGGTGCGCGCCGCTGGGCGACGCGCGCGAGGCGGGCGAGCAGGCCGAGGGGTGCTGCGCCGTCGGGCACGCGACCGCCGGGCACGACGCCCGGCGCAGTGCCCGGCGCCTGCGTCGGGTCGGCGACGCGCTGGCCCCAGGGCCGTGACCAGGTGCGGACGCCGCGGGCGGGCAGGTGGCGGTGCCACGTGGCGACGAGCGCGGGGACGAGGGTGAGGCCGGCGAGGGTGGCGACGAGGACGACGACGGCGCCGCCGATCGCCATGCCGGACAGGAGGGGGTCACCGAGCAGGAGGAGGCCGCCGAGCGCGATGGCGACGGCGGTGCCGGAGACGAGGACGGCGCGGCCGGCGGTGGCGACGGCGCGGCCGACGAGCTGGGCGACGTCGGTCCCGGGGGCGCGTTCGCGTTCCTCGCGGAAGCGCCAGAGCACGAGCAGGGCGTAGTCGACGGTGAGCCCGAGCCCGAGGAGGGTGACGACGTTGACGGCGAACTCGTTGACGGGCACGAGCCCGATGACGCCGGTGAGGGCGAGGAGGGCGGCGGCGATGGTGCCGAGGGCGGCGAGGACGGGCAGGGCGCCGGCGCGCAGGCCGCCGAGGACGACGACGAGGACGGCGAGGAGCACGACGATCGCGACGGACTCGCCGATCGCCGCGGCGGTGAGGGAGCGGTCGACGAACGCCCGCTCGGCGAGGAGCTCGCCGCCGACGAGCACGTCGACGCCGGTGAGGGTGCGCAGGGTCTGGGCGACGTCGTCGGCGGTGGCGAGGGCGGCGTCGGTGCCGAGGGCGGGGTCGAGCTCGACGACGACAAGGGACGACGTGCCGTCGTCGCCGACGAGCCCGCCGCCGGTGTAGGCGTCGGTGACCTCGACGACGCCGGGGATCTGGCGGACCTGCCACATGACGTCGGTGGCCTGCTGCACGAGGGCGGGGTCGTAGAAGTCGGTGCCGGTGAGGACGGCGGTGACGGTCTCGCCGCTCGGGTCGAGCTCGGAGAGACGGGCGTCGGCGAGCGCGGCCTCGCTGCCTGCGGGGGCGTCCGCGACGTCCTGCGTCCGGTCGAAGACGGCGCCGCCGAGGACGGCGCCCGCGACGACGAGGAGGGCCCAGACGGCGAGGACGAGACCGCGACGTCGGGCGACGGCGCTCCCGAGCCGTTCCAGCATGGTGTCCTCCTCGTCGAGGGTCGTGCAGTGGCCCGGCACCGGGCCCGCCGTTCGGGATGACAGCGTACGTCACGGCGGGAGCGCCGTCGGACCGCGCTCCCGCCGTGACGAGGGCCTCGCCCCCGGCAGCGGTCGCTGCCGAGGACGAGGCCCCCTGGAGGTGTGGATCAGCCGCAGCTCACGGCGTCGTACGCGACGTCGTGCTCAGCGGTGCGCCCGTCCCCGGTCGCCGAGACCTGCGCGGTGCCGGCCTCGACCGACGTGGCACGGGTCGCGAACGACTGGTACGCGGACTTGCCGGGCTGGACACCGGTGACCGTGCGCTCGCCGAACGGCGTGCTCAGGGTGATGTCGGCCGGGACCGTGTCGTCGTTCGTGGCACGGACGGCGACGTAGACCTTGCCCGCGAGGCAGCGGGTCTGGACGTCCGCCGAGACGGCCAGCTCGACCGGCTCGTCGGTGAGGTCCTTGACCCGGATGTTGCGGTAGTTGACCCGCTCGCCGCCACCGTGGTTCTGGATCCCGATGAACCCGGTCGACAGGTCGCGCGCCGGGTCCGTGCTCGTGAAGTCGTTGACGAGCACGTCGTTGAGGTAGATCCGGATGCGGTCGCCCTCGACGCGGATGTCGTACGCGTTCCACTGGCCCACGGGGTTGAGCGCGGCCTCGACGGCCTCCGCGTCGGCGCCCTGGAACGTGTAGATCGCACCGGTGGTGCGGTCCGCGGCGTCCGTCGCGTCGATCTGGATCTCGTAGCCCTGGTTGACGGCGACCCACGGGTCGTTGCCCGGGTTCGGGAACCCGATGAACACGCCGCCGTTGTCGTCCTTCGAGAGCTTCCAGTCGAGCTTCAGCGAGTACGGGTTCTGCAGCTCCTCGGCGGTGTACCAGAGCAGGCCCATGCCGCCCTCGCCCTGGATCGAGCAGTCCTCCTGGCGGCCGAAGCCACCCGGACCGGCCATGCGCCAGCCGGCGTCGAGGCTCGCGAGCGTGCCGTCGTACAGGGCCGTGTAGCCCTCCTCGACCTCGCCCGGCGTGCAGATGTCGGGGTTCTCACCGATCGACAGCACGTCGAGGTTGATGTTGCCCTCGTCGCCGGCCTCCATCCGCAGCGTGATGGAGTTGACACCGGCCTCGAGCTCGAGCTCGCGCGTCTGCGTGCCCCAGTTCTTCCAGTCACCGGTCGTCGGGAAGTTCCACTGGCCGAGGTCCTCGCCGTTGACGTGCAGCGAGACGTTCTTCGCGCGCAGCTCGGTGTACGGGTGGATGCCGTTGGCGTAGCGGACGTTGACGGGGTAGGTGCCCGCCTCCTCGACCGTCACCGAGAAGGTGCGGCCGGCGCCGGCGTTCTGCATCCCGGCGGCGAAGCCCGACCCGGAGTAGTTGCTGTGGTCGGCCGCGATGCTCGACCCGCCGAGAGGCTGCGCCAGCTCCGCCTCGTACCAGCCGCGGTCGGCCGGTGCGACGTAGCCCGGGAGCGAGTTGAGGGTGTACCACGCCTCGGTGCTGAGGAGCTCGGCGCCCTCGGCGGAGGCGAACGGCCGCGGCGAGCGCAGGTAGACCACGTGGCCCGGCTTGAGGCCGTCCACCTGGATCGTCACCGTGGTGCGGTCCTCCGAGACGTCGGCCTCGGTGACGAACAGCGGCTGCTCGTCGACCTTCGGGCCGCCGTACTGCTGCGTCGGCACGTAGCGCCACTGCTTGAGCTGGTAGGCGTCGGCCAGGTTCTCCACGACCTCGTCGGACACCGGGTCGGTGTACTCGATCTCGAAGCCGCCCTCGACGACACGCATCTCCTTCATGTCGAAGGAGTCCTCGTTCGCGACCTCGAGCTTCTGGAGACCGAACCGGAGCTTGCCGGACTCGCCCCAGTTGCCGCCCTCACCGGTGCCGCCCACGTACAGCGAGCCGTCCGGGCCGTAGATGACGCGGTTGACGCCCGCCTCGAGGCCCGCGGTGTGGCGGAAGACCGCACCCTGGTACTCGTCGTCGACCTTCTCGAGGAAGGTGCGCTGGATGCCGCCGTAGGTGACGTCGCCGAACAGCATCTGGCCGGCGAACTCGCCGTCCTCGACGAGGATCGGCGCGCTCGGGGAGTTGCCGATCTCGTTCTGCGGGATCCACACCGCGGGCTGCGTCACGGGCTGGTCGTCGAACGGGCCGGCCGGGTTCGTGAAGTGGTTGAAGAAGCGGTCCTGCTCGACGTGCACGAGCTTCGAGCTCGGCAGCCACGCGCCCTGGTTGTCCATGGCGAACAGGTCGCCCTCGGGGCCGAAGCCGATACCGTTCGGCGTGCGCAGACCGCCCGCGACGTACGACACCTCGCCCGTCTCGCGGTCGATCTTGATCGTCGTGCCGCGGTTCTCGGCCGGCTGCGGGTTCGTCGTCGCGCCGCCGTTGTTGATGGCGACGGAGAGATTCACGTAGAAGGAGTTCTCGTCGTGGACGAGGCCGAACGCGAACTCGTGGAAGTTGCCGCCGTCGGGCCACTCGGCGAGCGTGGTGTGGACGTCGTAGAAGCCGTCGCCGTCCGGGTCGGTGAGCTGCGTGAGCTGGTTCCGCTCCGAGACGAAGAGGGAGTCCTCCAGCACCTGGATGCCCATGGGGTTGAGGAGCTCGTCCGCGACCTTGGTCGCCGTGACGTCCTCGGGGCCCGTCGCGTCGACCACGCCGTCGAGGAACCAGACCTCGCCCGACGTCGGGTCGGGACGCCAGCCACCGGAGCTCACCTCGCCCGTCGTGACGACGGCGAGCTGCTCGTCCTCGGTGAACGCCAGGCCGGAGACCTTGGGCTCGAAGCCCTCGGGGCGCAGGTCGACGAGGTCGTAGTTCGGGTTGACCGTGTCGAGGCGCAGGCCGTCGCCCGCGGTGTCCGTGTCGCCCTCGCAGTACTTGTAGCCCGGAGCCGTGACGCGCACGACGCCGGCCTCGGTGCTCAGCGCGGACTCGGGAACCAGCGCGAACGTGGTGCTTCCCGGTGCCTTCCACTCGAGGGTGAGCTCCTGGCCGCCGCCCGCCTCGAAGTACTCGATGAACAGCGCATGGGTGCCCGCGGTGAGCGTCGTGGTGCCGTCCATCGGCTCGGCGCCGTGCAGGCCGTCGTGGTCGATCACGAGCTCGTCGTCGAGGTAGAGCTTCGAGCCGTCGTCGCTCGTGATCCGGAACGTGTACTCGCCCTCGGTCTCGACGGTGAGGTTGGCCGTGACCTGGGACATGAAGTTGTCCTCGGCGCCGAACTGCTCGGCGGTGGACCAGTCGATCGTCGGCATGAGCTTGTCGACGTTCGGGGTCTGGCCGGACTTGAGCGTGCAGATCGAGTCCGGGCTCGACGCGAGCTGGAAGGTCCGCAGCGTCACGCCGGGCTCCTGCTCGGGGAGGTCGTCGGCGACGGCGGGGGCGACCAGGCCGACGGCGAGCAGGGCGCCACCGGTCAGGATCGCGGTGCCGCGTCGGGCTCTGCGGCGCGGGTCCGCCGGTGGTGGGGTGGTGCGTACGAGCATCGTCGCTCCTCATGCGCTGGTTGTTCGGACGAGCCGACGAAGGGCGCAGGGGAACGGACCCGTTGCCCTCCCCGTCGACTGACAACGCTGGCAAGGGTAACAGGCGTTTCGGGCGCTGGGTAGGCGTCTTTTGAACACCAATCGCCAGAAGTGTCCGGGTCGTCGTCGCGGGCGGTGTCCTCTCGCGCCCGGCGTTCCCCCGCCCTAGGCTCCCCGCCATGAGCGACGCGCCCCGGCACGGCACCCCCCAGTCCACGCGCCCCTTCGCGCAGGTCGACGTCTTCGCGGACCGCCCCGGCCTGGGCAATCCCGTCGCCGTCGTCCTCGACGCGTCCGGGCTCACCGACGACGACATGGCCCGCTTCGCGCGCTGGACGAACCTCTCCGAGACGACGTTCGTCCTCCCCCCGACCGAGGACGGTGCGGCCCGCGGCGCCGACTACCGCGTGCGAATTTTCACCCCCGCCGGCGAGCTCCCGTTCGCCGGCCACCCCACGCTCGGCACGTGCCACGCCTGGCTCGAGTCCGGCGGCACGCCCGCCGCGGACGACGTCGTGCAGGAGTGCGGCGTCGGGCTCGTGACCGTCCGGCGGGAGGAGGGGCCCGACGGCGCACCGCGCCTCGCCTTCACGGCGCCCGACCTGCTCACGGACGAGCCCCTCGACGACGACGAGCTCGCCGCTGCCGTCACGGCGCTCGGGATCCCCGAGGACGCCGTCCTCGACCACCGCTCGCTCGACAACGGCCCCGGCTGGCGCGTCCTGCTCCTGGACACGCCCGCCCGCGTCGCCGGGCTCGTCCCCGACTTCTCCCGGTCGCGCGTCACGCACCCCGACCTGAAGATCGGCGTCGTCGCCCTCTACGCCGACGACGACGGCCCGGACGGCGTCGCGGCGGAGGTCCGCGCCTTCGCCGACGACATCGGCGTCGCGGAGGACCCCGTCACCGGGTCGCTCAACGCCGTGATCGGGCAGTGGCTCACGCGCGACGGGCGCCTCCCCGGCCGCTACGTCGCCGCGCAGGGCGCCGCGCTCGGCCGCGCCGGACGCGTCGACGTCGCGCGCGACGCCACCGGCGCCGTCCGCGTGGGCGGCGCGACCGTCACCGTCGTCGCGGGCACGGTCCGCCTGTAGGTCTCGCCGTCGTCGGTCCGCGTCGCGAAAGCCGGTTGCTGCGACGGTCCGCTATGCCGCCGGGTCCAGGCGCGCCGGGCTCGGGTCGGGGATCTCGTCGGGGCGGTAGCGCGGGAGCCGGGACGCGGGCAGGATCGCGGTGGCGCTGAGCCCGGCGAGCAGGAGGAGCCCTCGACGCAGCGTGTCGAGCCGGACCTCCTCGTTGAGCACCACCGCGGCGTCGACCTGCGCCGGGGTGGCGTCGGTCTCCCCGAGCACCACGCGGAGGTCGTCGTTGCTGACGAAGTTGACGTTGTCGAGGTCGACCTGCGCGACGAGGCTCGGCGGCAGCTCCGGGTGCTCGACGACGGCCCTGCCGACGCCGATGCCGAGCAGGGTGACGAGCAGGGCCCCGGCGAGCGCCGTGCCGACGGCCGACGCGAGGTTCTGCGTCGTGCCGCGGATCGACCCCACGTCGCCGGCGAGACGCTTGGGGGCCGCCGTGACGAGGACGTTGAAGACGAGCGTCACGAGCGCCCCCTGGCCCACGCCGAACACGACGAGCCCCAGGATCGTCGGCAGGGTCTCCCAGTTGTTCGTCACGACGAACGCGAGCCACACCAGGGCGACCGTGGTGAGGCAGAACCCGAACACGCCGATCGTGCGCGGCGGATAGCGGTGGTAGAAGCGCACGACCAGCGTGGCGGTGACGAAGACGGTGAGGTTGAACGGCATCATCGCGAGCGACGTGTCGAACGGTGTCCGGCCCTGCACGATCTGGATGTACAGCGGCACCGTGAAGTTCAGCGCGGCCTCCAGCCCGACCACGACGAACATCGCGTAGACGGCGGCGCGCTCGCTGGGCCGGCCGAGCACGCTCAGGTCGACGAGCGGTACCTTGCCGGCCGCGGTGCGCCGGCGCGTCCACCAGAAGAAGGTCTGCCCGAGGACGACGCCGAGGACTACGAAGAGCGGTGCGGGCGAGATCCCGACGACCGAGAAGGGCGCGCCGGGCCTCGCCGTGAGGATCCCCCAGCCGTTGAGGTTGTTGAAGCCGAGCGTGAGCAGGACGATCGCCGCACCGACGAGGGCCGCCGCGACGAGGTCGATCCGGATGCCGGGGTCGCCGCCGTCCGACCGGAGGCGGAAGCTGAGGACGAACACGGCCACGGCGAGGACGAGGACGACCCCGAACACCGGCCGCCACCCGACGAGGGTGCCCAGCGCGCCGCCGATGAAGAACGCGCTCACCCCGGAGATCGCGCGCGCGGACCCGAGCGAGCCGATCGCCGTCGCCTGCTGCGGCCCGTGGTAGTTCTCCGCGACGAGGGCGACCAGCGCGGGCACGATGATGGCGGCCGACGCGCCGGCCACGGCCTGCCCCGCGATCGCCCACCCGACCGTGGGCGACGCGATCATGAGCACGGCCGAGCCCGCGAACGTCGCGACCACGACGCGGAACATCAGCACCCAGCCGACCCGCTGCCCGAGCTTCGCCCCCGTCATGACGAGAGCGGCCACGGCGAGCCCGTAGACCACGATCGTCGAGCTCACGACGGTCGGCGGGACCCCGAACTCCTCGACCATCCCCCCGATGGACACGGGCAGCGCGGCGACGTTGAACGACATCAGCACCTGGGCGAGGAACAGGCCCACCATGGGGACCCACGAGGCGCGCTCCTGCTGGTCGGGCACCTCGGTGACGTCCTGGCTCATGCGGCGGGCTCCTGGTCCTCGGACGGGGTGCGCTCGGGCACCTGGACGGACGACGCGAAGACGTTGAGGCCGAGGCTGCGGGACAGGTGCGCGACGGCGCGCTGGCCGCGCACGCTGTTGCCCGCCGGGTCGAGGCGCGGGGAGAAAGCGCCCACGGCGCCCTTTCCGGGCGCGACGGCGACGAGGCCGCCGGCGACGCCCGACTTGGCCGGCAGGCCGACCTCGAACAGCCACTCCCCCGACCGTTCGTACATACCCGTGGACGCGAGCACGGCGAGCGTGTCCCGGCACACCTGCGCCGACACGACGCGCTCGCCCGTCACGGGGTTCACACCGCCGTCGGCGAGCGTCGCGCCCATGACCGCGAGGTCGCGCGCGGTGACCCGCAGGGCGCACTGCCGGGTGTAGACGTCCACGACCTCCAGCGGGTCGGCCGCGAGGCGCCCGTAGCTCTCCAGAAGGCGGGCGATCGCCTTGTTGCGCTGGTTCGTCGCGACCTCGGAGCGGTAGACGACTCCGTCCATCTCGAGCGGGCGCCCTGCGAACCGGGAGAGCCCCGTCCGGACGTTCTCCCACTGCTCCGCCGGTGTCGCGCCGGGCATGAGTGCCGTGGTGGCGATCGCGCCCGCGTTCACCATGGGGTTCATCGGGTGCCCGGCGTTCAGCTCGACGGCGATCACCGAGTTGAAGGGCAGGCCGGTGTTGTTCACCCCGACGCGCTCCAGCACGCCCTCGTGCCCGGACGCCTCGCACACCAGCGCGTACACGAACGCCTTCGAGATCGACTGGACGGAGAACTCGACGTCCGAGTCGCCGACGGCATGGACAGTACCGCCGCTCTCCGCGACGCACACTCCGAACGATGCCGGGTCGGCCTCGGCGAGCACGGGAATGTAGTCCGCCACCGCACCCTCGTCGTTCCCGCGGTAGCGCTCGTACGCCTCCCGGACGCGGGCCTCGACGCGCTCCCAGCCGGGCAGGGACCCGGTCGACACCTGCTGCTCGACGCCGGCCGAGTCGGTCTCCACGCCCGTCCTCCTGCTCGCAGGGGCGGCCGGGCGGGCGCACGACCGCAGGGCGACCCTCCCACCCGAAAGCACTCGGTGCATCCCGAGCAGGTCCGTAGACTGGCGCAAGTGTCAACAATCCCAACGATTGCCGGGTCGGACCATGCCCTGAGGTCTCTCGTGCAGCGCGCCCGCTGGGCGCTCATGGCGCAGTTCGTGCTCTTCGGGGTGATCGGCACGTCGTGGATGAGCCGGCTGCCGTCGGTGCGCGACGCGCTGGGGCTGAGCTCGGGCCAGCTCGGCGCGCTGCTCGTGGTCGGGGGCGTCGGGTCGCTCGTCGCGGTCGTCGCGACGGGTGCGGTGGTCGCCCGGTTCGGCAACCGCGCGACGCTCGTCGCCGGGACGGTCGGGAACGTCGTGGGTCTCGGGCTCGTCGCGCTCGGCACGGGGACGGGCAGCGTGGGGTTCTTCGCCGCGGGCGCGTTCCTCAACGGCATGAGCGGCGCGCTGGTGAACGTGCCCATCAACATCTGCGCCGCGGGCGTCGAGAAGGCGGTCGGGCGGGCGATCCTGCCGCACTTCCACGCGGCGTTCTCCATCGGCGCGGCGGGCGGCGCCCTCGTCGCCGCGGCCTTCTCCTGGGCGCACGTCGGCATCACCGTGCAGCTCGTCGTCGTCACGCTGGTCGTCGCGGGGCTCCGGGCCGTGCTCGTCGCTCCCGCGACCGCGCTCGCCCCCGAACGGGTCGCTCAGGCGCGCACGGGCGCCGCGCCCGCGGTGACCGTCCCGGGGACGGCCGCCGCGACGTCGGGCACGGCCGACCTGCCCGACGACGCCGCCGCCACCCCCGTCCCCGCACCTCGCCGCGGCGCGGGAGTCCGCGCGGCCCTGGCCGCGTGGCGCGAGCCGCGCACGCTGCTCATCGGGCTCGTGCTGCTCGCGTCGTCGCTGTCGGAGGGGTCGGCGAGCACCTGGCTGTCCATCGCCGTGGTCGACGGCTTCGACGTGCGCGAGGCGCTCGGCGCCGTCGCGTACGGCACGTTCGTCGGGGCGATGACGGTGTTCCGGTTCGCCGGGACGGGCCTCATCGACCGGTTCGGGCGGGTCGCGGTGCTGCGCGCGTCCGGGGTGTCGGCGCTGCTCGGCCTCCTCGCGTTCGGCCTCGCGCCGACGCTTCCTCTCGCGTGGGTCGGGATCGTGCTGTGGGGCTGCGGGGCGGCGCTCGCCAACCCCGTCGCGATCGCCGCGGCGTCCGACGACCCCGCCCACGCCGCGCCGCGCGTCGCCGTCGCGACGTCGTTCTCGACGATCGCGATGCTCTCCGCTCCCCCGCTCCTCGGGCTGCTCGTCGACGGCGTCGGGGCGCGCCACGCCCTGCTCGTCATCTGCGCCGCGACGGTGCTGAGCCTCGCCGTCGCCGGGGCGGTGCGACCGGAGCACGAGCGGCCCCGGGCGGCCGTCAGAGGGTGATGCCGAGCCGTCCGGCGAGGAGCACGACGAAGTCCTGGCAGCTGTAGCGCGCGACCTCGGGGTTCGGCGGCGTCGGGTTGTAGTACATCGTCCTCTCGGTGGCGATCGCCTCCACGGCCTGCTCGATCGCCGCCGTGTGCAGGCCCGACGGTGCCGCCTTCTCCTCGTAGGCGACCCCTTCCGCCTCGGTCTTGCCCGCGTTCCAGATGACCCGGTAGCCGCTGGCCAGGATGAGGTCCACCTGCAGCCAGTAGGGCGGCTCGTCGTGGCCCACCCGGAAGAGGAACCACCAGTGCTTGAGGTGCGGGTTGACCAGGCGGGCCTCCTCCGTGAGGCTCACCTGCTTCTTCACGAGCACCTCGGTGACGACCCCGTCCCGCTTCACCTCGGCGCCCTTGACGGAGACCCCGGCGGGCAGCTTCTGCGCCGAGGCGGGGAGCGCCCGTGGCTCGACCTGTGCCTCGGTCATGCGCTGGACCGCGAGGTCCCCTCGCTCGGCCCCCGCGAGCACCGCCCGGTTGCCGGCGGCCCGCTGGAGCGCGGTCAGGTGCGGCGCACCACCGGACCCCGGACGTGCCGCGGACGCTCCGCGCCGCGCCCCGCCCCCGTCCCGGGACGTCGGCACGGATCGCGACCGCTCCCGTACCTCGTGGTCGTCGCGGTGTCGCACGTCCCTCCCCGGTGTCGGTCTGCTCGACCGTACGGACACGCCCCCGGAGAGCGCCCGGGCGCTCGGGCCGGTTCGCGGGCACGATGCCCCGCCCCTTCGGGCAGGGTCGGGCGGAGGACCAGGGACGCGGGACGGCCCACCGCGCCCGTCACGGTTGCGGCGGTGCGGGCTCGGTGGGCCGGAGGGCGCGGTGGCGGGGTGTCGTCAGCCCCGCAGACCGAACAGGGACGTGTAGCTGCGCCGAGCGTTGCCGAACGAGTCCACGGGGTTCGGCGGGACGGCGGTCGTCGGGGCGTTGTCCTGCTCCCAGATCCCGTAGCGGGCACCGCGCGCCTTGGTCGCACGCAGGAACTCGCGGTAGGGCAGGTCACCCGCGTCGAACTCGATGATGTCGAAGCCGTTCGGGTTGGCCTCGTTGCGCGCGCCGTCCTTGAGGTGCAGGAGCGGGAAGCGGTGCGGGTTGGCGCGGACGTAGTCGATGGGCTCGAAGCCGGGGTAGCGGTACTGCCCGACGAAGGCCCAGTACACGTCCATCTCGAGGAAGACCGTGTCGGGGTCGGTGTTGTCGAAGAAGACGTCGTAGAGGCGCACGTCGGGCTGGTCCGTGGCGAACGCGAACTCCCCGGCGTGGTTGTGCTGGTAGAGCTTGAGGCCGGCGGCGCGCGCGCCTGGGCGCCCCACGTGTTGAACTCCTCGGCCGCGGCGAGGTACCCGTCCACGGTGTTGACGTTGGTCGGGGCGTTCGCCGTCCCGACGTGCGGCATGCCCAGGATGTTGGCGATCTCCAGCTGGCGGGGCAGGTCGTTGCGCAGGGCGTTGAGGCTCACGTGGGAGCCGACGGCGCTCAGGCCGTTGTCGTCGAGGAGCTGGCGGATCTCCTCGGGCGTGATGGGTCCGACGTCGCGCTGGGTGTACCCGGCGAACTCGATCTCGGAGTACCCGATGTCGGCGAGCTCCTCGAACACCGCGCGGAAGCCGAGGCTCGAGACCTTGTCGCGGATCGAGTAGAGCTGGATGCCGATGTTGTTCGGCGGGATCAGTCGGCCGTTGCCGGCTGCGCGGACACCCGCGGCGGCGGGGGCGGCGGGCGCTGCCGTCGCCGACTGGGCGGCGGCGGTTCCGAGGCCGACCGCGACGGTCGAGGTCGCGAGCGCCTTGATCAGGCTGCGACGCGTCATCTGGGACGTGCTCATCGTCTCTCCTTTGAGGGATGAAGGGGGCGTGCGAGGGCGTGAGGGCTGACCTGCGAAATACACCTACCACTCGGTCGTCATCGTACGACCCTTTCGACGACTGTCAATCAAAAGTGCGCAGCTGGTTGATCGGCGTCGACAGGCTCACCGGCCTGCTCAGGCCCCGACGGGTCGCGTCCGACGCTCGAGCAGCTCGAGCACGTGCTCGTAGTCGTGCCCCGTGGCGCGGGACATGCCCGACTCGCACGTCCGGTTGTTCGACACGTAGGCGTCGTACCGGCCCGCGGGGAGCCCCGCCGCGCGTCGCGCGACCTCCGCGCTCTCCGCCGCGGTCGCCGCCGCCGTCAGCTCCGGGTGCAGCATCCCGCGGTCCCCCGCAAAACCGCAGCAGCCCCACGCGGCCGGCACCTCCGCGCGCTCCGCGACGGCCTCGGCCACCGCGCGCAGGTCGTCCACCGCGCCCAGGTGCACCGTCGCGCACGTGGGGTGCACGACGACGTCCCCCGCCTTCTCCACCTCGACGCCCCGCTCCGCGAGCGCCGGCAGCACGTCCGTGCGCACGAACGTCACCGCGTCGACGAACCGCAGGCGCGCGAAGCGCTCGCGCTCGACCGGGTCGGCGAGCCGGTGCCCGGACTCGACGAGCCCGTGCGTGCAGCTCGACGCGTCGCACACGACGGGGAGCTCGCCACCGCGCGTCGCCGTCCACAGGGCGTCGGTGACGCGGCGGGCCATGGCGGCGGCGCCGTCGGTCAGGCCCTTGGAGGACCAGGGCGTGCCGCAGCACAGGCTGCCGACGGCGTCGGGCACGGCGAGCGCGATGCCGGCGCGCTCGCACAGGGTGCGCAGCGCGGACGCGGCCCCCGCGCCGTCGCCGCCGGGCTCGAACATCTCGCCGGTGCACGACGCGAGGAGCACCGCGCGGGGCGCGGTCCCGGGCGCCGCGTCACCGTGCGTGGCGCCGACGGGCGTGGCGTCACGACGCGGGCCGGGACCGGGGAGGTCGGCGCCCGCGAGGGGCACGACGTCCGTCCCGAGCACCGCCCGACCCACCTGGGACGCGCCGCGCACGAGCGGCGTCGGCAGGGCGTCCGCGACGGCGAGCGCGCCGCGCACGCCCGTGAGGACGCCGCCCCAGTGCTCGGCGGCGAGCACGCCCCCGCGCTGCACGAGGGACCCGTGCCCGCGGGCGCGGTGGCCCTTCATGACGGCGCCGGTGTCGATGCCGACGGGGCACGCCTCGACGCACAGGGAGTCGACGGCGCACGTCTGCACGCCCGCGTAGTCGTAGGCGCGCTCGAGCTCGGCGCGCTCGGCCGGGCTCGCGGACGCCATCTCCTTGAGCAGCGCGATGCGCTGGCGGGGGGTGGTGGTGACGGTGCGCGACGGGCAGCCCGGCTCGCAGTAGCCGCACTCCACGCAGCGGTCGACGAGCGGCGCGTCCTCGCCTCCCGCGGACGCCTCGACCTTGAGGTTCTTCAGGTGCTCGTCAGGGTCGTCGCTGAGCACGACGCCCGGGTTGAGCAGGCCCTGCGGGTCGAGCAGGCGCTTGACCTCGCGCATGACGTCGTAGAGCTCGTCGCCGTACTGGCGGCGCACGAACGGCGCCATGATGCGGCCGGTGCCGTGCTCGGCCTTGAGGGTGCCGCCGTGCGCGAGGACGAGGTCGACGAGGTCGTCGCTGAACGCCGCGTAGCGGTCGAGCTCGGCGGCCTCGCCGAGGCGCGGCGTGATCATGAAGTGCAGGTTGCCGTCCTTGGCGTGCCCGAACGTCACGGCGTCGTCGTAGCCGTGCCGGGCGAACACACCGGCGAGGTCCCGCACGGTCGTGGTGAGGTCGCCGACGGGGACGGCGACGTCCTCCAGCAGGGCGGTGCTGCCCGCGGGGCGCGCGCCCGCGACGGCGGTGTACAGGCCCTTGCGCACGCGCCACAGGCGCTCGCGCGTCGCGGGGTCGGTCGTGAGGTCGGCGGGGACCTCGAGGCGCAGCCCGCCGACGACGTCGCGCGCGGCGTCCTGCAGCGGCGCGAGCGCGTCCGGGGTGGCGGCGCGGTACTCGACGAGCAGGGCGGTCTGGTCGGTGATGCCCGCGCCCGCGGCGAGCGCGCGCATGCTCGGGTCGGCGGCGGGGTCCGCCGCGGCCACCCGCAGGGACGCGGCGTCGAGCAGCTCGATCGCCTCCGCCCCGGACGCGGCGAGCGGGACGAGGGCGTCGGTCGCGCGCTCGATCGAGTCGAGCACGAGGAGCGTCGTCGCGGCGTGCGTGAGCAGCGGCACGGTGCGGAAGGTGACGTCGGCGACCCACCCGAGGGTGCCCTCGGAGCCGACGAGCAGGTGCTCGAGGATCTTCGCGGGCGTGTCGTGGTCGAGCAGCGCGTTGACCGAGTAGCCCATGGTGTTCTTCATCGCGAACTGCCGCTCGATCTCCGCGCGCGCGGTCGCGCTCGACCGCACCCGGTCGCGCAGCGCGGCGAGACCGGCGTGGACCTCGGGGCGCAGGGCGCGCAGGCGGTCGTCGGCGTCGGGTGCGCCGGTGTCGAGGACCGTGCCGTCGGCGAGGACGACGGTCATCGCCTCGACGGTCCGGTACGCGGTGCGGGTGGTGCCGGACGACATGCCGGACGAGTTGTTCGCGACGACGCCGCCGACGGTGCAGGCGATCTCGCTCGCCGGGTCGGGCCCGAGGCGGCGACCGTGCCGCAGCAGGTGCGCGTTGACGAGCCGCAGGGTGGCGCCGGGCTCGCACCGCACGCGCTCGCCGCCGTCGAGCACCTCGACGCGCGTGAACCGGGTGCGCGTGTCCACGAGCACGCCGCCGCCCGACGCCTGCCCGGACAGGCTCGTGCCCCCCGAGCGGAACGTCACGGGCAGCCCACGGCGGTGCGCCTCGCCCAGCGCCGCGACGACGCCGTCACGGTCGTGGGCGCGCACCACCACGTCGGGACGCAGGAGGTAGTGCGACGCGTCGTGCGCGTGCGCCACCCGCGTGAGCAGGTCGGTCCGCAGCTCGAAGCCGTCCGCGGCGTCGGTCACGCCCGCTCCTTCCGCTCCGCCCGGCGGTCGTACCCGAGCCGGTGCGGCTGCACCGCCTGGTAGGTGGCCCGCAGGTTCTCCGTCGTGCGCTCGAACAGGCGCTGCGCGACGCGGACGAAGAGGAAGTCGACGAGCGCGAGCTGGGCGATGCGGCTCGACAGCGCGCCGGACCGGAACTGCGTCTCGCGCGCCGTGGTGGTGAGGACGAGGTCGGCGTGCGCGACGAGCGGCGACTCGGGGAAGTTCGTCACGGCGACGGTGGTGGCGCCGCGCTCGTGCGCGATGCGCAGCGCGTGGTTCGTCTCGACGGTGAGGCCGCTGTGCGAGACGCCGACCGCGACGGCGCCGGGCCCGAGCAGCGCGGCGGACTGGAGCTGGACGTGCGGGTCGGGCGACGCGAAGCACACGAGCCCGATCCGCTGAAGCTTCTGGGCGAGGTCCTGGGCGGTGAGCCCGCTCGACCCCACGCCGAACAGGTCGATGCGCGGTGCCTCGGCGACGGCGGCGGCAACCCGGTCGAGCGCGTCGAGGTCGAGGGCGCGCGCCGTCTCCTCGATCGTGCGGGCCTCGTGGAACGCGATCTTCTCCACGACGTCCTGCACGGTGTCGTCGGGGTCGATCTCGCCGTGCGCGACGTTGGACCGCTCCGCCTCGACCTCGCGCCGGCTCGTCGCCTGGGCGAGGTCGATGCGGAACTCGGGGTACCCGGCGTAGCCGACGGCGCGGCAGAACCGCACGACGGTCGCCTGCGACGTCCCGACGAGGGCCGCGAGCTCGGTGATGGTCTTGCCGACGACGGACGCCGGGTCGGCGAGGACCGCCTCGGCGATCCGCACCTCCGCGGGCCGGAGCGTGGGCAGGGCCTGGCGGATCCGGACGAGACCGTCAGCGGCCATGGGGGTCCTCCTCGGTGAGGGCGGGTGTCGGGTCGAGCGTGAGCCAGGTGGGGTGCCCGACGACGTCCCGCGGCTCGTGCGCGAGGCGTGCCGCGAGGTGCAGCGCACCGTCGAGCGGGCTGCCCGCGGCGGGGACGAGCTCGGCGTCGGGGCGCAGCACGGCGAAGCGGGCCCGGAACGCGTCGGTGAGCAGCGGTCCGATCCCGAGGACGCCGCCGGTGGCGGCGGCGAGCGGGGGCACGCCGTCGACGAGCGCGGCGGCGAGGGTCGTCGCGAGGTGGGTGCCGGCGGCGGCGACGACCTGACGTGCGACCGGGTCGCCGTCGCCCGCGCACGCCGCGACGTCGGGCGTGAAGGACGCGAGGACCTGGGCGCGGTCGGCGCGCGTGTAGAGCTGGGCGGGCCACGTGGGGACGGGGCCGAACCGTGCGGTGGCGGCGTCGAGCAGGGCCCGGGACCCGCCTGCTGCCCGGCCGTCGTGCGCGGCGACGGCGGCCTGGAGGCCCTGCGCGCCGATCCACGACCCGGCGCCGAGGTCGCCGAGCAGGTGGCCCCACCCGTCGACGCGGTGCCACGTGGCGCGCAGGTCGGTACCGAGAGCGATCGCGCCGGTGCCGACGGCGACGACGGCGCCGCCCCGGCCGCCGAGCGCGCCGAGGTGCGCGGTGAGCGCGTCGGCGGCGACGGCCGTGCGCAGGCCGGTGCCGTGGGGCCCGAGGCGGTCGTGCAGGGCGCGGTGCAGCTCGGCGGGGTCGCGGACGAGGGTCGCGAGCCCGGTGGCGCCGACCGCGGCCGCCCGCACGTGTCGCACGTGCGGGGCGGTGCGGTGGAGGTCGTCGAGCAGGCTCGTCACGACGTCGACGGCGTCGCTGCCCTCGGGACGGATCGCGACAGGTCGGCCGGCGAGCACGAGGGGGTCGGAGCCGTCCGGCGCGACAGGGCGCGCGACGAGCCGGCTCCCCGACCCGCCGACGTCGAGCGCGACGAGCCACCCGTCGTCGGTCGCGCTGCTGCTCACGCGTGCCAGTATGGCACAAAGTTTCACGCAAGCCAGCGAGTTTGAAGATTGTCACCACACGATGGGGGAACTCCTGGTCCGAGCGTAGCGAGCGATCAGTCCACCGGGAAGGTCACCCACAGGCACTTCGTCGTCCCCTCGGTGAACCACCCGACGTCGAGCGCGAGCGTCCGCGCGAGGTGCAGACCCAACCCTCCGGCCCCCGGCACCCGCTCCCCCGCATACACCGGCGGCGTCGTCACCTCGTGGTCCGCCACCTCGAGGAGCCACGACTCTCCCGAGCGCCGCAGCCGCACGATCGTCGGCGGCCGGCCGTGCTCCAGCGCGTTCGTCGCCAGCTCCGAGGCCACGAGCACCACCCGCTCCGGCGTCGACGCGAGCCCGACGTCCGGCGCCGCCTCCCCGTCGCGCAGCAGGTCGCCGAGCTCGCCGCGCAGCGTGCTCAGCTCCGCCACCGAGTCCAGCGTCCACTCGCGCACCGGCTCGAAGTGCTCCGGCGGGCGGGACAGCGGCAGACCGCCGTCCTCGGCGGGAACGGCGATCGTCGTCTCCTCGGCTGGGCTCAACGGCATGCCTCCTGGGTCGCTACCAACGGACGACGCCCGCGTACGCCGTCCCCGGACGGCCACGGGCGCCGTCGTCGAGCGTGGCACGGGCGCGCCCTCTTCGCACCCGTACCGTGGCGCTCCTCGGGCTCAGCCGGTCACCTCGACGACGTCCGGCAGGGTGTACTCGCGCGCGAGCACGCTCGCGTGGGGACGGTAGACGCGGAACAGGAAGTTCCAGCCGTCGGTGATGTCCAGGCGGTTCGGCTTGTCGCCCACCACGTCCGCGGACCCGAAGTACACCGTGAAGGTGCCGTCGTCGTTGTACTGGGTGGTAGCGGGGCTGAGGGTGGCGACGTCGGAGTGGAAGAACGCGTCGTCGCCGTACACGGCGATCGACCAGAACGCGTCGCACGGGGGCACGGAGTACGTCGCGACGTACCCCTTCGACGCGTCGGCGGGGCCCGTGTAGTTGATGTACACAGCCTCCTGCTCGGGGAAGAGGCCCCACGCGCCCGCGACGGCGAGGTGGCGGGTCGCCTCGTCGACCTCGCCGCGGCGCCCCATCCACCCGGACGGGTACTGGCCGTAGGTGCGGAACTCCTTCTCGTACTCGGCGCGCAGCGCGAACATCGAGTCGTAGTCCCAGTCCGCCGGGACGAACGTCTCCGCGCTGCCCGCCTCGATCCGGAAGCGGTGCAGCACCTCGACGACGTGGGCGATCTCCTCCTCGTCGCGCATGTCGTGCAGCTCGACGCGGGGCACGGCGACGCAGTACCGCGTGGGGGAGGTGATCTCGTGCCACCCCGGCTCGTGGAGCACGTCGACCGTGTAGTGGTCGTTGTCGATCACCATGAGCGAGACGTACCGGCCGTCGGCGACCTCCGGGACGTACACGCGCGCCCCCTCGGCGGTGTCGATCACGCCGCCGCCGTAGAGCGTGTCACGGTTCATCCGCACGACCGGCTGCTCGTCCGTCGGGACGGGCCGCTCGATGAGGTAGAACGCGTTGATCCGTCCTCCGGCGCGCTGCTGGAAGACGGCGAACCGCCCGTCCACCTCCGCACGGATGTACGTCTCGGGCGTCACGGTCGTGGTCATCGTCGCTCCCCGTCGTCGGTGTCGTGGCCAACCTAGCCGCGTCCGCCGGGACGGGCTACGGGAGCGCCGGGCCGACCCATGCGGGGTGGCGGGCGTCGTCGACCCGCACGACGACGTCCGCGGACACCTCGGGGCGTACTTCCTCGGTGTACCGCGCGTAGGCGGCGAGCGTCCACGCGTCCGCGGGGTCGGTGCGGCGCGCGAGGGTCGCCGGTCGCAGCGCGAGGTGCACGGTGAGGTCCGTCGCGAGCCCCCGACCGAGCGCGAGCGACCCGTCGAGCACGACGACGAGACCGGGCTCCACGTCGACGAACGGCGCTCGCGTGGGCCGGTCCGTCACGGGGTCGCGCAGGCTCGTCACGTACCGGCCGCGCCCGCCCGGCCCGACGGCGTCCAGCACCTCGCGGTTGAGGCCCGCCACGTCGACCGTGTCGTCGAGCAGCGCGTCCGCGTCCTCGCGGCCGCGTTCCAGGCGCAGCGACGCGGGCCGCCAGAAGTCCCGCACCCGCACCCGGGCGACGGGCCGGCCGGCCGCGCGCAGCGGGTCGACGAGCACGTCTGCGAGCGCCTCGGGCCGTGCCGACGGGTGCCCGTCGACGAGGACGCGGACCGCTCCCCCGGTCGCCGGGACCGCGAGCGTCCGCGCCACCACGCGCTCCACGAGGACGTCGTCGCTCACCGGCTCCACCTGCACGCCGCCAGCATCGCACCACGGTCGTCACGTCCGCTCCGCCCAGGCCCTGCGCTCGGCCGCGGGCAGCTTCTCCACCGCCGCGCGCAGGGTCGCGCGCGGCATCGCGGCGGCGTGCTCGTCGAGGAACGCCGTGAACCGCTCGGGCTCGACGTCGCCGACGACCCGCAGCATCCAGCCGACGCCCTTCTGGACGAACGGCTCCGGGTCGTCGCGCAGGACCTCGGCGAGGCGCAGCGTGTCGTCCACCTGTCCCTTGCGCAGGAACGCCGCGGTGGCGACGACCGCGGCGCGGCGCCGTGGCCAGTCCGGGGCGCGCGCGAGCTCGTCGAGGACGTCGCGCGGGCGGTCGAGCAGCCACGTGCCGAGCACCTGGTGCGCGGTGAGGTCGACGAGGTCCCACGCGTCGACGCGGTCGTGGCGGCGCAGCAGCAGGTCGACGAGCTCGGCGTGCCGGGCGGTCTCGACGCGGCGCGCGGTCGCGGCCTTGCCCATGATCGAGCACGCGCCGGCGCGCACCTCGTGCACGCGGTCCTCCAGGAGCAGCTCGATCTCGCCGACCGGCATCGCGAGGGACCGTTTCGCGAGCGCGAAGACGTCGCCCATGCGCACACCGACGAACGAGTCGTCGCCGGGGAAGAAGCGCGTGTACCGCGTCCTCTGCTCGCGCGTCGCGAGCGCGAGCAGGTCGGTGCGGAACGCGGCCGCGGTGGGCGGCGGGGCGTCGGCCGGCTGGGGTCCGTTCGCGGCGGCCATGTCAGCGCGGGGCCATCCGGATGGCGCCGTCGAGGCGGATCACCTCGCCGTTGAGCATGGGGTTCTCGACGACCGCCCGCACGAGCCGCGCGAACTCGTCCGGCCGTCCGAGGCGGCTCGGGTGGGGCACCTGCGCGGCGAGGGACGCCTGCGCGTCGTCGGGCAGCGACGCCATCATGGGCGTGCGGAACGTCCCGGGCGCGATCGTCATGACGCGGACGCGGTGGTGGGCGAGGTCGCGCGCGAGCGGCAGCGTGAGGCCCGCGACGGCGGCCTTGGACGCGGCGTAGGCGGCCTGGCCCACCTGGCCGTCGTACGCCGCGACGGACGCGGTCTGCACGACGACGCCGCGCTCCTCCCCCGGCACGTCGTCGCCCTCGCCCGCGGCCGGGTCGGGCAGGAGGTCGAGCGCGAGCATGCGCTCGGCGGCGAGGCGGACCACGTTGAACGTCCCGGCGACGTTGACGTCGAGCACGCGCCGGAACGCGGCGAGGTCGTGCACGCCGTTCCTGCCGAGCACGCGCTGCGCGTGCACGACCCCCGCGCACGTGACGACGATCCGCGCACCGCCGAGGTCGTCCGCGACGTCGAGGGCGCGTGCGACGTCGTCCTCGTCGGTGACGTCCGTGGGGACGAAGCGGGCGGCGTCGCCGAGCGCCCGGGCGACCTCCGCGCCGTCGGACGACCCCAGGTCCGCGACGACGACCCGCGCCCCTGCCGCGACCAGGTCCTCGGCCGTGGCCCGGCCCAGGCCCGAGGCCCCTCCCGTGACGAGCGCCACCGTGCCGTCGATCCGCATCCCGACCCCTTCGCCGACCTGCCGGGCACCGTCGCCCGCTGCTCCGACCGTACGCGGTGCGGGGGCGTGCGGGCACGGCAGGATGGGAGGCATGACCCTCTACGACATCCCGTTCCAGGCCATGGACGGCTCCACCCGCACCCTCGGCGAGCACCGCGACGACGTCGTCATGGTGGTCAACGTGGCGTCGCGGTGCGGGCTCGCCCCGCAGTACGCGACGCTCGAGCGGATGCAGAAGGAGTACGGCGAGCGTGGCTTCCAGGTGATCGGGTTCCCGAGCAACCAGTTCCTCCAGGAGCTCGGCAGCAACGAGGCGATCCAGGAGTTCTGCTCCCTGACGTACGGCGTCACGTTCCCCGTGGTCGACCGCGTGCGCGTCAACGGCCGTCACGAGCACCCGCTCTACACAGAGCTGAAGAAGACGCCGGACGCGGACGGCAAGGCGGGGCGCGTGACGTGGAACTTCGAGAAGTTCGTCGTGCTGCCCGGCGGCGAGGTGCACCGCTTCCGGCCGCGTACCGAGCCGGACGACCCGGCGGTCGTCACGCTCGTCGAGGCGAACCTGCCGCGCTGACGACGCCTCAGATCTCGGCGCCCCACCACCACAGCAGGCCGGCCCACACGAGCGGGAGGTCGTCCCGGTCGACACGGTCGACCCGGAGACGGCGGGTGGTCGCGTCGCGGAGGAGCTCGGCGAGGACCGTGTCCCCGCGGCGCACCTGCCGGATGACGGTCCAGCCCGAGGCGTGGTCGGTGACCTTGTGACACGTCAGCGGGGCGTCGTGGTGTGCACCCACCGGGAGGACCTCCACGACCCTGCGGCCTGCGACCCGCCGGAAGCCGAACGTCGCGACGGGTACGCCGTCGGGCAGCTCGACGCGCCGTTGCGGCCCCGTCGGGCGAACCCCGGCCGGTTCGTCCGTGATCCGCAGGAGCATCCGACCGTCCGGGGCGACCAGCTCGACGCCACGCGGCTCGACGTGGCCGCCGTGGACGTCCGACAGCACGAGGTCGACGAGACCCCAGGCCTTCTCGGATCTCGTCGCGGGCCGTTCGGGAAGCCGGTGGAGGAGCGGTCGGTGCGGCCCGTCCGCCGTGAACACCTCTCCGGCCCACCCGAGCGCGTCGACGTCCCCGCGGGCGGGGGTGAGGCCGAGCTCGACGCCGACGGGGAGCGCGCTCAGCACCTCGTCCTTCCGCAGGGAGGGGCGGTCGGACACGCGGGCCGGGACGCCGCTCGGGGGAGCCTGCGGACCGAGCGGCCCTCCGGGGGCAAGAAGTCTCCGCGCGACGTCGCGCGCCGACGTCTCCACCCTCGCTCGCACGGCGCGTCCCCGGTCGAGCCACCGGTCCGGCCCGGGGAGGTTCGTCGGGTCGTCTGCCACAGGCGCAGGGTAGCGGTGCGTCCTCGTCGCCCGTGCCCGGACATGCCGGTGCCCTCGTCGGCAGGGGGTATCGACGAGGGCACCGTGAACGACCGGGCTGCGGGGCCCTGGTCGTCGTGGTCCCACGGTAGAACGCGAACTGGACGGCCGTCCAGTTCTGCGTCGGGTGATCTGTACCTCAGTCCTGCGGCGGGATCGGGTGCTCGGCGAGCGCCGTCGCCACGGCGTGCAGGTTGTGGGCCATGAGGCGCCCGGTGCTCTGCGCCCACTCGTGCCCGTGACCGGTCTGGACGTAGTCCGGCCCGGGGCCCGGACCCTGGTTCCAGTACGTCCACGCCTGCCCCGGGACCGTGTAGCCGATGTCGCCGAGCGCCCCGGAGATCTCGGAGATCACGTGGTGGGCACCGTCCTCGTTGCCCGTCACCACGACGCCCGCGACCCGGCCGTACGCGACCGGCCGGCCCTCGTCGTCCTGCTCCGACAGCATCGCGTCCATCCGCTCGAGCATGCGCTGCGCGACGGACGACGGCCGCCCCACCCACGTCGGGGTGAGGACCACGAGGATCTCCGACTCGAGGAGCCGGGCGTGGACGCTCGGCCACTCGTCGCCGTCGCCGAAGTCCGTCACGACCCCGGGCGGGACGTCGAGGTCGACCAGGCGGACGTGCTCCACCGTGACGCCGCGGTCCTGCAGCGCCTCGGCGACGACCCGCCCCAACGTCTCCGTGTTGGACGGCTCGGGCGACCTCTTCAGCGTGCAGCTCACGAACAGGGCTCTCATCGCGCACCTCCTCACCACGACGCTAGGCGGACCCCGCGCACTCACCACTCGGGGCCGGGTCCCGTCGTCGGTCGGCGCGCTGCCCCGGCCCTGGGGTGCGAGCGCGTCGGCCCGGTGCTCGACTGACGGACGCCGGTCCCGCCCCGCGACCCGGGGCCGGCAGGGACGAGACGGAGGGAACGCCATGCGAGCACTCACCTGGCAGGGACGCGAGAACGTGAGCGTCGAGGACGTGCCCGACCCACGCGTCGAGGAGCCCACGGACGCGGTCGTCCGGGTGACGTCGACCGCGATCTGCGGGTCGGACCTGCACCTGTATGGCGTGCTCGGCATGTTCCTCGACGCCGGGGACGTGCTGGGCCACGAGGCGATGGGCGTCGTCGAGGAGGTCGGGTCGGCGGCGGGCGACCTGCGCGTCGGGGACCGCGTCGTCGTCCCCTTCACCATCTCCTGCGGTCGCTGCTGGATGTGCGTGCGCGGGCTGCAGACGCAGTGCGAGACGACGCAGGTGCGGCCCCAGGACAAGGGCGCCGCCCTCTTCGGGTACACGCGCCTGTACGGGCAGGTGCCCGGCGGGCAGGCGCAGTACCTGCGCGTGCCGCAGGCCCACTACGGGCCCGTCGTCGTGCCCGACGACGGCACGCCCGACGAGCGGTACCTCTACCTCTCGGACGTCCTGCCCACCGCGTGGCAGGCCGTCGAGTACGCGGCCGTGCCCGAGGGCGGCAGCGTCGTCGTCCTCGGGCTCGGGCCGATCGGCCAGATGGCCGCACGGATCGCGCGCCACCGCGGCGCAGGACTGGTCGTCGGGGTCGACGCCGTCCCCGAGCGCCGGGCGATGGCGGACCGCCACGGGGTGCGCACCGTCGACCCGGGGGCCGTCGACGACCTCGTCACCGCGCTGCGCGACGTGACGGGCGGGCGCGGGCCGGACGCGGTGATCGACGCCGTTGGCATGGAGGCGCACGGCTCGCCCGTGGCCGAGGCGACGCAGAAGGTCGTCGGGACGATGCCCGACGCCCTCGCCGCACCCCTCACCGAGAAGGTCGGCACCGACCGGCTCGCCGCCCTGTACACCGCGTTCGACGTCGTCCGGCGGGGCGGCACCGTGTCGATCAGCGGGGTGTACGGCGGCGCGAAGGACCCGCTGCCGATGATGCAGCTCTTCGACAAGCAGGTGACGCTCCGGATGGGCCAGGCCAACGTGCGCCGCTGGACGGACGACATCCTGCCCCTCGTGCAGGACGACGCCGACCCGCTCGGCGTGCTCGACCTGCGCACCCACCGCGTCCCGCTCGAGCAGGCGCCCGAGGCCTACCGCACGTTCCAGCGCAAGGAGGACGGGTGCATCAAGGTCGTGCTCGACCCGTGGGCGAGGGAACGCCCGTGACCGGCAGCGCGACGGGCCGGACCACCGACCGCGACCTGCTGGAGACGTACCTCGACGACCACGTCGCGGGTGCCACGGTGGGCCTGAGCCGTGTCGAGCGCATGGCGCGGGCGTACCGGGGCACGTTCGTGGGCGACGTCGTCGGGCCGATGGAGGACCAGCTGCGCGAGGAGCGCGAGTTCCTCCTCGACACGACCCGCGACCTCGGCTTCCACGTGAGCCGGTACAAGGTGGTCCTCGCCACGGTCGCGGAGCGCGTCGGGCGCCTCAAGCCCAACGGGCGGGTCGTGCACGCGTCGCCCCTGTCCGCTCTGCTCGAGGTCGAGATCCTGCGCGGCGCCGTCATGGGCAAGCTCAGCGGGTGGCGCACCCTCTTGCAGCTGCCCGACGACGTGCGCGTCGACCGCGACCACGTCGCCACCCTGGAGGGGCAGGCCCAGGAGCAGGTCGAGGCCCTGACCGCGCTCCTCGAACGGCTGCGCGTCGCGGCGCTGACGCGCCCCGAGCGCTGAGGATGGCCGGAGGTCCGCAGGCGTACGCCGCTGCCCGCGGCGAGGACCCGCCGTACCGTGACTCTGTGGAGAGCACGTGGTTCACGGACGCGACCGAGCCCAGCGCCGTCGGGCGAGAGGCCCGGGACGTCGACTGGGAGTCGACGCCGCTCGGCCCGCCGAGCGGCTGGTCGACGGCGCTGCGCCACGTCGTGCGACTCTGCTTCTCCACGCGGTTCCCGGTGATGCTCGTGTGGGGCCCCGACCTCACCCTGATCTACAACGACGGGTACCGCGACATGCTCGGCACCCTCAAGCACCCCGCCGCCCTGGGAGCGCCCGCCCGCGTGGTGTGGGGGGAGATCTGGGACGACGTCGGCCCGCTCTTCGACAGCGTGCTGCGGACCGGGCTGCCCACCTGGACCGAGGACATGGTCCTGCACATGAACCGGTCCGGGTTCGTCGAGGAGACGATGTTCACGTTCTCCTACAGCCCGCTCCTCGACGACGACGGCACCGTCGCCGGCGTGCTCGACATCGCGACGGAGACGACGGTGCAGGTGCGGACGCGACGTCGTCTCGCCGCGCTCGACGGCCTGCACGTCGCGGTCCCCACGACCTACGACGACATCGGCGCCTTCGCCGGCTCCGTGATGAGCGCGCTCGCGGCCAGCAGCGACATCTCGCGGGCCGCCTTCTACGGCGCCGAGCACGGCAACGTGGAGCTCGTCGCCGAGAGCGCACCCCCGCGGTCGTCGGTCGCGGAACGCGCCCTGCTCGACGACGCCCTGCGGCACCGGCAGTTCGTCGTCGACGGGACCACGGCGGTGGCGCCCCTGCGCGGCGCGGAGGGCGACGGGGCCGCCGGGGTGCTCGTGCTGGAGGCGAACCCGAGCCAGCCCATGGACCGGGAGTACGTCCAGTTCCTGTCGGTCGTGTGCTCCACGATCAGCTCCGGCCTGCGGGGCGCCCTCACGCAGCGGCGCGCGCTCGACAGCCTGCGGCGGCGCGCCGAACGCTCCGAGGAGGAGACGGTACGGGCCCGGGAGACGTCGCTCGCGCTGCAGAACGCCGCCCTCGCCGCGCCCCCGCAGCCGGAGGGCCTGGAGATCGCGGTGCTCTACCGGCCCGCCTCGGACGAGCGGGCCATCGGCGGCGACTGGTACGACGCGTTCCTCACCCGGGACGGGGCGACGATGCTCGTGGTCGGCGACGTCGTCGGGCACGACCTCCCCGCGGCGGCCGCGATGATGCAGGTGCGCGGCCTCGTGCGGGCGATCGGCTACGACACGGGCGGGGCCCCCGCCGACGTCCTCGCACGGACCGACGACGCGGTGCGCGGCCTGGCGCTGGGCGAGTCCGCCACGGCGACCGTCGTCGCCGCCCGCGTGGACCCCGCGCAGGACCCGGGCGGCGCGCGCACCCTGCGGTGGTCGAGCGCCGGCCACCTGCCGCCGCTCCTGCTGCGCGCGGACGGCACCGCGGAGCTCGTGTGGCGACGCTCCGACCTCCCGCTGGGACTGGTGCCCGACCTGCCGCGCACCGAGCACGCGCTGACGCTCCACTACGGCGACACCGTGCTCCTGTACACCGACGGCCTCGTGGAACGCCGCGACGTCGGGCTGCGCGAGCGCCTGGACGAGCTGGTCCGCACCGTCACCGGCGCGCCCCCGGACGACCTCGACCACTTCGCCAGGGCGCTCCTCGACACGCTGCAGCCCGCCGGGCGCGAGGACGACGTCGCGGTCGTCGCCCTCCGCGTGTCAGCCGGCCCGCCACCGGGCGTGCCACATGGCGGGTTGTAGACCGTGACCTTTCGACGTCGAGGGCGTCGTCGGCCAGCAGCCGTGGTCGACGACGCGCACCGGAGGCTCAGGGCGCGCCCCCGGGCCCGACGTCCGGAACCGGTCGCTGCGCCGCCTCGGACGGCGAGGTCACCTCACCGTTCTCCGCGATGTCGGAGATCAGCCACTCCATCTCCGCGATCTCACGCCGCTGCGCCTCGATGATCTCGTCGGCGAGCCGACGGACGCGCACGTCGTCGATGTCGGCGCGCTCGCTCGTGAGGATCGCGATGGAGTGGTGCGGGATCATCCCTTTCATGTAGGCGCGGTCGTCGACGAGCGCCTGCGAGCGCGACAACGCGAGAGCGCCGGCGCCGACCAGGAGCGCGACGAGGACGATCGCGACGTTGACCCGCACGTCGCGGTACATGCGCCCCCACATGAACCCCAGCATGACGATCGTCATCGCCGCTCCCATGAGCACCGCCATGTAGACGCGCTCCTCGCTGAAGCGGACGTGGTCGAGCGCGAACACGTTCGTGTACGTGAGGCCGAACATCACGACCGTGGAGGTCGCGATCATCGCCGCGAACCGCCCGTAGGTACGCCACGGGCTCTCACCGCCGTGGTCGCCCGCACCGGAGCCGTGGCTCGTGCCCTGCTGCGTCGTCATGGTCCTCCCCTTCGTCGACCTGCTCCGTCGTCGTCGCGACCGTAGGCACCGGTGCCGTCGCCCCGCATGGCGTGCGGTGCCGCGGTGACGCACCGTGGGCTCGTCCGGACGACGGCCGCCGCGCGGCCCGAGAACGCCGAGAGAGAGGGAGGCCCATCGTGTGGTTCGACGCGTGGTCGCAGGTCGCGAGGGTGGTCCTGGTGGGGACGGCGGGCTACGTGTGGCTCGTCCTCGTGCTGCGCCTGACGGGCAAGCGCACGCTCGCCAAGCTCAACGCGTTCGACCTCGTCGTCACCGTGGCGCTCGGCTCGGTGCTGGCCACCATCCTGCTCACCTCGGACGTGTCGTGGACGGAGGGCGCCACCGCCGTCCTCACGCTCGTGCTGCTGCAGGTCGCGGTGTCGTGGACGTCGACGCGGTTCGCGCGCGGACGGTCGGTCGTCACGGCACGGCCCTCGGTGCTGCTGCGCGACGGGCGCCTCCTCGACGACGCCCTGCGGCGCAACCGGGTGACCGCCTCCGAGGTGCGGCAGGCGGCGCGCAGCAGCGGCGTCGGAGGCCTCGACCTCGTGGCGGCCGTCGTCCTGGAGAGCGACGGCACCCTGTCGGTCGTGCCGCGGGACCAGGTCGGCGACGGCTCCGCGCTGCGTGACGCCGTGGAGGGCGACGACTGAGCTCCGGGACCTCGCGTCCTCAGCGGTGGAGCGCGGGGTCGTGCTCCGCGTAGCCGTCCGCCAGGCGCACGCCGTCGGGCCCCACCGCGGCCACGTCCTCCCACCGGACCAGGAACGTGCCCCGGTGCAGGCGGCGCACCAGCTGCGGGACCGGCCACGGCGCACGGACACCGGTGCGCTCGTACCCGAGGAACGACGTCCCGGTGCGGGGGCTCACGAGGATCCCGACGACGTGCGCGTCGCCGACGGCGTCGCGCCGGCCGACGCTCTCGCGCAGCGGCGGCTCCGCGGGCCCGGCGTCCCGATTCCCCCCGTCGCCGCCGCCTTCCCCGTCGGGCTCCTCGTCGAGCAGCTCGAGCGCGAGGCGCACGTCCACGACGAAGCCCAGCGGGGCGCCGTCGGGCCCTCGGACGGGCGAGTCGAGCAGGTCGGAGAGGATCACGCGTCCCCCTCCGGGTCGTGCGTGCCGCCCGGGATGCGCCGGACCACGTGGTCGCGGACCCAGCGTTCCGCCCAGGAGACGTCGAGATCGTCCGCGCGGACGGTGAGCTCGACCGCCGTGCCGACGTGACCGACGTCGGACCACGCGATCTCGGCACGGCGTGACGCCGGCGGGTGCCCACCGAGGACCCTCGTCACGAGGACGGGCCACGCCACGATCGCGCGGACCCTCGCCTCCTGACCGGGCACCACGGCCCCGCCGTCGGCCCCGACGAGCTCGAGGTCGTCGAGGGTGGTGACCGGTTCGCCGTCGACGTCGAGCACCTGCCGGCTGAGCAGGTGCAGCCGGGCGTCGACGATCCTGGTCCTGCTCACGAGCCCGCTCCCGTCGCGATCATCAGAGGGATCGCCGCGAGCGCCGCGACGACCACCACCACGAGGTACACCGTGCCGAGCGCGTTGACCACGCGCCCGTTGACGTGCTCGCCCATGTACTCCGGGTCGTTGGCGACGAGGAGGATCGGGACGTACGTCAGGGGCAGCGCGACCGCGGAGAACACGACGGACATCTCGGTGACCCGGATCGGGTCGACGCTCGTCATGAGCACCCCGACGGCGAGGAGCAGGGCGATCATCATCGTCAGGTGGAAGCGGGCCGCCCGGGCGGGACGCCGGAACTTCCCCCACGACCAGCCGAGGTACTGCGCGAGCGTGTACCCGCTGGACAGCGCCGTCTCCAGGGCTGCGCCGAACGTCGCGGCCACGATCCCGACGATCACCACCGCCAGCAGCAGCGTGCCCCCCGCCTGCGCCACGGGCAGCACGATCTGCGAGAGCGACGACACCTCGATGCCCGCCGGCAGCAGCACGACGGCCGCGCACGCCGCGATCGCGACCGAGAGCAACCCTCCGAGCGGGAACCCGACGAGCACGTTGACCCGGTTCTGCGCCAGGTCCTTCGCCGTCCACCCCTCCTCGACCGCGCCCGAGGAGAAGAAGAACACCTCGTAGGGCGTCATCGCGGCACCGAACAGCGCGACCGCGTAGTACCAGTACGTCGGCGCGTGCTCCGTCGCGGGAGGCGACGGCGGCACCGCCTGCCGCACGAGCTCGCCCCAGTCCGGCCCCAGCAGGAACAGGGCCACGGCGAACCCGACCAGCAGCAGCCCGAGGAGACCGGCGACGTTCTCCATGACGTCGAACTTCACGCGCCACAGCACGAGCCACACCGCGAGCGCCGCGACCGGCATCCACAGGCGCGGCTCGACGCTGCTCGCGAGATGCAGCGCGAGCGCGATGCCCCCGATCTCCGCGGTGAGCGTCAGGAGGTTGATCGCGAACGACGCCGCGAGGTTCGCCCCGGCCGCGCGGGGCCCGAGGCGCTCGCGGACGATCTCGAACGTCGCACGGCCGCTCACCGCGGCGACGCGACCGGACATGCTCGCGAAGAGGCAGATGCCGACCACGCCCACGACGACGACCCACACGAGCGAGAGCCCGAACCGCGACCCGACGACGGCGTTCGTCACGAGGTCGCCGATGTCGACGAACCCGCCGATGGCGGTGAGGATGCCGAGCGCCGCGCCGAGGAGCCGCTTCACGCGCCACCCGCCAGGGACAGCACGCGGTCGAGCTCGTCCGCGGCCGCCGCGAGGTCGGCCACGACCTCGTCGCCCGACGCCGCGACGTCGCCCGCGTCGCCGAGGTCGCCGCCCGCGGTGCGCGCGACCCAGGCGCGGGCCGCGACGACCTCGGCCGTGACGCCCGCGACCGCGTCGAGGCCGGCGCCCCGTTGGGCGGAGGACACGTCGTCGGGCGGGACGAGGGTGGTCAGGGCGGTGGAGGCCTCCTCCAGGACGCCGACCTGGTCGCGGATCGCGGCGTCGGCCACGGGTGCGGTGAGGCGTCCCGCGTCGAGGAGCTCGACCGTCAGGGTGGTGGTCGCGGCCGCCGAGCCCGCCTCCGCGAGGGCGTCGCGGACCGCCGCGGTCGCCTGCCCGGGCTCCTGACGGCTCGCCACCGTGCACCCGGTGAGGGACGCGCCGACGAGCAGGAGCGTCGCCCACGCGGCGACGACGCCCTCGTGACGTGCTGCTGCTGCCACGGTCGCGATCATCGCGCGGGCCCGCGGTCCCCGCACGTCGCGACCGGCGCCGCGCCGTCGGACACGGGACGTACTTCACCCGCGCGCCACGGTGCGAGCGTCGCGTCGCGCTGCGAGGGTGATCGGGCAGCCACGGAGCGAAGGAGGGGGTGGCGCACGATGGACCGGGCTGGGGTCCTGTCACGACTGGCGGCGAGCATGGCGGGCGCGGAGTCCGCGGAGCCTCCCGCGCTGCGGCTGTGCCGGGCGTGCGTGGAGATCCTCGGAGCGCGCGGCGGTGCGATCACGCTCGCGCCGGACGAGTCGGCACGCTGGACCGTCTGCGCGTCGGACGAGCTCGCCGGGACGCTGGAGGACCTGGAGGACGTCCTCGGCGAGGGCCCCGGGCAGGAGGCCGCGCGGACGGGAGCGGGCGTCGTGCTCCGCCTCTCCGACGACGCGGACGGCGGTCTCGCGGAGTTCGTCCACCAGGCCCGGGGCGTGGCGGGGCCGACGACGTTGTACTCGTGGCCGCTGCTGCCCTCGCCGGGGTCCGTGGGCGTCCTCACCGTGCACCAGGCGGACGACGTCCCCCTCGCCCTGGCCGACGACGAGCGTCGGATCCTCGCGGACGCCGTGGGTGCCGCGCTCCTGCACGACACGGTGACCGTCGCCGGGGCGGCGAGCTCGTGGCGTCCGCGCGCGACGGTGCACCAGGCGACGGGGATGGTCGTCGCCCAGCTCGGCGTGTCCCCCGACGACGCGCTCGCGCTCCTGCGCGCGCACGCCTTCGCCGACTCGACGACCCTCGCCGAGCTCGCGACGTCGGTCGTGGAGCGCCGGTACGACTTCTCCCGCGCCGACGACTCCCCGCCGCTGGGCCGCGTGCGCCGCGACCATCACTGACGTCCGCCCGCTCGGCGCGCCGTCCGGGCGTGGCGGGGTTACGGTGAGCGGGTCGAGTCAGGCCACGGCTCACTCCCCCGCCCGAAGCACGGAGGCAACGACCCATGCCTGCTGTCGACCACACCGCAGTCGAGCGCGCCCTCGCGCTCGGCACGCACCAGCTCACCGGGCAGTACCGCGTCGACCTGCGCACGGGCGCGTGGTGGTGGTCGGACGAGGCCTACCTCATCCACGGCTTCGCGCCGGGCGAGGTCGTCCCGACGACCGAGCTGGTCCTCGCGCACAAGCACCCCGACGACCGTGAGCGCGTGCGCCGCATCCTCGACTCCGGCCTGCGGACGGGTGCGCCGTTCACGAGCGTCCACCGCATCACGGACGCGCGCGGGCGCGAGCGCACGCTGACGATCATCGGCCAGGGCGTCCCGGACGAGGCGACGGGCGAGCTCGCCGCCGTCGAGGGGTACTTCGTCGACATCACCGCGGCGGTCGTGGAGCGCAGCGACGAGCGCGCGTCGGAGCAGATCGCGGCGGCGGCCGCGAGCCGCGGCGTCATCGAGCAGGCGAAGGGCGTGCTGGCCGCCGTGTACGGGATGAGCACGGACGACGCGTTCCGGCTGCTGCGCGCCGTGTCGAACAACCGCAACCTGCGGCTGCGCGACCTCGCGGACCGTGTCGTCGAGGCGGCCGGGAGCGGCGGGCCGCGGGCCCGCGCGGCCCTCGACCCCCTGCTGGGGGCGCGCCGCCGCTGACGTCCGCCCGCTGGGCGCGCGGCGCACCGGGGGTCGGCGTGAGGATGGAGCATGCTGCTCGCCGAGGTCGCCGCCACGTCCGACGCCGTCGCCGCCACCCGTTCCCGGCTCGCCAAGCGCGCCGCGATCGCCGACCTGCTGCGCCGTGCCGCGACGGAGGCGCTGCACGGGCCGACGCACGCCCTCGGCCCCGCGCTCGACGAGATCGAGGTCACCGTCTCCTACCTCGCGGGCGAGCTCCGGCAGCGTCGCACGGGCCTCGGGTGGCGGTCGCTGCGCGACCTGCCCGCACCGGCCGGGACGCCGTCCCTGACCCTCGCGGCGGTCGACGACGCGTTCGAACGCATGGCGGGCCTGTCCGGGCCGGGGTCGGCGACGGCACGTCAGGCCGAGGCGGCGGCCCTCTTCGGTGCCGCCACGGCCCGGGAGCAGGCGCTGCTGGCCGGGCTGGTGTCCGGGGAGCTGCGGCAGGGCGCGCTCGACGCCGTCGTGCTCGACGCCACCGCCGAGGCGGCCGGCGTCGACGCGGAGACCGTGCGCCGGGCGGTCATGCTCCGCGGCGCGACCGGGCCCGTCGCGCGCGCCGCCCTGGCGGCACCCGGGCCCGACGCCGCCCGGTCCGCCCTCGCCGCGTTCCGCCTGGAGGTCGGGCGCCCTGTGCGCCCCATGCTCGCGCAGTCCGCGCCCGACGTCGCCGAGGCGTTCGCCAAGCTCCGGGTCGCGGGTGCACCGGTGGACGATTCCGCGGACGACGCCGTCCCGGGGTACGACGACGTGCTGCCCGTGACCGTCGACGCCAAGCTCGACGGCATCCGCGTGCAGGTCCACCGCGACGGCGACGACGTGCGGGTCTACACGCGCTCCCTCGACGACATCACCGGTCGCGTCCCCGAGATCGTCGAGGCCGTGCGGGCGCTGCCGGCGCAGCGGCTCGTGCTCGACGGCGAGGCGCTCGTCGTCGACGACGACGGCGTGCCCCGGCCCTTCCAGGAGACCGCCGCCCGTTCAGCCACCCGCGACTCCGGGGAGCGCTCCCCGGCGGCGGAGGCCGAGCTCGCCGCCGCGCTGCGCCTCACCCCGTTCTTCTTCGACGTGCTCCACGCCGACGGCCGGGACCTCCTCGACGAGCCGCTGCGCGAACGCCTCGCCGTGCTCGACGCCGTCGCCGGGCCCCACCTCGTGCGGCGCCTCGCCACCGCCGACCCCGCGGAGGCGTCGGCGTTCTTCGAGCGCGCCGTCGCCGACGGGCAGGAGGGCGTCGTCGTGAAAGCCCTCGACGCCCCCTACGCCGCGGGCCGCCGCGGCGCCGGCTGGGTCAAGGTCAAGCCCCGCCACACCCTCGACCTCGTCGTCCTCGCCGTCGAGCAGGGGTCCGGGCGGCGCAGCGGGTGGCTGTCGAACATCTGGCTCGGCGCACGCGACCCCGACGGCGGGTTCGTCATGCTCGGCAAGACGTTCAAGGGCATGACCGACGAGATGCTCGCCTGGCAGACGGAGCGCTTCCAGCAGCTCGAGACGCACCGCGAGGGGCACGTGGTGCACGTGCGCCCCGAGCAGGTCGTGGAGATCGCGTTCGACGGGCTGCAGCGCTCCACCCGCTACCCCGGCGGGCTGGCGCTGCGCTTCGCCCGGGTGCTGCGCTACCGCGACGACAAGCCCGCCGCCGAGGCCGACACGATCGATACGGTCAGGTCGCATCTCGGTGGTTCCGGATCGTGAAACGATCCGCCCATGCCCAGGTCCGCTGAAGAGTTCGTCCGCACCTGCCCTCGGTGTGGTCAGGGCGACGTATCGACGTATCGCCTCCGCTCCACGAACGAACTTGTGCAGGTGTGTGACGAGTGCGAGGCTTTGTGGTCCGACGGGGCAGTCATTGGTTCCGCGGCGTTCGTCGACTTCGGTTCCTACAGTCAAGCCAACGGCGGCACTGGACTCTGGGACGAACTCGTAGAAGCAACCAGGCCGCCTTCGTGATTTCGTTCCCCGGAAGACGTTCAAGGGAATAACCGACGAGATGCTCGCCTGGCAGACGGAGCGCTTCCAGCAGCTCGAGACGCACCGCGAGGGGCACGTGGTGCACGTGCGCCCCGAGCAGGTCGTGGAGATCGCGTTCGACGGGCTGCAGCGCTCCACCCGCTACCCCGGCGGGCTGGCACTGCGCTTCGCCCGCGTCGTCCACTATCGGGACGACAAGTCCGCCGCCGAGGCCGACACGATCGCGACGGACCGCTCGTTCAGCGCTCCAGGGTCCGCCTACACAGAGAGTGGTGGCTCACGGCGCATGATCACCCACCGCTCGCCTGGACGAAGTACCCGCGGAAGGTGAGACGGCAGGTGTTCCACGACGTACGACACCTGATGCGTTTGCCAGAAGTCTGCGATGCACTCGGCTTCGGCACAGGAGATCAGGTCCAGGCTCATCTCATCCGGTTCGTTCGCGAGCATGAACCGGGTCGTCAGCGTCGACTCGCCGAGCAGGTACGCGACTCCACGGATGTCAGGAAACAGCCGATCCCACAGCGACCTCGTGATCGAGAAGTGCGCGTCGGCGTGCGTCACAGCGAGACCCTATCCACCGATTGCGGTCGTATGTCATCGGTTGCCTGCAAGATGTCTAGGGCATGACCGACCCCATGCTGGCGTGGCAGTCCGAGCGGTTCACCGAGCTGGCGTCGCCCCCCCCCGCGCGGACGGGTCGTCGTACGTCGTGCAGGTGCGGCCCGAGCAGGTGGTCGAGATCGCCTTCGACGGCTCGCTGCGGTCGAGCAGATTCCCGAGAGGCATCTCGCTCCGCTTACCTCGCATGGTGCGCTACCGAGGCGACATGCGCGCCGACGAGGCCGACACCATCGTCACGCTGCGCTCGCGCTTGATTGGAAACTCGTGATCGCCCCCGGTACCGGAAGGAAGGCACATCACGGTTCGCCAGAGTCGTCGGCCATTGCGACGACATGTCAGCCAACGAGTCTGTCGCGATCTTCCGCTACCCCGGCGGGCTGGCGCTGCGCTTCGCCCGCGTCGTCCGCTACCGGGACGACAAGTCCGCCGCAGAGGCCGACACGATCGCGACGGTCCGTGCGCTCGCGGCGGGCTGAGGCACGCGAGAGGCTGGGCGCATGGGGAGGAACCGTCAGCTCATCCTGGGTCTGACCGTGTGCGCGGGCGTGATCGTCGCGACGCTGCTCGTGATCGCCGTCGTCACCGCCTGACGCGCTCCTGCGGCGACGTCGCCGTCAGAGGTCGTCGAGGATGCGGTCCACGACGTGCTCGGCGATGGCGAGGCTCGACGTCGCGGCGGGCGAGGGCGCGTTGCGCACGCTCGTCACGCCGTGCGCGCGGTCGATGCGGAAGTCGTCGACGAGGGTCCCGTCGCGCTCGACGGCCTGCGCGCGGATGCCGACGCCCGCGCGTCGGACGTCGGCGGGCCCGATCTCCGGGACGTACCGCTGGGCGGCGCGCATGTAGGCCCGGACGGACAGGGAGCCGAGGAGCTCGCGCGCCCCCGTGCGCCAGTGGGCGCGGGCCATGTGCCACGCGCCGGGCCAGGCGGCGGTGCGGGCGACGTCGCGCGGCGAGACCGCGAAGCGGCCGTACCCCTCACGGTCGAGGGAGAGCACGGCGTTGGGTCCGACCTCCAGCCCGCCGCCGACGCGCCGGGTGAAGTGGACGCCGAGGAACGGGTAGCGCGGGTCCGGGACGGGGTACACCATGCCGCGCACGAGCTCGCGCTTGTCGGGGCGCACGGTCATGTACTCGCCGCGGAACGGCACGATGCGCGGCGACGGCGCACCACCGACGAGCGCGCCGAGCCGGTCGGACTGGAGGCCGCCGCACAGCACGAGCTCGTCCACCCGGGCGACGGTCCGGTCGCCGCTGCGCACCTCCACCCTCCCGCCGACGCGCCCGACGGCGGTGACGGGGGTGGAGAGCAGCACCTCGCCGCCGGCCGCCTCGACCTCCGCACCGAGGGCGCGGCACACGGCGACGTAGTCGGTGATGGCGGTGCGCGGCGAGTGCAGGGCCGCGATGCCGACGGCGTGCGGCTCCACCTCTCGGATCGCGTCGCCGTCGAGCCGCCGCAGGCCGGGCACGCCGTTCTCGCGGGCCGTGCGCTCCAGGGCGTCGAAGCGGTCGGTCTCGTCCGGGTCGACCGCGACGACGAGCTTGCCGCACTCGTCGTACGGGACGCCGTGCTCGGCCGCGTAGTCGCGCAGCAGGGCACGGCCGCGCGTGCACAGCGTCGCCTTGAGGCTGCCGGGCCGGTAGTAGATCCCGGCGTGCACGACCCCGGAGTTGTGCCCCGTCTGATGGGCGCCGAGGCGGTCCTCCTTCTCGACGACGACGACGCGCGTCCCCGGGCGCCGTCGGACCACCTCCCGCGCCACGGCGAGACCGACGATGCCGCCCCCGACCACCCCGACCGTCCCGAGGCCGCTCATGCCGTGCCCTCCGCGACGACGATGCCGAGGTCGTCCGCGAGCAGACCGGCGAGGCGGGCGAGCTGCTCCGGGCCGATCGTCGCGCCGCGCAGGGAGCCGACGCCGGCGAGGTCGTCGAGGTCCGCGCCGCGCAGGTCCACGTGCGCGAGGGTCGACGCCTGCACGTCGAGGCGCCGCACCCGCGTCCCCGCGAACGCGACACGCGTCGCCCGCGCCTGCACGAGGTCGAGCTCGTCGATGGTGCAGTCGGTGAACGCGACGTCCTGGAGCGACGCGCCGCGCAGGTTCACGTACCCGAGCTTGCACCCCACGAGGTGCACGCCGTCCCACGTCGACTCGTAGACCTCCGCCGAGCCCAGCCGCGCACCGCGCACCTCGACGTCGCGCCACCGGCCCCGCACCCCCCGCAGCACCGGGACGTCGAGACGGTCCAGGACCACCTCGGTGAGGGTGACGCCGCGCAGCTCCGCCTCGTCGGCACGGACCGCGTCGAACCGCGACCCGAGCACGCTCGCGTCGCGCAGGGCGAGCACGTCGAGGTCGAGGTCGGCGAACGCGAACCCCTCCAGGTCGGCGTCGTCCTCCAGGTCGTACCGGTCCCCCACGGTGAGACCGGACGCGAGGACGACCGGGTCGAGCACGGGCGGCTCGGTCGTGGGCTTCGTCGGCATGGTCCGATGATGCTGCACGACACGGCCCGACGTCTCAGTCGAGGCAGAACTCGTTCCCCTCGACGTCCTGCATGACGATGCAGGACTCCTCCTCGCCGTCGGCCTCCATCACCCGCAGCTCCGTCGCCCCGGGCGCCACGAGGCGCGCGCTCTCCGCGCGCAGCGTCGCCAGCCGCTCGTCACCGACGAGGCCCGCGCCCGCGCGCACGTCCACGTGCACCCGGTTCTTCGCGACCTTGCCCTCCGGGACGCGCTGGAAGAAGAACCGAGGCCCGGCGCCCGTGGGATCCTGCGCGACGCACCACGACCCTTGCTCCCCGGCGGGCTGCGCGGCGTCGAACGCGTCCCACGACCCGAATCCCTCCGGCACCGGGACCTCATACCCCAGCACGTCGCACCAGAACCGGGCGACACGCACCGGCTCCGCGCAGTCGAAGGTGACCTGGACCTGCTTCACGGTCGGCATCGCCCCACCGTAGCGACCTCCAGGCGGTCAGCCGCTCCCGATCGTGCGGACCTCGCCGGGTGGGAGCTTGTCCCACCAGTGCCCGTACCGGGAGAACACGTGCGGGTCCCGGTCGGCGAGGAACGCGACGAGAGACCGGGCCTCATCCTCCAGGGCGGGCCACGCGGCGTCGGGCACGGGCCGGTAGGTGGTGACCTCCACGGCCTGGTCGACGGTCCGCCAGACCCCGGCGACGTACCCGTCGACGAGCGCGGTCGCGAGGACGTCGCCGTTGGACCGCGTGACGAGGGGGCGCAGGTCCGGGGGCAGGACGCGCGACCGGTCGGCGTACGCGAGCAGCGTCTCGTCCCACATCCCCAGGAGTCGCGGCGGTGCGGGGACGTCCTCGTCGGGCAGGGGTGCGCCCGGCACGTCGAGGAGTTCCCCGCCGTCCGGACCGGGAAACCGGTCGACGGCGTCGCCGAGCGTCGCGACCGCGGCACGCACCCGGGCGCGGGGCACGAGGGCGAACTGCGCGACGTCGGGCACGGTCGCCGGTCCGAACGCCGACAGGTACCGCAGGACCAGGTCGGCGAGGGCGGCGTCGGGCGCGGTCGTGTCCCGCGGGAGCGCGGGGGTGCCCGCGGCGACGAACGTCGTCCGGGTCCCGAACCCCCAGGGGCCACCCGTGGGCACGTGGTGCAGCGGCGCGAACGTGCGCAGGGCCCACCACGCCCCGCGCGGCACGTCCGGGACGCGCTCGTCCACCCACGCCTCCAGCTCCGCGGCGCTGCGCGGCGTGGCGGCGAACGCCAGCAGGTCCGGGACGAGCGCGTGCGCCTCGTCGATCGAGATGCCGCTCACCGCGAACCGGGGGTCGTGCAGGCGCGACCCGCGCAACGTGGGCTGCATCGCGGTGTGCACGGTCGCGTAGTCGTCGCCGTGGACGAGGTGCAGCGCCACCCGCAGGAGCGAGCCCTTGACGACGCCACGGTCAGCGATCGCCGCGTCGAGGTCCGCCGGGTCGAACCCGGCGACACGGTTCCACAGCGCCACGTACGGGGAAGCGGGGTGCTGGGCCTGGAGCGCGACGACGCGCCGCACCACGTCGGGCACGGGCGAGTCGGCCCGCGCGAGCAGCTGCTGGCGGGCGAGCGTCGCACGGTTGAGCGCGCGGTGGCTCGGTGCACCCACGCGGTCGACTCTGCCGTGGACGGGCGGGTCGTGCACACCGGCTGGCGGGACTTCGACGTCCATCGCGCTCGCCGCTCATTGCAGAAGTCCGGCAGGAGAGGGTGCCGACGTACCGGATGCCTCGGTCGGCGCTTCAGCCACGTCTACGGTCACGCTGCGTGCGAACTATGACGACCAGTCCGAGGACGAGGAGTGTGAGTCCGACGAGCGCAAGCGATCCGGCGACGGTCAGATACTCCACGTTCGCGCGGATCGCGCCCTCGCTCCACGATTCCGTGCTGAGGTCCCGTTGGTTCTCGAAGTGCCAGACCGAACCGCCGTGGTAGTTCCTTTCCCAGGTGCTGACGTGTAGGCCGAGCAGTGGTAGCGCGATACCGAGAGCCAGAAGCCACCTGCCAGCGGTCAGGCGACGTTGTCTGCGGATCGGGTCCACGGCGTCCTCTCGATGTGGCTGCTACGGCTGGGTCGGGGTGTTGAGCGGCTGCTCGGCGAGAACCTCTCCCGTCTCGGCATCCAGGATGACGATCGCGTCGGCGGGCAGTGTCTCGGTTGGCGGTGGCACGTAGCCTTCGACAGGCCCGCACGTGCGCCGATCAGCGGACTCGAGGACGGTGCCACCAACAGTCTCCACGGTGACCGTCGCAGGGTGGTCGAGGACCTGCTGGGGCCATTCCTCGACAGGCAGGTAGCCGCCAGCCCCGTCAGCGGGGATTGAGTTCCACCAGCCTTCGAGCCCTCCGATCTCTAGGGTCGTGCCGTCGGGCTCGTGCCGGGTCGCGGTGCTCCCTCTCTGCGTTCCGTAGCTCTCACAGACCCGGATGCCGTTCGTGTCGCGCTCGGGGGTGGACTGTTCTGAGGCGCCCGACCTGGGGTCGGTGCTCGGAAGGTCGCGCGGGCTCGCGGGCACAACAAGGTCCGGGCGGTCACTCGGGTCCGTTCTCGACGACCCGAGCGCTATTGGCAGGACGAGGGCAGCCACAGCGGCCAACGCCACAGCGGACCCCGTCACCAGGCCGACTCGGCGGCGCGTGCGGGCACGCCGGGCGCGGGTGAGGACCTCAGCAGGGTCGAGCTCGGGATCGAAAGGCGCCGCGTGCAGTCGGCCGCGCAGCGCAGCGGCGAGGTCGTCGTCGTTCACGTGTGCTCCTCTCCTAGCACGACGCGCAACGCGGCAAGGCCGCGGGACGCGGAAGCCTTGACGGTGCCAGGCGTGACGCCCAGCTCGACACTGACCTGCTCGACCGACAGGTCCAGCAGGTGACGCAGCACGACGATCCGGCGTTGGCGCGGAGGCAGGGTCATCAGCGCACGCACGAGCTCGTCGCGCAGGACCACGGCGTCGTCTCCCGCCGCGTGCGCGCGCTCGGGCACGACGTCGACGAGACGTTCGCGCCGCCGTCGGCGCCAGTGATCGACCCGCAGGTTCACCAACACCCGCCGCGCGTACGGAAGCGGGTCCTGCCGTGCCCGTTCCCAGGCCCGCCACACGCGCTCGGAGGCCTGCTGCGTCAGTTCCTCGGCCCGATGCCGGTCACCGACCAGCAGGTACGCCGTCGTGGCCAGCGCTCTTCCCGAGTCGCGCACGAACGCCTCGAACTCGACCGCCGGAGACCGGTCGGTCACCGCGAGCGGAAGCAACGCCTCGACCTCGACGATGCCCGACCCGGCCCCCTGCTCCACCCGCACCTCCACCATTGACCCTCCCGATCATCCAGGACAACGCACGACCCGTCCGAGAGGTTGAGACGCTACGTCCCGGCATCGAGCCGTGGGGTTAGGGGGCGTGCGGCACAGGTCGCCGAACGCGTCTCTCACATCTCGTGGCTGGTATCGAGACCGAGGATGAACGCGAGACACACGGGCAGGGCGACGAGGACGAGCCTGTCTGCACTGGTCAGAGCAGCTGTGAATCAGATCCGCTGGTCGAGCTCGTCCTCGATGACCGCCTGACGCGCGGCCCGCGAGTGACGCACAAACGGCCGAGAGATGCACTCCGCGGTGCATCTCTCGGCCGTCTGTGCAGCGTTCGACGAAACGCCGGGTCAGGACTCCGCGATCCGCTTGATCGCCACGAGCCGGCGGTCCCACGCCGCGTCGCTCGTGTCCAGCGCGCGCGCCGTCTCGGCGAGACGTGCACCGAGCGCGCGGTAGCTCACGGGGACCGGCTCGACGATCCCGGCCTCCGCGAGCACCGCACGCGACCACACGTACTCGGCGGCACTCGCGGCGTACCAGTCGCGCTCCTCGCGGGCCGTGCAGGTTCGACGTGCCCAGCCGCGCTGGTCGGGAGTCTTGCGCTGCAGGTCCGCGACCAGCGACATGACGGCCTTGCCGCCCCGACCCGCCGTACGTTGCCGTTCGAGGAGGTCGCGCCCGACCGACCAGTACAGCCGCGGCCCCTCGGTGTTCGCCGCACGCGCTGCGCGGCCCCGGCTCGGGGACTACCCGCCAACCGGAGAGATCTGCGCTCAGGCGGTGAGCGCGATGCCGACGACGGCGGCGGTGAGTCCGGCGAGCAGCATGCCGAGCGGGTGGAGCACGGCGGCGAGGGGTCGTCCGGCGAGCAGCAGGCGGGCGGCTTCGACGCTCGCGGTGCTGAACGTGGAGAACCCGCCGAGGAAGCCGACGCCGAGGGCGGGGACGACGACGCCGCCCGGCGGGGCGGGGTGAGACAGGCCCCACCCGGTAAGGAGGCCGAGGGCGAAGCACGCGGTGACGTTGACGACGAGGGTGCCGAGCGGCGTCGACCAGCGGTTGCGGCGCTGCACCCCCGTGTCGAGGAGGAAGCGGGCCGCCGCGCCGAGGCCCCCGCCGAGGGCGACCGCGACCCAGGCGAGCGCGCTCACGGGCGGCCCCGTCCCGTGCGACGAGGCCCGGCCTCCCGGCGTCGCGCGACCGCCCCGGCCGACACGATGCCCGCGACGGCCGCGACCACGCCGAGCACGACGCTCGTCGCCGCGTACGCGACGCCCAGCGCGACGTCGCCCCCGGCGGCGAGGCGTTCCACCTCCACGACGAACGTGCTGTACGTGGTGAACCCGCCCAGCACGCCGGTGCCGCACCCGAGCCGGACGGCGCGGCGTCGGCCCTCGTCCGGGCCGGAGCGCACCAGCGTCTCCAGGAGCGCGCCCAGGACGAACGACCCCACGACGTTGATCGCGAACGTCGTCCAGGGCCAGGTGCCGTCCGCCGCGGGCCAGGCCGACTCCAGGGCCGCACGGACCGTGGTGCCCACGGCCCCGCCGGCCGCGACGACGCCCGCGAGCGCCAGCAGCGGGGTGCGACGTCTCAGCGCTCCCACGGGGTGCGCAGCTCCTTCCAGTCCACGACCGACAGCGGGACCGTCAGGACCGGCCGGTGCTGGTGGTGCGCGAGGTGCGCCGCGACCGACCCCTCGACGGCCTCCCGCAGCCGCGCCCCCGTTCCCGGGGCGCGCGTCCCCACGACGATCGCCGCGGCGTCGACCGCGCGCGCGAGGTGCGTCAGCGCACGGTCCGGGCGGCCCGCGAGGTCGTGCAGCTCCCACGGCAGGCCCGTGTCGTGCAGCAGGTCGTCGAGGTGGGCGCGCAGCGCCGCGACCGCCTCCTCCCCCGTGTCGTCGACGACGTCCGGGTCCAGCGGCGCGTGCGTCACCGACCCGTCGGGCGCCTCCGCGACGACGTACCGCGACGTGTCCGCGTACCCGCACACGAGGCGCGCGCCGCCCAACGCCCGCGCGAGCGACACCGCGGTCCGCACCACGAGGGGGTCCTGGTCCGGCACCACGCCCACGACGAGCGCGTGCCCCGCGAACGGCACCATGCGGTCCAGGGCGGGCTGCGGCACGGGTCGGCGGCTCATCCCCCCATCATGGCGCGCCACCCGGCGGAAAACTCGGTGCATCCGGATCGTGCCCCCCGCCGGAAGTACAGGTGTCAGCAGATCTCGCCCGGCCCGCCGGGCCCAGCACCTGGAGGACACCATGCACCGCACCGCACGACGCAGCGCCGCGCTCGCGGGCGCCGTCGGACTCGTCGCCCTCGGGGCGTTCGCCCCCGCGTCGGCCGACACCGCGGAGAACGCCTCGCTCTCCGTCCTGCACGGCGTCCCGGACACGCCCGTGGACGTGTGGGTGAACGACGAGCTCACCCTGGACGACTTCCAGCCCGGCGACCTCGCCGGTCCGCTCGACCTGCCCGCGGGGTCGTACAGCGTCGCGATCACGGCGCCCGACGCGGCGGACGCGAGCGAGCCGGTCATCGGTCCGGTCGACCTGCCGCTGGAGGCGGGCGGGAGCTACACCGCGGTGGCACACCTGGACGCCGCCGGGGAGCCGACCGCCACCCTGTTCACCAACGACACGTCGCCGACCGCCGCGGGCGAGGGCCGCCTCACCGTGCGGCACGTGGCCGCGGCGCCCGCCGTCGACGTGCTCGCCGGGGACGAGGCCGTGATCACCGGGCTGGAGAACCCCGACGAGGAGGTCCTCGACCTGCCCGCCGGGACCGTGCCCGCCGCGGTCGCCGCCGCCGGCACCACGGACCCGGTGCTCGGCCCGGCCGACGTGACCGTCGCCGAGGGCGTCAACACCATCGCGTACGCGTGGGGCAGCCTGGAGGCGGACAACCTCGCCCTCGCCACGCAGACCGTCGAGGGCCTGCACTCGTCGCCGTCCGGCGTGCCCGCCGGGATGTCCGGCCTCGCCGCCGAGTCGTCGGTGAGCGGTGTCGCGACGAGCGTCGCGATCGCGTTCGCCGCGTCCACCGTGGGCCTGCTCCTCGTCGCCGCGGGCGTCATGCTCGTCCGCGCCATGCGCGAGCAGCACGCCCGTGCCGCCGGTGGCCCGACGACGACCGGTCACCGCTCGGCATGACGTCCCGTCCCGCGACGCTCGCAGCCCTCGCCGTGGGCGCCGCCCTCCTCGTCGGCGGGTGCTCCCCTTCACCCGCCGACGGGTCCGCCGTCGGAGGTCACGTCCCGGCGGTGGACACCGCCCCCGCCCCCACCGGGGGCGGGGGCACCGGCGGGGCGGACGGACCGGCCCCGGGCGCGTCGCCGCCCGCGGTCCCCGTCCGTCCCGCCACGGACTCCCCCGCCCCGACCCCCGCCGGGCCCGCCCGGCTCGTCGTCCCCGCCGTCGACCTCGACATGGTCGTGGTGCCCGAGGGCGTCGACGGCGAAGGCCGCATGGCCCTGCCCGACGACGCCCGCGCGGCCGCCTGGTACCGGTTCGGCCCCGCCCCGGCGAGCCCCGCCGGAGCCACCGTGGTCGCCGCGCACGTCGACGACCTCGACGGGCCGGGCCCCTTCGCCCGGCTCCGCGAGCTCGCCCCCGGGGCGAGCGTCGACGTCGTCGACACCGCCGGCGTCGAGCACAACTACACAGTGACCCGCGTGGAGGACGTCGCGAAGGCCGCCCTGCCGCTCGACAGCGTCTTCGACCGGGACGGCGCCCCCCGCCTCGTGCTCCTCACGTGCGGCGGGGAGTGGGACCCGCAGACTCGCTCGTACACGGAGAACGTCGTCGTCACGGCGGAGCGGACGACGGGCGCGTGACCGGTTACGATCGGCCCACGCCCCGCCGTCCGGCCCCCGCGCCGGCCCCGAGACCCGAGGACACGACCTGAGCTCCCCCGACACCGCGGTCGACGACGCCGACGTCGCGCACCTCGGCCGTCGCTTCGCCGACGGCGACGAGGAGGCGCTCGCCGAGGCGTACCGGCGCTGGTCGTCGGTCGTCCACACGATCGCGCTGCGGTCCCTCGGGAACCGGGCCGACGCCGAGGACGTCACCCAGCAGGTGTTCGTGTCCGCGTGGCGGGGACGCCACCGGTTCGACCCCGACCGGGCCCGGCTCCCCGCGTGGATCGTCGGCATCACGCGCCACCGCGTCGCCGACGCGCACGAGGCCCGCACCCGGGTGCTGCGCACCGAGCACGCCGCCGCGACGTCGGCTCCGAACCCCCCGGTGACGGAGGACGACGTGCGGCACGTCGCGGACCGCGTGCTCGTCGCGGACGAGCTGCGGCGGCTCGGCGACCCGGGGCGCACGATCCTCGAGCTCGCGTTCTTCCGCGACCTCACGCACGTGCAGATCGCGGACGAGCTCGGGCTGCCGCTGGGTACGGTCAAGAGTCACGTGAGACGGAGCCTGATCAGGCTGCGCGACCGATTGGAGGTGGACGGTGCAGCACATCGATGACGAGACCCTCGCGCTCCTCGCGCTCGGCGAGGACGTGCTCGACGACGACGCGCGCGCGCACCTCGCCACCTGCGCGTCGTGCGCCGACGCGGCGGCCGCGTTCGGCCACGTGGTCGACGTCGCGCGGTCGGCCCGCGACGACGCGCCCGTCGCTCCCCCGGACCACGTGTGGGTCGCCGTGCGCGACGAGCTCGGCCTCGACGACGCGAGCACGTCGGCGGTGCCCGGTGGGTCGGCGGTGCCCGGTGGGTCGGCGTTGCCCGGTGGGTCGGCGTTGCCCGCAGGGTCGGCGGAGCCCGACGCTGCCGGTGCGTCCGGCGAGGCGGCGAGCACCGGGGCGGACGTCGTGCCGCTCGCGCCGCGCCGCCGTCGGGCGTGGCTCCCCGTCGCCGCGGCGGCGTGCCTGGCGCTCGTCGTCGGGGTCGCCGGCGGGGCGTGGTGGGAGCGCCGCGAGCTCGCGCCCCCGGAGACGACGGTCGCGACGGCGGACCTCGCGGCCCTGCCCGACTGGCAGGGGTCGAGCGGCGAGGCACGGGTCGAGGAGACGGCGGACGGCCGGCGCCAGGTCGTCGTCAGCGTCGACGCGCCCGCACCCGACGGCACGTACCGCGAGGTGTGGCTGCTCGCCGAGGACGTGAGCGGTCTCGTGAGCCTCGGCGTCCTGGAGGGCGCGGAGGGCCGGTTCGACGTCCCGGACGGGCTCGACCTCGCGGCGTTCCCCGTGGTCGACGTGTCCGAGGAGCACTTCGACGGCGACCCCGCCCACTCCGGGGACTCCGTCGTGCGGGGACCGCTCGACGTCTGACGGGCGCCGCCGAGAAGAGGCCGGAACCTGACCGCTTCTCCTGCGACGCTCGTCCCATGACGACGAACCCGCTCCTCACCCCGTTCCGTATCGAGGTCCCGCAGACGGCGATCGACGACCTGCGCGCCCGGCTCGCGCGCGCCCGGTTCGCCGACCAGCTTCCCGCCGCGCCGTGGGGCGCGCCCGAGGCGGAGGGCGCGGCCGACTGGTCCCACGGCGTGCCCGACGCCTGGCTGCGCGAGACCGTCGCGTACTGGCGTGACGCGTTCGACTGGCGGGCGTTCGAGGACCGCGTCAACGCCGTGCCTCAGTTCCTCACCGAGGTCGACGGTCAGCGCATCCACGTCCTGCACGCCCGGTCGAGCCACGAGGACGCGACGCCCCTGGTCCTCACCCACGGCTGGCCCGGCTCGTTCGTGGAGTTCCTCGACCTCGTCGGCCCGCTCACGGAACCCCAGGACCACGGCGGCGACCCCGCCGACGCGTTCCACATCGTCGTGCCGTCCATCCCAGGCTTCGGGTTCTCCAGCCCGCTCGCGGACGCGGGATGGGACGACACGCGGGTCGCGCGCGCGTTCGCGGAGGTCATGACGCGGCTCGGCTACGACCGGTTCGTCGCGCAGGGCGGCGACGCCGGCGCGGGGATCTCGCCCGAGATCGCACGGGTCGCCCCCGACCGGGTGATCGGCGTGCACGTGAACGGCACCACCGGGCCGATGCCCGAGCTGCCGCTCGCCCCCGACGTCGAGGCCGCGCTCACCGACCGCGAGCGCCGCGCCGTCGCGGACATCGAGGCGTTCTCCTGGTCGCAGATGGGGTACATCTCGATCCAGGCCACGCGCCCCGGGCTCGTCGGTTCGATGCTCGCCGACAGCCCGGTCGCGCAGCTGGCGTGGATCATGGACAAGTTCCAGGCGTGGACCTGGCCGGTCGACGCGCCCGTCTTCGACGTGCTCGACCGCGACGTCCTGCTCGCGAACGTGTCGCTGTACTGGTTCACGGCGACGGCGGGGTCGGCGGCGATGACGGTCTACGCGCAGTCGGGCGGCTGGGGCACGCCGAAGGAGCGGTCCGAGACGCCGCTCGCGGTGCTCAACCTCGCGCACGACATCGCGATCCGCCGGTTCGTGGAGCAGGAGAACACGGTCGTGCGGTGGACGGACGCCGACCGTGGCGGGCACTTCGCGGCTCTCGAGGAGCCGGGTCTGCTCGTCGCGGACCTGCGCGCGTTCGTCCGCGAGCTGCGGCTGCACGCATGAATGACGCACTCGTGGCCGAGAGATGCGCTCCGGAGCGCATCTCTCGGCCGCGGGTGCAGCGCTCGGCCTCTGGTGCCGCGTTCGACGAGACGCCGGGTCAGGGCGACTCCGCGATCCGCTTGATCGCCGCGAGCCGGCGGTCCCACGCCGCGCCGATCGTGTCGAGCGCGCGCGCCGTCTCGGCGAGGCGTGCACCGAGCGCGCGGTAGCGGACCTCCCGGCCCACGGGGACCGGCTCGACGAGCCCGGCCTCCGCGAGCACCGCGAGGTGCTTCGCGATCGCCTGGCGGCTCACCGGCAGGACCTCCGCGAGGGCCGACGCCGACAGGTCCGCGCGCCCCACCTCCGTGAGGATGCGCCATCGGGTGTCGTCCGCGAGCGCCGCGAAGACCGGGGTGAGCGAACCGGTGGCGGCGCCGCTCACGCCGCCGGTCCCCGGGTAGGGACGGCGGCGCCCTCGAGCAGGTCGACGAGCTCGTCGAGCTCGCTCGTCCAGCCGCCCCGGTGGTCCTCCATCGCGGCGCGGGCGTCGGCGAGGTGCTCGAAGCCGGTCTCGACGACGGTGAGGACGGTCGCGTCGCCGTCGGGCACGAGCGTGAACCGCGCGACGGTCGAGTTGTCCTCGCGCAGCGGCTCCCCCGCCGGTCCGGCCCACCGGAACGCGAAGACGGACGGCTCGTCGTACTCCTCGATCCGCACGGGCTGGTCGGGGTAGTCGTCCCAGCTCAGGACGCCCTCGGCGCCCACGCGACGCTCGGGGAGCGTCGTGCGCTGGCTGAACCACTGGCTGATGAGGTCCTCCTGCGTGAGCGCGGCCCAGACGCGCTCGACACCGGCCTCGATCCGCACGGTGCGGCGCACGGTGAAGGTGGCCTCGTCGACGACGGCGGGCTCATTCGTGGTGGTCATGATCGTCTCCCAAGGTCGTACCGATGTGTGGATGTGCAACTCCAGAGTTGCACGGGTCGCCAGCCCGGCGCAACCCCTGGGTTGCACTTTCTGTGCGCTCTCGATCGCTGCGATACACCCTGTTCTGAATTCAGCATCGCGTGTACTGTCATTCCATGGCCGAGACCGTGACCCTCACGCACACCGCCGCCCTGGCGCGGCTCGGGTACGCCCTGTCGGACGAGACGCGCGCGCGCATCCTCCTCGCGCTGCGCGAGGCGCCCGCCTACCCGTCCGACCTCGCCGACGCCCTCGGGGTGTCCCGGCAGGTCATGTCGAACCAGCTCGCGTGCCTGCGGGGCTGCGGGCTCGTCGAGTCGATCCCCGACGGGCGTCGCACCTGGTACCGGCTCGCCGACGCCCACCTCGCCCCCGCGCTGGACGACCTCCTCCGCCTCGTCGTCGCCGTCGACCCGACGTGCTGCGGACCCGAGGGATGCACCTGCTCATGACCCTCCGCGCAGCCACCGACCGCCCCCTGTCCGCCGACCGTCGCGCCGTCCTCGAACGACGTATCCGCTGGGTCGTCGGCGCGACCATCGCCTACAACGTCGTCGAGGCGGTCGTCGCGATCACCGCCGGCCGGATCGCGTCGTCGGCCGCGCTCGTCGGCTTCGGGCTCGACTCCGTCGTCGAGGTGCTGTCCGCCGCGGCGGTCGCGTGGCAGTTCGCCGCCCCCGACCCGCACCGGCGCGAACGCCTCGCGATGCGACTCATCGCCGTGTCGTTCTTCGGGCTCGCCGTCTTCGTCTCGGTCGACGCCGCCCGCTCGCTCCTCGGGGCCGCCGAGCCGGACCACTCGACCGTCGGTATCGTCCTCGCCGCGGTGAGCCTCGCCGTCATGCCGTTCCTGTCCTGGTTCGAGCGTCGCACCGGCCGCGAGCTCGGGTCGGCGTCCGCCGTCGCGGACTCGAAGCAGACCCTGATCTGCACCTACCTGTCCGCCGTGCTGCTCGTCGGTCTCGTCCTCCACAGCACCCTCGGCTGGTCGTGGGCCGACCCGGTCGCGGCGCTCGTCATCGCGGCGCTCGCCGTCCGCGAGGGCGTCGAGGCGTGGCGCGGCGACGCGTGCTGCGCCCCCGCCTCCGTGCTCGTCGCGCACGACGCCGCGACCCGGGCCCCGGCCCCCGAGGACGACGCCGCAGCGTGCGCGGACGGCTGCTGCACCCCGTCCCGTGCTCGGCACGGTGTCGCCGTCCCGCTGCGGGTCAGCGCGCCGCCGGAAGGACGATCGTCCCCGCGTTCGTGACGACGCTCACCGGCTCGTCGGCAGGCAGGTCGGGGACGTGCACGACGCTCGTCGTCGGCGTGACGTCGAGCGTGCACGGGCGGTGCTCGCGGTCCGCGCGCCGGCCGAACGTGAACGCGAGCGTGCGCTCCCGCGGGTCCCACTCGACGTCGACCGGGGTGAGCGGGCACGAGCTCGACCCGACCGTCACGACGTTCACGGTCTGCGGGTCGGCGCCTCGCGTGAACCCGATCCCGGGCTCGTCCGGGTCGAGCGCGGGCAGGATCTCCCCGCCCTCCGCGGGCATGCCCCGGTAGGTCACCTGGGCGATCGTCAGGTCGTGTTCGGGCACCCCGCCCACGCAGCCGACCAGCACGCCGCACGCCGCCGTCACCAGCACCGCTGCACGCGTGGCGGTCCACCGGGTCGTTCTCCAGATCATCGTCGCGTCCCTTCGTCGGTCTGCGACCCACGCTCGTCCTGAGGTGGGCGGTCCCGGATCGGTCGGGCGCGCCGTCGTGCAGGGCGGCACCCCTCAGGCACGGTGCGCACGTCGCCTGAGTCACCTCAGGACGGGTGCATCCGACCGGGCCCCCGCGACGGAAGAAGGGGTGGACGTCGACACGACGTCCGGCGACCCGCGGGTCGCCCGTGCTCCGACGAAGGGACTCGACGATGAACCTCCGACGCACGCTCCGCCGCACCACCGCCGCCGCCACCGCGGCGGTCCTCGCCTCGACGGCGGTCGTGGCCGCCGCGACGAGCGCGACGGCCGCGCCCGGGACGAACAGCCTCGCGGCCGTCCTCGCCTCCGACGGCGACACGTTCGACCGCAACTGGTACGACTACGACATCGTCGACCAGGCGGTCGCCGCCGTCCTCGCGGCGAAGCCGGACAGCCCCGTCGCCGTCCTCGCCGACGGCACCGTCCCGCTGACGGCGTTCCTGCCGAACGACCGTGCCTTCCAGCTCCTCGCGTTCGACCTCACCCACCGCTGGGAGCGGACCGAGGCCGGCGTCCTGAACCGGATCGCAGGCGCGGTGGGCATCGACGCTGTCGAGCAGGTGCTGCTCTACCACGTGGTGCCGGGCGCGACGATCGACTCCCGCACCGCGCTCGCGTCCGACGACGCGGCGCTCACCACCGCCCAGGGCGGCACCTTCCGCGTCGACGTGCTCAGCACGAAGTGGACGCTCGTCCGCCTCGTCGACCAGGACCGCAACGACGTCAACCCGTTCCTCGTGAAGAGCAAGCTCGACCTCAACACGGGCAACGCGCAGATCGCCCACGGCATCACCGCCGTGCTGCGCCCGCTCGACCTCTGACGCCCGGCGCGCCGCCAGGGTGCGCGCGCCGTCCGCTCAGCGGGTGGTCGCGCGCACCGTGGCGGCGACGACGAGCAGGTGGCGCCAGGCGCGCTCGTCCGTCGGGTCGGGCGCGAGGGGCGTCCAGGCGACGAACCGCCCGTCGGCGACCTCGGCGTCGAGGCCGTAGCGGGGCTCGGCGAGGAGCGCGGCGAGGTCGTCGGTGACGACACGCTCGGCGAGCCGGCGGTCGTCAGCCGTCGCGTACACGGTGCGGGTCGAGTCGCGCGAGAGCAGCGGCGGGAAGCCCTGGACGATGCCGTCCCGGTGGCCGAGCGCGACGACGACGCGGCCGTCCGCCTCCGACGGGGACAGGTCCAGCGGGACGACGACGAACCGGTGCACGACGGCGTACTGGCCACTGGCCGCGGTCGCCGTGCCGCACACGACGCCGCCCGCGTCGTCGGGCCAGGCGACGACGTCCTTGACCTGCCGCCCGGGGCCGTGGCGGAACAGGCGGTCGGGCAGCCCGTCGGGCGGTGCTGCGACCTCGAAGCGGGCGCCGTTAGCGCGGGCGAGCGCGAGGAGCAGGGCCCGGCGACGCCACGACCGCGACTGCGCGGACCGCACCAGCAGGACGACCCCGCCGGTCACCACGGCGGCCAGCAGGAGGAGGACGAGGAACACGAGCAGGTCGCCGGCGTCGAGGCCGCTCTGCGCCAGCATGACGACGTAGGAGGCGACGAGGACGAGCAGCAGCAGCCCGCCGACGACGCCCGCGACGATCGGCGCCGCACGTGCCGCCCCCCGGGCGGCCTCCGCGCTCGGCTCGCCGAGCTCGCCCGCGAGCGCGAGCGCACGGACCGTGCGCGCCTCGCCCCCGGTGGCCCGACGGCGCAGGGCCGAGAGGTCGACGCCGGTCGGGTCGGGGCCGTGCTCCGATCCCGGGTCCTGCGGTCCGGGGTATTGCGGTCCGGGGTGCTGCTGTCCAGGGCGCTGCGGTCCGGGGATCGTCCCCACCCCCTGCGGTCGCGTGTTCCCCGGGCCGTCCGGGCGGGACCAGTGTGCCTCACGCACCGTGTCACCCTCGCTGACCTGCACCGACGGGCGAACTTCATCCTCGACACCCGGACCGGGCGCCGCGAGGATGTCCCCGCACGGCGTTCCGCCGGCCCGACCCGACGGGAGACCCGCATGCGCACCCCTGCCCGCGCCCTCACCGCCGCCGTGCTCGCCACGGCGCTCGCCGCCGGCGGCTCGGTGGTGGTCGCCGCCCCGGCCGCGGCGAACGCCGCCACGTTCCAGTTCGGGAAGTCCGTCTACGGGCCCAACGAGGTGGTCCTCATCGAGACGGGCGGGCTGACGCGCGACTGCGACTTCATCGAGACGACGTCGGACGTGTACGTCGTGCCGACGGGTTCCGTGAGCGCGGGGGGCACGTTGTCCGACGTCAGCGGCACGCCGAACACGATCCAGAGCTTCCTCCTCGGCAGCGCCGTGATCGACGAGCAGGTCGCCATCACGGCGCCCGGCGGCACCCTCGGGACGGGCACGTACGACGTGGTCGAGGACACGTGCCAGAACGGCGTCTTCGACGGGTCGGACTCGATCCAGCGCGAGGCGTTTTCCGTCGCGATCCCGAGCAGCGTGCCGGACCTCCCGTCGGGCGCGATCGCCGCCATGAAGAGCGCCGCGGCGGCGGAGGCGGACCACTGGCGGGAGGCCGCCCTCGCGTACACGGTGCTGTTCACCGTGTACAGCACGTACGAGCTCGTCTCGGCCGCGATGGTGCGGGACATGGCGGGCTTCATGCAGTTCTACCTGACGTACGTGTGCAGCACGCCCCTCGTGCCGGCGGCGCCCGGCGGCGCACCCGTGAGCCCCTGGTGCCCGACGGTGAGCATCCAGGACACGCTGCGGCTGCAGATGGAGGTCGTGCGGACCGTCGTCAACCACTCCCGGCACTACGAGGGGATCGCGGCGGACCCGCCGGACCCGGACTTCGCCGACCCGGTCCTCCCGGGCACCGTGGCGCGGTTCGACTGGCCGTCGGGCGACCCCGTGGGTGCGGCCCTGGCGGACTGGGCGGACACGGCCGCGCAGGGGGAGACCCTCACGCGCTCCTACCTCGCGTCGATGGAGAAGTACCAGGGCGCCGCGGAGAAGGACGACGTCGCGGCCGCCCTCATGCACGGGCGCGACGTCCAGGCGAGGGCCGCGGACCTCGCGCTCGTCCTGGAGCAGCAGGACACCGCGGCGGCGGCGTTCCTCGCGACGCTCGACGCGCAGGGGGTCGACCTCGACGTGGCGACGCAGGACCTGCGCGACCTGCAGGACCGCGTGGCGGCGGACGGGCTCGCGGACGCCGAGGAGCGGTCCCTGCGCAACGCCGGGTTCACGCCCACGGAGATCGACGAGCTCAACCGCGTGCTCGTCGAGGACGTCGAGCTCGACCACGCGTTCACCTCCGTCGAGGACCTCGTGGACGCCCAGGCGACGGCCAACGCCTCCATGTCGTCGGCGTTCGTCGGCATCGCGGACGACATGGGTCCCGTGGTCGCCGAGCTCGAGACGGCCGTCGCCGCACGCGGCGTCCCGGAGCGCCCCGTCGTGGACGCCGGCGGGCCCTACACGGTGGAGCTGGGCGGGTCGGTGACCGTCACGGCGACGTGCACCACCTGCGCGACCGTGGCGTGGGACCTCGACGGCGACGGCGCGTTCGACGACGCGACCGGTGCCACGGCGAGCGTCACGCCCACGACGACGGGCGACCACCTCGTCGCGGTGCAGGTCACGGACGCGGACGGGCGCCTGGGCGTGGACGTCGCGACCGTGTCGACGACGGCGGGCGCGACGGGCGTGACGATCGGCGGGCTCAGCCCGGCACCCGACGCCGGCGTCGTCGAGGTGGAGATCGGGTCGTCGGTCGACCTGTCCGCGACGGGGACGGGTCGCGACGGCGGCGCCCTCGTCCCCACGTGGGAGCTCGACGGCGAGCCCGCAGGAACCGGCGGCACGTTCACCGTCACGGCGGCCACCGCGGACCCCGCGGCGCACGACGTGCGCGCCGTCGTGTCCGACGGCACTGCACGACGCACCGCCCGCTGGTCGGTCCTCGTGGTGCACCCCGACGCCGACGGCGACGGCTGGCGCGCGAACGTGGACTGCGCGGACGACGACGCGACGGCCCACCCCGGCGCGGCCGAGGTACCGGGCAACGGGGTGGACGACGACTGCGACCCGGGCACGCGCGACTCCGGTCCGCCCGAGGCGGGCTTCGACGTCGCGCCCCAGCCGGGCGTCGTCGGGGAGACCGTCACGCTGACCGACACCTCCACCGACCCCGACGGCGAGGTGCGCTCGCGGGCGTGGGACCTCGACGCCGACGGCACGACCGACGCGACCACCGCCTCGGTCGAGCACGTGTGGCCGGCCGCCGGCCGCCACCCCGTGACGCTGACGGTCACGGACGACGACGGCGAGTCGTCGGACGTCACGCAGGACGTCGTCGTCACGGACCGGCCCGTGGCCGCGTTCACCGTCGAGCCCGCGGAGCCGGAGATCGGCGCGCCGGTCCGTCTCGTGGACGCGTCCACGGATGCCGACGGCATCGCCCGCTGGGAGTGGGACCTCGACCACGACGGCACGACCTTCGACGTGGACAGCACGGAGCAGTCGCCCGAGCACGTCTTCGCCGCGGACGCGACCGTCGCGCTGCGCGTGACGGACACCCTCGGCGCGGTGTCCGAGGTGGTGACCCGGGCCGTCGACGTGTCCGGCCCGCCCGTGCCGTCGTTCTCCCCGCTGCCGGACGCTGGCCGGACGGACGTCGCGCTGGTGCACCACGGGGCGAGCGTCACCGGGTACTCCAGCCAGGCGTCCACCACGTACGCGGCCCAGGAGATGGTGGACGTCGACTACCCGGACGGGTCGCGCCCGTGGCGCAGCGCGAGCGGGCAGGTCACGGACCAGTGGGTGACGCTCGACCTCGGCGCGCGGTACCTCGTCGACGCCGTCGAGGTCCGTTCCGCGTCGTCCGGGTCGCGGCTGCGCGACTTCCAGGTGTCGGTGTCCACGACGGGCTCCGCGCCGGACGACCTCGCCGCCGCGCTCACCGCGCGGCTGGCGAACGACGCCTCCCTCCAGACCTTCCCCCTCGACCGCCCGGTGGAGGCGCGCTTCGCCCGGCTGGACGCCCGGGACCGCTGGGGCACGACGGGCTACGTCGCGGTCGACGAGCTGCGCCTGCTCACGGGGCAGGTGGGCGACGCGACGGTGACGTTCCGCGACACCACGCGCGACCCGGACGACGACGTCGTCGCGTGGGCGTGGGACTTCGGCGACGGCACGACGTCCGCGGAGCCGAGCCCCACGCACACGTTCGCGGCGCCCGGCACGTACGACGTCACGCTCACCGTGACGGACGCCGCGGGTCGCACGGCGAGCACGACGCTCCCCCAGACCGTGGTCACGCCGCCCGCCGTCGCGTCGAGCGGCCCGGCGACCGTCGCCGAGGGCACGAGCGCGACGTTCCGCGACACCACGCCGACGCCCGACCGTGCCGTCACGGCCCGCACGTGGACGTGGGGCGACGGGTCCACCACCACGGGCACGCTCGCCCCGGCCAAGGCCTTCGGGGACGACGGCGCGTACGACGTGCGCCTCGACGTCACCGACTCGCGCGGGGGGCAGGGCAGCACGACCCGGACCGTGACCGTGACGAACGCGCCGCCGACCGCGGACGCGGGCGCGAACACGTCGGTCTTCGTCGACGCCGCCTGGACGCCCGCCGCGAGCGCGAGCGACCCCGGGACGGGTGACCGCGCGACGCTCGCGTGCCGCTGGGAGTTCGGCGACGGCACGACGGCGGACGTGCAGCCGTGCTCCACGAGCACGGTCCGCGTGCCCCACACCTACACCGAGGCCGGCACGTACACCGCGACGCTCACCGTGACGGACAAGGACGGCGGCTCCCGGACCGACACGTCGACGGTGACCGTGAGCACGCGCCGCACGTACCTGTCGGTGCACCCCGTCCCCGGGACGGCCGCCGGCGGCGACGTGGACGTGCGGGCGGTGCTGTGGGACCGCGAGACGTGGACCCCGCTCCCCGGGGCGGACGTGACGCTCGACCTCGGCGGCGCGACCACCACCCTCGTCACGGACACGGACGGCGCGGTCCGCGGCACGCTGCCGTTCGCGGGGCCGAGCGGGACGGTCACCGGGACGTACGCGGGCGACCGGGTGCGCCGGGCCGCGACCGACACGGACGCCGTGAGCACCGCGCTGCGGCCGCCGGGCGACGTGGTGTTCCTCGTCGACGAGTCGGGGTCCATGGGCTCCTACCAGGCCGCGGTGCGCAACAACGTCGTGTCGATCTCCAACCAGCTCGCCGCGAGCATCGACCACCAGATCGGGCTGTGGGGCTTCGGCGCCGGGTCCGACCACGACCTGCCGGGGCGCGCCGGGTACCTCCCCCACCTGCACGTCCCGCCGACCGACAACCTCGACGAGGTGACCGCCGCCGCGGCCGCGCTCACCACGAGCGGGGGGACGGAGCCGGGCGTGAACGCGATCGTCGACGCCCTCGGCCCGGCTGCGGGACTGCGACCGGGTGCCGGGGTGTGCCTCGTCCTCGTCGCGGACGAGCCGGTCCAGCAGGCCCTCGGCGTGACCGTCGCGGACGCGCGCGCCGCGCTCGCCGCTCGCGGGGCGGTGCTCTACTCGATCGTCACGCCGGGCACGGGGTCGCAGGGCTACCAGGACCTCGCGCTGGGCAGCGGCGGCGCCGTGTTCGACATCGGGACGTTCGGGGCGAACCCCACCCCGGTGCTCGAGGCGCTGCTCTCCGGGTGCGTCACGCAGATCACGCAGCGCCCCGACCTCGTCACGACCGTCGACGACGGGCGGACCGTCGTGGGCGTGGGCGACGAGGTCGAGTACACGGTGAGCGTCGCCAACACGGGTGAGGCGGACGCCGCGGGCGCCGCGCTGACGGTCACGCTGCCGGCCGGGGTGTCGTTCGTCGCCGCGTCCGACGACGGCACCTCCGCGGGCCAGGTCGTCACCTGGCCGTCCGTCGACCTGGCGGCCGGCGCCACCCTCACGCGCACCCTCACCGTCCGGGTGCTGCCCGGGCACGGCGAGACCCTCGCGGTGACGGCGCACGCCGTGGACGACGGCGCGAACGGCGCCGACCTCACCCCGGACAACAACACCGCGACGGACACGGACACCGTCGTCGAGCGGCCCCGCCTGACGGTGGTGACCCGCGTCGTGAACGACGCCGGCGGGACGGCGGCACCGGCCGACGTCGCCGTCGAGGTCAGCCGCGACGGAGCCGTGGTCGCCGTGGCGACCGGGAACGCTCAGGGCGTGGTCCACGAGCTCGCGCCGGGGACGTACTCCGTCGCGCCTGGCACGGTGCCGCCGGGCTACACGGCCACGCTGTCCGACGCGTGCGCGGCGCCCGTGACGCTCGAGCACGGCGACGACCTGACGTGCGTCGTCACGGTGGACGACGTCGCCCCGGTCGTCACGACGGACGTCGTGGTGGACGGCGGCACGGCCGAGGTGTCGGAGGTCGCGCTCACCCTCGACGGCGCCCCGGTCACGAACGGGGTGCCCGTCGCGACCACGGCAGGCACCCGGGCCGTCGCGGCGACCGCTCCCGACGGCTACACGGTCGTCGTGGGCGGCGACTGCGCCGCGGACGGCACGGTCACGCTCGTCGTCGGGCAGGACGCCCGGTGCACCGTGACGGCGACGTACCTCGACCCGGACACGGACGGGGACGGCGTGGACGACGGGGTGGACGTGTGCCCCGCGTACCCCGACCCGGCGCAGACCGACACCGACGGCGACGGCACCGGCGACGCGTGCGAGGACTGGTCGTGGCCGGTCGGCGGCTTCTACGCGGTCGGCGCGGACACCGCCCCGGGTGACGGCGACGACGTGTACTTCTGGGGGTCGCAGTGGGCCTCGCGCAACGGCGGCGGGCCGAACGCCTTCAAGGGGTTCGTCGGCGAGGACGGCGCGACGCCGACCTGCGGCGCGACGTGGACCTCCCGGCCGGGCAACAGCGGGCACCCGCCGGCGACCGTGCCGCCGTACATGGCCGTCGTCGTGACCGCCGACCCGGTGAAGAAGGGGTCGGTGACGACGGGCACGGTCGAGAAGGTCGTCGTCGTGCGGACCGACCCCGGGTACCAGGGCAACCCGGGGCACCCGGGGACGGGTCAGGTGGTGGCGACGCTCTGCGGCTCCTGAGGGGACCGGCTCAGCTCACGAGGGAGCGCATCTTCCGCGCGATGATCTGCACGGACCGGCTCGGCATGAGGCGCGCGAGGCGGTCGAGCATCACCGCGTCCTTGCCGATCCGCACGCGCGGGGTGCCCTTCTCGACGGCGGCGACGATCTGCCGCGCGGCGTCGACGGGCGACGTCGTGCGGTGGGCGGACTCGGCGGCGGCCTCGGCCGCGGGCTTGCCGCCGGGGGTCTCGACGCCGGAGTTCTTCGTGATCTCGGTGCCGATCGCGCCGGGGAACACGATGCTCACGGCGAGGTCGGTGCCCTCGTGCTCCGCCTGCAGGCCCTCGGTGAACAGCTTCACGGCGGCCTTGCTCGCGCCGTAGGCGGACTGGCCGGGGAACGGCACGAGCGCGCCCATGCTCGCGACGTTGACGAGCGACGCCGCGGGTCGCGCCTGCAGGTGCGGGAGGAACGCGGTCGTGACGTTGACGACGCCCCAGAAGTTCACGGCGACGACCTTCTCGATCTCGCGCCGCTCGAGCTGCGCCACGGGGACGAACCGCTGGATGATGCCCGCGACGTTGACGACGCCGTCGACGTGCCCGTGGGAGGCGACGACGTCGGCGGCGAGCGCGTCCACGGCGTCGTGGTCGGTGACGTCGACGACGCGCGTGCTCAGGCGGTCGTCGTGCGTGCCGGCGAGCACGCGCGTCTCCTTGAGCCCGACCTCGCTGAGGTCGAGGGCCACGACGTGCGCGCCCTTGCCCAGGAGCTGGAGCACGACCTCGCGCCCGATCCCGTTCCCGCCGCCCGTGACGACGACGACCGATCCTGCGACCTGAACCACGGCTACCGACCTCTTCCCGTTGCGTGTCGCCGACCACCGACGACTAAACGGAGGGTTATCCTCCACTTCATACTCTACCGCTCGATCCCCGCGGTACGCTGCCGCGGACCGCACGAGCGACGGCAGGGGACGATGACCGAGACAGCACTGCGCGCCGACGCGCGGCGCAACCGCGAGAAGATCGTCAGCGCGGCCACCACCCTCTTCGTCGAGGCCGGGGCCGACGTCGCCCTCGACGCCGTCGCACGGGCCGCCGGCGTCGGCATCGGCACCCTCTACCGACGGTTCCCCGACCGCCGAGCCCTGCTGCGCGCCGTCGTGCAGGACGCCGTCGCCGCCGTCCTCGCCGACATCCGCACCGCCACCGACGACGCCCCCACCGCCTGGGACGCCCTCGCCCGGGCGCTCGCGTGGTCGCCCGAGCTGCGCGTCGCCCTGCGGCTCGTCGCCATCGCGCCCCCCGCGGACGTGCACGCCCTCCAGGACGACGCCGGCACGCAGGGCGTGCGTGACTCCCTCCTCGCCCTCGTCGACGGCCTCGTGCGCGCCGCCCAGGCCGAGGGGACGCTGCGCCCGGACGTGTCCGCCGGCGACGTCGTGCTCCTCATGGCGGCCGTCAGCCGGTCCCTGCCGCGCGGCACCGACGACGCCCGCAACGCCTACGACCGCGCCCACGCGCTCGTGCTCGACGGCCTCCGCGCCCCCGCCGCGCACCCCCTGCCCGGCGGGCCCGTCGACGTCCACGCCCTGCCCCTCTGACCCACGCCGCTACGGCAGCCGCGCCTCCAGCAGGTCGGCCGCCGCGCGCGTCCCGCCGAGGGACCGCAGCTCCGCGCCCAGCCGCGCCGCGCTCGCCCGGTACGACGGCACCGCGAGGACCTCCCGGCACGCCGCCGCCACCGCGGCCGGGCGCGGCGTCCCCGTGCGCAGGTTCACCCCGGCGCCGTGCCACGCCACGCGCGCCGCGATCTCCGGCTTGTCCAGGTCGCCGCCCGCGACGACCAGCGGGACGTCGTGCCGTAACGCCTGCAGCACCCCGCCGAACCCACCGTTCGTCACCATCACCGCCGTCCGAGGCAGCAGCGCCGGGTACGGCACCATCGACGCGACCCGCGCGTTCACGGGCAGCGGCCCCGGCAGCGGGTCCGTCCGGTGGCCCGTCCCCACCACGACCAGCACGTCCTCGCCCGCGAGCGCCTCCAGCGCCGGCAGGACCAGGTCGTGCGGGTCCACGTTGGCCGTCCCCTGCGTCACGTGCACCACCGGGACCTCGGCGTGCACGACGTCGTCCCACCAGGGTGGCAGGTCGGGCGGCAGGTCGGGGGGCGGGGCGGTGACGCCGTCGTCGGTGAGGTCGCCCACGAAGCGGACGTGCTCACCCAGGTCGTCGCGCGGGTAGTCCAGCCCGGGCGATCCCGCCCCGACCACGAGCCACGGCGAGTACCACATCGTGGCGAACGACTCGCCGTCGGGCGGGAGGCCCACGTCCCGCCGCGTCCGCTGGTACAGGCGGGTGAGGACCGACGACGACGCCCCCGTCGTCGCGTTGAGCACCGCGTCCCGCACCCGCCCCGCGGGGCCGCGGGCCGGCGCCAGGCCCAGGCCCGTCGGCGGGATGCCCTTGCCGGGCAGCCACACCGCGACCGGCGACACGGACGCCCACTCCTGGTGCAGCCGCTCGGCCGCGAACCGGGTACCCAGCGCCATCGGGTCACCCGCGAGCAGGTCCCACGGCTCGGCGTCGTGCAGGGCCAGCAGGTCCTCGCACTGCGCGGGCGCGGTGCCGAGGAACAGGTCCTGCAGGTTGACCAGCACCTGACGGAACCCCTTGCGCTCGCGCAGGCGGGGGAAGGTCGCCGCGAGGTCGCGCTCGTCGAACTCCGGCGCCTGGACCCACGGCACGCCGCGCGCGCCCACCGCGTCGAACAGCGGCACGTACGACCGCCCCGTGTACACGCGGACGTCGTGCCCGCGCCGCACCAGCTCCGCCGCCACCGCACGGACCGGGCGGGCGTGCCCCGCGAACGGCATCGCCGTGAGCATGATCGAGGCCATGCGCCGATCCTGCCGCGACCCCGGCCGGACGTCACCCCCACGTAGGCTGCGACCGTCGGCTGCGACGCAGCACGACCGCACCCACCCGCCAGGAGGACCCGTGCCGCAGACGACGCCCGCCCCGCCCCTGGACGACGTCCTCGCCGAGCTCGCCACCCTCGACGACCCCCGCATGCGCGAGGTCAACGCCCGCCACGGCGACGACCACGGCGTCAACCTCACCGCGCTGCGCGGCGTCGCGAAGCGGCTCCGCACCCAGCACGAGCTCGCCGGCGAGCTCTGGGCCACGCAGGACACCGACGCCCGGCTGCTCGCGCTCCTCGTCTGCCGACCCAAGGCCTACGGCCGCGACGAGCTCGACGCCATGCTGCGCGACGCCCGCACCCCGAAGGTGCACGACTGGCTCGTCGCGTACGTCGTGAAGAAGAACCCCCACGTCGAGGACCTGCGTGTCGCCTGGCTCGCCGACCCCGACCCGGTCGTCGCGAGCGCCGGGTGGGCCCTCACCGTCGACCGGGTCGCGAAGAGCCCCGACGGCCTCGACCTCACCGCGCTGCTCGACACGGTCGAGGCGGAGATGAAGGACGCCCCCGACCGGCTCCAGTGGGCCATGAACCACTGCCTCGCCCAGATCGGCATCGAGCACCCCCAGCACCGCGAGCGCGCCCTCGACATCGGCGAACGGCTCGGCGTGCTCAAGGACTACCCCACCCCGCCGAACTGCACCTCTCCCTACGCGCCCACGTGGATCACCGAGATCGTCGGACGCCGTGACGGAGCAGCCCCGGCACGCCGATAGGGTGTGCCTGGATCCGCGCGGTCATCGTCGACCGCACCGGCCCCGCACGCCCGACCGCCGCACGCCGAGAGCCCGCACCGCCCCGAAGGAGCGCCGCCATGACCTACCCGCCGCACCACGACGGACACGTCCCGCAGCCTCCCCAGGGGTCCTCGCCCTACGGCCCCACCGCCGGCGACCCCGCGCAGCAGCCGCCCACCGCCCCGTACGGCGCACCCCCGCAAAGCGCCTACGGCGCACCGGCCCAGGGTGGCTACGGCGCCCCGGCGCAGGGTGGCTACGGCCAGCAGGCGCCCGACGCGTACGGGCAGCAGCAGGCGCCCGGCCCGTACGGCGCACCCGCGCCCTACGGGCAGCAGCCCGCGCAGGGTGCCTACGGCGCCCCCGCCCAGGGGGCGTACGGGCAGCAGGCGCCCGGGGCCTACGGCCAGCAGCCGACCGCGTACGGGCAGCAGGCGCCGGGCGGTTACGGCGACCCCGCCGCGCAGTACGGCCAGCCGCCCTACGCCGCCTACACCACCCCGCTCGGCGCCCAGGCCATGACGTGGCGCACCATCCTCGCGTACGTCTTCAGCCCCATCGCCATCCTCTTCTTCCCCATCGTCTTCGGCGTCCTCGCGATCGTGTTCTCCTCCATCGCGGTGCGCCGCAACGAGAAGACGTCGCGCATCGCCCTCGGCGTCGCAATCGGCTGCACCGCGCTCGGGTTCATCCTCGGGGCGATCGTCAACCTGTAGGGCGGCTCACTCCAGGACGGCCGTCGCCTCGACCTCCACGAGCAGTCCCGGGAACCACAGGGCCTGGACGCCGATCACCGTGATCGGCGGCAACGGGACGCCGAACCCGTCCGACTCCTGGGCGCGTGCCGTCCCCTCGTACAGGGCGTCCCCCATCTCCGGAGTCCACCCGACGACGTAGAAGGTCATCCGGGCGACGTCGCCGACGTCCCCCCGGCACCGCGGACCCCCGACGCGACGTTCCGCAAGGCGGCATGGACCTGGCCGGCGAGGTCCGTCGCGGGCAGCTCGCCCGACGCGGTCACCGCCGTCTGCCCCGCGAGCAGCACAAGACGTGACCCCGTGGCGACCGCGACCGGGGGGTAGTCGGACTGCTGCAGCAGCCCGTCAGGGTGGCTGAGGTGCACGACCATCTGGATCTCTCCTTCGTCCGACGACGTCGGCCGTCCCGTCCGTCTGTCCCGCACGACCACGGTACGTGCGCAGCGCAGCGAGCACAGGCCCAGGAGCAGCGAGCAGTTCGAGGGTCCGCTCGTAGACAGCGCCCCCGGTGGTGCGGGGAAGGGTCGCGCCATGCTGGCGCACACGCACGATCGTGGAGTCGATCGACGAAACCCAGTCCAGATCCCCGGACTGCTAGGCAGGCGCCTGCGTCTTCTCCAGCACCCGCGCCCACACGCCCTGCTCGGACCACCGGTTGATGTTCTTGAAGATCGTTCCCCAGTTCCCGACCGCTCGGGCACGTCCCGCCACGGCGTGCCGGTCCGGAACCGCCACGCCGTCACCTCGACCACGGTGCGCCGATCCAGCGGCGGTCGCTCGTCAATCTCGCAGCCGGGAATGCGGACCGATCACAGCTCGCGCCTCATCCGGGATGAGGATCACACGACCCTTGTTTCACGGTTCCTTGCGTGCTCGGTCCACATGCCGAAAGAGACTCCAGTTGGGTCTCGAAATATGCCGAACCATCGGTCGTCGCCACCCAAGGAAACACGGGTGCGCTCAACCACGCCACCGAGCGCGACAACGCGGTCGAGTGCTGCCTCAAGATCCTCGACCGCCACATACAGTCGTGGCCCCGCAGACGGAGGCGACGACAGTCGGTCGGCCCGCTGAAGCCCACCGATGCCGCGACCTCCTGCCTGAACGATCCAGTAGTCCGCACCCAACTCAGTGCCAGCGAAGGCGGGCTCGAACGACCACCCTGACAACGCGGCATGGAACTGCTAAAAGAGTTCCGGGTCGACCGTCTCAACTTCCCACCACACCACCCTGTCCATAAGCTCATGCTACGAAACAGCCAGATCGCCGCCTTGAGCAACACGCCCTGGTGCGGTTGAGACGTGATGACGTCTGCGACGAGCCCGAAGCTGTGACGAGCGCTCGATCATCCAGTACCTCCCTTCGCTCCTCAGCATGAGACACACGCTTGTGATGCTGAGAGCGACAGCAACGATGCGGACATCGCGGGGTCAGACCCTCCCACACGGGAGGTCTGCGGCCGGTCGCCCTGCCTGCGGATCGTCGTAGACAGGGATGCTGCGCCTCAAGTCTGTCGAGATGCACAGCGCAGTCCCAGCCGGGCTGACAAGCAAGCGAAGGCGCTGAGCACCACGAGCGAGAGCAGCCCGTTTATCGCACGCAGACATCACGATCGGCACGTCGTGGACCTCCGTGGTCACAAGATCCCGGGCGAGCTGGGCATCCGGTTCGGCACGGCGACCCGAGTTGAGTCCCTGATAGTGGTGTAGCGCGGTCGCCCGGGTCGTCGTTGACGTCTTCGTCGAGAGGTGGAGTGGCCACCGCGTGATCCTTCGAGAACAACCCTTCACGGTCCTCTCGAACGGAGCATCACGATGACCGCACCACACATTGTCGAAGACGAGCCCGGCGACCGCGCTACACCAATCTGCGGGACTCAACTTTCCCCCTGGCGACACCCTCGCGCTCCTGACAACCTCGAAACTACGTATCGCCGGATATCACCTGAGGGCGACCACCTGGAAATCGCCGCCGTCGCCAAGGCACTGGATCACGATCAAGGCTAAGACGTTGCCCTGGTGATTCCCCTCGCCCCGCCCCCTGCCGACCGTGTGGCTCTCAGGCGAAGCCCGTGCCTAGCCACACCGCAGCCCAACGGATAGATCCAACAGCGGTGCAGAGGCGCGTCCACAGTTCCTTCTCGGGCCCTTCCCCGTACATCAATCGGTGCCAGACAAGACTCGACGAGCGTCCCGAGGTCGCGAAGTCCGCGTGGATGCTATCCCCGCAAGAGTGACATCTCGTTGTCGCGGAGCCTTCGAGCAGCATCGGCAGCGCTCGACTCCCACAGCCTCGCCAGTGCATCGACGGCCAGTGCTGCGTCCCAAGGGCGCAACGGACTGCGATCACGCTGAGCGAACGGCCCATCGGTCTCGACCAGGATCTTGCTGCGAGGGATCGCGGCGACAAGTGCCCGGCCCTTGGCACCGGTCAGCATCGCTGGGCCAACGCTGAACCAGCACCCTTGGTCGACGGCGCGGGACAGTTCGCGCTTACTTCCTGAGAACCAGTGCAAGATGACAGAACCCGCCGTGGGGTACTGCTCGAGGCAGTCGAGAACCTGGGCCGCGGCGCGACGGCTGTGAACCGACAGAACCTTCCCGCCGACATTGCTGCAGCTTCTGAGCACGTGGTCAAATACACGTACTTGCGCCTGCCGGCTGTCCAGATATTCTGGCGATCCGTCCAGCCCGACCTCGCCGACATACCTCGTCTCGGGCAGGTGACGGTCGAAGAGCGCAAGCTCGTGTTCTCGCGTCCCGGCGAGCTGGGGATGGAAGCCCAGTGCGGTCCGGATCGTTGGCCGGTCCGTCGCCAGCCGCTTCGTGCCGATCCAGGCTGCCGGTGTCGTCGTCACGGACAGGACTCCGACACCGCGTTGCTGTGCCTCGGCGGCTATCGCCGACGGATCCGGGTAGAGGTCGAGATGGCAGTGGAAGTCGATCACGACACCCCGTACCGGTCGAGGTGGGCTTCGAGCTCGGCGAGTCCTCGTTCAAGCATGGACCGCAGCGCTGCTCTGTTGTCGATGTGGGGCGAGCTCAGCGCTGAGCCGATCCACCGGTCCAATCCACTCGAACGGGCCTGCAGACATGCTGCGCGCAGGGCGCGCAGGTCTTCCAGTTCACTCCCGTCGTAGCGGCTCAGGTCGTCGTAGAGGTATGCCGTGTCGTCTGCCCATCCCGCGGAAAGAAAGGACGCGCGACGCACGCTGCATGGGACACATCGGCCGCAGTGTTGCAGTTTGTGCCTCTGGTAGCGGCCACAGCTCGTCGAGGAGCTCGCCAGGGTGCCAAGCAGGTCCGGGTCCGCGCTCTTGGTGAGCATCTCCCCCTTCGTCATCTCGGCGTACGGGTTCGCCAGTCGTACCCGCAGACCCACAGCCGTGAGGATCTCCTGTAGCTCTCCGAGGAAGTGGGGATGCGCGGTGCGCGTACTGAGGCTCCCTACGCGGCCTGCGGTCAAGGGCGGGTTGATTGCGATGAACCCGTTCTCGCAGATATACACCGGTACCGTGCCACCGGCGGCGTACTCCTCGGTGACGGTCGCCCCCAGGACGGCGAAGGCCAAGAACAGCAGCGACCGTGCACGCTGGGAGGTCTCGCTCTGCGCCCACCGAGTGCTGACGTTGTGGTTGACCTCCAGATGATCGACAACACCAGCCTTCGAGGCGAAGAGCACCTGGTTCGCACGGTCGCCGCGCACGGTGTGGCTGACCGCGAGCAGCGGAACACCAGCCTGATGCAGATCCGTGACACCGATGAGGCTGTCCAAGCCCCCAGAGAGCAGCACCGATGCCTCGGCAGCTGAGACACGAGTCTGCTTTGGCGCAGGAGGGTGCTGCGCGCCGTCGGTGAAGGTGATGCGCCAGATATCGGTCGTGAGGAACGCTAAGGTGGAAGCGATCCTCGGAGCCAGGCTCGCCCAGACGGCTTTGTCGCTGACCACGACGTTGAGCTCGATCTGCCGCGTCCATCCGTCGGCACTGTTTCGGCGCAGTGCAGTGTGATCGGCCGCGATCGCGGCTAGAGCAAGAGACAACAGGTCCCAGGCCGCTGCAGTGGGCGAGAACCCCTTCCTCCGGATCGCATCGGCTGCTGCCCCTCCGGCGGATATCCCGCCCCGCGGTGTCGACTTGGTGAAGAGCGCTACGGGCGTGAGCCCGGGAGCTGGCGCGGGCAGTGCGGTGGCAGGGCCACAAGCGAAGATCATGGCAAGTACCCCTCGAATACGTAGAACGTCTCCGCCAGCGCCTGTTGCGTGATTGCCGCAAAGTCAGCACCTCGAGCGGTGCCGGCATCGCGAACCTTCCTGAACGACGCTGCAACGGTCTCCCAGACATAGGCCCGGATCTCGGCAAGGCGCGCGAGCGCCGCACTCGTCGAAGGCGCGTTCTGCTGGAGATGAGCGCCGACGTCGAGCTCGAACCTGTTGAACACGTCGAGTGCGACGTAGCGCTCCTGGACGTACTCCCTCTGAGACCTGTCCAGGTCGAGGAGGTCAGCTTCCGGGTACCGGACGAGGACGTCCGAGAGCGCGTCGCGGATCGCCCGGCGTGACGCCTCAGCATCCTGGGTGCCGTCAGTCGGACGAACCACCTCCACGATCGCGTCCAGCACCTCCTGCGCGTTCGTGCCGTGAGCGAGGGCAGCGTCGTGCGCCGCGGTCAGATCGGGTTGCTGACCCGAGGACTGCAGCACAGTCCCAAGGCGCGAGGCGGTTCGAGAAGTCCCACCCATCCGCCGCGTCATCGTGCGGCCGCCACCGTAGCCGCTGTGCACGTAGTACGCGACGGCTCGGCGCATGTACTCCCGGTCGCCCGACTTCGCGAATCGCCCCAGATTCAAGCGCGCAGGCTGGAACCTCCCGGTCGGTGCCTGCGGTAGCGTCGGCGCTTCGTCGTCCTCGAGCGGCAACACACCTTGGTCTAAGGGCGCGGAGGCAGGCGTGTCCTCCACCCATGGGGGAATCAGCGCCACCGAGGCGCCCGGGCCGCTACTGCTTTGCGACGTTCCCACCGTTTCTCCCTGCGTGGATGGCATTCTTGACGGCCTTGCTGACCTCTTCGGAACCAGACCAGGCGTCGAGAACGGGCTTGGCCCACTCCTGATCCCTGATCTTGGGGACGATGGCAGTAGTGATCTGCGTGTGCGGTCTCTCGGCGAGGAACCGGGCGAGCTTGTGCCCCCAAGCTGCGTCGATCTCTGCCATCGTCATGCACGCATCGAGGATCTCAGGCACGCCCCAGACCTGGATCTGCCGGGCAGCGCTGAGGAGGCGGTCGACGATGATCGACTGGTCAGCATTGGGAAGCTCGCTCAGCTCCTTCTTCAGTGCCCGCGCCTCCCGCGGTTGCGCAAGCATGGCCGTCAAGACCTGGGTCGCGACCGCGGACAGCTTGTCCGCGTCAGTGACAAGCGGCGCTTGTTCGCGGCCCACATACAGCGCGCCGCGCAAGTCGATGTTCGCAAGCTCGGGCTCGAGCCCGAGCCACTCACGAACGAAGTCCTCGTTCCAGAGTGCATCCAAGGCAGGGGCTGTTCCCGACGCGACGGCAGCCTCCCACGGCCCCAGGAAGGTCGGTCTGCCATCAGCGTCTTCGTTGACCCTCGTGGCGAGGTCGATGAAGACGGCTGGTTCCACCACCCGCTCGAACAGCAGAATCTTGGCCAGGACAGCCTCGTCGACGTCGACACCCTGCGCACGGGAGATCGCCATCCGTATCGACAGCGCGTTGAGGAACCGCTTGATGAGTCGAGGGTTTCCGGAGATGTGCCGAGCGCCAGTCATCAACGGGGCGAGTCGTTGCGCGGTCTCCAGGCGCGACTGCAGCGCCTCGGGAAGGTTCTGGTCCACGTCGTTGACGAATGCGCAGTCGACCCGCGCGCCCCGCCAGGACTCTCGAAGTTGTTGGCCGATCGCGCTGCGGAGGTGGTCCTTGCGCGCCGTATCGAGTTCCGAACTGTCATCGATGAACAGCATCATCATGTACGCGCGGACCTCTTGGATACCGAGCGCAGGAACCTTGATCGGCACCTGGATGAGCTTGTCGAAGTAGTTCGTCACGAGCTCGTCCTTGTCGAGCCCGCCGAAGTGCTGGCGCACCGAACGCTTGATCATCTCGTCGTCGGCAGCGATGACGAAAGCCGTGTGCTCCAAGAACAGCAGCAGGCGGATCGCCTCGAGCGTAGAGATCGCCGTGCTCGGCAGACAGCGGTCGAGGTCATCGATCAGGACCACCAGCGTGACTCCGATAGCCTCAAGGGTCTGCTCGAAGCTCTTGCGCAGCGCCTCAATCTCCTTTGGCGGCGACGCCCCTTCCTCAGGCTTGAGGAGAGCCTTACTGAACGCGGCGAACTTCTCACCAACGCCGACCAACTGCTGCGGGTCGAGGTCACCCTCGCGCACGTCCTTGACCAAGTCCGTGATCTCACCAGCCAGCCCAACAGGTGGGATCCCCAGCCCAAAGGCCATCGCCGGCGCCGCGAGGAACTTCGCCAGACGCATCCACCGGACTCGCCCCAGAAACTCTCGAGCCTTCTCGACACCGGATTGACGCTTTTCCGCGGCCTCCGCAAGTGTCGTCGCCACGACGTCCAGCAGGGCCGCGCGCGCGTCGTCATAACCCTGGTAGAGCCAAGCGTTGAACTCCACGAAAACGAAGGCGTTCGACTCGCCGGGAGGGTGTTTGGCGTCCAGAGCGGCACGCGTGAGCTGGATCATCGACGACTTGCCAACGCCCCAGGCCCCCGACACACCGATCGAGATCGGACGACCCCCCGCCTGTAGGATGAACTCCGCGACGGTGTCCGCCACACCCTCGAAGTTCAGCAGGTCGCGAGCCGTCTCATTGTCAGACCACACCGAGAGAAGCACCTCCTCGTTCACGGATCAGCAGACTGCCTGCAGACTAGAGGGCACAGGCCGGACAGTGGATGCCTACGCCCGGGTGAAGTTCCCACACAGCAACCAGCCGACGACCCCGAGCCCGCGGTCAAGCCCCGCAAGCAGGTGGCCCACTTATCCCCCCGGGGAGGTCAACATCGGGAGGATGCGCAGGCGAGGGGTGCGTCGTCACGGTCGAATTCGCCCAGGAAGACGCGCCCAGCCAACTCAACCCGAGGGCCGCCAATACGGCGGGGCTGTCACTGGCCACTCAATACAGTGCCCGAGAGGTGTTCTCACCAGGTTAATCTGGTGGTTCCGCGTTGAAGGTGGAGTAGGTCGAGTGCTGCGGCGGTGATCTTCGGTGAGCCGGGACGGGTCGAGGGTGACCAGGCGTAGGGCGCGCCAGGTGTTCTTCAGCAGCGCGTTGCCGCGTTCTGCGGTGGCGCGTAGGGAAACGAGGATCTTGTCGCGGGCGAGGTCGTCGGCGTGAGCGCCTGCTGGTAGCCGGCGTGGGTGCCAGTGTCCCGCGTCAAGCCGTTGGCAGAGTTTCGGTCTCGGGAAAGTTAGGGATGAGGGGGTCGGCGTAGCCGAGGTGGACCTCCAGGGGCCGGTTGAAGGCGATGGCCTCGTGGGGGCGCACGGTGTTGTACTCGGTGCGGTAGTCGTCGGCGTGCTCGACCAGGGCCAGGACGTCGTCGATCTCTTCGAGGAACAGTCGCTCGTACTTCAAGGACTGGAAGCCGCGTTCGCGTGACCCGTTCTGACCCGGTGTGCGTACTCGGGTGCGCACGTGCCGTAGCTCGGGTGGGCGGTGATGAACGCTTCGAACCGGAACGAGCGGAACGGGCCACCATTGTCCGTCACTATCGTCACCGCGGGGACGATGTTCCCGTCGTCATCGACCTTGCAGGCGTCGATCAGGGGTCGGCCGAACATGGCCTCGCAGTCCGCCAGCGCGAGCTCGATCGCGGCGATCGCGTCGTGCTGGTTCGCGGTCGGCGAGGTGTGCCACGGGTGCTCGTACTTGCTCCAGCAGTCCCGGCACCCGGCGATGCGCCAGGTGCCGCCGGTGGTGGTCTCGAACTCGGAGAAGTCCAGCTGCCACACCTGGTTCGCACCCGTGGGCTCGGTCGCGAACGCGGCCTTGCGTCGCTGGGCGAGCTGGCGGCGTTCACGCTGGTAGGCGGAGGTGAGGATCAGTCTCTCGTCGCGCAGCAGCCGCCGCACGGTGGCCTGGGAGACCTGGTGCCCGTCGTAGCGGCACATGGCCCAGACCTTGCGGTGCCCCACGCGGAGTGCGCGTGCGCGTGGCGGCGCGCCGCCACACGCACGTTCTCGCGCGCCGGGCGCGGCCACGGGCCCTTCGTCGCCGCTCCTGCGCGGGCCAACGCCGCCACGACCGCTCGGGCATGCCGACCAAGGAGCAGAACGTCGTGGTCGGCATGCCCGCCTCGACGCGGATCACCTCGAGGTCCTCGAAGGGCCCAACCGGCCCTCCGCGGACGTCTTCCACACCCGGGCCTCCAGGTGCGCCTCGCCCAGAGCCTGGGTCAGCTCGGCGACCTCGGCCTTCAGCTGCCGCTCACGCGTCGAGGGCCCGGACTTCTCGGCAGCCAGGCCGGTCTTGCCGGGCTCGAGGAACGCTCGCTTCCAGTTCCCCACCGACTGCTCGGACACCTTCGCCCGGCGAGCGGCCTCGGCGACGGTGACCTCGCCGACCAGGACCGACAACACGATCCTGGTCTTCTCCTCAGCCGGAACGGCAGGTGGTCTTGCCATGAACGATCAGACTCCTCACAGGTCAGACCCGCAAGCAACGGGTCCTGCCACTAAGTCTGACTCGCGCGACACACACAGACACCGAACCCTTAAGCAAGCACTCCGACGGTAGAACCGTTACCCCGCACGAACTCGTCATCGACTGAACCCCACCAGACGCCCATCACTTCGACAACAGACCGCCCAAACATGGACCACAGGCAAAGAAACAGCCACGTTACATGGCGGTAGGAATGAGAAAAGTAGGCTGCATATCGACACCTCCCTAGGCTACATCTGCATGTCGGCGAAGCGCTGGTAGTGCCCCTGGAAGGCGACGGTGATGGTATCCGTCGGACCATTTCTGTGCTTGGCAACAATGAGATCTGCCTCGCCCGCTCGAGGCGATTCTTTCTCGTAGGCATCTTCGCGATGCAGGAGGATGACAACGTCAGCATCCTGCTCGATAGAGCCCGATTCACGAAGGTCACTCATCTGGGGTTTTTTGTCCCCGCGCTGTTCCGGACCACGGTTCAGCTGAGAGATCGCGATGACCGGGACTTCGAGCTCCTTCGCGAGCAGCTTGAGCGCGCGCGAGAACTCGGAGACCTCCTGCTGTCGGGACTCGACGCGCTTCCCGGAGGACATGAGCTGGAGGTAGTCGATGACGACGAGCTTGAGATCGTGACGCTGCTTGAGCCGCCGGCACTTGGCGCGGATCTCCATGAGCGACATGTTCGGGGAGTCGTCGATGAACAGCGGCGCTTCGGCGATCTTGCCCATGGTTCCGGCGAGCTTCTGCCAGTCCCCGTCGTCCATCTTCCCGGAGCGCATGCGCGTGAGCGGCACCCTCGCCTCGGCAGCGAGGAGTCGCATGGTGATCTCGTTGCGGCTCATCTCCAGGGAGAAGATGACGGAGGCCATCTGGTGGTGCACGGCGGCGTGCGTGGCGACGTTGATGCCGAGCACCGAGTTGTGGGTGGGCACCATGGCCGTACCGGCGAGGTAGAGGTGCGACGGGTGGTCGACCTCGACGCAGCGCACCGGGACGGACGCGACGCGTCGGACGTCGACCACGAAGCGGGACGTCAGACGCGCCGTGCCCGGGCGGCGACGTTCCTTGTGGACGAGGCGCTTGCGCTCCAGCGCGAAGACGTCGTCCTCGGTCGTGAAGGTGATCGTGCACGCCGTGCCCACCTGCGGCTCGGACCTGCCCGTGCGGTACCCGAGGGAGTGCAGCAGCTCTTGGACGTCAGCGGCGATCCGGTCGCTCGGGAGCGGCACGGTCACGGCGCCCTCGGGCGTGACGGACCCGCACACGTCCAGCACCCCGGCGAGCAGCTCGCGCCGCTGCGACACGCTCGACCGGAGGTACTGCGTCGGGATGTGGTCGACCGCCTTCAGGCCGAGCGCACGCAGACCGTCGTCCGACCCGGACGCCTGCTCGTCGAGTCCTTCCAGCCGCATGGCGATCTCGGGGTCCGCGGAGGTGAACTCCGCGCGTCGGGAGCTGCCGTCGCCGAGCCAGACGCCGAGGGCGTAGGGGTGGACGGGCAGGTCGGCGTCGGGGAGGTCGAGGGGGGCTGCGGTGGCGATCGAGTGGTTGGCGCGCCGGTCGGAGGTCGCGCACCGGAGCGTGGCCGCGATCTCCTCGGTGGTGCGGACGGACGTCTCGGGCGTCTCGCCCCGACGTGCTCGTCTCCGTTGTGCGCGGGTGGATGTGACCCACTGGTGGGCGGCGTCCGCGACGACGACGGTGCCGTCGTCGAGCTCGACCTCGTAGCAGGGCCGGTCGACGAGCACCTCCGTGGCGGCGACGACGCGGGTGGGTGTGCCGTCGGCGGAGACGAGGAGGTCGCCGACGGCGACGTCGCCCATCGTGGTCCAGCCCGTCGGCGTCGCCAAGGGCGTGTCGAGCGAGAGCGCCTTCCCGATGGCCGGACGGGCGGCGACGACGACCATCTGGCCGGGGTGCAGGCCGTTCGTCAGCCGGTCGAAGTCGGAGTAGCCGGTGGGCACGCCGGTCATGCCCTCGCCGCGGCCCTGGGCGGCCTCGATCTCGTCGAACGTCGGACCGAGGATGTCCGAGAGCGGCATGTAGTCCTCGGTGGTGCGCCGCTCGGTGACGGCGTAGACCTCGGCCTGGGCGTTGTTGACGATGTCGTCGACGTCGCCGCCGTCGGTCGCGTACCCGAGCTGGACGATGCGCGTCCCGGCCTCGACGAGCTTGCGGAGCACGGCGCGCTCGCGCACGATGCGCGCGTAGTAGCCGGCGTTGGCGGCGGTGGGGACGCCGGCCATGAGGTCGTGGATGTACGGGGCGCCGCCGATGCGCTGGAGCTCACCACGCTTGGTGAGCTCGGCGACGACGGTGATGGCGTCGGCCGGTTCGCCGCGGCCGTAGAGGTCGATGATGGCCTCGTACACGAGCTCGTGCGCGGGGCGGTAGAAGTCGGAGCCGCGAATCTGCTCGATGACGTCCGCGATGGCGTCCTTCGACAGGAGCATGCCGCCGAGGACGCTCATCTCCGCCGCGACGTCCTGCGGCGGGGTGCGGTCGAACCCGGCGGGGCCGGACCCGCCGTAGCTCTCTTCGAGCTCGTCGATCGACATGCGCCCCTCGCTCCCCCGCGCTCGTCGCGACCTTCCGGGACGACGCGTCAGGTCCCGCGCGCGTCGTCCAGCTGTTCTACCGCGGGCCACCCACGCGACGGTCCCGGTGGTCGCGTCCGCCGGTGCGGGCGGTCACGACCCAGCGACACTAGATCTCCCTCCGGGGCCCTGCAAACGACGTTGTGCACACACCGGTGGACAGACTCCCGCATCCTGTGGACACAGCGCCCGATGCTGTGCACACCCGGTGGACAACGGTGTGGACAACTCACGGATCTGCCTGTGTACACCGCCCGGACCGCCGTGTGACCAGCACGTTCTCTACCCTCAGGGTGTGGACGGAAGAAAGTTCGACGACACGCCGGGGCGTCCCCGCCCGACCCTCGACCGGGAGATCCTCGCGCTGGCCGTGCCGGCGCTCGGCGCCCTCGTCGCGGAGCCGTTGTTCGTCCTCGTCGACTCCGCCGTGGTGGGGCACCTCGGCACGGCGCAGCTCGCGGGCCTGTCCCTCGCGTCCACGCTCCTCGTCACCCTCGTGGGCCTGTGCGTGTTCCTCGCCTACGCGACGACGGCCGCCGTCGCCCGACGCCTGGGGGCGGGCGAGGAGCGCGAGGCCCTCCAGTCGGGGGTGGACGGCCTGTGGCTCGCCCTCGGTCTCGGCGTCGCCCTGGCCGCGGCCCTGTGGACGACGGCACCGTGGGCCGTCGCCGCGATGGGCGGCACGGGGGACGTCGCCGAGCACGCCGTGGTGTACCTGCGCTGGTCGTCCCTCGGCCTGCCGGGGATGCTCCTCGTCCTGGCCTCCACGGGCGTCCTGCGCGGCCTCCAGGACACCCGCACGCCCCTGTGGGTCGCCGCCGGTGGCGCGACCTTCAACGCGGTGCTCAACGTCGTCCTCGTCTACGGGGTCGGTCTGGGCATCGCGGGGTCCGGCATCGGCACCGCGGTCGCCCAGCTCGCGATGGGCGCCGTCCTCGTCGCCGTCGTGGTCCGGGGTGCCCGACGCCGCGGCGCGTCCCTGCGCCCCGCCGCCGGGGGGATCTGGGCGAACGCCCGCGCCGGCGCCCCGCTGCTCGTCCGGACCCTCTCCCTGCGCCTCGCCATCCTCCTCACCGTGTTCGTCGCGACCGGGCTCGGCGAGGTCACGCTCGCCGGGTACCAGGTGGTCACCTCGGTCTGGGGTCTCGCCGCGTTCGCCCTCGACGCTCTCGCCATCGCGGCCCAGGCCCTCGTGGGTCACGGCCTCGGCGCCGGCGACGTCCCGCGCGTGCGCGCCGTGCTGCGCCGCACCCTGCGCTGGGGGGTCGCCGCAGGCGCGGTCATCGGCGTCGTGATGGCCGCGGGCGGGTGGTGGTTCGCGCTCCTGTTCACCACCGACCCCGAGGTGCGCACCGCCGTCGCCGTGGGCATGGCCGTGTGCGGGGCGCTCATGCCGATGGCCGGCTGGGTGTTCGTCCTCGACGGCGTCCTCATCGGTGCGGGCGACGGTCGCTTCCTCGCCTGGGCCGGCATGCTCACGCTCGTCATGTACGCGCCGTTCGCCCTCGCCGTCCGCCACTGGGCGCCCGACGGCGCGGCCGGCCTCGCGTGGCTCTGGCTCGCCTTCGCGGGGGTCTTCATGGCGGCGCGCGCCGTCACCACCGGTCTCCGCGCACGGGGCACCCGCTGGATGGTGACCGGCACCGCCTGACGGCGCACGAAGGCCCGGTGCCGCGCTCGCGAGGAGCGACGGCACCGGGCCCTCGACGTCCGAGCCCGAGGGCTCAGGGGTCCTGCTGGATCAGGCAGCGACGACCTTCACCGCGACGGTCGCGGAGACCTCGGGGTGCAGGCGGACGGAGACCGTGTAGTCACCCGTCGACTTGATCGGCTGACCGATCTCGATCTTGCGCTTGTCGACCGCGGGGCCCTCGGCGGCGGCGACCGCGGACGCGATGTCCGCCGTCGTCACGGCACCGAAGAGACGACCGGCGGCGCCGGCCTTCGCCTCGACGACGACGGGCTTGGACTGCAGCGAGTCCCGGATCGCCTTCGCGTCGTCGAGCGACGCGATCTCGCGGGCCTTGCGCGCCTTGCGGATCGCGGAGACCTGCGACTCGGCGCCCTTGGACCACGGCGTGGCGAGCTTGCGCGGGACGAGGTAGTTACGGGCGTACCCGTCCTTCACCTCGACGACGTCGCCCGGCTCACCGAGACCGGTGACCTCGTGGGTCAGGATCAGCTTGGCCATGTTCTTCCCCTCCCCGCTCAGCGAGCCGTCGACGTGTACGGCAGCAGGGCCATCTCACGCGCGTTCTTGACGGCACGGGCGATCTGACGCTGCTCCTGGACGGAGACGCCGGTCACGCGACGTGCACGGATCTTCCCGCGGTCGGAGATGAACTTGCGCAGCAGCGCCGTGTCCTTGTAGTCGACCGACTCGATCTTGGCCGTCTTCAGCGGGTTGGACTTCTTCTTGGGCTTGCGCACCACAGGCTTCGCCATGGTGTTGCTCCTCTACAAGGTGCGATCCCCGCCCTGGCCGCTCACGCGGCGTCGGGCACGGGATGTCGGGTGTTCTGGGTGAGGCGGGCGATCAGAACGGGGGCTCATCCGAGAACGAACCACCGGACGACGCGGGGCCTGCCGTGGCCCACGGGTCGTTCTGCTGACCGCCGCCCGAGGCGCCGAATCCGCCGCCGCCGGAGGCTCCACCGGAGCCACCGAAGCCGCCACCGCCGCCGAAGTTGCCGCCGCCTCCGCCGCCCGAGCGCTGGGCCCGGGTGACCTTCGCGGTGGCGTAGCGCAGGGAGGGACCGATCTCGTCCACCTGCAGCTCGACGACGGTGCGCTTCTCCCCCTCGCGGGTCTCGTACGAGCGCTGGACGAGGCGGCCCTGCACGATGACGCGCATGCCCTTCGTCAGCGACTCCGCGACGTTCTCCGCGGCCTCGCGCCAGATCGAGCAGCGCATGAACAGGGTGTCCCCGTCCTTCCACTCGTTCGCCTGGCGGTCGAAGGTCCGCGGCGTCGACGCCACCGTGAAGTTGGCCACCGCCGCACCCGCAGGGGTGAAACGCAGCTCCGGGTCGCCCGTGAGGTTCCCGATCACCGTGATGACGGTGTCACCAGCCATGGCCTTCTCCTTCGTGTGTCGTCAGCATCGTCGCGTCTGCTCGTACGGCCTCGCCGCTCTCGCGTCGGCCCATCCCATCACGTGGCGCCCACACGCGCTACGGCGTGCGGACGGCCCGTGGACAGGGGCCGAGAGGGAGCTGCGGGGAGGGTCAGCGAGCGTCCGTGCGCAGGATCTTGGTGCGCAGCACGGCCTCGTTCAGGCCGAGCTGACGGTCCAGCTCCTTGGCGGTGTCGGAGGTCGACGTGAAGTCGACGACCGCGTAGATGCCCTCGGACTTCTTCTCGATGTCGTACGCCAGGCGGCGACGACCCCAGATGTCCACCTTGTCGACGGTGCCGCCGTCGGTCTTGATGACCGACAGGTACTTGTCGAGCGACGGGGCGACGGTGCGCTCCTCGATCTCGGGGTCGAGGATGATCATCAGTTCGTACTGGCGCATGCGGGTAACCCACCTCCTCTGGTCTTCGCGGTCACGGTCTCTCCGTGACAGGAGGGTTCATGCACTGCGTGTGCGCTCACGCGCACGTGCTGCCCGACGGCGCCACCCGCCCGGGCGGGCGCGCGACGGTGGACAGCAGCTCCCCAGGGTACCCGCACGCCGCGGGCCCCGGGAAATCCTCGGTGCGACGGATCAGCCGCCCCCGCCTCCGCCCGAGCCGCCTCCGCCGCCGCCGTTCCCGCCGCCGTTGCCGCCACCAGACCCGCCGGACCCGCCGTCGTCACCGTCGCCCGGGTCCTCGGTGGGCTCGCCCGTGGGCTCGCCGGTCGGTTCCTCGGTGGGTTCCTCGGTCGGTTGCGTCGCGGGGTCGGGCCCCTTCGACACGACGAGGGAGATCGTGGAGCCCGGCGGCACGGCCGCCCCGCCCGACCCGGCGCTGATGACGATGCCACGCGGCTCGTTCGACCACTCCTCCGTGACCTGCGCGCGCAGGCCCAGCGTCTGCAGGGCGGCGCGCGCGTCGTCCACCGTGCGGCCCACGAGGTCGGCCGGGACGGTGACGTTCTCCGGCTGCTCCGGCTCGGGCTCCTCGGTCGGCTCCTCCTCCGCGGGCTCCTCGGTGGGGGCCTCGGTCGGCGTCTCGGTGGGAACCACCGGCTTGGGTGGCGTGTACTCGGGGAACTCCTCGACGGGCGTGTCGGCGAGCGCGGCCTGCATGTACGAGGTCCATGCCTCGACCGGCCAGGTACCGCCCGTGATGCTGCTGCCCGCCCACTGGCCGAAGGGCGTGATCTGCTCCTGCTCGCCGTCGGGCCCGGACTGGTACAGGCCGACCACGGTGGCGAGCTGCGGCGCGTAGCCCGCGAACCAGGCGGACCGGTTCGCGTTCGACGTGCCCGTCTTGCCTGCGACGGGACGCTCCAGCGCCTGGGCCGGCTCGCCCGAGCCCTCCTCGACGACCTGCGTCATCGCGTACGTGGCGGCCGCCATGACGTCCGGCTCGAACTGCTTGGTCCGCTTCCCCGCGCCGGGGCCCTCGTAGACGAGGTTGCCGCGCGCGTCGGTGACCGACGCGACGATGTGCGGCGTGGAGCGCATGCCCTGGGCCGCGAACGTCGCGTACGCGTTCGTGAGCTCGAGCGGCGTCACGGTCGCGGTGCCGAGCACGTTGGCCGCGTTGTCGTCGACGACGGTGTCCTCGTCGATCCCGGCACGGTGCGCCACCTCGGCGGTCTTCTCCGGCCCGGTCTCGATGTTCAGCTCCGCGTACACCGTGTTCACGGAGTTCGCCGTCGCGGTGGTGAGGTCGATGTTGCCCCAGCTCACGCCGCTGCCGGCGCCGAAGTTCTGCACGGGCCAGTCCTGGCCGTCGTTCGCCTCGGGGAACGTCTTGGGCGAGTTGCCGTCGAACCGCTCCTCGAGGGTGCGGCCCTCCTCCAGGGCGGCGACGAGGGTGAACGGCTTGAACGTCGACCCGCCCTGCGCCGCGCCCATCGTGGCGTTGTTGTACGACTGCGAGACGGCGTCCGTGCCGCCGTACAGCGCGCGGATCGACCCGTCGGCCGGGTCCATCGACACGATCGCGGCACGCAGGTTCTCCGACGCCGGGTTCGGGTCGTCCTCCTCGGTGCGCGGGATGCTGTTCGCCGCTGCGACGGCGGCCTCCTGCATCGCGGGGTCGACGGTCGTCGTGACCTGGTAGCCCTTGCTCTGCAGGGCGTCGAAGGTGATGCCGTTCTCCTCGAGCTCCTGCTCGACCATCGTCAGCAGGTAGCCCGTCGGGCCGCCGTACTTGTCGGACCGCACGTACTCGACGGTCTCGGGGAACCCGGCGTCGAGGGCGGCCTGGTGGTCGGCCGCGGAGATGTGGCCGTCCTCGAGCAGGAGGTCGAGCGTGCGGTCCCAGCGGATCTCGGCCTGCTCGGGGTTGTTCGCGGGGTCCCAGTTCGTGGGGTTCGGGATGATGCCGGCGATCATCGCGGACTCCGAGAGCGTGAGCTCCGCGGCGGGCTTGCCGTAGTACTTGTCGGCGGCGGCCTCGATGCCGTACGCCCCGCGGCCGAAGTAGATCGTGTTGAGGTAGTTGCCGAGGATCTCCGGCTTCTCCTGCTGCTGCGTGATCTTCAGCGCGAGGATCGCCTCGCGGGCCTTGCCCGCGTAGTCGGTGACCGTGTTCGTGTAGTACCGCTCGACGTACTGCTGCGTGATGGTCGAGGCGCCCTGGAGGTCCCCGCCGCGCAGGTTGTTGTAGAACGCCCGGGCGATGCCCTTGACGTCGATGCCCGAGTTGGTCCAGAAGGAGCGGTCCTCCGAGGCGACGACCGCGTTGCCCACGTAGTCGGGCAGCGTGCCGAAGTCGATGATCTCGCGGTTCTCGACGGCGTACGTGCCCATCGTCGTCTCGCCGTCCTGCCAGTACACGGTCGACGTCTGCGAGTCCACGCTCGGCAGCTCGTCCGGGACATCGGTCGTGAACCACGCCGCGACGAGGACGCCCGTCACGAGCGCGACGCCGGCCAGCATCGTGCCGACGACGACCCGCCACGACGGCAGCCAGCGACGAAAACCCGTGACGCGCGAGCGCGGGTAGTCGAAGAAGCGACGACGGCCCCGCGTGCTCGCGGGCGCCCGTCCCTTCGTCCTCGTGGATCGCGCCACGATCTCCCTTTCCTCGGGGGGTACGGCCGAGCGGCCCGACGTCGCGGGGCACGCTCTCGGCCCGTCCTGCGACCCGGCCCCGGGACCGCCGCACGGCCCCGCCTCGGGCGAGGGACGTCGTCGGGCACGGGCCTGCGCACGGCGGACCACCCTGAACAATAGGGCGTCGCCCCGTCTCCACAAGGGCCTGCGGGCCGGATCCGGGCATGCTGCGCCATTGATTCGCCGCGACGTCCCGCCGCCTCCCCCGGTCCTTCACAAGTGCCGTGAGCCGCACCACGCCGGGCGCCGCACGTTGCGCGACGCATCGACACGACCTAACCTCTCGATGTATCGACTCGATACATCGAGTCGGTGCGGGGACCCAGAACGGCGAGGAGGTGCGCGGTGCGGAGCAGGACACCCGTGCTCGAGACCGCGATCCTCGGGCTGCTCAACGAGTCCCCGCTGCACGGCTACGAGCTGCGCAAGCGGCTCAACCTCATGCTCGGCTCGTTCCGCGCGCTGTCGTACGGCTCGCTGTACCCGGCGCTGAAGTCGCTCGTCGCCCGGGGCCTCATCACGGGCACCGAGCAGACCGCGGTCCGGACGACGCCCGCCCCCGCCCTGTCGGGCAAGCGGGCGCGCATCGTCTACGAGCTGACGGCCGAGGGCAAGGAACACCTCCAGGACGTGCTGGCCTCCTCAGGGCCCGCCGCGTGGGAGGACGAGAGCTTCGACGTCCGGTTCGCGTTCTTCGCGCAGACCGACGCCGAGACCCGCATCCGCATCCTCGAGGGCCGCAGGACGCGGCTCACGGAGAGGCTGGAGGCGGTCAGGGAGTCCGCGGCCCGCACCCGCGAGCGGCTCGACGAGTACACGCTCGAGCTGCAGCGCCACGGACTCGAGCAGGTCGAGCGCGAGGTGCGCTGGCTCGACGGTCTCATCACCACCGAGCGCGACCGCACCTTCGGGACACCCCGAGGCGGTCGCGCACGAACCAGCAGCACCCCGCATCCTGCGGAACCACCCGAGCAGGAGCCCGACGGCGCCCGGCGTCCCGAGGACCCTGGAACTTCGATCACCAAGGAGCGAGGATGACCTCCATCCGCGTCGCCATCGTCGGCGTAGGCAACTGCGCATCGTCTCTGGTCCAGGGCGTGCACTACTACCGTGACGCCGACCCCGCCGGGACCGTCCCCGGTCTCATGCACGTGCAGTTCGGCGACTACCACGTGTCGAGCCTGGAGTTCGTCGCGGCGTTCGACGTCGACGCGAAGAAGGTCGGCTTCGACCTCGCCGAGGCCATCAACGCCTCGGAGAACAACACGATCAAGATCGCGGACGTCCCGCCGACCGGCGTGACCGTCCAGCGCGGCCCGACGCTCGACGGCGTCGGCAAGTACTACGCGCAGACGATCGAGGAGTCCGACGCGGAGCCCGTCGACGTCGCCGCCGCGCTGCGGGAGGCGCAGGTCGACGTCCTCGTCTGCTACCTGCCCGTCGGCTCCGAGGCCGCCGCGAAGTTCTACGCGCAGGCCGCGATCGACGCCGGCGTGGCGTTCGTCAACGCGCTGCCCGTGTTCATCGCGTCCGACCCGGAGTGGGCCGCGAAGTTCGAGCAGGCCGGTGTGCCGATCGTCGGCGACGACATCAAGTCGCAGGTCGGCGCGACGATCACGCACCGCGTCCTCGCGAAGCTGTTCGAGGACCGCGGCGTCGTGCTGGACCGCACGTACCAGCTCAACGTCGGCGGCAACATGGACTTCAAGAACATGCTCGAGCGCGAGCGCCTGGAGTCCAAGAAGATCTCCAAGACGCAGGCCGTGACCTCGAACCTCGAGGGCCCGCTCGGCGGCAAGACGGAGGACCGCAACGTCCACATCGGCCCGTCGGACTACGTCGCGTGGCTCGACGACCGCAAGTGGGCGTACGTGCGCCTCGAGGGCCGCGCGTTCGGCGAGGTCCCGCTGAACCTGGAGTACAAGCTCGAGGTGTGGGACTCCCCCAACTCGGCCGGCATCATCATCGACGCCGTCCGTGCCGCGAAGATCGCGAAGGACCGCGGCGTCGGCGGCCCGATCCTCTCGGCGTCGACGTACTTCATGAAGTCCCCGCCGGTCCAGATGGAGGACACGAAGGGTCGTGCGCAGCTCGAGGCCTTCATCGCCGGTTCGGTGGAGCGCTGATCCGGAGCTGACCGGAGGGTGAGGGCCGAGGTACGAGGCACTCGCCGGGAGGTCGGCGCAGGATCGGCGCGACCAAGAAGGTCGAGCGCTGAGCACTGAGCGCTGAGCACCGTTCGCAGCGCGAGCGGTGAACCGGGGAGAGGCCCCCTGCCGCGTCGGCAGGGGGCCTCTCGCGTCGTGCTGTGCCGTCAGGCGCAGGGCAGTCCTGCGTCCCAGGCGGCGGTGGCGTCCGTACCGGGGGTGGTGCCACGGGTCCACCACTGGGCGGTGTGGTTCACGCCCGCACGGGAGACGACTTCGCCGGTGCGGTAGGCGCGTGCGGCGTCCCACGGCGCGGCGCAGGCGGGCCTGTCGCCGGCAGGTGCGGTGCCGGCCGGGCCGATGGCCTTCCAGGGCCCGTCGGCGTCGCCGGGCTGCTGGTCGCGGGTCCACCAGGTGGCCCGGTACTCGGTGCCGTCGTGGTAGACGACGTCGCCCGTCGAGTAGATGCCGGTCGCGTACCAGGGTGCGGCGGCGTCGTCGGGCACGAGGGGGCCGGGGGTGGCGGCCTCGAACGTGCCGGCGAGGGTGCCGAGGAGCTCGTTGTCGTCGTCGCCGGCGAGGTCCCAGAAGTACCCGCCGCCGTAGCCCTGGGTCGCGAGGTACTCGGCCTTGGTGGTGACGGAGCGCGGGGTGTCCGCCGTCCACCACTCGCCGTCGCCGTAGAAGTAGCCCTGGCCGGCCACCTCGTCGTAGTACTCGGTGAGGCCCTTGGCCTTGATGTCGGTGTAGTAGGTGAACGGCAGGGAGCCGTTCGCGGCGGCACCGGGCGTCGGGTCGGTCACGCCGCGCCAGCCGTACCCGTAGGCGGCCATGCCGAGGACGAGCTTGTCCTTGGGCCAGCCGGCGTTGTGGTACGCGCCGAGGACGCCGTCGGCGGCGAGGCCCCAGTTGGCGGGCTGCCCGGTGGTCGGGTCGGTGTAGACGTGCAGGTTGCCCTGGTGGCCCGTGCGGGTGGTGTTCCAGTCGCCGTGGTAGTCGTAGCCCTGGACGTTGATGAAGTCGAGGGCGTCGACGAAGCGCGGGTCGAGCCAGCCGCCGTTGGTGCGGGCGGCCCAGCTCGCGGGGGCGAAGCCGGTGATGAGGTAGTCCTCGCCGGTCTCGGCCCCGAGCTCGGTGAGCTCGGCGCGCAGGAGCTGCGCGAACTGGACGAAGTTCTCGGCGTCCTCGGCGGGGCGCGGCGTGGGGTGCTCGCCGGTGGCGCCGGGCCACTCCCAGTCGAGGTCGATGCCGTCGAAGATCCCGGCGGCGACGCCGTCGCCGCCCTTGGTGCCGTTCTCCGCGTCCTCGACCACGGGCAGGTTGCCGTGGAAGTACACGTCGAGGCACGACTCGACGAGGCGTGCGCGGTTCTCGGGGGTCGAGACGGCGTCGGAGAAGTTGTCCGACCAGGTCCAGCCTCCGAGCGAGACGAGGACCTTGAGGCCGGGGTGCTCCTCCTTGAGCTTCTTCAGCTGGTTGAAGTTGCCGGCGAGCGCCTGCGAGGGCTGGTCGGCGACGCCGTCCACGGTCTTGTCGGCGTCGAGGAGCTGCACGTAGTCGTTGAGGGGGTCGCCCTCGGGGGCGTTCTCGGCAGGGTCGACGCGGTCGGTGATGTCGCAGACGAGGTCGGTGGTGACGTTGCCGAACGCGTAGTTGAGGTGCGTCAGGTCGTCGGCGGCGCCGGTGGTGTGGAGGTCGGCCACCTGGTAGCCGTCCGCGTTGCCGGCCTCCCACGCGGGGTAGTAGCCGACGGTCTTGTACCCGTTCGTACCGTCGTCGGCGGCCGGTGCGGTCGCGGCGTTCGCCGTCCCGGCGGCGCCGGCGACGAGGGCCGTGGTGGTGGCGAGGGCGACGGCCGCGGCCGTCGTCCTGGGGTTCCTGGGGCTCTTCCCCGGGGATCGTGTCATCGAGAATGCCTCACTGCTTCTCCGGGCCCGGCCTTCGTGGACGGGTCATGACCGAAACTCAAAGGTAACCTTCCTAAGCATTTCTGACCAGGGCCTTCTCACACCGTGGTCACCGGGACGGGCGTCGGCCCGTAGGGTGGCGAGGTGAGTGTGATCGCCGAGCTGCGGGAGCTGCTGCGCCTGCGCGGCTTCCGCAGGCTGTTCGCCGTCCGTCTCGTCTCGCAGGCGGGGGACGGCATGTTCCAGGTGGGCCTGGCGTCCCTCCTGTTCTTCTCCCCGGAGTCGCAGGGCACGGCGGCGGCGATCGCCGGCGCGTTCGCGGTGATGCTCGCGCCCTTCACGATCGTCGGCCCGTTCGCGGGCGTGCTGCTCGACCGGTGGCAGCGCCGGCAGGTCCTCGTGTGGGGCAACGCCGTGCGCGTGGTCCTCACGGTCGCGATGGCGGTGCTCATGCTCACGGGTGGCGTGGGGGCCGGGATCTACGCGCTCGGGCTGGCCGCGCTGTCCGTGAACCGCTTCCTCCTGGCGGGCCTGTCCGCGGGCCTGCCGCGCGTCGTCGACGGCCCGCTCCTGCTCACGGCGAACTCGCTCACCCCGACCCTCGGGGCGGGCGCGGCGTTCGTGGGCGGCGGAATCGGCGTCGTGCTCGGCCTGGGTCTCGACGAGGGCCGCGTGAGGGACTCGTCGGCGCTCGTGTGCGCGGCGGTCGTGTTCGGGGTCGCGTCGCTCCTCGCGCTGCGGCTGGGCCGCACCCAGCTCGGGCCGGAGCGGCCCGCGGACGCCGCCCTCACGTCGGAGATCGCGCGCGTCGCCCGCGGGCTGGCCGACGGCGCGCGCTACCTCGTCGCACGACGCACCCCCGGCCAGGCGCTCCTCGCCATGGCGACGCACCGGTTCCTCTACGGCGTGGTCTTCATCGCGTCGATCCTCATCGCGCGCAACCTCCTCGACCCCGGGAACCAGGACGCCGGGCTCGCGACGTTCGCGACGGTCGTCGGGCTCACCGGCGTCGGGGGCGCGGGCGCCGTCGTCCTCACGCCGACCCTCTCCCGCTACACCGGGCCGCAGGTCTGGATCGCCCTCATGCTGCTGCTCGCCGCAGCGAGCCAGCTCCTGCTCCTCACGACGCCGACCCGTGCCGTGGTCTACACGGGCGCCGCGCTCCTGGGGCTGGCCGCGCAGGGCACGAAGATCGCCGTGGACACCATCGTCCAGCGCGACACCGAGGACGGGTACCGCGGACGGGCGTTCGCGTTCTACGACGTGCTGTACAACGCGGCGTTCGTCGGCGCCGCGGCCCTCGCCGCGTTCACCCTGCCCGACACGGGGTGGTCGCGGCCGGTGTTCGCCGTCCTCGCCGCGGCGTACGCGGCCGCCGCGCTCGTGCTGTGGACGCGCGGCGCCCGGACCCCGTCCGGGAAGGCGGCGGCCGCCGTCGAGCCCGCGGCGGACGACGCCTCGCTCCCGCCCGGCCCCGCCGCGGAGGGTGCCCGACCCGCCTGACCGCGGGCCGGGGCGACGGCGAGCCACGCCCCGGGGACGAGCTCAGGGGCGGGCGGGGCGCCGTCGGACCAGACGGGTGAGACCCCACGCGACCAGGCCGCAGACCGCGCCGACGACCACCCCCGTCACGAGGCTGGAGCCCACGGACGCGACGCGCAGCACGACCTCCTGCGTGCCCCCGTCCACGAGGGCGAGGTTCCCCCCGAGCGACGGCGGGTCCTCCCCGAACGCGCGGTCCCACAGGAGCTGGTGCACGAGCGCGAGCACCACGCCGTAGCAGGCGCCGGTCACGAGGAGCGTGAGGAACGGGTTCGGCACCCGCGCCCACAGCGCGACGCCCACCCACGCGACGAGCGGGACGACCACCAGGAGGAGGTTGACCGCGCTGCCCTCCTGGACGACGCCGAGGTCGTGCAGCACGACGCGCGGGGCCGCGAGCAGGGAGAGCGCCGCGACCCCGAGGAACGGCAGGCCGAGCGGGCGGGTGGTCGTGGCGAAACCGCTCGACGGACTGCTCGGCGGGACAGGTCGCGACGGGGCCGGGGGACGGGGACCGGTGGTGTTCATGCCGGCCACGCTAAGGACGCGCGGGCTGCCGGCGCGTCCGTCGCGGGGCGGCACCGCGTACGCCCGGGGGCGACGGCCGGGGTCGACCGGAGGCGACCGGCACCGAGGAGAACGTCGCCGAAATTCGGTCGTCAGGGCGTGCGGGAATAACGGACGATGGTTCGTGGTCGTACAGGGTACGGATCACTCCGCCGAGGCGGCGGCCGACCCGTGCACCCTCCCCTCCGGGGACCTCCCCCACGCCCGACCGCGCATCCCGCGGGACGGCACGGCGCCACCACGCCGCCACGCCCACCGCCGGCCCTGACCGTGACCGGCATGCCCACCGACGCGAGCGGAGACCACCCGTGACAGCACCCGACACCCGAGCCCGCTCCGGACCGGAGGCGTACGGGACACCGCCCGGCACGACGGTCGACCGCCTGCCGCGCGAGGACTTCCTCGTCATCGCGCTGCTCCTCGTCTCGGCGTTCGTCGTCATCCTCAACGAGACGACGATGAGCGTCGCGCTCGCGCCGCTCATGGAGGACCTCGGCATCACCGCGAGCACGGGCCAGTGGCTCACGACGGCGTTCATGCTGACGATGGCCGTCGTCATCCCCGCGAGCGGCTTCCTGCTCCAGCGCCTCGGCACCCGCGGCGCGTTCCTCCTCGCCATGTCGCTGTTCAGCGCGGGGACGCTGCTCGCCGCGCTCTCCCCCGGCTTCGCGTGGCTGCTCGTGGGCCGCGTCGTGCAGGCGTCGGGCACCGCGATCATGATGCCGCTGCTCATGACGACGATCATGACGCTCGTGCCCCCGGCGATCCGCGGCAAGGTCATGGGGAACATCGCGATCGTCATGGCCGCGGCCCCGGCCCTCGGCCCGTCGCTCTCCGGCCTCATCCTCAACAGCCTCAGCTGGCGCTGGGTGTTCGGGATCGTGCTCCCGATCGGCGTCGTCGCGCTCGTCCTCGGCTTCCTGTACATCCGGGACGTCGCGGACCGTACACGTTCCCGCCTCGACCCGTCGTCGCTGCTCCTGGCCGCGCTGGCGTTCGGTGGCCTCGTCTACGGGCTGTCCAGCATCGGCGAGGCCGCGCGGCACACGCCGGTCGTCCCGCCCCTGGTCCCGATCGCGTTCGGCGCGCTCGCGCTCGGCGCGTTCGTCTGGCGCCAGCTCGTGCTCCAGCGCGAGGACCGTGCGCTGCTCGACCTGCGCGTCTTCACGGTGCGCGGGTTCAGCGTCCCGCTCGGGATCATGGCGGTCGGCATGACGGCGATGTTCGGCTCGCTCATCCTCCTGCCGCTGTTCCTCCAGGACGCGATGGGCCTCGCACCGCTCGCGACCGGTCTGATCGTGCTCCCGGGCGGCCTCCTCATGGGTCTCCTCGGCCCGACCGTCGGGCGCCTCTACGACCGCGTGGGCCCCCGCCCGCTCGTCATCCCCGGCGTGAGCGTCGTCGCCGTCGCCCTCGCGGCGTTCACGACGATCCACGCCGACTCGTCGCCGTGGTTCGTCCTCGGCCTGCACGTGACGCTCAGCCTCGGCCTCGCGTTCATGTTCACGCCGCTGTTCACGTCCGCGCTGTCCTCGCTCGCGCCGCACCAGTACTCCCACGGCTCCGCCTCGATCGGGACCGTGCAGCAGCTCGCCGGTGCGGCAGGGACCGCGATGTTCGTCGCGGTCATGACGTCGCGCTCCCTCGCCTACGCGGCGGACGGTGCGTCCGAGCCGGTGGCCCTCGCCGAGGGCGTCGGCGACGCGTTCGTGTGGGGCACGGCCGTCATGCTCGTCGCCGTCGGCCTGTCGTTCCTGCTGCGCCGCAACCCCGCCCCGGCGGGCCACGGCCATCCCGGCCCCGCGACCGAGGACGCCGCACCCGAGGACGCGGCAGGGAGCCCGAAGGACCGCGTCTCGGTCGAGGCGGCCCTCGCCTCCGACGACGCCTGACCTCAGGACACCACGGCCCGACGGCGCCGCGACCCACCCGGGTCGCGGCGCCGTCGTGCATCTGCGCACCGGGCGGCCCGCTCCGAGATCGGCACACCCCGCCGAGATCGGCACACCCGATCCGCCGACGTCGACAAGCTCCGCCGATCTCGCGACGTGAAGGCCGAGCGGGCGACGTGACGGCCGAGCGGCGGGTGCGACGTCGGAGGCGAAGGGCGTGGAGCCGCGCGGCCCGACCGTCGGCCGACCGCAGGAGGCGACGGCGCGGCAGCCCGAGCTCCGACGTCGCACCCGCCGCGAACCCGACCAGCGCCCGCGAACCCGACGAGCGCCGGCGAGACCCACCGAGACGGATCAGCCCGCGGACGACTCCGGCTGCTGCTCCCACCACGCGAGGAGCTCCGCGCGCGCGGTCTCCTCGTCGACGGGGCCGCGGTCGAGCCGACGGTCGAGCAGGTGCTTGTACGCGCGCCCGACGACCGGGCCGGGGGCGATGCCGAGGACGGCCATGATCTGCTGCCCGTCGAGGTCGGGGCGGACGGCGTCGAGCTCTTCCTGGGCCTTGAGCTCGGCGATGCGCCGCTCGAGGTCGTCGTAGGACTCGCGCAGGCGCTGGGCCTTGCGGCGGTTGCGCGTGGTGCAGTCGGCGCGGGTGAGCCGGTGGAGGCGTTCGAGCTGGGGGCCGGCGTCGGTGACATAGCGGCGGACGGCGGAGTCGGTCCAGGCGCCCTCGCCGTAGCCGTGGAAGCGCAGGTGCAGCTCGACGAGGCGGGCGACGTCCTTGACGACCTGCTTGTCGTACCGCAGGTCCTTGAGGCGCTTGGCGACCATCTTCGCGCCGACGACCTCGTGGTGGTGGAAGCTCACGCCGCCGCCGGACTCGAACCGGCGGGTGCGGGGCTTGCCGACGTCGTGCAGGAGGGCGGCGAGGCGCAGGACGAGGTCGGGGGCGGGCACGGGGCCGTCGGGGCCGGTCTCCTGGGCGATGGCCTGGTCGAGCACGGTGAGGGAGTGCTCGTAGACGTCCTTGTGGCGGTGGTGCTCGTCGATCTCGAGCCTCAGGGCGGGCAGCTCGGGCAGGACGTGGTCGGCGAGGCCGGTGTCGACGAGCACCTCGAGGCCGCGGCGGGGCTCGGCGGCGCAGAGGAGCTTGGAGAGCTCGTCGCGGACGCGCTCGGCGGAGACGATCTCGAGGCGGTCCGTCATGAGGACGAGGGCGGCGAGGGTGCCGCCGTCGACGGTGAACCCGAGCTGGGCGGCGAACCGGGCGGCGCGGAGCATGCGCAGCGGGTCGTCGTCGAAGGACCGTTCGGGGGCGATCGGCGTACGCAGGACGCGGCGGGCGAGGTCGCCGAGCCCGTCGAACGGGTCGACGAAGGTCATGTCGGGGACGCGGACGGCCATGGCGTTGACGGTGAAGTCGCGCCGGGAGAGGTCGCCGTCGAGGGTGTCGCCGAACGCGACGACGGGCTTGCGGGACGCGGGGTCGTACGCGTCGGTGCGGTACGTCGTGACCTCGACGACGATCTCGGCCGTGCCGCCGCGCGCGAACCGCTTCGCGCCGATCGTGCCGAACTCCTTGCCGATGTCCCAGTGTGCGTCGCCCCAGCGGGCGAGGAGCGCCTGCGTCTCGTCGGGGGTCGCGGAGGTGGCAAGGTCGAGGTCGTTGCTCGCGCGCCCGAGGAACGCGTCGCGGACGGGTCCGCCGACGAGCGCGAGCTCGTGCCCGGCGGCCCGGAACGTCTCGCCCAGCTCGATCGCGGCGGGTGCCATCTCGGTGAGCACGGCGAGGGCCCGGCGCTGCAGCTCGAGCGCTGCGGGGGTCGGCTGGGAGGGCGGTGGGGTCGGCACGACATCCAAGCCTGCCAGATCCCCAGGTCCCGGCCCGACGGCGCCCAGTCGGTAAAGTTGGGGGATGTCCTCCCCCGCGCATGCCGACGAGCCCCGGCGGGCGCCGGGTGCGGGGGGTTCGCGCGGGTCCGGCGCCGGGGACGAGCACGTGCGGGAGCGTCCTGTCGCCGTCCCGTCGCCGCCGGGCGGGCACCCGCTGCACATCGACCCGCGTACCCGGCACACGCCGGCCCCGGTCCCGCTGCCCGTGGTGGACGAGGTGTCGGCGGGGGGACTCGTCGTCGAGCAGGCGCCCGGCCCGCCGCGGGCCGCGGTGATCGCGCGCCGCAACCGCGGCGGTCGCCTGGAGTGGTGCCTGCCGAAGGGCCACCTGGAGGGCGACGAGACGCCGGCCGAGGCCGCGGTGCGGGAGATCGCGGAGGAGACGGGGATCCGCGGCGCGGTCCAGCAGCCGCTGGGCGTCATCGACTACTGGTTCACCGGGGACGACCGCCGGGTCCACAAGGTGGTGCACCACTTCCTGCTGCGGGCGACGGGGGGCTACCTCACCGTGGAGGGCGACCCGGACGGCGAGGCGGAGGACGTCGCCTGGATCCCGCTCGCCGACCTGCCCGCCCGGCTCGCGTACCCGAACGAGCGCCGGATCGCGGTCGTCGCGACCGGCGTGCTGGAGGGTCGTGCGACGCACCTGCGCACGACGATCACCAGTAGGGTGACCCGGACGATCGTCCGACCGGCGGGCCGTGAGGCGCCCGGCCGACCGGTGCCGCCCGCCCCTCGGAGCCCGACCGACCACTCATGACGCCCAGCATCCCGCGCGGCGTGCGCGCACACCGCGCGGCGCCGGTCCTCGTCCTCGCGCTCCTCGCCCTCCTCCTCGTCCTCGTCCCCGCGCTCGTCCCCGCCCTCGCGGTCCCCGCGCACGGCGACGAGCAGGAGGCCGACGGCGAGGCGACCGTCCGCATCGACGCCCAGTCACCCGCGGTGCTCGCCGCAGGCGGGACGTTGTCGGTCACCGCGACCGTCACCAACGGCACCGACGAGACGCTCGCGCAGCCGCTCGCGGAGCTCGGCGTCGCGCTGTCGACGAGCGCGACGCGTTCCTCGCTCGACCTGTGGGCGGAGGCCGGCCCGACGACGGGCATCGGGGCCCAGGTCGACGCCCAGCAGCTCGACCCGCTCGCACCGGGAGCCAGCACGCAGGTGTCGTTCACCGCCGAGGCGGGCGAGCTGGGTCTCGGCGCGGCGAGCGACTGGGGGCCCCGCGGGATCGCGGTCCGGCTGTCCGACGGCGGGGAGCGGCTCGACGTGCAGCGCTCCTTCGTCGTGTGGGCGCCGACGGGCGAGGCGCCGACCCTGCGGCTGAGCGTGGTCACCGCCGTGACCGGGCCGGCGGTCGACCCCGACGCCGAGGCGTACGACGGCGCGCTGGCCGCCGCCACGGCGCAGGACGGCCGGCTGGGGCGCGTGCTGGAGGCGACGGCGGGGCGGCCGGAGGTGGGCTGGGTCGTCGACCCGGCGCTCGTCGCCGCCGCGAGCGCCTCGGGCTACCCGGACGTGGTGGCGTGGTCGGAACGGCTGGTGGAGTCTTCCGAGGGGCGGGCGACGTTTGCGCTGCGCGCGTACGACCCGGACGTCGCGGCCTTCGCGCACGCGGGGCTGTCCCTGCCGGAGGGCACCCCGGTGCCCGGGTCGGACCCGGAACCGGCCGTGCCGGAGGAGCCCTCGGCGACGGAGGTGTGGCGCACCGACCTCGCCTGGCCGGCCGACACGGTCCCGGACGTCACGACGGCGTCGCTCGCCGCGGCGTCGGGCGCGACGACGCTCGTGGTGGGCCCGGACGCCCTCGTGCCCGACGGTTCGCTCACGTACACGCCCACGGGTGTCGCGCGGGTGTCGACGGCCTCGGGCGACCTCACCGCGCTGGTCCCCGACGCGACGCTGACGGACCTGCTCACGGCGGGCACCGGGTCGGACCCGGTGACCACGCAGCGCCTGCTCGCGGAGACCGCGGTGGTCGCGCGCGAGCGCCCCGCGGACGCACGGCACGTCCTCGTCGCGCTGCCGCGGGGCTGGGACCCGGACGTGGCGGCGTTCGGCGCCCGCCTTGACGCCCTCGGCGACGCGACATGGGTGGAGATCGCGCCCGTCGACACGCTCCTCGACGCCGCGGTGCCCGGGGTCGAGCGCACGGCGCTCCCGGAGAGCACGCCGTCGGGCGACGAGATCCCCGCGGGCGAGCTGCACGCGCTGGACCGGTCGCGCGCCGCGCTCGCCGCGTTCGCGACGGTCGTCCCGGACCCCGCGGCGCTCACCCGGCCGCTGGAGGCCGGGTACGTGGTCCCCACGTCGGTCGCGTACCGGGCCGCCCCCGACGCCCGGACGGCCGCCGTGCAGGACGCGGAGGCGTCCGCGGCGTCCGTCACGGACGGCATCTCGATCCAGCGCGGCTCCCCGATCCTCCTGCTCGCCGAGCAGCAGAGCCTGCCCGTACGGGTCCGCAACGACCTCGCGCAGGACGTCGAGGTGCAGGTGGTCCTCCGCCCGGACGAGCCGACGATGAAGGCCCCCGAGCGCCCCACCGTGACGGTGCCCGCGGGGTCCGAGGTCACCGTGCCGGTGGCGGTCGAGGCGCTGGGCAGCGTCAACGTCGCCGTGGACGTCGAGGTGGTGAGCGCAGCCCGGCCCGACGTGCGGGTCGCCGGCCCCGACGTGTTCGTCGTGCGGGTGCGCGCCGACTGGGAGTCGGTGGGGACGGCGGTGCTCGCCGGCCTCCTCGCGGTCGCGATGGTCGCGGGGATCTGGCGCACCGTGCGCCGCGGACGCTCGCCGCGCCGTCTGCCGGGTGCGACGGTCGACCAGCCTCGCCCGCCCGAGGACGGTGCGCCGTGAGCCCGCGGCACGTGCGCCCGCGGGGCGCAGGGCACGGTGACCGCCCCGGCACGACGGGTGGCGCGACGGGCGAGGGCGCGGCGGGCGAGGGTACGGCGACGGCGTCGCTGCCGGGCGACCCCGCGGCGTCGGGCACACCGGACGAGACCGCGGAGGCCGGGGTGACGCAGGCGCCCACGAGGACGACGGGGCTCGGCAGGTCGTCCGCGCTCATGGCGTCCGGGACGTTCGTGTCGCGGGCGCTCGGCCTCGTGCGCAACGTGCTGCTCGTCGCCGCGATCGGCACCACGGGACTCGTCGCCGACGCGTTCGACGTCGCGAACAAGATCCCCAACGTCCTCTTCGCGATCCTCGCGGGCGGCGTCCTCAACGCCGTCCTGGTGCCGCAGATCGTCCGCGCGTACCGGGCACACAACACCCAGGAGCGGCTCGACAAGCTGCTCACGCTGTCCGGCGTCGTGCTCGTCTCGCTCTCCGCGCTCCTCACGGCCGGGTCGAGCATCCTCGTCGCGCTGTACACCGGGCCCGGGTGGACCGAGCCGCAGACGGCGCTCGCCGTCGCCTTCGCGTTCTGGTGCACCCCGCAGCTCTTCTTCTACGGCCTCTACACGCTGCTCGGGCAGGTGCTCAACGCCCGGGGGCAGTTCGGCCCGTTCATGTGGGCGCCCGTGCTGAACAACGTCGTGTCGATCGTCGGGTTCGCGGCGTTCATCGCCGTGTACGGGCCCGCCGCGACGGGCAACGTGGACGACCTCACCCAGTGGGACGGCCCCAAGATCGCCCTGCTCGCGGGCACCGCGACCCTCGGCGTCGCCGCGCAGGCGCTCATCCTCGTGGTGCCCCTGTGGCGTGCGGGCTTCCGGTGGCACGCCCGGTTCGGGCTCCGCGGGATCGGGCTGCGCTCCGCCGGCCAGGTCGCCCTGTGGACGTTCGCCGCGGTCGTGCTCGAGCAGGTCGGGGTGCTGTTCACGACCCGGTTCGCCAGCCAGGCCCCGCGGGCCGCCCTCGCGGACGCGTTCGGCCAGGGCTACGCCGGGGACCCCGGGGCGCAGGGCGTCGTGACGAGCCTGACGGTCGGCGCGCCCGAGGCGTACGCCGACGCGCTCACCGTCGCCGGGAACGCCGCCTACACGCAGGCGCTCATGATCTACCTGCTCCCCCACTCCCTCGTCACCGTCTCCATCGCGACGGCCCTGTTCACCGGGATGAGCGCGGCAGCGCACGCCGGGGACGTCGCGCGGGTGCGGCGCGACCTGTCGCGCGGCGTGCGCACCGTCGGCGTCTTCACGGTGTTCGCCACCGCCGTCTTCGTGGTCCTCGCCCTGCCGATCACCAAGCTGCTCGTCCCGTCCGTCGGCGCGGCCGCCGGCGCGGCCGTGGCGCAGGTGCTCGTCGCCATGGCGTTCGGGCTCGTGCCGCTCGGCGGCATGGTGCTCATGAAGTGGGTCTACTACGCCTTCGAGGACGGGCGCACCGTCTTCTGGATCCAGGTCCCCGGCACGATCGTGCTCGTCGGCGTGTCGTGGCTCGCGACCCTCGTCCTCGACCCGCACTGGTGGGTCGTCGGGGTCGGCGCGGCGATGAGCCTGTCGAACGTCGTCGCGGTCGCCCTGCGGACCGTCGGGCTGCGCCGCACGCTCGACGGGCTCGACGGTCGCCGGATCGTCCGGATGCACGCCCGGACGACGCTCGCCGCGGCCGTGAGCGCGGGCGTCGGGTGGGGCCTGCTCCAGCTCCACGACCGGGTGCTCGGCGAGATCTACGGCCTGACCTGGTGGCACGCGCTCGTCCTCGTCACCGTGGTCGGCGCCGTCATGACGGCCGTGTACCTCGGCGGGCTCAAGGTCCTGCGCGTCCGCGAGCTCGACGAGCTGCTCGGCCCCGTGGTCGGCAAGGTCCGGCGCCTGGTGCGACGGTGAGCGGCGTGGGAGCGGCCGACGTGAGGACGACATGCCCGGGTCCGCCCCGGCCGTACCGGGCGGAACCCGGGCAATCCGGGCCCGCGTACCATGTGGTGGTGTCGCTCACGAGCCCAGCTGAGGAGGTCCGGTGAACGGCGTCGCCCCAGGAACACTGCTCGTCGCCCGGTACCGGTTGGACGAACCGCTGCCCTCCGACCTCGCGGACGTCACCGCGTGGTCCGCGCACGACCAGATCCTCGACCGTCCCGTCCGCGTGTCCCTCGTCAGCGGCCCCCACGTCGCCGACGCGCTCGACTCCGCGCGCCGTGCCGCGCTGGTCGCCGACCCGCGGCTGACCCGGGTGCTCGACGTCGGGTCCGAGCAGGGCGTCGCGTACGTCGTGACGGAGCCGTACGTCGGGACGACGCTCACCGAGGTCGTCGCCGGTGGCGTCCTCGACCCCCAGCAGGCCCGCGCCGTCGTCGGCGAGGCCGCCGCCGCGCTCGAGGCCGCCCGACGCCGCGGCGTCCACCACCTCACGGTCCGCCCCGACGCGCTGCGCGTCGACGACGGCCGTGTCGTCGTGACCGGGCTGGGGCTCGACGCCGGGGTCGCCGGCCTCGACCAGCAGGACCCCGACCGCACGTCGCGCGCCGACGCCGTCGGGCTCGTCGCACTGCTCTACTACGCGCTCACCGCACGCTGGGCCGGTCCGACCCTCGACGTGCCGTGGATCTCCGACGCGGCGATCCACCCCCTGCCCGCGCAGCCGTCCGGCGACGGCGTGCTGCCCCCGTCCGCCGTGCGCGGCGACGTCCCCGCCGAGCTGGACACGCTCTGCGCCGCCTCGTTCGCCACGCCCACGCCGGACCCCGCGGCGTGGGCCGCACCGGCGCCCGGGACGCCCGCCAGCCCCGCCGACGTCGTCGCCGCTCTCGAACCGTGGGGCGAGGTGTCCGTCGTCGCCACGCTCCCCGGCTTCGTCCAGCCCGCAGCCGCCGGCGTCAACCGGCAGTCCGTGCGGTCGGCGTTCGACAGCGGCGCGGCCGCACCCCCCGGGACGCCGCCGCCCGCTCCCCCCGTGCGACGCCCCGCCACCGGACGCATCCACCGCGTCGGCGAGGTCCCCGGGTCCGCGGGCGCCGCGGACACCGCCCCCTACCTGGCCGCCGCCGCGGGCGGCGCCTACGCCGGCACCACGTACGCGGCCGAGGCGAACGACGGCCCGTCCACCGCACCCGTCCCGCCCCCCGCCCACGACACCGCGCCGGCAGGTCCGGCCGTTCCCCCGAGCACGCCGCCGCCCGACGACTCCTGGAGCGAGCCCGCGCCGCGCCGCGGTCCCCGGCGCTTCAACGCGACCCCGTTCGTCCTGGTCCTCGTGCTCCTGCTCGTCGGCGCGGGCGTCGTCTGGGCCGTGAACACGGCCTTCGAGGACTTCACCCCCGCCGTCTCGTCGGGGGAACGGACGAGCGACGAACCGAGCGACACGACCCCCACGGGCGGTGAGACCGACGGCGAGGCCGAGGAACCCGAGCCCGAGCCCGAGGTCCGGCCGCTCATCGCGTCGGGCGAGGCGCTCGACCCGCAGGGCGACGCGCTCGGCAACAACGACGGCGAGCACCCCGAAGCCGTGGCCCTGGCGTTCGACGGCCAGCCCGAGACCTTCTGGTACACGCGCCGCTACAACGACTCGAACTTCGCGGGCCTGCGCACGGGCATCGGATTCGGCATCACGCTCGAGCAGGAGGCGCCCGTCTCGACGGTCATCATCGACACGGGCGTGGAGGGCGGCAACGTCGAGATCCGGTCCACGTCCCTCGACGCACCCGACCAGGGCACCGTCCTCGCCTCGGGCCCGTTCTCCCCGGGTGTCGAGTTCACGTTCGACGAGCCCGTCGAGACCGAGACCCTCGTCCTGTGGATCACCGAGCTGCCGACGAACGCCCAGGGTGAGGCCCGCGCGGAGATCAACGAGATCCTGCTGTCCTGACCCACCCGCCCCGCGTCGCGGCCCCCGGCGCCGTACCGTGGAACAACGACGCCCCCCGCCGCGTTCAGACGAACGCGTGGGAGCCTGCCACGCCACCACACCGAGGAGCATCACGTGACCGAGCAGCCAACCGTCGAGAACCTTGTCGTCGTCGGGTCAGGTCCCGCGGGGTACACCGCGGCGATCTACGCGGCGCGCGCGGGCCTGTCTCCGGTCGTGCTGGCAGGGTCCGTCACGGCCGGCGGCGCCCTGATGAACACCACCGACGTGGAGAACTTCCCCGGGTTCCCCGACGGCGTGATGGGTCCCGACCTCATGGAGAACCTGCGCAAGCAGGCGGAGCGGTTCGGCGCCCGCATCGAGTGGGACGACGTCACCTCGCTCGAGCTCGACGGCCCCGTGAAGACCGTGGTCACCGGCAACGGCGACACCTACCGCGCCCGCGCCGTGATCCTCGCGACAGGGTCCGCCTACCGCGAGCTCGGCCTGCCGGACGAGAAGCGCCTGTCCGGCCGCGGCGTGTCCTGGTGCGCCACGTGCGACGGGTTCTTCTTCCGCGACCAGCACGTCCTCGTGGTGGGCGGCGGCGACTCCGCGATGGAGGAGGCCACGTTCCTCACCCGGTTCGCGTCGAAGGTCACCGTCGTGCACCGCCGCGACGAGCTGCGCGCGTCGAAGATCATGGCGGACCGCGCCCTCGCCGACGAGAAGATCGAGTTCGCCTGGAACAGCGAGGTCGTCGGCATCGACGGCGAGAACAAGGTCGAGGGAGTCCGCCTGCGCGACACCGTCACCGGCGAGGAGCGCACCCTCGACGCCACCGGCCTCTTCGTCGCGATCGGGCACGAGCCCCGCAGCGAGCTCGTCGCCGACCAGGTCGACGTCGACGACGAGGGGTACGTCCAGGTGGTCGGCCGCACCACCGCGACCCGCCTCGCCGGGGTGTTCGCGTGCGGCGACCTCGTCGACCACACGTACCGTCAGGCCATCACCGCCGCAGGGTCCGGCTGCTCCGCCGCCCTCGACGCGCAGCGCTACCTCACCGAGCTCGCCGACGCCGCCGGCCACGCCGACCTCGCCGGGACCCCCGCGGCACCGAACCCCGAGGAACTGCCCGAGGCCCTCGCCGAGCTCGGGTCCTGACCACCAGACCGCTCCCCACTCCCGACGACCCAGGAGGTCACCATAGCCACCGTCCCCGTCACCGACGCCACCTTCCGCGCCGAGGTCCTCGAGTCCGACGTCCCCGTGCTCGTCGACTTCTGGGCCACCTGGTGCGGCCCGTGCCGCCAGGTCGCCCCGATCCTCGAAGAGCTCTCCGCCGAGTACGAGGGCCGGATCCGGATCGCGAAGCTCGACACCGACGCGAACCCCGAGACCACCGCCGCCTACGGCATCGTCTCCATCCCCACGCTCAACGTGTACGTCGGCGGGGAGCTCCAGAAGTCGATCATCGGCGCCCGCCCCAAGCGGGCACTCGTCGAGGAGATCGACACGGTCCTCGCCGCCGCCGTCTGAGGCAGGCGGTCTACGACGAGCGGTCCGAGACGACCGCTGCTCGCGCACTGACGAGGGGCGGGCCACCACCCGGTGGTCCGCCCCTCGACGTCTTCACGGGATCCCCCGAACCCGCGTGCGAGACTGGACGACGTGACCGCGCCGACTCCCTCTCCGCACGCCGCCTCCGGCGGCACCCGCCTCGACCCGTGGCTCTCCTCCTACGCGGAGCGAGCGCACGGGATGCGAGCGTCGGAGATCCGGGCGCTCTTCGCCGTCGCCAACCGACCCGAGGTCGTCTCCCTCGCCGGCGGCATGCCCTACCTCGACGGGCTCCCGCTGGACACCATCGCCGAGACGATGCAGCGCCTCGTCGCGACGCGCGGCGCCAGCGTCCTGCAGTACGGGTCCGGTCAGGGGGACGAGTCGCTGCGCGAGCAGATCCTCGACGTGGTCCGGCTCGAAGGCATCGACTGCCACCCCGACGACGTCGTCGTTACCACCGGCTCCCAGCAGGCGCTCGACCTCGTGACCCGTATCTTCGTCGACCCCGGCGACGTCGTCGTCACGGAAGCGCCCAGCTACGTCGGGGCACTCGGCGTGTTCCGCTCCTACCAGGCGGACGTCGTGCACGTGCCGCTCGACGAGCACGGGCTCGTCCCCGAGGCACTCGACGAGGCGCTCACGCGGCTCGCGGCGGAGGGGCGCCGCGTCAAGCTGCTCTACACCGTGCCCAACTTCCACAACCCCGCAGGAGTCACCCTCACCGCGGAGCGTCGCCCACGCGTCCTCGAGATCGCGCGACGCCACGGGGTGCTCGTCATCGAGGACAACCCGTACGGCCTGCTCGGTTTCGACGGCGACCCCCTGCCCGCGCTCCGCTCGCTCGACGAGGACGGCGTGCTCTACCTCGGGTCCTTCTCCAAGACCTTCGCCCCGGGATACCGGGTCGGGTGGGTCGTCGCACCCCACGCGGTCCGCGAGAAGCTCGTCCTCGCCAGCGAGTCGGCCATCCTCTGCCCGTCGAACGCCTCGCAGATGGCGATCTCCGCCTACCTCGCCACGTGCGACTGGAAGGGCCAGATCAAGCAGTTCCGCGAGCTCTACCGCGACCGTCGGGACGCGATGGTCGGGGCGCTGGCCGAGCACATGCCCGCCGCCAGCTGGACCGTCCCCGACGGCGGCTTCTACACCTGGGTCCGCCTGCCCGACGGGCTCGACGCCCGCTCGATGCTCCCCCGGGCCGTGACCGCGCGGGTCGCCTACGTCCCGGGCACTGCCTTCTACGCCGACGGGACCGGCGCCGAGCACATGCGCCTCTCCTTCTGCTTCCCCACCCCCGAGCGCATCCGCGAAGGCGTGCGGCGCCTCGCCGGGGTCGTCAACGCCGAGACCGACCTCGTCGAGATCTTCGGCACCGGCGCAGCGCTCGATCCCGACCTCACGGACGTCGAGAACCCCTCGCCCGACCTCGCCTGACCCGACCCGTCGTCCCCGAACCGCCATCACCCGGGCGCGCGGCGCACCATGGGCCGCGCGCCCCGAGCAGGAGACCCCCGTGCCCACCACCCCCGCGAGCAGCACGCCCGTCGTTCCCACGACCTCGTCGGACCTCGTGACCGAGGAGCAGCCGGGCCTCAGCTCCGCGCCTGACCTGCAGGTTCACTCGGCGGACGCGTCGGAGACCGACGGTCGAGCAGGACACGTCGTGATCCTCGCCGGCGGACTCTCCCACGAGCGCGACGTCTCGCTCCGCTCCGGCCGACGCGTCGCGGAGAGCCTGCGCGCCGCCGGGGTGGAGGTCTCCGTGCACGACCTCGACGCCGATCTCCTGCCGTTCCTCGACCGTCATCGGCCCGACGTCGTGTGGCCGCTCCTGCACGGAGCGACCGGCGAGGACGGGTCCGTGCGCGACGTGCTCGACCTCGTCGGCGTCCCCTACGTCGGGACGGGGCCGCGCCAGTCTCGTGTGGCCTGGAACAAGCCGGTCGCGAAGAGCGTGGTGGCAGGAGCGGGTCTCGCCACGCCGGACTCCGTCACCCTCCCCCAGAGTCTCTTCCGCGAGCTCGGCGCACGTCCCGTCCTGGACGCGCTCGTCGGTCGGCTCGGGCTCCCCCTCGTGGTCAAGCCGACGCAGGGTGGTTCGGCGCTCGGCGTCACCCTGGTCGAACGGGCCGACCAGCTTCCCCGGGCGATGGTGGACTGCTTCGCCTACGGGGAGGTCGCGCTGGTGGAGCGTGCGATGCGTGGTGTCGAGCTGGCCGTGAGCGTCGTCGACCTCGGCGACGGTCCCTCCGCTCTCCCGCCCGTCGAGGTCGTCACCGACGGCCCCTACGACTACGACGCCCGCTACAACCCCGGACGGACCGAGTATTTCTCCCCCGCGCGCCTCGACGGCTCCACGCTCGCGGCCGTCCAGGAGACCGCCGTGACGGCCCACCGCGCGCTCGGCCTGCGCGACCTCTCCCGGACCGACGTCATCCTGGACGCCGATGGCGTCGTCCAGTTCCTCGAGGTGAACGTTGCGCCCGGGATGACCGAGACGTCGCTCCTTCCCCAGGCCGTCCGTGCTGCGGGGCTCGACCTCCCCACGCTCTATCGCCGCCTCGTCGACGCCCGGCGTTGACAGAACAGACCCATCTCGGCTTGTTTCACGTGGAACAGGGCGGCACGCGTCGTTCCACGTGAAGCCCGGTGCCGTTCGCAGGCACGCGGCAAACGGACGTTTCACGTGGAACACCGCGACTGCGCCGGCCTCAGCAACTGGGCACGGACGTTCCAACGGGAACGAGACATCTACGCCGGGGAGGGGCGACCTCGGCGTGCGGTAGATGAGCGCTCCCGGCGAGCTGGGCCACCTGGTTTCACGTGGAACGAGACGGTCGCAGCGGAAGAGACCGGTGGACACACCCCTGGCCGACGTCCGTTGCCTGCCCGCTCTCGGACGCGATCTCTCGGACGTGACCTTCCCGTTCGTGCGGGCGTTTCCGACGCGTGCGAGCAGGACCGACGGATTTCCGGAACGCCAGGCCGATTGCCCTACCGGTGCACCGACCGCCCGTCGAGTCAGTTGCGCAGGAGTCCCGGGTCCTCGGGAGCCATGAGATCGAGGATGCGGTTGAGATCCTCCACGGAGGCAAACTCCACCGTGAGGCGTCCCTTGCTCTTCCCGAGGTCCACCTTCACGCGCGTCTCGAACCGGTCGGAGAGTCGCGTCGCGAGCTCGTCCACCGCTGCGGACCGCTGACCCGCACGCGGCGTTCGGGGCGCCCGCCCAGGACGATCGAGGCCCCCCATCGAGACGATCTCCTCGGTCGCGCGCACGGAAAGGCCCTCGGCGACGATCCGCTGAGCGAGGCGCTCGATCTCGGCACCGTCGGTCAGTCCGAGGAGGGCGCGAGCGTGGCCCGCGGAGAGAACGCCCGCAGCGACACGGCGCTGGACCAGAGGCGGCAGACGGAGCAGTCGCAGCGTGTTCGAGATCTGCGGGCGACTCCGAGAGATGCGCTCCGCGAGCTCCTCGTGCGTGCAACCGAAGTCGTCGAGGAGCTGTCGGTAGGCGGCCGCCTCTTCCAGAGGGTTGAGCGCGCTGCGGTGCAGGTTCTCCAGCAGCGCGTCGCGGAGCAGGTCACCGTCGTCCGTCTCACGAATGATCGCGGGGATCGTCGCGAGTCCGGCAGCCTGGGTCGCGCGCCAGCGCCGCTCCCCCATGATGAGCTCGAATCCCTCGGATCCTGTCGAGAGCGGCCGAACCACGACCGGCTGGAGGACACCGATCTCCTTGATGGACCCGACCAGCTCGTCGAGCTCCCCTTCGTCGAAGACCGTGCGCGGCTGCCGCGGATTCGGGACGATCGCCTCGACCGGGACCTCCGCGAATCGTGCCCCCGGAACAGGGACGAGGTCGTCCCCGCCACGCTCGATCCATCCGTCGGTTCCGGCGTCGTCCGGTGCGACCGCACCCGAGGACGGGTCGGGCGACGACCCGGCATCCGCGGAGGCCGTTCCGGTCGTCGCTGACGTTTCACGTGAAACGGGGTCGTCGGAGGAAGGCGCTGCGTCGACGACGGACGACGGCGTGTCGCCATTGCTCGCGCCCGATACCGCACCGTCGTCGGTGCGCGCGAGCCCCCCGGTGGCGGACGGGGACACATCGTCGGTCACCGCAGCGTCTCGGTGCCCCTCGACCGGAGCCTCGTCGACGCCCTCGCCGTCTTCGAGCGCCGAGGTCGAGAGGAACTCTCCCACCGACACGTCGGACGGGCTGATTGTGTCCTCCCCCGCCGGGACCTCCCCTGCCGGGGCCTCCAACGTCGCGACGACGGTGCCCCCGGACTCTACGGCAGATCCGCTCTCGTCCTGCGAGGGCCCAGATGACGGTGACTGCTCCGGGGCGCTGGGGAAGAAGACGTCGACAGGGCGCTTTCCCTCTGAGCTCGTCGGAATCAGCGCTCCAAGCCCACGTCCCAACCCACGCCGCTTCTCGCTCATCGCTGCTCCTCGAGATGAAGGGCCGGCCCACCGATGGACCGGGAGAACTCATGTCCTGCACGCATCGGCTGTTCCGCCGGACCGTGCATGTCGACCGCAGCCTCGGCCCGACCGTCGGACGGACCGTCGAGCGTGGCGGTCGTGGCGATCGTCACCACGGCCTCAGAAGCGGGTGCGGCGACGATCTCGGACCAGGTCGCCACCCGGGCTCGACGCGCAGGCGGGTCTGCTGAGCCCGGATCACCCGCCGTATCCGCCTGATCCACGAAGCCGTTGTCGCTGCTGGCCACGTCGCCGCGCACAGGATGGGTGTCCGTCATGCCGTGACCTACCGAGGCGACTGCAGGCGACTCTTCACCACCGCGGGGCTCGGACTCGAGCGCCGGGGTGGGTACCGACGTAGGCGTCTGGTCGTCCGGGTGGGCGACCGCTCCGTCGGGGGCATCGGAGCCGTCTGTGGCGGGCACCGAGTCGGCGTGCCGGATGGTCAGCTCGCGGGCCGCCTCGAGATACGCAAGTGCACCGCTGGACGTCGGGTCGTAGGTCATCACGGTCTGGCCATGGCTGGGCGCCTCGGAGATCCGCACGGAACGCGGGACCGTCGTGCGGAGCGTCTGGTCCGGAAAGTGCCCCCTCACCTCGGCGGCGACCTGCTGGGCAAGGTTGGTCCGACCGTCGTACATGGTGAGCAGAATCGTCGAGACGTGGAGGCCCGGGTTGAGGTGCGCCTTGATCAGCTCGATCGTCTTGAGCAGCTGGCTCAACCCCTCGAGCGCGTAGTACTCGCACTGGATGGGGATGAGGACCTCGCGACCGACGACGAACGCGTTGATCGTGAGGAGCCCCAGGCTCGGAGGACAGTCCACCAGAACGTAGTCGAGGGGTTCCAGACCTGCGGCGGCTCGACGCTCCAGGTACTCGTCCAGCGCCCTCCGCAGACGTGTTTCACGTGAAACCATCGAGACGAGCTCGATCTCGGCGCCGGACAGGTCGATGGTGGCCGGAACGCACCAGAGGGTCGGGATGTCGGGGCACTGCTGCACGGCCGACTCCAGCGGGTCCCCGTCGACCAGGACCTCGTAGACCGACGGCGTGCCCGCACGGTGCTCGACACCGATCGCGGTCGACGCGTTCCCCTGCGGGTCGTTGTCGATCACGAGGACGTTCAGTCCCGCCTGGGCGAGCCCCGCCGCGAGATTGACCGTCGTGGTCGTCTTCCCGACCCCACCCTTCTGGTTCGCCACGGTGATGATGCGTGTCGACCTCGGGCGGGGAAAGCGGCGCCCGTGCAGATCGATGCGCCGACGCGCGTCCATCGCGAGCTGTGCTGCGAGCGGGGTCGAGTCGTCGATGTCCGGAAGGCTCGCCATCAGGGCGGCTCGCCGCTGCTCCTCCGTCGGCGCGGACCCCTCGGGGGATCCCTTCGTGCCGTCCTTGCTCTCCGTCACCCGCGCATCCTCTCCGAATCCTCAGGTCTCGCGTGCCGCACGGCGACCGTGCCCGGGGCGCCTGCTCGACGAGGTCGCGTCGGACGCCGGCGCACGGTGCGTGTCACCGTGCCCCAGTCTGCCGCACGATCCGAACGACCGTGGTGCTCTCCACGCCAGGAACCGAGGATGCCTCGAGAACTTCCGGCTCCGAGCCCTTGAGCCTACGGATCGCCTTCCGCGCGGGCGGGATCTCCTGCGCCACATTGCGCCCCTTGAGGACGATCATCTCTCCCCCGGAGCGCAGCAGCGGCAGCGAGATGCGCACGAGCTTGTCCAGTGCCGCGACGGCGCGAGACGTGACCGCGTCGCACTCGAAGGCGCCGTGGTACTCCTCGGCCCTCCCGCGCTTCACCGCGATGTTCGCGAGACCGATCGTGTCCGCGACCTCCGAGAGCCAGGCGCACCGCCGCTCCATCGGCTCCACGAGGTAGATCTGGGCGTCGGGCCGCATCGCCGCGATGACGATGCCGGGAAGACCGGCACCCGATCCGATATCAGCGATGAGGCCGTCCGTCGGGAGGAACGGGACGACGGCCGCCGAGTTCAGCACGTGCCGCTCCCAGATGCGGGGCACCTCACGGGGTCCGATGAGGCCACGAAGCTCGCCCTCGTCCCTCAACATCTTCGCAAACCGGGCGACCTTTGCGTAGGAGTCCCCGAGGTAGGTCCTCACGGCTGCCTCGTCAGTCACCGGCGAGTCCTCGCGCTCGGCCTCGTCACTCATGTCGTCCTTCCCCTTCGTCCAGGTCTGGTCCATCGTTCCACGTGGAACATCGACGACCCCACCGCGCCCATCACGTCGACCCGCCGCGGGCGTCGGACCGAGGACGTCGTGCCGCCCGACCGATGCGCACAGCAGAACGCCCTCCGTTTCACGTGAAACGGAGGGCGTCAGCGGCGGAGTCACGCAGCAGGGTGGATGACCACGTACCGCTGTGGCTCAGCGCCCTCGGAGTCGCTCCGCAGGCCAGCGGCCGCCACCGCGTCGTGGACGACCTTGCGCTCGAACGCGTTGAGCGGGTCCAGCGAGACAGACTCTCCCGAAGACCGGACCTTCTCGATCGCCTCGTCCGCGAGTGCGGTCAGCTGCTGCCGACGTGCCGTCCGGTAGCCAGCGACGTCGAGCATCAGACGGCTGCGCTCCCCCGTGCGCGCCTGCACGGCGAGCCGCGTGAGCTCCTGCAGGGCTTCGAGCACGACACCCTCCTCGCCGACCAACGCCTCAAGCGCCCCCTCGTCGTCCGCGACGATCTCGACCGCGGCACGATCGTTCTCGACGTCGATGTCGATGTCACCGTCGAGGTCGGCGATGTCGAGCAGCTCCTCGAGGTAGTCCGCGGCGATCTCGCCCTCCTCCTCGAGGCGTGTGGTCACGCCGGGCCCGACCTGCGCGGTCTGGGGCTCGTCGTGCAGGGGACTCTCGGTGGACGACATGGCAGTGCTCCTCAGGGCGGAAGGGTCGCGCGCGGCGCGAGGACTACGACTTCTTCTTGGGCTTCTTGGTCGGTCCGGACGCCGGCGGAACCTCAGGGGCCGCGTCCTCGACCGGAACGTCCTCGGTCGAGCCGGTCGCGGCGGGTGACGTCGAGGTACCGTTCACGCCCGCGGTGCCCGGCTTCTGCCGGTTCTTGCGCTTCGGCTGCTGGCGCTGACCGCGCGGCTGCTCGATGACCGGTGCGGTCTCCTCGACGATCCCCTTCGCCGCCTTCTTGCGCGCCTGGCGCTCCTTGAGCAGTCGCTCGGCCTCGGAACCGGGAGCCGGCATGCGTCGGATCGTGTAGAACTGCTGCCCCATCGACCAGAGGTTGGTCGTCGTCCAGTAGACGAGGACACCGACGGGGAAGTTCACGCCCGACACCGCGAAGATGAACGGGAACAGGTACAGCATCATCTTCTGCGTCGAGGCCATCGGGCCCTCAAGCGCCGCCTTCGGCATGTTCTTCATCGTGAGCTGACGCTGGGTGAAGAACGTCGTGGCGCACATCGCGAGGATGAGGATCGCGATGACGATGCGCGTCTGCAGGTCGTCGGTCTGGAGGAAGATGTCCGACAGCTTGGCGCCGAAGACGGACGACTGCTCGATGTCGCTGGCCACCGACGCGTCGATGGGGCCGATCGGGTCGTTGTCACCGGTGGAGATCGGGACCAGGCCGTTGAGCACGCGGAACAGCGCGAAGAAGATCGGCGACTGGAGCAGGATCGGCATGCACGACGCGAAGGGGTTCGTCCCGTGCTTGCGGTAGAGCTCCATGGTCTCGCGGCTCATCGCCTCGCGGGACGCCGGGTCCGACTTGCCCTTGTACTTCTTCTGGATCGCCTGCATCTCGGGCTGGAGCAGCTGCATCCCGCGGGACGCCTTGATCTGCTTGAAGAACAGCGGGATCAGCAGGATGCGGATGATGATGACGAGGCCGACGATCGACAGCACCCAGGCGGGGCCGGGGCCGTCGGAGAAGCCGAGGAACAGAAGCCCCTGGTGGCAGAGGTACATGATCCACGCCACGACCCATTCGATCGGGGCGAGGAACGCGAAGAAGTCCATCGGTGACTGCTCCCTAAGGTACTGACAAGACTGTGGGTCGCCCGTGCGGGCTCAGGACTGGTGCGTGTGCGCGTGTCGCGTCGGCGGCACGTCGTCGACCCCGCCGAGGCTCCAGGGGTTGCAGCGCAGCAACCGCCAGAGGGCGAGGCCCGTGCCGCGCAGCGCACCGTGCCGCCGCACGGCGGTCAGGGCGTACTGGGAGCAGGACGGGTAGTACTTGCAGGTGGGCCCGGTCATCGGGGAGATCACGGACTGGTACGCACGGATCATGCCGATGAGGGTGAGGGCGGGCACACGACGCAGGAGGTCGAGCAGGCGTCGGACTCCAGCAGGAGCGGGGGTGTCGGCGGGGGATGCACCAGGGGTGTCCCGGTCCACCGGTCGGCGCTCGAGGCTCTGGGCGGTCATGACCGCGCCTCGGGCCGCGCCGCGAGGCGCTCCCCCGCCCGCGCAAGCCCGTGCGAGACGTCGCGCGCAAGCTGCTCGTAGGTTGCCGTGGCCGCAGCAGGCAGCGCACGCACGACGGCGCGCGACCGTGGGGGCAGCGCACTGAGGCGCGTCGCGGTCGCGGCGCGCAGTCGGCGCTTCACGAGGTTGCGGTGCACGGCGTTCCCTACGGCTTTGGAGACGACAAAGCCGACCTGCGGTGGCTCGTCCCCCTGAGGGTCGTCAGAGAGATGGACCACCACGGTCGACCTGCCAGCACGCACGCCGCGGCGCACCGCCCGTTCGAAATCCACGGAACGGCGCATTCGGTGCGCCGCGGGGAGCACGCGAGATCAGGCAGAGAGCTCGCTGCGGCCCTTGCGGCGGCGGGCAGCCAGGATGGCGCGGCCGGCGCGGGTCCGCATGCGCAGCCGGAAGCCGTGGGTCTTGGCCCGGCGCCGGGTGTTCGGCTGGAAGGTCCGCTTGCTCACGAGGTACTCCAAGAACGTCGGGGAGGTACACCGTCTATGTCCTCGACGATGCAGTGACAGGCTCCGGTGGACCCTGTCGGTGGATCAGGTACTGCTGGACGGGCGTCGCCCGGCGACCGTCCGGGCGCGGCGGGCACGGGATCCGTGCTGCCGAGCGGTTCCTCGCGTGAGGCGGTCGATACCGACATCCTCACGCGGGCGCGCCAAGAACACCTGGAACGGCTGTCTGACGTTACGCTGTCCGGGCCTGTCGGGTCAAACTCGCCTCGGGCCTCGTGGGCCGTGCGTGGATCGCCGTGACGTCGCGGTCCCCCCGACCTCCTGCGACCTGGCACGATGGTCTCCGACGCGGCCCCGTCGGGAGAGGTTCTCGGGCCTCCGCTTGACCGGAGCCCTTCTGGGCGGTAGTCCACCCACAGCCTGTGGACAACTATGTGGACGACCGGATCCCGTGGCACCATCTTCCCAGCATCACCGTGACCTCCTCGTCGTCCCGCTCGCCGATCGCACCGACGCCCAGCGCGTCGATCCTCAGGCCGTCCGGATCGACGCACCCGCGACCCGTGAGGACAGCCCCGTGGCGAACCCGGACGAGAACATCGCCGACGTCTGGGCCCAGACCCTGAGCATCCTCGAGGCGAGCCCGGACATCACCCCGCGGCAGATCGCCTTCATCCGTCTCGCCAAGCCGCTCGCGATCCTCGACGACACGGTGTTCATCGCAGTTCCTCACGAGCAGACCCGGAACTACCTGGAGACGCGCGTCCGCGACGAGCTCGTCACCGCGATGTCCTCGTGCCTCGGTCGTGACGTCCGTTTCGGCATCACCGTGGACCCCGAGCTGAGCTCCGAGCCGGTCCTGGCGCCCGCGTCCCGTCCCGCCGTCGAACGCCCGTTCGTCGACCCCGACGACCTGCCCGATCTCCCTGACCTGCCCGCGCCCGCGCCGCCCCGTCCTCAGGCGGAACCGAGCCGGCTCAACCCCAAGTACGTGTTCGAGACGTTCGTCATCGGCTCGTCGAACCGCTTCGCGCACGCGGCGGCCGTGGCGGTCGCGGAGGCGCCGGCGAAGGCGTACAACCCGTTGTTCATCTACGGCGACTCCGGGCTGGGCAAGACGCACCTCCTGCACGCGATCGGGCACTACGCCCACAACCTGTACCCGAACGTGCGCGTGCGGTACGTGAACTCGGAGGAGTTCACGAACGACTTCATCAACTCGATCGGCGAGGGCAGGGCCGGGTCGTTCCAGCGGCGCTACCGGGACGTGGACGTCCTCCTCATCGACGACATCCAGTTCCTGCAGGGCAAGGAGCAGACGATGGAGGAGTTCTTCCACACCTTCAACGCGCTCCACAACGCGAACAAGCAGGTCGTCATCACGTCCGACCTGCCGCCCAAGCAGCTCAACGGGTTCGAGGACCGCCTGCGTTCCCGCTTCGAGTGGGGCCTCATCACCGACGTCCAGCCGCCGGACCTCGAGACCCGCATCGCCATCCTCCGCAAGAAGGCGAGCAGCGAACGGCTCAACGCCCCCGACGACGTCCTGTCGTACATCGGCTCGCGCATCTCGACGAACATCCGGGAGCTCGAGGGCGCCCTGATCCGCGTCACCGCCTTCGCGAACCTCAACCGGCAGCAGGTCGACCTGCCCCTCGCGGAGATCGTCCTCAAGGACCTCATCACGGACGAGGACTCGGCGGAGATCACACCCGCGGCGATCATCGCCCAGACGGCCGCCTACTTCGGACTGACGATCGACGACCTGTGCGGGAGCTCGCGCTCGCGCGTCCTCGTCACGGCCCGGCAGATCGCGATGTACCTGTGCCGTGAGCTGACCGACCTGTCACTGCCGAAGATCGGGCAGCAGTTCGGTGGGCGGGACCACACCACGGTCATGCACGCGAACCGCAAGATCACGGAGCAGATGGCGGAGCGCCGGTCGACCTACAACCAGGTCACCGAGCTCACGAGCCGCATCAAGCAGCAGCACCGAGGCTGACCGCCCCCGTCGCCTCTCATGGGTCTCGCCCCTCGACCGGGCCTCCCCGCTCGACGTGGTCCACACCGTGTGGGCAGACTTATCCACACTCATCCACAGCGACCTGTGGGAACCGTGATCCGCGCGTTCCTGCGCTCGGCGGTCTTCCACACCCCTATCCCGATGCTGTGTACAGCGCGGCGTTCTGCGCTTTTCCCCCAGGAACCTGTGGACCACGGGTGCCCTCCTCCCCGATCTCGTCCCCGCCCGGGTACACAGTTGTGCACTCTGCTGTGGATAACTGTGGACGAACGGCCCTCTCGTGTGGACGGAGACCCCTCCGTCGGTGGACAGCGTGTGGGGGAAAAGTCCCGTTCCACAGGACGTGCGACTTTCCCACATCTCGTCCCCCAGCCCGTCCACACGCAAAAATCGGCCCTGACCTGCATCGAGACCCGTTGTCCACGGAATCCACAACACCGATGACGATGACGAACCTGATCTTCACGGGGAGATGTCCACACGCCTTCATCAGGCTCTGCGACGCGACCTGCACGACTCGGCCGGGACGACGTCCTCCGTCGCTCGCCGTCCTCCACCACCAGCCTCGCGGCCTGTGCGTTCCCGGTTCCTCCTGACCTCGTCCTCGCGTAGGGTTCATGCACGACAAGCACGTGCAGGAGAAGCCCGGGTCCGACCACCTCGACGCCGTTCTCCGCGCCCCTGACCCGACCGACGTGCCCTGCGGCGCGTGCGACGAGGCACCAGGCAGCGGGGACAGGGCGGACATGTGAAGATCGAGTCCGATCCTGGACGGTGGGACGAAGGGTGTGGGGATGAAGTTCCGGGTTGAGCGTGATGTCCTGGCCGACGCGGTGACCTGGACGGCACGGACCCTGCCGACACGACCCCCGGCGCCCGTGCTGGCCGGGGTACGGCTGGAGGCGGACGCCTCCGGGGTCATCGGCCTGTCGAGCTTCGACTACGAGGTCTCCGCCCGGTCGGAGATCCCCGCCGAGGTGAGCGAGCCGGGCACCGTGCTCGTCTCCGGTCGTCTGCTGGCCGAGATCTCTCGTGCCCTGCCCGCGAAGCCGGTGGACGTCGTCCTCGAGGGCACGAAGGTCACGGTCACGTGCGGGGCCAGCCGGTTCACCCTGCTGACGATGCCCGTGGAGGAGTACCCGGCGCTCCCCGCGATGCCGGAGCTCACCGGGACTGTCTCGGGCGACGAGCTGACGCACGCCGTCGCGCAGGTCACGGTGGCGGCGAGCCGCGACGACACCCTGCCCCTCCTCACGGGCGTGCGTGTCGAGATCGAGGGCGAGCGGATCACGCTCCTGGCCACGGACCGGTACCGGCTCGCGCTGCGCGAGCTCACGTGGACCCCGGTCACCCCGAGCTACTCGGCGGTCGCCCTGGTGCGCGCGCGCACCCTGAACGACGTCGCGAAGTCCCTCGGCGGGTCGGGCCTGGTCAACGTGGGCCTGAGCACGGGCGCCGGCGTCGACCTGGTCGGCTTCGAGGCGGGCGGCCGCCACACGACGTCCCAGCTCGTCGACGGCGACTACCCGGCCGTGCGCCGTCTGTTCCCGGACGAGACACCGATCCACGCGGTGGTCGCGACCGCCCCGCTGATCGACGCGGCGAAGCGCGTGTCCCTCGTCGCCGAGCGCAACACGCCGATCCGCCTGTCCTTCTCGGACGGCCAGGTGGTGCTCGACGCGGGCCAGGGCGACGACGCGCAGGCGTCGGAGGCGCTGGAGGCGGTGCTCGTCGGCGAGGAGATCTCGGTCGCGTTCAACCCGCAGTTCCTGCTCGACGGACTGGGCGCGCTCGGTACGGACTTCGTGCGCCTGAGCTTCACGCACCCGAACAAGCCGGTGGAGTTCACGGGCCAGGAGTCCCTGGACGGCGAGGACTCGTCGGCCTACCGCTACCTCCTCGTCCCCATCCGTTTCGCCGGCTGAGGACACCGCCGCCCCACCGACACCGCCCGCACCCACAGCGTCCCGGAGGTCTCGCATGGTCACCCGCATCGGACTGGTCGGTCTCGGCAAGATGGGCGCCAACATGCGCGAGCGCGTGCGTGCGGCGGGCATCGAGGTCACGGGGTACGACCCGCGCCCCGAGGTGTCGGACGTCGCGTCCCTGGCGGACCTGGTGGCCGCGCTCCCGGCGGACGAGCCGCGGATCGTGTGGGTCATGGTCCCGGCGGGCGACCCGACGCGCGCCGTCGTCACGGAGCTCGGCACCCTGCTGGGCGAGGGCGACATCGTGGTCGAGGGCGGCAACTCGTACTACCAGGAGGACCAGGCGCGGGCTGCGGAGCTCGCCGAGAAGGGTGTCGGCTACCTGGACGTCGGGGTGTCGGGCGGCGTCTGGGGCCTGGAGAACGGGTACGGCCTCATGGTCGGCGGTGAGACGCACCTCGTCGAGACGGCGATGCCGGTGTTCGACGCCCTGCGCCCCGAGGGCCCGCGCGAGGAGGGCTTCGTGCACTCGGGCGGGGTGGGTGCCGGCCACTTCGCGAAGATGGTCCACAACGGCATCGAGTACGGGCTCATGCAGGCGTACGCCGAGGGGTACGAGCTCCTGGCCGCGAAGGACCTGGTCACGGACGTGCACGGCACGATGAAGGCGTGGACGCGCGGCACCGTGGTGCGCTCGTGGCTCCTCGACCTGTTCGTCAAGGCGCTGGAGGAGGACCCGAAGCTCGCGGCGATCGACGACTGGGTCGACGACTCGGGCGAGGGCCGGTGGACGGTCGACGAGGCGATCGACAACGCCGTGCCCCTTCCGGTGATCTCCTCGGCGCTGTTCGCGCGCTTCGCGTCGCGCCAGACGCAGTCCCCCGCGCTCAAGGCGGTCGCGGCGCTGCGCCAGCAGTTCGGCGGTCACGCGGTGAAGGCGGCCGGCCCGACGTCGCCCGGCGCCGGTCCGCTCGAGCCGCCCGCCTGACGTTCGTCGCGCTCCCCCTCTTCCCCGCGTCCACCCGCAGCCGCACAGCACGACGCCCGCTCCGCACCGCCCGAGAAGGTCATGTACGTCTCCCACCTCTCCCTGATCGACTTCCGCTCCTACGAGAGCGTCGACGTCGAGCTGGAGCCGGGCGTCAACGCGCTGGTGGGGCCGAACGGGCAGGGCAAGACGAACCTCGTCGAGGCGATCGGGTACGTCGCGACGCTCGCGAGCCACCGGGTGGCGGGCGACGTCCCGCTGGTCCGGGCAGGGGCGCCGCGTGCGGTGGTCCGGGTGCGCGTCGTGCGAGGTGACCGGGCGAGCACGGTCGAGCTCGAGCTCAACCCGGGCAAGGCGAACCGCGCGCGGATCAACCGTTCCCCGGCGGGTCGGCCGCGCGACGTGCTGGGGATCGTGCGGACGGTGCTGTTCGCCCCGGAGGACCTCGCGCTGGTCAAGGGCGACCCGGACGGGCGCCGCCGGTTCCTGGACCAGCTCGCGGTGCTGCTGGTCCCCCGGGTGGCGGCGCTCCTCGCGGACTACGACCGGGTGCTGCGCCAACGGGGCGCGCTGCTCAAGTCGGCGTCGGCGTTGCGCGGGTCCGGCCGTGGGCGGCGTCGAGGTTCTCCACCGCCGCCTGTGGACGACGGCGAGGAGACGACCGACGGTCCGTCGGCCGCGCTCGCCACGCTCGAGGTGTGGGACGCGCGGCTCGCGAACCTGGGGGCCGAGATCACCGCCCTGCGCCTGCAGCTCGTGGCCGCGCTCACCCCGTACGTCGCGGAGGCGTACGAGCAGGTCAGCGCAGGGCAGGGCGAGGCGCGGGTCGAGTACCGGTCGTCGGTCGAGGAGGCGCTGGCCGAGGGGGCCGACGACGCGCCGTCGGCCCCCGGGGACGTGCCCGCCCTGGAGCAGCGCATCCTGGACGCGATGCGCGCGGTGCGGGGCAAGGAGGTGGAGCGCGGGGTGAACCTCGTCGGTCCGCACCGCGACGACCTCGTGCTGACGCTGGGCGGTCTGCCCGCGAAGGGGTACGCGAGCCACGGGGAGTCGTGGTCGTTCGCGCTCGCGCTGCGGCTCGCCTCCTATCGCCTGCTCAAGGACGGGGCCCCGCCGGGGATGGAGTCCCTGCTGTGGGCGGACCAGTGGGGCCCGGACGGCGAGCCGATCCTCGTGCTCGACGACGTCTTCGCGGAGCTGGATGCCCGGCGCCGCGACCGGCTGGCGGAGCTCGTCGCCGGCGCGGGTCAGGTGGTCATCACGGCGGCGGTGGCGGAGGACGTCCCCGCGGTGCTCGACGGCGCGCGCTTCGCCGTGCAGGGCGGGACGGTCACCCGTGGGTGACGAGGGCCGGGAGGCGGACGACCGGGACGCGGGCGAGGCGTCGCCGTCGTCCACGCCCGACCAGGAGACCGCACCCCGCGCGACCGGGATCCCGGTGGGTCACGTCGTGGACCTCACGCCGCCCGCGGAGGTCGCACGGCAGGCGCTGAACCGGGCCCGTGCCGCGGCCCGCGCCAAGGGTCTGCGCCCGGGGCAGGAGCCGCGTCGCCGCATCCTCGCGGACCCGCCCACGTCCGGGGCTCGCCCCGGGGGCCGCGACCCGCAGCGGGTCGCGGACGTGCTGTCGCACCTGCTGCGCGACCGAGGGTGGGTCTCCGACGTGTCCGTCGGCGGGGTGATCGGGCGCTGGCGCGAGGTGGTGGGCGACCAGGTCGCCGACCACTGCGAACCGGAGACGTTCGAGGACAAGGTGCTCGTCGTGCGGGCCGACTCCACGGCCTGGGCCACGCAGGTCCGTCTCCTCGTGCCGCGCCTCCTGGAGCGCCTGGCACAGGAGGTCGGCGAGGGGGTCGTCGAGAGCGTCACCGTTCTCGGCCCGGCCGGACCGAGCTTCCGTCGGGGGAAGAAGTCCGTGCGCGGGCCGGGCCCGCGCGACACCTGGGGGTGAGCCGCGAGGCCGGGCCGCACGCACGTGCGGCCCGGCCTGGCAGCGTCAGGCTCCGGGGTGCGTCAGGCCTGGACGCGCCGGCGCAGCCAGAGGACGACGCCGCCGCCCGCGACGAGCAGGAGGGCGAACGCCGCTGCCCCGGCCACGGTCGCGCCGGTCGACGCCAGGGCCGGGCCCTGCTCGTCGGCGACCAGCTCGACGTCCTCGGCCGCCACGGGGGCGACCGGGGGGTTCGCGCACTCCGACGAGGCCGGCGGGTAGTCGACGACCGTCGAGTACGACGGGTTCACCTCGAAGAGCACCTGGACGCCCTCGCGGGTCCACGCGAAGTTGCCGTCGGTCTGGGTGTAGGACCCGTCCTCGTTGCGGACGTAGCCCGGCCACTGCTTCGGCTCCGTCGCCGACGCCCCGGGCCACAGCACGCGACCGGCGAGCGGCTGGCCGGTCACGACGTGGTCCTCCCCGCCCCGCGGGTGCAGGAACGTGATCGTCAGCGGCGCGTCCTCGTCGACCTCGACGCCCTCGGGCAGCGCGACCTCGTAGCCGAGGTAGGGGGTGTCGCCCTCGCACGTCGCGGAGATCGCGCCGGGAAGCAGGGCGCACTCCTCCTCGGCCGGGACGAGGAGCTCGACCGGGAGCAGCGCGCTCCCGTCCTCGCGCAGCGTGTACCCCGCGAGCTCGGTACCGAACGTGTGTCCGGCGGTCGGCGTCGCGAGGACCCCGTCCACGGTGGCGAGGTACGTGACCTCGTCGGTGCTCTCCGGGACCGTGAGGTCGTCGACGTCCGCGCCGCAGACGTCCACGGCGGCGGGAGCCGTGGGCACGACCGTCTCCGGCTCGTCCACGGTCGGCTGCTCCGGCGTCGTCGCGCACTCGGCGGCCGACGGGAGCGCGATGCCGAAGTCGTCGAGCTCCTGGTGCTGCCAGTCCACGAGACGACCGTCCATCGACGTCCCGTCCGGGTACGTGATCGTGGACGGCATCGTGTACTCGTCGGGCCCGCCGCGCAGGAGGTCCTGCTGGATGCCCCACCCGAGGCACAGGTCCACGTCGTCGAGGAGGTCGGTCTCCGGGAGCTCGGTGAACCAGTGCGTGTCGTCACGCAGCTGGTCCTCGCGCAGCGTCAGGGTCGTCGTGCCGAGGAGCTCCTGCCGCCCCGAGTTCTCCCACGCCGCGGGACGGGACGCGTCGAGCTTCGGGTACAGGTAGATCCCGACCTGGACCGCGGTGCCCTCGTCCTGCACGCACGGCGTCGTCTCGCCGTCATCGGACCAGTCGTAGCGGGAGCGGTCGGAGGCGTCCACGGTGACGCTCCACGTGTGCGCGACCGTGGGGTCGAGCTCGAACGACCGGGCGTAGGAGCTGCCGAACCGCTCCTGCGCGACGGTCTGCCCGTCGACGACGACGGTGACCTCGTTGCCGCGCTTCGCGTAGGCCCACAGGTTCACGTCGAGCGAGGAGCAGTCCGCCTCGACGACAGGAGTGTGCGCGGACGCGGGCGCGGCCGTGGCGACGGCGACGCCGCCGAGAGCGAGCGCGGTGGTCAGCGCGCTCGCGAGAAGTCTCTTCACAGGGGGGGTGTCCCTTCGGATGAGGCCGACCGCCTCTCCGCGGTCGACGGGCGACACAGGATGGTGTGTGGTATCCAACCACCTTCTGCTCGAAATACCGATTTCGTGCGACAGCGCACGCATCAGGCGAAATCCCGTGGAACGGGCGCTGTCGGCCCGCGGAGCGCGACCCGGTGGACAACCCTGTGGACAACGTTGTGGAGAGACAGCGCGGGCGACGTGCACGACGGGCCCCCGAACCCCGCCCCGGAGCGCGAAGATCCGCGGAATTCGGCTCGATCCGGGTAGACTGGGAGGGTCATTCCGGGTCGTGTCACGGCCTGTCCTCCGCGTTCTCGCCGGGTTCCCCGTCGGCCGTCGCCGACTCGGACCCGACCGGTGCGCGACCGGGGCGGGACAGGACGTCGGAACTCGGAACCTATGAGCCGTCGACGACCGCCCGTGCCGCGGGATTCGGCCGGATCCTGGCCGGATCCGGGCCGTGCCCCGTGCCGGCAGCCGTCGTCGTGCGCGACGACGAGGAGCAGTCCTGCCCGTGGCAGATCACACCGACACCGCCCAGCCCGTGCCTGCGCCGACCCCCGCCGGGTCGCCTGCCGGGAGCGGAGGGTACGACGCAGGCAACATCACCGTCCTCGAAGGGCTCGAGGCTGTCCGCAAGCGACCCGGCATGTACATCGGCTCCACCGGCGAGCGCGGGCTCCACCACCTTGTGTACGAGGTTGTGGACAACTCTGTGGACGAAGCTCTCGCAGGTCACGCCGACACCATCGACGTGACACTTCTCGCCGACGGAGGTGTACGAGTCGTCGACAACGGCCGCGGCATCCCCGTCGCGATCCACCCCACCGAGGGCAAGCCCACCGTCGAGGTCGTCATGACCATCCTCCACGCCGGCGGCAAGTTCGGCGGCGGCGGGTACGCCGTCTCGGGCGGCCTGCACGGCGTCGGCATCTCCGTCGTCAACGCGCTCTCCACCCGCGTCGTCACCGAGGTCCGACGCGACGGGCACGCGTGGCGGCAGGAGTTCGCCGACGGCGGCAAGCCCGTGACCACCCTCGAGCAGGGCGAGGCGACCACCGAGACCGGCACCTCCCAGACGTTCTGGGCCGACCCCGGCATCTTCGAGACCACCGACTTCGACTTCGAGACGCTGCGCGCACGGTTCCAGCAGATGGCCTTCCTCAACAAGGGCCTGCGGATCACGCTCACCGACGAGCGCCCCGCCCACCTCGACACCGGCGACGAGGTCACCGGCGCCGACGGCACGGACAGCGGGGAGGTCGCCGAGGTCTCGGACGACGCCGGCTCCTCCGAGCGTCCTGCACCGAAGGCCCGCACCGTCACGTACAAGTACGACGGCGGGCTCGTCGACTACGTCAAGCACCTCAACGCCGCGAAGAAGGTCGAGCTCGTCCACCCCGACGTCATCGACTTCGAGTCCGAGGACACCGAGCGCAAGATCTCCGTCGAGCTCGCCCTCCAGTGGACCAGCGCCTACTCCGAGTCCGTCCACACCTACGCCAACACCATCTCCACCACCGAGGGCGGCACCCACGAGGAAGGCTTCCGCGCCGCGATGACCTCCCTGGTCAACCGCTACGCGCGCGACAAGGGCATCCTCAAGGACAAGGACGACAACCTCACCGGCGACGACATCCGCGAAGGCCTCACCGCCGTCGTGTCCGTCAAGCTCGGCGAACCCCAGTTCGAGGGCCAGACGAAGACGAAGCTCGGCAACACCGAGGCCAAGACGTTCGTCCAGCGCGTCGTCAACGAACGCCTCACCGACTGGTTCGACTCCCACCCCAACGAGGGTCGCGACGTCATCCGCAAGGCCATCCAGGCCAGCCAGGCGCGCATCGCCGCCCGCAAGGCCCGCGAGGCCACCCGGCGCAAGGGCCTCCTGGAGTCCGGCGGGATGCCCGGCAAGCTCAAGGACTGCCAGTCCAACCGCCCCGACGAGTGCGAGGTCTTCATCGTCGAGGGCGACTCCGCAGGCGGCTCCGCCGTCCGCGGGCGCAACCCCCACACCCAGGCGATCCTGCCGATCCGCGGGAAGATCCTCAACGTCGAGCGCGCACGCCTCGACCGGGCCCTGTCCAACCAGGAGGTCCAGTCGATCATCACCGCGTTCGGCACCGGGATCGGCGAGGACTTCGACATCGCGAAGCTCCGCTACCACAAGATCGTGCTCATGGCCGACGCCGACGTCGACGGCCAGCACATCGCCACCCTGCTCCTCACCCTCCTCTTCCGGTACATGCGACCCCTCATCGAGAACGGGCACGTGTACCTCGCGCAGCCGCCGCTGTACCGGCTCAAGTGGTCCAACGCCCCCCACGACTACGTGTACTCCGACCGGGAGCGCGACGCCTTCCTCGCCCAGGGCCAGGCCGCGGGCAAGCGGATCCCCAAGGAGAACGGGATCCAGCGCTACAAGGGCCTCGGCGAGATGGACTACTCCGAGCTCTGGGACACGACGATGGACCCCGAGCACCGCACGCTCAACCAGGTCACGCTCGACGACGCCGCCGCCGCGGACGAGATCTTCTCCGTCCTCATGGGCGAGGACGTCGAGTCACGCCGCAACTTCATCCAGCGCAACGCCAAGGACGTGCGGTTCCTTGACATCTGAGCCGCGCGCGTCGGGTGCGCCGGGTCACGAGCCTCGGGGGCACGGTGGCGCCGGGACGGGGCCGGAGGGGCGGCCGTGCCAGGTCTACCATCCGCGCCGCTCGTTCCTCGCGTCGCTCCTGTCTCCATGGTCGGTACCCTCCTGCGTTCGCAAGCTCACTCCGGAGGCTCCCTCGAACCAGACGCGCCACGGACCCGGCACGGCCGCCCCTCCGGCCCCGTCCCGGCTCGGCTGCGTCCGGGCCGTCGCCTCGCGCGCGGCACTCGGGGCCGACGGCGCAGGCTCGCCCTCTGCTGCCGGCTCGCCTCGGCGACGTGCCGGGCGAAGTCACGGCGCGACGTCGGGCATGACGGCGCGATGGCGACCTGACGGACGAGCGGGCGGTGCGACGTCGGGTGCGAAGGGCGTCGAGCCGCGCGCGTTGACCGTCGGCCGAGAGACCACGGCGACGGCGCGGCAGCCCGAGCACCGACGGCGCTCCGCCTGCGGACCCGGCCAGGATCCGCAAGAGCACACGACGACGCACGAGAAGACGAACGAACGAGGTAGACCGTGACCGACGAGCAGAACCCCGAGATCGAGCCCACGCCCGCGGGCGACGGGGCCGACGAGATCGTGCACGCGGACGGGACGGCGGTCGCCGTGCACCACGGGCGGATCGAGCAGGTGGACCTGCAGCTCGAGATGCAGCGCTCGTACCTCGACTACGCGATGTCCGTCATCGTGGGCCGTGCCCTTCCGGACGTGCGCGACGGCCTCAAGCCGGTGCACCGACGTGTGCTGTACGCGATGTACGACGGCGGCTACCGGCCGGACCGCGCGTTCTCGAAGTGCTCGCGCGTCGTCGGCGACGTCATGGGCAAGTTCCACCCGCACGGCGACTCGGCGATCTACGACGCGCTGGTCCGCCTGGTGCAGGACTGGTCGATGCGGTACCCGCTGGTCGCGGGTCAGGGGAACTTCGGCTCGCCGGGCGACGACCCGGCTGCTGCCCCGCGGTACACGGAGTGCCGGATGGCCCCGCTCGCCATGGAGATGGTGCGGGACATCGACAAGGACACGGTCGACTTCCAGGACAACTACGACGGCCGGACGCAGGAGCCGTCGGTGCTGCCGGCGCGCTTCCCGAACCTGCTGGTCAACGGGTCGGCAGGCATCGCGGTGGGGATGGCGACGAACATCCCGCCGCACAACCTGCGCGAGGTGGCCGAGGGCGTCCAGTGGCACCTGGACCACCCGGAGGCTTCGAAGGAGGAGCTCCTCGCGGCGCTGCTGCAGCGCGTGAAGGGTCCGGACTTCCCGACAGGTGCGACGATCCTCGGTCACAAGGGCATCGAGGAGGCGTACCGCACGGGGCGCGGGTCGATCACGATGCGCGCGGTCGTGAACGTGGAGGAGATCCAGGGTCGGATCTGCCTCGTCGTCACGGAGCTGCCGTACCAGGTGAACCCGGACCGGCTGGCGGCGAAGATCGCGGACCTCGTCAAGGAGGGCCGCGTGCAGGGCATCGCGGACATCCGGGACGAGACCTCGGGCCGCACGGGCCAGCGCCTCGTGATCGTGCTGAAGCGCGACGCGGTGGCGAAGGTCGTCCTCAACAACCTGTACAAGCACACGCAGCTGCAGGACACGTTCGGCGCGAACATGCTCGCGCTCGTCGACGGGGTGCCGCGCACGCTGAGCCTCGACGCGTTCGTGCGGCACTGGACGGCGCACCAGCTCGACGTGATCCAGCGCCGCACCCGGTACATGCTGGCGGAGGCGGAGCGCAGCATCCACATCCTGCGCGGGTACCTCAAGGCGCTCGACGCCCTGGACGAGGTCATCGCGCTGATCCGGCGGTCGCCGGACGTCGACGAGGCGCGCACGGGGCTCATGGAGCTGCTCGGCGTCGACGAGGTGCAGGCGACGGCGATCCTCAACCTGCAGCTGCGTCGTCTGGCGGCGATGGAGCGGCAGCGGATCATCGACGACCACGACGACCTCGAGCGCAAGATCCTCGACTACCAGGACATCCTGGCGAAGCCGGAGCGGCAGCGCACGATCGTGGGCGACGAGCTCGCGGAGATCGTGGCGCGCTACGGCGACGAGCGTCGCACGACGATCCTCCCGTTCGACGGCGAGGTCTCGATCGAGGACCTCATCGCCGAGGAGGAGATGGTCGTCACGATCACGCGCGGCGGGTACGCGAAGCGCACGCGCAGCGACAACTACCGGGCGCAGAAGCGTGGCGGCAAGGGCGTGCGCGGGGCGCAGCTGCGCGAGGACGACATCGTCGACCACTTCTTCGTCACGACGACGCACCACTGGCTGCTGTTCTTCACGAACCTGGGCCGCGTGTACCGGGCGAAGGCGTACGAGCTGCCCGAGGGCGGCCGGGACGCGAAGGGTCAGCACGTCGCGAACCTGCTTGCCTTCCAGCCGGGCGAGAAGATCGCGCAGGTCCTGGACCTGCGGGACTACGACGCCGCGGACTACCTCGTGCTCGCGACGCGCCGCGGCCTGGTGAAGAAGACCCGCCTGACGGAGTACGACTCGCCGCGCTCGGGCGGTCTCATCGCGATCAACCTGCGCGAGGACGACGCGGGGACGCCGGACGAGCTCGTCGCGGCGCTCCTCGTGGACGCGGACGACGACCTCATCCTCGTGTCGCGCAAGGGGCAGTCGATCCGGTTCCCCGCGTCGGACGAGACGATGCGCCCGCTGGGCCGGGCGACGTCGGGCGTCACCGGCATGAAGTTCCGCGAGGACGACGAGCTGCTGTCGGCGGACGTCGTCGAGGAGGGCGCGGACCTGTTCGTCGTCACCGAGGGGGGCTTCGCGAAGCGCACCCGGCTCGGCGAGTACCGGGTCCAGGGACGCGGCGGTCTGGGCATCAAGGTGGCCAACCTGGTGGAGGCGCGTGGAGATCTTGTGGGGGCTCTGGTGACGGAGGCCGACGACGAGGTCCTCGTCATCATGGAACGGGGCAAGATCGTCCGGTCCGCCGTCGACGAGGTCAACCTCACCGGACGCACCACCCAGGGGGTGACGTTCGCGAAGCCGGACAAGGGGGACCGCATCATCGCCGTCGCCCGGAACGTCGAGCGTCGTCTCGGGGAGGATCGGGATACCGTGGGCGAGGAGAGCACGCCGCACGAGTCCGCGGAGACCGACCAGAGCGCCACGGCCGAGCAGGCCGGTGGGACCGACACGGCGCCCGGAACCACCGAGGAAACCAGATGAGCAGCGAGAACGACGCACCTCCGGCGATCACGCCGCGACTGACGGTGCCGCGCCCCGACACGGGGCCCGGTTCGGGGCGCCCCGAGGGCGACGGCGTGCAGGGCAACGGTCGCGCCTCCGGCAACGGCAGCACCGCGAGCAACGGGCACGCGCCGAGCGCCCGGCACGGCGCCTCCGCCACGAGCACCCCGCCCCCGCCTCCTCCCCCGCCCCCGTCGTCGGGCGGGTCCACGGGCGGCGACGGCGGTGCCGCGTCGTCGGCGACCGGCGGGACGTCGGCGACCGAGGGCATGGAGACGGCGTCGGGCGAGAGCCGCGTCGCCGTGGCGCGCGCGGGTGCGGTGAAGGCCGCCGCCGCGGCGATCGCGGCGGCGAAGTCCGCCGCGAAGAAGGTCTCCGCCACCGTCCCGGCGGCACCGCCGGAGACGGACCACGACGAGGTCGACGATCGGACGGTGAAGCGGATGGCCCCCACCGCTGAGGCGAGCACGGGCACCGCGACGCAGAACGGCACGGCGGCGTCGAGCATGCACTACTCGGCCGCCGGCGTGACCGGGACGGCGCGACCGCTGACCGGGGCCACGCCGTCGGTCTCGACGGCGACCGGCGCGACCCAGGCGGTCCGCGCGGACGGTCCGCGCCGGGTGCGGCTCTCCGTGTCGCGGATCGACCCGTGGTCCGCGATGAAGCTCGGCTTCCTCCTCGCGGTGGCGATCGGCATCATGACCGTCGTCGCCGTGGCCGTCTTCTGGTACGTGCTCGACAGCATGCTCGTCTTCCAGACGGTCCAGGACTTCGTCGAGCAGATCGCCGGCGAGGAGAGCAACGTCGACATCACGCAGTTCGTCGAGTTCGGCCGTGTGATCTCGCTCGCGACGCTGCTGAGCGTGGTGAACGTGGTGATCATCACGGCGCTGTCGACGATCATGGCGTTCCTGTACAACATCGTCGCTGCTCTCGTGGGCGGGGTGCACCTCACGCTCACGGACGACTGACACCGAGGCGTCCCACGACCGGCCCGACGGGCCGGGCGGGCGCTCGCCGGTTTGGGCGAGCGGCCCGCGGTGGGGTAACCTCAAGCGCTGCCTGCGTGCGGGGTGGTCACCGGTCGAGGACCGGTGAGCGCGTCGCAGCACGGCGAACGGGCCTATAGCTCAGACGGTTAGAGCGCTTCGCTGATAACGAAGAGGTCAGAGGTTCAAGTCCTCTTAGGCCCACTGCCGCACCCACTCGAGGGGGAACGTGATGAAGAAGGTTCTGGTCCTGCTCCTGGCCGCCGGCGCCGGCTATCTCCTGTGGCGCAAGTACACGGAGGACGAGGCCGAGCGCGACCTCTGGGCCGAGGTCACCGACACCTTCGAGTAGGTCGCACGGCTCGTCCCTCCGGTTCCCGGCCGGACGTCCCGGGGCCATGGCGCAATTGGTAGCGCACCTGCTTTGCAAGCAGGGGGTTGGGGGTTCGAGTCCCCCTGGCTCCACCCGAGAACGACGAAAGCCCCGCACCTTCCGGTGCGGGGCTTTCGCGTGCTACCAGGACTCAGGCGTCGCCGGACTTCTCCGCGGCGTCCTCGGCCTTGGTCTCCGCGGCCTCACGGGCCTTCTTCGCGGCGTCCTCGACGTCCTCGGACGCGTCGGCCGCGGCGTCGGCCGTGGACTCGGTGGCGTCCTTCGCGACGGCGGAGGCGGTACCGGCGGCGTTCTTCGCGGTGCCCCGCGAGCGGGTGGTGGCCTTCTTCGCGGCCTCCTTCGCCTCGGTGACGGCGCCGCTCACCCGGTCGCCGACGTCCTCGCGGACCTCGGCGGCCCGCTCCGCCAGCTTGTCGGTGGCGTCGCGGCCCCGGGCGACCGCGGCCCCCGCGGCCTCGCCGAGCGACTCGGCGGCGTCGCCCACGGCGTGCCGGGCGTCGCCGACGACGTCGTCGAAGTGGACCTGCTGCGCGTCCTGCTCCCACGGCTCGGCCCAGGGGTCGGTGGTGGGCTGCGCACGGCGGTAGAGCACGTACCCCACACCGGCGGCGGTGACGCCCCCGGCGATCCACCACAGCGTCTTGCCCTTGCTGCCCGAGGAGTCGGCCTGCGACGCCTTCTTGGCCGCGGTGTCCGCGACGCCGGAGAGCTTCTTGCTCGCCCTCGCGGCGGCCTTGTCCGCGGCCTTCGCCGCCTTCTTGCCGGCCTTGCCCGAGGACTTCTTCGCCTGCTTCGCCGTCTCCTGCGCCGCCTTCTTGGCCTGCTTGGCGAGCTTGCGGCTCTTCGTGCCGCTGGCCGCCGCCGCTGCCGCGGTGGCGGCGGCCGTCGCCTCGGCGGCGTTGTCGGCCGCACGCTGCGCGGCGTCGGACGCCGACTGCGCCGCCGCGTTGAAGCTCGCGACGATCTTGGGCAGGACGTCGTCGACCAGCTTGTCGTGCGCCGTGTCGATCACGGGGCCCGCCTTGTCGGCGGCCTTCTCCACGCGCGGCGCCGCGGCCTGGATGCTGTCCTGCCAGGCCTTCTCGACACGCGGCTGGAGCCACTCGAGGAACGCCTCGACCTTCGGCACGCTCCACTCCTTCGCGTGCACCGCGGCGTCCTTCGCCTGGTCCGCGAGCTGGGTCGCGGCCGTCTGCGCGGTCGCGGCGGCCTGGGCGGCCTGGTCCTTGATCTTCTCGGTGTCCAGCGAGTCGATCGTCTCCTTGATCGCGCCGGACCCGGAGCCGGATCGTGTCATGCGTGCTCCTCGGGTGTCGTCGTCCGCTCGGGACGGGGGTGGAAGGTCACGTCCTGCCCACTCTGCCACCAGCGTCGCGGCGTCGCGAGATCTCCCGGGTGTGTGGCCGCGGCGGTCCGGGGCGGGTGTCGTGGGAGGATGGTGGGCATGTTCGCAACCTTCCACACGACCGCAGGTGACATCCGCGTCGAGCTCCTGCCGAACCACGCCCCGAAGACGGTGGCGAACTTCGCGGGGCTCGCCCAGGGCACGAAGGCCTGGGCCGACCCGCGGACCGGTGCGCAGCGCACGGAGCCGTTCTACGACGGCCTGATCTTCCACCGTGTCATCAAGGACTTCATGATCCAGGGTGGCTGCCCGCTCGGGACGGGCACGGGCGGCCCCGGCTACACGTTCAACGACGAGATCCACCCGGAGCTCCGCTTCGACCAGCCGTACCTGCTCGCGATGGCGAACGCGGGTCTGCGCCGCAACCCCGTCACGGGCGAGGCCGAGGGCACGAACGGCTCCCAGTTCTTCATCTCGACCGTGCCGACCCCGTGGCTCGACGGCAAGCACACGATCTTCGGCCGGGTCGCGGACGCCGAGTCCCGTGCCGTCGTCGACGCGATCAACGAGACCCCGACCCGTCCGGGCGACCGTCCCCAGGAGGACGTGGTCATCAGCTCGGTGACGATCGAGGACTGACCCATCGCGCAGCCGCCCGGGCCGCCGGCGTACGGGACGGCGGGACCTCACGACGGTCCCGCCGTCCCGCCGGTGTGCCCGCGTCACCCGGACCGCGTGTCGTACGTGCGCTGCCAGCGCTGCGGGCGCCCGGCGTGCCCCGAGTGCCAGCGACCGGCCGCCGTCGGCGTGCAGTGCGTCGACTGCGTGCGGGAGTCCGCCCGCTCGGCCCCGACGGTCCGCAGCGTCCTCGGGGGCCGCGTGCACGACGGTCCTCCCGTCGTCACCCTGACGATCATCGGCCTGTGCGTGGTGAGCTGGGTGCTGCAGCTCGTGACCGGCGGCGACTGGACCGCACGCTGGTGGTTCGCCCCGGTGATCGGCCAGGAGGAGCCGTACCGGTTCCTCACGTCGGCGTTCCTGCACTCGACGAGCCCTGTCCACATCCTCTTCAACATGTACGCCCTGTGGATCACGGGGCCGTTCCTCGAGCAGATGCTCGGGCGGTGGCGGTTCGGCGCGCTCTACGTGCTGTCGGCGCTCGGCGGGTCGGTCGGGTACCTCGTGCTCGCCGGAGGGCCGTTGCAGGAGGCGTGGTACCAGCCGGTCGTGGGTGCGTCGGGCGCGGTCTTCGGCCTCTTCGGGGCGATCCTGCTCGTCCTGCGACGGACGGGACGCAACGCGATGCAGATCGTGGTGCTCATCGGCATCAACTTCGCGATCGGGCTGTTCTTCCCCGGGATCGCCTGGGAGGCCCACCTCGGCGGGCTCGTCGTGGGTGCCGTGCTCGGGGCGGCGTACGCGTATGCGCCGCGCGCGCAGCGCACCCTCGTCTCGGTCGGCGCGACCACCGTCGTCGCGGTGGCGCTCGTCGTGACGGCGTGGCTCACCTACCGCTCGGCGGTGCTCCCGTCGGGCTTCTTCGGCTGACCGCCCGCTGAGTTATCCCCAGGTTTGCTCACAGGTGTGGAACTACACCTGTGTACTTCGCGCACCCGGGCACGACGAGCGCCGTCGAGCGCTACTTCCAGCGCGTGGTGAGCGCGAAGCCGGCGATGATGAACGCGAAGCCGACGGCGAGGTTCCACGCCCCGAGCGGCGGCACGGGGAGCTGTGCGGAACCGCTGAGGTAGAACGTCACGATCCAGGCCAGCCCGAGCAGCATCAGGCCGAGCATGGTCGGCACGAGCCAGCGGGGGTTGCCCGTGTCGGGCTTGGGCGGGCGCGGCTCGCGGACCTTCGCCGGCTTCTTGCGGGACTTCGACTCGGGCACGAGGGTGGGCTCCTGTCCTGTGGGGCTCGCCGCGCGCCGGCGACCTCCCTGGGAGGGGTGCTGCCGCCGTCGTGCAGGAACCGTGCATGGCTCGGGTGGACGTCGTCGACGAACGGGCCGGGGTCCGTGGCGGGGTGGTCCCGGCACGGTGACGGCACGTCCGTGGACGGCATTCGTCGTCTAGCGTAGTGGGCGCACACAATAGACCACGCCACGCGCCCGTGCCGAGTGGCCCGACGCGCCCGAGGAGGACCGCATGAGCGACGCCGCACCGGCGCCCCGCGCCCACGGCCGTGTGCGGTCGACGATCACCGTGGCGCTCGTGCTCGCCCTCGCGGGCCTGCTCTTCACGGCCAACGCCCGGCTCGCGCGCGGCGAGGAGGACCGGCACCCGGAGAACCTCGCACAGCTCGTCGAGAGCGAGTCGCAGCGCAACGCCGCGCTCTCCGCCCAGGTGGACGCCCTCGACGACGAGATCGCGGGACTCTCCGCCCCCGACCCGACGAGCCCGGGCGTCGACGAGGACCTCGCCGCGCGGTCCGCCGTCGCCGCGGGGACCGTCGCGGTCACCGGACCGGGCGTGTCGGTCATGCTCGACGACGCGCCGTCGGACGCGACCTACTCCGAGGCGTTCCCGCCGGACACGCGGGTCGTGCACCAGCAGGACATCCAGGCGGTCGTCAACGCCCTGTGGGCCGGCGGCGCGGAGGCGATGACGCTCCAGGGACAGCGCGTGACCGCGACGTCGGCGTTCCGGTGCGCGGGGAACATCCTCCTGCTCCACGGCCGCGTGTACTCCCCGCCGTACGTCGTCGAGGCGATCGGCGACCCGGAGGAGCTGCAGGCCGCGCTCGACCGCTCGGAGAAGATCGACATCTACCAGCAGTACGTGGAGGCGGTGAACCTCGGCTGGGCGGTCGAGGACCACCAGCGCATCGAGATGCCCCGGTACGAGGGCGCGCTGGAGCTCGAGTACGCCCGCACGGCGTCCGAGGCGGCCTGATGGCCACCACGGCGCCCGTGCGCCACCGGTCCGGCCGACCCGCCCGGCGCGGCGGTCCCGTCTCGGCCGTCGTCGGCGTCCTCGGCGAGCTGCTCATCACGCTCGGCGTCCTGCTCGGGCTCTACGTGGTGTGGCAGCTGTGGTGGACCGACGTGCAGGCCGACCGCGAGCAGGCCCAGATCCTCGAGGACCTGGGCGCCCCCCAGCCCGACGCCGCCGACGTCGCGGTCGAGGTGCGACGCGACGCACCGCCCGTCATGGAGCCTCCCGCCGCCGGCGAGGTGTTCGGGACGCTGCACGTGCCCCGCTGGGACGACGCGGTGATGCCCATGGCCGAGGGCACCGACAAGCGGTCCATCCTCGACAAGGCCATGGCCGGGCACTACCCGGAGACGGTCATGCCGGGCGACGTGGGCAACTTCGCCCTCGCGGGCCACCGCATGACGTACGGTGCCGTGTTCCACCGGGTCGAGGAGCTCCAGGAGGGCGACCCGATCGTCGTCGAGGCGGGAGACATCTGGTACGTGTACCGCGTGGACCACCTGCAGGTGGTGCAGCCGGACCAGGTGGAGGCCGTCGCGCCCGTGCCGTGGGAGCCCGGGGTCGAGCCGACGGAGCGCTACCTCACGCTCACCACGTGCCACCCCATCGGGCTCAACTCGCTGCAGGAGCGCTTCATCGTCAACGCGGTGCTGGACTACTGGCTGCCGGTCGAGGACGGCACGCCGCCGGACCTCGTCGGGCAGACCCCGCCGCCGGCGGAGGGCGAGGCCACGAGCGCCGCGCCCTCGCCCGGCCCGACCGACGGGAGCGCGTGATGTACGGAGCGCTGTGGCGCGCACTGCCGGGACCGGCCTGGGTCCGGGTGCTCACCCTGCTCGTGCTCGCGGGCGCCGTCGTGCTCGCGTGCTTCGAGTGGCTGTTCCCGCTCGTCGCGGAGTACTTGCCGTTCAACGACCCCAACGTCCAGACGGGCACGTCGGGTGCCCTCCCCCCGGTCGGCGCCCCCGGCGCCCCGACGTCCTGAGAGAGGCCTGCTGATGACCCGCATCCTCGTCGTCGACAATTACGACTCCTTCGTCTACACGATCGTCGGCTACCTCGACCAGCTCGGGGCGCAGACGGTCGTCATGCGCAACGACGCCGTGCCCGAGCCCGACGCCGACGGTGTGTTCCGCGACGCCGACGGGACGCCGTTCGACGGCGTCCTCGTCTCCCCCGGGCCCGGTACGCCGAAGGAGGCCGGGCAGAGCGAGCACGTCATCCGCGCGTGCGCGACGTCGAGCACGCCCATGCTCGGTGTGTGCCTGGGCCACCAGGCGCTCGCCGAGGTGTACGGCGCGACGGTGACGCACGCTCCCGAGCTCATGCACGGCAAGACGAGCCTCGTGGAGCACGACGGCGCGGGCGTGCTCGGCGGGCTCCCCGACCCGTTCACCGCGACGCGCTACCACTCGCTCGCCGTCGTGCGGGACACGGTGCCCGCCGAGCTCGTGGTGACCGCGGAGACCGCGGGCGGGGTGGTCATGGGTCTGCAGCACCGCGACCTGCCGCTGCACGGCGTGCAGTTCCACCCGGAGTCGGTGCTCACCGAGGGAGGGCACCGGCTGCTCGCCAACTGGCTGGAGGCGTGCGGGCTCGACGGCGCGGTGGAGCGTTCGGCGGGCATGGCACCCCTCGTGCGGCAGTAGCGGCACCGACGGGACGACGACGGCGGCCCACCCCCCCCCGGGGGGGCCGCCGTCGTCATGCGTGCGGGGTCGGGGTGACCCGTGGCGGTCAGCCGTCGCCCCCGCCGCCGCCGTTCTCGCCGCCGCCGTTCTCGCCCCCGCCGTTCTCGCCGCCGCCGTTCTCCCCGCCACCGCCCGGTCCGGGACCGGTCGAGACGATGAGACGGACGGTCGAGCCCTCCTCGAGCTGCGTGCCGGCGCCCGGGTCGGACCCGATGACGATGCCCGCGGCCCACTGCTGCGACTCCTGCGTGATGCGCTCACCCGGGTTGAGCGCGTTCGCGTTCAGCGTCTCGATCGCCTGCTGCTCGGTCATGCCCGCGAGGTTGCCCGGCACGGACGTCATCTCGGCGGCGGGCTCGATCGCGACGTCGATCTCGACCGTGGAGCCCTGCGCCACCTTGCCGGGGTTCGGGCGCTGCGCGATGACCCGGCCCGCCTCCTCGTCGGACTCGACCTCGTTCACCGAGGCGTCGAGACCGAGGTCGTCGAGGGCGGCCTCGGCCTCGTCACGGGTCATGCCGACGAGCTCCCCGAGGGAGACGAGGCCGTTCGACGTGAACAGCGTGACGGCCTGGCCGGACGCCGCGGTCTCGTTCGCCGCGGGCTCCGTCCGGGTGACCGCACCCTCCGGCACCGAGGCCGACTCCTCGGTGGACACGTTGCCGACCGTGAGCCCTGCCTCCTCGAGCTCGGCGCGCGCCTCGTCCTGCGTGAGGCCGGAGACGTCGGGAACCTGGACGCTGTCCGGGCCGGTGGAGAACCAGACGCTCACCTCGGTGCCGGGGGCGACGTCCTCCCCGCCCGCGGGCTCCTGGCGGACGAACTCGTCCTCCGGGATGTCGGCGTTCTCCTCCAGGAGGGGCGTGAACTCGAGGTCGAGGCCCTCGAACAGCGCCGCGGCCTCCGACTGCGTCATGCCCTCCTGCACGGTCGGGACCTCGACGGTGTCGGGCGCCGGGGGCTCGCGGTTGAGCAGCAGCATCGTGACGATCGCCGCGATCGCGAGGACACCGACCGCGATGAGCGCCCACATGAGGCCCTTGCGGCTCTTGCCCTCCTCCTCGTCCTCGCCCGGGGGCTCCTCGCCCGGCGGCACGGCGGGCGCGGCGGCGGTGGCCCAGGGCGACGGGGGCGCCGTCGGGCTCATGACCTGCGTCGCGGACTCCACCATGGTGGGCTGCAGGTCCGCCGCGGCGGCCGCACCGAGGCCGGCGGCCGCGGCCGCGACCCCGAGCGCGGGCGCGGTGATCGTGCCGCCGCGCACCGCGTTCTCCAGGTCGGCGCGGAACTCCGCCGCGCTGGAGTAGCGGGCGTTGCGGTCCTTCGCGAGAGCCTTGAGCGTGATGCGGTCGAGCACCTCGGGCACGTCGGGCGCGATCGCGCTCGGCTTCGCCGGCGCCTCGCGGACGTGCTGGTACGCGACGGCGACGGGCGAGTCCCCGATGAACGGCGGCCGCCCGGTGAGCAGCTCGAACAGCAGGCACCCCGTGGAGTACAGGTCGCTCCGGGCGTCGACCGTCTCGCCGCGAGCCTGCTCGGGAGACAGGTACTGCGCCGTGCCGATCACGGCCTGCGTCTGCGTCATCGTGGCGGCGGAGTCCGCGACCGCCCGCGCGATGCCGAAGTCCATCACCTTGACCGCGCCCGTGGGCGTGATCATGACGTTGGCCGGCTTGATGTCGCGGTGCACGATCCCCGCGTGGTGCGAGTACTCGAGCGCCGCGAGCACGCCCGCGGAGATCTCCACGGCCTCGTCGATGGGGACGGCCTGGCCGTCCCGGAGGATGTCGCGGACCGTGTGCCCCTCGACGTACTCCATGACGATGAACGGGACGTGGACCGACGCGCCCTGCGTGTCGGTGTGCACGTCCTCGCCCGTGTCGTACACCGCGACGATGGCCGGGTGGTTGAGGGCCGCGGCCGCCTGCGCCTCGCGGCGGAAGCGGGCCAGGAACGACGGGTCGCGGGCGAGGTCGGACCGCAGGATCTTGATCGCGACGGTGCGACCGAGACGCGTGTCGTGCCCGATGTGCACCTCGGCCATGCCGCCGCGGCCGATGAGGTCACCGACCTCGTACCGCCCGGCAAGCACTCGGGGAGCGTTGTCCACCACTCATTCGTCCTTCGGTGTCGTCGGAGCCGCGGGCGCGTCCGCACGCGGCACATCTGGCGCAATCATCCCACCCGCGAGGGTGCGGGCGGGCAGGCGAGGCAACGATGTCGTCACGATGTGACCCCCGCGCCGGAGGCGACGGGCGAGGCTGGCGCGGCGAGCGCGACGACCGCCGGGCCGAGGCCCGCGGCGTCGCCGTCACCGCCGTCGCCGCCGGTGACGACGGTGGCGACGAGGACCACGAGCAGCAGGCCCAGCAGGGCCACGAGCGGCCACGTCATCCCGCGGGTCAGGCCCCCGATCCGCTGCCCCGTCGTGGTCGAGGTCCGTCGTGCCGCGGTCCGGGCCGAGGCGTCCTGGGCCTGGCGTCGCATCTCCGCCCGGGTCGCCGGCGCGGCCGGGGTCGCGGCGTCGGCGTGGTCGGTGGACCGACCCGGGCGCGTCGCGGCGCGGGCGGCCGGGCGCCGGGTGCGCGCGGCGCCGTGCATCTCCCGGCGCGGCGGGTAGGAGCGGGGCGCCCCGGCGCCGTCCGCACCGGACGCGGACGGTGCGACCGACGGCGTGGCGGGGGTGGGCGGCGTCGGGCGCTCCCAGGGCAGCGCGGCCGCAGGGCGATCCGCGGCCGTGGCCGCGTCGTTGGTCGGGGCCGCGTGCCCGACGCCGGCCCGCGCCGCACCGGGGTCGGCCTCCTCCGTGTCGCGCACGGTCGCCGGGATGACGATGGGCGTGATGACGGGCGCGAGGCCCTCGCGCGGGGCGGTGTGCGCCCCCGCGCGGGACCCCTCGGGCGCGTCGTCGGGCATCGAGTCGGGCACCGAGTCGGCGCGGGCTCGGCGCGCCCGCCGCGCCGGGGAGGCGGCCCGCCCCGCCGCCCACGGGTCGGAGGCGAGACGCTCCGCGATGCGGTCGAGGACCTGCGCCAGCGCCACCGCCGACGGCGGGCGCAGCGTCGGGTCCTTCTCCAGCATCGTCATGATGAGCTGCGCGAGCTCCGGGTCCACCGACGACGGCAGCGGCGGCACGGGCTCGTTCACGTGCGCCACGGCGATGTCGACCGGCGTCGAGCCCGTGAAGGGCCGGTTCCCGACCACCGACTCGTACGCCACGATCCCCAGCGCGTACACGTCCGACGCGCCCGTCGCGGCCTGGCCGACGGCCTGCTCCGGGGAGAGGTACTGCGCGGTGCCCATGACCATGCCCGTCGCCGTCATGGGGACCTGGTTCGCCGCGAGCGACACCCCGAAGTCCGTGATCTTCACCGTCCCGGACCGGTCGATGAGGATGTTGCCCGGCTTCACGTCACGGTGCACGACGCCCGCGACGTGCGCGGCGTGCAGCCCCCGCGCCGTCTGCGACAGGATCGGCAGGAGCCGGGACGGCGGGAGCACGGGCTCGCGCTCCAGGAGGTCGGCCATCGGCTCGCCCACCACGAGCTCCATGACGAGGTAGCCCGACCGGTCCTGCTCGCCGTAGTCGTACATCTGCGCGATGTTCGGGTGCGACAGCGCCGCGCTGTTCCGCGCCTCCGTCCGCAGGCGGTTGAGGAAGTCCTCGTTGCCCGCGTACTCGCTGCGCAGCACCTTCACCGCGACCTCGCGGCCGAGCGCGTCGTCCGCGGCGACCCAGACCTCGCCCATGCCGCCGACGGCGATGCGGCGCACCAGCCGGTAGCGGTCGCCCAGATGCAGACCCCGGGAAGGCTTCATCCCGCCAGCACCGCCTCGATGACCGCGCGCGCGATCGGCGCCGCGACCGCGCCGCCCGTGGCCTCGCTGCCGCTCGACCCGCCGTTCTCGACGATCACCGCGACCGCCACCTGCGGGTCGTCGGCCGGGGCGAACGACGTGAACCACGCGTGCGGCGCCTTCTCCGGGTCGTTCTCCGCCGTGCCCGTCTTCCCGGCGACCTGCACGCCCGGGATCTGCGCCGCCGTGCCGGAGCCGTTGTTCACCACCCCGATCATCATCTCCGTGAGCTGGGCGGCCGTGCTCGGCGAGACGGAGGTGCGCAGGCGCCGCGGCTCCGACTGCTGGACGACCTCGAGGTCCGGGTCGCGCACCGTCTCCACCGTGTACGGCGTCATGAGCACGCCGTCGTTCGCGATCGCTGACGCCACCATCGCCATCTGCAGGGGCGTCGCCCGCACGTCTCCCTGACCGATCGCGGCACGGGCCGTCGCCGCGGGGTCCGCCTGTTCGTCCGTCGGGAAGCGGCTCGCCGTGACGTCCATGGGGATGGTCAGGCCGTCGTCGTCGAACCCGAAGTCCTCCGCCTGGTCGCGCAGCTCGTCGTCCCCGAGCGTGACGCCCAGGTCGGCGAACGCCGTGTTGCAGGAGATGCGCAGCGCGTCGGCGAGCGTCATCTCGCCCGTCGGCGAGCAGCGGATGCCGCCGAAGTTGCTCATCGTCGACGTCGACTGCGGGTACTGGTACACGTCCGGCGCGGGGATCACCGACTCCGCGGTGTACTCGCCGCTCTCGATCGCCGCCGCGGAGGTGACGAGCTTGAACGTCGACCCCGGCGGGTACGTGTTGCCGCGGATCGCGCGGTTGCTCATCGGGTCGCCGTCGGCGTTCGCCAGCTCCTGGAACGCGGCGTTCGCCGCCCCCGTGTCGTGCGTCGCGAGCGCGTTCGGGTCGTAGCTCGGCTTCGACACCAGCGCGAGCACCCGGCCCGTCGACGGCTCGATCGCCGCCACCGCGCCGCGCTGGTCGCCCAGGGCGTCCCAGGCGGCCTGCTGCGCCGCCGGGTCGATCGTCAGCTCCACCGACGCGCCCTGGGGCTGCTCGCCCGTGAACAGCGCGGTGAGACGGTCGAGCCACAACGAGCTCGCCTCGCCGTTGAGGAACTCGTTCTCCGACCGCTCGATCTCCGACGTGCCGTTGACGACCGAGAAGTAGCCCGACACGGGCGCGTAGAGGGGCCCGTTCGCGTAGGCGCGCTGGAAGCCGAAGGGGTCGTCCACGGGTGTCGACGACGCGATCGCCTCGCCCGCGACGACGATCGGCCCGCGGTAGTTCCCGTACTCGCTGTAGATCGTGCGGACGTTGCGCGGGTCGCCGTTGAGCTCGTCCGCCTGGAAGAACTGGATGTACGTCGTCGAGACCATGAGCGCGAGGAACATGACGAGCACCACGCTCGCCACGCGACGCAGGGGGACGTTCACCGGGCTCCTCCCCGCAGGTCGTCGTCGTCGGGTCGGCGGACCACCTCGGTCTGCCGGTCGTCGGAGTACGCGGCGCCGACGGTCGTGGGGGCGTCGTCGGGCGCGGCGCCGACGGGGATCGCGCCCGTCCCCCCGACCACGGGGACCGGGTCGGAGTCGTCGCGCGCGCGGACCCCGCCCGGTGCGACCTGGCCGCGCACGGGCAGCGACGAGGGGCGGCGCGCGTCGTCGGAGATGCGCAGCAGCAGGGCGACGACGATCCAGTTGGCGAGCAGGGAGGACCCGCCCTGCGCGACGAACGGCATGGTGAGCCCGGTGAGCGGGATGATGCGCGTGATCCCGCCGATGACGACGAAGACCTGCCAGGCCATGACGAACGCGAGGCCGCCCGCGAGCAGCTTGCCGAAACCGTCGCGCACGCCGATCGCGGTGCGCAGGCCGCGCTCGACGAGCACGACGTAGCACAGGAGGATGCCGAGGAGGCCGGTGAGGCCGAGCTCCTCGCCCAGCGACGCGTAGATGAAGTCGGAGAACGCGTACGGGACCAGGCGCGGGTACCCCTCGCCCCAGCCGGTGCCGAACAGGCCGCCGTTCGCCATGCCGAACAGGCCGCCGACGAGCTGCCCCGAGCCGCCCGGGTCCCGGTTGAAGATCTCGGGGTCGAGCGGGTGGAGCCAGACGTCGACGCGCGCCTGCACGTGCCCGAACGTCGCCGTGGCGAGCACGGCTCCCGCGGCGAACAGCAGGAGGCCGATGACGACCCAGCTCACGCGCTCCGTCGCGATGTACAGCATCGCGACGAACAGGCCGAAGAACAGCAGGGACGTGCCCAGGTCGCGCTCGAACACGAGGATCGCGAGCGAGACGAGCCACACGATGATGATCGGGCCGAGGTCGCGCAGGCGCGGGAGCTGCAGCCCGAGGAGCCGGGGCCCGGCGAGCGCGAGCGTGTCACGGTTCGTCACGAGGTAGCCGGCGAAGAAGATCGCGAAGGCGATCTTGGCGAACTCGGCGGGCTGGAGGGAGAAGCTGCCGATGCTGATCCAGATCTGCGCGCCGTTGATGCGCGTGCCGAGACCGGGGACGAGCGGCAGCGCGACGAGCACGATGCCCGCGATCATCGCCGTGTACGTGTACCGGCGCAGTGTCCGGTGGTCGCGCAGGAACCAGATGACGACGAACGCGAGCAAAATGCCGAGCGCGGTCCACTGGAGCTGGCGCGGTGCGAGGTCCTGGTCCCCCCCGGTCACCTGCGAGCCCAGGTCGAGCCGGAAGATCATCGCGAGCCCGATGCCGTTCAGGGCGATCGCGATGGGCAGGATCACCGGGTCCGCGTAGGGCGCCCGGAACCGCAGGAGCACGTGCGCCGCGCCCGCGAGGACGGTCATCCCGGCGCTGAACAGCCAGAACCGGCCGGGCAGCTCGCCCGTGAGCTGGAGCCCGACGATCGCGTACGCGCCGATGCCCAGCGCGAGCGCCAGGACGAGCAGACCGAGCTCCGCACCCCGGCCGGGGCGCACCTCGGTGGTCTCCACCGTGGCCATCAGGCCCCCGCGTCGGACGACGTCGTGACGGTGGGCGTGCTCTCCGGCTCGCTCGGCGTGGTGCTCGGGGACGTGGTCGGCTCGTCCGTCGTGCCCGACGGCGCGTCGTCGCCATCGCCGGCCGGGTCCTCCTCGGCGGCGTCCGCGACGAGACGCTCGGCGCGGGCCCGCGCGTCCTGGAGGGACTGCGCGGGGATGGTCGTCTCCAGACGGTCGACGACGTAGCCGGGCAGGTCCTCCACGCGGGTCCCCGTGAGCTCGACGGGTGTGGACAGGGTGAGGGGGCCCGCGCTCTCCGGGACGCCCCGGAAGACCGCGACCTGACCGTCCGCCACGCCGACGTAGTACTGGGTCTGGGTCCACCGGTACCCGGCCCAGCCCGCCACGCCCAGCCCGGCGACGACGAGCAGGATCGCGAGCACCGTCACCCAGCGGCGCGGTGCACGACCGGGCCGGACGTCGTCGGTCTCCGGCTCTCCCGACTCCTGGCCCGGCTCCTCGGCGTCGTCGGTCTCCGGGGGCGAGGACGCGCTCGCGACGAGCGAGGCCGCCCGGGCGGCGGGGCCGTCCGCGGCGGCCGTGGGCAGGTCGCGGTCGACCGCCGCCGAGCCCACCACCTGCGCGCCCGTGGGCGGGGCCGCGCCGTCGGGCAGCACGTCCACGTCGACGACGTCCGCGACGACCACCGTGACGTTGTCCGTCGACCCGGCCCGCAGCGCGAGCTGCAGCAGCCGGTCGGCGCACTCGTCGACGTCGGGCACGTCCGTCATCGTCTGCGCGAGCGTCTCCGCGCTGACGAACCCCGACAGCCCGTCCGAGCACAGCAGCCAGCGGTCGCCCGGCTTCGCCTCCCGCACCGACATGTCGGGCGTGAGGTCGATGTCGAAGTCCCCGAGCACCCGCATGACGACGTTGCGCTGCGGGTGCGTCTCCGCCTCGTCCGCCGAGATGCGGCCCGTGTCGACGAGGTGCTGCACGAACGTGTGGTCCGTCGTGACCTGCGCGAGCTCGCCGTCGCGCAGCAGGTACGCGCGCGAGTCGCCGAGGTGCGCCATGGCGAGCTTGTTGCCCGCGCGCAGGATCGCGGTGACGGTCGTGCCCATCCCGACGAGCTCCGGGTCGGACACGCTGCGCTCCACCAGGTCCTGGCGGGCGTGGTCGATCGACTGCTCCAGCTCGGTCAGGGCGTCGTCGGACCCGTGGGACTCCCCGTCGAGGTGGGCGAGCGCGGCGATCGCGATCGACGACGCGACGTCGCCTCCCGCGTGCCCGCCCATGCCGTCCGCGACGACGAGCAGGTGAGGGCCGGCGTAGCCCGAGTCCTGGTTGTTCGAGCGCACCAGGCCGACGTCGGAGCGCGCGGCGTAGCGCAGGGCGATGTTCACCAGGGGGCTACCTCTGCAGCTCGACGACGGACTGGCCGATGCGGACCTGCGTGCCCGGCCCGAGGGGCACGACCTGGCCGATGCGCTGGTCGTTCACGTACGTGCCGTTCGTCGAGCCGAGGTCCTCGACGAACCAGCCTCCCTGCTGGGGGAAGATCCGCGCGTGGCGCGACGACGAGTAGTCGTCGTCGAGGACGAGCGTGCAGCTCGGCGCCCGGCCGATGAGGATCGACGACGTCGTCAGGGGGACGGTCGTGCCGCGCAGCGGCCCCGCCGTGACGACGAGGCGCGTCGGGCCCGACGGTGCCGCCGGGCGGGCCGGCTCCGCGGCCGCGGCAGCCCCCGCACCGGACGCCGCCGCACCCGCGCGCGCCCCGGCGTCGGACCGCTTGCCCTTGCGGGGCGTCACCTTGGTGCCGTAGAGGTCACGCCGCAGCACACCGATGGCGGAGAGCACGAACACCCAGAGCAGCACGAGGTAGCCCAGCCGCAGCAGGGTGAACGTGAGATCGGTCATCGGGGCGGGATCACCACTCCTCGTTGTCGGACGCGCCGGTCCAGAACATGATGCGGGTGCGGCCGATCGTCAGGGAGTTCCCGTCCAGCAGCGTCGCCGCCGGGACCTGGTGGCCCTCCACGAACAGCCCGTTCGTCGACCCCAGGTCCGACGCGATCACCCCGTCCGGGGTCACCCGGATCTCCAGGTGCCGCCGGGACACGCCCGGGTCGTCGACGACGATGTCCGCCTCCGACCCGCGGCCGATCACCGTGACCGGCCCGGTAAGGAGGTAGCGCTGCCCGTCGATGTCGACCAGGGGGTGGCGGGCGCTCGGGGACGCCGACGTCGCGGGCGCCACGTTGCCCCGCACGCTCGCGGAGCGGAGCTGGAACCGGCCCGTGTCGAGACCGTCGCCCTGCTCGAAGCTCACGCTCACCGGCCCGACGAACGCGTAGTGCTGCGACGCGGCGTACTGCGTGACGTTCGACGCCAGCTCGTCCGCCAAGGTCTCCGCACCCCAGCCCTCGACCTGCGCGAAGTCCTCCGGCGACAGCTCGATGGTGAACTCGTTCGGCACCACGGTCCGGGTGCGGTCCACGACGGCGGCGCGGTCGTCCACCTCGCGACGCAGGGCGCTCGCGAGCTCGACGGGCTTGACCTCGCTGCGCCCGACCTTCGCGAACGCGTTGTTGACGACGCGCTCGACGCCCTTCTCGAAGCGGTCCAAGACTCCCATGCCACCTCCTCCCGCTGCGGTGCTCGCCGCGTGCTGCTCGTGCTCGACTCGTGCCCCCGCCCGCACGGCGTGCGGCGCGACTGCCGCGCAGGCCGGAGACCCGCGTCCAGGCAGACTACCTAGATCGTATCGACCGCGTCTGCGCCGTCGGCCCGATTCGTCGCGAGATTCCGGGACGGATGTGGGGCTTCCTGGTGGAGGGTGTGAACGTCGGGCGCCGGGGTGCCGCCGAGCACGACGTTGCTGTCGTTCTCGGGCGGATAGCGGCAGTGACGTCATGCTCGAGGGCGAGCGGGACCGTGCTAGTCTTCTGCGGCACGCGCGAGTGGCGGAATAGGCAGACGCGCACGGTTCAGGTCCGTGTGCCCGAAAGGGCGTGGGGGTTCAACTCCCCCCTCGCGCACGTGAGAGAGAGTCCGGCGAGTCAGCCGGACGGCTCTCGGAAAGTCCCGGTCAGGTGATCCTGGCCGGGACTTTCTGCGTCCAGAGGTGCCGCCAGCGCTAGCCTCGTGCTGGACGCCCGTCGACCGGACGGGCGGCGGACGCGAGGGGGCGTGATGCGCGCGGTCGTGCAGGACGGCTACGGGCCGCCGGACGTGCTGCGGGTCGCGGACCTGCCCGACCCGACGCCCGCTGCGGACGAGGTGCTGGTCGAGGTCCGGGCGGTGTCGCTCAACGGGTCGGACCGCGAGAACCTGGTCGGGCGGCCGCTGTACTCGCGGCTCGGTGGGCTGCGGCGTCCGCGGGTCCCGGTCCCGGGGTCCGACGTCGCGGGTGTCGTCGTGGCGGTGGGCGGCGCGGTGTCGCGGTTCGCGGTGGGCGACGAGGTGGTGGGCGAGCTGCCGGGCTACCGGGGCGGTCTGGCCGGGCTCGTCGCGACGCGTCCGGGCACGCTGGTCGCGAAGCCGGCCGGCCTGTCGTTCGTCGAGGCGTCGACGGTCCCCCAGGCGGGCTGCATCGCGCTGCGGGCGACGCGCGGCGTGCGGCCCGGCGACCGGGTGCTCGTGAACGGTGCGGGCGGGGCGTTCGTGGTGGCGCTGGCCCGTCACCTGGGGGCGGAGGTGACCGCCGTCGACCGCCGGGGAAAGGCCGAGCACCTGCGGCGGCTGGGCGCGGAGCATGTCGTCGCGTACGAGGACGAGGACTGGGCGACGCACCGGGACCGGTACGACCTCGTCGTCGACCTCGTGGCGCGCCGGGCCCCGTGGCGTGTGCACCGTGCGGTGCGGTCGGGCGGGGCGTACCGGATGGTCGGCGGGCGGACGGACCTGCTGCTCGGGATCCCGACGGTGGGTGCGCTGCTGGGCCGGGCGACCGGACGGCACGTGGGCGTGCTGGTGGTGCCGCAGTCGGCGACGGACCTCGCCGAGGTGCTCGAGCTCGTCACGCGAGGCGCCGTGCCCACGGCGGTCGACGCCGTCGTCCCTCTCGACGAGGCGCCGGCCGCGCTGGCGCGCCTCGCGGCGGGAGCGACGCAGGGCAAGGTCGTCGTCACCGTCCCGTGACGCGGCCGGTGTCACGTCCCGCGCCCCTGCCCGGTCGAGAGGGCACGAGCGTCGGCACCGGCCGGGGCGCGAGCAGAAGGAGACGGTGGCATGCGGATCGCGGTGGCAGGGGCGACGGGGACGGTGGGGACCCACGTGGTGGACGTGGCGCGCGAGCGCGGCCACGAGGTGGTGCCGCTGACGCGGTCCACCGGGGTCGACCTCACGACGGGCGCGGGTCTCCCCGAGCGGCTCGACGGCGTCGACGCGGTGATCGACGTCGCGAACGTCACGACGCAGAAGCGCGCGGAGTCGGAGGCGTTCTTCGGGGCGGTCACGCGGTCGCTGCTCGCCGCGGAGCGGGACGCCGGGGTGGGGCACCACGTGGCGCTGTCGATCATCGGGATCGACGACGTCCCCTCCGGCTACTACGACGGCAAGCGCCTCCAGGAGCGCCTGCTCGCCGAGAGCGACCGGCCTTGGAGCGTGCTGCGCGCCGCGCAGTTCCACGAGTTCGCGCAGCAGGCCCTCGGCTTCATGACGATCGGCCCGTTCTCCCTCGTGCCGCTCATGCACTCGCAGCCCGTCGCCGCGCGCGAGGTCGCCGAGGCACTGGTGGCGCTCGCGGAACGGGGGCCGTCGGGCCGGGTCGCGGACCTCGCCGGTCCGGAGGTCCTGCGGATGCACGACGCCGCGCGCCGCCTCTCGCGGGCACGTGGCCTCGGCCGTCGTGTCGTCCCGGTGCCTCTGCCGGGTGTGGCGGGGCGCGGCCTGCGCGACGGGTCGCTGACGGCCGCTGGCGACCCGGGCGCCACCCTGGCGTCGACCACGTTCGACCGCTGGCTGGAGAGCGCGCCGACGGGGTGACCTCTCAGGCGAGGAGGCGCAGCCCGGCGCCGTCGACCGCGAGGGCCGCCCGGACGGCGTCGACCCGGTGCCGGGCGGCGTACTCCTTGAGGTCGCCCCGGAAGACGACGTCGCCGGGCACGTCGAGCAGCATCTGCGGGCGGACCTGCCAGCGCGCGACGCCGAGGTCACACACGCCCGCCCCGTGCAGCACGTGGTACACGAACTCGGAGCAGAAGAACCGGGTGTCGTCCTCGGAGCCACGGCCGATGAGGACGCTGACGAGGCCCGTGGCGTTGTACGAGTAGGCGTGGGAGTCGAGCAGGAACTCGCTGATCCGCGCGCACACGGCCTCGTGCTGCTGCGCGGTCACGGGGATCTCGATCACCGCGCCCGGCACGGTGTCCATGCCGCGGTACAGGCCCTCGTCGAAGCGCTCGCGCCGGAAGCAGCCGACGAACGGGTTGGCCGCACGTCGGCGGCCGAAGCTGAACATCAGGTCGAGGCCCGGGTCGAGCGCGATCGACGCGTGCGTGAAGTCGTCACGCGTGGCCAGCGCGATGGTCCGCGACAGCACCGTGCGGCTCTTCGACAGCACGAGGTAGATGTTCACGGCCCAGACCTTACGACGCTTCGCGAGGTTTGTGGACCTTTCCCCGTGCGAGATCGCGGGGCTCGCGCTATAAGCGCCTCGGTCGGGTCGAGTGGGTGTCCGCGAGCCGGGTCGGTCCGCCCGCCGGACGGTGTCGACGGCCGACGCCGGCCGATGCCTAGCGGTGCTAGGGTTTAACCCCTTGCAGTCCTAGGTATGAAGGAGGCGCCCCGTGCGCATCGACAAGGACCTGGTCGCGGCGTCCGCCACGCCCCTCGTGCTCGGCATCCTCGCGGAGGGCGAGTCCTACGGGTACGCGATCCTCAAGCGCGTCGACGAGCTCTCCGGCGGGCGCATGCAGTGGACCGACGGCATGCTCTACCCCCTCCTGCACCGTCTCGAACGCCTCGGGCACGTCGAGGCGTCGTGGGGCGTGTCCGACGTCGGGCGGCGGCGCAAGCACTACGCCCTCACCGCCGCCGGGCGCGAGGCTCTCGCGGAGCGCCGCCACCAGTGGGACGTCGTCGCCGACGCCCTCGCCCAGGTGTGGCGGACGGCGCAGCCCGGCCCGGTCCCCCCGGCCCGCCTCGCCGAGGGGTGGGCGTGACGGCCGCGGGCGCCGGGGGCGCGAACCCCGGCCCCCACGCCGCCCTGGAGGTCCAGATCGACCAGTGGCGCGGCTACGTGCGGCGCCGCGAGGCGATCTCCACGGCCGACGTCGACGAGATGGAGGACCACCTCCGCGAGCGGGTCGAGGACCTGCGCGCCACGGGCCTCGACGACGACGAGGCGTTCCTCGTCGCGGTCAAGCGCATGGGCGACCTCGACTCCGTCTCCCGCGAGTTCGCGCGCGAGCACTCCGACCGCCTGTGGAAGCAGCTCGTCCTCGTCCGCGACACCCCGGGTGACGGCACGCGTTCGTGGCGCGAGCTCGCCGTCGTGCTCGCGCTCGCCGTCGGCGCCGGCGTCGCCGTCAAGGTCGCGACGGTCGTCGCGCCCGACGAGACCGTGCTCCTGCGCAACGCGAGCCTCCTGGTGCTGCCGTTCCTCGGCGCCTACCTCGCGTGGAAGCGACGCCTGACGTGGGCGGTGGGCCTCGGCCTGCTCGCCGTCGCCGCGGCGACGGGCGTCGTGCTCAACGTCTACCCGTTCGCCTCCCCCAGCTCCACCGAGGTCCTCGCCGCCCTCCACGCCCCCGTCCTCCTGTGGGCGCTCGTCGGCGTCGCCTACGTCGGTGGGCGCTGGCGGTCCGGCCCGCGCCGCATGGACTTCGCGCGGTTCACCGGTGAGCTCGCGATCTACCTCGCGCTGCTCGCCCTCGGCGGCGGCGTACTGCTCGGGCTCACGGCCGCCGTCTTCTCCCTCGCGGGCGTCGACCTCGAGCCCTCCCTGGAGTCCTGGATCCTGCCGTTCTGTGTGCCGGGGGCGCTCGTCGTCGCTGCGTGGCTCGTCGAGGCCAAGCAGGACGTCGTCGAGAACATCGCCCCGGTGCTCACCCGGGTGTTCACCCCGCTGACGGTCGTCATGCTCGTGGCCGTGTTCGTCGTCCTCGCGACGGCGGGCGACCTCGCCGACGTCGACCGCGAGCTCCTCATCCTCATGGACGCGATCCTCGTGCTGGTCCTCGCGCTGCTCCTCTACTCCGTCTCGGCCCGGGACCCCCTGGCGCCGCCGTCGTTCTTCGACGGGCTGCAGCTCGGTCTCGTGGGGCTCGCGCTCGCGGTGGACGCCGTCGCCCTGACGGCGATGCTGAGCCGGATCGCGGAGTTCGGCGTCAGCCCCAACAAGGCCGTCGCGCTCGTCCTCAACGTCCTCCTCCTCGTGCACCTCGCCGGGTCCGCGCTGCTGTCGCTCGGGTTCCTGCGGCGTCGGCGGCCGTTCGACGCGCTCGCCCGGTGGCAGACGTCGTTCCTGCCCGTGTACGCGGTGTGGGCGGCGGTCGTCGTGGTGGTCGTCCCGCCGGTCTTCGGGTTCGTCTGACCGGGTGGTCGACCAGCCCCGACGGCTTCTACTTCAGGCGTCCGGGCTACGCAACCGGAGAGATACCTACCAACTTTGGTATTGGCATCGGCAGAAGTCGTGGGTAGGGTCGGTCGCGTGGCGCGGGAACCGTCCTGTCGCCACACGGGAGTCTCGGTGTCGAGCACTCCCGGTTGACCGATGGTTTTCGATCCGTGCGGGGCGGCACGACGATCACGGCGCCTCGTTGACGACGCAACCCCTCGGGCTCCTCGATCCACGTCAAGGAGGACGTTGTGCACCGACCAACCACGGGCCGCCGATGGCTGTCCCGAACACTCGCCGCGGGGTTGTCCGCCGCGGTGGTGGTACCACTGACGATCAGCGCGTCGAACGCGGCACCGGCGGAGGAGGCCGAAGCCGTCGCCGACGAGGCGGGCCTCCACGAGGTCGTCGACTGGAACGACTACGAGAAGGTCCTGCTGAGCAAGAACACGGGCGAGCCGATCGACCTCGCCGTGCTGCCGGATTCGCGAGTCCTGCACACCGCCCGCGACGGCGTCGTCCGCCTCACGGACACGGCGACCGGGCGGACCACCCAGATCGCCGACCTGGACGTCTACTCCAACTCGGAGGACGGGCTCCAGGGCATCTCCCTCGACCCGAACTTCGAGGAGAACAACTACCTCTACATGGTGTACGCGCCCCGCGTCATGGACGGCACGTCGCCGTCCGGGGTCGAGTACCCCGAGACCACCCCGACCGGCAGCGCGCCGAACTCCCTGCCCGCCGGCGAGGACGCGAGCTACTGGGACCGGTGGCTCGGCTACAACGTGCTCTCCCGCTTCACGTGGGACCCGTCGACCAGCGCCATCGACCTGTCCACCGAGCGCGAGATCATCAAGGTCGACGCGCAGCGCGGGCAGTGCTGCCACGTCGGCGCCGACATGGCGTGGGACGCGGAGGGCAACCTCTTCCTCTCCACCGGTGACAACACGCCGGCCAGCACCCCCGGTGCGAACGGCTACGCGCCGAACAACAACGCCCCCGGCATGAACCCCGGCTTCGACGCCCGTCGCGGTGCCGGCAACACGAACGACCTGCGCGGCAAGATCCTGCGGATCAACCCGATCGAGGACCTCGCCGCCGACACCGAGGTCGGCCCCGGCAGCACGTACACGATCCCCGCGGGGAACCTCTTCGACGACGCCGAGCAGGCCGACCTGGTGCGCGAAGAGATCTACGTGACCGGCGTGCGCAACCCGTTCCGGATCGACTACGACCTCGAGTCGGGCGCGCTGGTGTGGGGCGACTACGGTCCCGACGCGGGCGCGTCCAACCCCGACCGCGGCCCGATGGGCTACGTCGAGTGGCAGCTCACGACGGAGCCGATGAACTCCGGGTGGCCCTACTGCCACGGCCCCAACGCGAACTACAACGAGTGGGACTTCGCGACGGCGACGCCCGGCGAGTGGTTCGACTGCGAGGCCGGGGCCGAGAACAACTCGACGTGGAACACCGGTCTGGACGTCCTCCCGCCGGCCACGGCGCCGCAGGTCTACTACGGCGACAACCCGGGCGACCAGCCCGAGGTCCTCGACCCGCTGGTCGAGCTCGGTGGCGGCGGCCAGGCCCCGATGGGCGGCCCGATTTACCGCTTCGACGAGAACCTCGACTCGGACGTCAAGTTCCCCGAGCACTGGGACGGCAAGCCGTTCATGGCCGAGTTCTCGCAGGACTACGTGGTGGCGTTCACCATGGACGAGCTCTCGTCCGACGGTGAGGTCACGGCGGTGGAGGACTTCCTGCCGAACGGTCACCTCCAGACGGTGAACCAGCCGATCTGGGACAACGTCATGGACATGGAGTTCGGGCCCGACGGCGCGCTCTACGTCCTCGAGTACGGCGACGGCTTCTTCCGGCAGAACCCGGACGCGGGCCTGTACAAGGTCACCTACGGGTCCGAGAACACGACGCCGCGGGCGTTCATCTCGGCCGACCCGATCTCGGGCAGCACCGCGCCGCTCGAGGTGACGTTCGACGCCTCGGCGACGACCGACGCGGAGACGCCCAACTCGGAGCTCGTCTTCGACTGGGACTTCGACGCCGACGGTGAGTACGACGCGCAGGGCGAGACGGTGACGAACACGTTCACCGAGCTGGGCCGCTACAACGTGCAGCTGCGCGTGACGGACCCCGAGGGCAACTTCGGTCTCGCGATCCAGGCGATCACGGTCGGCAACACCGCTCCGGAGATCACGCTGGACCAGCCGGACGGCGGGATCTTCAACTGGGGTGACGCCGTCGAGTACGTCGTGTCGGTGGAGGACGCCGAGGACGGCAGCACGCCGTCGGCGTGCCGCAACATCCAGTACACGTTCGGCCTGGGTCACAACACGCACGCGCACCCCGAGGTGAGCGGCCGTGCCGCTGACGTCGACGGCGGCTGCGGGTTCACCATCCAGACGAGCGCGGACGCGGTCGAGCACGGTGAGGGCGAGAAGATCTACGGCACCCTCGTCGTGACCTACGCCGACCGGGCGCAGGGCGAGGTCCCGTCCATCACGGGCGAGGCGACGCACATCCTCAAGCCCGAGACGCAGCAGGCCGAGTGGTTCGACGCGGCCGAGGGCGTCGAGGTCGTGGACGACGCGGCGGCGAACGCCGGCGCGTACGTCACCTCGCTCGACGAGGGCGACTCGTTCTCCTACGCGCCGATCGCGCTGCACCACGCCCCGACCGGGGAGGCGATCAACGAGATCACCGTCCGCGGCAGCGGCGAGGGCACCGTGTCCCTCGGCTGGACCGGCGAGGGCGCGGAGGCCACCGAGCCTCTCGCCGACTTCGAGTTCACCGGTACCGGCTGGGCCGACGTCACGCAGTGGCTGAGCGAGGTGCCGGAGGGCTCCGGCTCGATCGTCGTGACGAGCACGGGCGGCGTCGACGTCGACCAGCTGTTCTTCACCGTCGGTGAGGCGCCCGTGGAGCCGGTGACGGTTCCGGTCGAGCAGGTGTCGATCGGCATGTTCTCGCTCATCCCGTGGGTCAACGAGGCGGGCCTCCCGGCCGTGCTCGAGCGCCTGGCGGAGATCGGGTTCGTGAACATCGAGCCGTTCGGCGGCACCTTCTCGGGCTACACGGCCGAGGAGTTCAAGGCGCTGGCCGACTCGTACGGTCTGTCGATCCCGTCGTCGCACTACAACACGAACGAGGCGACGTTCGACACGACGCTGGAGTTCGTGGAGACGCTGGGCCAGGAGTACGTCGGCTCGGGCGGCTTCGCCTCGCCGGGCATCAGCACCTACGAGAACACGCTGGCGACGGCCGAGACGATGAACCGTCTGGGTCAGCGCTCGGTGGACGCCGGGGTCGGGAAGTTCTTCGGCCACAACCACGACAACGAGTTCCGCACGACGTACGAGCACGAGGGCGAGACCCTCTCGGCCTGGGAGATCCTGGTCCGCGAGACCGACCCCGAGCTCGTGACGTTCCAGGTGGACGTGGCGTGGGCTGCTCACGCCGGAGTCGACGTGGTCGAGCTCCTGGAGGAGTACGGCGACCGCATCGAGCTCCTGCACATCAAGGACGGGACGAACATCGGTGGCGAGGGTCGTCCGACCTTCACCAACCTCGGTGACGGTGAGGTGCCGCTGCAGGACATCCTCGCCAAGGCCAAGGAGCTCGACATCGTCGCGTACTACGTGCTCGAGTACGACGTCGCGCCCCAGGGCGAGGACTTCGCGGTCACCGGGTTCGAGTACCTCACCGGCCTGGACGCCGGCGGGCCCACGGAGCCGATCACGGTCCCGGTCGACCAGGTGTCCATCCAGATGTTCTCGCTGACCCCGTGGGTCAACCAGATCGGCCTCCCGGCCGTCCTGGAGCGACTGAGCGAGATCGGGTTCACCCGGATCGAGCCGTTCGGCGGGAACTTCGCCGGCTACACGGCCGAGGAGTTCAAGGCGCTGGCCGACTCGTACGGCCTGAGCGTGAAGTCGTCGCACTACAACACCAACGAGGCGACGTTCGACGCGACGCTGGACTTCGTGAAGACGCTGGGCCAGGAGTACGTCGGCTCGGGCGGCTTCGCCTCGCCGGGCATCAGCACCTACGAGAACACGCTGGCGACGGCCGAGACGATGAACCGTCTGGGTCAGCGCTCGGTCGAGGCCGGGGTCGGGAAGTTCTTCGGCCACAACCACGACAACGAGTTCCGCACGACGTACGAGCACGAGGGCGAGACCCTCTCGGCCTGGGAGATCCTGGTCCGCGAGACGAACCCGGAGTACGTGACGTTCCAGCTGGACGTGGCGTGGGCTGCTCACGCCGGAGTCGACGTGGTCGAGCTGATGCAGGAGTACGGCGACCGCATCGAGCTCCTGCACGTCAAGGACGCGACGAACGTGGGCGGTGAGGGTCGTCCGACCTTCACCAACCTCGGTGACGGTGAGGTGCCGCTGCAGGACATCCTCGCCGAGGCGCAGGAGCAGGGCATCGTGGCGTACTACGTCATGGAGTACGACCGTGCTGCTGACGGCGAGAGCTTCGCCACCACCGGGTTCGAGTACCTCACCGGCCTGGAGGCCGGCGAGAACGAGCGCACCGTCACGGTGACCTCGCAGGCGCGGTGCCTCGCCGGCAAGGCCTACCTCGCGGTCCGTGCGCTCAACGACGAGGACGTCCCGCTCGACATCACGATCCAGACGCCCTACGGCAGCCGGACGTTCGAGGACGTCGCACCGGGTGCGAACGCCTACCAGGCGTTCAACACCCGCGGTACGTCGTTCGAGGCCGGTTCGGCCAGCGTGACCGCGACCGACGCCGAGGGGGGGACGGCGACGGTCGAGTCCGAGTACGCAGCGTCCAGCTGCGGCTGATCCATCCCTGACGGGCGGGTGAGACGGGGTCCGACTCCGCCTCACCCGCCCTCGGGGCACGAGGGAGTACCGCAAGCCCGCGAGGGAGTACCGAGGTCATGGACGCCGGTACTCCCTCGCGGGCTGCGGTACTCCCTCGCGGGACTCCGGTACTACTTCGCGGTCCCGGTCCCCTTCACGGCCCTTTCCCGAGGCGACTCCTGGTGTGCGAGAGTGACGACATGACCCCCCACGTCCCCGTCGTGGCCGACCACGTCGTCACCGTCGACGACGACGGACGGCGCACCGGCACGTTCGAACGTTCCGCCGTCCACACCGAGCAGACCCCGCTGCACCTCGCGTTCTCCTGCTACGTCGTCGACGACGCGGGTCGCCTCCTCGTCACCCGTCGTGCGCTCGCGAAGCGCACGTGGCCGGGCGTGTGGACGAACTCCTTCTGCGGCCACCCGCGCTGGACGGAGTCCACCGAGGAGTCGATCACCCGCCACGCCGAGCACGAGCTGGGGATGCGGGTCGCCGACCTGGAGGTCGCCGTCCCCGGGTTCCGCTACCGGGCGGTCGACGCGTCGGGCGTCGTGGAGAACGAGATCTGCCCCGTGTACACCGCGCGGGCCGTGGGCGACGTCGTGCCCCACCCCGACGAGGTCATGGAGCACGCGTGGGCCGACGCCGCGCAGGTCGCCCGGGCCGTCGACGCGACGCCGTGGGCGTTCAGCCCGTGGATGGTGCTGCAGGTCGCCGCCCTGCGGACCGCGACCGGTCCCGCGGACGGCCCGACGGCGCAGCTCGCCGCCGCGTTCGGCCCCGCCCCCGCCTGAGGGTCGCTAGCGCCCCCGCGGCGCGAGGCCCGGGAGCTGGACCGCCGCGTCCTCCGGGCGGCCGGTGAGCACGGTCGGGGGAAGCGCTCGCGCCGCGACCCCGTCCCCACCGGGAACGCCTGCCGCGACCATCGCCGCGGCCAGCGCGTGGACGAGCCGGTCGGGGCGGCCGCGCGTCGCGAACCACCACAGGGTTCCGCCGCGGACCGAGGGCTCCGGCACGTCCAGCGTCCCTGCCACGCGGGCGCGGTGCCGTCGCGCGACCACCGCGGACGGCCCGACGAAGACCACGGCCGACCGCGACCACAGCGCGCCACGACCCGTCGACGAGAGCCCCTGGCCCGCCGCCATGCGCCCGAGCCGCGCGAACCGGTCCACCGCCTGCACGGACCACGCGTCGACCTCCCCGAACGGCACGACGTAGGGCCGCAGGAACGGGGCGAACGACCCCACCACGAGGCCGTTCTCCAGCACGAGAACCTTCTCCGAGCCGATGAACCACAGGATGGTGGCGGCGATCGCCACCCAGGCCGGAGCCACGACGAGCGCGTCCACGACGTCCCCGTTGCCGAGCACCACCCCGGCGCAGAACGCCACGACGACGAGCACCGTCACGACGTACGCGCGCACGGGCGGTGTGTTCGCCTCCACGTGCCGCAGGGCACCCAGCTCGGGGTAGCGGGCCACGGTCGCCCGGACCTTGCGCGTGGCCCGGTCTCCCGTGACGACCGTGCGCGCGCTCATGCGCCCACCAGGGAGCCGGGCAGCGCGGCGAGCGTCGCCGGACCGAGCTCGGCCAGGGTGTAGGCCGCGGGTGCACCGGAGGCGTCGCGCTCCGCGCCGCGCAGCGCGAACACGCCGTCCGGTCCCGCGTAGACGGTGACGTTGACGAGCTCGTCGGACCCGGCCCGTACCGCGCTCAGGGTCGTCGCAGCGACCGCCGTCGCCAGGCCCGGCGTCGTGGGCGCCCCCGCGCGCAGCTCGGCGGCGTCGAGGCGGCGCTCCCGGCCGTCGAGGACGGCGGAGCGCTGCGGGTCGAGGAACGGGACGAGGCGTTCCCCGAGGTGGTCGAGCGGGTACACGACGAACGAGTGGTGCCCGCTGCGGGACACCTCCTCCTCGAGCACGCACCCGTCCTCGTGGACGTAGGCGAACACCCAGTGGCGACCCCCGGAGGTGACACGCTCGGCCGAGAGGATGGCCCCGGCCGTGCGGCGCAGCACCAGGGGCCCGGTGATCTCCGGGACGGCCTCGATCGACACGTCCTCGCCACCGCCCGCGTCCGTGCCGTCGCCCCCGCCGGGCACGACGAGCCCGCGGGCCAGCAGGGAGCGCAGCGCGACGCGGCCGACGAGCGTGCGGTCGGCGCCCTCCTGGGCGTCGAGCCACGGGGTGGGCACGAGCTGCTCGTGCTGGAGGCCGTCGAGCACGACGACCTCCTCGTCCGTGAGGACACCCACCGAGGTCGCCTCGCCGGGGACGACGCGGGCGAGCGTGGCCTCGGCGGCGGCGATGTCGTCCGCCGACCAGCGCATGGTGGTCTGCTCCCTCACGAGAAGAGCCCTCCGACGAAGTCCCCGGCGGCGGAGAGCCCGTCACCGATCGCGTCCCCGACGTCGGACGCGACGTCCCCGATCGTATCCGCGGCGTTCCCGGCGAGCTCCGTGACGTCGTCCCAGCCGTCGGCGAGGTACTGGCCGGGGTTCGCAGCGAACCCGGAGATGGCGTCCCAGTTGTCCACGACGACGTTCCCGAGCGCCCACGCGCCCGCCACGATGCCCGCGCCGACCACGACTCCCACGCCGACGGGCCCGAGGAGCGGCGCCGCGCCGAGCATGAGCCCGATCGTCCCGGCGCCGCTCACCACGGACAGGCCGCCCATGACGCGGTCCACCCCGCCGCGGGCCCCGTCGTACTGGGTGTTGAACATCTGCTGCATGCCGCCGTAGATGCTGAACGCCCCGCCGACGACGCCCGCCGCGCGCCCGAACGTCCCCAGGCGGGCGAGGATCCCCTCGGCGTCCGCGAAGACCATGTTGCGTGCGAAGACCGAGGCGCTCGCCGCGGCGTCGGACACGTCCGCGAGCCGGCTCGCCTGGAGGAACCCGGTGAGTGCCGTCCCGACCTTCCAGCCCTTGAGCCCGTCGAGGAGGAGGCCGACGCCCGCCGTGCCGACACCCAGCAGGTTCCAGATGCTGCCGTTCGTGCCCGGGCCCCCCAGGGGCCCGGCGGGGGTGCCCGGCATGCCCGGGGCAGGGACGCCCGGTGACGGGAGCGCACCACCCTCGGTGCTCGTGCCGTGCTGCTCGTCGGCGTTGCGCAGGAGCGCCTGCGACGCGTCGGCGAGGGTCTGGCTCACGCCGCGCAGCAGGGGCACGGAGGTGCCGCTCCACTCGCTGCGGAAGTGCCCGGCGTCGTCGCCCTGCCACCGGGTGGACGACTCGACGAGGGAGGTGACCTGCGCCGTCGTCGCCACGAGGTGGTCGGACGCGGACCGCAGTGACTCCGCCAGGGCGCGGAGCTCGGTGACGTCCGCTCCCCACAGACCGCTGCTCACGTCGTCTCCCTCGGTCCGCTCCCCCGTCGTGCCGGTGGACCCGGCGGCGACGTCGCGACGGTGCGCGCCCGGGGAGGCTACCGCGCGCCGTGACGACCGAGCGATGGGGAGCGCTGCCCACCGCTGTGCCTGGCGCCCGCTCCCAGGTGGGCGGGGCACAATCGGGGCATGCCCGCCGGAGTCCCGTCCCAGCCCGTCCCTGCCGGCAGCCGACCCGTCCCGCCTTCCCCGCCGGACCCCGCGGCGTCGTTCGAGGAGCACGTCGCGTGGGCGCGCGACGTCGCGCTGCCGGGTGCGACGGGCGGCGCGGCGGAGGACCCGCCGCCGTGGGACTACGCGGCGCTCGCCCGCGACCTCGTGGGCGGGGACCGCGGCCCGGTGCTCGACCTCGGGACCGGCGACGGGGAGCTGCTCGCGTCGTGCGCGCCCCTGCCCGCCGGGTCCGCGGGGACGGTGGCGCACTCCCAGGAGCTGCCGGTCGCGCGCCGTCGTCTCGAACCGCTCGGCGTCGACGTGCGGACCGTCACGGCGGAGGAGGTCCTCCTGCCGTTCTTCGACGCCCAGTTCGCGGTGGTGACGGACCGGCACGCGGAGTTCGACCCCGACGAGGTGGGCCGCGTCCTCTCACCGGGCGGCGTGTTCCTCACGCAGCAGGTGGACTCGCGCGACGGCATCCGCGTGTGCGCGGCCCTCGGCGTCGAGCTGCCGTGGGACCCGGACTCGGTGACGCTCGAGGCCGCGGAGGACGTGCTGCGCGACGCCGGGTTCGTCGTGGACGTGGCGCGCGAGCACGACGGGCGACGCCGGTTCCGTGACCTCGGGTCGCTGCTCGCGTTCGTGCGGGCGACGCCGGCGCTCGTGCCCGGTCTGGCGAGCCTGGCCCCGGAGGCCGTCGCCCGCTTCGAGGCGCCGTTGCGGGCGCTGCACCTCTACTTCGCCGCGGGCCACGAGTTCGTCGACGAGGCGCCCCGGTTCCTCGTCGTGGCGCGCCGGCCGTTCTGAACCCGGGCACGGAGAAGCCCGCGGGCCGGAGGCTGACGCCTCCTGTCGTGCTGGACGAGGGCACGACGCCCGCGGGCCCCGGTGGTCGCGTGGTACTCGCTCGCCGTCGGGAGCCTCCCCTCGGGAGGCCCCGCCCGGTTCACGGGCTCACCGCATCCGGTCCGTCAGTCGAATCGGTCGCGCGACGACTAGCGCGCGGCCACCTCACGAGTCCGAAGAGTCTTCACTGCTCGGATCACCTCCTTTCGCGTGTCCGACGACGGTACGCCCGCCCGCACGGACCGCGCCAGGGGTTTTCGCGCAGGGAGGACGAGCGTCAGGGGACGAGGTGCGCCCACTCCTGCGGGTTGTCCTCCAGCCACGTCGCGAACGACTGCGCCGGACGCTCGGTGAACCGCGGCACGACGTCGCTCACGTCCGCCAGGTCGCCCGCGGCGATCGCCGTGTACGACGACACCCACCCGTCCACCTCGAACCGCGGCGCGCCGTAGCGCTCGCGCGACGCGTACGCCTGCTCCACCGTCTCCGCCTCGTAGCGCACCTCCCGGCCGCTCGCCGCGGACAGGGCGCGAGCGACGTCCTCCAGGGACAGGGCCTGCGGGCCCGTGACGTCGTACGTGGCGCCGTCGTGCCGACGCGGGTCCTCGTCGAGGAGGACGGCCGTCGCGACGTCGGCCACGTCGTCGTGCGACACCGACGCGACGAGCCCGTCGCCGCCCGGGCCGCGCAGCACCCCGTCCTCGCCCGCCATGTGCGCGAGCGCGTGGTGGTAGAGGTTGTCGCGCAGGAACGTGAACCGCAGCCCCGTGGCGCGCACGTACTCCTCCGTGCGCCAGTGGTCCCGCGCGAACGTGAACACGGCCTCGGGCGCCGCGCCGACGAACGACGTGTACACGATCCGCTCGACGCCCGCGGCGACGGCGGCGTCCACCGCCGCGCGGTGCGCCGCGACCCGCTCGGCGTCCTCACGGGCGGACACGAGGAACACCGTGTCGCACCCCGTGAACGCCGCGAGCATCGCGCGCGTGTCCGTGTACCCGCCGACGACCGCCACCTCGGACTCCGGGAGCGGGTCGTCCTCCAGCCGGGGCGCGCGGGCGGCGTCGCGCACCACGAGACGCTGGGGCGCGCCCTCGGCCGCGAGCCGGAACGCGAGCCGCGAGCCCAGCAGCCCGCTCGCCCCGGTGACCGCGACACGGCCCCCGCCCGTCCTGATCGTCATGACCTCACGGTAGACGCGGGCGCGCGGGCCCGCCCGCTGACCTGCGGCGTCGTGGGCGGGCCACAATGGGGGCATGCCCGAGCCCTACCGCGTCATGACCGTGTGCACCGGCAACATCTGCCGCTCCCCGATGGCCGAGGTGGTGCTGCGCGACCGGTTCGAGGCCGCGGGCCTCGGCGGGCGCGTCGTCGTGGACTCGACGGGGGTGAGCGACGAGGAGCGGGGCCACCCCGTCGACCCGCGGGCCCGCGCGGCGCTCGTCGCGCGCGGCTACCCGGTGGACGACCAGCACCGGGCGCGCCGCGTCACGCGCGACGACGTCGCGACCCGCGACCTCGTCCTCGCCATGACCGCGCAGCACGCGCGCGCCCTGCGGCGGCTCGCGGCCGACGACGCCACGGCCGGGCGCGTGCGGATGTACCGCTCGTTCGACCCCGCCGCCCCCACCGCGGCCCCCGGCGCCGGGGAGAGCGCGCTCGACGTCGCCGACCCCTGGTACGGCGGTCCGCGCGACTTCGAGACGTGCCTCGACGAGGTCGAGGCCGCGGCGGACGCGGTCGTCGACCACGTGCGTCGCGCGCTCGACGCCCGGGCGGCGTCGCAGGACTGAGCGGGTCTGCCGTCGTCGGGCCTGCCGTCGTCGGGGCAGACCGGGCGTCAGCGGACCGGGCGGCGGCGCCGCACGCGCCCCCGCACGTGCCCGACGGCCGAGCCCGCCGCGCGCGCGACCCGCCGCGCCCACCCGCCGAGCACTTGGCCGAGGCGCCGCTCGCGCCCGCCCGACGCCGCGGCGTCGTCCCGGACGGGCCGTGCGGGCGTCTCGTCCGGCTCCGGACGCGCCGGAGCGGGCAGGTACGCCGCCAGCCACTGCGCGAGCCGCCCGTACGCGAGGGCGCGGACCGGCCGGGCCGACAGCACGACGTCGTGCAGGGCGCCGTCGATCCGCGCCACCGTGACGAGGTCACCCAGCTGGACGCAGCGCCGCGCCACCCCGTCCACGTCGATCGCCGTGTCCGTGTGCGCCATCTCGGGGACCCACCGCGGCGCGAGCGTGCTCCGCGCCGACAGCAGCACGAGCACCGGGACGCCGATGCCCAGGCCCCGCGCGACCGTCTGCTGCCCGTGGAAGATCGCCGACAGCCACGCGGGCGTCGTGCGGAACCCGTGCTGCGGACGCCACGCCAGGTCGTAGTCCCACTCGCCGTCGAAGTCCCGGCTCACCGACCGCGTGTAGAAGCCCAGGTCCACGTTCGGCAGCGGACGGTTCGGCGTGAGGCGCGCCCGCGCGCCGATGACCGGCTCCAGGAGCATCCGCCCCACCTCGCGCGTCTGGAACTCCAGCCACGGGCTGTTGAGCACGAGTGCCGACGCCCGCCCCGGGTTCCGGCCCGCCCACAGGCTCAGCGTCAGCCCGCCCGTCGAGTGACCCATGAGCACCAGCCGGCGCCGCGTCGTGCGGTGCGCGCCGTGCCCGATCGCGGCGAGCGCCGCGTCGAGGTCCTCGTCGTACGTGCCCAGGTCGGAGACGAACCCCGGGGTCTGGTGCGGGCGCAGGCTCCGGCCGTACTTGCGCAGGTCCAGCGCGTGGAAGCGCGCGCCGTGCGCCTCCCAGAACTCCGCGAGCTCCGTCTGGAAGAAGTAGTCCGACCAGCCGTGCACGTACAGCACGTCGAGGTACGGCTCCGCGTCGTGCGCCGTCGGTTCCGCCCGACGGCGCCGCACGAGCGTCGCCACCACCTCGCCCTCGGTGTCGGGCGGGAGCGGGAGCGTGAGCCGCTCGTAGTCGTCCCCCAGGACGTCGGGCTGCCACTCGGCCATGCGGCGACCCTAGATCGGTGGGCCGTCGTCCGCCCGGTGCGCGACGGCGCCCCACCGGTCCGGGAGCACCCGTACCCCCGCGCGTGGTCGCGTGTGGGGATCCCTCATGTGCGGCCCGGTCCCCCGCTTGCAGACTGGCCGGAGAACGGCCGACGGCGCCCGCCCCGGCCGCCGCGCGAGGAAACCGAGGTGCGTCGTGAGAGCTCGCCCGAAGCCGCTGCTCGCCGGAGCCGCAGCCGTCGCCCTGGCCGCGACGCTCGTCGCCGGCTCCGCCGCCCTGCCCGGGGGCGCGTCTCCGGCGGCCGCCGTCGCGTGCCCGAGCACGCAGTGGACCGAGGGGTCGACCTACGCCGCGGGCGCGGCGGTCCGGTACTCCGCGCGGCTCTACACGGCGCGCGTCACGCACACGGCCTGGACGGGCACGGGCTGGAACCCGGCCGCCACACCGACGCTGTGGACCGACGGCGGGGCGTGCGAGCCGACGACCCCGCCCACCGACCCGCCGACCGACCCGCCCACGGACCCGCCCACCGACCCGCCGACGGACCCGCCGACCGACCCGCCCACGGGGTGCGGGGTGCAGGGACGACCCGCGGGCAAGGTGCTGCACGGGTACTGGGAGAACTGGGACGGCGCGTCCAACGGCGTGCACCCGGGTCTCGGGCACATCCCGATCGACGACCCGCGGATCTCGCAGCACGGGTACAACGTCATCAACCTCGCCTTCCCCGTCATCCTGTCCGACGGCACCGTCCTGTGGGAGGACGGCATGGACAGCACCGTCGACGTGCCGACGCCCGCCGAGATGTGCGCCGCGAAGGCCGACGGCACGCGCCTGCTCCTGTCGATCGGCGGCGCCACCGCCGGGATCGACCTGTCGAGCCAGGCCGTCGCGGACCGGTTCGTCGAGACGGTCGTGCCGATCCTGCGCGACAACCACTTCGACGGCATCGACATCGACATCGAGACCGGTCTGACGGGCAGCGGGAACATCAACCAGCTCTCGACGTCCCAGGCGAACCTCGTCCGCATCATCGACGGGGTCCTCGCGGAGATGCCGAGCGGCTTCGGGCTCACCATGGCGCCCGAGACGGCCTACGTCACGGGCGGGAGCGTCGTCTACGGCTCCATCTGGGGCTCCTACCTGCCGATCATCAAGAAGTACGCCGACAACGGGCGCCTGTGGTGGCTGAACATGCAGTACTACAACGGCTCGATGTACGGGTGCAGCGGCGACTCCTACGTCGCGGGCACGGTGCTGGGCTTCCAGAAGCAGACCGACTGCCTGAACGCCGGCCTCGTCATCCAGGGCGTCACCATCAAGGTCCCGTACGACAAGCAGGTGCCGGGGCTCCCCGCCCAGCAGGGCGCCGGCGGCGGGTACATGACACCGTCGCTCGTGACGCAGGCGTACCAGCCGTACGCGTCGCGGCTCAAGGGCCTCATGACGTGGTCGATCAACTGGGACGGCTCGCGCGGCTGGACGTTCGGCGACACCGTCAGCGCGCTGCAGGGCCGCTGACCGGAGCCCACCCGACCCGTTGAGTGCGGGAGATTCGTCGTCCGGACCGGCTCTGGACGACATATCCCCCGCACTCAGCGGGTGCGGCGCTCGCGCCAGCGGGCGACCTCGGCGTCGACGTCGCGCGTCGGCGTCACGACGGGCGGTCCGCCGAGGAGCTGACGTCGCGCGTCGACCACGCGCGCGTTGAAGTCCGCGAGGATCTCCCGCACGGCCGCCTCGTCCACCTCCTGGTCGAGGCGGTCGTCGAGACCGCGGTCCTCGGACTTGAGCAGCATCGCCGGCGGACCGAGGCCCGTAAGCTGCTCGCGCTCGATCACACCCTTCAACCACCAGTCCGGGTCGTGCCGCCCCGTCAGCCCCGGGATCGGCTTGCCCGCGAGCGGCAGGTCGTCGAACTCGCCGCGCCGGATCGCCTGGTCGATCACCGTGTCGACGTAGCGGGCACGGTCCTCCGGGCGGACCCGCCGCGGCGTGCGGACCGTCTCGTCGTCGTCCCCCGGACGGTCCCCCGAACGGCCGCTGGGACGGTCGTCAGGGGCGGCCCCCTCCGCCTCCTCGCGCTCGACCTCCCGGTCGACGCGGTACTGCGCCGCGCGGCGCACCGGGTCGTCGGTCGTGGGCTCGTCGGGGTCGCGGCGTCGTCGGAACACGGTGTCCTCCTCGGGCGGTCGCTCGTCGCGGCTCTCCTCCCACCCTAGGCGCGCGTCCACGTCCGTCCCGGGCGGACGACGGTGCCGAACCCCGGGTTGTGGGGCACGCGGCGTCGACCATGCCGAACAAGCCCGGGTTCGGCACCGGCATGATGGGCACATGTCCGGGTCGATGAAGGTCTCGCGCCGTTCCCACGTGCCCCCGTTCGCCGTCATGGAGGTGCTCGCGGAGGCGAACCGGCTGCGCGACGCGGGCGCGTCGGTGCTCAACCTGTGCGCGGGCGAGCCTGCGACGGGCGCGTCGGACGTCGTGCGGCGCCGGGCGATCGAGCTGCTCGAGAGCGGCGACCTCGGGTACACGGAGGCGCTCGGCGTCCCGGCGCTGCGGCGCGAGATCGCGGCGCACTACGGCCGCTGGTACGACGTCGAGGTGGACCCGGCGCGGATCGCCGTCACGACGGGGTCGAGCGGCGGGTTCCTCCTCGCGTTCCTCGCGGCGTTCGACGTGGGCGACCGGGTCGCGCTCGCCCGGCCCGGGTACCCGGCGTACAAGAACATCCTCAGCGCGCTGGGGTGCGAGGTCGTCGAGCTGGACTGCGGTCCGTCGACCCGGTACCAGCCGACGGTGCCGCAGCTGATGGGCGCCTACTACGAGGGCGGCCTGGACGGGCTGGTGCTCGCGAGCCCCGCGAACCCCACGGGGACGTCGATCCGGCCGGACGAGCTCGCCGCCGTCGCGGGGTGGTGCGCCGACCACGACGTGCGCCTGATCAGCGACGAGATCTACCACGGCATCGTGTACGACGACGGCACCTCCTCTCGTACAGCCGGTGCGGGCTCCCCGACCGCGGCCCGGTACACCGCGGACGGCGCGGTCGTCGTCAGCTCGTTCTCGAAGTTCTGGGCGATGACGGGGTGGCGGCTGGGCTGGCTCGTGCTGCCCGACGAGCTCGTCGGGCCGGTGGACGCGCTCGCGGGGAACGTCGCGCTCTCCCCGCCGGCCCTCGCCCAGCACGCGGGCGTCGCGGCGTTCACCCCGGAGGGGTATGCCGCCGCGGAGGAGAACGTGGCGCGCTACGCGGCGTCGCGCGCGCTCGTGCTGTCCCGGCTCGACGACCTCGGCTGGTCCCGGGTGGCCCCGGCCGACGGCGCGTTCTACGTCTACGCCGACGTGTCCGGCGACGGCATGGACTCGGTCACGTGGTGCGAGCGGCTGCTCGCGGAGGCCGGCGTCGCGCTGACGCCCGGGACCGACTTCGACGGCGTCGCGGGCCGCGACTGGGTCCGGCTGTCCTTCGCGGCCGCGCCCACGACGGTCGCCGACGCCGTCGAGCGCATCGTCGCCTGGCGTGCCACGCTGCGCCGATGAGCACCCCACCGGGCGAGGCCCTCCCCCCGCGCCCACCCGGGACGCTGCGCCTCGCCACGTTCAACGTGCTGCACGGCGCCGCGCCCGACGGGACGGTGGACCCCGAGCGGTTCGCCCGCGCCGTCGCGCACCTGGACGCCGACGTGCTCGCCCTGCAGGAGGTGGAGCGCGACAGCCCGCGCTCGGGGCGCGTGGACCTCGTGGCGCTGGCGGCGCAGGCGCTCGGGGCCGACGAGTGGCACCTCGCGCCGACGCTGCGCGGCCGTCTGGGCGCGTACCGGCGCGCCGCCCGGCCCGGCCGGGGCGCGCCGCGGAGACGGGGCGTGCCGACGTACGGGATCGGCCTCGTGAGCCGGTTCCCCGTGGACCGGTGGGCGCGGACCGAGCTCGCCCGGATGCCGTGGCGGGCCCGGGTCCGACGGCGCCCCGACGCCACGGGCGTCGGCCGGGTCGTCCCGCTGCGGGTCGTCCCGGACGAGCCGCGGGCGGCGCTCGCCGCGGCGGTGCGCACGCCGTGGGGACCTCTGACGGTCGTGTCCACGCACACGACGCCGCGCCCCGAGTTCACGGCCGACCAGTTCCGTGCGCTCGCACGGGCGTGCGACGAGCTTCCCCGGCCGCTCGTGCTGCTCGGCGACCTCAACCTGCGGGCCCCCGAGCCCGCGGTCCTCACGGGGTGGACCTCGCTCGCCGACGTGCTCACCCACCCGTCCGACGACCCCGTGCGCCAGATCGACCACGTCCTCGTCGACGCCCCGAGGGACCCCGACCGGTCTCCTGCGACCCACGAGCCGGTCGTGCGTCCGGTCGGGCAGGCGATCGCCGTCGACACCGGGATCTCGGACCATCGCGCCGTCGTCGTGGACGTGGCCGTCGCGACGTGACGCCCCGCGGTGCGTCGGCCCGGCAAACCCGCCCAAAGCGGGACCGCGGAGGGTGAACCGGGGGCCGAAGCGGGCGTCCGTCTTGCCGGAGCGCTCGCGGCGTGCGACAAAAAGGACGGTGGCACTCTCGCGACGACGCGGGGGGTCAGCGGTCGGTGTCCTGCTTCCGGGGGAGCTCGCATGGCGCAGTGGTCGACGCACGCACTCCGGGGCCGTGGGGGTTCCGGGCGGCCGGTCGCGCGCCCGCGGAGCCGGTCCGTCGCCGGTGCGGTGGCAGGGACGCTGGTGCTCGCGGCGGGGCTGACGGCCGTCCCGGTCGCCGCGCCGTGGGTGCCCGAGTCGGCGGCGGTTCCGGGCAGCCCGGGCGTCATGGAGGCACCGCGGGTCTTCTTCGTCGAGACGTTCGAGAACGTCACGTGGCAGGAGCCCGACGAAGCGGGCCCGGGGTCGAACGGGAACGACTGGGACGCCGGGGACTACGTCCAGACGCTCACCCCGTTCCCCGTCGGCGCGAACGGCTCGGAGGCGAACTACCAGCCCGGCTACGTCAACGCCGACGGCGTCACGACGTACACGGCCGACTCCGACTGGGCGGCGGGCAACTACTGCAACGGGATCATCGTGTCCGCGCACGGCACCGTCTCCTACCAGGCGAACACCTTCGACTCCCCCCGGCCGCAGTTCTGGCCCGACCCGCTCCTCAACCCGTCGGACGGATGCATCCCGACGGGCACCCAGCCCGACAACGCGTGGTGGAACCGGCTGCGGTCGATGGCGCGCGCGATGGGCGAGTGGCACGCCACCCCCCGGTACCCGTACCTCGGGAGCGTCCCGGCAGACACGCCCGCGACGAACCACCTCGTCTCGTCGTACACCAACGTGGGGACGGGGCAGACGATCGAGCCCGGCTCGATGCTCGAGCTCGCTCAGCCGCTGGCCGTGGACCCGGGGCGCTACTTCCAGTTCTCGATCGACGTGGCCTCGCAGAGCTGCAACGTGGCCGGGGCGGTGGGCGCCGAGCCGCAGTTCCTCATCACGCAGGCCGACGGATCCACGACGTCCGCGTTCAGCGCCCCGGTCGACACGTGCGTGGTCCCGCGCGACGCGCCCTACGGCCTGGTGGTCCCGGCGGCGTCGGCGACGAACCAGACGCGCCAGACGCGCGTCGGAACCTGGATCGGCGACATCGCCGTGCGGTCCACGGGTGACTCGATCGGCGTGCGGATCGTCAACGAGCAGGGGTCCGGCACGGGCAACGACACCGCGTTCGACAACCTCCTGGTCCTCGACACGACCCCGAAGCTCGACAAGGAGTTCTCCTCCGGGCTGCACGTCGTCGGGTCGGTCGCGACCCTGACGTTCACGGTCACCAACACGTACGACCTCATCGCGGGCCAGGGCACGCCGTCCGGTCCCAAGGAAGACTTCTCCTTCACCGACGTGTTCGCCGACGACGACCTGGTCCTCACGGGGGACGCCTCCACGACGTGCGGGGACGGGGTCGTGACCGCGGACGCCGGGACGGGCACCGTCGCGCTCACCGGCGGCGATCTCGTCGCGCCGAACCTCGCGAGCTGCACGGTGACGGTCGGCGTGACGTCCGACGTCCCGGGGACGTACACCAACGGTCCGGACGACCTCACCGAGCTGGTGGGACTCGACCCCCCGGGGACCACCGACGTGACCTTCGAGCCGCTCGACCCGCCGCAGTGCCCAGCCGCGGCGCAGCTTTGGCAGTTCGTCGGCTCCCCGCCTACGACGGTCTACGACGTCGACCTCGTCACCGGCGGGTACGTCGACCGGGGGAAGGTCCCGCAGTACGGGGTCAACGCCGTCGGGTACAACCCGGTGGACGGGTTCGCGTACGGCGCGCTCGTCGCCGGACAGTCGTCGAACCCGCCCGAGCTGATCCGGACGTCGCCCGACCTGCAGGCGCAGACGAACCTCGGGCAGCCGGGCTTCTCCGGCGTCGGCTTCGGGCCGGGGAACCTCGTCTCGACGGAGTTCAACATCGGCGACGTCTCACCGGACGGCGTGTGGTACGGATCGACGAGCCAGGGCGGGCCGGCGTCGTGGATCGCGGTGGACGTGGACCCCGTGTCGCCGACGTTCATGCAGGTCCTCGCCGGAGACACGTCGTACTCGACCCCCGCGGCGAACCTCGTCTCCGGTGCGGACTGGTCCTACTACGACGGCCGGCTCTACTCGGTCGGCTACAACGCGAACCAGAACCCGCGCGCCACCGTGCTCTTCTCGCTCGACCCGAGCACCGGGACGGCGAACATGCAGGCGCTCGCGGGGTACGGCGCGATCGCCGCGCCGAACGGGGTCAACCCGTCGAACCAGCCCGGCGCGGGCGCGGCCTGGGGGGCGACGTACCTCGACGACGCGGGGTACCTCTACGCGTCGAACAACGGCACTGGGCAGATCTGGCGCTTCGACCTGGACGCTCCCGCGCGGCCGCCCACATTCTTCGCGTACGGCCCGGCCTCGACGGGGAACGACGGGTCGCGGTGCCCGGGACCGGTGCCGGTCGACCTCGGTGACGCCCCGGCGTCGTACGGCACGACCTTCGGCGCGGACGGTGCACGGCACGGGGTCGCGGGGTACGTGAGCGCGACGCAGACCGCCCCGCTCATGCTGGGGACGCGGGTCGACGCGGAGGACGACGGCGCGCCCTCCCCCGGCGCGGACGGGGACGACGGCGCGGGCGTGGACGACGAGGACGGGCTCGCCGGCCCGTCCACCGCGCTGGTGGGCGAGCCACTGGTCCGTGACGTCACGGCGACGAACGACACGGCCACCGACGCGACGCTCGTCGCGTGGTTCGACGCCGACCTCGACGGGACGTTCGACCCGGACGAGGCGAGCGCCGCGGTGACCGTCCCCGCAGGCAGCGGCACGGACGTGTACCCCGTGACCCTGCCCGCCCCCGACGCCGAGGGCGACACGTTCGTCCGGCTGCGGCTCTTCGCCGGGGCGAACCCGGGTCCGCAGCCCGTCGGCGCGTGGGACGGCGGCGAGGTCGAGGACCACGCCGTCGAGGTCGTCGACCTGCCGCTCGACCTCGGCGACGCACCGGACTCGTACGGGACGCTCCTCGCGTCGGACGGCGCGCGGCACGCCGTCGTCGACCACGACGCGGCGTCGAGCACGGCACCGCTCATGCTCGGGGACGCGAACACGGTGGACACGGAGTCCGACGGCGCGCCCTCCGCGGGCGCGGACGGGGACGACCTGGCCGGGGTGGACGACGAGGGTGCGGTCGCCGGGCCCGTGACGGCCGAGATCGGCGAAGACCTCGTGGTCGACGTCGTCGCGACGAACGACTCGACCACCGACGCGACTCTCGTGGCGTGGCTCGACGCCGACCTGGACGGCGCGTTCGGCGCGGACGAGGCGAGCGCCGCGGTCACGGTACCGGCGGCCAGCGGATCGGCGACGTACCCGGTGACGGTGCCCGCACCCGGCGTGCTGGGCGACTCCTACCTGCGCGTGCGGCTGTTCGCCGGCGCGAACGCCGACCCGCAGCCGACGGGCGCGTGGACGGGCGGCGAGGTCGAGGACCACGTCGTCACCGTCGTGGAGCGCGAGCTCACCGTGGCGAAGACGTCCGACGCGGGCCCGACGGCACAGCCGGGCAACGTGGTGGAGTACGCGATCACCGTCGAGAACACCGGGGGCGTCGACTACACGGCGAGCGACCCGGCGTCGGTCACGGACGACCTGGCGGATGTGCTCGACGACGCGACGTACGGCGACGACGCGACCGTCGACCCGGACCGTGGTGCCGTCGACGTCGTCGGGACGACCCTGACGTGGGAGGGGCCGCTCGCCGTGGGCGAGTCGGTGACGATCACGTACACGGTGACGGTCGACGACCCGCCCGGCGGGGACGGCGTCCTGAGCAACACGGTCGTGGCGCCGGGGTCCACGTGCGACCCCGACGTCGAGCCCGCAGACCCCGCGTGCACGGTGACGACACCGGTGCGGTCGCTCGCGATCGAGAAGACGTCCGAGCCGGTGACGACGCTCGTCCCCGGGCAGGTCATCCAGTACTCCTTCACCGTGGAGAACACGGGCGGGTACGACTACACCCTCGCCGACCCGGCCGTCGTGGACGACGACCTCGCGGCCGTGCTCGACGACGCGCAGTACGGGGGCGACGCGACGGTCGTCCCCGCGCAGGGCACGGTGTCGTACGCGGACGGGACGCTCACCTGGTCCGGTCCCCTCGCGGCAGGCGAGTCGGTGACGGTCACGTACTCGGTGACGGTCGACGACCCGGTCACGGGGGACAGCGTGCTGCGCAACGTCGTCGAGGGGCCGCCCGAGTCGACCTGCGCCCCGGGCGACGACCCGGTCGACCCGGACTGCGTCGTCGTGCTCCCCGCGCCGGGCCTCGGGATCGTCAAGACGGCCGAGCCGTCGTCCGACCCGCTCCTGCCGGGCGGCACGGTGTCGTACACGGTCGAGGTGACGAACACCGGCGCGACGGACTACACCGACGACGCGCCCGCGGAGGTCACGGACGACCTGGCGGGCGTGCTCGACGACGCGGGCTACGACGGTGGCGCGACCGTCGACCCCGACCAGGGCACCCTGGACGTGACGGGGACCGAGCTGCGCTGGTTCGGCCCCCTCGGGGCCGGGGAGACGGTGACGCTCACCTACTCGGTGACGGTGGACGACCCGCCGGGCGGTGACGGCGTGCTCACGAACGCGGTCCTCGGGCCGCCCGAGTCGAACTGTGCCCCCGGGTCGACGGACCCGGGCTGCGCGACGACGACACCGGTCCGGTGGCTGGAGATCGCGAAGACGTCCGACGCGCCCGCGGCGCTCCTGCCGGGCGACACGATCACGTACACCGTCGAGGTGACCAACCCGAGCACCGTCGCGTACCCCGCGGACGACCCCGTGACGGTCACCGACGACCTCGCGGGCGTCGTCGACGACGGCACGCTCGACGAGAACTCGTTCACCGCGTCGTCGGACTCCGGCGGGACGCCCCCGCTCCCGACCTGGGCACCGACCACGCTGACCTGGTCCGGCCCCGTGGCCGCCGGGGAGACCGTCACGCTCACCTACGCGGTGACGGTGGGCGACCCGCTGCCCGAGGACGGGGACGCCGTGCTCACCAACGCGGTCACCGGCCCGCCGGAGTCGACGTGCCCCGACGGCGACGACCCCGCCGACCCCGTGTGCTCGACCACCACCCCGGTCCGGGCGGTACAGATCGTCAAGACCGCGGGCTCCCTGGGCGACGTGGTGCCGGGGAGCACCGTGACGTACACGCTGGACGTGACGAACACCGGGGGCGTCGACTACACGGACCCGGGCAGCCTCCTCACCGTGTCCGACGACCTGACCGAGGTGCTGGACGACGCGACCGTCGCCCCGGGCTCGATCGTCGTGGAGCCGGACCAGGGAGAGGCGACGTTCACGGACCCGACCCTCACGTGGACCGGTCCGCTCGCGATCGGGGAGACCGTGACGATCACGTACGCGGTGACGGTCGACGACCCGCTGCCCGACGACGGCGACGGCGTCCTCACCAACGCCGTCACGGGTCCCCCGGAGTCGAACTGCGACGAGGACGCCGACCCGGCGGACCCGGACTGCTCGACCACCACGCCGGTGCGCTCCCTCGGGATCGTCAAGACCTCCAGGGCGACCGGCGCCGTGCTCCCGGGCGACGAGGTCACCTACACGATCGAGGTCACCAACACGGGCGGGACCGACTACACGTTCCTCGACCCCGCCGTCGTGTCCGACGACCTGGGCGACGTGCTCGACGACGCGACGTTCGGGACCGTCACGACCGACCCGTCCCCGCCGGACGCGGAGTTCGACGCCGACACGGAGGCGATCACCTGGTCCGGGGCCCTCGCGGCCGGGGCGACGGTGACGATCACGTACACGGTGACCGTCGACGCGCCGCTCTCCGGCGACGGCCTGCTCGACAACACGGTCGTCGGCCCGCCGGAGTCCCCGTGCGACCCCGCGCAGCTCCCGGCCGACCCGGGCTGCACGGTCACTCTCCCGGTGCGCGCGGTGGAGGTCGTCAAGTCCGTCGAGCCCGCGGACGGGGTGCCGCTCGGCGACGAGGTGACCTACACCGTGGAGATCACGAACACGGGACAGGCCGCCTACACCGACCCGGACTCGCTCCTCACGGTGACCGACGACCTGTCCGCCGTGCTCGACGACGCGACGTGGGACGGGGACGTGACGGTCGAGCCGGACCAGGGCGAGGCGTCGTTCACGGCGCCCGACCTCACCTGGACCGGCCCGCTCGCCGTCGACGAGACCGTGACGCTCACCTACACGCTCACCGTGACCGACCCCCTCTCGGGAGACGGCACCCTGACGAACGCGGTCGTCGGCCCGCCCGAGTCCACCTGCCCCGAGGACGCCGACCCGGTCGACCCGGGCTGCACGACCGAGGTCCCCGTACTCGAACCGGGGCTGGGCCTCACCAAGACGTCGGACGCCGGCGACACCGTCCTCCCGGGCGACACCGTGACGTACACCGTCACGGTCGAGAACACCGGCGAGGTCGACTACACGGCCGACGCCCCGGCGTCGTTCACCGACGACCTGGCGGACGTGCTCGACGACGCCGCGTTCGAGGACGGCTCGGTCGTCGTGGCACCGGACCAGGGCACGGCCGCTCGCGACGGCGACGCGCTCTCCTGGTCCGGCCCGCTCGCCGTCGGCGACACCGTGACGGTCACCTACTCCGTGACCGTCGGCGCCCCCCTGCCGGAGGGCGGCGACGGCGTCCTCACCAACACCGTGACCGGCCCGCCGGAGTCCTCGTGCGTCGCCGGCACGGAGGAGGGCTGCACCGTGACCGACCCGGTGCGCCAGCTCGACCTCGTCAAGGAGAAGGTGTCCCCGGACGAGGACGACATCACGCCCGGCGAGGTGCTCACGTACGCCGTGACGGTCACCAACACCGGAGGCTTCGACTACACCGAGGACGACCCGGCGACCTGGGACGACGACCTCTCCGGCGTGCTCGACGACGCCACGTACGCCGGCGACGCGACCGCCACCCCCGACCAGGGGGCGGTGACGGACGACGGCAGCACGCTGCGCTGGTCCGGCCCGCTCGCGGTGGGCGAGTCGGTGACGGTCACCTACACGGTGCAGGTGAACGACCCGCTGAGCGGCGACGGCGTGCTGGGCAACGTCGTGACCGGGCCGCCCGAGTCCACCTGCGCCGACCCGTCCGCACCCGGCTGCACCGTCGTGGTGCCCTCGCGGCAGCTCGAGGTCACGAAGACGGCCGAGCCCGACGGGCCCGTGGTCCCGGGCGGAACGGTGACGTACACCGTCACGGTGACGAACCTGTCGCAGGCGCCCTACACGCAGGAGTTTCCCGCCGCGGTGATCGACGACCTCACGGGCGTCCTCGACGACGCCGCGTACGGCGGTGACGCCCGCGTCGAGCCCGACGGCGGCACGCTGGTGTGGGCCGCGCCGCGGCTGGTGTGGGTGGGGCCGCTCGCAGGCGGCGAGTCGGTGGAGATCACCTACTCGGTGACGGTGGACGACCCGGTCACCGGGGACGGCGTGCTCGACAACGTCGTGTTCGAGCCGCCGGCACCGCCGACCTGCGCGGACGGCACCTGCGGGCCGACCCTCCCGCCCACCCCGCCGTGCGTCGACGGCGTGGACCCGGACACCGGCAGGCCGTGCGCCGGCACACGGACGCCGGTGGGCGCGCTCACGATCGAGAAGTCCGTGACGACGCAGGGCGGCGAGGACTGGGCGGGCCCGACACAGGACGTCACCTACACGGTCACCGTGACGAACACGGGCGCGGCGGACTACGCGGCATCGGCCCCGGCCGTCGTGAGCGACGACCTGTCCGACGTGCTCGACGACGCGACGCTCGACGCGGCGTCGGTCGGGGTCGCGCCCGACCAGGGCGCCGTCGCCGTGGACGGTACGACGCTCACCTGGACCGGTCCGCTCGCCGTCGGCGCGTCGGTGACGATCACCTACACGGTCACCGTCACGGACACGGTCTCCGGCGACGGCGACCTCGTCAACGTCGTCACCGGGCCGCCGGAGTCCACGTGCGCCGACGGCAGCGACGAGGGCTGCACCACCACCACGCCGGTCCGGGCGCTGGAGATCGTCAAGACCTCCGACGCGGGCGACGAGGTGCAGCCGGGTGACGTGGTCGCCTACACGGTGGTCGTCACGAACACCGGGACGTTCGTCTACACGGACGACGACCCGGCGGAGGTCACCGACGACCTGTCGGCCGTCCTCGACGACGCAGCGTGGAACGACGACGCGGCGGCCGCCCCGGACGTCGGTGCGGTCGCGTTCGCGGAGCCGGAGCTCACGTGGTCGGGACCGCTGGACCCGGGCGCCGACGTCACCCTGACCTACTCGGTCACGGTGAACGCCCCCGCCACCGGCGACGGGCAGCTCGACAACGTGGTGACCGGACCGCCGGAGTCCACGTGCGCCGTCGACCCGTCGATGAGCCCCGTGGGGATGTCCGCAGCTGCTGCCGTCCCGCTGCCGACCCTGCTGGCCTCCGTGAACCCGGACTGCTCGACCACCGTCCCGGTCGTCGTGCCGCCCGCGGCCCCGCCCGTCGAACCGGCTCTGCCCGTCGAACCGGGGCCGGGAACCACGCCGCAGGGTTCGCTGCCGCAGACCGGCGGGCAGTGGAACGGCCTCGTGGCGACCGCGCTCGTCCTGATCCTGCTCGGCGGGCTGCTGGCCGGCACGCGCCTGCGGTCCGCGCGACGGGACACCTGACAGGCCCGCGCTGCGGGCGACGACGACCCCTGCCGGGGCGACCGGCCGGGCCGAGGAGGACACCGCATGAGCGACGACGGAGCGACGATGCTGTCCGACCGCGCGGTCGGCACCGCCCGGAGGCTGTGGGGCCTGGTCTACCTGCGGGCAGCGGCGTACCTCGTCGTGGGGGTGGTGCTGTTCGTCCGCCCCGACGACGGGCTGCGCTGGCTGCGGTGGCTGCTCGCGCTCGTGATCTTCGTGCAGGGCGTCATCCTCGCCCTCGAGGGCAGCCCCGGCCGCGGACGGCGGTCGGGTGGGTCCGGGTCCCGGTCCGCGGACGACGACGGCGTGGGCTGGCGGCTCGTCGCGGGGATCGTGAGCGTCGTCGCGGCGGTGCTCATCGCCGTGTGGCCCTCGATGAGCGGGCCGCTGCTGTTCCGTGTCGTGGGGATCTGGGCGTGCGTCGCCGGTGTGATCGGCGTCCTCGGGGCGTTGCGCGCACGCCGCTCGCGCACCCCCGGGTGGGACTGGCAGCTCGCGAACGCCGTGCTGTGGCTCGTGCTCGGCGTCGTCCTGCTCGCCCGGCCCACCGACTCCTGGACGACCGCGGCGCTCCTCGTCGCGCTGTACCTCGTGGTCGCCGGGGTCGTGCTCCTCGTCGGGGCGTTCGCCACCAGCACGGCGGTGAGCGACCGCCGTCGGGCGGAGACCGAGACCGCCCCGCCGGAGCCGGACGTCCCGGCGACCTGACGGGCGCCGACCGGACACCGACCGGGCGGTGCGCGGTCAGGCGGCGCTCGCCAGGCCCGCCGCGTCGAACCCGAGCGTGGCCAGCACGCCGAACGCGGTGCCCCACAGCGTGATCGAGATGATCTGCCAGAGCACGACGCGGTTGCGCGGCGCCCCGAACGACACCATCGCCGCCGACGTGATCTGGCTGGGCAGGATCGTCTGGCCGAGCAGGCTCACGCCCGGGACGCCGTACCGCTCGAACGCGCGGCGCAGCTTTGTGCGGCGCGGCGACTCCTCGCGCGGCGCCCGGGCGACGCGACCGCGGACCGCGCTCGCCCCGTAGACGAGGACGACCATGCACAGGATGTTGCCCAGCACGGCGGCCCCGATCGCGACCGGCGTGGGGAGACCCGCGAGCACGCCGATCACCGACCCGAAGTACGACTCGACGAACGGGATCGCGCCGGCCAGCATGACGCCCACCCACTGCAGGAACGGAGGGAGGCTCTCGGTGAAGTCCTGCAGGCTCTCGATCATGGGGCCCTCCTGGGCGCTCGCGGTGCGGTCGTCGTGCTGCCGGCCCGTGCCGACAGGACGATCCTTCCGCCCGGGAGTCGCCGCAGGCCGTGCCCGGTGTCACCGGCTTCCGGGGGTCCGTCACGGGTGAGGCATGACGGATGTCATGCGTGGCGTCGCGGCGACGGCGCGGGGCGGCGTCGGTACGCTCCGAGGAGGGTCGTCGGCGCGAAGGGGCGGTGCGATGGTTCCGGAGATCAACTACTGGGCGGTGCTCGCCGCCACGGCGTCGAGCATGCTCGTCGGGTCGGTCTGGTACACGCCGAAGGTGTTCGGCACGTACTGGATGCGCGTCGCGAAGGTGGACCCGTCCGGGGAGGGGCGGGACGCCGTCGGGCCGATCGTGGTCACGGTCGTGGTGAGCTTCGTGACGGCGTGGGTGCTCGCGGGGGCGACGTACCTCGCCTGGTCGTTCTACGGCGGCGGCTACCTGGTCAACGCCCTGCTCACCGCCGTGGTGCTGTGGGCGGGCTTCACGGCCGCGCGGTTCGTCACGCACGACGCGTTCGAGGGCCGCCCGGCGGGCCTGACCGTGTTGAACGTCGCGCACGAGCTCGTCACGCTGCTCGTCATGGGGCTGCTCGTCGGGCTCATCACGCCCGCCGGGGTGTGACGGTCAGGCGGCGAGCCCGACCTCCTGGGGTGCGGGCTCGTCGTCGGTCACGGCGACGGACCCGACGACCGACCCGACGACGACCGCACCCGTGAGGTTCCCCGCGATCAGCAGGGGCTCCGGCGCCGCGACGGGCTCGACGGTACGACGGCGCGCGCGACGTGCCCGCACGATGAGCACGACCGCCTGCACGCCGATGACGATCCACACGAGGTTGGCGAACACGGACGGCCACACGCCGTTCGCCGCGGCGACGAGACCCATGAGTCCGGCCGCGGTGAGGTTGGTGAGCTGGAAGGGCGCGGACGACGCGGACCAGCGGCCGCGGGTGACCTGCGCGTACGCGACGACGCCGGCGGCGGCGCCGACCCAACCGAGGATCATGACGAAGGTGTCGAGGGTGACAGGCACAGCGGGCTCCGGGAAGCGACGAAGGGGTGGAGGGGTTTTCCGCGGCGCTGCGGAGGCTGTGCGCTCCGGGCTCGTGGCTGGTGGCGCGGGGTGGTGCAAGCTCTGGCGCCGACCCGTAGGAGGAGGAAACCGATCGGCGCCACGACCAGTGTGGGGCTCTCTGACGTTCAGCACAATCGAATCTTCCTTGAGTGGGCGTTTAGTATGTCTACATGGCCACGGACCCACGCAGGCTTGCCTTCCTCCTTGCCGTCCACCGGGGCGGAGGTGTGCTCGCGGCCGCGGATCTCCTACGAGTGACCCCGTCCGCCGTGTCCCAGCAGATCCAGCGACTCGAGGCCGAGGAGGGCGTCACCGTCCTCGACCGCGGCCCCCGCGGCGTGACGCTCACCCCCGCCGGCCGCGTGCTCGCCGACGTCGCCGAACGCATCGAGACCGAGCTCGTCGAAGCACGCAAGGAGCTCGCCGCACTCGGCGACGAGGTCACCGGCCGCGTCGCCGTCGGCGCGTTCCAGTCCGCCATCCGCTCCGTCGTCGCCCCCGTCGCGCAACGCCTCGCCGAGACCGCCCCCGGCATCGACCTCGACGTCCAGGAACGCGAACCCGCCGAGGCACTGCGCCTCCTGCGCGGCGGCGACCTCGACGTCGTCCTCCTCGAGCGCGACTTCGAGGCCGCCGAGAACCCCGCGCCCCGCGGGACCCACGAGGTCGTGCTCCTCGAAGAGCCTTGGCGCCTCGTCGTCCCCGCCTCCATGCCCACCCCCGCACGTCTCGACGACGTGCGCGACGCCGTCTGGCTCGGACCCCAGCCCGACACCGCCGCCGCCCGCGCGCTGCGCCGTCTCTCCCAGGGCCTCGGCGGGCTGAGCACCCGCCACCTCTACTACGACTTCGACGTCGCCCTGTCCCTCGTCGCCGCCGGGCTCGGCGTTGCCATGCTGCCCGCGCTCGCCGTCGAGGGCGGCGCCTCCGACGAGGTGCCCGACGGCGTCACCGTCGTCGGCCTGCCCGGCCTCGGCTCCCGGCGGCTCGTCGCACGCCACCGCGCCACCCGGCACGAACCCCGCCCCGCCGTCAGCGCGGTGCTCGACGAGATGGTCGACGCCGCCGCCGAGATCGCGTTCGCCTGACGGCGACGCCACCGCGACGTACGCTGCCCCGATGGACGTGGCCGTGATCGGCGCGACGGGGGACGTCGGCCGCCAGGTGTGCACCCAGCTCGTCGAACGGCAGGTGCTGCCGCCGACGTCGCGGCTCCAGCTCGTCGGGCGCGCGGGCGGAGCGTCCGCCCGCGCCGTGCACGGGCTGCGCGCCGACCTCGTGGACGCCTACGACGAGCACGCCCCGTTGCTCGACGTGGCGCACTCCCCCGCCGACGTCGCCGCCGACGTCATCGTCGTCGCGGCGGGGCTCACCGCACCCGCCCGCACGGGAGCCGACCCGGACCGCCGGGCGCTCGCCGCGACGAACCACGCCGTGCTCGCCGAGCACGCCGACGCGATCGCCCGCCACGGTTCGGGCCACGAGGTCGTCATCGTCGTGACCAACCCCGTCGAGCTCGGCGTGGCCGTCATGGCGGAACGCCTCGGCCGGCACCGCGTCGTGGGGATGGGGGCGTGGCTCGACACGCTGCGCTTCCGCCGCGAGGTCGCCGTGGAGCTGGGCGTGCGACGGCACCGCGTCGGCGGCTTCGTCGCCGGGCAGCACGGCGAGGACGCTGTCCCCCTGTGGTCGACGGTCCGCGTGAGCGGGCTCGACGCCGCCGAGCGCCGCCGCGCCGTCGAGGCCCTGCGCCGCGGCCGGACCCTCGACGCCCTGCCCGCGGAGATCGCGGCCGCGAAGCGCGAGCTCGCCGCGACGGCGGCACGGGACGTCGGCGCCGCCTTCGACCTCATCGACTCCTGGCCCGCCGACCTGCGCACCGTCGCGCGCCCGTGGATGACGCACCAGTCCGGCGCCAAGACACCGGCGGGCACGGCGAGCGCGACCGTCGACCTCGTCGACACCATCCTCGACGGCCGCGAGATCGTCGTCGCCGGACAGGTCGCGCTCGACGGCGAGGTCGCCCTGCCCGACGCCGACGGCCGACCCGCCCCCCACCGGGGCGTCCTCGGCGTGCCGCTCGTGCTCGGACCCGAGGGCTGGACGCGCGTCCTCCTCGACCCCCTGCCCGACGACGAGGCGCGCCGCCTCGCGGAGGCGGCGGACGGCGTCGGGCAGCTGCTCACCGCGACCACCGCCACCCCACCGGACCCCGCGGGTGCTGCGCCGACGGCCGGGGGCGCGGCGGCGGCCACGGGCGACGGGGAGGGCGAGCTCTCCTGGGTGGCGAGCGTGCACGGCCTCGACCGGCCGGGCACCCTCACCGCGCTGACGAGCGTGTTCTCCACGCGCGGCGTGAGCTTCGACGCCCTGCGCACCACCCCGGCCGACGACGGCGGGCGGGTCGGGCGGATCGACGTCGCCTTCAGCGCGACCGAGCGGCGCACCCGGTCGCTGGAGCGGGCCGTCGGCCGGCTCGCGACGGTGCGCTCCGTCGTCGTGCGCCGCGCCTGACCTCGCTCACGTGCCCGGGGCAAAAGGTGTGATGACCGCATAATGGATGCATTGCTGACAAACGTCTCATCTTGAGCTAGTTTGCGAGCACGGGGGTCAAATCAACCTTGCTGCTCCCCCCGTCATGTCGTCCGGTCCACGGGGGCTCCGCGCCGATCGCGCGTCCCGAGGCTCGCACCGGACCGCTGGTGGTCGAACACCCGTCGACCGTTCTCCAGCTCGTCACGACGTGCCATGTGCACCTCGCTGACGCAGGCACGTGCACTGCGGCGATCTCGAGGCCGAGATCGCCCGCCCACGAGCGAGGACACCGAACGACCTCGCGGTCGACGCGCCCAGGAAGGGTCAAGATGCGACTGTCGTCAGTACCGGTCCCCGCGGAGGTGCGCGCCGCACGAGAGCGGGCGGCTGCCCGCGGCTTCGAGGCGTCGAGCGGTGACGTCCTGGGGGCGATCCTCGCCACCCTCGCCGCCGCAGTCCCGCCGGGTGGTCGGATCCTCGAGATCGGAACCGGGTGCGGCGCCGGTACGGCATGGCTGACCGCCGGACTGACAGGCCGGACGGACGTCCGTGTCGTCACCCTAGAGGCCGACACGGACCTCGCCCAGGAGACCGCCGCGCACGTCGCCGACGTGGTCGACGTGCTCCCCGAGGCGGTGGAGGACTGCTGGGAGACCATCGGGACGTTCGACCTGGTGTTCGCGGACGCGGAAGGCGGCAAGTGGACCCAGTTCCGTCGTACTCGCGACCTCGTCCGACCCGGGGGAGTCCTCGTCCTCGACGACCTCGACGAGCTGCGCTACACGGAGGACGACCACCGGCGCACGGTCGTCGCGATCGTCGACGAGATCCGACACGACGCCAGGTTCGTCGAGACGACGATCCCCGTGGAGACCGGGCTTCTCGTCGCCGTGCGCCGGTACGACTCCCCTGGGGCGGCCTGATGTACCTCCCGCCTCTGCCCGGCGCCGGCCCGGAAGCCGTCCCCGCGTCGCTGGACGTCTCCCGCGCGCTCGACCACCACCGGACCATGACCCTGATCCGGGTCTTCGAGGAACGGCTCCTCGAGCTCCGCTCCGACGGCGAGATCGTGGGCCCGGTCCACCCCTATGTCGGCGAGGAAGCCGTCGCCGTGGGGACGTGCAGCGTTCTCGAGGAGCGCGACTCGATCGTCTCCAACTATCGCGGCCACGGTCACGCCATCGCACGAGGAGTCGGCCTCGAGCCCCTTCTCGCAGAGCTCTTCGGGAAGGCGTCGGGACTGTGCGGCGGCAAGGCCGCGGCGCTCGTCTCCTCACGTGCGCACAACCTCCTGCTGTCCAGCGGGATCATCGGAGCCGGGGTCCCGGTCGCTGCCGGGGCCGCGCTCGCGAGCCAGGTCAGAGGTGATTCGTCCGTCGCGGTGGCCTTCATCGGGGACGGCTCGCTCGGGGCCGGACAGGTCCACGAGGCGCTCAACCTCGCCTCGGTGCAGCGCCTGCCCCTGGTGGTCGTCTGCGAGCACAACGGGTACCAGGGGGGCATCCGCACGGAGGAGGTGTTCCCGTCCCGGTCGCTCCTCGCGATCCCCCGAGCGCACGGGATCGACTCCTCCGAGGTCGACGGGTGCGACGTGCTGGCCGTCACGGACGCCCTGCGCCACGCCGTCCACCGCGCACGGGACGGCGGTGGCCCGTCCTTCGTCCAGGCATGGACCTACCTGGCGCGGTTCCACCTGCAGTTCGACGCGCCGCCGCGAGAGGAGCGTCCCGCCGCGGAGAAGGCCGCCTGGGACGCGAACGACCCGATCGCGACGCTGGAGTCCCGGCTCCGTGCCGCCGGAGTGGACGACGCGCCGCTCCGGACCGCCTGGGACGACGCCGGGCGGCGTGTCGAGGACGCGGTCCGCCACGCTCGGGACGCGCCCTGGCCCGATGCCGACCAGGTCACGACGCACGTGTTCGGAGGTACCCGGTGAACGAGCTCGCCCTGCTCGACGTCGTCGTCGAAGAGGAGATGGCGGCGTCGGACGACATGGTCTTCATCGCCACGAGCGCTCCTGCACGCCTGCGTGCACGCTTCGGTGACCGTGTGCGCGTCTGCGCCATCTCCGAACCGGCGATGGTCGGCATGGCCGTGGGTGCGGCCATGAGCGGCCTGCGGCCGCTGGTCGACCTCAACCGTGCCTCGTTCCTCATGCTCGTGATGGACCAGCTGGTGAATCACGCTGGACGGTTGTCGTACCTGACCGACGGCGCGTACTCCGTCCCGATGGTCCTGACGATGACGTCCCGCGGCCCGCAGCAGCTCGGCCCCCAGAACGAGCAGTGCCCGTACGGGCTGCTCATGCAGGTCCCGGGTGTCGCGGTCGTGACCCCGGGCTCGCAGGAGGACGCCTGCGGGCTGCTGCGCAGCGCACTGTCCTGGCCCGGGCCGGTCGCCTACTTCGCGGCTCCCTCCCTGGCCCGCTCGTCGGGGTGGGGCAGCGCGATCGCGGCGCGTCCCGTCCCGTTCGGGCAGGCACGCCGGGTCACGGAAGGCGACGACGCGACGATCCTCGCCATCGGCGGTGCGGTGGCCGTGGCGGCCGAGGCGGCAGCGGAGCTGGCGTCGGTGGGCGTGCGGTGCGACGTCGTCGACCCGCGCACCCTCGTCCCCTTCGACGTCGAGACCGTCCGTGAGTCGGTCCTGCGCACGGGTCGTCTCGTCGTCGTCGACGACGGCCCCCGCTCTGGCGCCCCGGCGCAGATCCTCGGCAGACTTCTCGAGCAGCCCAGTGTCGGGGAGCGGCTGTGCGGACGGATCCGGGTCGTCTCGTGCCCCGACGTGCCCGTGCCGTCGTCGCCCGCGCTCGAACGTCACGTGTGGCCGACGTCGGACGCGGTCGTCGACGCCGTCCGGGAACTGTCGTGACCGGGGGCGGGCTGACTCTCCCGCACGGAGCGCAGGCACAGGCACACGGAACGGCGGCCGGACGACTGAGCGGCGGCTCGGCGTTCAGCGTCTCCGTGCGTGCGGCGGCCCTGGTCGGTCGCGGACGGGACGTCGTGCGCCTTGAACGAGGCGAGCCCGCACGGGAGCCCGCCCCCGCCCTGATCGAGGCGCTTCGGGACGCCGCGCTCGCCGGCCCGCACGGGTACACGGACGCCCCGGGCGACCTCGCGGTCCGCGAGACGGTCGCGGGTGCGCTCGCCGCCGCGCCGGGACGGGCAGCCGACCCGACGCAGGTGCTCCTCGTCCCGGGGAGCAACCTCGTGCTGCACCTGACCCTGCTCGCCCTCGTCGGCCCGGGCGACGAGGTGCTCGTTCCGGACCCCGGGTTCCCCGTCTACGCGGAGCTCGTCCGACTCGTCGGGGGTGTCGTCGTGGGCTACGACCCGTGCCGCGCACTCCACCAGGTGAGCAGCCGGACGCGCATGATCGTCGTGAACCAGCCGGGCAACCCGACCGGCGGCGCCCTCGCCCCGGACACCGCGAGGTCGATCGTCGACGCCTCCGAGCGCCTCGGCGCCTACGTCCTGCGCGACGAGGCCTACCGCGTCTTCGGGGGGCGGGCGAGCCTCCGCTCCGGACGCATCCTCGACGAGGTCGCCGAGGACCGCACGATCCTCATGGAGACGCTGTCCAAGAGCCACGCGCTGTGCGGTTGGCGCCTCGGCATCGGGATCCTGCCGCGCTCGCTGGTCGACGACGTCGCACGCATCGCCGTGAACACCCACTGCTGCATGCCGACGATGCTGCAACGGGTCGTCGCCCGGGCCATGGTGTCCGCCGAGGTCAGGGCATGGGTCCGGACGCACGTGGCCGACCAGTCGGACCGTCTCGACCGTGCGGCAGGTGCACTCGCCGGCGTCACCGGGGCCCGCGTGGTCCGCCCCGACGGCGGCCTCTACCTCTTCCCGGACATCACCGGCACGGGCCTCGGGGACGTCGAGCTCGCCGACCGCCTGCTCGACAGGGCGGGTGTCGCCGTCGTGCCGGGATCCACGTTCGGACCGCGCGGGACCGGCCACGTCAGGATCGCCACGTCAGCACCCCTCCCGGAGCTCGACGAAGGCCTCAGACGATTCACGACCTACCTGGAGATGGGATGTCCCTAGCGATCGACGCACGTCGCCCGTCACGGCTCAGCGTTCTCGACGAGAGCCCGTCGTTCGGCGACGGGCTCACCCTCGTATCGGCGGACAACGCGAGCGTCGTGCTGCGTACCCCGGACCAGGACGAGCTCGTCGTCACCGACCTGATGTCGTCCTACGCCAGCACGAACTTCGGCCACGGCAACCCCGAGATCGCGACCGCCTCGACGACGTCGTCGGACCTCGTGGCACCCTTCCGGACGAGTGCGGCCGAGGACGTCGCGCACTGGCTCTGCGCGCGGCTCGACGAGTCGCGCGACCGGCGGGTGCTCTTCCAGATCGGAGGGAGCTTCGCCGTGGCCACGGCCGTGTCTCTCGCCCGTCGCCATCGACCCGGCAAGGTCGTCGTGGTCACGGGTGCCTTCCACGGACTCGGAGTGGACACCGGGGCCTTCTCGTCCGTCCAGCGCGAGTACGCGCTCCAGGACACGGGATTCCAGTCGTTGGTCGCCCACGAGGTGGTCCGGCTCGACCCGGGCGTCGTCCCGACCGACTGGAGCGACGTCTCGTGCTTCCTGTACGAACCGGTCCAGGGAGCGAGCGGGTACGTACCGCTGGACCGGGAGTGGCTCCGGGCCGTGAGCACCGCCGCCCGGACCGCGGGCGTGGTGCTCATCGCGGACGAGATCCAGAGCGGGTACTTCCGCCACGGGCACCTCAGCCTCTCCGCGGCCTGGGGCCTGGACCCGGACGTGGTCCTCTTCGCCAAGTCGCTGACCAACGGGATGTATCCCCTCTCGGCGGTCGTCTACGACGCGTCGATCGAGGAACGACACGCCGGACCACGTCTGGCGCACACGTTCCAGACGGGGACGCTCGGACCGGCTGCGGCCCTCCAGGTGGCCCGCTTCGTCGACAGTCACGACGTCGAGGCGATGTGCCGACGGGTCGCGACGTCGCTGCGACTGGTCGCGCGCGTCCTCGAGGACGAGGGCAGGGCGGCCGAGATCCACGTTCCAGGGCCGTCGCTCTCCTTCCGGCCCGTCGGACGAACGGGTCAGGAGGTCGCTCGTCGTGCCCTCGAGCTCGGGGTGCTGGTGTTTCCCGGTGGGGCGCGCGGCGAACGCGTCCGCGTGGCACCGCCCCTCACCATCCCGGACGACCAGCTCCGTGCAGGACTGGACACGCTCCGCCATGCCATCCGCTGAACAACGAGAAAGAGGCTGCGAACCGTGACGAAGAACGAATTCTACGAGCAGATGCGTGCTTTCCTCCGTGAGGTGCAGACCGAGGGAGGCGGTGCCGTCCCGGAGCGCATCGACGAGGACGACAACCTCTTCGACCTCGGGCTGGTGACCTCGTTCACGATGATCCGCATGATCGTCTTCGTGGAGCAGATCACGGGAACCCCGATCGACCTGGGAGAGCACGAGCTCGAGGTGTTCTACACGTTGCGCGGGCTCTACCGCATCGCGGTCGAGGAGCGGGTCGCACCGTGAGCGGGGCGCTCGTTCCGGCGACCGCCGTCGAGGTGAGGGACGCCTTCGCACGGACCGCCGTCGCGCAGATGGCGGACGCCGCGCCGGACCTGGTGAGACGGGTCGACCTGCCGCTCGTGGCCAGGAACGGGCGAGAGCGTCTCTGCGGTCCTGCCTTCCCGGTGGTGACCGACGACGACATGCTCCCGTGTCTCCAGGGTCTCGCGGCGTGCCCCCCCGGCGCAGTGCTCGTGATCGTCAACCGCGTGCGGCCGTCGGAAGCTCTCGTGGGTGACATCTTCCTCACGTCGGCCGAGATCCAGGGCCTGGCGGGAGTCGTGGTGGACGGTGCCGTGCGTGACGTCGAGGAGCTGCGCACGATCGACGTGCCGGTCCTCTCCACGGAGGTGACGTTCGCGTCCGCGCGGACGACCGACCGGAAGGCCGACGAGGTCCCGTGCGCCACGGAGCTGGGCGGGACGCTCGTGACGAGCGAGGACTGGATCTTCGCCGACCCGGACGGGGTCGCCGTGGTCCACGGGTCGACCGTCCGGGCTGTGCTCGTCGCAGCCGGTGTGCTGCGGCAGCGCGAGGACGGGCTCCGGGACGCGATCAGGTCTCGCGGGCAGTCCCTCGCCGAGCTCACCTCTCTCGACGGGTTCCTCGAGGGGACGGGGGCGCTCGGTTATGTCCCCTGACGGTGGCGCGACCACGCTGCGCGACCGCGGGCCGGGAACGGCGACGTCGGTACCGGACCCGGACGGCCCGCCGTACGTCGTCGACCTCGACGACGAGCGGTTCCGCCGCGACCCGTGGCCCGCCTACGCCTGGTACCGGGAGAACGATCCCGTCGCGTGGTCGGAGCCGCTGAGCTCGCACGTCGCCTTCGGCTACGAGCACGTGCGTACGGTCCTCACGTCGCCGAAGTTCACCGTCGTCCATCCTTTCCGGGCGAGCAGACGGGCGTTCGGGCCGTCGATGCTCGACCAGGAGGGCACCCGTCACACGGTCCCGCGATCAGAGGTGAGCAAGGTCCTCCGGCCGCGCGCGGTCCGGGACCTGGCGCAGCGGATCGTCCCGCCGCTGGTGACGTCGGTGCTCGACGACGCCCTTGCCGAGGGCGACCCACGGCTCGCCGACCGGCTGGCCGAGCGTGTCCCCATGGCCGTCACCTGTCGGCTCCTCGGTCTCCCGGTGGAGGACGGTGACTGGCTGTGGGACGCCATGCGTGCGCTCGTCGCCTATGTCGACCACGAGCCGGTGCCGCTCGCGACGGTGGTGTCGCGGCGCGAGGAGCTCCGGGAGTACTTCGACGCACAGATCTCCGCAGGGCGGGGCAACGGCCACCTTCTCGCCGTCCTCGCGGAGGACGACCGCCTGGCGGGTGCCGACGTCGTGAACAACGCGATCCTCCTCCTGGCGGCAGGGACCGAGACGACGAGCGCGGCGATCACCACCCTGCTGCGTCGTGCGGTCCTGGAGCCGGACGCATGGGCGTCGCTGCGCGCCGATCGGAACGCCCTCGCGCCGTACGTCGAGGAGCACCTCAGGCACGAGCCGCCCCTGCACCTCACCCTGCGTTTCGCGGCCCAGCCGACGGAGCTGGGAGGCGTCGCGCTCGAGGAGGGCGCGCCCGTGCAGGTGTGCATGGCGAGCGCCAACCGCGATCCCGAGGTCTTCACGGACCCGGACGCGTTCCTGCCGCACAGGAGCTCTCGGATGCCGATGACGTTCGGGGCCGGTCGGCACGTCTGCCTGGGGATGGGGCTGGCCGCGGCCGAGCTCGAGATCGTCCTCGGTGCGGTGCTGGACCGGATCGAGGTGCCGAGCGTGGTCGGGGCCGTCCCCGCCGTGCAGGGCCGGACGTTCCGGCACGCCTCGGGACTCCGTCTCGACTACGGGGAGGCGGCGTCGTGACGGCCGAGCCCTTGCGGGTCGATGCGTGGTGGACGGCGCCAGGGCGTCTGGAACCCGACGAGCTGGCGGTCTTCCGTTCCCTGCTCCCCTACTGCTTCGAGGAGTCGGACGACTGGGTGCTCGACGACGTGGACGTCCCCTCCGTCGGGTACGTCGAGGGTGCGACGGCCGGGCTGCCGGAGAAGCTGGGCCGCGCCTTCGGGCGTTCGGTGTCGCGGCGAGGGGGGCCGAGCTCGGGGCTCCTCGACCTGTGGGACGTCCGGGCGCCCAGGTCCGGCGCGGACGTCAAGGACGCCGAGATCGGCCCCGGCCTCCGGGTAGGTGGTCACCTCCTCGCCCGCCTCGCCGCCGCCGTCGACACCGTCGCGCTGAACCTGGCGGACGAGCTCGGCGCCCACGAGGCCCTGGTCCCCCACCTGGTGCCCTGGGACACGATCCGTCGCGCGGGCTACGACCGGACCTTCCCGCAGCACCTGACGTCGTGCCACGTGGTGCGGCCCGACGTCGACGTGCTCGACAGGTTCGCGGACGGACGCGCCGACGTGGAGCGGGACATGGTTCCGGCGCCGGTGTGCGCCACACCCACCGTGTGCATGCCGCTCTTCGCGGACCTGGCGGACGCCGTCCTCGACGGGCCGCAGGTCGTGACCGCGCGCGGGATGTGCACACGCCACGAGGCGACGGTCAGCTCGACGCGACTCTGGTCCTTCGCCATGCGCGAGATCGTCTTCGTCGGCGACCGTGCCGGTGCGCGAGAGTTCAGGGACGTCGTGGCCGGCGCACTGGTGCAGCTCGCGACGGACCTCGGGCTGCCGGCACGGGTGGCGTCCGCGAGCGACCCGTTCTTCACCCGCTACCGGCCCGACCTCGCCGGGTATCAGGACGCCAGGTCGCTCAAGCTGGAGCTGTCCGGGCGCCTGCCGCAGACCGACGAGCCTCTCGCGATCGCCTCGGTCAACCTCCACGAGGAGCACTTCGGTCGTGCCTTCGGCATCACGCTGGCCGACGGGAGCCCTGCACACTCGGCCTGCGTCGGGTTCGGGCTGGACCGGTGGGCGCGATGGCTCTCGCACTACGTCGACGACGACCCCGAGCAGTGGCCCGCGGCGATCTCGCGCCGAACGGGTCCGGGGGTCGGAGCGCCGCGTGCCCGTGGGTGAGGACGCGGTGACGGCACCACCTCTCGACCACGGTCCGCCCGGAGAGCTGTTCGTCGAGCTCCCTCGGGTCGCGGGTGCCTCCGGTCCTCTGACCTGGGGCCAGCGCGCGATCCGTCGTTCCATCGTGTGGATGGGCGAGGGTGACCACTACTTCAACATGGGCATGACGGTCCCCGTCCCGCCAGGCCTCGGAGGCCACGACGTCGCCGCCGTCCTGGAGCGCCTCGTGGCGCGCCACGAGGGCCTGAGAACGCTGTTTCCCGGCTGGCCCCGGGGCGAGCGGCAGGTGCTCGTCGGCTCGGGCCGGGTACCTCTCGTCCGGGTGCGCGCGGAGCCGGGTACGTTCGTGGACCGGACCCAACGCCTCGCGGAGCTCCTGCGAGGGCCGAGGTTCGACCACGAGACGGACCTTCCCGTGCGCGCGGGCGTCGTCGAGGTCGACGGCGACGTGGTGCGGGTCGTGCTCGTCGCGTCGCACCTCGTCGTCGACGGGACGGCGTGGGAGGTGGTGCGCCACGACCTCGAGGCGATGATCGCCCAGGGCGGCACCGGTGCGTCGCTCGGCGACGCGGGCCCGTCCCCGCTGGAGATCGCCGACCTCGAAGCCGGGCCCCAGGGTGACGCACGGCACCTCGCCTCGATCGAACGCTGGCGGTCCGAGCTCGGGCGCCTGACCGACGTGTCGCGTCACGCCCTGACGTCGGCGGCACGGGTCGCGCCAGGAGCGTCCGCCGAGCGCTTCACCGGGATCCTGCTCGATGCCCCCCGAGCCAGTCGGGCGGCGGTGCTCGTCGCGCGGGCCGTCTCCCGCACCACTTCGGTGGTCCTGTTCGCCGCGATCGGGTGGACCCTGGCGCGGCGTCTCGGCCTCGCCGAGGTCCCCCTCCTCAACATCGTCGGCAACCGTGCCGACCCGCAGGTGCAGGGTGCGGTCGTCCCGATGGCCCAGAACGGTCTGGCCGTCGTGACCCCGGGGGCCTCCCTCGCCGCCGGCGAGGAGGGCACGAGGGCGTTCACCGACTACGTCAGGAGCGTGGGAGGTGCGGTCCTCCGTTCCCAGCTCGGCGCGTCGTACGACGTCGACCGGCTCGAGGCCGACGTCGCGGACCCTGTTCTGGACAGCCTCGGCTACTACTTCAACGATTCGCGTGCGGCCGGCTCCTGGCCGCACCTGCGGGATCGTTCGGACGCCGAGCTGCGCGCCGAGCTCGACAGCGGTGCCCTGGCCCGGCAGCAGGTCGTGGGCGCCTGGGCGCGGCTCGACCTCACGGCGTTCTTCACGGTGAGCCCGCACCCCGAGGACCTCCGCGTCCTGCTCCAGGTCGACACCGCCCGGATCGACCCGGACACGGCGGCAGGGATGCTCGACGACGTCTCCGACCTGCTGGAGCGCGTCGCGCGGTCGTGCCGCTCCCCCGGCTCCCGGCCGTGAGTGACGGACCGACCTGCGCGCCGCGTGACCGGGGACCGGGCCCGCCGTCAGACTCTGCCGACGGCATGGTCCACGGCGCGCACCCCGGGTGCGAGAGGCGTGCCGGAGCCTGCCGCGGCCTCACGCAGGACCTCCGACGGGACGACGGCGATCCCTGCGCCCACCAGCCCGATCCCCCTCGTGCGCGACACCACTCCGGTGAGGATCGCGATCCTCTCGCCGGCCTGCGCGAGCTGCGCGACGTCGATCCCCGTCGGGAGACCGCCTCGGCCCGGCACGCGGAAGCGCGTGCTCGTGCGTCTCGCGGAGACACGGGGACCGCGGGTGAAGGTCTCGACGTCGCTGGGGGTCAGACCCAGGGCGTCCGTCGTGCACGGACTGGCGTGCAGCGCCTGGGCGCCGAGTCCCGCTGCTTCGACCACGAACGAGTCGCCCAGCACCGGATGAGCCTCGGCAGGGTTGACCCGTGGGCCCAGGACGACACGTCCGACCGGTGCCGGCGCGACGAACCACCTGTCGCCACCGCCGACGGTGCGGATGCCGATCTCGCGACCGTTCGCGCCGATCGCGGTGAGCATGGTCGGGAACTCCGGGGAGACGCTCGACTCGACGAGGAGCCGCGCGGCCGGTCCCGTCGCACCGCCGAAGAGGTGCGGCTGCAGCTGCAGCCAGCGCGTGACCCGGACGGCGTCCGGTCCGGTCCGACCGTCGGCCAGGAGCGCGGCCAGGACGTGCGACGTGAGGAGGCTGCTCCCGGCGACCGTCCGTGCGTGGCCGTCGTCGCCTCGCCGGAGGGACTCCGTGAGAGCACGCGTGACGTTGAACGGCGACACCTGCAGCGCGCGGTCGAGGAGGGGCACGATCACCTCCGCCGTGTGACGGAGCCCGGCGACGACCGCCGGGTCGTCGCACCCGTGACGGAGCACGCGATCGCCCGGACGGTCGACCGGGCCGAGCGCGACTCTCCCGTCGGTGTCCTCGAGGATCAGCACGGGCATGGACGGGGACACGACGGAGCTCAGCGGGACCACGGTCCGCGACGCGTACCCGGGGACGAGCTCGACGGTGTCGGACCGGATCAGCTGCTCGGCAGCATGCCTCGAGGACGCCTCGCCCTCGAGCAGCAGGGCCGCCGTGAGCGCGGCCTTGACCGGTTCGGAAGCCTGCGAGGCGCGCACCGGTGGTCCGGCAGCAAGGTATCTCAGCCGACCGACCTGGTCGTCGTGGTCGCCCGCGCGGCCGGCGCGTCGCAGCCACACCTGGTGGCGGTCCCATCCTCTCCAGTCGGAGGTGGTCGGTTCGCCGTGCATGGAGCTCCCTCCATAAAGGGACTAATACACACAAAGTACCGTAAGACGCTATACATGGTGCATGGTGACCATCGGAGTCAAGACGCCACAGGAGAACCTGCGCTTCTCAGAGCTCCGCGACATGTGGATCGCGGCCGAGCAGATCCCCCGCGTGGAGCACCTCTGGCTCTACGACCACTTCGTCGCCCAGGGCGGGAGCGAGCACGGTGCGGTCCCGTGCCTCGACGCATGGGCGAGTCTCGCAGCGCTCGCAGCGGCGACGAGGCGTGCGACCCTCGGGATCCTTGTGTCCAGCGTGACGTACAGGTCCACGGCCGTACTCGCCGCGATGTCGGCGACGGTCAACGAGATCGCCGGTGGCAGGCTCGACCTCGGTCTGGGCGTCGGCTGGTCCGTACCGGAGCACGAGGCGTGGGGCATCGACTTCCCGGCCGCCGGCGACCGACTCGTGATGCTCGACGAGACGTGCGCAGCCCTCCGACTTCTCTTCGCGGGAGGCCCGGTCACCTTCGAAGGGCGGCACGTGCGACTCGACGGCGCGCAGGTACGTGGTGACGTGGCTCCCGCCCCGCGGCTCGTGCTTGGCGGGGCCGGCCCGCGGATGCTCGGGGTCATCGCCCGGCACGCCGACGTGTGGAACGTGGCCGGAGCTCACCTGCCGCGGCTGCGGGCGACACGGGAGGACCTCCTGGCGCGCTGCGAGGCCCTCGGCCGTTCCGCCGCCGAGATCACCGTCTCGGCCCAGGTGCATGCGGCGGTGGACGCCCCGGACGTGACGGCTGCATGGTGCGGGCGTGCGGTACGGTCCGGCGCGGAGCACCTGGTGCTCGAGCTGGACCGTGCTGCGACGGGGCGAGAGATGGAACGTCTGGTCGAGGCCGTGTGCCGCGTGCTCGACGACACCGCACCCGCCGCCGTCCACGCACCTGGCAGGCCGGTCGGCGACCACCTCCGTCGAGGTGCTGTCCGGGCGCGGCCCGCGCTCGGCCCGAGCGAGGGCGAGCACGGCGACGGCTAGAATGGGCGTACAACTGCAGTACAGCCGCTCGAACCGCGACGGGAGAGCCCCGCGCCACGGCCCCCGGGCCGGGCGTCGGCGCCGAAGGAGCAAACCCTCCCCGGGAATCTCTCAGGCCCACGTACCGTCACGGCGAGGCAACTCTGGAAAGCGGCCGCACGACGCCCGGCGTCGCACGGCCCACCGACGGTGCAAGCCGGCGCGCCCCGGCCCGTGAGGGCATGGCGGACCGGCAAAACTCTCAGGTCGACGCGTGCGTCCGATGACAGAGCGGGGAGGGACCCGCCGTCGTCCCCGCTCCCCGGAGGTCCTGGTGACCCAGTCGTTCGACCCCGCCGCCCACCACAACGCCGCGACCGGCGCGTTCGCGCCCCGCCACGTGGGCCCGCGCGGCCGCGAGGTGCAGGCCATGCTCGACCAGCTCGGCCACCCCTCGCTTGACGCCCTGGTCGACGCCGCCGTCCCCGCCTCCATCCGCACGGACCGCCCGCTCGACCTCCCCGTCGCGCGCACCGAGACCGAGGTGCTCGACCACCTGCGGGCCCTCGCGGCGAAGAACGTCGTGAAGACGCAGATGATCGGCCTCGGCTACTACGGGACCACCACTCCCCCGGTGATCCGCCGCAACGTGCTCGAGTCGCCCGCCTGGTACACCGCGTACACGCCGTACCAGCCGGAGATCTCGCAGGGACGCCTCGAGGCGCTGCTCAACTTCCAGCAGGTCGTCGAGGACCTCACGGGCCTCGACGTCGCGAACGCGTCCCTGCTCGACGAGGCCACCGCCGTCGCGGAGGCCGTCGCCCTCATGTGGCGCGCGTCGCGCGCGAAGAGCGGGTACGTCGTGGTCGACGCCGACCTGTTCCCCCAGACGCTCGCCGTCACCCTGGGTCGCGCACGGGCGATCGGCCTGCCCGTCGTCGTCGCGGACCTCTCGGCCGGTCTCGCGGCCGGGCTGGACGCGGCCCGCGCCACAGGGTCGTTCGCCGGGGTGGCCGACGACGCGGCTCTCGTGGGCGTCGTCGTGCAGCAGTGCGGGGCGTCGGGCCGCGTCGTGGACTGGGCGCCGGTCGTCTCGGAGGCGAAGGAGGCCGGCGCCCTGGTCACGGTCGCGGCGGACCTGCTCGCCCTGACGCTGCTCGTCTCCCCCGCCGAGCTCGGCGCCGACGTGTCCGTCGGCTCCGCCCAGCGGTTCGGCGTCCCGCTCTTCTACGGCGGCCCGCACGCCGCGTTCATGGCCGTCCGCAAGGGTCTGGAGCGTTCCCTCCCCGGCCGTCTCGTCGGCGTCTCGGTCGACGCGGACGGCGACACCGCGTTCCGCCTCGCGCTCCAGACGCGCGAGCAGCACATCCGCCGCGAGAAGGCGACGAGCAACATCTGCACCGCGCAGGCGCTCCTCGCGATCGTCGCGTCGATGTACGCCGTGTACCACGGCCCCGACGGCCTGCGCGCGATCGCCGAGCGCGCCCACGGGCACGCGGTCGCCCTCGCGGACGGGCTCCGTGCCGGTGGCGTCCCGGTCGAGCACGACGTCTTCTTCGACACCGTCCGGGCCGTCGTCCCCGGCCGCGCGGCCGCCGTCGTGCGGGCCGCCGCGGACGCCGGGATCAACCTGTACATGCCGGACGACGACCATGTACAGATCGCCTGCGACGAGACCACCACCCCGGCCACCGTCGCCGCCGTGCTGGGAGCGTTCGGCGTCACGACCACCGCCACGACGCCGGCCAACGGTGAGACGACTGCGAAGGTGGGGGACGGCGCCTCCCCCGCCGAAGGCGACCCGACGCTCCCGACCTGGGCGACCCGCACGACGCCCTACCTCCAGCACCCCATCTTCCACGTGCACCGCTCCGAGACGTCGATGCTGCGGTACCTGCGCCGGCTGTCCGACAAGGACCTGGCGCTCGACCGGACGATGATCCCGCTGGGCTCGTGCACGATGAAGCTCAACGCGACGGCGGAGATGGAGGCGATCTCCTGGCCGGGGTTCGCGGACCTGCACCCGTTCGTCCCTGTGGACCAGGCGCAGGGGTACGCGGAGCTCATCACGGGCCTGGAGGGCGCGCTCGCGGAGATCACGGGCTACGCGGGGGTGTCGGTGCAGCCGAACGCGGGTTCGCAGGGCGAGTTCGCGGGGCTGCTGGCGATCCGGGAGTACCACGTGTCGCGCGGCGACGCGGAGCGTGACGTGTGCCTGATCCCGGCGTCGGCGCACGGGACGAACGCGGCGTCGGCGGCCCTGGCGGGCATGAAGGTCGAGGTCGTGGGGACGGCCCCGAACGGCGAGATCCTGCTCGACGACCTGCGGGCGAAGCTCGCCGACCACGGGCCGCGCGTCGCGGCGATCATGATCACGTACCCGTCGACGCACGGGGTGTACGAGGAGCACGTGCGCGAGGTCTGCGACGCCGTACATGACGCGGGCGGCCAGGTGTACATCGACGGGGCGAACCTCAACGCGCTCGTCGGCCTCGCTCGTCCCGGCGAGTTCGGGGGCGACGTCTCGCACCTCAACCTGCACAAGACCTTCTGCATCCCGCACGGCGGGGGAGGCCCGGGCGTCGGGCCCGTCGCAGTCGCCGAGCACCTCGTGCCGTTCCTCCCCGGTGACCCCCTCGCCCCGGCGGGGGACCGCGGGGCGGGGGACGCGCCGTCGGGCACGCCGGTCTCGGCGACCCGCTACGGGTCGGCGGGCATCCTGCCGATCTCGTACGCGTACGTCGCGCTCATGGGGCCGGACGGGCTGACCGAGGCGACGAAGACGGCGGTGCTCACCGCGAACTACGTGGCCTCGCGGCTCACCGACCACTTCCCCGTGCTGTACACGGGGCCGAACGGGTTGGTCGCGCACGAGTGCATCCTTGACCTCCGGGCGATCACGGCCGAGACGGGCGTGACGGCGGAGGACGTCGCGAAGCGCCTCATGGACTACGGGTTCCACGCTCCGACGCTGTCGTTCCCGGTGGCGGGGACGCTCATGGTCGAGCCGACGGAGAGCGAGGACCTGGCGGAGCTCGACCGGTTCGTCGACGCTCTCGTCGCGATCCGGGGGGAGATCGACGCGGTGGCGTCGGGGCGTTGGTCGGTGGAGGAGTCGCCGCTGCGCGGCGCGCCGCACACGGCGGCCGCGCTCACGGCGGACACGTGGGACCGCCCGTACTCGCGCGAGCTCGCCGCCTACCCGGTCGCGAGCCTGCGCGCGGCGAAGTACTGGCCGCCCGTCCGCCGGATCGACGGGGCGCGCGGCGACCGCAACCTCGTGTGCTCGTGCCCGCCGATCGACGCCTACGCCCACTGACGCCCGACGACCCTCGGAGGACCACGATGACGCAGGACCAGACCGGCCCGGCCGGGCAGGAGAACGCGGGGGAGCGGCTCAGCCCGCTGCACGACGAGCACGTCGCGCTCGGCGCGAGCCTCACGAGCTTCGGCGGCTGGCAGATGCCGCTGCGGTACACGTCGGACCTCGCGGAGCACCGCGCGGTGCGCGAGGCGGCGGGCCTGTTCGACCTGTCGCACATGGGCGAGATCGAGGTGGCGGGTCCGCAGGCCGCGGCGGCGCTGGACCACGCGCTCGTCGGGAACCTCACCGCTGTCGCGCCCGGCCGTGCGCGGTACACGATGATCTGCGCGGAGGACGGGTCGGTCCTCGACGACCTCGTCGTCTACCGGCTCGACGACGAGCGCTTCCTCGTCGTGGCGAACGCGGGCAACGCCGGGCTCGTCGCGCGCGAGCTGGTCGCGCGGGCAGCCGGCTTCGACGCGACGGTGACGGACCAGGGGAGCGGGACCGCGCTCGTCGCCGTGCAGGGCCCGCGCGCGAAGGAGATCGTCGCGGGCCTCGTCGTCGTCGGCGTCCCGGGCGCCACCGGCGCGGACGACGACCCTGTACAGGTCGTCCGGTCGATGAAGTACTACGCCGCGGCCCCCGTCGTCCTCGGCGCCGAGGACGGTCCCGTCGACGCGCTCGTCGCCCGGACCGGGTACACCGGCGAGGACGGGTTCGAGCTGTTCGTCCCCGCGGACCGCGCCCCGGCGCTGTGGCGGGCGGTGCTCGCGGCGGGCACCCCGGTCGGCCTCGTCCCGGCGGGCCTCTCGGCGCGCGACTCGCTGCGGCTCGAGGCCGGGATGCCGCTCTACGGCCACGAGCTCGACACCACGACCACGCCGTACGAGGCCGGGCTGGGGCGCGTCGTCAGGCTCGACAAGACCGCACCGGACGGCTCGCCGCTCCCGTTCGTCGGGCGTGACGCGCTCGCCGCGCGCAAGGCGTCGCCTCCCGCACGCGTGCTCGTCGGGCTCCGCGGCCTCGGGCGCCGTCCCGCCCGGGCGGGCTACGGCGTCGTGCTGCCGGAGGCCGGGGGAGAGGTGCGTCGCATCGGCACCGTGACGTCGGGGGCGCCGTCGCCGACGCTCGGACACCCGGTGGCGATGGCGTACGTCAGCCCGGAGTTCGCCGCCGAGGGCACCGAGCTCGCCGTCGACGTGCGCGGCCGCGCCGAACCCGTGGTGGTCGTGCCGCTGCCGTTCTACCGTCGTCCCCAGCAGTCCTGACCGTCTTCCGAAGGAGCACACCATGACCGACGCCCAGTTCCCGTCGCACCTGCAGTACACGGCCGAGCACGAGTGGATCGACGGGTCGGACCCGGCGGTCGTCGGCATCACCGCCACCGCCGCCGAGGCGCTCGGCGACATCGTGTACCTCGAGCTGCCCGAGGTCGGCACGGAGGTGACGGCCGGGAGCGTGATCGGCGAGGTGGAGTCGACGAAGTCGGTGTCGGAGCTCTTCTCGCCGGTGACGGGGACGGTCGTCGAGGTGAACCAGGCGGCGGTGGACGACCCCGCCGTCGTGAACTCCGACCCGTACACCGAGGGGTGGCTGTTCAAGGTCGACGTGACGTCGACGGGCGACCTGCTCTCGGCGGACGACTACGCGGTGCTCGTCGCGGGCTGACCGCGTCGCTGCCGGACCGGAGGCACCGCAGGCACGTTCGCCTGCGGTGCCTTCGTCGTTCACCGGGGCGTGTCCTGCGCGCAAGGTCGGTGCCGGAGCCTGGCGCCGCGCCGCGCGACACGACGCGCGGACGGGTGGCTCAAACCTTCACAAACAGTCCCATCTGTGAAAGTCTCTGCCACGCCGACGACGGACGACCCGACCGGAGGACACAGCGATGACGCTCGACACGGTGCCGGAGGCGGCACCCGACCCCTCGACCACCCGACGACGGCGCAGGTCACGCGCCACCGCGGCGTTCGTCACCGCGGGCCTCGCCGCCGCGGGCGTCGTCGCACCCACCGCGACCGCTGCCGCCGCACCCCCCGCGGCCACCACCCACCCGAGCGCGAACGCCGCACCCTCCGCGACCACCGCGTGGCCCGCCCCGCGCGAGCTCGCCCTCGACGACGCGGGCGACGCGATCGTCACGGACGTCGAGTCCCGCACGGTCGCGCCCGGCCTGGAGCAGACGAGCTTCACGCGCCTCGGGGAGGACGGCTGGCTGAGCGGCGAGGTGCTCGTGGCCGAGCTGGGCTCGGACGCGGTGCGCCTCGGGTACGTCGGTCCCGAGAAGGTCGCGGCGAACGCGACCGTCACGGAGATGGCGGAGTCGCGGGGCGCCGTCGCCGCGGTCAACGGTGACTTCTTCGACATCAACAACTCCGGTGCCGCGCTGGGGACGGCGGTCGACGACGGCACGCTCCTCAAGTCCGCCGCCGCCGGGCGCGAGCGTTCCGCCGTCGTGGGCTCGGACGGCCTGGGCCGGCTCGCCGAGCTGTTCCTCGAGGGCAGCGTCACCCTCGGCACAGGAACCGGCACGACCGAGATCCCCGTCGCCGGGCTGAACGTCACCGGTGTTCCCTCGGGTGGCGTCGCCGTGTTCGACGCCGCGTGGGGCACCCACACCCGCACGCGCGTCCTCGCGGCGGGGGAGCGGGGCGTCGAGGTGCTCGTCGGGCCCGACGGCACCGCCCTCGCCGTGGGCGAGGTCGGTGCGGGGCAGCTCGACGAGGGCGTGCGCGCCGTCGTCGCGCGCCCGGGTGCCGCGGCGGACGCGCTCGCCGCCGTCGAGCCCGGCGCACCCGTCGCGCTCGCGTACGGGCTGCGCGACGACGCGGGGGACGTCGCGGTCGCGGTCGGCGGCGACCAGGGCGACTGGCTCCTGGAGGACGGCGACCCGACGTCGTGGGAGGGCGGCCACTCGCTCGTGCGCCACCCGCGGACGGCGATCGGGTTCAGCGAGGACGGCGCGACGGCCTACCTCGTGGTGGTCGACGGCCGGCAGTCGCACAGCATCGGCATGACCCTGCCGGAGCTCGGCGAGCTCCTGGGCCAGCTCGGCGCCGACGACGCGATCAACCTCGACGGCGGCGGGTCGAGCCAGATGAACGCGCGCCTGCCCGGTGACGCGTCGACGACGATCCTCAACTCGCCCGCGGACGGCTCGGAGCGCCGGGACGCGAACGGACTCGGACTGTTCGTCGCGGACGGCTCCGGTACCGCGCACGCCTACGCGGTCACGACGGCGCTCGCGGCGCCCGACGCCGAGCGGGTCTTCCCGGGGCTGCACCGCACCCTCACCGCGAAGGGGTTCGACGAGGTCGGCGCCCCGGTCGCCGACGCACCGTCCACGTGGTCGAGCACTGACGCCGCCGTCGCCGCCGTGGCCGCCGACCCGGCGGGGGCCGTCGTCACCGGCGTCGCACCCGGCACGGTCACGGTGGCCGCGACCGGAGGGCCGGGCGACGCCGCGACGGGCACGCACGACCTGCGGGTCCTCGGCGAGCCCCGGCGGATCACGGTCGACACGCCCGTCGTCACGCTCGGCGACGCCGATGACACGGCGACGCTGACCCTCACCGGCCACGACGCGGACGGGTACGCCGCGCCGATCGAGGCGCAGGACGTCGTCGTGACCGGGGGAGAGGGCGTCGTCGCGCTGGACCCTGCAGCCCCGGGGGAGGCGGGCACGTTCACGGTGCGCGCGCTCGCGCCGTCGGGCTCCGCGACCCTCGACCTCGCGGTGGGCGACCTGCGCACCCGCGTGGCCGTCGCCGTGTCGCTGGAGCAGGTGAGCGTCGCCGACCTCGCCGACGCCACGTCGTGGCGGTCCGCGAACGACCGCGCGCCGGGCGGCGGAGTGGCGCCGGCTGCCGGGCACGACGGCGCGCACGGCCTGCGCCTGATGTACGACTTCACGCAGTCCACGGCGACGCGCGGCCAGTACGCGGTCGTCCCGGAGGGCGCGCGCGAGATCCCCGGGCAGCCGCAGCGTCTGACGATGTGGGTCGACGGCGACGAGAGCGGGGCGTGGCTGCGCCTGCAGGTCCAGCAGGGCAACGGCGTCACCACCCAGCTCGACGGCCCGACCGTGTCGTGGGAGGGCTGGCAGCAGGTGACGTTCACCGTGCCCGCCGGGGTCGAGTTCCCGCTGCGGCTGCAGCGCGTGCGCGTGCTGGAGACGCGCGCGTCCGCGCAGTACGCGGGCGAGATGACGATCTCCGACCTGCGTGCGCACGTGCCGCCCTCGGTCGACGCGCCCGAGAGCGCGCGGGTGGAGGACGACGTCGTCGTCGCGGAGAACACCACGGACACCTCGCCGCTGCGCGTCGCCGTGATGTCGGACGCCCAGTTCGTGGCCCGCTCGCCGGAGTCGGGCGCGGTCGAGGGGGCGCGCCGCACGCTGCAGGAGGTCGTCGCCGCGGAGCCCGACCTGCTCGTCATCAACGGCGACCTCGTCGACGAGGCCTCCCCGGCCGACTTCGACCTCGCGCGACGCATCCTCGACGAGGAGCTCGGCGGCACGGACCTGCCCTGGTACTACGTGCCGGGCAACCACGAGGTCATGGGCGGGTCGATCGAGAACTTCGTCGACGAGTTCGGCGAGACGACACGCCACCTCGACGTGGACGGTACGCGACTCGTCATGCTGAACACGGCGGCGGGCACGCTCAACGCCGACCACGCGCAGCTCCGCATGCTGCGCGACCAGCTCGACGCGGCGGCGTCGGACGACGCGGTGACGGGCGTCGTCGTGCTCGCCCACCACCCGGTGGACGACCCGCTGCCGACGAAGGCGAGCCAGCTCGTCGACCGCCTCGAGGCCGACACGGTGCGGGGCTGGCTGGAGGACTTCCGCGAGACCTCCGGGAAGTCGGTCGCGAGCATCGGCTCGCACGTGGGCGTCTTCCACGCGAAGACGGAGGACGGCGTGCCGTACGTCGTCAACGGCAACTCCGGCAAGGGCCCCGCGAGCACCCCCGACGACGGCGGCTTCACCGGCTGGTCGATGCTCGGCATCGACCCCGCCGAGGGTCGATGGGCGGACGCCGCCGCGGACCCCGGGGACGACGGCGCGTGGCTGGCCGTCGAGGTCAACGCCCGGGCCGACGCGGTCGAGGTGTCCGGGCCCGCCGAGCTGGCCGTCGGGGCGTCGGGCGCGGTGAGCGCCACCGTCCTGCAGGACGACGACCGCGTGGTCCCGGTCGCGTGGCCCGTGTCCGCCGCGTGGGGCGGCGGGGACCGCGTCTTCGTCGGCGCGGCGCAGGACGCGCCGCGCGGCACCGTCCTCGCGCTCGACCCGGTGACGCACGACGTCACGGCCGTCGCGCCGGGCCGGGCGACGGTCACGGTCGAGGTGAACGACGTCGTCGGCGAGCTCGACGTGCTCGTGCCCGCCGGGAAGCCCGGCGAGGCGCGGATCAGCGACGACAACGGCTGGGACACGGGTCTGCGCGACGGCGACTACGCCGTCATGGTCGACCTGTGGTGGGGCGAGAACGCCACCACCCTGCGGCTCTTCGAGGACGGCGAGCTCGTCGGCACCCGGGCGCTCGACCACCGCGGGAACGAGGCGCAGCGCGTCGCGGTGCCCGTGACCGGCCGGGCGAACGGCACCTACACGTACACGTGCGAGCTGGAGAACGCGGCGGGCGTCACGCCGTGCCGCGGCGAGCACGTGGTGCGCGTGACCGACGCGAACCCCGGCACGCCGGTGCTGTCGCACGACAACCACGACCGGGACGGTGACTTCACCGTCACGGCCAACAAGTGGTGGGGCACGCAGGCGACCGGGTACGTCCTCTACGAGGACGGGGTCGAGGTGGACCGTCAGGAGCTCGAGCCCGGCGAGGGCGGTGCGGCGCAGGCCGCGTCGACGGCGCTCGCGGGACGTGAACCGGGCCGCTACCGGTACGTCGCCGTGCTGACGAACGCCGTGGGCGAGACGCGCAGCGCGGAACTCGTCGTCACCGTGCGGGACTGACGTCGGCGGCGCCCGCCGCCCACCCTCCACGACGCCGTCGTGAGCCGCCGAGAGGTGGTTCGCGGCGGCGTCGTGCCGTGTCCGGGCGAGGGGCCGAGGCCCCGCGGCCCGGCTCAACGTGACGCAGGTCACAGTCGAATCGCGCGTCATACGGACGCTCTCGGCACGCTCGCGCTCCCCGCAGCACGACGAGAGCAAGCCACCGACGACGCTCTGACCTGCATGATCACACCGCTACGCCCCGCACGCCATCCGGGGAGGACCTCTCTCCGAACTCCGGGTGAAAAGTCGCGTCATGAACAGGACGTTGGTCCGTCCCTTCCAGTAGCACCACACCGGATCCGCCACGAGGGGATGACGTGACCGGACAGCACCAGGAGGAGAACATGAGCACCATCGAGCTGGTTCGGCCCGTCATGGGCCCCCTGACGTCGGCGCCGGAGCCGGCAGCACCCCTGACCCGCCGCGAGCGCGTCGTCCTGTCGAACCTGTCCGAGGACGTGACCCTCGAGCAGATCGCCACCAAGCTCTTCGTCACCCGCAACACCGTCAAGTCGCAGGTGCGCAGCCTCTACCGCAAGCTCGGCGTCTCGACCCGCGCCGAGGCGGTCGCCTGGGCACGCGCCGCCGGGCTGCGCTGACCCGAGCGACACCACGCCGACACACCGGCGTGCGACACTCCGCCTATGACCCTGCGCAGACTCGTCGTGGCGGCGGCGATCGTCGACGACCTCGCCGAACCACGACACCTGCTCTCCGCACGACGCACCCGCCCCCTGCACCTCGCAGGGCGCTGGGAGTTCCCAGGGGGCAAGGTCGACCCCGGGGAGACCGCGGAGGAAGCGCTCCACCGCGAGCTGCGCGAAGAGCTCGGCGTCCGCGTCGAGCTCGGCGACGAGGTCCCCGGCCCCGAGCACGGGACCTGGGTCATCACCGACCGCCACGTCATGCGCCTGTGGTTCGCGCGCGTCGTCGACGGCGAACCCGCACCCCTCGTCGAGCACGACGAGCTCGCGTGGCTCGGCCCCGGCGAGTGGTTCACCGTGCCGTGGCTCGACGCCGACGTCCCGATCGTCGAGGAGCTCACCCGCCAGGTGGCGCAGGAAGTCGTCTGACCCAGCGGTCCACCTCGCGCCGCGACCGCAGGCGCACCAGCACCACGTGCGGCGCCTGCTCCGCGAGCGACGCGGGCAGGTCCCGGTACTTGTGCCGGGTCCCCCACGCCCAGCGGACGATGTTCTCCTCCGCCGGCCGGAAGATCGACCGCCAGATCGGCGGCTCGACGTTCCCGTTCCACAGCACCTCGCGCCGCACCGAGCGCCGCCACGTCCGCCCCACGACCTGCCGCATCGTCACCCGCGACGGCAGGTCGAGCCACACCACGAGCTGGGCCCGCTCCAGGATCAGCGGCCGCGCCGCCGCGAACTGCCACTCGACGACGAACGACTCCTGTGCGAGGAGCGCCCGCACGTCGTCGAGGAACTCGGGCCGCGGCACCCACCCCGGACCGTGGTGCAGGCCGTCGACGTCCGTGTACGGCAGGCCCAGCCGGACCGCGAGCCGCGCGGCGAGCGTCGACTTCCCCGCCCCGGACACCCCCACCACCGTGATGCGGCGCGGGACGTCGCCGAGGTGCTCGACGACGTCGTCGTCCGGCCCGAGGATCTCCACCGCCGCACCCTACCGGCCGCTCTGTGGCCGGGGGCAGGACGGGGCAGCCGTGCTGGGTCGTGGCGGGTCTGGCGGGAGCGTCGCGAGGTACGAGCGGCGCGGATGGTAGACCCGGCACGGCTGCCCCGTCCTGTCATCGACCGCAGAGCACGGTCAGCCGACCGGCTGGACCCACGGCGACGGCGCCGGGGGTGCGACGACGGGCGGTCGGTCCGTGCACGACGGCGCGCTGGGCACGAAGCGGCCGAGCCAGTTCACGGTGCCCGGCTCCCACGGGCTGAGGGACGTGCCGTCGTTGCCGCCGAGGTCGGTGAGCGTGAACTCGGTGCCGCCGTCGGGGAAGCCGAAGGAGCCGCAGTTGTTCACGCCCGCCCAGCCGACGTTGCGCACGTCGACGTCCTCGAACGACGCGCCGCCGCGCACGCGGGCCGAGACGACGGACGTGCCCGTCCCGTCGACACGCACGCCGGAGAACGCGACGCCCTCGATCGCGACCTGATCCTTCACGCCCCAGTCGGAGACGAGCATGATCGCGTTGTACGTGCTGTCGAGGTAGTGGTCGCCCGTGACGCGGACGTCGGCGTCGATGTCGCGGTCGAGGGCGTAGAACCAGATCGCGCCGAGGCCGATGTTCCAGTTGAGCTCGTACGTGCCGGCGCGCACCGTCGTGTTGTCCGTGAGGTCGAGACGGCCTGCGAAGGGCTCCGCGCCGAACCGTGCGCCGACGTGCAGCCCGCTGCCCTCGCGCACCGGGTCGGCGACGAGGTTGCCTCGCACGGTGTTGTCGGTGCCGCCGTAGACGGCGATTCCGTTGGCGAGGGTGGGGGACTGGACGGTGTTGTGCTCGACCACGTTCCGGGCGTTCGGCACCTTCTCGGACCACAGCGCGAGGCCGTCGTCGCCGGTGTTGCGGACGAACACGTCGCGCACGACGGAGTCGGTGACGCCGCCGTGGAAGTTCAGGGCGTCCGCGACCTGGTCGACGATCATGGTGTCCTCGACGACGAGGTTCGACATGGGGCCGTCGAACCACATGCCGACCTTCGTGTGCCGGATGTGCAGGCCGGAGATCGTCGAGTCGCTCAGGGCCCCGCCGATGCCGTTGACCTGGTCCGTGTCGATGCGTTCGCGCACGTCGCCGAGGATCGCGAAGTCGCGCAGGTGCACGTTGTGGCTGCCGCCGTCGGCGGCGTCCTTGCCGTAGAACCCGACGCCCGTGTGCACGGAACCGTCGGGCGCGGGCTCGTCGAGCGCGACCTCCTCGCCCCGGAAGATCGTGTACCAGCTCCCGGCGCCCTGGATCGTCACGTCGTCGACGATCACGTGCCGGTTCACCTGGTAGACGCCCGGCGGGACGTAGACGGGCAGGTCGTGGCGCTGGGCGAACGCGATCGCGCGGTCGAGCGCGTCGGCGGAGTCGCGCCGCCCGGTGGGGTCGGCCCCGAAGAGCAGCGCGTTGGCCGCGCGCAGGCGGACCGTCGGCGGGCCGACCTTCTCCGAGTCGAGCAGGTCGATCACGGTCCAGTCCGCGGTGCTGCGGGCCGGCATCGTCAGGCGCACGACGTCGCCCGCGCGGTACGTCGTCCCGAGGAGGAGGCGCTGCTCGTCGTAGAACTTCATGGGCCGGAACGGGGTGGCGAACTCGGGGGCCGGCGTCGTCTCCGCGGGGACGCACGAGCACTCGGTGACCCACCATCCGGGCTGGAGCAGCCCGGCCGTCCGGTCGTTCGTGAACGGGTACTGGTTGTACAGGTAGGAGTACTCCGACGTGAGGGTCATGCGACGGTCGACGCCGACCTTCCTGCCGTCGCGCAGGACGGACACGTCGAGCGGTGCCCGGATGCCGCCGCCCTCGGGCGCGTCCGGCAGGGCGTACCGCACGGTGATCGCGTTGGCCGCGGCCGGGAGCGTGAACTCGACGTGCTGCCCCGCGGTGAGTCGGACGGCGGACCGCCCGGACGCCTCCGCCTCGATCGTGTAGGCGTCGCGCCCCGGCCGGATGACGGTTCCCGTCGTCACCGCGTTCTCCGCCTCCTGCTCGACGAACGGGACGTCCGCGCCCCGACCCTCGACGAGCGCGGGGTCGATGGCGGCGCGCGTCACCGCGGTGGGCTCGGCGGCCGGGGGGCGCCCGTGGGCGAGGACCGACGGCGCGGTCCCGGCCACGAGGGCAAGGGCGAGGGTCGCGGTGGCCGCGGCGAGCGGACCGGGTCGTGCCGGGCGCCGTCGGCCACGGTGGGGCCGGGGTGCTGTCCTGCGAATCATCGTCGATCCGTCTCTCTCGGGAGGCGCGGTGCCTCCGTGCTCCCCGGTCGGCGTGCTGACCGCCGGGCCGGCCCGTGGTCGCACCCCCGCGTGCCGTCGTCACGGCGACCCTAGGCCCGCCCGACCTCTTCCGCAAGGGGCGCTGCCTATTCCTTGCTCGACTACTGTCAGTTTCTTGCGTTGTGCCGTGCGGAAAGTGGTTCATGGCCCGGGATGCGGCCACGCGGTCGCGGGATCACGCTGAGGACATGGCACCCACCGCGCCCACCATCGCCCAGGTCGTCCTCGACACGACCGACGCCCGCGCGCTCGCCGAGTTCTACCGCGAGCTGTTCGGCCTCGACTACCGCCGGGGCGACGAGCCGCCACCGCACGGCGAGCCCGACCCTGCCGGCGCCGACTGGCTCGTCCTGCGCGCCGCACCATCCGGCGGCGTCCAGCTCGCGTTCCAGCAGGTCCAGGACCTGCCCCCGTCCACGTGGCCGTCGGCGACCGTGCCGCAGCAGGTCCACCTCGACTGCACGGTGACCGACCTCGCCGAGCTCGACCACCACCACGACCGGGCCCTCGCGCTCGGTGCGACCCTGCTGCTCGACCGCTCCGACGACCCGGACGAACCGCTCCGCGTCTACGCCGACCCGTCCGGCCACCCCTTCTGCCTCTTCGTCGGCTGACCGCCTCGGGACCCGGTGAGACGCGGCACGGGTGCGACGACGCGCGAGCGGCAGGGGTTCGGCGAGGAACGATCGGTCGGGTGTGGCGGTGCGCGAGCGGTGGGGTGGCCCCGGGTGCGAGAGGGCGTCGAGCCGCGCGCGGGAACCGCACCCGAACGACCCGGGTGAGTGCGCGGCAGCCCCGAGCGCCCGGGGCCACCCCACCGCGGACCCGACCACGGTTCTCCCTCGCGGACTGGCGGACGACCCCGGCAGACCGGGGTACCACCCCGCGGGGCCGGGGGTCAGGCGGACTTCTCGCGCGGGGCCCGCGACCGGGACGCAGCCCGCGGCACGATCGTCGGGTTCACGTTGTCCAGCACCACCTC
>NZ_JAJBZH010000014.1 GCF_020551945.1 Cellulosimicrobium marinum | reverse complement strand
CGTTCGGCACCTGAGCGCTCAGGTGCCGAACGACCCGGGGTTCGACGTCGCTCTGGTCCGGGACGTCCTGCCCCGGTCGACGCGGCGTTCAGTCCGCCGTGACGAACAGGTGCCGCGCCACGTCGTCGGGCAGGTCCAGCACGACGTCGGACCCCTCGCCCGCGACCGTGACACCCCCGGCGTCCGGCGTCACGACGAGCGTCCGACGCGGCACCACACCCGCCTCCGCGAACCGCGCCAGCAGGTCGACGTCGACCTGGACGGGCTCCGCGATGCGCTGCAGCACCACCCGCACCTCCTGCCCCTGCTGCGCCCCGTGCGCCGCGAGGTGCGACGGCAAGGACGTCACGCCGGACAGGTACTCGACCTCCGGCAGGTCCTCCCCCAGCTCGCGCAGCCCTGGGATCGGGTTGCCGTAGGGGTCGTGCGCCGGGTGGTCGAGCAGGCCGATGAGCCGCTTCTCCACCAGGTCGCTCATGACGTGCTCCCACCGGCACGCCTCGGTGTGCACGTGCTCCCAGTCGAGCTTGATGACGTCCGTGAGGAGCCGCTCGGCGAGACGGTGCTTGCGCATCACGCGGACGGCGGTCTGCTGGCCCAGCGGCGTGAGCTCCAGCTGGCGGTCCCCGCCGACGTGCACCAGGCCGTCGCGCTCCATGCGCGCCACGGTCTGCGACACCGTCGGCCCGGAGTGCCCGAGCCGCTCGGCGATCCGCGCCCGCAGCGGCGGGATGCCCTCCTCCTGCAGCTCGTAGATCGACTTCAGGTACATCTCGGTGGTGTCGATCAGGTCGGTCACGAGGCCTCCCGGGCGGCGCGCAGGGTACGACGACCCTCTTCTCTGGAACGGTTCCAGTCTAGCCCGTCGGGGCGGCGTCCGGAGGCCGACGAGACGACCCGCGCACCTGCCCCCGGCCCGCGACACGACCGACCACGCCGCCACGACGGCTACGATCGGCCCCGACGCGGCACCCACTGCGACCGGAGGTACTCGTGGCACCCACGGACGGCAACGGCACGGGCGACGAGCGCTCCCGCCGCCCCCGCTCGGCGGACACCCTCACCTGCTCCTTCTGCGGCAAGTCGCAGAAGCAGGTCAAACGCCTCATCGCCGGGCCCGCCGGCGTCTTCATCTGCGACGAGTGCGTCGCGCTCTGCCTCGAGATGGTCGACGAGGACCGCGAACCCCAGGACGAGGACGTCGCCGGCGACGGACGCCTCCCCACCCCCCACGAGATCTTCGCCCACCTCAGCACCTACGTCGTCGGTCAGGACGGCGCCAAGCGCGCCCTCGCCGTCGCCGTCCACAACCACTACAAGCGCGTCCGCGCCGCCGCCGAAGCGGCAGAAGCCGCCGAGGCCGACCAGACCACCGACCCCGACGACCTCGACGACGTCGAGCTGGCGAAGTCGAACATCTTGCTGATCGGTCCGACGGGGACGGGCAAGACGTATCTGGCGCAGACGTTGGCGCGGATGTTGAACGTGCCGTTCGCGATCGCGGATGCGACGGCGTTGACGGAGGCGGGGTACGTCGGTGAGGACG
>NZ_JAJBZH010000013.1 GCF_020551945.1 Cellulosimicrobium marinum | reverse complement strand
GAGGTGGTGCTGGACAACGTGAACCCGACGATCGTGCCGCGGGCTGCGTCCCGGTCGCGGGCCCCGCGCGAGAAGTCCGCCTGACCCCCGGCCCCGCGGGGTGGTACCCCGGTCTGCCGGGGTACTCCCTCGACCGACCCGGGTTCTTCGTCGGTCGGCCAAGGGATGCGCGGGCGGGTCAGGTGTCGGCGCCGACCTTCGCGCCGTAGAGGGCGTCGACGGTGTCGGTGAAGTCGGCGATGACGCGGGTGCGCTTCACCTTGAGGGAGGGCGTGAGGTAGCCGTTGTCCTCGGTGAAGTCCGTGTCGAGGACCGAGATCTTGCGGATCGACTCCGCGCGGGACACCGCCTCGTTGGCGTGCGCGACGGCGCGGTCGAGAGCGGCGAGGACCTGGGGGTCCTGAGCGGCGGTCGCGACGTCCATGTCGGGCAGGCCGTGCGACGACAACCAGCCCGGAAGCATCTCGTGGTCCAGCGTGACCAGGGCGCCGATGAACGGGCGCTGGTCGCCCACGACCACGACCTGGCTCACGAGCGGGTGGGCGCGCAGGCGGTCCTCGAGCACCGCCGGGGCGACGTTCTTCCCGCCGGCCGTGACGATGATCTCCTTCTTGCGGCCGGTGATGCTGAGGTAGCCGTCGGCGTCGAACGACCCGAGGTCGCCGGTCCGGAACCAGCCGTCCTGCAACGCCTCGGCGGTGAGGTCGGGCCGGTTGCGGTAGCCGCGGAACACGTGGTCGCCCTGGACGAGGAGCTCGCCGTCGTCGTCGATGCGCAGCGCCGTGCCGGGGAACGCGGGACCGACCGTGCCGACCTTCGTCAGGCCCGGCAGGTTCACGGCGGTCGGTGCGGTCGTCTCGGTGAGTCCGTACCCTTCGAGGATCCGCAGTCCGACGCCGCGGAAGAAGTGGCCGAGGCGCTCCCCGAGAGGCGCACCGCCGGAGATCGAGTGGGTGAGCTGCCCGCCCATCGCGGACCGCAGGGTGCGGTAGACGAGCCGGTCCGCGATCGCGTGCTGTGCGGAGAGCACGAGCGACGGGCCGCGGGACGTGTCCTGCGCCCGCGACCACGCGATGGCGACCTTCGTCGCCCAGTGGAACGGCTTCGCCTTGCCGCCGGCGCGGGCCTTCTGCTCGGCCGAGTTGTAGACCTTCTCGAAGACGCGGGGGACGGCGAGGAGGAACGTCGGGCGGAACGTCCCGAGGTCGGCCACGAGGTTCTTCGTATCCGAGCTGTGGGCCAGCACGGCGTCGGACGCCACGACGACCACCTGGATGAACCGTGCGAACACGTGCGCGAGCGGGAGGAACAGCAGGGTCCGGGCGCCGGGGGCGTCGAGGATCTCGGTGAGCCCCGCACGACCGTTGAGCGCGAGGTGGACGAAGTTGCGGTGGGTGAGCTCGACACCCTTCGGGCGGCCGGTCGACCCGGACGTGTAGATGATGGTCGCGAGGTCGTCGGCGCGCTGGGCGTCGCGTCGCTGCTGCACGTCCTCGGCGGGCACCGCAGCCCCGGCGGCGCGCAGGTCGTCGAGCGCGCCGCCGTCGACGACGAGCACCTCCCGCAGCCCGGGGAGGTCGCCCCGCACGGACTCGACGGTGGCGGCGAGCGCGGCGTCCTCCACGAACGCGACCCGCACGTCGGCGTCCGAGCAGATCCAGTGGACCTGGTCGGCCGACGACGTCTCGTACACGGGCACCGGGACCGCGCCGACGGCCCACGCGGCGAAGTCGAGCAGCGTCCACTCGTAGCGGGTGCGGGACATGATCGCCACGTGCTCGCCGGGTGCGACACCGCGGGCGACGAGACCACGGGCGACGGCCAGCACGTCGTCGGCGAACTGCTCGGCGGTCATGGTCGCCCACGCGGAGCCAGCCGTGTCGCGCCGTTCGACGACGACGGCACGGGGGTCGCGCGCGACCCGGTCGTCGAGGAGGGTGCTGATGGTCGCGCGAGGGGAGACCTCGACGAGGCTCGGCGACACGTGTTCCGTCATGAGGACTCTCCGCTGAGTGGACGGTTCGGGTGGGGGACGGCGAGCCACTTTACTCCGTACTCCGAGTATCGCGTTCCTCGCGGAGGTTGAGCGCGCCCGCGCCGGACGCGGACCACCGACCCGGGCGTCCCCGCCTACGATCGACGGGTGACGACGAACCCCGAGCAGCCCGCGCCGTCGGGCACCCGCAGCCCTGCCGCGCACCACCCCGCGGTGCCGCCCGAGATCCTCACGCTGCGCCGGAGCATCGACAACATCGACGCCGCGCTCATGCACCTCCTCGCCGAACGGTTCACGTTCACGCGCCGCGTCGGCGAGCTCAAGGCACAGGGCGGCCTCCCGCCCGCCGACCCCGAGCGGGACCGGCAGCAGATCGCGCGCCTCACCGGGATCGCGGAGGACGCGGGGCTCGACCCGCAGTTCGCGGAGAAGTTCCGCGAATTCATCGTCAGCGAGGTCATCCGGCACCACGAGCTCATCGCCGCGGAGCACGCCGCCGCCGGGCAGGGCACGCCCGTCCTCGACACGTTCTCCTGAGCGAGCACCCGGCACCGACGCGCGGTGGCGGGCGCCTGGGAAGTGACGGACCCTGGAGAGGACCGAGGGCGGGCCCTGCGGCCCAGCCGCCGGCCCGCCCACCAGCCGACGGACGTCATGAGGTGTTCGCATGAAGATCGATTGGCTCAAGCCCCTCCTCGGCCACCCGGGTCCCTTCGCGACCGTCTACCTCGACGCGACGCGGGCCAACGAGGCCGGGGACCGCGAGGTCGAGAACCGCTGGAAGGCCGTGCGCCGCCAGCTCGCGCACGACGGCGCGCCCGCAGCGCTGCTCGACGACCTCGAGGAGGTGGTCGTGCGCCCCACGCGGGTCGCGGGACCGCACGGGCGCGTGCTGATCGCCGACGACTCCGGGATCCTCGTCGACCGGGTGCTCAAGGACCCGCCCGCGCTGACGAAGGGCGTCTGGAGCCCCGTCCCCGCGCTGCTGCAGGCCGCACGCGCCGCCGACGAGTCCGTCGACTACGTGCGCGTCGTCGTCGACCGGCAGGGCGCGGACCTCACCTGGTCGGTCGCCGGCGGGCACGTCCCCTACGGCGAGCCCGAGACCGTCGAGGGCGGGCACGACGTCATCAACAAGGTCCGGACCGGTGGCCTCTCCCACAAGCGGATCGAGTCGCGTGCCGAGGACTCGTGGGAGCGCAACGCCGAGGCGGTCGCCGCCGAGCTCGAGCGTCAGGTCGCGGAGTACCGCCCCGAGCTCGTGCTGCTCACCGGCGACGTCCGCGCCGTGTCGCTCCTGCGCGGAGCCCTGAGCCGCCCGGTCGACGAGATCGCCGTCGAGGTCGCCGGTGGTGGTCGCGGCCCGGGGATCAACGAGACCGCGTTCGAGAACAACGTCGCCGACGCGCTCGACAGCTTCCGCGAGCGACGCCGTGAGAAGGTGCTCGCCGAGTACCGCCGCGAGCAGGGGCGGGAGTCCGGGGCCGTGACGTCCGTCGAGGACGTCGTCGCGGTCCTGTCCCGCGGTCAGGTGGCCGAGCTCGTCCTCGCCGACGAGTACGGTCAGGACGCCGCGCTCGACGGCCGCAGCCTCTGGATCGGGCCCAGCCCCCTGCACATCGGGGCGAGCAAGGAGGCGCTGGAGGACCTCGGGGCGACCGGCCCCCTGGAGAAGCTCCCCGCCACCGTCGCGATCGTGCGCGCCGCCATCGACCAGGACGCCGGACTGACCTTCGCCCCGGAGGGCAGCGTCGAGCTCATCGAGGGGGTCGGGGCGACGCTGCGCTGGACCGACGAGGGGACGCCGCGCGAGGTCGCCGCGACGATGTCCGGCGACGACGCACGGTTGCGCGGCGAGATCATCTGACGCTCGGCGCTCGGCGCTCGGCGTTCGGCGCCCGACTCTCGGTGTCGTTCGGGGCCGGGTCCGGGGACGCGCGCGAGGGCGGCGACGGGTCGACCATCCGCCCGCTCGTCCCTCGCGTGCTCCCGCCAGACCCGCCACGACCCGCCGCCGCCCTTG
>NZ_JAJBZH010000012.1:4007-5683 GCF_020551945.1 Cellulosimicrobium marinum | reverse complement strand
GCATGCGGAAATGCCGAAGGCCCACCCCGTGTGGGGTGGGCCTTCGGTGAAGGGTTGTCCGGCGGCGTCCTACTCTCCCACCCCGTCTCCAGGGCAGTACCATCGGCGCTGAAGGGCTTAGCTTCCGGGTTCGGTATGGGACCGGGCGTTTCCCCTTCGCTGTGACCGCCGTAACTGTGTCGAACTCGTCCAACCTGGGTACCGTTCCCCGTGGTGTGGGGGTGGTGGGGTTGGTGGTTCGGGAACCGCACAGTGGACGCGTAGCTTGCAAGTGTTGTTGGTGTTGAAGTTGTCGGCTGATTAGTACCGGTCAGCTGCACGGGTCGTTGGTCCCCGTTTCCACGTCCGGCCTATCTACCCAGTGTTCTGCTGGGTGCCTCTCCCCCTTGCGGGGATGGAAACCTCATCTTGAAGCAGGCTTCCCGCTTAGATGCTTTCAGCGGTTATCCCTTCCGAACGTAGCCAACCAGCGGTGCTCCTGGCGGAACAACTGGCACACCAGAGGTTCGTCCGTCCCGGTCCTCTCGTACTAGGGACAGCCCTTCTCAAGTTTCCTGCGCGCGCAGCGGATAGGGACCGAACTGTCTCACGACGTTCTAAACCCAGCTCGCGTACCGCTTTAATGGGCGAACAGCCCAACCCTTGGGACCTACTCCAGCCCCAGGATGCGACGAGCCGACATCGAGGTGCCAAACCATGCCGTCGATATGGACTCTTGGGCAAGATCAGCCTGTTATCCCCGGGGTACCTTTTATCCGTTGAGCGACGGCGCTTCCACAAGCCACCGCCGGATCACTAGTTCCGACTTTCGTCCCTGCTCGACCTGTCAGTCTCACAGTCAAGCTCCCTTGTGCACTTGCACTCGACACCTGATTGCCAACCAGGCTGAGGGAACCTTTGAGCGCCTCCGTTACATTTTAGGAGGCAACCGCCCCAGTTAAACTACCCACCAGGCACTGTCCCTGGTCCGGATCACGGACCGAGGTTAGACATCCGAAGCGGCCAGAGTGGTATTTCAACGTTGACTCCACCCGCACTGGCGTGCGGGTTTCATAGTCTCCCACCTATCCTACACAAGCCGCACCGAACACCAATACCAAGCTATAGTAAAGGTCCCGGGGTCTTTCCGTCCTGCTGCGCGTAACGAGCATCTTTACTCGTAGTGCAATTTCGCCGAGTTCGCGGTTGAGACAGCGGAGAAGTCGTTACGCCATTCGTGCAGGTCGGAACTTACCCGACAAGGAATTTCGCTACCTTAGGATGGTTATAGTTACCACCGCCGTTTACTGGGGCTTAAATTCTGAGCTTCACCCGCGAGGGGTTGACCCGTCCTCTTAACCTTCCAGCACCGGGCAGGCGTCAGTCCGTATACATCGTCTTGCGACTTCGCACGGACCTGTGTTTTTAGTAAACAGTCGCTTCTCCCTGGTCTCTGCGGCCGTCCACGCTCCCACCGCGAGGGTGTTCACGTTTCGGGCCCCCCTTCTCCCGAAGTTACGGGGGCATTTTGCCGAGTTCCTTAACCACGATTCGCTCGATCGCCTTGGTATTCTCTACCTGACCACCTGAGTCGGTTTGGGGTACGGGCGGCTAGAACCTCGCGTCGAGGCTTTTCTTGGCAGCATAGGATCACCCGTTTCGCGCTCGTGCGCTCACTATCAGCTCTCAGCCTCATG
>NZ_JAJBZH010000012.1:2033-3907 GCF_020551945.1 Cellulosimicrobium marinum | reverse complement strand
CGGGCGGATTTGCCTACCCGACGGCCTACAGCCTTGGACGTGGTCTACCATCGCCACGCCGGGCTACCTTCCTGCGTCACCCCTGTTAATACGCTTACCTACTACCGGATCGGGTCTCGCGCGCCCCCGTCCATGGCCCCGAAGGGCCGGCGGACGGGTTTGGGCGTTTAGCATCACCGGGCTCGGTATGGGCGGTTCTTCGCCGGTAGGAGAATATCAACTCCTTGTCCATCGACTACGCCTGTCGGCCTCGCCTTAGGTCCCGACTTACCCAGGGCGGATTAACCTGGCCCTGGAACCCTTGGTCATTCGGCGGACGGGTTTCTCACCCGTCATTCGCTACTCATGCCTGCATTCTCACTCGTGTGGCCTCCACCGCTGGGTTCCCCCGCGGCTTCACCGCCCACACGACGCTCCCCTACCCACCTGCGCCCCTGGACCACGAAGGCCTGGGTTACGCGCAGATGCCACGGCTTCGGCGGTGTACTTGAGCCCCGCTACATTGTCGGCGCGGAATCACTTGACCAGTGAGCTATTACGCACTCTTTCAAGGGTGGCTGCTTCTAAGCCAACCTCCTGGTTGTCTGTGCAACTCCACATCCTTTCCCACTTAGCACACGCTTAGGGGCCTTAGCCGGTGGTCTGGGCTGTTTCCCTCTCGACTACGGAGCTTATCCCCCGCAGTCTCACTGCCACGCTTCCACTTACCGGCATTCGGAGTTTGGCTGACGTCAGTAACCTTGTAGGGCCCATCGGCCATCCAGTAGCTCTACCTCCGGCAAGAAACACGTGACGCTGCACCTAAATGCATTTCGGGGAGAACCAGCTATCACGAAGTTTGATTGGCCTTTCACCCCTAACCACAGGTCATCCCCCAGGTTTTCAACCCTGGTGGGTTCGGTCCTCCACGCGGTCTTACCCGCGCTTCAACCTGCCCATGGCTAGATCACTTCGCTTCGGGTCTAGACCCAGCGACTATGGGCGCCCTGTTCGGACTCGCTTTCGCTACGGCTTCCCCACACGGGTTAACCTCGCCACTGAGCACTAACTCGCAGGCTCATTCTTCAAAAGGCACGCTGTCACCCCAACCAAGGAGGCTCCAACGGATTGTAGGCACACGGTTTCAGGTACTATTTCACTCCCCTCCCGGGGTACTTTTCACCTTTCCCTCACGGTACTGGTCCGCTATCGGTCACTAGGTAGTATTTAGGCTTAGCAAGTGGTCTTGCCAGATTCACACGAGATTTCACGGGCCCCGTGCTACTTGGGATCCCCTTCGGGAGGCCACGCCATTTCGTCTACCGGACTGGCACCGTCTGTGGTCCGCCTTTCAATGCGGTTCGACTATGACGCGACTTTCTCACTCCCCGGTGGACTGTCAGATCCACCAGAAGGGTCCCACAACCCCGGACACGCAACGCCTGACAGCTTTACCACGCGCCCGGTTTGGCCTCATCCGCTTTCGCTCGCCACTACTCACGGAATATCTCTTCCTGCCGGTACTGAGATGTTTCACTTCCCGGCGTTCCCTCCACACACCCTATATATTCAGGTGCAGGTCACACGACATGACTCGTGCGGGGTTCCCCCATTCGGACATCCTCGGATCACAGCTCGTTTGCCAGCTCCCCGAGGCTTATCGCAGGCTACAACGTCCTTCTTCGGCTCCTAGTGCCAAGGCATCCACCCTGTGCCCTTAAAAACTTCAACAAACCACACTACAAAAACTCTTTCGCAGAGACCAAGACATCACCCGCACACCCCGAGGGGCATGCAAGATCAACATCTTGATCACTTCAAAGATGCTCGCGTCCACTGTGCAGTTCTCAAACAACCAACGACCCCGACCCGCACCCGGACCCGCCTACCCACCC
>NZ_JAJBZH010000012.1:0-1933 GCF_020551945.1 Cellulosimicrobium marinum | reverse complement strand
GGGGCCGGCAGCAGGAACGGCGCAGGTACTGACACCAGCGGACGAACCGACGCTCTTCGTCAATGTTCCACCCATGAGCAACCACCCCCACACGCGTTCGGCGTGGGCCGTGGCCACCACACACCCACCCCCAAGGGTCGGCGTGCGTTGAAGCTCCTTAGAAAGGAGGTGATCCAGCCGCACCTTCCGGTACGGCTACCTTGTTACGACTTAGTCCCAATCGCCAGTCCCACCTTCGACCACTCCCCCCACAAGGGTTGGGCCATGGGCTTCGGGTGTTACCGACTTTCGTGACTTGACGGGCGGTGTGTACAAGGCCCGGGAACGTATTCACCGCAGCGTTGCTGATCTGCGATTACTAGCGACTCCGACTTCATGGGGTCGAGTTGCAGACCCCAATCCGAACTGAGACCGGCTTTTTGGGATTCGCTCCACCTTACGGTATCGCAGCCCTTTGTACCGGCCATTGTAGCATGCGTGAAGCCCAAGACATAAGGGGCATGATGATTTGACGTCATCCCCACCTTCCTCCGAGTTGACCCCGGCAGTCTCCCATGAGTCCCCGGCATAACCCGCTGGCAACATGGGACGAGGGTTGCGCTCGTTGCGGGACTTAACCCAACATCTCACGACACGAGCTGACGACAACCATGCACCACCTGTGCACGAGTGTCCAAAGAGACCACCATCTCTGGCGGCTTCCCGTGCATGTCAAGCCTTGGTAAGGTTCTTCGCGTTGCATCGAATTAATCCGCATGCTCCGCCGCTTGTGCGGGCCCCCGTCAATTCCTTTGAGTTTTAGCCTTGCGGCCGTACTCCCCAGGCGGGGCACTTAATGCGTTTGCTGCGGCACGGAACTCGTGGAATGAGCCCCACACCTAGTGCCCAACGTTTACGGCATGGACTACCAGGGTATCTAATCCTGTTCGCTCCCCATGCTTTCGCTCCTCAGCGTCAGTTGCGGCCCAGAGACCTGCCTTCGCCATCGGTGTTCCTCCTGATATCTGCGCATTCCACCGCTACACCAGGAATTCCAGTCTCCCCTACCGCACTCTAGTCTGCCCGTACCCGATGCAAGCTCGAGGTTGAGCCTCGAGTTTTCACACCAGACGCGACAAACCGCCTACGAGCTCTTTACGCCCAATAATTCCGGACAACGCTTGCGCCCTACGTATTACCGCGGCTGCTGGCACGTAGTTAGCCGGCGCTTCTTCTGCAGGTACCGTCACTTGCGCTTCTTCCCTGCTGAAAGAGGTTTACAACCCGAAGGCCGTCATCCCTCACGCGGCGTCGCTGCATCAGGCTTTCGCCCATTGTGCAATATTCCCCACTGCTGCCTCCCGTAGGAGTCTGGGCCGTGTCTCAGTCCCAGTGTGGCCGGTCGCCCTCTCAGGCCGGCTACCCGTCGTCGCCTTGGTAGGCCATCACCCCACCAACAAGCTGATAGGCCGCGAGCCCATCCCTGACCGAAAAACTTTCCAACCACCCCCATGCGAGGACGGCTCATATCCGGTATTAGACGCCGTTTCCAGCGCTTATCCCGAAGTCAGGGGCAGGTTACTCACGTGTTACTCACCCGTTCGCCACTAATCCACCCAGCAAGCTGGGCATCATCGTTCGACTTGCATGTGTTAAGCACGCCGCCAGCGTTCGTCCTGAGCCAGGATCAAACTCTCCGTAAATGAACAACGCCCACCACCAGGCACACCCAGCAGTGAACAATCCATACGAAGCGAACCCCAAAGGGTTCACAAAACTGGCCAAACGAAAAACAATCTGACGATCATTCTCCGAAATCAACCAAAGGAATCCCCAGACACAACCAACCACCCCACCCAGACGAGCGAAGAACAGCCAGCCATGCCCACGAGGACAAAAATTTGGCATTGACTAACAAGCACACTGTTGAGTTCTCAAACAACCGACACACACC
>NZ_JAJBZH010000011.1 GCF_020551945.1 Cellulosimicrobium marinum | reverse complement strand
GTGGTCCCGGCCGGTGGCCGGTGGGGGAGTGGTGGGGCTGGCTGTGGTGGTCGAGCTCGCCGGGTTGGTGCTTTCCCGGCCTTCGGCCGGGACCCGAGTCGTGGCCGCTGCGCGGCCGCGGTTGCCGCGCTGCGCGCGGTTCTCTTCCCCTCCTGGCTCTCCATCATCGCCCGCGCGACCCTGCGCGCAACCGACCTCGCTGCGCGTCCCGGCCCGTCGAAACTCGTCGGCCTGCGGTCGCTGCGCTCCCTGAGCTCGGCCGACGAGCCCCGCCGGTCCGGGACCGGTCGGTTGCACTCCGGGTCGCTTATGCGGGCGGTGATTACGACGCCAGGAGGGGGCGAAAAACGGTCGGGACCACCGGCCACCCACCACCTGGCAGGAAGGGTCGCCATGACCACCACCGAAGCAACGTCCACCGAGGTCGAGGCGGGACCTACGTCCGAGAGCGTCGAGTTCGCTCACGTTGACCCCCGAACGCTCGTCATCGGCGTCAACGTTCGTGCCGATGCGGACCTCACCCCCGCGTTCGTCGGGTCCATCAAGCAGCACGGCGTCTTGCAGGCTGTCCGCGCCCGCCGCGACGAGGACGGGATCCTGGTCGTCCTCGAGGGGCAGCGCCGCACGCTCGCCGCAATCGAGGCTGGGCGGGCAACGATCCCCGTTCAGATCATCGAAGGCACCGAGGACGAGGCCCGCCGCATCGTCGAGCAGCTGGCCGAGAACGACCAGCGCAGGGACATGCGCGACAGCCACCGCACCGCCGCGTTCCAGCAGTTGTCGCTCATCGGGCTGAGTGCGGCGCAGATCGCCAAGCGCACCGGCACGGACAAGGGTGTCGTGGCCAGCGCGCTCACGGTCGCCGGGTCGAAGTTCGGCGTTGCCGTCCAGGCCAAGTACGACCTGCCCCTCGACGTCGTGGCAGCGATCACGGAGTTCGAGGACGACCCCGAGACCGTCAAGAGCCTGACCGCCGTCGCCGTCGAGGACCCGAACGGCTTTGCCCACGCGGCCCAGCGGGCGCGCGACGACCGCCAGCGCGCTGCCGAGGTCGCGGCGGCCCGCGACACGCTGGCCGCACAGAACGTGACCGAGGTTCCCCGACCCGGCTACGACGACGCCAAGATCAAGCGCCTGGACAGCCTCAAGCCCGCCGCCGACGACGCGAACGGCACCGACCTCACCGTGGACGCGCACGCTGAATGCCCCGGCCACGCGGCCTACATCTCGGCCCAGTGGCAGCGGGTCGAGGTCGTCTACGTCTGCACGAACTGGCGCAAGCATGGCCACGGTGACCGGTACGGCACCGCGAGCACCCAGCGCACGGGGTCGATGAGCGAGGCGGAGAAGGCCGAGCGCCGCCGGGTGATCGAGAACAACAAGGCGTGGAAGTCTGCCGAGGTCGTCCGGAGGAAGTGGCTCGCGGAGTTCTCCCAGCGCAAGACCGCCCCCACCGGAGCGGCCGCGTTCATCGCCGCACGGATCGCGACCGGCACCCACACCCTGGGGCACGGGGCCGACAAGGACCACGAACTGGCCGCGCAGTGGCTCGGGATCAAGCCCGGGACGAGCGCGTACCGGGGCCGCAGCCAGGGCATCGCTCAGGCCGCCGCGAAGGCCACGGCGGGCCGGGCGCAGCACATCGCGCTCGTGATCTGCCTGGCTGCGTGCGAGACCGGGACCGGCGTCCAGTCCTGGCGGCACGAGGGCAGCCTGGCCGAGTACCTGGGCGCGCTGGAGTCCTGGGGCTACGCCCTCAGCCACGTCGAGAAGATCGCCCGAGGGAAGGCACCCAAGAAGAAGTAGCCCAGCCCGGCGCGGGGCTCGCGGGGAGAGCCCCTGCGGGCCGCGCGCCCGCCGCGCGTGGTGCTGCCCGTGCCGGCCCATCGAGGGCCCGTACGGGCACCGCGGAGCTGCCGCCCCCCCCGGACCCCCGCTTCCGCTCGTCGATCTCGCGAAGGCGAGGAAAAGGCGATGCGAGGCTCTCACACCGCTACGTTGCAGGCATGATGCGCACGATCTACGCCATGGCCGCGCAGCCGTCCGCGCCCGTCGATTCCCTGCGTTCCTGGGAGGTCATCGGGGTATGGGTCGGAGGGCTCGCCGCCGCTATCGCGGCGGGGTTCGCGGTGTGGCTTGCAGCGGATGAGAGGAGGCGTGCTCGGAAAGAACGAGCTGACGCCCGCGCCAGAACGCTCCGCGATCAGGCGAACCAGATCTATGCGTGGGTTGACGCTGTTGTACTTGCTGAGGACAGCCCCGAAATGGGTGCAACGGTGCGCTGGCAGAATGCATCTGGCCAGCCTGTTTGGGACTTCGAGACGGAACCGCTCCGAGGGTTTGATTCCTCAGTGGGTCCCTTCACGAGGTCGATCCGTCACAAGTTCCTTCCACCCGGGCCGGTCCAGGCGGAAACTTTCGGATTCACCGCCGACTACCACGAGGGCACACAAGCCGTGCGGTGCTCGTTCCGCGACGCCAGTGGCAACACCTGGGAGAAGGATCACGTCGGGTCTCTCATCGTCACTGGCGGGCCGGACGAATCCGAGATTCGCTCCTACGAGCTCGCCAAGAACTCGCAGACGAGACGGTTTCCGCGAGTAATCGCGGGTGTTCTCTACTCCTGGCGAGAGGCGCCGCGGCAGTACCGAGATCGGCTCAACTAAGCCCAGATTGATATCCGCCGACTCGTCGGCGGGCGCGTGGTCCCGGCCGGTGGCCGGTGGGGGAGTGGTGGGGCTGGCTGTGGTGGTCGAGCTCGCCGGGTTGGTGCTTTCCCGGCCTTCGGCCGGGACCCGAGTCGTGGCCGCTGCGCGGCCGCGGTTGCCGCGCTGCGCGCGGTTCTCTTCCCCTCCTGGCTCTCCATCATCGCCCGCGCGACCCTGCGCGCAACCGACCTCGCTGCGCGTCCCGGCCCGTCGAAACTCGTCGGCCTGCGGTCGCTGCGCTCCCTGAGCTCGGCCGACGAGCCCCGCCGGTCCGGGACCGGTCGGTTGCACTCCGGGTCGCTTATGCGGGCGGTGATTACGACGCCAGGAGGGGGCGAAAAACGGTCGGGACCACCGGCCACCCACCACCTGGCAGGAAGGGTCACCATGACCACCACCACCCCCACCGAAGGTGTGTTCGGCCCGCCGATCCACACGTACACGCGCGCCCAGGCCCTGGCGGATGGCCTGCTGGTTGACGCCGGACTACTGGCCCAGGAAGCAGGGTTCCGCTGGCCCGTCGTGCTCACCCAGGCGGCACATGCCGAGGCCGTCGCGTGGAGCCCCGAGTACGAAGCCGGGCAGGACGAGACCGGGCGACTGTGGGACGTGCTCTGGCTCGCCACGATCGCGGCCCACGCGGGTCGCTCCCGGTTCACCGTGGCCCGAGTCCCGGGCGCCCCGGGCCAGGTCGAGGCCCAGGACCTCGACCTGGTGCTCCACGTCGGCCCTGGCGACACCGCGGCGCCGGTCGTGACGATCAGCCTCCCCGGCGAGGACTGACACCCACCCGCGGCGGGCCGACGACCGGCCCGCCGCGGACCACCAGACCCAGCCCGGCCCACGAAGGGAACCACATGACCACCGAGCACCAGACGATGCGCCAGCGCGTGGCCGCGATCAACTGCCACCCCGCGCAGCTCGAGGGCGAGCAGCGCGCCGCGCTCGAGGAGCGCATCCGCCGCCGTCTGACCGGCTACCCCGACCAGTACGTCACCCAGTACGCGAACGGCGACGCCGATATCGCGCTCTGGCTCGCCCTGGTCGACCTCCGGCTCACGCGCCAAGTCTGGCTCACCCACCGCGACATCGCGGACCGCCGCTGGCGCGACGACTACGACGCCGGGCGCGACCCCATCGACGCCGCCGACGAGGCAGCCGAGGACGAGGCCGGCCAACTCTTCGACTGAGCCACCCGCGGGCCGGGCGCGAACAACGCCCGGCCCGCACCTTCGCAGAAGTATACATCGAGTGAGTTAAGCGGTATACTTGAGTTGTTGGAAGGGCACACAACGGCCGGAGACCACCGGCCACCCGACACCAACACAAAGGAGGGCCCCGTGGCTCAGAACACCATCGCCGCCCAGGACGCGAGCCGCGCGTCGTTCGAGGCCAGCATCGAGGCTGCCAAGCGCCACGCGGAGCGCACCGGCGAGCCGCTGAACGACCTGCTGGACCGGATGGACGTCAACGACGCCAGCACGGTCCCGGTGAACCACCCGCTCATCAGTGGCGACAAGGCCCGCGCGGCCCAGCGCCTGCGCGCCGCGTTGTGGATCGATCCCACCGGGCGCCGCACCTACACCCCGCCCACGCGGACGCTCGCCGACCTGCTCGCCTGACGTGCCCCGGTGGGCCGGAGAGGGAGACCCCCGGCCCACCGGCTGGCCCACCTGAACCACACCAGCGAGCAGGAGAACCCCAATGCTGAGCATCACCCACACCCGCGAGGCCGGAACCCTCATCGACGGCACCGAGCGCGGCGACGGCACCAACGTCGTCCTCAAGGCCCACCGCTGGCGGTTCAGCCGCAACCTCGGCACCTGGTACGTGCCGCAGTCGCGCGACCGCGCCGCCAAGGTGCGCACGATCGAGACGACCGCGGCCGCGCTGCGCGAGGCCGGCTACGACGTCGAGGTCACCATCGACGACACGGCCCGTCCGGCCGCCGTCGTCGAGGCCGACAAGATCGCCCGGCAGGCCGCCCGCGCTGACGCGCTGGCAGCCAAGGCCGACCGCAAGGCGGGCGCGGCGGATGCCGCCTACGCGCGGCACGAGGCCGCCGTCGAGCGTCTGCCCGAGGGTGGGGAGCCGATCAAGATTGGCCACCACTCCGAGAAGCGCCACCGTCGCGACACCGAACGCGCCTGGTCCACGCTCGGGGTCGCTGTCCACGCCCAGCGCGACGCCGACGCCGCCCAGCAGGCCGCGGCGACCGCCGCGGCGACGACCGGCGCCCGGTACAACCCGGTCACCGTCGGGAACCGCATCGCCCGGCTCGCCGCGGAGATCCGCAAGCACGAGCGCGAGCTGGTCGCTCCGGTCTACGACCCCGACACGGGATATCGGCCCGCGACCGAGCGCGAGCTGGCGCGGCGCCGACGTCGCCTTGAGCCGGCGATCGCCGAGTCCCGCGACAACCTCGCGCACTGGGAGGGCGTGCGCGCCCAACAGGTCGCGGACGGCGCCGTCACCGACTACGGGCCGCACAACGTCGCCAAGGGCGACGAGGTCAAGATCGGCCATTGGTGGCGCCGCGTCGCCCGCGTCAACGCCAAGTCCGTGAGCGTCGAGACGGACTACTCCTGGACCGACCGCGCCCCGTGGCACGAGGTCACCGACCACCGCGTGGCCCAGACCGCGTGACCAGCCGCCAGGGCGGGCCACGACCGGCCCGCCCTGGCCCAGCCCGTACCGACACGAGGAGAACCGCCATGACGACCGCCACCGCACCCCGAACCCGTAGGCTCACCCGTACCCGCCGCGCCGCCGTGGGGGACTTGCCGCCCCCCACACCCCCCGCCTCCGGCGCGGCGCACCATCGCCTGCAACCCCGAGGTGCCCCACCCATGACGACCCGCCGCGTCGACGCCCTGCCCGACGAGCACGCCGGCCCGATCCTCGACCTGCTCGACCGAGTGCGCGCGGCCGCGACGCCGCCTGCCGGCGATGGGGGAGCATGGGCCGCGGCCGAGGCCGGACAGGTGCGCGTGCGCACCGGGTACAAGGCAGCCCGGCGGACCCTGTCCGCCGGCCAGTACGCCGCGCATACCCTGCGCCAGCTCGCCCTGGCCCAGCCCGAGGTCGAGCGTGAGCCGTGGACCGACGCCCTGGCCCACGCCGGCGAGCCGATCGGCTCATGGGACTGGGACGTGCGCATGCAAGGCGCCCTCGACCTGCGCCGCACGTTCAAGGACCAGCCCGACCCTCTGCCGGCGAGCGTGCGCCCGGTCCGTCTCGTGGCCGCCTGGCTCACCCACGCCAGCGGCACCGGACTCGTGCCCGTCACCGCCCGCCTCGCCGCTCACGTCCTCGAGCTCGAGCTCGCCGACGACGTCCTCGCTGCAGCCTGGTACGCCACCCATGGCGACCGGCTCCTGGCCGAGCTCACCGCTCACGGCACACCCACCAGCGGCGCGGCCGACGTCGACGAGGCGCACCGACGTGCGCTGCTGCGCACCGCCGTCCGGGGCCTCTATCGCGCGCAGTTGCTGACGAAGGTCGACCTCGCCGCCCGCGCTGGCATCACCCGCCGCACGCTCGACGCCTGGCTCGCACAGGGCTGAGCCGCCTCGCTGAGCGAGTCGACCTCACCGCTTGGTTCGCGGACGGCCAGCGCCACGCCGACGATCTTCGATCCCATCTAGGGACTCCGCGGTCCACACCGGGCCGCCGTTGAGCTCGCCGGCCGGATCGGGTAGCCAGTCCACCCCGCGGTGCCGGGCGGTGCGCAACGAAACCGGCGAGACGCCGAGCCGCTGAGCCAGGCGCGCGCTGTCGTACAGCCCGCGCGGCCCAGGCCCCGGATCAACCGGCCCAACGGGCTCGGATTCCTTGCTCATCTGACCACGCTAACAGAACCGAAACGTTCTGTTTCTGCTAAACTAGAACGCAAGCGTTCGGATATTGGAGGCATGATGAACCACTCTCGTAGGCCCCTTGCTCTCGCCGGTTCGGTGGTTCGGCCCGCACGGGCCACGCCTGAGCCGATGGCGGCTCAGCAGGCGGCCGAGACCTACGAGTCGTTCCCGCGCTGGCCCGTCGTCCTCCTCGCCGCCGGCGCGTTCGTCGCGATCTGGGGCGGGTGGGTGGACCTGGGCCGGATGTCAGGCTTCGGGCCGGTGAACCTGCTCCCGGGAATCATGGACCTGACCGTGAACCTCGCGATCACACTGCCTCTGGGCATGGAGGTCTACGCCGCGTTCGCCCTCGGCGTCTGGCTCACCCACCGCAACATCCGACCTACCGCGCGAGCTTTCGCGGGCTGGTCGGTCCTGGCCTCTCTCGTGATCGGAGCCGCAGGGCAAATCACCTACCACCTGCTCCACGCTGCCGGCATCGAGCGAGCACCCTGGCAGGTCGTCGTCGGCGTTGCGTGCGTGCCCGTCGCCGTCATGGGTATGGGCGCCGCGCTCGCCCACCTGCTCGGCGTGCGCCGTCCCCGTCCGGGCGCAGCTGAGACGGGCGACCCGATGACCGACCCGGCGGCGGCCGCGCCGCTCATGGAGACACGCGCGACAGCCGAGGAGGCCGTGGAGGTTGAGCCGGTGGAGGCCGAGCCTGTCGCTGAGCCGGTCGAGCCCGTCGAGATTGCCGAGCCTGTCGCTGAGCCGGTCGAGCCGGTCGAGCCGGTCGAGCCCGTCGAGGTCGGGGCGGTCGGCGCGGGCCGCGCGCTGGTCCAGGCGAGTGGTGACCTGGACCCACGCACGATGTCAGCTGACCAGCGTGACGCCCTGATCCTCCAGCTTGCACGTGAGGCGCGTTCCGAACGGGACCTCGCCCAGCGGGTGCCATGGTCGCGGTCGACGGTGAACCGGGTCCTGCGCAAGCACGACGTCGTCCTGAACCAGCCCGCGGACCAGCCCCAGATGCAGTGGGCCACGGATCGCGGCGAGACGGCCGTGGCGTGAACCACGGTGCCCGGCGACGGAGCGCCGCGCACGATCTGGCGCAGCCCTGCGGGCCGCGGCTGACGAGCGTTCTGAGTCTTCGGTCCGTCCCTGGCTCCGAGTGTGGCCGGCCGTCCCAGGGCGCAAGTCGGCTCCGCTGCGCTACGGCCCGCCCGGGTGGAAAGTCCCCGGCTGCACTCGCTGCGCTCGTTGAGCCCGCCGAGGACTTTCCACCCGTCCGGGCACCTCGACTCGCTCGCTGCGCTCACGCCCTGCGGGTGCGTCCTGAGACGGCTACCGGCCAAACGCTCCGCTTGCAGGGACGGTCCGAAAAACGACGTTGGGGAGGCATCATGGCCAGCCAGCAGGTCAAGGTCACCGTGTACAGCAAGCCGGCGTGCGTCCAGTGCGACGCGACCTACCGAGCGCTCGACAAGAAGGGGATCGAGTACACCGTGGTCGATATCTCCGCCGACGGCGACGCGCTCGAGCGGGTGCGCGCGCTGGGGTACCTCCAGGCCCCGGTCGTCGTCGCCGGCGAGGAGTCGTGGAGCGGCTTCAGGCCCGACCAGATCAACGCCCTCGCGACCCGTCAGGAGGCGTGAAGTGGAGACCGGGGGCCAGATCGTCCAGGTACCGGCCGTCGAAGCGGCCCGGCGCTTGCGCGCCGCGCTGAAGACCGCGTTCCCGGGGCACAAGTTCTCCGTCCGGACCCGCCGTTCCACCTACGGACAGGGGCTGAGCGTGCGTTGGGCAGGTGGGCCCACACAGACCGCGGTGGGCGCCGTCGCCAGCACGTTCGAGGGACGAAGCTCTGACGCCATGACGGACTGCTCGCGGCCCATCAGGGTCACCTACGCCGGCGCCCGGGTCCGCTACATGGTGACCGACGTCGACGCCTACCGCGTCGACGACGAGCAGGGGGAGTGAGCACGAAGTGGCTACCGAGCTGACCCGTGGGCGGGTCGTGGAGATCAACGCCGCGGCGTGGGAGTTCTGGCGCTTCCACGCGAACAGCGCGGATGACTGGACCCGGGGCTACCTGGCCCGCCGCGGGCTGCGCGGCCTGCAGGCCGGGTACGCGCCCGAGGGGTGGGCTCGGCTCGTGGGGCGCATGCGCGGGCGCGGGTACAGCGCGGACGAACTCGTGGCTGCCGGCCTCGCGTTCCGCACCGAGAAGGGCCAGGTCGGGGACGTGTTCCGTGACCGGCTGGTCCTGCCGTACCGCGACGAGGCGGGCGCGATCGTCGGGTTCAGCGCCCGCCGCAATCCCGCGACCGACGACGTCGACGACGCCCCGGCGAAGTACCTCAATACCACCAGCACGCCGGCGTTCGACAAGTCCCGGGACTTGTACGGCATCGACCCGGCCGCGGTGCGCCGCATCCAGGCGGGCGCGCGGGTCGTGTTCGTCGAGGGAGCCCTGGACGTCGAGGCCATCCGTCGCACCGGGTCGCCCGTCGTGCCTCTGTCCGGGTGTGGCACCGCGCTCACCGCGACCCACCTCGAGCGCGTGCGTGCGATCCACCCGGGCGCCGTCGCGCTGGCGGTGTTCGCGTTCGACGCCGACGCCGCCGGTCAGGCGGCCGCGGTGCGCGCATGGGACCTGCTGACCGACGACGAGGCCGGCACCGCCGGCGCCCTGGTCCTGCCCGACGGGACGGACCCCGCCCAGCTCGTCGAGGACGGCCACGGCCGGGCCCTGGCCGAGCGTCTGGCCCAGCCGCAGAGCCTGGTGTCCGTCGTGGTCGACGTCGTCCTGTCCCGTCATGACCTGATGACCGTCGAGGGTCGGGTGAACGCCGTGCGGGCCGCGGCCGCGCTCGTTGCGCGCATCGCGGACGTGCCGCTGTCGCGCGTCGGGACGCAGCTGCACGCGCGCCTGGCCCCGCACACCGACCTCGGCGTGATCGCCGGCGAGCTCGCGATCGCCGCGGCCGCCGCGCGCGGCACCACCTGAGCCGGCATCTGGGCCCGGCTAGGTTGGCATGCGCCAGGACCGGGAGGAAGAGCATGCCGATCAGCGACGAGGAGCGCGCCCAGCGCGCGGCCGATGCACAGCGCATCCGACACAGCACTGAGCTCGAGGGCGGACGGACCGACGACGCCGCGAGGGCGATCCAGGACATGTATGTGCGCGGGGAGATTGACGGAGAAGAGTTGATCCGTCGGACCAAGGCGTACTTGGCAGGCGAGGGGGAGTAGGCGTGAGCAGGCCGTGGGAGAGCGGCGATGAGTACGCCCGTTGGGACGGATATCTGCTGGAGGACAAGCGCACTCTGCGCAACCTCGTCGGGGCTCGGACCCCGGAACAGCTTCGTCGTGCTGAGGAGCATCTGGTCGAGGCCAGGGCACTCACCTTGCGCGAGCACGGCCTACCGGACTCGTACGGTCTCGACGGGCTACGCGCGGTCCACCGACACCTGTTCCAGGACGTCTACGAGTGGGCCGGCGAGGTGCGGACGGTGTCGATCCGCAAGGGTCATGACGGGTGGTTCGCCCCCCTCGGTCGGATCGCACCGACGATGCAGGCCGTCGGCGAGCAGATCGCGCAGACGGAGAACCTGCGCTCCATCGACCCGGAACGCATCCCTGGCACGCTGGCGCAGGTCTATAACCTGACTAACCAGGCGCATCCGTTCCGCGAGGGCAACGGTCGCACCCAGCGGGAGTACGTCACCGCCCTCGCTCGCGAGTCAGGCCACCACGTCGACTGGACCCGTGTCACGCTCGGCCGAGGCGACCTCGAATCGGAGAACGACCGCGCCAGCCGGCTCGCTGCATCAGGCGATCCGAGTGCGCTCAGGGACATGTTCCATCGCATCGTCACGAGGGCGGAGCGCGACAGCTTCGACGTCGCCGCGTTCGAAGCGGTGAGGATCGCGCAGGCGGGACGGCGCATCGGCGGTGGTGGGCACACGGCCCCGCGTGGTTCGGCAACTCAGCGCCCCATCCACGGGCGCGCACCCGAGACCGGGGTCGGTCGCGAGTAGGGATGCACGGTGACGTGCGAAGGGCCCCAGCGTGAGGTTCACGTTGGGGCCCTTCGTCGTGGGATCAGTCGCCGCTATCGGCGGCAGCGGCGCTACGGACGCTCGCGCTCCGGCGCCGCGGCGTGCGCGCCTTCCGTTCGGGGTCTTGCAGCCCGAGCTTACGGAGTTCGTCGGGCGTCCAGCCGTCCCCGACCGCTGCTGCGTACGCCCTCGCGTGCTCACGCTCAGCAGCCTGCATCTGTGCACGAACCTCCGCCTCGGCCTGCGCCGCGCGGACGAGCCCGCGCACGGATGAGATCCGCGCATCGAGCAACTCACGAGCCTTCGCTTCTGCCGCCTCTAGGTCCAGTTCTCTCGCCATGCCGCCATGCTACGGAGCCCCAGTGGCGGCGCGCTAGTGCCGCGCCATCCAGGCGTAGTCCATGTCCGTCACGCACGCAAAGTGACAGATCCCGGCGGACGACCTGAGCCGAGCAAGCTATACACTTACGTACCGTAAATGGCTCCATCGGCTCGACGCTGCGCTAGGCCGATGGCACACTTGTCGTGTGGTCCCCGATGCTCGGGGTCGCTGCGCTGGGCAGGAAGGACGCAAACGATGACCGAAGCAATGCCGCGGGCACGCGCGCGTCAGCGTCAGCGTCGCGCCAACGTGCCGGGCGGACGGCGGCACTACCACCGGGTCGGGGTGACACCGGAAGAGGAGGCGCTGCTGCTTCAGCGGGCGACGGCGGCGCGGGTGACGATCCCGCGTCTTCTGGTGGAGTCCGCGCTGGCGGAACAGGGCGAGACCGCGACGGACCGGGCGAGTCACCTGACCGAGCTCTTTCACGCGCGACGGCTTCTCGCGGCCGTGTCGAACAACCTCAACCAGATCGCCCGTGCTACGAACGCGACCGGGGAGGTTCAGGCGGAGCTGGACGAGACGTTGCGCGCGGTTCAGACGGTGAGTGCGCGGGTCGGTGCGGCGCTGCGTGAGGCAGAGGGACAGCGCCCGTGATCCCCAACATCACCCGTGGTGCCCGAGTCGCCGGGCTGATGGTCTACCTCGCGGGTGAGGGGCGGCACAACGAGCACAGCAACCCGCACGTCGTGGCTGGACACGATGTCGTTGTGCAGGGCGTCGGGTCGCGGCAGCTCTCGACAGATGACGCGCTCGACATCGCGAACGAGCTCGACCAGCCGCGGCGAGTTTTCGGCACGCGGGTGACCATGCCCGTGAAGGAGTGGAGCGAGGCCGAGCAGGCCATGGTCAAGGTGGGAGACAGCGACGCCCACGTGTGGCACTGCTCGCTCTCGCTCGACGCATCCGAGGGCCAGCTGAGCGACGCGCAGTGGGGTCAGATCGCCACCGAGTTCGTCGAGGGGATGGGCTTCGCCGGCGACGAGGACGGGGGAGCGGGGTGTCGCTGGGTCGCGGTCCGGCACGGGCTGTCGAGCAACGGGAACGACCACGTCCACGTCGTGGTCAACCTCGTCAGAGAGGACGGCACGAAGGCGCGCGTGCACAAAGATTTCCCGCGTGCGCAGCAGCTGGCGAACACCCTCGAGAAGCGACATGGCCTCGTCGTCCTGGAGTCCCGCGAGAGCGGCCGCGGAGCTCTTGCCGGGGCCAAGCCGGGCGAGCTCAACCGGGCTGAGCGGGCCGCCGTCGCGCTTCCCGCTCGCGAGGAGCTGCGCCGCCGCGTGCGCGCCGCGGCGGCGGGCTCGAGCGGTGAACGTGAATACCTGGACGCGTTGAAGGATGCCCGCGTCCTGGTCCGCCCGAGGTACGCCGAGGGCGGCCGTGAACGCGTCGTGGGTTACTCCGTCGCGTTGGTCCCCAACGTTGTCGCTGGGCGTCGCGAAGACCCCGTGTGGTTCGGTGCGGGGAAGCTCGACCGGACTCTCGCGCTCGGCCAGCTCCGCACGCGGTGGGGCGTCGACGTCGCCGGCGACCCGGGGCTCACGACCGCGTGGACCGAACGCTGGGAAGGCGCCACAGTCGCAGGGAAGGTCGCGGCCAACACCCCGCCCGCGGACGCCGCCCGCGCCCTGCACGGGATGACCGGTCGGCTCGGAGATGCAGAGCAGCGGGTCGCTGCGCTCGACGTCGCCGGCGTGTTCGCGCGCGCGTCGCTAGCTCTGGAGAAGGACCGCCCAGGACCGCTCCAGGAGGCGTCAGACGCCCTGGCTCGAGCAGCCCAACCGCCCGCGCACGACTTCGCGCACAGGGAGCGGGAGAAGAGCGAGCGGGCGTCGCTGAACGCCGCCTACGCCTCACGCCTGGTGGCGCGGGCGACGAGCCGCGACGCAAAGGTGGGTTGGATCGCCGTGCTGCGACAGGCCGAGCGCGCGGCGCGCGCGATCGCGCACGCCCAAGAGCTGCGCGGACAGGTGCAAGCGGCGGCCCGAACCAACCAGGCACTCGCGGCAGTAGCGCGGGCCGTGCCACAGCTCGAGCGCGCAGTCCAGAGCGGTGCGAGCAGTAGGCCGGTCCCGGCGCACGCGACACGTCGGCCGGCCGATCGCGGACCGTCGCGCGATGGCCGGGACGGGGTCGAACGCGACTGACGGCTCGACGTCGCAGGCCGGTCACCGCGCGCGGGGCGAGACCTTCACGGTGTCCGGCTGGTGCTCAGGAAGGACCGTGAGCACCATCCGGGCGTCACCCGGCCCGACCCGCACGAAGTGCCACTTCTCGTATGCCCGGCCCGTACGGCTGGAGCCCGCAACGCAGGCGACCGTGGCGCCCAGTTGGAGGTTCCCATGCAGGAGCGCCCGCACTTCGAACAACCTCAGCGGCGACGCCCCCGGGCGGACCGCGACGTTCGAGAGCGTCCACGTCGCGAGCGGTGCGTGGAGCCTCCAGGACGGGGCGCCTGGACGGTATCGGCGTCGGGCGTACCCAAGTCCACCGACCATGGCGAGAGTGGCAAAGATCCACCCAGCGACGAGCACAAGGGCGGCGGTGGCCACCATCCCGCTGCCGAGTTCGGCGATGGCGGTGAGGGCTACCAGCACGACGAGCATCGGGACCGCGACCAGGGCGCTCCGCCAGCCTTGGCGGTGCAGACACGCCACCACGAGGCCGTCACGGCTGCTGTAGTGATCGCCGAGCTGCAGCAGCACCGTCGCCGCGAGACCGGCCGCCGTCGTGCTCGCGATCGTCCTGCGCACGTGTCGGGGGATCGGCGCCTCGTCGGGGTCCTCACCCGCGAAGGCCAGCGCAAGCGTCCACGCCACTCTCGGCACTTCCCAGACACGTACACGTCGCACCCCGGTGTCCCTCCTCGTCGCAGTTCGCCATCCCGCCCCCGCTGTTATAACCTAGGCTATAACGGAGGTGATCCCCATGACGAGCACGACCGAAGACCCGGACGTCCGCGCCGTCGTTCGGCTGCGGCATCGTCAGGTCGTCGACCGGCTCGACGAGCTGCGCCTGGTCCGCCGCCTCGCTGACACGATGACGCAGACCGAGATCGCACAGGTGCTCGCGATCAGCCAGCCGGCGGTGAACAAGAAGCTGCGGGCCGCCGCGCGAGTCCCGAACCTGCCAGACGGGTTCAGCGGTGCCAGCCCGTACGAGATCGCCGAGCGATACGTCGCCGGGCAGATCGACCGGGACCGCGTGATCGACGAGCTCGCGCGCTGGCCGTACGCGAACACGCCGAAGACCGACGGGTTCGACTGGCTGGTCGAGGACATCGCCGGCACGTTCGAGGAGGTCGGCCGCGCGCTCGACGACGGCCTGCTCGACGGCGACACCTACGACGCAGTGCTCGCCGCCAAGACTGGACGCTCTGCGCGCTGACCGTTTAACTCGCGGGCGTGAACGACGACCACGACCTGCACGCGGCCCACCGTGAGACCGTCCGAGAGTTCTCCCGTGCCGGGGGCCCGCTCGACAAGGACGGGCCGCACTCCACGCTGAACAACCCCGCGTGGTTCATCGAAGGGCAGGTCGACCAACCGACAGCCGGTCGGCGCGCCCTCTGGCGCCGCCTGCGCGACGAAGCACGCGCAGAGGCGCCCGGGGCGCGCCAAGACGGCAAGGCCATCGTGCTCGCCGGTCCGCCCGGGGCAGGCAAGGGCCACATCCAGAAGAACGTCCTCGGGCTCGACAAGAGCGCCTGGCTCGTCGTCGACGCCGACAAGTTCAAGGAAAAGTTGCTCCGCGAAGCCCTGGCCGACGGCAGCTACGACGCCTTCCTCAAGCCCGACGCCGTGCGCGAGCGTGAGGCCGCGGGGGAACCGTTCTACCCCCTCGAGCTCGCCGCGCTCGTGCACGAGGAGTCCTCACACCTTGCCCGCCTGCTCCGTGACGAGGCCCTGCGCGAAGGGACGAACATCGTCATCGACTCGGTCCTCTCCAAGCCCGACGCCGCGCTCGCCCTCGGCGAACGCCTCGCGGCCGCCGGCTACGAGGTCGAGGTCGTCGACGTTGAAGTCCCCTACGAGCTGTCCCAGGCCCGCATCGCCCAGCGCTGGCGCGAGTCCTACGAGGGGGCCGTCCTGACACGGGAAGGGCTCGGTGGCCGATGGGTCCCGAGCGTCTACGCCCGCGATGTCTTCGACGGCCCGGATGGTCGTGCGCGCTCCCAGGCGTCCGCTACGGCGCTGGCCGCCGGTTGCCCCGCTGTACTGCGCCACCGTCGCTTCTGGACCTCAGCCCAGGGCGCGGCGATGCAGGTCGAGGTCGACACGGGCCGACTGCAGCGAGGGGGCGAACTGCTGGAGTACGCCGTGATCGACTCGCATCGGCGATCGTCGACGAGCTTCCAGCGACGCCGCCCACAAGGCGACCGTCCGGAACGAGAGAACGGGCCGCAGCGTTAGCCACGGCGCTCCACCGGGAGCGTCGGCGCGCGGTTATGCATCAGATGCAAACCCGTACTCGTTGACCGGTGAGCGTACGTACTCGGGACGTGCGAGTCGCACGTTGAACAGAGCTCGTGAGCTCATTTGGCTAGCAGCCCGGTCGAGTACATGGACGGTGGAGGCGACGACAGCGTCGAACGCGCCGTGACGATCTGGGAAGAGTGGGCGACGTCGATGCGAGTTTGAGCCGGTCGCGCGTTGACCTCGCCGGGGAGGGTGGTGCCGGACGGACGGCGTCGATCCCCAACCTCAAGGCGGCACATCGTGTCGGCCTCTTCCTCGGCGTGCCGTTCAACATCAAGACGTACGCGCTGCTCGTCGCGTCGCAAACTGGACTCGTGGTCGGTGACTTCGCGCGTGGCCAGGCGGTGACTTCGCGCGTGGCCGGGCGGTGACCTGCGCATCCACGGCACCACGTCGATCAGGTGCATGAGCTCCGGCCGTGCGCGCCGTGCGCGGTGCGAAGTGCGGTGGTCGGTGCTACAGGGCTGGGTAGTTTCCCGAAAGGGGTGCACCCCACGTACTAGAGTCATGGCAGGTCACAACGCGACCGGGACTTCGTTCATCTCCACGTCCTAACCGAGTATTCGATGCTCGGGGGTGGAGAAGACGAAGGGCCGGGTCTCAGCTGCAACTGAGTCCGGCCCTGTCCGCAGAAGAACAAGTGACGAGGTTCACCCGCTCGCCCGCCTACTGTCCCACAGTCACACGGTAGCAGGCCTTGGTTGGCGTGCCTGGCGCGTGGGTGAACCTCCCGATGAAAGGAGAACACCCGTGACCGCTTCCTCGGAGTCGACCTCAGTGTCGATCCCCAACCAGGCGTGGATCGTCATACTCGCCTTCATGGTCTTCAACCCGAGTGGGCTGGCGGACACCGCGGGTTCTGTCGTGCCTGTACCTGAGCCTCCGGGAGCCTGTGTGACGGAGGGTGCGTCAACGCCGTAAGCGGCTCCCGGAGCCGCTCAGGGTTGCTTCGGGCCTCCGGACTTACCTGGCGCAAGGTGCGCGGGCGAGCGCCCGCGCGCCTTGCGGCGCATTGCCCGAGCATTGGTCGGCCGCCGGCGAGATCATCGTCGCGTGCGCGTGCGCGTGCGCGTGCGGGTTCTTGCATCAGATGCAACTCGCACCATTCAGTTGGTAATGGTGCGTGCTCGAGGGGCGCGAGTGGCTCGTGCTCGCGACCGCGAGCGAGGTTGGTGTGGGCACCGGGCGCTACGGTCCAGGAGCATGGATTGGCTCTCGTTCCTCATGGGCGGCATCGTGGGCCCGCTCATCGTGGCGGCCGTGCAGGGCTCCGTGGGCTGGTCTCGCCGGCCCAGGGGCCGGTTCGAGGTCCGGCGTACGTCTTTGTCGAACGGCGCAGCCCTGGTGTGTGCGGTGTGGACGGGAGCCGGTGAGGCGTGGGACGTCCTCATGATCCCGCGCCATGGAATCGCGCAGGGTCCCCGCAAGCTGGAAGATGGGCGACTCGCGGATGGAGTCGGAGAGGTCTCGCTGACGCTGTTCCCCGATGGCGCGGGCAGAGCCGAGATTCAACTGCTCTACCGCGCCCGCCCCGGTGGACCCGCCCGCGCGATCGCAGCGGACATTGCCCACGGCAGGACGCGGAGGATCAGTAGTCGCGAGTTGCGAATGTCATCTCGTAGTAGGCGCCGTCGGGCGGCCGCCGTGTGAGGCCCTGGAACGGATACAGCCCCGCACCCTTGTTTGGGTGCGGGGCTGTATCCGTTCCACGTGCTCGGCGGCGGGGAACTAGTGGTGGAGCGGGGCAGTGGGAGGCTCACCGGTCCGGCGCTGTCGATCGACCTCGTTGCTGATGGCGCGAGCTTCGTCCTTGGTGAGGGTGGTGGGGATGGTGTCGTAGCGCTCGTGGAGCACGCGGTAGAGGAGGGAGTAGCCCTCGGGCTTCGCGGTCATGGTCGTGGTCCTTTCGTTGGGTGCTCCGGCTGTTCCGGCGACTCGGGAGGACACGATCACGGGCGGGCGGCTTAAGTCGCCCCCTGCGCGTTGCTAGTGCCGTGCGCACCGATCTGGACGCGGAGGAATCGTGCATCGGATGCACGAACCTCGGCGTGACCTGCGGTGAGGTTGCGCGAGTCGACCGGTTGCCGACGCGTCCACAAGAAGAACTATGCCGCTGACCTCCAGCGACGTTGTCGATGCGTGCTGGCGCGAGTTCTTGCATCTGACGCAACTCGCACTAGTTAGCTGGTAGGGGTGCGTGCTCGAGAGGTGCGAGCTGGTCACCCTCGTCGACCTAGTTGCGGAACTAGAGCTGCCGCTCGAGCTAGGTGGTCGGTCGCGTTGCTAGCCTCCAGTCGGTGAGGGATGAAGTGCTGCAGGTCGAGGTGGGAACCGCCGACGACATCGTGGCCGCGCAGGGCCTGATCGACGGCGCGCGGAAGTGGCTGCATGCGCGGTCGATCGATCAGTGGCAGGACGACATCCCCGACGCAGTGATCAGGGCCGACGTCGACAGGGGCAGCCTCTACGTCGTGCGCGACGGTTCGAACCTTGCTGCGATGGTCGCGCTCTGCGAATCCGATCGCGAGACATGGGGCGATGACGACGAGCCCGCGGTGTATGTGCACCGGCTTGCGGTCGCTCAACATCGGCGCGGCGCCGGTCTGGGCCGCCGCCTGCTGCGGTGGACGCGAGACCAGGCCGTGAGACGGGGCCGGCCGCTGGTCCGTCTGGACTGCGCCGCCGACAATCCCGGACTGCGCAGCTTCTACGAGCACGAGGGCTTCGTGCACGTGCGGGACGTGGTCGTTGCTGCTCCAGACGGATCGCGCCTCCTCGCCTCGAGCCTTTATCAGAGGACGGCAACGGGCGCCTGAGACCCCACGGCTCCGCGCGCCGGCGGCCCGTCGCCTTTCCGCGGAATCGTGCATCTGATGCACGAAGCTTGCGTGACCAGCGGATCCGCGACAGGGATTCGGGTAGAGATACGGCCCATTGGGGCGACCGACGAGCCGCCTGGCCTGCAGCGACGCCGTCATCGCATCCAGGTGCGAGCTCTTGCATCTGATGCAAATCGCACCAGTTATGAACCGATAACCGCTGTTATGTCAGTTTCGCCCGATTTAGGCGTCTTAAGATTAAGGACGGCGTGGCTCCGCATCCCCGCGGGCGACGCGACAGCGGGTTCGCGGATCACGTGCGCCATGCCGTCGAGCGATGCGGCGACGGCTCTAGCAGGGTTTGCCTGCACGCTCGGTGCCAGAGCGGCGCGCTCGAGCGCCACGCCGGCGTCATGGGCTGCGAGAATCCCGACGTCGCGCACGCCGACGAACGCGACCCAGTCCGAGGATCCTTGCGACTGCGCGAGCAGCGCCAGTAGGAGCGACGTCGACCCGTGCACGACGGCGGCCGCGCCGCGGGGCAGGCGGCCGTTGTCGAGGATTGCCCCGAGCGGGCGCGGGCTGTCGTCGACGTCGACGACACAGCGGGCGCCGAGGAGCGGCCACCAGCGCGCGCCGAGCCACGTCCAGTGGGTCCGATATCGTCGTGCTCACCCGTTCAGTATCGAACACCAGTTCGAACCGGGCTCTACGATGAGCGGGTGAGCACGTCGTCCGACCCGCCGGTCTGGCGGCCACCGGGCGCCGATTCCCGGTGGTCCGTCACCACCCCGCTGAACGCGGAACGCCCTGAACACGTGCCGATCAAGCCGCAGGGCTCTGTGCCCGTCATCGCGCACCTGCTGTGGGACACACACGAGGAGTTCATGCCCGGTCGCGCGGTTCGATGGACCTCCGAACACGTCATGGTCGCGCTCGTCGACGTCGACGCTCCCGGTGACGCGCACGAGAACTACGTCTGGCTGCCCGCCCGCGACGTGTTCCGGACACTGCCGCGCCGGCCCCGGCCCGGAGCCTGAGGCCGGACGCTCCCCCAGCACGAGGGCGTGTCGGTGGCGGCTCTGCCACCATCGACAGATGGCACTTGCCTACCGCACGACCCGGGAGACGAGGTACCTGTGGTTCGGCCTCGTGCTGGGTCTGGCCGGCCTGATCATCGGGGAGTCACTTCTTGACGACGCATCGCTGTGGTTCCCGGGGATGCTGATCGGCTGGATCATCTGACTGCTGATCTTCCGCCCGGACGGTGTCGGGCCACGAACCGCCACCTTGGCCGCCGCTCTCGCAGCGTTCGGCGCCATCATCGACCGCCTGGTCCCCGGTCCACCGCGAGTGCCGGTGTGGGTGCTCGGACTGTTCGTCGGCATGATGTTGGGGGCGCTCCTCGACATGCGTGCGAACCGTCGGCGCGAACGTCATTCCAGCGACGACACCTGACGCGGCCGCCACCGTCGAACCCCGGCGTAAGCCCGCCGGCGCACCCACCTTGGACCGCATGGCGAGGACGCCCGAGACACGACCGGCATCGTGTTCGCTTGCCCAGCAGAAGCATGTGATCGTGACTGACGACCTTCGACGGAACCGAGGGCGCCAAGACCTACCGATTCGCGTGGCAGGACGCCACATACGAGATCGACCTGACCGACGCCCACCGCGACGAGCTAATGCGCGCACTCTCGCCCTACATCGACGCCGGGCATCGCATCGGGCGGCGTGGACCTCGCGGCACCGAATCGTCGTCGACACGCTTGAGCGGCGAGCACCAGGCCGCGGTGCGCGCCTGGGCACGGGGGAACGGGCACGAGGTCTCCGACCGTGGCCGCATACCGACCAAGTTGCTTGAGGCGTACCGCACCCGTTGAGCGGTGCAGAGTCTCGCCCGCCGGCGCAGAGCTTTCTGAACCACTGAGGCTCGGCAGCGGGGTGGGCCTGAGCGAACCTGACCGCTCGCGAATGCCGCACGCGGTCCACGCGACTCGGCGGAGACCTCGTCGACGATCGATCAACCAGCGTGATGGCGAATCGTACCGATCTGCGCCTTCACCCTATGGACCCTCGTCGCTCGTGCCTGGTGGCCCGATCCGGGGGCATAGGCTTCGCTCGCAGGCCCGGCGATGAGGAGCAGGTGCGTTGAAGTACGAGCTGTTTGACTACCAGGAGGCCGCCGTCGCGGCGCTCTCCAAGCACCTGATCCGGGCTGCCCGGGACCACGCCGAGGACCCCGACGAGCGCACCGCGGTAGTGCTGTCGGCGCCGACGGGTGCAGGGAAGACAGTGATCGCGACGGGTGTGATTGAGGCGTCTCTGGACGGGGATGAGGCTACGCCGGGCGTTGAAGGAGCTACGTTTCTGTGGGTCACGGACGACCCCTCGCTGAACCGTCAGACGCTGCAGAAGATGATGGACTCGGCGTCAGACCTGCAGCTGAACCGGCTGACGATCATCGAGAACGACTTCGACGAGGAGATCTTCGAACCGGGGCGGGTCTACTTCCTGAACATCCAGAAGCTCTCCGCGACGGCGAACCTGTCCAAGTCCGGCGTCGACGGCCGCACGTACTCCCTATGGGAGACGATCGCGAACACGGTTGCGCAGCGCCCGCACGGGTTCGTCGTCGTGATCGACGAAGCTCACCGCGGCACGACGTCGACCGCTGTCGCCGGCAGGACGCGCGAGACGATCGTCAGTCAGATCATCGGAGGCGGGACGACGGGTCGGCCGGCGGCTCCGGTCGTGTGGGGTATCTCCGCGACCCCCGGCCGGTTCCTGGCCGCGATGGCTGAGTCGGGGCGCACGACCAAGCAGCACACCGTCGCGATCGAGGACGTTCGCGCGTCGGGCCTGCTGAAAGAGCAGATCGTCTTGGGGCACACCCAGGGGGTCGACGCGGCAGAGTCATCGCTCGTGCGGTTCGCTGTGGAGCGGGTGCGTACCTACGAGCAGAAGTGGGTGGACTACACCGCATCGACCGGTGAGCCGGCGGTGCATCCGGCGTTGGTGATCCAGGTCGCCGACAGACCGACCGCGCAGGAGCTGGGCACGGTGATAGCCACCGTGCTCGAGGAGTGGCCGGAGATCGACGCGGGTGCGGTCGTGCACACATTTGCGGATCACGCCGCGCTCGACGCGGGTGCATTTCAGATCCCGTGGTGTCCGCCGGAGGACATCCAGGACCGCACGGACGTCCGGGTTGTGCTGTGCAAGACCGCGATCACGACCGGGTGGGACTGCCCGCGCGCGGAGGTGCTGCTCTCGTTCCGGGTGGCGCGCGACCTGGACTTGATCACCCAGGTCATGGGTCGCATGGTCCGCACCCCTCTCGCGCGCCGGATTGACACCGACCAGGACCTCAACGCGGTGCACTGCATCCTTCCCAGCTTCGACGCTGCGGCCGTCGATGCGATCGCGGAGCGGTTCCAGGTCGGTGACGCCGAGACCCTCGCCACGGGAACGACCGTGATCGTGGACGCCGTCGAGCTCACCCGGAACCCGACCTTCGCAGCCCCGGCGCCGGCCCCTGTGCCGGCGAGCGTCGCGGAGCCGCAGGCTGACGCCGACGACGACGGGTTCGAGCTCGTCACCGCTGATGAGGCTGCGCCCCCGCCCGCGAGCACCCGGCAGGACGACACGGCAACGGTGCCCGGCGTGGACGAAGCGGTGACGACCGCCGTCGGCCAGGGCGAGGCGTCTGGCGGGCTGTTCGACGCGGCGGATGCGCCCGTGCACGAGCTCACCGCGGGCGCTGAGACGTCGGTCTTCGACGTCATCGCAGCGCTGCCGTCCTACACCATCCCGCGACGTACGCTGCGTTCCCCCATCGACCGGCTCACCCAGATGGCGATCTTGCTCGCGGGTGAGCACGACGGCACGACGATCGACGCCAAGGCGCCTCTCAAGGCCAAGAACGAGCTCCTCGCGGTCATCGACACCCACCGTGCCGTCCTCCAGGACGCCGGCGAGCTCGACGACCTCGTCCGGGGGGCCGGCATCACCCGGCTGTACGAGCGGACCGTCGGGTTCGCCGACCCCGACGCGGCCAGTACGGACACCAGCTCCGACCTCGTTCTCGACACCCGCGGGGTGCAGATCCTGCTCAAGCGCGCCGAGGCCGTGCTCCCGCAGGGCCTGGCGAACGCGTACATCAAGCGTCTCGCGGTGCGCGACGAGCAGATCCGCGAGGCCCAGCTGACGACCATCGCCCTCACCACGGACGACACGCTGCCCGGCGCGCTCAAGGACCGGGCGTCACAGCTCGTGGAGCAGTGGTTCAAGGACCACGGCGGCGCGATCACCCGGCTGCCGGCTCCCGAGCAGGAGCGGTTCGACCGGATCAAGCGCGAAGCCGACCGTCCCCTGCCCACGACGATCACGCTCCCGAGCAACAAGACGGAGAGCTCGAGCGGTAGCGCGTGGGACCGGCACATCCTGTCCGACGCCAACGGGATCTTCCGTGCCGAGCTCCAGGGCTGGGAAGAGCACGTACTGCGCGCCGAGCTCGACGCCGGGGCGCTCGCCTGGTACCGCAACCCGGCGACCGGGCGGCACTCCCTGCAGATCCCGTACGTCACCAGCGGGGGCATCCGCGGCCTGGCCGTGGACTTCGTCTTCGTCCACCAGGTCGCCGGCGAGCTGCGCGCATCCCTCATCGACCCCCACGGCACCCACCTCGCGGACGCGGTCGACAAGCTCAAGGGCCTGACCGAGTACGCCGCGAAGCACTCCGCCGACTACCACCGGATCCAGTCGATCGCGCTCGTCGACGACACGTACCTCATGCTCAACCACAAGGACCCCGCCATCCGCACCGCGATCGCCGACTTCGACGGCACCGACTCACGCGACCTGTTCCGCACCCACGGGACGAGGTACTGACCATGGCCCACCTCGACAACCTCATCGAGTCCGTCAAGGACCCCACACTGCGCGCCGCGCTGCACGCCGAGATCGACAAGGTCACCAAGAACCGCCGCCTGGGCCTCGTCTTCGACCGCCACCTGCCCGAGTCCGTCACCCTGCCCGGTTTCACCATCCGCCAGGGTGAGAAGGTCCAGGTCATCACCGAGGGGTCCGACGACCCGACCGATCTCGACGACACCGGCATCTGGACCGTCATCGAGATGCGACCTGCCACCGCGGTGCTGCGCGACGGCGCCGGCCAAACCCGCGAGGTCCCCGTCTCCCAGCTCGTCGCGACCCGCGAGTTCGGCGACCCCATCTACCCCGGCCTGAAGCCCACCGGCCGGGTCCTTCGAGGCGGAGGGACCGATGGTGACGACGGCGGCAAGCCCTTCCACACCGTCATCAACGCCGAGAACTACCACGCGCTCGAGGCCCTGCTGTTCGCCTACGAGGGCCAGGTCGACGCGATCTACATCGACCCCCCGTACAACACCGGCGCCCGCGACTGGAAGTACAACAACGACTACGTCGACGACAACGACCCCTACCGCCACTCCAAGTGGCTCAGCTTCATCGAACGCCGCCTGCTCCTCGCCAAGCGCCTGCTCAACCCTGCCGACTCAGTCCTGATCGTCACCATCGACGAGAAGGAGTACCTACGCCTCGGCCTCCTGCTCGAGCAGACGTTCCCGGCGGCGCACATCCAGATGGCCACGGTCGTGATCAACCCGAGCGGCACCTCCCGTGGCTACCTGTCCCGAGTCGAGGAGTACGTCTTCTTCTGCTTCCTCGGCGACGCCCTTCCCCACGATGCACCCGACGACCTGCTCAGCGAACTCGAGGCCGACGGCGCCAAGATCGGAACCTCCGGAGTCCGCTGGGAATGGCTACTTCGTGGCGGTGGAACCTGGTACCGCGACAAGCGGCCCAACCTCTGCTACCCCGTGCTCCTCAACGACGACCGCACCCGCATGATCCGCGCCGGCGACCCGCTCGTCGGCGACGAGAGCGCACGCCCCGAGACGATCGACGGACACCCCGTCGCGTGGCCGGTGCGGTCCGACGGGCGCCTGGGCATCTGGAGAGTCGACAGTCGCAAGCTCAACGACCTGATCGCCAAGGGATACGCGCACATCAGCTCGAAGCCCCACACCGCACAGCCGACACTGCGATATCTGCTCAGCGGAACCATCGAACGGATCGCGTCTGGCGAACTCGTCGTGACCGGTCACGGAGAGCGCGGCGAGGTTCAGGTCGAGTTCCCAGAGGTCGAACGCGTCCAGCGCGCCAAGACCGTCTGGCGCCGCGGTCGACACACCGCTGGGGGTGCTGGTGGCGCCCAGTTGCTCAACCAGCTCCTCGTGAGCCGCGGTCGCTTCCAGTTCCCGAAGTCGCTGTACGCAGTCGAGGACACGTTGCGCATCGCGGTGGGCAACAAGCCCGACGCGCTCGTGCTCGACTTCTTCGCAGGCTCGGGCACCACCGCCCACGCCGTCATGCGGCTGAACAAGCAAGACGGCGGACGACGGCGCTCGGTCATGGTCACGAACAACGAGGTCAGCGCCGACGAGCGCGCATCACTTCGGGCGGACGGACACCGCCCCGGAGACACAGCCTGGGAGGATCTCGGGATCTGCGAGTTCGTCACCAAGCCACGGATCCGTGCCGCGATCACCGGAGCGACTCCCGCGGGTGAGCCGATCGCTGGGAACTACGGCTTCACCGACGAGTTCCCGATCTCCCAAGGCTTCCAGGAAAACGCCGAGTTCTTCACCCTCACCTACGAAGACCCAGGGCTCGTCACTCTCGGCCGACGGTTCGACGCAATCGCTCCCCTGCTGTGGCTGCGCGCCGGCTGCAGCGGGGCACGCATCGACCACGTGGAAGAGACCGGGTGGTCCTTGCCGGCCGACGCGGTGTACGGGGTGCTGTTCGACACGACCGCCTGGGGAGCATTCGTGTCCGCGGCCGCGAAGCGCGAGGACCTGCGCCACGCGTTCATCGTGACCGATTCGATCGTGGAGTACCAGCAGATCGTGGCCAAGCTCGACCCCGCGCTGAAGACAACCCGGCTATACGCGGACTACCTGCGCAACTTCGAGATCAACACACGGCGATAGGACCAGTGGTTCGAGCTCACGCCGGCTCGACAGGTGAAGGCACAAGGTGACCGTTCTGAGTTGGTGTCCCTCCGAAACCGTCGGCCGCGCCTATCGTTGCGACATGTCATCTGTGTTCCGCCGGGCGGACCGCCGCTTCCTGGCGGACATGGTCGCCGACCTCACCCACGGGCAGCAGGACACCTTCGAGCTCGGCTTGGAGTACACGACCGATGGCACTCGGGTCGGGCGAGGTGCTGAGCTCATACGACGCATCTTCGACGATGAGCCTGAGCCGGACCCGGTGATTCTTGAACTGCTCAACTACATCTACGTCGACAGCCCCACCGCGCAGTGGCGCATCGAGGGCGACAAGTACGCAACCCTCAAGACGCGAGTGCTCGACCCGCGCGGCGTCACGCTCGGCGAAGGCGGGTTCAAGTTGCCGGGCGTTACCGCAGCGCACTTGCCTCTGCCCGCCCGCCCGGGTACCGGGCCCACCCCCTTCGCTCAGGAGGCACCCATGTTCACAGCGGCACCACAACGCGATCCGAGTCGGGTGTTCGTCGTTCACGGCCGGGACATGCGCCCGGTGGAGGTCCTCGAGCAGTTCCTCATCTTCATCGGGCTGCGCGCCATGCCTTGGTCTGAGGCACGCGCACTAACGGGAAAGCCGTCGCCGACCACCTACGAGATCGTGGCGGCGGGGATGGCTGGCGCTGGGGCGGTCATAGTGATCTTCTCACCCGACGATCAGGCGCGGCTTGATCCGCGGCTCGCGCCGGGAGAGCCAGAGGAGCGACCGACGGGTCAGGCGCGACAGAACGTCATCCTCGAGGCCGGGATGGCGTTTGCGACCGACCCGCGACGAACGATCTTCGTGCAGTCAGAACGGACGCGTCCCGTCTCGGACATTGACGGCTTCAACTGGGTGCCGCTCGATGGCTCATGGGACCGTCGCCAGGATCTGTACTCGCGACTCCGCGATGCCGGAGCTCGGGTGGAGCCTCAGCCCGGCGATCTTCAGGCGTCGCTTGCGGGACCATTCCGCATCGTGTAGCCACCTCGCGCGGTGGCGTCGGCTAGTCGCGATTCCAGCAGCGCGAGGCCACCTACACGCTGCGCGAGGCCAGCACGAGCGCGAGACCGCGCCTGACGCGGCTGCGCCCCCGTCGATGAGAGGTACGCCATGCCGGCATGTGAGGAGGTCTGGGAGTCTTGCGCCCGTACCACCGGCGTGGTTCGATCGTCGCTGTCGGCAACGTCGCCGACTAGACCATCATCGACCCGGGGGGATCTATGAAACCGAAGGCCCGAGTTCTGGCCATCTTCATCTCAATTGCGGTCGCAGTCGGAGTCTTTGCAGCTCCGACCTCCGCGATCGGACACTGCGATGGCGGCGCGGTCAACTGCTACAAATCTTTCCAGTCCGATGCCGGCACCCGCTGGAACGGCCTCATTCGAATCAAAGCCGCTCACAACGATTCCGGGCGGCATGCAAAGCAGGCGTATATCCGGTTCACCCGGGCCGCCGGACCAGCACTTGACACCGGTCGTCTCTACACTCCGACCGCTGCATCGCCTTCCGAGACGATTTTCCGCTCCCGTACGACGGCGGTCTGGGACTCGCCACTCTGGGGGGACCAGTACACAACGAAGTTCAACTACGGCTTCTTCTGGTTCTGACTCGTTCTATAACCATCGCCTGGTCACACGAGTATCGTGTGACCAGGCGATGGCGTGCTTGATGAAACAAACGGCGGGACACTAACGTGCGCACCAGACTAGTCATAGTATCTGCACTCTTTGGCATCTTGGCGTCGTTTGCGGCTTGGGCCGTTACGTGGAAGCTCGCGGACTATGCGGACGTTACCTTTGCTTTGAAAGGAGAGACGACGGCCCTAGAGCTTGCCGCATCTCCGGAACTCACGGCGCGCGCCACGGCCGACCACTCTCCGAATGAACTCCGTGCGTTCTTGGCGAGAGAAGGTCTAACGTTAGTCACGGCGTCCGTCGGCGATGGTCCACCTGGACTCCAGGCCGAGGACCCTGGCTCGCGACTAGGCTGGCTTCCAGAGCAAGACGGCGACAACGCGGCCACGTATCTGTTTGCGGGAACATATTCCGCCGATCTCTGGCTGCGCGGGGGACAGGTACCATTCGTCGCAGACGATGCGGCTATCGCAGGGGTCATCGATCCACCGGGGGGTATCGGCAGCCTTCAGTTCGTTGTCGACTCCATAGGTCCGAACCCTCCCCCAGGAGACTACGTCATCAGTACCGCCGATCCAGACCTACTCCGCGAGGCCGTGCTTCTGCTTCAGGAAAGTGGACTGGAACTACGTGAATCGCGCGCAATGCCGCTAGTCCGTGATCTCCTTGAGGACCCACTGGTCAATGCGACGTCGCTTCTTCTGGTTCTGGCTGCAATCGCTACCGGGATGCACTGGGTGCTGACCTTCGCCCAACTTCGGCGTGAGTACACTATTCGCATGCGGCACGGCGCCAGGAGGTTGGGCTTGGTGACTAGCTCGTGGGCAAGGGGCATCGTTTGGCAGTGCATAGGAGTCGCGCTTGGTTCCGTCGTCACGTTGGGAATCGTCGTCAGCATTGGCCGTGAGCCGATTACCGAAAATGACCTCCTAGCAGTCGGCCTGGGCGCAGCGGGCGGCCTATTGCTTAGTGCGGTGCTGCGCTTCGGCGCAGGAGCGATAGCGATTCGCGGAAGGGAGGACTGAGCATGGCTGATGATTTCGCGGGCGGGATTGGAATGGCAATCCGGCGATGGCCACGGCTCCTCGGGCTCTCCGCCATGATTTCTGTCGCTTGCGCCGTCATGGCTATTCTCCTCGCAGATGTACTGATCCAGTTCTCCGCCCTGCGCGCAGGTTCAGAACTCCGCGCGCGCGGCGCGGTTGTTTTCACGCCGTTTTACACGAGCGATGACGTCACCGCCCCTGCCCCTGCAACAGTCGAGTCCTTGTCCGAAATGATCGAATCCGAGGACGCCTACACTGCGATCGTGCACAACGTGCAGGTGAACGATCCCGGATTCCTCGATGGCGTTCCGGTGATCGTCACCTTCGGTAGCATGATCAGCAAATTGCTTCCGGACGTTGATCAGTGCGCCCCAGCTCCTTGCGCGTCGGCAGGAAGAGGCGTCGACCTGTCGTCGATTCCCAACGAGTTCGAGTTTGCAGGAAGCCAAATTGAGATGCGTGACCGTCTGGCGCCCGGCGCATCGTTCTTCGACGCAAACTTGGGATCCGTGCCTTTGGATGACTCAATCGTCCTAAACCTGCCACCGGATTCTATCGGGCACCTTGACCCCTACGAATTAGAGGAAGCTTTGATTCGGGCGGTTATCCTCACGAGCGACGCGTCCAGCGCGGACAGTTTCGTTGCAAGTGCCGCACGAAATGGGCTGCAACTAGTCCCGCATAATGTCGCGATCGACCAGCCGCAGCGTCTGGCCGCCATGATGGTCATGTCCGGAATGTATGTGCTCGGCCTAGTCGCGTTCCTAGGTATCGTCGTTGCTGCATTTATATCCTCCGCATTTCTGACCGTTCGCGACGAACTGGCCACCTTCATCATTCGGCGCACCTATGGAGCCAGCGTGTGGAACAGCGCGTCAAGAATTGGGGGATTTGTGTTTGCAGCCGTCGTGGTTCCAGCAACTGTACCGCTGCTCGCGCTGTCGCTCTTGGGTCCACCAATCAGTTCGGGTGCCGCCTGGATGGTCCTAGCTGTCTCGATGCTCGGGGCTGGCCTTTGGGCATTGGTGTGGCGGATGCAGGCAAGGATGGAGTTGGAGCGTCGATGATGACAAATGAGTCTCCTTGTCTGGTGGAGGCCCGATCCGTCACGAAGAGGTATCCAGACGGAAGGGCCCATGTTGCCGCGCTGTCGGGCGCCTCGATCACTATCGCCCAAGGCGAAGCCGTCGCACTCATGGGCCCATCGGGCTGTGGCAAGTCGACACTCTTGAGGCTGCTTGGCTTGGTCTCGGTTCCGACGGCTGGGGACGTCCTTATCGGAGGTGAGGCTGCGCCGACTGCGGAACGGGATCGCGCGCGGTTGAGAAACGCGTTCTTCGGATACGTTCAGCAGGACTTTGCGATCATCCCACATGTGAGTGTTCATGAGAACGTAGCCATTCCCCTGGAGTACGCGTCGCCCAAGGGTGGACGGCGAGAACGCTCTCAAAGGGTCCAATCAGCTCTGGAAGCGGTCGGTTTAGGTTGGGCGACATTCAGCCGCGCGTCGTCATTGTCAGGGGGCGAAAAGCAACGCGTCGCGATCGCGAGGGCACTGATAAATGGCCCTAAACTGGTCCTTGCTGACGAGCCAACTGCAGCACTTGATGCCTCCACTGGGGCGCAGGTCCTTGATCTGATGCTCGGAGCTCGGGCGCGCGGTGCGTCATTGATTATCGCCACACACGATGAACGAGTCGCTCAGAGATGTGATCGCGTTGTGCACATGGATGCGGGAAAAGTGGTCGTGCACAATTTTGCGTAACGTCGGAGCGTCCCCCCCGCGTTGGACCTATAGCCCTCGACGACAGAGCCGCCCCCCGCGATGCGGAGGGCGGCTCTGTTGTGGAGGGTCAGCGTGCAAGTTCGTGGGGCCGCTCGAGCGTCTGGCTTGAGCGCCGCGTGCGCGCTCGAGGTGAGTTGCGGCGGCTGGACTCGCGCAGTGTCGCGTTCGCGGAGCGGGGGAAGCTCGGGGACGACTCGCGTCGTGCGGCCGCCGCCGCGGCGGGGACCTGCCCTAGTTCGGGTTCTGTTGTTCGCGCGTACGCCGGCACCGTCGCGTCCTGCGGGGAGCGGGTCGCGGCGCGCCCTGCCTCGTGCTCCGCCGAGTCGTGCAGCCGGTCGTGCTCGGCCAGGTGCTCGCGCGCGTCGGCGTGAGCGTCCTCCGCCCGTACTTCGTCGGCCGCGGGCCTGGGGTCGTCCTGCCCTCGTTTCTCCTCTGCCCGGTCCTCGAGGTTGTCGGCCTCGCGCAGGTCTTCGCGGGCTTCTTCGTCGTGCCGGCGCGCTGCCTCCGCGTCGTCGATCGCGTGCAGCAGGGCGTTCCGTCGGTCCGCCTCGCTGTCGGGGTGGGCGGATCGGACCCGGGTGAGGTCGATGCCGAACCGGCCCTCGAGGCCCTTCTGCGCTTCGTCCAGGGTGCGTCGAGCGCCCTCGTCGCGTTCGGTCCGAGCCGCGGCGTACGTAACGACGTCCGCGAGCTCGTTGCGAGACTCTTCCTTCCAGAACTTCCCGGTCGTGGATTGGCGGTAGACGTTCTGCGCCTGCGCCTGGTCCACGGCTCCGTCCAGAGCCGCACGGCGCGCGTCAGGGTCTTGCGGGTGGGCACGGTGGATGGCGTCAAGATCGACGCCGTAGCGGCCGACCAGCTGCTCACCGATGACCAGGTGTGCCTCGCGGCCGCGGGCGTCATGCGGCGCCACGGAAGCCGTGTACGCCTCGACCTCGGCGACCTGTGTCGCCGTCGCGCGGTCCCAGAAGTCCGGGCGGCGCACACGGTCGTAGACCAGCGACGTCTGCTCGCGCGACTCGCTCGCGACGCGCGAGAGCTCGCGCTGCTCGGTCATCGACCGGTCGGCCTGCTGCCGCGCCGCGCGCTCCCGAATTTGGCCCACGGCCATGAGCGTGGACCGCACGAAGCGGTCGAGTTCCTGACCGATCTCGTCCTCGTTGCTCATCGTCATCCCTCTCCCCTGTCGGTTCCTCGGTCACTGTTCGGCTGGATGGTCGGCCGACCGGAAGAGCCCTGCCGGCGGGGTCTCGCTCGCCCACCTTTCGGGCAGCTGGCGGTCCTCGACGGCGCTCACCCGCCAGAACGGCCCGTCCGGGGCCGTGAGCTCGCGCATCTCGGGGCCGAAGTAGTCCCGGAAGAACACGGTCATGCCGGTCATGCCTTCGTTGCGCAAGAACTCCCACGACTGCCACAGCGCTTCCAGCCGGGCCACGACTTCGGTGTACTCCCACCAGCGCGGGTCCCACCGGAACGCCTTCGGGTTGCGCTTGTAGTGCGGGAGCAGCCACTCCTGCACCCACTCCGCGACGTTCGGGTAGAACGTCGTCGGCGCCGCGGCCTCGTCGTCCAGATCCACCGTGACCTCGTCGTCGAACTCGCTCATGCCACCCCGGTCCTCTCTCGCTCGGTCGCGCCCGTCTGGGCGCGAGCCTTCTCGTAGTGCGCGAAGCTCGCGCTGACCTTGTCGGCGTACGGCCGAGCGCTGAAGTGGTCGAGACGCAGCAGCGCGGCCGGGGTGCCCGAGGCCATGAGGACGGCCCGACCGCGCGGGAGGGCGGTCAGGTCCGACACGTCGAAGGTCCGTTGCCGCTGGACCGACGTCGAGACCGTGCGGCCGCCCTTGTGCTGCGACGTCGAGCGCTTGAGCACGTCGTGATCCCCGACGAGGTTGGAGACGAAGGGCAAGAACTTGTCCTCCGAGAGCCCGGACCCGACGGCGCGAACGTTCGCCGCGCTCCAGAGCTTCTGCATGCCGGTCTCCCCGAAGGCTTCGACACCCTGGGACCAGGACTGGAAGAACGCGCTCACGACGATCCCGCGTGAGCCGTAGTGGGAGTACACGTCGGGCAGCTCTCGCCAGCGGCACACGTTGGCGACCTCGTCGAGAACCGCGGTGAGCGGAGGCGTGAGCCGGCCTCCACGGGAGCGCGATCCCGCCTTCTCTGCGGCCGTGAGGATCGCCATGGTCAGCGCCGCGGTGATCGCGCGCGCTGACCCGCCACCCTCCTTGGAGACCAGGTAGACGGTGTCGGAGGACGCCAGGAACGATGCCGGGTCGAAGTGCGGCCGGCGTCGGCTCGGGTCGGTGACCCACTCGGCGATCTTCTGGTTTCCGAGCACACCGATCCAGGGCCGCACCGTGCCGTAGACGCCGTCGCGCTGCTTCTCGGTGAGCTTCTGCGTCTTCTCCAACGCCACGGCCTGGGATCGCTCCCCATGCTCCTTGAGCAGGGTCGCGGGGTTGTCACCGCGGGTCGCGTCGGGATCGTTGGCCCAGTCGAAGACTGCGGTGATCGGCCGACCGGCGAGTGCGGCCGCCAGGAAGAGTCGCGACAGGAGCTCCTTGCCCGCCGACTCGAAGTAGGCATCCTGCTTCGCCCCGGCCGACGTCGCCGAGGAGATGAAGACGTCGGCCAGCTTCTCCGCCGTCTCGAGGTCCTCGACGAATGACAGCGGGTTCCACCACCACGACGCCGGTTCGCCGATGATGCCCTGGACGTCGTGCACCCACGTGACCCCGAGCTCGCTGCGCGGGCCGCGGGTTGCGTCGACGATGTCGGGCTTGTTCGACGTCGTGACGACGGGCCCCAGGGTCTCCAGAACCTGCGGGATGCACACGCACGAGGTCTTGCCGGCGCGCGGCCCCATGAGCCAGATCTGCACCCACTCCCACGAGGCATAGAGGCGGCGGCGGGAGGGGAGGTGTGTCCCGAGGGTGACGCCGACGCCAGCCCCGTCGGCACCGAGCCGGCGGCTGCCTTTGGCGACCGCCTTCTCGGTGAGCTCGTCGACGTCGCTGCCGCTGGCCAGGTAGCGCGCCTTGTCGTCCACCCGCGACCGAGCCCGCGCGTTGCGCACGGCCGCCACCCCGACGAGTCCACCGACGACGACCAAGAGCCCGAGGGCGCCGAAGGTCACGACGCCCTGGGCGGTGGTGAACGGCACTTGTCCCGTCACGGCCTGTGCGATGACGAGGAACGGGTTCGAGCCGCGCTCGACGGCAGGGTTCAGCTGCGCCCCTGCCCAGACTGCGGCGCCCGCGACGACGAGCGCCGCGAGCACCATGAGCAGGAGCAGGTAGCCGGTCTCGCTGCCGCCGGGTTCGGAGCGGCGGTTGCGCTGACGTGCCATCAGACACGCACCTCCTCGTCCTCGTCGAGCAGGACCCCAGCGCGCATCGCGCGCTCCATGGCCGCTTCCCACGCGCGGTTGGTGTTGTTCACGTCGAGCTCGGCGGCGACCATGCGCATGATGAACGGGACGCCGGCCTTCTTCCCGGTCTTGAGCAGGAACTTCCCGCGCCCGGGAGGTGCAGCAGCCTGCGAGGTCTCGGGGTTGACGCTCCCCTCGGTCGACCAGTCCGTGATCATCGACCGCTCGCGCGCCGAGAGTGCGAACACCTCGGCGAGGTTGCCCATCTCCTTCTCGGCGAGCCCGCCGAGGAACACCATCGCGGACCGCTCGACGAAGCCCCACGCGATGTCGGTCAGGTGCGCGCTGGCGAGCTTGAGGTCGTTCATGGTGTGCGTGATCATGGCCTGCCCGATGGCCCGGTTGCGGTTGAGCCGGGTCAGGGCGTCCAGGAAGTAGACCATCGAGTCACTGGCCCGCAGCATCCGCCACAGCTCGTCCATGACCAGGAAGTAGTGCCGCTGCGGCCGGAGGCCGGCGGCCGCCAGGTGCTTGTCCGCCGAGACCATGGCGGAGCCCACCGACCAGCACACGGACTGGACAGCGGCCTGCAGCTGGAGGTCCGCGTCGTCGATCCCGGACAGGTCGTAGACCATCGGACGTCCGAGCTGGATGTACTCCGAGGTCGGGGTCGCGAAGACGTCTCCGAACGGTCCCGACTGCCCCAGCGCGAGCAGCGCGTCCAGGAGATCCTGCACGCGCTCGTCATAGTGGTTGAGGTCGCCGCGCCCGCTCGCCACCCGCACGAGGCGAGGGTGGTGAGCGCGCACCAAGTTCGTGAGGTCGTCGACGACCGGCACGCCTTGGTGCTCCTCGTCGAGGATCCGGAGCCCCTCGGACACCAGCGACTGCTCGTAGTCGCGAAGACGCGACCCGCGGACCAGGTCGAGCAGACCGAGCACCGTCGTGCGGCGTCGTGCCCGCATCTCCTCCAGGGCCTTGCGCCGCTGCTGGTCGTCGGGAATCTGCTCGAGCTCGCGCACGACCGGCCCGAGGTCGAGCGGGTTGATCGACCCGACGCCCGGCCCGAGCGCGATGACCTGACCGTCCAGCGCGCGGATCAGGTCCACGTAGTCGGGCTTGGTGTCCGACAGGACCATCGGGACGATGCCCCACGACTGCAGGACCGTCACCATGCGACGGATGAGCGAGGACTTGCCCAGCCCCGGCCGGCCGAGCACGAAGCACGACGGGTTGAGTACGAGGTTCGCCAGGAACCAGTGAATCGGGTCCGCGCAGACCGTCGAGCCGTTCAGGAGGTTCGGGCCCAGCGGCACGCCGCGCACCGGGTTGCCGGACCCTGCGATGAACGGCCACAGGCCGCAGACCTGGACCGTGGTGCCCTGCCACTCTGGGGCCGGCTCGATGTACCGCTCACGCCCGGCCCCGGGGCCGGCCCACCCGCGACGCCCTGCGCGCTCCCCCGCGGCCGCGCGCCCGGCGGCCGCCGCGGCAAGGAACCGGCTGAGCGGACCGCGGCGCGGAGAACGATCGCGCTTGAGCGAGCGGGCTGCGCGGGTAGCCAGCTGTCGCTGCTCGCGGCGGCTCAGCGTCAGCTGGACCGGCTGGTCGATGGCCTGCTTCTTCGTCGTCATCACAGGTACTCCCTCAGCTGGCTCGGGATGATCGAGTGCTCGGGCAGGACGAGACCGAGGGGCAGACCCGCCTGGAAGGCGACGGCCTGGTTGCCGAGCGCGGGGCGCAGGCGCAGCCGCGCCTGGTTGCCCAGGGAGGGGATCATCTTCTCCAGGCGCGGCAGGTCGTCCGATCGAGCGCACGTCACGGTGACGATCAGCCCGAACCTCACGAGCCCAGCTCCCGCGGCCTCCTCCTGCGCGGCCTTCTTGGCGTAGGCCAACCTCTGCTGCTGACGGGCCGTGGCGCGCTGCTTCGACGACGCGCCGAACGTCGCGTTGTTGATGTCGGACTCGACGACGTCGGTCGCCTCACCGGCCGGGATCGGCCGGTACAGGATCGTCACCCGCTTGCGAAGGACACCCGGCGTTGGCTCGACGAGCCGACGCAGCGAGTTGGAGAAGAACATCCCGTTCGGGCCGCGGTACATCTGCCACGACTTCGACACGGCTCGGTCGTGGTAGTACACCTCGAGCGCGCCGTCGTCGTGCCACGTCGGTCCGGCTTCCGCCCACGACAAGCCCGTCCCCCCGTCGGCCCGGGCCTGTTCGATCTGAGCGGCCACGGTGGGGTCGTACGCGGTGCGGGTGAAGTCGATGATGTCCTGCGCGGTGCAGGCGCGTACCGAGGTCCCGGCCCCGGTCTCCCACAGGGACGACAGCAGCACCGGCAGGCGGTTCCCGATCTCTTCGGCCATCGCCGTCAGGCCGCGGTCGCCGGACTTCCCCTCGATGTTCGTCCCCGAGAACGTCAGGGCCAGGCGCGTCACGATCGTGGGCGAGCCGGTCGCGAGCTCCCCCACGAGCTCGGTGGCGACGTTCACCGCGAACGGGTGGGCGGTCTCCTCGTCGATGTTCCCGCGCACCATCCTCGTCAGACGGACACCGGAGTCCGGTGCGGTCTCCACGGTCACGCTGGCTCCGACGATTCCCTCGTCGACGCCCAGCTGCGCGAGCCACGCACCCCAGTGCGCTACCTGGGAGTCGATGGTGCTCTGGTCCACCAGAGCGTCGCCGTCGGGGTAGGCCTCGAGGACGACGGTGTAGTGCCGCGCGGCACGTAGGCGGATCAGGCCGAAGCGGTTGCCGAACGCGTCCTGGTGCTCGCTCAGCGAGCTCGGCGCCATGAGGCCGGGGAGCGTGAACGAGCCGTCGCGGACCTTGCCCGCCGGGCCGGCGACGTACAGGCTCTCACCACGGCGGACCTTCGCCCGGTGAGCGCGCGCCAGCGCCCGTCGGGCGTAGAACGTCCGGCCCTGCTTCTTGAACCCGACCAGCAGCACCACCGCCACGATCCCGACCGCCACGACGCCTGCCGCCGCGAAGAACAGCCCCCGGGCGATCATGAGAATGACCACGAGAACGAAGGGGATGCCCAGGAGCATCACGCCCATGGGCAGACCGAAGATGCCGGTACGCCTGGGCTCGGTGAGGTTGCCGTAGGCGCCAGGAACTACCGTCGTGTTGCTCATCGCTGCTCCCCTGTCGTGTCATCGAACGCGCTCGGTCCGTGAGCGCTGGCGCTCGCCAGATCACCGAGCACCTGGGCACCTACCTGCGCCCTCGACGGACCGCTCGTGCTGCCCGCGCTGGTCATGCTGTCTCTCGTCGCGGACGACCCGCCCTGTGTCGAGGACGTTCCCGCGCCCGTCGACGTTGTGCTGGCTCCGGCGCTCGCTCCGGTCGGACCGCCGCTCTCCGACCCCGTCGGGTTCGTGCCGGACCCGCCACCGGTCGGTCCCGCACCCGACGGGCCCGAGCCAGAGCCGCCACCGGTCGGTCCGCCAGAGGTACCCCCGCCGGCCGCACCACCGGACGCGGACCCGCCTCCGCTTGCGCCTGCACCCGCGCCTGCACCCGCGCCTGCGCCTGCGGACGCTGCGCTGCCGGTTGCTGCTGCGCCGCCCCCGGCGGCCGCGGTTCCTCCACCTGCGACGGCAGGCGCGGCCGCGCCGCCCGTCGCGCCGATCGCGACGACTGCGGCGCCTGCCGCAACCGCGCCCGCCGCAGCGCCGCTGCCGGAGAACACTCCCGACATACCGTTGGCGGCAACCGGAGAGATGAACTTCACGAGTGCCGGCAGCGCGAGCGCTGCCGCGAGGAGCACCACCACGGCGATGCACGAGGCATAGATCGCGTTGGCGATCGGGTCCAGACCTGGGATCTGAGGCGGGTTCTTCAGCATCTTGATCCCAAGGGCGTAGATGCAGCCCGCGACCGGCTTGAACAGCACGAACGCCGTCATCCATCCGATGGCCTTGCGAAAGGCCTGCTCCCCCGACTCGGTGCCCGACGCCGCGGCCAACGTGGGCAGGAAGGCGAAGAGGACCAGCACGAGCGCGTTGCGGACGATCATGAACGCCACGTTCGCCAAGCTGCCGAAGAAGGCCAGGAGCCCGAGGATCAGACCCGGGCCGACGCCGCCGGCCAACAGCATCTCGACCGACAGGAACCCGTTCAAGGTCATCGGTTCACCGGTGACCTTGTCCACGATCCACGGTGCGAACGCGTCACCGGCGGCCATCAGGGCCGTGAACCCCGCGGTGAGGGCGGCGGAGGTGATGATCAGGCGCACCACCATCTTGACCGCGCCTGCCCCACTGCGGAAGTCGTGGGTCGTCGCCATCCGAGCGAGCGCAACGAGGATCCCCACGAGCGCGAACGCGAAGGTGTACCACGACAGGTGCCCCTGGATCACGGTCACCGGCCCGGAGGCCACGTCGACGCCCGGCATGTTGATCCAGAATGTGTTGAGCCACCCGAGCACCGCGACGGTGCCCTCGCCAAGGCTCATGACGAAGTCTGCCGCTGCGGACTCCGCGACGCTGCTGCCGATGTTCCCGAGATGGCAGGAGAAGTCGTGCCAGCTCGAGCACTCCTCAGCCATCGGTCGCCCCCCACGGTGTGAACGTCGTCAGATCGACGATCGACGGCGTGAGCTGGCTCGTCGCGAGGTCGCCTCTCCAGTTGTCGATCGCGTCGTCCCAGACCAGCGAGACCCGGACCTCGGCCTCGATGTCTTCCTGGCGGAAGCCCAGGCTCACGATCGCGGCGTCAGGCTCGACCTGCTGGAACTGGAAGCCAGCGATCTGTGCCACCCGCCCGGGCGTTTGCGTCCGGTCCGAGGGGTCCTGGGTAGCCAGCCAGGCGGGCAAGGCGGGGTTGTCCACCGCGGCGACGGCGCTGAACTCTTCGTAGTCGGGCTCTCCGAGCCCCGCGAAGAAGCTTGCAGCAGCGAACAGGGCGCCCGTCGGTGAGTGCGCGAAGCACGGCCACAGCGGCTCGGGCCCGTCCACCGGCCCGTGCTCGGGGGACGTGGGAACCATGAAGTACCCCACCGCCTCCCACTGAGCCTCGGGTCCAGACACGGGGATGTCCTGGTTCGCACCGCCAGGAATGCAGGTGTCGTCCTCGTCCAGCTCAGCCCCCGTTGTAGACGAGGGCGAGGGCGTCGCCGTGACGCTCTGCGACGGGTCGGGATCGGGTTCCGATCCCGACGACGTCGCGACCACCACGGCCACGAGGACGACGATCAGCAGCAAGAACCCGCCCGAGACCCACCACCAGGCGTTGAACGGGTTCGACGTCTCCTTCTCGTCGCTCATGATCAGCAGCTCCTAGACGAAGGTCAGCAGGATCGTGCCGGCCGCCGACGCGAGGATGCAGACCAAGATGCTGATCGCCAGGCCCTTGAACCCCTGGATCTCACGGCCGGTGAACGCGGCGAACGCCAGGTAGCCCGCGGACGCGAGGAAGCCTGCGAGGCCCAGGATGATCACTCCCCACGCCAGCCAGTTGAGGAGCGTCGAGATGCCGTCGACGCCGGGGGGCGCTTCCGGGGTCGGGTTCGGAAGAACGCTGGTGGCCAGCGCGTAGATCCGGTTCATGCTTCATCCCTTTCGGTTTCCCGCGCGAGCGCGCGGACGTTCTTGATGACCTGCCGAACTCGCAGGGGGCTTGAGGACAGGCGCGCTTCCTCAACGCGCCACGCCTCCATCCACGGCAGGTGCCAGCCGTGTGGGGTCATCCGCCCGAGCCTGCGCGCGGCTGAGCGCTGCGCCGCGGTGAGGCGGGGTCCGTCGTCGACCAAGACGAGACCCACTAGCCGTGACGCGGGAAGTGTGTCGGCGGCCCAGAGCTTTGCGAACCGGTCCGCCGCTGCGAGGCCGGCGCGATGGGTCCGCGCGACTGCCACGACGTTCAGCCTGGGGAGAGGACGCTCCCAGCCGGACGCGACCGGCCAGTGCTGCCCGACGTCGAGCGCGTCGGGCCCCAGCAGGGCCGTCACGGTGCTCGCTCCGGCGCCGCCGTGCAGGCCCATGACGCAGAGCGCCGGGCGATCGCCCGTCTCGACGACCGGCCACGGTCGCTCGTCGCTGACATCCACATCGGGGGCGGACTGAGGTCGGGCAGGGCCGGTCAGGCTCAGCGCGTCGTCCCACAACGGGTCCCCGGCGGCCTCCTCCTGCACGGCCGCCGGCGGAGGCGCGGCCGCTGCCACGAAGGGGTTCTGTGGGGCCGGCACCGCCGGCTCCCGCTTGCGTCGAATCACTCCCTCACTCCTTCTAACGATGATTGACTTAGATTATCGCACAATCGTAAGGATGTCTGCTAGTATTTTCTCATATCAGGTTCAGATGGACGCGACAGGGGGAGCGGATGCAGCACTACCAGCGACTTGCGGGGGTGGTGGTCGTGGCGGCATGCGTGGCTGGGCTCGGAGCCTGCGCCACGTCGCCGAGCGCGTCGCCGCCGACGACCGCCGGAGGGCTGCCGCCGACGTCGACGCTGCCGACGCCCGCTCCCGGAGAGTCCGCCCCCGACACCCTCGTCCCGGGCGATGATGCAGGGGCCCGATCTGCGGCCGTCGACGCGCTGTCCGACTTCGTCGCTCGCGAGCGGTCGTACGAGGACTGGTGGCGCGCGTTCGCGCCGCACCTGACGCCAGGGGCGCGGCAGGCGTTCGAGTTCACTGACCCGGCCGCGATCCCGGCCGCGTCCGTGACCGACAACGGAACGCTCAGTGCCGCACCGGACGGGACCTCGGCCTCCGTGCTCGTCGGCACCGACGTGGGGCAGTACCGGGTGGAGCTGGTGCGCCAGTCGGTGGGCGCCCCATGGCTCGTCGACCGGCTCACCCCGCCCGGTGACTCCTGATGGGGCGCGTCGCAGGAGGCGTCGCCGCGGTGGCGCTGTTCCTCCCGATCCTTCTGGTGGTCATCCTCGGCGGTGGCGGCTGTGTCGGCGGCGCCACCGGGGTCGTCACTGACGCCGTCAGCGTCGACACCGAGCAGCTGCCCGACGTGCCGAGCCCCGGTCTCTCCAGCGACCCAGAGACGCGCGCGGAGCAGATCCGCAACGCCGCGTTCATCATGAACGCCGCCACCGAGGAAGGGTTGCCGGTCAAGGCCCAGATCATCGGCGTCCAGGCGGCACTCGGGGAGTCGACGCTGATCAATGTCGACTACGGAGACGACATCCACGGCGTCACCAACCCGGATGGCACCCCCACGTGCTCGCTCGGCCTCTTCCAGCAGCAGTGGTGCCTGGGGTGGGGCACGAAGGAGGAGGTCATGGACCCCTCGACGAGCGCAAAGCTCTTCTTCCGCGCGCTGGCGAAGGTCGACGGGTGGACGGACCTCGAGCCGACCATCGCCATCCACCACGTGCAGCGCAATGCCAACCCGTGGCACTACGAGCCGCACTGGGAGACGGCCAACATCATCGTCGGCGCACTTGCCGGCATCGTCGTAGATCCGAGCGGTACGGGATCAGCTCCCAGGTGCGCCGTCGACACCAGCGCGGGAAGCGGCGCGATCCCGGTTGGGTGGGCGGAGCCGGGCCCCTGGGGCGGTCACCAGAACGGGCGCATCCCGGACAGCCAGATCAAGCCGCTGCCGTGGGCCCCTGGTCACCGCCTGCGCGCCGACGCCGCCGACGCGCTGATCGCGCTGAACAACGCCTACCGCGCGCAGTTCGGCAGGGACATCGCCATCACCGACGCGTACCGGGACTACGACACCCAGGTCATCCTCAAGGACCAGAAGGGCGGGATGGCAGCCACGCCCGGTACTTCGTTCCACGGTTGGGCCCTCGCAGTCGACCTCGGTGGCGGCATCAACCGGTTCGGCACACCGCAGCACGTCTGGATGAAGAACAACGCCCCTGCCTACGGCTGGATCTTGCCGGTCTGGGCCGACGAGGGAGGGGACCTGCCCGAGCCGTGGCACTGGGAGTTCTGGGGAGTTCGAGATGACGCTTGATCCGCAGTCTGTACCGCCGTTCCCGGTGGTCAACCTCCGCCTCTCGACCAGCGGTGAGCTCTTCGTCGACGGTGCACCCGTGGAGGTCGCGGACGGCCAGAGCGCGACGACCGTCGGCGTCCAGGCGGTCGCCGAGTACGTCCGCGCCCACCACCTGAACGCGGTGCGCGCCCGAGCCACAACCCCCGACGGCACCTTCCAGATGATCGTCACGGCCGACGGTGAGGCGATCGACACGACTCCCCCACCAGAGCGCGCTGCGCCCCGCCGTCGACCGCTCCTCCTGGCCGCGGTCGGGACGAGCGTCCTGGCCGTTCTGAGCCTGACCGCCGTAGGCGTCGCGCTCGCCGGCGGAGAGGATCCAGCACCGCCAGCCACTACCGAACGCTCCACGCCTGCCCCACTGCCAGGTGCGGGCGCCAACCTTCCGGTCCTCGCTCCCCCCGGGTTCGCGCAGAAGGCCACGTGGGCGCTTCCGGTCGCCGCACGGTCCACGCCCATCCTCCTGGCCGACGGGCGCGTAGTCCTGACCGATCCGGACGGCCGGCTGCGCATCGTCGACGGCGCGACCGCGGCAACGACCTGGACGGGATCCAAGGCTCGTGCCGACGTGCATGCGGCTCAGGTGCAGGGCCGGCCGGTCCTGGCCGCTTCCTCGGGAGAGGAGCTGACCTTGTGGCCGCTCGACATGGGAGCAGATGAGTGGGACGGGTCCCCGGTCACCCTCGATCTGACCGCGCGCGGCAAGGTCACCTACCTGGGGTCGGTGCCACTCGTCACGCTCGAGAACCAGACCGTCGCCCTCTTCGACGGCGACGGCCTGACCCGACGGGACATCCCCGTCGGCTCCCGGCCCGTCCTCGCGACAGGTGAGGGCGTCATCGCCGTCGGACCTGACACGTGGTGGCTGGTCACGGCCGACAACGAGCCTCAGGAGCACGAACTTCCCCGGCCCGCGGGAGCCAGCGGGAAGCCCCTCGCCGTCTCCGCCGCGACCGACACCCAGCTCTTCGTCACCTGGTCCACCGGCGACGACAGCGCCGTGGCGGCGCTGATCGACCTCACGAACGGGACGATCCGAGCCTCGAGCGACATCGCCACAGGCGCTATCCGCGCGGACGCCGAACCTCTGCACGACCCCACGGGCGACTCCATGACGCTCGGCACTGTGCTCGTCGACTACTCGGACACGCCGCACGTCGCCCAGCTCAAGGACATCACGCCGACCGCCGTCCATGGGCGGACCGTCTACGGGTCCGCCGACCGTCGCGCTGCGATCGCCACGGGCACGGGCACGGGCACGGGCACGGGCACGGGCACGGTTCGTGTCTACGGCGACAGCGGGGCGCCAGCCCTCCCCTTCGCCGTCACCGACGACTTCGCCTACTTCGTCGCCGAGAAGGTCGACCAAACCCTGCTGTACGCACTTCCCCGCACAACTGAAAGGACGAACCCATGATCACCGTTCTCGTCCGCCCTGACGGCACGGGCGGCCAGGTCCGAATGCCTGACCGCATCGTCGACCTCGATCCGGGATCACCGAGCGAAGTGCAGGCTCAGGCCGTGAGCGTGCTCGTCGAGCACTCGGCCAGCTCTGGCGAGTCGCTCACCGTCCAGGCTGAGACCGGCGCGCAGATGCGCCACCTGCGCGTCACCCCCGACGGCCGAGTCGAGGTCATCACCCTCGACGAGGACGCCGGTCTCGCACCCACGGCGGCCGCGCCCGAGGCGGAACCCGAGACCGCGGTCCCGACCGCCGCCGGGCCGGAGCTCGCCGACGAGAGGCCTGCTGCGCTCCCCGCCCTCGCGACGGCGCCTCACCAGGACGCCCGAACTGACGGCCCGACTCCCCCGCCGTACTCCGACACGCCGCGCGCAGCGGCCGCTCACGACGGCGCTCCCGCCACGCGGCGCGAGCGGCGTGAGTCGTTCCTCACCCATGAGCAGATCGAAGAGCCGGCACAGGAAGGGCTGCGCGGGCTCCTCGCCCGCGTCGGGATCCGCATGGCGCCCAACGAGGCCGAGCGAGCTCAACGCGAGGACGCCCGGCACGTCTCCCAGCACTGGCCCGGCCCGCGCACCATCGTGATCGTCAACGGCAAGGGCGGGGCGAACAAGACCCCCACGACCATCTGCCTGTCCGCCGTGTTCGCGCTCTTCGGTGGTGCCGGCGTCGCCGCGATGGACAACAACCAGACGAGAGGGACGCTGGGGTGGAGGACCGAACAGGGCCCACACGAGGCCACGTTCCTGGACCTGCTGCCGGCCGTCGACCGGCTGCTCGGGACCTCGGCCCAGAGCGCTGACCTCGCTCACTATGTACATCACCAGACGCGCGACCGCTACGACGTTCTGCGCTCCCAGCCGCTCATCCTTGCCAAGGACCAGCGGCTCGGCGCCGACCAGTTCGACGCGCTCCACTCCGTCCTGCGCAAGTACTACCGGCTCATCTTCATCGACACGGGCAACGACGAGTCGGACGAACTGTGGCTGCGCGCGGTCGAGAACGCCGACCAGCTGGTGGTCGCGACGACCACCCAGGCCGACCGAGCCGAGGCTGGCCGACTCCTGCTCGACACCCTCGAAGAGCGCGACGAGCGCAGTGCCGCCCTCGCACGCAACGCCGTCGTCGTGGTCAGCCAGGAGAAGAAGGGCGGCACCCTCGACGAAGCCTCCAAGCTCGCAGCAGATGACCGGTGGATCGCCCGAGAAGCCGTGGCCATCCCGTTCGACCCGGCCATGCAGGAGGGCACGCTCCGATACGGAGCGCTGCGGCCCGAGACAAGACGTGCTTGGCTATCCGCGGGGGCAGCGGTAGCCCGCGGTCTCTGACCGCCGCGCAAGTCCACACGTCAGCCCTCACAGAACGAGATCTCAGTTGCCCTACAAGTCCCCGGACGACGACCTCGACTCGCTCGGACAGATCGCCCGCAGCGATGACAGGATCGCCGTGATCCGACACCTGCGTCAGAAGCCCGCCGAGAACTACTTCGGTGCCATCCAGAAGGGCACCGGCATAGCCACCGGCAGTCTCGGGAAGCACCTGCGCGAGCTCGAGACCGCAGGAGTGATCCAGGGAGACCTCCCCCAGCACGAGCGGCACGGTCGGTACGTCCGCTACCAGCTCGACGAGAAGCGCGTCCGTCAGCTCCTCAAGAAGTTCGAACGAGTGCTGCTCGGCTGACGCCGGCTCACACTCCCCCGGGCCCGGGCGCACACAACGCGCCCGGGCCTGTTCTCGGCCCCGAGACTCACCGAGAATCGCGCTGTTCACTTGGCAAGCATCAGAGTACGCAACATACAACGATAGATTGTTAGCAGGAGGGGGCAGGGCGTCACGCGCTCATCCGGCAGGATGAAGTCATGCCGCGACTGACGAAGCCCCCGGGGATGCCTAGGGAGGTCGAGGTCGCCATTGAGCTCATCGGCAACAGGGCGCGCGCCGAGGTGCTGCGCGCCCTGGCTCTCCATGACACGCTCACAATCCCAGAGCTCGCGGACCTACTCGGAGCGACCCGGCAGGCCGTCCAGAGACACCTGCGCGTGCTTGAGGCGCAAGAGCTCGTCCACGGCGACGTGCCGCCGGAACGGCGCCAAGGCCGTCGCGTGCAATGGCGCGCCAACCAGCGCGAGGTCGAGAAAATCGGCACCGCGTTCGCGGACTACATCGCCGGCCGCTGACGACACGCGCGGCGTGTCCTCCCACAGTCGCCATATGCCTATGGCTAGGTTTCTAGACATGGCTACGAAGGCAGCGAGGACACGACGGGCCCGCGGGTCCCTCGACGCTCACACGCGCCGGTCGCTGTTCGCTGAGATCGACAAGGACGCGAAGGCCACGTTCGACGAGATCGCGGACGCCACCGGAGTCTCGCTCGCCCTCGTGCTCGAGGAGCTGGCGAAGCACGCGCGGAGCGAGCTCGACGACAACGGAGTCCCCGAGTGGTGGCCGTCGTCGGCCACGCAGCAGGACGGATTCGAACTGGTGATCGCCAACCGACGGGAGGCTGCTCCTCGCAAGAGCGCATAACCCCATAACGCAGAGCGGCCCGCCCCCGAAGGGGCGGGCCACGATCAGAAGCTCATCACCCTCAAGCTTGGCGGCGCGGAGGTGATGGGCCCCGATTGACGCACCCTCAGGTGCGTCGCTGTCTGGAGACCATCATAAGCACCCATCGGGCCCTCGCACACGAATTCGGGGGCGACACACCGAGCGGCGTCGAGCTGCACGCGCCCGATTCTGAACGAACGTCCAGTGCGTCCCCCGACGTAGCCACGGCAGAGTGGGCCGCCTGCGCTCCCCTGCTCGCAGGCGCTCCGCGGGTCCGGCTCGGATCACGACGCGCCGGCGGGGTCCAGTACCGCGACCGCGACGAGCGTCCCCTGACCGCCGCCCTGCCCTCGACGCCGGCAGCCGTGCGCGTGTACGGCGACGACGGCACCTGCCGTGCCCTGTGCTTCGACCTCGACTCCTCACGGGGTGGCGCAGCGCGCGTCCTCGCCGATGCGACACGGCTCGTGCGCGAGCTCGAGTCGGTCGGCGCTCGGGTGATCACCGACGTCTCCCCCAACGGCGGCCGCCACGTCTATGTCCCGCTGGCCGAGCGCCTGGACTACACCAGCGCCCGCGAGCTCGTTGAGGCGATCGCGACCGCCTACCCCACGATGGACCCCGGACCGCACCAGTCGCTGCGCACCGGTTGCATCCGCGTCCCCGGCGCCGCCCACGCAACGGGCGGCCACCAGGCGCTCACGATGAGCCTCAACATCGCCGTCGACGTCCTGCACCGGCCCAGCGCCGCCGCAGCGGTCGGCGCGCTCCAGGACGCCTACCGCGCCCAGATCGACGCGCTGCGGGCCGCACAGGCCCCTCTCCATGCCTCTGAGCCCGCTACGGACCCGCACAGCTCGACCGTCCGCGGGCGGGCTCTTTCGGCGCGTCTGACGCGCATCGCCCGCGACGGCGTCTACGACACCGGCCGCTACCCCTCACCGTCCGAGGCACGACAGGCCGTCATCGCCGGCGCGGCCGCCGCAGGCTGGCGCCTTGCCGACGTCGCCGCCCGCCTCACCGACGGACGCTGGCCCGGCCTGGCAGCGCTCTACGCCCGCTACTCGCCCACCCAGCGCCACGGCGCCCTCGCCCGCGACTGGCACAACGCCCAGCGCCACGTCACCCAGCACACCCCCCCGCCCACGACGGCCGGGAATCACACTGTGCATAGATCCAACACAAGCGCCCAAGAGTCACAGGGGGGCACCGCAGACCTCGGCGACGAGCACGCCTTCGTTAGGACCTGGCGAGCCTGCCTTCGCACTACAGAGCAACACCGGTTCCCTGGCCGTAAGTGGTACGGCGCTCGATTCCTCCTACGAGCTCTCGGAGAAGCAGCGCACAAGACCGGGAGCCGGTACGTCTCGTTCGGCACCCGCTCTCTGGCCATCGCGACGGGGATGGACCACTCAACCGTCTCCGTCCTGCTCCACGAACTCGGGAAGGCCGGCTGGATCGACCGGCTCGAGCAAGGTCGGGGCGAGCACGCTGATCTCTACGCCCTCACGCTCCCGTCGGACCTGGTTGACCGCGCCACGCACCTGCGGTGGGAACGCGGGCAAGTGCACGCGCTGAGACCCGTGTTCCGGGAGCTAGGGCATGTAGCCGCGCTAGTGTTCGAGGCCGTCGAGAACAGCCGCGCAGAGACGATCACCCAGTTGGTGGACGTCACCGGGATCTCCCGCCGCGCGGTTCACGAAGCCGTCGACCTGCTCAGCGGGTGGGGACTCCTCGAGCGGACGGCGGGAGCGCTTCTCCCCCGCTCCGACGCGCTGCTCCGCGTGGCCGAGCAGCTCGGGGCCCTCGAGGGCGTCGCGGACCAGCTGCGCCTCTACGCCGCGCAGCGCGGCGCATGGCGTGCGTACCTCACGCGACACGAAGCCGCGGAACCTGCAGACCCGGTCGAGTCCTGGTGGTGGCCACCGGACGATGCGCAGGCGAGTGAGTGGACGTTGGTCGACGGCCTCGCGTCATAGGCATGGTTGGCAGCAAGGCTTGTAAGACTTGCAAGTAATGCAAGTCTTACAAGGATTGAAAGCATTACATTATTTGCTATGCTGGTTGCCGCGCCACGGCGTGTCCAGCAACGAAAGCAAGTATTGCAATGCTTGCATTGCAGCAGGAGGTGCCAGAGATGCCCGTCACGATCCTCTTCGCCAACAACAAGGGTGGAGTCCAGAAGACCGGATGCACGGTCCAGACCGCAGCCGGTCTCGCACGTCAGGGGCTCGACGTCCTGGTCGTCGACATGGACCCGCAGGCGAACGCCACCCGACGCCTCGGGATCGACTGGGACCCCGCCAATCCCATCCCGAGCGTGTCCGAGGCCATCGCCGCGAACGCCGAGGGCGCCGGTGAAGGTGCGGTCGTCGAGTGCGGCTGGAAGAACGCCGCCGGCGAAGCGACGGCAGAGGCCAAGCACATCGACGTGATTCCGGCCCGTTTCGACCTCATCAACCGCGAAGCCGAAGCCGGCACCGTCGGCGCGTTCCGCCGCCTGCGCAAGGCACTCACGGGCTGGACAGAGGACTACGACGTCGTACTTATCGACTCCCGCCCGGACCTTGGCCACCTGGTGCAGATGTCGATGAGCGCCGCTGACGTCGTAGTCATCCCCTCCGACACAGGCTACGACTCCGTCGAAGCGGCGATCCGGGTCAGCGACTTCGTAACGCAGCACGCCGTCGACCTCGCCAACCCCAAGCTCCGCGTCGGCGGAGTCCTCGTGACACGGCGCCGCCAGACCGCTGAGGGAGATTTCCAGATCGAAGGGCTGCGTGAGCGCTTTGGCGACCTCGTGTGGAACCTGCGCACCGCGAAGATCATCCCCGGCGACGTGGAAGTGGAACTCACGCCGCCGTACGTGCCCGAGTGGACGAGGTTCGCAGAGGCCGACGCCGCCGGCGTCTCGCTCACCGCCTGGAACGATGAGCGCGGACGCACCACAGTCCGCATCTTCGACGAGGTCGCCCAGCGCATCATCGACCGGATTCTGCCAGCGTACGCCGAGAGGATCGCCTGATGGTTGAGCGCAAGCGGCCCAGCGGAACCAGCCCGATCTCCCTGACGCCCCGCGTCGAGCCGATCGCGACACCTGCGGTGCCCGCGCCAGTCGTCCAGCCGACAGCCGACCCCGCAGCTCCGACGGCACCGTCGGAGCAGCCAGGCACGCGGACTGAGGCTCCGCCCGCGGCCGTGCCGCGGCGGCGCTCCCCGGCGCAGCGCCCGCGCTCGACCGAGCCTGAACCTCCGGTGCCGGCCACCGTGGGCACAGCCATGATCTCCCGGACCTTCCGATTCCAAGAGGCCCTGATCCGCCGTGCCGAGACAGCCGTCCTGCGCACCGCCGGCCTCGAGGGCGGCCACGTCTCCATGACCGCGCTGCTCAACACCGCGCTCGAGCGCGAGCTAGCCCGCCTCGAGGACGAGCTGAACGACGGCGAGCCGTTCCCCGCGAACCGAGGAGGGTTCCGCAGGGGCCGGCCCATCGGGTCCTGACCGCCACCGATCGAAGGAGCAGCGCATGACCATCGACCTCACACACCCCCACACGTTCACCGTGACGATGCCTCCGGCGCGTGCGGACGTCGAAGGGAGTCTGCTCAGGATCCTGGGAGATGGGCCGAGCGGGCCCGTGGTGGCAGACCTGATCTGGCCGAACGCCGCGGCTCCCGACCAGCTCTAGCAACTCTTCCCACCGCCTCGGTGATCCTCGGATGAGGGACACCGGGGCGGTGTCGTTCCCAGACCCGGCCGGTGGCCGGTGGGGGAGTGGTGGGGCTGGCTGTGGTGGTCGAGCTCGCCGGGGTGGGTGGTGCTCCCGGCCGGTGGCCGGGACCTGAGTCGTGGCCGCTGCGCGGCCGCGGTTGCCGCGCTGCGCGCGGTTTTCTTCCCCTCCTGGCTCTCCATCATCACCCGCGCACCCCGTGCCGAAACCCGCTCGCCTTCGGCGCCGGCCCGCCGTCGAAACCGGCCCGCGCGGACGAAAGGCGTGTCCGCGCAAACCGGCCCCGCCGTCGGTCCGGACCGCGGGTTGCGGCCCGGGGGCCCCGCGCGGGTGGTGATTACGACGCCAGGAGGGGGCGAAAAACGGTCGGGACCACCGGCCACCCACCACCTGCGCAGGAAGGAGCCCTACGTGGCTCAGCAGCCCCAGATCCGTGCGCGCTCCGTCGCCGACTTGCTCGCCTACATCCCCGCCCGCATCGGCTACGCGCCGACCGAGAGCCTGGTCGTCGTCGGGCGCCGGTCGACCACGGGACAGGTCGGGCTGGTCGCCCGCGCCGACCTGTCCGACGTGACGCCCGAGACGGCCGACATGCTCGCGGTGCACATCGCGAACGACCGCGCCGCGTCGGCGGTGGTCGCCCTCTACACCGACGACCGGCAGGGGGCCGACCGCGTGCTCGCCAGCATGACCGAAGCGCTCCACGGGCAGGCCATCGACGTCCAGGACGCCGTCCAGGTGAGCGCCGCCGGGTACGTCGACATGCACGCCTCGGCCGCCGTCGTCCGTCCCCTGTCGGACGTCACGTCGAGCGTGCTCGCCGCCGAGATGGTCGCCCTCGGCATCGCTCCGGTCCGCGACCGCGCCGGGCTGCTGCCCGCCGAGGCCCAGCCCGAGGCGCAGGCCACGGCCCGTCGGGCCGCCGAGAAGCACGCGGCGAAGAGTGCCGACGAGCAGACCACGCACGCGCTCGCCACGTGGCGGCTCGCGCTCACGGGCCTGGTCGGAGGCCCCGGGGTCTACGGCGAACTGGCGCAAATGCTCACGCACACCAAGGTGCGCGACGCCGCCCTGCTGTCCATGGTCCCCGGGATCGGCCCCGACACCGTGACCGAGACCGCCGCCGGAAACGCGCCCGACGAGGCAACCGGGCGGGCGGTGGCGGCGATCGTCGACCCGAAGGTGGGCGAGCGCCCGGGCCACGCCGCCGACGCGGCCGCCGACCTCCTCGCCCAGATCGTCGCCCACGTGCCCACCAGCGCCCCCGCCTGGACCCTCTGGGGCCTGGTCGCCTGGTGGCACGGGCAGAGCCCGGCCGCGGGCGACGCATTCGCCCGCGCGCTGCGCAGCGACGAGTCCTACCGGCTCGCGCTCCTGCTCAACACCGCCATCCAAGTCGGGATGCCCCCCGCCTGGGTCGCGCGCGAGCGCGACGCGCACTGACCGCCCGGCGCACGGCCCGTGGGGGAGCCCCGCGGGCCGCGCGCCGTCGCACGTGGTGCTGCCCGTACCGGCCCATCGAGGGCCGGCACGGGCACCGGGGAGCTGCCGCCCCCCGAACCCCCGCCTCCAGCGTGGGGCCGGCGTCGACGACGACGCCGCCAACGAGTCCTCGGTGTGCAGGTGGTCCCGGCCGGTGGCCGGTGGGGGAGTGGTGGGGCTGGCTGTGGTGGTCGAGCTCGCCGGGTTGGTGCTTTCCCGGCCTTCGGCCGGGACCCGAGTCGTGGCCGCTGCGCGGCCGCGGTT
>NZ_JAJBZH010000010.1 GCF_020551945.1 Cellulosimicrobium marinum | reverse complement strand
GTGGGGGGGCGGGTGGGGCGCCGCGTCTTCCCTCCGCCGCTCGTTCCTCGCGGCTCCCGCCAGACCCGCCACGACGCGGCGCCCCACCCACCCCTCCCGGTGCCGTCCCACCTGGGTGACCGCTCGCCGTCGGGTACCACCGACCAGGGACTGGGCCGTTGCCGGCGCACCTGGGTACTACCTCGCGCGACTGCGGTACTACCTCGCGCGACTGCGGTACTACCTCGCGCGAACGGGTCTCTCCCTCGGCGGGCGGGGAGGGCGGGGTCAGGTCTGGTCGGCCCAGGGGGTGGGGTTCTCGACGACGTGGCGCAGGACCTCGCGGGCGCCGCCGGTGAGGGCGGCGTGGTCGTCGAGAGGCGCGGCGTCGACGCGCAGGTCGGACCAGGGGGCGGCGAGGACGCGGGCGCGGAGCTGGGCGACGACGGGGGCGCGCAGGTGGCCGAGGAGCGGCGGGTAGATCCCGCCGAGCAGGACGGTGTCGATGTCGACGAGGTTGACGTAGTCGGCGAGCGCGCTGCCGAGGGCGCCGCCGGCGCGGGCCACGGCGGCGCGCGCGGGGTCGGAGCCGGCGTCGAGCGCGGCGAGGAGGTCGTCCGTGCCGGCGGCGGGGTCGAGGCCCGCTGCTCGCAGGAGGGCGTCCTTGCCGGCGTACTGCTCCAGGCAGCCGCGTGCGCCGCAGCGGCACCGCGGGCCCTCCGGGTCGACGACGACGTGGCCGATCTCCCCGGCCCAGCCGTGGCGCCCGTGGAAGAGGCGACGGTCGACGACGATGGCGGAGCCGATACCGACGTCGCCGGAGACGTACAGGTACGTCGACGGTGTGCCGACCTCGTCGCCGTCGGGCACGACGCCGCGCCCGGACTGGGCGAGGGCGGCGAGCTTAGCCTCGTTCGCGACGCCGACGGGCAGGGGCCCGGCGGGCCCGTCGAGACCGAGGTGGGGGACGGGGTCGAGGCGCGACCAGCCGAGGTTGGGCGCGACCTCGAGGCGTGCGGCGCGGACGTCGACGAGGCCGGGCAGGGCGAGCGTGGCGCCGACGGTGGTCATGCCGTCGGCCTCGACGTCGGCGACGAGAGCGCGCGCCATCCGACCGAGGCGGGCGAGCACGGTCGCGGGGTCGCTGTCGTGCAGGTCGTCGGGGGCGACGTGCTCCGCGACGACCTCGCCCGCGAGGTCGACGACGCGCGCGCCGAGGTAGTCGACGTTCACCTCGAGGCCGAGGCCGACGAGGGTGCGGGGTGCGGGCACGAGGGGGACGGCGGGGCGTCCGGCGCGCTGCGGCGTCGGCGGCGGCAGCTCGGTGACGATCCGCGCGGCGACGAGCCGGTCGACGAGGGTGGAGACGGTCGCGCGCGTCAGTCCGCTCGCGGAGGCGATGTTCGCGCGCGAGCATGGCGTGGTGGCCTCGAACACGGCGCGCGCGACGAGCGCGAGGTTGTGCTCCCGCAGGGTCGCCTGCCGGGCGGCGGGGGGAGCGGTGCGGGTCGCGGCGGCGCGGTTCACGTCTTGACCTTACCGACCGGGACGCATAAGTTCATCCGTACAACAAAAGTGTGGTCCGGTGCCGGGCCGCACGTCCCGAGAATTCTCGACGACGAGGAGACCACCGTGGCCGACGAGCCGACGCAGGACATCAACTTCTCCTTCGGTCTGTGGACCGTGGGCTGGACGGCGCAGGACCAGTTCGGCAGCGCGAGCCGCCCCGCGCTGGACCCGGCCGAGTCGGTCCACAGGCTGTCCGAGCTCGGCGCGTGGGGCTTCACGTTCCACGACGACGACGTGGTGCCCTTCGGCGCCGACGACGCCGAGCGCACGCGCCGCCTCGACGCCGTGCGCAAGGCCGCCGACGAGACCGGCCTCGTCATCGAGATGGTGACGACCAACCTCTTCAGCCACCCCGTCTTCAAGGACGGCGGCCTCACGTCGAACGACCGCGGCGTGCGCCGGTACGCGCTGCGCAAGGTGCTGCGCAACGTCGACCTCACGGCCGATCTCGGCGCGAAGACGTTCGTCATGTGGGGCGGGCGCGAGGGCACCGAGTACGACGGCGCCAAGGACCTGCACTCCGCGCACGAGCGGTACGCCGAGGGTCTCGACCTCACCGCGGCGTACATCAAGGAGAAGGGCTACGACCTCAAGATCGCCCTCGAGCCCAAGCCGAACGAGCCGCGCGGCGACATCTTCCTGCCGACGATCGGCCACGCGCTCGGCCTCATCGCCAAGCTCGACAACGGCGACATCGTGGGCCTCAACCCGGAGACGGGCCACGAGCAGATGGCGGGCCTCAACTACACGCACGGCCTCGCGCAGGCGCTGTGGGCGGGCAAGCTCTTCCACATCGACCTCAACGGCCAGCGCTCGATCAAGTTCGACCAGGACCTCGTGTTCGGCCACGGCGACCTGCTCTCGGCGTTCTTCACGGTCGACCTGCTGGAGAACGGCTTCCCGAACGGCGGCCCGCGCTACACCGGTCCGCGCCACTTCGACTACAAGCCGTCGCGCACCGAGAACGAGGTCGGCGTGTGGGACTCCGCGCGCGCCAACATGGAGACCTACCGCCTGCTCGCCCGCAAGGCCGCGGCGTACCGCGCCGACAGCCGCGTCCAGGAGGCGTTCGCCCACTCCGGCGTCTTCGAGCTCGGGCAGCCGACGCTCGCCGCCGGCGAGTCGGTGGCCGACCTGCTCGCGGACCGCAGCGCGTACGAGGAGTTCGACGTCGACGCCGCGGCGAACCGCGACTTCGGCTTCGTGCGCCTCAACCAGCTCGCGCTCGAGCACCTCATCGGCTGACGTGTCGACCCCTTCCGGGACGCCCGGCGCCGGCGGCCAGCGCGTGCTGGTCGCCGGCGTCGACACGTCCACGCAGTCCTGCAAGGTCGTCGTGCGCGACGCCGCGACGGGGGCGCTGCGGCGCTTCGGCTCGGCGAAGCACCCCGACGGCACGGAGGTCCACCCCGACGCCTGGTGGGAGGCCCTCGGCGCCGCGGTCGCGGCGGCCGGCGGCCTGGACGACGTCGCCGCGCTCGCCGTCGGCGGGCAGCAGCACGGGATGGTCGCGCTCGACGCCGACGGCCACGTGGTCCGGCCGGCGCTGCTGTGGAACGACACCCGCTCGGCGGGCGCGGCGCGGGACCTGGTCCGCGAGCTGGGCGACGGCGACGACGAGCGGGGCGCGCAGGCGTGGGCCGACGCGATCGGCTCGGTGCCCGTCGCCTCGCTCACGGTCACGAAGCTGCGCTGGCTGCGCGACGCGGAGCCCGAGAACGCCGCGCGCGTCGCGGCGGTCGCGCTGCCGCACGACTGGCTGACCTGGCGCATCGCCGGGTACGGCCCGAAGGGCGACCCGACCGCACCGCTCGGGCCGGACCTGGACGCCCTCGTCACGGACGCGTCCGACGCGTCGGGCACGGGGTACTGGGACGCGGCGCGAGCGGTCGCGGCCGGCGGTGGCGGTCAGGGTGACGGTCAGGACGACGGGCGGGGCGGCTACCGCCTCGACCTCCTCGAGCTCGCGCTCGGCCGCACGGACGTCGTGCTGCCGCGCGTCGTCGCGCCGTCGGCGGTCGCGGGCGTCGCGCACCCCACGGTGGCCGGGTCGGCCGTCGAAGGCGGTGCGCTGCTCGGTCCGGGCGCGGGCGACAACGCCGGTGCCGCGCTCGGCCTCGGCATGGTCGCGGGCGACGTCGCGGTGTCGATCGGGACGTCGGGCGTCGTGTCCGCCGTCGCCGACGACCGCACGGCCGACGGGTCGGGCCTCGTCAACGGGTTCTCCGACGCGACGGGCCGGTACCTGCTCCTCGCCGTGACGCTCAACGCGAGCCGCGTGCTCGACGCGGCGCGGTCGGTGCTCGGCGTCGACCACAAGGAGCTCTCGCGGCTCGCGCTCGCCGCACCGGCCGGTGCGGACGGGCTCGTTCTCGTGCCCTACCTCGAGGGGGAGCGGATGCCGAACCGCCCCGACGCGTCGGGGACGCTGCACGGGATCCGGCTCGGCACGACGACGCCCGAGCACCTCGCGCGCGCGTTCGTCGAGGGCATGCTGTGCGGTCTCGCGGACGGGCTGGACGCCCTGCGTGCGCTGGGCGTGCGGGTCGAGCGCGTGCAGCTCATCGGCGGGGGCGCGCAGTCCGAGGCGGTGCGACGCATCGCGCCGCAGGTGCTCGGGCTGCCCGTGACGGTGCCCGAGCCCGGCGAGTACGTGGCCGACGGTGCGGCGCGCCAGGCCGCGTGGGTCCTCGCCGCGCACCGGGGGACCGGGGCCCGCGACGGCGCGACGAGCACCGGCACGAGCGGTGGCGACGTGCCCGCGCCGACGTGGGGCGCGTCGTCGGGCACGGTGTCCGAGGCCGAGCCCGTGCCCGCGATCCGCGAGCAGTACGCGGCGGTGCGCGACCTCGTCTGACCCGCGCCACCCCCGGCGCCGAACACGAGGTTGGTGCCGCTATGCGTCGGATAGCGGCACCAACCTCGTTCTCGCGCGTGAGGAACCTCGTGCTCGGCAGCGGGGACGACGATGCGTCAGGCGCCGCCGACGAAGCCCGACTGCCGCCAGGCCTCGTAGACCGCGATCGACGCCGCGTTGGTCAGGTTGAGGGAGCGGCGACCGGGCAGCATGGGGATCATCAGCTGGTCGGTCACGCGCGGGTGGGCGAGCACGTCGTCAGGCAGGCCGGTGGGTTCCGGGCCGAACAGCAGCACGTCGTCCGGCCGGTACGTGACGTCGGTGAACGACGTCGTGGCGCGGGTCGTGAACGGGAAGACCCGGCCGGGCAGGGTCGCGAGGGCGGCGTCGAGGTCGGCGTGGACCTCGACCGTCGCGAGGTCGTGGTAGTCCAGGCCGGCGCGGCGCAGCTTCGGTTCGTCGAGGTCGAACCCGAGCGGCTCGACCAGGTGCAGCCGCGCGCCCGTCACCGCCGCGAGGCGGATCGCGTTGCCCGTGTTGCCGGGGATGCGCGGCTCGAAGAACACCACGTGGGGCAGGGTCGACGGCGGCCGTGCGGCCGGGTCGGCGACGTGCGGGCGCCAGCCGGGACCGGGGTCGGGGGAGGAGGTCACGCCGTCGATTCTCCCCCACCGGACGTGGGCGGCCCTCGCTAGGGTCGCCCCATGACGGACGCCGAGGGCTGGGTCAGCACGACGCACGACTGGACGCGCACCGTGGACCGGGACCATCTGGAGGCGGTGCGTTCGGCGGCCCGGGTGGCGCCCGCCGCGGTCGAGGACCTCGTCCTGGAGGTCCTCGCCTACGCCGACGAGGAGGCCGAGAGCCAGGACGTGCGCGGCACCGTCGTCGTCACGGTCCACGAGGACGGGTCGGTCTCCGTGGCCGACGACGGCCGCGGGACGGACACCCGGCGTGACGCGGGCGGACGTGCCGTGCGCAAACCCGTGATGGCGACGCAGGACCTGAGGTGCGCCGACCCCGCCGCGGCGCCGGTGCTGCCCGGCGGGCGCGCGCGGGGCGGCATGTCGACCGTCGCGGCCGTGTGCACGTGGCTCGACCACACGAACCACCGGCGCGACGGCGCGTGGACGCAGCGCTACGAGCTCGGCGAGCCGCAGGACGGGCTCGTCGAGCTGCCCGCCGCCGACCGCACCGGCACGACCGTGCGCCTCCTGCCCGACCCGCGCTACCTCCGGTCGGGCCCGCTCGACGTGGCCCGGCTCGACCGGTTCCCCCACCTGGCCGTCACGGTGCGCACGACCGCCCCGTAGCAGCGCGCGCGAGGACGCCCCGCACAGGGCAGGGTGGACGCCGAGGCCGGCACGGGCGCCGGCCCGACGACGGGGGGCGCATGGAGCGCGAGACGGTGACCGCGTGGCTCGACGGGTACGAGCGCGCGTGGCGGGAGCAGGACGTCGGCGCGGTGGCGCGGCTGTTCACGGACGACGCGCGGTACCTGCGCTCGCCGTACGCCGACCCCCTCGTGGGGCTCGACGCCATCGCGGGCTTCTGGCTCGTCGACGACGGCGCGGCGTTCACCATGGGGGCCGAGGTCGTCGTGGTCGGGGACGACACGGCGGTCGTGCGCGTGGACGTGGAGTACCACGAGCCGGAGCCGCAGGAGTACCGGGACCTGTGGTGTGGGTGCTGCGGTTCGCGGCGGACGGGCGCGTCGCGCACTTCGAGGAGTGGGCGTACTGGCCGGACAAGCCGTACACCGCGGATACCTGAGCCGACGCGCGGACGGGCCGACGTACAGTGGACGCATGTTCACGCAGAGCTGGTGGTGGCTGCCTCCGCAGCCGTGACCTGCCCTGCCCACGTCCCGCGCTGCGCACCGCAGCCGGGACGTCGCCATGTCGCCCCGGTCCGCCCGGGCGACGGGCGCGGTGCGCGGCACCTCCCGAAGGAGCCCGCCATGACCGACACCCTCACCCCGGCGACGCCCGCACCCGCCCGCGCGCCGTCGTCCTCCGCGTCCGTCGCCGCCGCCCGCACGCGCAGCGACGAGGTCGAACGGCAGATCGCCACCGACCCGTCGCGCTTCCGCGTCCTCACCGGCGACCGCCCGACCGGGGCGCTGCACCTCGGCCACTACGTCGCGACCGTCGCGAACCGCGTGCGCCTCCAGCGTGCCGGCGTCGAGGTCGTCCTCGTGATCGCCGACTACCAGGTCATCACCGACCGCGACGACCCCGGCGACCTGCGCACCACCGTCCGCGAGATCGTCCTCGACTACCTCGCCGCGGGCATCGACCCCGCGCGCACGACGATCTTCACGCACTCGGCCGTGCCCGCCCTCAACCAGCTCCTGCTGCCGTTCCTCAGCCTCGTCACGACGGCCGAGATCGAGCGCAACCCCACCGTCAAGGCCGAGGCCCTCGCGGCCGCCGCACGGCAGGGGCGTCCCATGAGCGGCCTCCTGTTCACCTATCCGGTGCACCAGGCGGCCGACATCCTGTCCTGCCACGGCAACCTCGTGCCCGGCGGGCAGGACCAGCTCCCGCACGTCGAGATCACCCGCACGATCGCGCGGCGCTTCAACCAGCGCTACACCGCCGCCCGGCCGTACTTCCCCGAGCCCGACGTGCTGCTCGCCCCCGCCCCGACCGTCCTCGGCACGGACGGCCGCAAGATGAGCAAGTCCGCCGGCAACGCGCTCGAGCTGCGCGACGACGAGGACGCCACCGCCCGCTTCGTCCGGCGGCACCGCACCGACTCCGAGCGGCACGTCACCTACGAGCCCGAGCGTCGGCCCGACGTCGCGAACCTCCTCACGCTCGGCGCGTTCGCCGCCGGGACCACGCCTGAGGCGCTCGCGGACAAGGTCGGTGCGGCGGGCGCGGGACGTCTCAAGCAGGTGGTGACCGAGGCGCTCGTCGAGCACCTGCGGCCGCTGCGGGCCCGACGCCGCGCGCTCGCCGCGGGAGACGGGCCGGACCCGCTCGACGTGCTCGCTCGGGGGAACGCACGCGCGAACGAGGTCGCCGACCGCACGCTCGCCGACGTCCGGGACCTCATGGGGATGCGCTACTGAGAGTGCCTACCGAGCGGCACCTACCGAACGGCTCGGCGGTACTTCGCGCGTCACATCCCGACGTCCAGGTCGAACGCGCCGACCCGCGCGGGCGGCAGGTCGAGCAGGTCGGCCACGGCGTACCTCACCGTCGAGCCCGCGTTCCGCTCGCGCGCCGCGGCGACCGCGGTGGGGGAGACGTCGAACGCCGTCGTCGCCCAGCCGAGCCGTCGCTTCCGGCCGTGCGGTCCGGCGGGCGTCGGCGGTCAGGCCCCCAGACGGTCGCGCAGGCGCGCGAGCTGGGCCCACAGCTCGTCCGGGACGCGGTTGCCGAACGTGTCGAAGAACTCCGCCGTGAGCGCGGTCTCGGCGAGCCACGGCTCGGCCGGGACGTCGAACAGGGCGTCGAGCGCGCCGTCGGGCAGGTCGAGGCCGTCCACGTCGAGGGCGCCGGGTGCGGGGAGGAGCCCGACGGGGCTCTTCACGGCCCCGGTGTCCGTGCGCACGCCGTGCGCGCGGTCGACCTGCGCGGCGATCCAGGCGAGGACGCGCGAGTTCTCGCCGAATCCGGGCCACAGGAAGCGCCCGTCGGCGTCCTTGCGGAACCAGTTGACGCAGAAGATCTTCGGCCGCTTGTCGGCGTCGAGCGAGGCGCCGACGCGCAACCAGTGCGCCCAGTGGTCGGCCATGGTGTAGCCGCAGAACGGGAGCATCGCGAACGGGTCGCGGCGCAGCTCGCCGACCGTGCCCTCGGCCGCGGCGGTCTGCTCGGACGAGATCGTCGCGCCGAGGAACACGCCGTGCTCCCACCCGTACGCCTGCGCGACGAGCGGCACGTTGCTCGCGCGTCGCCCGCCGAAGACGATCGCGTCGATCGGCACGCCGTCCGGGTCCTCCCACGAGTCGGCGATGGTGGGGCACTGCGCGGCCGCGACGGTGAAGCGCGAGTTCGGGTGCGCGGCGGGGCGCCCGGAGTCCGGCGTCCAGTCCTGACCCGTCCAGTCCACGAGGTGCGCGGGCGGCTCAGGGGTCAGGCCCTCCCACCACACGTCGCCGTCGTCGGTCAGGGCGACGTTCGTGAAGATCGTGTCGCGGTCGAACGTCTCGACGGCGGCCGGGTTGGTCTCGACACCCGTCCCCGGCGCGACGCCGAAGAACCCCGCCTCGGGGTTGATGGCGCGCAGGCGACCGTCGGGTCCGGGGCGCAGCCACGCGATGTCGTCGCCGATGGTCTCGACCGTCCAGCCGGGGATCGTCGGCCGCAGCATCGCGAGGTTCGTCTTCCCGCACGCGGAGGGGAACGCGGCGGCGAGGTGGTAGCGGCGGCCCTCGGGCGACGTCGCGCGGATGACGAGCATGTGCTCGGCGAGCCAGCCCTCGTCGCGCGCCATGACCGACGCGATGCGCAGCGCGAAGCACTTCTTCCCGAGCAGCGCGTTGCCGCCGTAGCCGGAGCCGTACGACCAGATCTCCCGCGTCTCGGGGAAGTGCGCGATGTACTTCGTCGCGTTGCACGGCCAGGCGACGTCCTCGGTGGCGACCCCCGCGCCGTCGACCAGGGGCGCGCCGACAGAGTGGACGGCCGGGACGAAGGGGGCGCCGCCGTCGACCAGGTCCATGACGTCCTGCCCGACGCGCGTCATGACGCCCATGCTCACCACGACGTACGGCGAGTCGGTGACCTGCACGCCGACCTGCGAGATCGGCCCGCCGACCGGACCCATGGAGAACGGGACGACGTACATCGTGCGGCCGCGCATCGAGCCCGCGAACACGCCGCGCAGCTCGGCGCGCATCGCGTCGGGCTCGCGCCAGTTGTTCGTCGGGCCGGCGTCGGCCTCGTCGCGCGAGCAGATGAACGTCCGCGACTCGACGCGCGCGACGTCGCTCGGGTCCGAGCGCGCCAGGTAGCTGCCGGGTCGCCGCTCGGGGTCGAGGGGGAGCAGGGTGCCGGTGCCGACCATGAGGTCGATCAGGCGCTGCTTCTCCTCGGCCGACCCGTCGCACCACACGACGTCGTCCGGCTCGGTGAGCCCGGCGATCTCCGCCACCCAGGCGCGGGCGTCGCGCGGGCGCGGGTCGACGGCGTGCGCGGGGGACCCGAGCGCGGTGAGGCCCGCGAGCTCGGTGTCGACGTCGTCGAGCAGGGCGGCGTGGCGCGTGCGACGGGGGTGGGCGGTCGCGGTCATGGTGGGCTCCCGGCGGTGGTGGAAGGACTGTCGTCACGACCACTCTCGCTGCGCCGGAGCACGACTTTCCAGCGCTATCGGTGTGAAGAACAGGCGATCTTGACGTAGCGTGAAGGAATGACCCCCGGAGAACGCCGCGCACCCGGTGAGGACGCGCACGACCCCGCCGAGCCGCAGGCCGACCTGCTGACACTCGGCCGCCGCGTGCGGCACGTCCGCACCACCCGCGGCCTGACCCTCGACGCGCTCGGCGAAGCCGTCGGCACCGCCCCCAGCCTGCTGTCCATGATCGAGAACGGGCGCCGCGAGCCGCGCCTCTCCCTGCTCCAGCAGATCGCCGCCGCGCTCGACGTGACGGTGACGGACCTGCTCACCGACGAGCCGCCGTCGCGCCGCGCCGCCCTGGAGATCGCGCTCGACCGCGCCCAGCGCGGGCCGCTGTTCGGCACCCTCGGACTGCCCGCCGTCCGAGCCAGCCAGAAGCTTCCCCTGCCCGTCCTGGAGAACCTCGTCGGCCTGCACACCGAGCTCCAGCGCCGCGCGACCGAGGCCGTCGCCACACCCGAGGAGGCGCGCCGCGCCAACACCGAGCTGCGCCTCGAACGCCAGGCCCGCAACAACTACTACCCGGACATCGAGGCGCTCGCGGAGGACATGACCCGCCGCGCGGGCTACACGATCGGTGCGCTGACGCACCGGACCGTCGCGCGCATGGCCGAGCAGCTCGGCTTCACGATCTGGCACGTCGACGACCTGCCGCACTCGACCCGCACCGTCACCGATTTGAAGCACGGCCGCATCTACCTCCCGCCCGCGTCCATCCCCGGCGGCCACGGCCTGCGCTCGCTCGCCCTGCAGGCCATCGCCCACCGCGTGCTCGGCCACGAACGTCCCCGCTCCTACGCCGAGTTCCTGCGCCAGCGCGTCGAGATCACGTACTTCGCGGCGTGCTGCCTCATCCCGCAGTCCGCGGCCGTCGACTTCCTGGAGCGTCGCAAGCGCGAGAAGGACCTCGCCGTCGAGGACTTCCGCGACGCGTTCGGTGTCACGCACGAGGCCGCCGCGCAACGCCTCACCAACCTCGCGACCGAGCACCTCGGCATCCCGCTGCACTTCCTGCGCGTCGGCGACGACGGCGCCCTCTTCCGCGGGTACGCCAACGACGGGCTGCCCCTGCCCCAGGACGTCACGGGCGCGATCGAGGGCCAGCTCGTCTGCCGGCGGTGGGCCGTGCGCGAGGCGTTCACGCGCCGCGACCGCGCCCAGGAGTCCTACCAGTACACGGACACCCCCGCGGGCACGTTCTGGTGCTCCACGCAGACCGGGACGACGACGAGCGGCCAGTTCTCCCTCGCGGTGGGAGTCCCGTTCGCGTCCGCCAAGTGGTTCCGCGGCCGTGACACGACCGTCCGGCGGCAGTCCGCGTGCCCCGACGAGTCGTGCTGCCGCCGCCCCGCCGCCGACGTCGAGGCGCAGTGGCAGGACGCGTCCTGGCCGAGCGCCCGCATGCACCAGCACGTGCTGTCCGCCCTCCCGAGCGGCGCGTTCCCCGGCGTCGACGCGACCGAGGTGTACGCGTTCCTCGACAAGCACGCGCCGTCGCCCGACGGAACCTGACCCGCCGAGACCTGGTGGCACGCCGCGCCGTCGTGCCGAGCCCCGGGTTGCACGGCACCGGGCGTGCTCATCGCCGAGTAACCCGGGGTTGGGGTGTCATCCTGACCGGCATGGACATCGCCCGGGTGATCGCACTCCTGTCGCACGAGGACGCGGAGGTCCGGGGGAGGGCGGTCCTGGAGCTGCCGATCCTCACCCACGGCGAGCCTCCGACGACGGAGATGGTCGCGGCAGCGATCGCGCTCACGACGGACCCGGTGAAGCGGGTCCGTGACGCCGCGTGCTTCGTCCTGGGGGAGCAGTTCCGAGAGGTCGACACGCCGGAGCTGCGTGATGCGCTCGCGGACCGGCTCGACGACGTCGATCGAGAGACGCGGTGTGAGGCCCTCGTCGGGCTCGCGTACCGACGTGACCCGCGTGCTCTGCCGCAGGTGCGGAGGGCCCTGACCCGTCGGAGCGGAGACGTCTGGCAGCTGGAGCTCGTCGCGGCAGGCGCTCTGGGTGACCCGTTGCTGCACCCGCTCGTCGCCGCGCACCGCACGGGCTGGGACGACGACGTGGCGAGCGGTCAGGCCGACGCCGCGTACCGCCTCACCGACCCGGAAGGTCCGGGCGACGACCTGCTCGACGGCGTGGCCGAGCTGAGCCGACGACGCGGCCACGGACGGCCCGACGGCGACAGCATCGGTGCCTGGCGATCGATGTCGGTGCTCCTCGACATCGCGCCGTTCAGGGCCCGCGAGTTCTACGACGCCGTCGCCTCTCGGCTGGAGGGCGACGAAGCGGCGCTCCACGATCTCCGCGAGGGCTCCGCCCTGGCACAGCTGGCCGACGAAGCACGCGAGAGCGGGGTCTAAGCCGCTGAGTGCGGGATATTCGTCGTCCGAGGGCGACCCGGGCGACGAATATCCCGCACTCAGCGGACGTCAGGCGGGGAGGGCGCCGCCGCGTGCGGCGAGGCGGGCGGCGAGGCGGGCGAAGACGTCGCCGGTGCGCAGGCCGTCGTGCTCGAACTCGTTCGTCACCCACGCGTCGAGGTTGCCGACGTGCGCCGCGGTCTCCAGCGACAGCCCGGCGTCGACGAACATGTCGTCGTGGTAGACCGCCGCCTCGACGGGGACGTCGTTGCGGGCGAGGACGTCGAGGTCGTAGAGGTCGGGCCAGTCGTCGCGGGCCGCGAGGGCCTCGGCGGCAGCCCGGAACGGGCGGAGCGCGGCGACCTCGTCGACCATCCAGGGGTAGATCATCTCGCCCGTGAGGAGCAGAGGGCGGGCGCTCGTGGAGAAGGCGGGGTCGTCGTCGCGCACGGCCTGCGCGGCCCACGCCGTCGGGCCGGTGTGCGACTGAGCGTAGATCGACTCGTGCAGCACCGCGTAGAGCGGGTTGGTGCGGAACGACGTCGCGGCGGCCACCTCGGCGAGGAACGTGTCGGTGAGATCGTCGGGCGCGTCCGGGTCGAACGCCTCGTCGACGACCCAGTGGACGCGCTCGAACCCGGGCTTCATGCCGAAGTCCATGCCGAGCGTCTGGAGGCGGTGGACGGTCAGCGTGTCGCCGTCGGGCAGCCGGACGTCGCCGACGGCGAGCCGGTCCGCGACGCGCGCGAGCGTCGCCGCGTCCTGCGGGTAGCGGGCCCGGTAGCGCGCGTTCTTCCCGACGACGCGCGGCTGGGTGCGGCGGTAGACCTCGCGCGCGTCGGCGGTCAGCCCGGGCAGGCCCCCGGTGACGAGGCACGCGGCGAGCCCCTCGGGGGCGCGCGAGAGGTACGTCATCGTGAGGAATCCGCCGTACGACTGCCCGAGCGACGTCCAGCGGCGACCGCCGTAGACGGTGCGGCGCACGTGCTCGGCATCGGCGACGATCGCGTCGGCGCGGAAGTGCGCCAGGTGGACGGCCTGCGCGGCACCCGTGCCGCGCGCGGCGAGCGCCGCCGCGCGCACGGCCGACGACCGTCCGGTGCCGCGCTGGTCGAGCAGCACGACCCGGTACGTCTTCAGGGCCTCGCCGAGCCACCCGTCGGGTCCGGTGGGGCGCGGGCCCTTGCCTCCGGGGCCGCCCTGGAGGAACACGAGGAGCGGGAGGTCGTCGTGACGTCGCACGGGGTCCACGGCCTCCCGGACGAACAGGGTGAGGCGGCGCGGGTCGTGCTCGGCCGACCAGTCGAGCGGCACCTCGAGCTCCCGGTCGGTGACGTGGATCCCGGGGACGGTGTAGCTGGTCTCGCGCACGACGCTCACCCGGTCACCCTAGCCACCGCCCGGCCGACGGGCCGAGCGGTGGCGGCCGGTCTGCGGGTCAGAGCGTCACGGTCGCGTTCTCGCCCCCGTCGTAGGGCGTGCCCGTGACCTTCTCCTTGACGAGGCTGAAGAGCGTCGCGACACGGCCGCCGGGGGAGTCCCAGTACTCGGCGGACTCGGCGTGCAGCCGGATGAGCACGACGCCGGGCGTTCCCGGCCCGTCGGGGAACCACGCCTCGGCGACGGCGTTCCACAGCTCCCGGATCGTGTCGGGGTCGCGGACGAGGGTCGCGCGCCCGGACACCGACACCCAGGAGCTCGTGCCCGAGAACGCGGCGTTCGCCGCCGAGTCGCGCGCGATCTCGGCCACCTTGTGTGAGTCCTCGGCGGCGAAGAACCACAGGTCTCCGTCGAAGTCGACGGCCTGGACGCCCATGGGCCGGCTGACGAGCCCGCCGTCCTCGGCGACGGTCGTGAGCATGGCGATCCGCTCGTCCTTGACGAGCTCGCGGACCTTCTCGACCTCGTCGGGCGCCGCGTGGGGCTGCTCGTGGTGCGTGTCGGTCATGACGCCTCCCGTCGCTGGCGGGCCGCCGGTCGACAGCCCGCCCACGACGCTAGGCACGACCCGGGCGACTCGCCCGCCCGGGCGACCCCTCGCCGTCGGGCACGCCCCCGCCCACGACGCGAGCAGGCAGACAAGTACCCCACCCGCACGGTGACGCGAAAGGAGGGGGTGGGGTGGTGTCGCCGGTCGTGGCGGGTCTGGCGGGAGCGCGCGAGGAACGAGCGCGCGGATGGCAGACCGCGACACCACCCCACCCCCTCCGGACGAGAAGGCGAGGTACGGATTAGACGAGCAGGACTACTGCTCCACGTCCTCGTCCACCCACTCGAACGTCTTCGTCACGGCCTTCTTCCAGTTGCGGTAGAGGCGCTCGCGCTCGCCCTCCTCGACGGCGGGCGACCAGCGCTTGTCCTCGGCCCAGTTGTCGATGACGTCCTGCTCGCCGGACCAGAACCCGACGGCGATGCCGGCGGCGTAGGCGGCGCCGAGCGCGGTGGTCTCGGCGACCTTGGGCCGCACGACGTCGACGCCGAGCTGGTCGGCCTGGAACTGCATGAGCAGCTCGTTGGCGACCATGCCGCCGTCGACGCGCAGCTCGGTGAGGTCGACGCCGGAGTCGGCGTTCATGGCGTCGAGGACCTCGCGCGTCTGGAAGGCGGTGGCCTCGAGGGCGGCGCGGGCGATGTGGTTGCGGTTGACGTAGCGGGTGAGGCCGACGAGGGCGCCGCGGGCGTCGGGGCGCCAGTAGGGCGCGAACAGGCCGGAGAACGCGGGGACGAAGTAGGCGCCGCCGTTGTCCTCGACCTTGCCGGCGAGCCACTCGACGTCGGGGGCGTCCTCGAACATGCCGAGGTTGTCGCGCAGCCACTGGATGAGGGAGCCGGTGACGGCGATGGAGCCCTCGAGCGCGTAGCGGGCGGGCTGGTCGCCGATCTTGTAGCAGACGGTGGTGAGCAGGCCGTTCTCGCTCATGACCTTCTCGGTGCCCGTGTTGAGCAGCATGAAGTTGCCGGTGCCGTACGTGTTCTTGGCCTGGCCGACCTCGAAGCAGGCCTGGCCGAACGTGGCGGCCTGCTGGTCGCCGAGGATGCCGGCGATGGGCACGTCGGGGAGCAGCCCCTGCTTGCGGCCCTTGCCGTAGACCTCGGAGGACGACTTGATCTCGGGGAGCATGGACAGCGGGATGCCCATGTCGGCGGCGATGTCCTCGCGCCAGGAGAGGGTGTCGAGGTCCATGAGCATGGTGCGCGAGGCGTTGGTGACGTCGGTGACGTGCACGCCGCCGTCGACGCCGCCGGTGAGGTTCCACAGCGTCCACGTGTCGGTGTTGCCGAACAGCAGGTCGCCCGCCTCGGCCTTCTCGCGCGCGCCCTCGACGTTGTCGAGGATCCACTTGACCTTGGGGCCGGAGAAGTAGGTGGCGAGGGGGAGGCCGACGACGGACTTGTACTTGTCGGGGCCGTCGGAGCCGCCGAGCTCGTCGACGATCTTCTGGGTGCGGGTGTCCTGCCAGACGATGGCGTTGTAGACGGGCTTGCCGGTGGTCCTGTCCCACACGACGGCGGTCTCGCGCTGGTTGGTGATGCCGACGGCGGCGATGTCGTTGTGGGTGACGTTGGCGCGGGTGAGCGCCAGGCCGACGGCCTCGCGGACGTTGTTCCAGATCTGCTCGGGGTTGTGCTCGACCCAGCCCGCCTTGGGGAAGATCTGGTCGTGCTCGAGCTGCCCGGTGGAGACGATCTCCCCGGAGTGGTTGAAGATGATGGCACGCGAGCTGGTGGTGCCCTGGTCGATGGCGAGGACGTAGTCGGCCATGGTGGGTTCAGTCCTTCACGTCGGTGTGCGGTGCGGGTGGGGTGGGGAGGCGACGGCGGGCGGTGGCAGACGAGGGCCCGGGGGCCCGCGCGCGCCGGCCGTCGCCTCCCGCGGGGGTCAGCCGAAGGCGACGGCCGGGGCGAGCAGCCCGGCGATGACGCCGCCGACGATCGGGCCGAGCACGGGGACCCAGGAGTAGCCCCAGTCGCTGGAGCCCTTGCCCTTGATGGGCAGGAGGGCGTGCGCGATGCGCGGTCCGAGGTCACGGGCCGGGTTGATGGCGTAGCCGGTGGGGCCACCGAGGCTGGCGCCGATGCCGACCACGAGGAGGGCGACGGCGAGCGGGCCCATGTCTCCGGGCCAGTTGCCGAACGACAGCACGACGAACACGAGGACGAACGTCGCGATGACCTCGGTGACGAAGTTCCAGCCGTAGGAGCGCAGCTCGGGACCGGTGGAGAACACGGCGAGCTTGGTGGCGCCGGGCGCCTCCTCGTCGAAGTGCTTCTTGTAGGCGAGGAAGGCGAGGGCGGAACCGATCGCGGCCCCGGCCATCTGCGCGGTGACGTAGATGAAGCCGTTGGCGGCCGTGACGGGGATGCCGGGGCCGAACTCCTCGGCACCGCTGGCCCAGATGCCGAAGGTCACGGCGGGGTTGATGTGGGCGCCGGTCTTGAACGCCACGAACACACCGGCGAACACGGCGAGGCCCCATCCGAAGTTGATGAGGAGCCAGCCGCCGTTGAACCCCTTCGTCTTCGGGAGCACCACGTTGGCGACCACACCGGCACCACCCAGGAGCAGGATCATGGTCCCCAGGAACTCCGTGAGGAAGATCTCCCACGTTGACATCGTCGTTCTCGCTTTCTCGTTGGACTGCGCTGTCTCAACCCCGACGACGCGGGGGTGCGCCGTGGCTGTGGTCCGGCCCTGCGAGGGGTCGGGGGACGGCTGGGCGAGGGGGTCGGCTCGGCCTGCCGGGTTCAGTTGTCGTGGCGCCCGCGACGTGCGCGGGCGCCACGTGGTCACGTGGTGCGCAGCGGCACGAGCGGTGACACGTCGTCGGCCTCGAGCCGGGTGCGCTCGGCGGACGTGTCGTCGGGCTCGGTCTCGGCGGCGGCCTCGGCCTCGGCGCGCGCGGTGTAGCTGGCGACCTCGGCGTCGCGGGTGGCGTCGTCCCAGCCGAGCAGCCCGGCGGCGATGTCGGCGATCTCGGGCAGGGCGGCGAGCCCGCGGTCGCTGATCTCGTAGTTGAGGCGCGTGCGGTGCAGGAGGAGGTCCTCGAGGTGCAGCGCGCCCTCGTGCGAGACGCCGTACGCGATCTCGGCGCGCAGGTAGGCGGGGGCGTGCTCGAGGGGGCGTGCGAGGTCGGGGTCGGCCTCGCACAGCTCGACGATCTCGCGGAGGTTGGAGCCGTAGCGGTGCAGCAGGTGGTCGACCATGGCGGGCGTCCACCCGTAGCGCGTGGCCCAGGGGCGGGCCTGGCGGCGGACGGCGTCGAGGCCGACGGCGCCGAGCAGCGGGATCTTGTCGGTGATGGACGGCAGGGCGCTGGCGCGCTGGCCGATGGCGAAGTCGACGGCGTCCTTCGCCATGACGCGGTAGGTGGTGAGCTTGCCGCCCGCGATGACGGTGAGGCCGGGGGTGGGGGAGGCGACGGTGTGCTCGCGCGAGACCTTCGCGGAGCTCGTGCCCTCCTTGGTGCCGGGCTGCAGGAGGGGGCGCAGGCCTGCCCAGGTGCCGATGATGTCGTCGCGCGTGAGGGGGTGCGCGAGCACGGCGTTGGCGTGCTCGAGGACGTAGTCGATGTCGGCGGAGGTGGCGACGGGGTGCTGGAGGTCCTGCTCCCACGGGGTGTCGGTGGTGCCGATGACCCAGTAGCGCGACCACGGGATGACGAAGAGCACAGACTTCTCGGTCTGCAGGATCAGGCCGACCTGTCCCTTGATGCGCTCGCGCGGGACGACGATGTGGATGCCCTTGGACGCGAGCACCCGCAGGCCGCCCTCGCTGCCGGCGAGCGCCTCGGTGTCCTCGGTCCACACTCCGGTGGCGTTGATGACGGCGCGGGCGCGCACGGTGAGCTCGTTCCCGGTCTCCAGGTCGACGAGCACGGCGCCGTTGACGGCGCCGGTGGAGCCCTTGGTGAGGGAGACCACCTGGGTGCGCGACGCCGCGTGGGCGCCGTAGGAGGCGGCGGTGCGGACGAGCGTGCTGACGAGGCGGGCGTCGTCGACGGAGGCGTCCCAGTACTGGACGGCCCCGACGGCGGCGTCGTGCGCGAGGTCGGGGAACTTCTTCTCCATACGCTTGCGGCTGAGGTGCCGGTGGAGCGGCATGGCGCGCTTGCCGGGGGCGACGCTCGCGAGGGTGTCGTAGAGCGCGATGCCGGCGCCGACGTAGGCGCGCTCCCACACGCGGTGCTCGAGGGGGTAGAGGAACGGCACGGGCCGCACGAGGTGGGGCGCAATGTCCTTGAGGAGGAGGTCGCGCTCGGTGAGAGCCTCGTGCACGAGGTGGAAGTCGAGCATCTGGAGGTAGCGCAGGCCTCCGTGGACGAGCTTGCTCGACCGGCTGGAGGTCCCGGCGGACCAGTCCTGCGCCTCGACGATCGCCGTCGACAGCCCGCGGGTCACGGCGTCGAGCGCGATGCCCGCTCCCGTGACGCCGCCGCCGATGACGAGGACGTCGAGCTCGGCGTCCGCGCTCGTGCTCGCCTCCAACGCTGCCAGGGCCTGTCGGCGTGACTCCGCGGTGAGTCTCGTGGATGCCATCCGTCCCAACCTCTTCTCGTCGATGTCGACCTGGTGCGTCGTCGGGCATCGCGTCACGGGTGCGCTCAGTGCGACGGTCCCACGCTCGTCCCAGGTGCGCGAGCGGGAACCGCGGCAGCGAGCGCATGCCGACGCGTCACGCCGTCTGCGCACGTCCTTCACACCATCACGACGGGCAACAACGCGCAACCGCTGTGCACAAACGTGCAAGACTGAGGTCCGGTCGAGGGGAGGGTGCCATGGTGGACCGGGAGCAGGACGTGCTGCGGGCGGCGTCGATGTACTACCTGCAGGACATGAAGATGGAGGCGATCGCGAAGCACCTGCGCACGTCGCGGTCGACCGTGTCCCGCCTCGTGAAGAAGGCGCGCGAGACGGGTCTCGTCGAGATCTCGTTGCGGCCCACGCAGAGCCGCGGCCCGGGTCTCGGGCAGCAGATCTCCGCGGTCTGGGGCGTGGACGCCTACGTGGTGCCGGTGCCGGACCAGGCGCCGCAGGTGGAGCGGCTCGAGCAGGTCGCCATGACCACCGCCCGGCTGCTGTCGACGTGGTTCGACTCCGACATGATCCTGGGGATCGCGTGGGGGACGACGCTCTCGGCGGTCTCGCGCCACCTTCCCCGCAAGCCCACGCGGGGGAGCGCGGTGGTGCAGCTCAACGGCGCGGCGAACACGCGCACGTCGGGCGTGCACTACGCGGGCGACCTCATCGCAGGGTTCGGCACGGCGTTCGACGCCCACGTGCACCATTTCCCGGTCCCGGCGTTCTTCGACTACGCGGAGACCAAGCAGGCGATGTGGCGCGAGCGCTCGGTGCAGCGTGTGCTCGACGTGCAGCACCGGGCCGACATCGCGCTGTTCTCGGTGGGGGCCGTGGCGGGCGGCGTGCCGTCGCACGTGTACGCGGCGGGCTACCTGGAGCCGGAGGACATCGCGGTGCTCGACGACGAGGGGGTGGTCGGCGACGTGTGCACGGTGTTCCTGCGTCCCGACGGGACGTACCGCGACATCGCGCTCAACGAGCGGGCGACGGGCCCGGCGCCCGACGAGCTGCGGCGGGTCCCGCGGCGCGTGTGCGCGGTGGCGGGCGACAACAAGGTGGCGCCGTTGCGGGCGGCCCTGCGGGCAGGCGTGGTGACGGACCTGGTGATCGACGAGATCACGGCGTCGCGTCTCGCGGCGAGCCGGTAGGCGCCCGGCCCGGCCCGACAGGCTGGGAATATGCATCCGGTGGAATGAGTATGCGCGATGCGGGTCTCGCGCGTACAGTGGCGCCGTGTCCCAGCCCCCCGCGCCGACCTCTGCGCCGACCTCTGCGCCGGCCGTCCGCGTCCGCCCCGCGCTGCCCGCGGACGTCCGTGCGATCCGGGCGCTCGTCCAGCCCTACGCGGAGTCCCGCATCCTCCTCGCCAAGGAGATGGTCGGCTACTACGAGGCCGTCCAGGAGTTCGTCGTCGCAGAGGCGGGGACGGACCCGCAGGTCGTCGGATGCGGTGCGCTCCACGTGATGTGGGACGACCTGGCGGAGATCCGCACGCTCGCCGTCGACCCGGCGTGGCGCGGCCACCGCGTGGGTCACGCGCTCGTCACCGAGCTCCTGGACCGGGCCCGCGCGCTCGGCCTGCGCCGCGTGTTCTGCCTGACGTTCGAGGTCGACTTCTTCACGCGCCACGGGTTCCGGCCCATCGAGGGGACGCCCGTCGCGGCCGACGTGTACGCCGAGCTCCTGCGCTCCCACGACGACGGCGTCGCCGAGTTCCTCGACCTCGCCCGCGTGAAGCCGAACACCCTGGGCAACACACGCATGCTCCTCGAGCTCGCCTGACCGTCACTCCGGCAGCCGCAGGACCTCGCCGTCCTGCTCGACGAGCCCGTCCTCGACGAGGCTCGCGACGCACCGGTCGAGCTGCGCGGCGTCCGGCCACGCCGCGCGCACGACGGACCGCAGCACAGGGCCGTCGCTCTCGCGCAGCAGCCCCATGACCCGGCCGCGCACCTGGCGGTCGGTCCCCGCCCAGGCCTGGGTGCGGCGTCGGGCCGCGTGCTCGTCCGCCGGTCGCCCGGCCGCGCGCCACGCGCAGAGCCCGCGGACCGGGCACGCGTCGCAGCGCGGGGCCCGAGCGGTGCACACGAGCGCCCCGAGCTCCATCGACGCCGCCGCCCAGAGCGTCGCCTCCGCGTCGTCCGCCGGGGCGACGGCCGCGGCGAGAGCCCGCTCGGCCGCCGTGTACGACGGCGCGGGAAGCGCCGTGCCCCCCAGCGTCCGCGCCAGCACGCGCCGGACGTTCGTGTCGACGACGACGGCGCGCCGCCCGTGCGCGAACGCCGTCACCGCCGCGGCCGTGTACTCCCCGACGCCCGGCAGCGCGCGCAGCGCCTCCTCACCGTGAGGCACCTGCCCGTCGTGGCGCTCCACGATCGCGCGCGCGCACTCCTGCAGGCGCAGCGCACGCCGCGGGTACCCCAGCCGGTCCCATGCGCGCAGCACGTCCGCCGTCGGGGCCGCGGACAGGTCGGCGGGGGCGGGCCAGCGGTCCATCCACGCCCGCCACACCGGCTCGACGCGCACCACGGGCGTCTGCTGGAGCATGACCTCGCTGACCAGCACGCCCCACGCGGTGCGGTCGGCGGCCCGCCACGGCAGGTCCCGCGCGGCCTGCGCGAACCACCGCCCGACGGCGTCGCGCACCTGTGCGGGCACGTCCCGCGGGTCGGTGCCCGGCTGCGTCGAGGCGAGGGCGGGGCGCGGTGTCACGTCGGTCTCCTGTCCGGTGCGGGTGCGGGGTCGGGGTGACCCCGGCGCGGCTCGGCGGGGCCGCGGAGGCGGCGCACTAGCGTAGGCACGACCGACCGACACGAGGACCGGAGGACGATGAGCCCGCCGTCGACGACACCCCCGCGCACCGCCCGGCCGTCGCGCGCCGTGCTCGCGCGCCGCCGCGTCGTCGCGGTGCTGCTGCTCGTCGTGCTGGTGACGGGGCTCGTGCTGCTCGGGCAGGTCGTGGTGCGGGCCGTCCAGCCGCTGCTCGCCGCCGAGCCGGACGCGCAGCCGACCAAGTCGGCCCCGCCGTCGCCCGAGCCCGCCGGGCCGCCCGAGGACTGCGACGCCGCCGCGCTCGAGCTCGCCGTCGCACCGGCGAAGGAGCGGTTCACCGTCAACGAGGCGGTCGAGCTCGCCGTGACGGTCCGCCACGTCGGCGCGCGGCCGTGCCTCGTCGACGGGTCGGACGCCGGGCGCTACCTGGTCGTCCGGTCCGGCGAGGACGTCGTGTGGTCGTCGAGGTACTGCGCCTCGGGCGAGCGCCTGCTCCTCATGGGCCGCGGCGACGAGGACACCGCGACGGTCCGCTGGGACCGCCGGCGGTCCGTCGAGGGCTGCGCGCCCGACCAGCCCGAGGTCGAGCCGGGGGAGTACGACGTCGTCGTGGCGGTCGCCGGTGTCGAGGGCGCCCGCAGCGCCGCGGCGACGTTCACCGTCGTCGGGCCGCCGGAGCCCACCGAGACCACGAAACCCGCCGAGACCACGGACCCCGCCGAGTCCGCGGAGGGAACGCCCGAGGAGAAGCCGTCCGAGGAGGAGCCCACCGAGGGCGCGGAGGCAACGCCCGAGGAGAAGGCGTCCGAGGAGAAGCCCGCCGAGGGGTGAGACGCGGGGAGGGTGACGTCGTCAGACGTAGCGCTCGAGGATGCTCGACTCGGCGAGCCGCGACAGCCCTTCGCGCACGGCACGCGCACGCTGCTCGCCGACGCCGTCGACGGTCATGAGGTCGTCGATGCTCGCGGCGAGCAGCTTCTGCAGGCCCCCGAAGTGCGCCACGAGGCGGTCGATGATCGTCGCGGGCAGGCGCGGGACCTTCGACAGCAGCCGGAAGCCGTGCGGGGCGACGGCGGCGTCGAGCGCGTCCCCGCCGCCGGGCAGGTCGAGCACCCGCCCGATCTGGCCGAGGTCGAGGAGCTGGGTGGAGTCCAGACCGCCGAGGGCCTTCTGCACGTCGGCGAGCGACCGGTCCTTGCGGGCGAGGTCCACGTAGTCGCGGATGACGAACTCGCGGTCCGACCCGATGCCGCCCATGAGCTCGTCGAGCTGGAGGGCGAGCAGGCGACCGTCGGTGCCGAGCTCGATGACGTAGCCGGCGATCTCCTCGGAGATGCGCGCGACCATCTCCAGTCGCTGCACGACGGAGCAGACGTCGCGGACCGTGACGAGGTCCTCGATCTCCAGCGCGGACAGGGTGCCGGAGACCTCGTCGAGGCGTGCCCGGTAGCGTTCGAGCGTCGCGAGCGCCTGATTGGCGCGCGACAGGATGGTGTCGGAGTCCTCGAGCACGTGCCGCTGCCCGCCCACGTAGAGGGCGACGATGCGCATCGACTGGCTCACGGAGATGACGGGGTAGCCGCTCTGCTTGGCGACCCGCTCGGCGGTGCGGTGCCGCGTCCCGGACTCGGTGGTCTCGATCGTCGGGTCGGGCAGGAGCTGGACGGCGGCGCGCAGGATGCGGTTCGCGTCCCGGTCGAGCACCACGGCGCCGTCCATCTTGGACAGCTCGCGCAGGCGCGTCGCGGAGAACCCGACGTCGAGCACGAACCCGCCGGAGCACATCTGCTCGACGACCGGGTCGAGGCCGAGCACGATGAGTGCGCCGGTCCGCCCGCGCAGGATCCGTTCGAGGCCGTCGCGCAGCTCGGTTCCGGGCGCGACGGCGGCAAGGGTTTCCCGGAGCAGCTCGTCGGGGTGCGCGGGGGAGGTGACCACGTCGGAATCCTACGCCGAGGGCCCTCGCGGGGCGCCGGACGGCGCGGCCCCCGGGCCGAAAAGGGTCACGATCAGGTCACGACGCCGGGGGTGCGCCGGAGGACCGTGCGAGCTCGAACGCCTCGCCGAGGTGGCGCGCCGCGTGGACGGTCATCCCGTCGACGGGGCGGGGGAACGACCCGCGCGGCACGACGGCCCGGGTGAACCCGAGCCGTGCGGCCTCGGCGAGCCGCCGGTCCAGGCTCGTGACCGGGCGGATGTCGCCCGCGAGGCCGACCTCCCCGAACGCCACGGTCCCCGGCGGCATGGCCTCGTCCTCCCGGGCCGACAGCACCGACAGGGCGATCGCGAGGTCGGCGGCGGGTTCGGTGACCTTCGCGCCGCCGACGGTCGAGACGTACACGTCCTGGTCGACGAGGCGCACGCCCGCGTGGCGGTGCATGACCGCGAGGATCATGGCGAGCCGGCTCGCGTCGACGCCGCTGGTGGTGCGGCGCGGGTTGCTCAGCGGGCTGGGCACGACGAGGGCCTGGAGCTCGAGCGCGAGCGGGCGACGCCCTTCGACGGTCACCGAGATGCACGTACCGGGCACGCCCGCGCCCGTGTGGGAGAGGAACAGCCCGCTCGGGTCGGCCAGCCCGACGATGCCGTCCTCGGTGAGGTCGAAGCACCCCACCTCGTCCGTCGGCCCGTACCGGTTCTTCACGGCCCTCACGAGGCGCAGGCGCGAGTGGCGGTCGCCCTCGAACTGGCAGACGACGTCGACGAGGTGCTCCAGGGTGCGTGGTCCGGCGACGGAGCCGTCCTTCGTCACGTGCCCGACGAGCACGACCGGCAGGTCGCGCGACTTCGCCGCCCCGATGAGCGCGGCGGCGACCTCGCGCACCTGGCTCACGCCGCCGGGCGCGCCGTCGACCTCCGCCGAGGCGATCGTCTGCACGGAGTCCACGACGAGCAGGTCGGGGTCCGTCGCCTCGACGTGCCCGAGCACCGTCGCGAGGTCCGTCTCGGCCGCGAGGAGCAGGCCGGGGGCGAGCGCCCCGACCCGCTCGGCCCGCAGCCGCACCTGCCCGGCCGACTCCTCGCCGGTGACGTACAGGACGCGGCGCGGGGGCGTCGTCGTGCCCGGTGCGCCGCCGCGCACGGCGGTGGGCAGGTCGGAGGCCCCGGAGGCCACGTTGCTCGCGACGGCGAGGAGCAGCGTCGACTTGCCGACGCCGGGCTCGCCCGCGAGCAGGACGACCGCGCCGGGCACGATCCCGCCGCCCAGGACGCGGTCGAACTCCGCGACCCCCGTGGGCGCGGCGCGCGCGGCCTCCACGTCGATCTCCGCGATGGGCCGGGCGGGCGAGCGGGTCGGAGCCACCGCGCTGGTGCGCGGGCCCGACGCCGCGGGCGCGTCCTCGGTGACCGTGCCCCACTCCTGGCACTCGCCGCAGCGCCCCACCCACTTCGCCGTGGTCCAGCCGCACTCGGTGCAGCGGTAGCCCGGGCGGTTCCGCTTCGCCGCGCCGCGGGAGGGCGCGTTCGTCGTCGAGGTCACCGGCCCAACGTAGACCCTGACGCCGACACGGCCCGCGGGCTCCGCCGGTCGGCCGCCCCGCCGGGCCATGCTGGGCACATGCGACGTCTCGCCCACGACAGCCCGTGGTGGACGGTGCTCCTCACCGTGGGATCCATGACCGCCTGCCTCACCGTGTACTACGGGCTCCCGATCCCCCGGGAGGAGTCGCCCGCGCTCGCCCAGGTCCTGGTGTTCGTCGGCGGGCTCGTCCTGCTGGGCGCGGTGCTGACCCTCCAGGTGCGGCGGCAGGTCCGTGCCGGCGACGAGCCGAGCGTCCGCGTCCAGTCCGTCGTCGGCCTGCTGCTCCCGCTCGTCGCGTTCTTCGCGTTCACGTACTACCTCATGGCCGACCAGTTCGTCGGCATCGAGACCCGCACGGACGCGCTGTACTTCGCGATGGTCACCCTCGGCACGGTCGGGTACGGCGACGTCCACCCCGTCGGGGACGCCGCCAAGATCGTCACGATGATCCAGATCGTCGTGGACCTCGTCGTCGTCGGTGTGCTCGTCTCCGTGGCGACCGGGCGCGCGCGGGCCCGCGCCCAGCTCCGCGCCGCGCGACCCCGCCCCGACGTCCCCGAGGCGCACCCCGAGGAGCCCTAGGCTGAGCGCGACGGAAGGAGGGCCGATGGACCGGTCGTCGGGTGGTGCTCCCCCGGTGCGCGACGGTGTGAGGCCGCGCCACCCCGCCGACGCCACGGGTGCGCCGGACCGCCGCCACTCGCGCGTCGCCACCCCGGCGGTCTACCGACGCCGCCGCCTCGCCGTCCTCGTCGCGCTGCTCGTCGTGGTCGCCCTCGTCGTGGTGCTGCTCGCGTACGTCTGGCCCGGGTTCGCGCGCCCCGCCGCCGAGGCGGAGCCCGAGCCCACCGTCACCGTCACCGCGGCGTCCCCGACACCGACCCTCGAACCCGCCGAGCGCACCACGAGCTCGCGGTTCGCCGACGCGCTCCCCTCGACCGTGCTCGGCCTCGCCCTGCGCAGCGACGCCGAGACCGACACGTGGCAGGAGGCGGACGCCCTCGAGGCCTACGAACTCGTGTACGCCGACGGCGCGGGCGCGACGGCGACGACCGTGACCGTCGTGGCCGGGCAGTGGGCCACCGACGCCGAGGCCGAGGCCGCGGCGACGGCCCTCCTGGACGACGCCGAGCCGACCGCCGAGGGCGACGTCACCGTCGACGGCGAGCAGGCCGGCCGCTACGCGGTCGTGCCCGGGCCGGACGGCACCGCCACCGTGACGTGGCGCAACGGCACCGCCGTCCTGCAGGCGACCGGGCCGGCGGACCTCGTCGAGGACGTCTACGCCGCGTACCCGCTCTGAGACCCGCTCTGAGCCTCGCTCTGAGGCGCGGGACGCGAGTGCCCCGCGTCCTCGACCTGCGCAAGAATGCCGTGACCCCACCGCCGAAGGAGCGAGGCCCATGACCGACATGCCGAACCGACCCCGCCTCGCCGTCCTCGGCACGGGCGTCATGGGCGAGACCGTGCTGTCCGGAGCGCTCGCCGGCGGCTGGGACCCGGCCGACGTCGTGGCGACCGTGCGGCGGGACGCGCGTGGTCAGGAGCTCGCCGACCGCTACGGCGTCGAGGTGACCCAGGACAACGTGGACGCGGTGCGCGGGGCGGGCGTCGTCGTCGTGGCCGTCAAGCCCAAGGACGTCGACGCGCTGCTCGCCCGGGTGCGTGACGCCGTCGGCACCGGGACGGTCGTGGTGAGCGTCGTCGTCGGGCTCCCGACCGCGTTCTACGAGGACCGGCTCCCCGCCGGGACCGCCGTGGTCCGTGTCATGCCCAACACCCCGTCCGTCGTGGGGGCCGGCGTCAGCGCGGTGAGCGGCGGGGCCGCGGCCGGCGAGGACCACCTCGCGCTCGTCGAGGCGCTGCTCGCCTCGACCGGGCTCGTCGTCCGTGTCCCGGAGAAGGACCAGGACGCCGTCGGCGCGCTGTCCGGCTCCGGCCCCGCGTACGTCTTCTACGTCGTCGACGCGCTCGCCGAGGCCGGAGTCCTCCTCGGGCTCACGCGCGCCACCGCGCTGGAGCTCGCGACCGCCACCGTGCACGGCGCCGCGACGATGCTCCGCGAGACCGGGGAGCACCCGGCGATCCTGCGCGAGCGCGTGTCCTCCCCGGGCGGGACGACCGTCGCCGCCCTGCGCCGCCTCGACGCCGGCGGCGTGCGCGCCGCGTTCCTCGACGCGCTCGAGGCCGCCCGCGACCGCTCGGCCGAGCTCGCCCGCACCCTCGGCGGCCCCGCCGAGCGGTAGCGCACGAGCGCCTGGTACGGGCGGCGGTCGCGCATTCCGGGCACGAAGGCTCCGCGGCCCCCGACCTGCTAAGTTTCGGGCGGCGCAGGGGGCTGCACCGTCGTCGCCCGTCGACGGGCGCGATCCTGCGCACCACGGTTCCCCTCCGCCGTCGGACCCTTGTCCCTCGCCGCGCACGAACCGAGGAGCCCTCGATGGACCCTGCACCAGCCCGGGACGTCGTCCGGTCGACGTCGGGCCGTCGCCTGCTCGTCCCGTCGTTCCTCGTCGCCATCGCCGTCCTCGTGGTGGCGTGCACGTCCGCTCCGGAGCTGACGCCGCCGAGTCCGACCGCATCGACGACCTCGTCGGCCGACGAGGGGAGCCCGACGACGCGCCACGCTCTCGTCGGGGTCGACGGCGCCGCGCTGAAGTTCCCGGTGGTGGTCCCGCAGGTCGTCGCAGCGCCCGCGGATCGGACCGTTCTCGACGACGCCGTGTCGTTCGACGTGCGGCGTGACGGAAGCCTCCTGCGGATGCTCGCGATCGACAGCGACTCGTCGCTCGTCAGCCTCATGCCGGAAGGGGCGTACGGCGGTGGGGAGGAGCTGCTGGAGAGCAGCCAGGTGGGCTTCCTCGACGACGACGGGAGCTTCACCGGTCTTTCTTCCACCGTCGCCGTGGCCGACGACGGCTCCGCGCGCCAGACCTCCGCGGGCGACCTGGACGATCGCTGGGCGGTCTGGGCGGAGACGAGCTCTGTCGATGCGTTCACCTCCAACTGGCGTGTCTTCGCCGTCGACCGTGCCGAGGGCGCACCACGGCTGCTGGGGCGCGCCGAGGATCACCATCCGGGCACGCGTCTGCCGCTGGCCGTCGGCGATCCGGAGCCCGTCCTCTCGGGGGGTCGGGTCTGGTGGCACACGGCGTACGAGCGCGAGGACGGGAGCTTCCGGACCCGCGTGCTGTCGGCGTCGCCCGACGGGAGCCGTACCGACGTCGCGCTCGACCTCGCCAGCCAGCCCCGGCCGGTTCACGGTGGAGTCGTCGCGCTCGCCATGCACGACACGACGGTCGACGGTGCGCAGGAGGGGTGGGAGATCCAGGACCCGCGTCGCGCGGTCGGCGTCGTCCGTGTGGACGCGACGGGCGACGTGCACGACGTCGTGCGATTCGGCGACGTGACGGACGACGAGTGGTTCGTCCGGGAGCTCGCCGCCGGTCAGGACCTCGTCGCGATCACGATGGCGTCCGATGTCTACGTCCTGCGGACGGACGGGAGCCCGGTGGTCCGCATCCCCCTGGATCGAGGCCAGCGCCCCGCAGGTCTCGCCGTGTGCGGGGGCCGCGTCGTGCTTGGCTCGGTCGACCCGACGACGAACGAGGGGGACTCGATGCTGATCCTCGACGCGGCCGACGGGAGCCTGACGTCGGTCGACGCACCGGGATCGTGGGGGGACATGACCTGCTCGGACGACCGGCTCGCGTGGACGCACGGCGCGCAGTCCGGGTCGGTGACCACCGTGGCGAGCCTGCCGTGACCGGTCGACGGGGCGGGGACGTCGTCATCTCGGACCTCGTCACGGCGTACCGCCGGTTCAGGCTGGGGCCCCTGAGCACCGAGCTGGGAACGGGTGTGACGGCGCTGCTCGGCGCCAACGGCGCCGGCAAGTCGACGCTCATGCGCGTGGTGGTCGGGACGGCCCGCGCGACGTCGGGTGCGGTCAGCGTCCCAGGTGGGGCGTCGGCGGTCGGATTCCTCCCGCAGGACTTCACAGGGCCCCCGTGGGCATCGGTCGTCGACTACCTCCGATACGTCGCGTGGTGCCGGTCCAGTCGAACCCGGCGCATCAGGGCCTTTGACGTGATGGACGCGCTCGACGCCGTCGGCCTCGGCGAGCGCGCCGGGTCGAGGATCAAGGACCTGTCCGGAGGGATGGTCCGCCGTCTCGGCATCGCGCAGGCGCTCCTCGGCGGCCCGCAGCTCCTCGTCCTCGACGAGCCGACGGTCGGGCTGGACCCGATGCAGCGACGCGAGGTGCGCAGGCTCGTCCACGAGCTCGGTGAGTCGATGACGATCCTGCTCTCGACCCATCTCGCCGAGGACGTTGCTGTGGTCGCCGACGCGGTGCTCGTGCTCGAGCAGGGCCGACTGCTGTACGACGGGGACGTCGCCGCACTCTGCGACGGCGGACCTGTCACGGCCGAGACCGTGGAGCTGGGGTTCCTGAGGGTCGTCTCCGCGGAGCACGAGGTGGCCCACGATGCGTGAGTGGGTGCGCGTCGGCCGTCGTCGGCACGGTGGGCTCGCACGAGCAGGTGCGGAACCCGGCCTGCTCGCGACCGGGCGCTACGTCGTGACGTACGGACTGGTGTGGCTGTGTGCCGTCGCTGTCCTGGCGACGGACGTCGCCGTGATGCTCAACCGCGGCGCGCCGTGGCGTGGCGACCTCATCTGGACGATCGACTGGATCTCTATCGGGTTCGTGCTCGTCGGCCCCATCATCGCGGGTCTGGTCGCGGTCGACACGGTCCGACTGGGTGCAGGGGTGAAGGACCTGCCGCTGAGCCGGGGCCGAAGCGGCGACCTGACGGTGGCGCTGACCTACGGGGTGACCCTCGGTGTCCTGCACCTCGTCGTGACCCTCGCCACCGTCATGATCTCGGGTCCCCCCGTCCTGGACCCGGGCGCACCCCTCGCAGTGCTGGCTCAGGTGGCGATGCTGGGGTTCTTCGTCGCGCTGGGCTCCGTCGTCGGACGGTTCGCCCCGCCGGTGCTCGGAGGTATCGGCGCTGCGCTCGCGGCACTCGTCGCGGTGTACCTGCTCTCGTCACCGGGCGCGGACGCCGGGCTCCTGTACGGCGGGGCCGCGACGACCCCGCGACTGGGCTACGCCTACGACACCGCGTGGCTGGTCGTCCAGGTGCTGGCGCTCGTCGTCGTGATCGTGGCGCTCTGGGCTGTCCGGCCCGCCCCCTCGGCCTCGCTGTCCCGGCGCGCGCTGATCCCCGCCCTCGCAGGTGTCGTGGTTCTGGCCGCGGGAGCAGCGCCGTCGACGATGCCCGGAGAGAGGTTGGAGGCGACCGGCGCGCACCCTGACGCCTGCGGTGCCCTCGCCGGGGTGCCGTGGTGCTACTACCCGCAGCACGAACGCGTCGTCGGCCTCTACGCCGACGATCTGCTGGCACTCTTCGACGCCGCTTCGGAGCACGGCTACGACGGGCTCGTGCCTCTCGAGGTCGCGGAAGCCGACCAGCGGACCTGGCCGGGTGACGAGACGACCGGGGCCTTCTCCGTCACGCCGGAGGTCCTCGCCGGTGCGCGCCCCGATCTGTGGGAGACCGCTGTTCGGCTGGTCGAGCCCGTGCACTGCACCCAGCTCCAGGGGGACCTTCCGCCCGGAGAGGCGTACTGGGACGACCTCACCGCGCTGACCGCGACCTGGGTCGGGCTCGTCGATGCCGAGCTCCCGGAGCACTACGGATACGTCGACGAGCCGCTCACACCGGCAGAGGCGCAGACACTGCTCGCCCAGTTCCGGACCTGTACCTACCCGTTCGCGTGAACGACCCAAGGAGTCGGTCAGCGCTCGGCGTGTGGCGCGTGATCCTTGCCGCGACCGGCGTTCACGGCGCCCTCGTGCTGCTGGCGGTCGGCCTCGTGGTCACGCTCGTCTGGCACGACGGCACGATCGACGCCATCGGTCCGCTGACCCTTGCGGTTCCCCTGCCGGTCGTCGTCGCCGTTCCCGCGCTCCTTGCTGTCGCGTGCGGGATCTCGCACCAATGGCCCCGGGCACCCGTCGTCACCTGGGGGCCACGTGTCGCCGGGGCACGTGCTCTGTCGCACCTCACGGTCCTCGGTGCGGGTGTCGTTCTCGTCGCGGCAGGGGGGCTCCTGACCGACCCGGGCGCTGCGGCCGCGGCTCTGCGCAACCTGTTCCTGCTGGCTTCGGTCGCGGTGCTGGTCGCCACGCTCGTCGCCCCTGCCTACGCGTGGCTGCCAGTTCTCGGAGCCTTCGGTGTCGGCGTGCTCAGCAGCCCGGACGACTCCGCGTGGAGTGTGCACGGACTTCTCATGACGCCCGCGGCGGAATCCGTGCAGGTCGTCGTCGCCGGGGTCGCGTGCGCGGCCACGGTCCTCCTGGCCGCGTGGGACCCCGTGGCGCGGGCGTACCCGCGACGCGCGCCGCTCCGAGCTCTCACGCCGAGGTGAGGGGCGCCACGGCCGACGGTCACCGGGCGGTCGCGGCGCGACGCTCGAGGAGCGCGAGGGTGTCGTCGTAGAGACGGCGCGCGGTGTCCTCGTCGTGGCTGGCGTCGGAGGATCGGGTGACGTGGCCACGGCTCACGTAGGAGCCGGTGGGGACGGGGAGCGTGCCGTCGGCGAGCGCGGCGAGGTGGCGTGCGGACCGTGCGGGCGTGGTGACGCGCGGGTGCACGGCGAGCAGGGGGCCGATCCCGCGCCACAGCGCACGGAACCAGGCGGGCTGGTGGCGCACGAGGCCGGTGCCGGGCATGAGGCCGGGGTCGTAGGCGACGACGGTCGTCGCGGGTGCGCGACGCGCGATCTCGTAGGCGGTGAGCACGTTCGCGAGCTTCGAGGTGGGGTAGCGGCGCAGGGACTCGGCCACCCCGGGGCCGGGTGGGCGGAGCAGGTCGTCGAGGACGACGGGCAGCGGGTCGGGCATGCCGGTGCGCTGTGCGGGGTCGTGCGTGCCGGAGGTGGTGAGGACGAGACGGTCGACGTGCGCCCGGGCGCGCAGCGCCTCCCAGAGCTGGACGTGGCCGACGTGGTTGACGGCGATCGTCAGCTCGATGCCGTCGGGCGTGGTGGTGGGGGCCGAGACCTGGGTGCCGGCGTTGAGGAGCAGGGCGCCGATGCGTCCGCCGGTGCGGGCGAGGATCTCGTCGGCGGCCCGGTCGACCGAGGCGGGGGAGGCGAGGTCGAGCACGACGGCGGTGGCCCCCGTGCGTGCGGCCGCACGGTCGGCGCCGGCGGCAGTCGTGCCGGTCACGACGACGGGACGGCCCGAGCGCACGAGGAGCTGCGCCGCCCGCAGGCCGATGCCGCTGGCGCCGCCCGTGACGACGACGGGGTCGGGTACGTCGCGGTGAAGTCCGACCTCGTGTTCGGCCACGAGGACGTGATCCTCGACGTCGTCGAGGAGGTCGTCGGCGCGGCGCCCACCGACGCGCCGGTGCGTGAGGTGCTGGTCGGCGGCCTGCGGGTCCTCGCCGAGCGCTGGCCGACGAGCCGCGAGCACGCCGCCGTGCGGGCGCAGGTGGTCGCCGGGTCCGCCGAGCTCCAGGAGCGGGACCTCGCGAAGCGCGCCCGGGTGCGCGACCACGTCGTGGCGTCGCTCCGCAGCGCCCGGCCCACGGCCGACCCGCTCGAGGTCGCGCTCTGGGCGGACGTGGGCCTCGCGGCGTTCCGCCTCGCGCACGACGAGTGGGTCGCGGGGCGCGGCACGCTCCCGCAGGCGCTCACCACCGTGCTCCGCCTGCTCGACGCGCAGCCCTCCACCGGGTGATCCGTGCGCGTGGCGATGCGCCGGGCGGCACGGAGATGGCAGGATGGCCTGGACTGGACGACCGTCCAGTCGGGTTCGGGGGGACCCCAGGACGCCCACGGGCCGGACGAAGAGGTTCTCGCGACGTGACCACGACCCGACGGCTGCTCGCCGCCGTGCTGCTCAGCGCGGCCCTCACCACCACCTCGGGCGCCGTCGCCGGTGCGACCACGCCCGCGCCGCCGTCGAGCGGTGACGAGGGCGTGCGCGTCACCGTCGAGATCGCGCCGCGCGAGACCGGGTTCGTGCGCGTCGTCGGCGAGGGCCCGTTCGTCGCGGGCGGGACGCTCGTCGTGCAGGGCGGCGGGCTCGGCGCCGGAGCGGACCACGAGGTGTGGCTCCACAGCGACCCCACGCTCCTCGCGACCGTCGAGACCGCCGCGGACGGCACCTTCGAGCTCACCGCCACCGTCCCGACCGACACCGTCCCCGGCGAGCACCACGTCCGCGTGGTCGCCACCGCCACGGGCGCCGAGGTCACGTCCGAGCCGTTCGAGGTCGTGGCTGCGAGCGACCCGCAGGACCCGGACGACGGGAGCACCGGGTCGGCGGGCGGCGGGACCAGCGCGTCCGGCGGGTCCGGCAGCCTCGCGACCACAGGCGCCGGCCTGGCAGGCGTCGCCCTGTTCGCCGGTGTCGCCGTCGCGACCGGCGTGGCGCTGCGGCGTCGTGCCGCCCGCACGTCCTAGCGGGCCGGGCGCCGTCGGACCGCGGGCTGCGGACGCTCCCGCGGCAACGGTCCGGGACGCGGGCCGTCAGGGGCGGGCGGCGAACCGCTCCAGCAGGTCGGCGTGCCCCGAGCAGATGAGCAGGTCGTTCGCGCTGATGCGCGTCTCCGGCGTCGCGTAGACGAAGTCCTGCCCGGGCGACTTCACGCCGATCACGGTCACGCCGTAGCGCTCGCGCACCTTCGACTGCGCGAGCGTGAAGCCCTGCACCTCGCGCGGCGGGCGCATCTTCACGATGGTGAAGCCGTCCTCCACCTCGATGTAGTCGAGCAGCTTGCCGGACACCAGGTGCGCGACCCGCGACCCGGCGTCGGACTCGGGGAACACGACGTGGTGCGCGCCGATGCGCTGCAGGATGCGGCCGTGCTCCGCGGAGATCGCCTTCGCCCAGATCTGCGGCGTGCCCATGTCGACGAGGTTGCCCGTGATGAGCACGCTGGCCTCGAGCGACGTCCCCACACCGACCACCGCGACGGGGAAGTCGCGCGCACCGAGCTGCTCCAGGGCGACCGGGTTCGACGCGTCCGCCTCGACCAGGGGGATCTGACCGCTCCACTGCGCGACGAGGTCGGCGTCCCGCTCCACGGCGAGCACGTCCTGCCCCAGGCGGTCGAGCGTCGCGGCGATCGCCGAGCCGAACCGGCCGAGACCGATGACGAGGATCGCACCGTCCTTCGCGGACGAGGTGCGGGCCTGGTCGCGGCGGGCGCGCTCGGCGCGGCCGCGCTCGGCGATGCGCCGGGCCACGGCGTCGGGCTGCTCTGCGGTCACGGTGTCGGTCCTCCGGGGCGGTCGGTCGGGCTGTGCTGGCGGTCGGCGGTCGGCGGTCGGCGGTCGGCGGTCGGCGAGCTGGGCTTGCACCTCACCCGATGATCGGACGCTCCTCGGGGAAGCGCACGATGCGGCGGCGGTCGCGCAGGGCGAGTGCCGCGGCGAACGTCATGGTGCCGGTGCGGCCGATGAACATCAGCGCGACGAGCACGTACTTGCCCGCGTCGGGCAGGTCGGGGGTGATGCCGGTGCTCAGGCCCACGGTCGCGAACGCGGAGATCGTCTCGAACAGGATGACGTCGAGGGTCTCTCCCGTGATCTCCAGCAGGAGCAGGCTCGACAGGAGGACGGCGGTCGCGCCGACGAACGACACCGCGACGGCCAGCCGCAGCGTCTCGCGGGGGATCCGCCGCCCGTAGACCTCCATGTCGCGGTCGCCGCGCGCCTCCGACACGATCGCGAGCAGCATGACGGCGAGCGTCGTCACCTTGATGCCGCCCGCCGTCGATGCCGAGCCGCCGCCCACGAACATCAGGGCGTCGGTGATGAGCCAGCTCGCCTCGCGCATGTCGCCCGTCTCGACGGTGGAGAACCCGCCCGAGCGCGGCATCACCCCCGCGAACAGGGACGCGAGGATCTTGTCGCCGAACGACAGGGGCCCGAGCGTGCGCTCGTTCGCCCACTCGACCGCCCCGTACAGCACCGTGCCGACCACGACGAGGGCACCGCTCATCGTCAGCGTGATCTTCGTGTGCAGGCTCCACTTCGCCACGCGGCGGCGCGTGCGCAGGACGTTGAGGATCACCGGGAAGCCGAGGGACCCGATGAACACGCCGAGGATGATCGGCAGGCACAGCATCCAGTCGCCGACGTACGGCGCGAGCCCCTCCGGCGTCGGCACGAACCCGGCGTTGTTGAACGCGGAGATGCCGTAGAAGATCCCGTGCCACGCCGCCTCGCCCACCGTCTCCTCCAGGACGAGGAAGCGGGGGAACAGCAGGAGCGCGATGAGCAGCTCCAGCGCGGTCGACGTGATGATGACGACCCGCACGAGCGAGCCGACCTCGCCGAGCCGCGTCGTCTTCGTCTCGGACGCGGTGAGCAGGCGCTGCGTCAGCCCGATCCGGCGGGACACCGCCATGCCCAGGATCGACGCGAGCGTCATGATGCCCAGGCCGCCCACCTTGATGCCGAGCAGGATCACGACCTGCCCGTATGTCGACCAGTACGTGCCCGTCGGGACGACCACGAGCCCGGTCACGCACACGGCCGACGTCGCGGTGAACAACGCGTCGACGAAGGGGGCGGACCGGCCGGAGGACGTCGCCCACGGCGCGAGCAGGAGAGCCGTGAAGACCGCGATGACGGCCGCGAACACCGTGACGGCGAGGCGGGCCGGGGACTGGCGGGCGAGGCGGTCGACGAGCTCGCGACCCGCGAAGAGTCGACCCGTCAGCCCGGAAGGCATCGGTCGTCCCCCACGGGCTCGTGTCGCACCACGTGCGCAACTCTGCCACGCACCCCGGGGTGCGTCATGTCGCCCCACCGTCGACGACCGTCCCGAGCCGGTACGGCCCGACGCCGGTCCGCGTCCCGGGCGGCGCCGCCGCCCGCCACCCGCACGGCGTTACCGTGAGCCATGCCCAGCGCCGACCCGACGCCCTCCGGCCACCCGACCGGGGCCGCCCCCGCGGCCGACGCCGCGCACCGCGCGTGCGTCGCGTGGAGCCCGGACCTGCTCGGGTACGACTTCGGCCCGGGCCACCCCATGGCCCCGACCCGCCTCGACCTCACGATGCGACTCGTCACCGCCCTGGGCCTGCTCGACGCCCCCGGGGTGGAGGTCGTCGCGCCCGGGGCCGCGGACGACGTCGTGCTCGGCACCGTGCACGAGGCGGCGTACGTCGCGGCGGTCCGCGCGGCGTCGGACCACGGCACCCCCGACCCGGGGCGCGGCCTCGGCACGGAGGACGACCCGGTGTTCGCCGGGATGCACGACGCCGCGGCGCGCATCGTCGCCGCGTCGTGGGACGCCGCGGGCGCCGTCGCGTCGGGCCGCGCGGTGCACGCCGTCAACGTCGCGGGCGGGATGCACCACGCGAAGGCGGGCGCCGCATCGGGGTTCTGCGTGTACAACGACGCCGCGGTCGCGATCCGGCGCCTCCTCGCCGACGGGTTCGACCGGGTCGCGTACGTCGACCTCGACGCGCACCACGGCGACGGCGTCGAGGACGTGTTCCGGGACGACCCGCGCGTCCTCACCGTCTCCGTCCACCAGAGCGGCACCACCCTCTTCCCCGGGACCGGCCACGCGACCGACGTCGGCGGCCCGGCCGCGCAGGGCTCGGCCGTGAACGTCGCGCTCCCGCGCCGGACCGACGGCGCGCGGTGGCTGCGTGCGGTCGACGCCGTGGTCCCCCCGGTGCTGCGCGCGTTCCGGCCGCAGGTGCTCGTCACGCAGCACGGGTGCGACGCGCACGGCGACGACCCGCTCTCCGACCTCGACGTGTCGGTCGGCGCCCAGCGCGCCGCCGCGACGCTCGTCCACGACCTCGCGCACGAGCTCGCCGACGGGCGGTGGATCGCCCTCGGCGGGGGCGGCTACGCCGTGGCGCGCGTCGTGCCGCTCGTCTGGTCGGCCGTCGTGGCGGAGGTCGTGCACGCGCCCGTGACGGACGGCACGCCGCTGCCCGAGGAGTGGCGCGCCCTCGTCGCCGAGACCGCCGGGGTCGACGCGCCGGAGACCTTCGGGCCCGACGTCGCGCTGCGGCCCTGGAGCAGCGGGTTCGACCCCGCCGACGACGTCGACCGCGCCGTCCTCGCGACCCGCCGCGCCGTCTTCCCCCACCTCGGGCTCGACCACCACTTCGACTGAGGCGTGCCCCGCGGGCGAGGTCGGGCGGCCCGGGGCCCGACGTCAGCGTTCCCGTGCACGGGCGCGAGCGGGTACTCTAAGGGGCGGATTTCTCTCGTGTTGGTCGGCTCGTGCCCACGAACCCTGATCAACCGTGGACCACGCGGTGGTCGCCCGGCCAGCCGGGACGACCCCCGACCAGCACCGACAAGCATTGCGAGGACCACCTATGGGCTCCGTCATCAAGAAGCGCCGCAAGCGCATGGCCAAGAAGAAGCACCGCAAGCTGCTGCGCAAGACGCGTCACCAGCGCCGCAACAAGAAGTGACGTCGCGCGCGTCCTGACGCGCCCGCACCGCCGAGCCCGGCACCCCGACGAGGGGTGGCCGGGCTCGCTGCGTCTCTGGGCCCGCGTCCAGGGTTCCCCCTCGCGCGACCACCGTTCTCCCTCGCGGGAGGGAGCGCGCGGGCGGGGGCGTCAGAGGCGGGAGATCCGGCGGTCGACGGCGCGGCGGACGGAGCGGAGGACGAGCGCGCCGGCCCAGACGGCGCCGGCCCAGCTCGCGGTGCGGACGCTGCTGCGGGCGACGCGGCGGCGTCGGCCGCGGAACTCGCGGATGGGCCAGCCGACGTCCTGGGCGTGGCGTCGCAGCCGCGCGTCGGGGTTGATGGGGCAGGGGTGGCCGACGGTGTCCATCATCGCGACGTCGTTGAGGGAGTCGCCGTACGCGTAGGAGGCGTCGAGGTCGAGCCCTTCGCGCTCGGCGAGGGCGCGCACGGCCTCGGCCTTGGCGCGACCGTGCATGAGGTCGCCGACGAGCCGGCCGGTGTAGTAGCCGCCCTCGTGCTCGGCGACGGTGCCGAGCGCTCCGGTGGTGCCGAGGCGGCGGGCGATGAGCTCGCCGATCTCGACGGGGGTGGCGGAGACGAGCCACACCTGGTCGCCGGCGGCGAGGTGCTCGTCGAGGAGGCGCCGCGTGCCCGGGTAGATGCGCAGGGACAGGACGGTGTCGTAGACCTCCTCGCCGACGGCGGTGACCTCGGCGACGGAGCGGCCGGCGATGAGGGCGAGCGCGCGGGAGCGGATGCGGTCGATCTGCGTGGTGCTCTCGCCGAGCAGGAGGTAGCGGGCCTGGTGGAGGGCAAAGCGCACGAGGTCGGCGGTGGAGAAGAACTCGCGCTGGTACAGCGCCCGGGCGAGGTGGAACGAGGACGCGCCGCGGATGATCGTGTTGTCGACGTCGAAGAAGGCGGCCCTGCGCTGGGCGGGCGCGTCGGACGTCGGCATGCGCCCACTCTAGACGGCACGTCCTGCCGGGTCGCCTAGCCTGGTGGCCATGAGCGCACCGGTCCCCGACGAGCCTGCCGTCCTGCTGTTCGGCCGGGCGGGCTGCCACCTGTGCGACGACGCGCGGGCCGTGGTCGAGGCGGTGTGCGGGGACGCGGGGGTGGCGTGGGCGGAGGTGGACGTGGACGCGCCGGGCACGGACCCGGCGGTGCGGGACGCGTACTCCGAGTACGTGCCCGTGGTGACCGTCGGCGGGGTGCAGCAGGGCTTCTGGCGGGTGGACGCGCGGCGGCTCGCCCGGGCGGTGGGCAGGATTTCGGCCTCGCCCCCGGACCTGGGATGATCGCTGCGGCAGGCTGGGCGAGGCGTCGACGAGGACGCCGCGGATGACGGTGGTGGCGAGTGGCAGAGCACGTTGTCGGTCAGGTGACGGTCCCGGGGATCCCGGCGGCGACGGTCGCCCGGTTGCCGTCGTACCTGCGTGCCCTGCGTGACCTGGTGGCGCGCGGCGTGACGACGACGTCGTCGGTGGACCTCGCGGAGCTCTCCGGTGTGGGTCCGGCGCAGCTGCGCAAGGACCTGTCGTTCCTCGGGTCGTTCGGCACGCGGGGCGTGGGGTACGACGTCGACTCGCTCGCGCAGTACATCACCGAGGCCCTGGGGCTGGTGGACGAGCACCGGATCGCGATCGTCGGCATCGGCAACCTGGGTCATGCGCTGGCGAACTACTCGGGGTACGAGCAGCGCGGGTTCCATGTGGCGGCCCTGCTGGACGCGTCGCCGGAGGTGGTGGGGACGCGGGCGGCGGGGATCGTCGTCGAGCACGTGGACGCCCTGGAGCAGGTCGTGGCGCGCGAGGGGGTGACGATCGTCGTCCTGGCACTGCCGGCGGCGCACGCGCAGGCGGTCGCGGACCGCGTGGTGGCGGCGGGCGTGAAGGAGATCCTCAACTTCGCGCCGCGGGCGCTGCAGGTGCCGGTCGACGTCGACGTGCGGGGCGTGGACGTGGGCAGCGAGCTGCAGATCCTCGCGTTCCACTCGCAGGCGCGGGCCCTCGCCGCCGCGAACGGCTGACGAGAAGACCGCCGACAGGGACGACGAAGGGCCGCGCGCCGTGGCGCGCGGCCCGTCGTGCCGCCCGGGGGAGGGGCGGCGGGTCCGCGCCGTCCTCGGGGGAGGGGACGGCGCGGGGTCGGTGGGGCTCAGGCCTGCTTGATGGCGGAGACGTCGAGGGTGATGCTGATCTTGTCGCCGACGAGCACGCCGCCGGTCTCGAGCGCGGCGTTCCAGGTGAGGCCGAACTCCTTGCGGGAGATCTGGGTGCTGGCCTCGAACCCGGCGCGCGGGTTGCCGAAGGGGTCGGTGGCGGTGCCGGCGAACTCGGTCTCGAGCTCGACGGGCTTGGTGACACCGTTGATGGTGAGGTCGCCGGCGACGGTGTAGTCCTCGCCGTCGGTGGTGATGGCCGTGGAGGTGAAGGTCCAGGTCGGCTTGTTCTCGGCGTCCCAGAAGTCGGCGCTGCGGAGGTGGTTGTCGCGGTTGGCGTCGCCGGTGCTCACGGAGGTGGCGTCGAGCTCGGCGGTGACGGCGGACGTCTCGAGCGAGTCGCCGACGGTGATGGACCCGGCGGAGATGGCGAGGGTGCCGCGCACCTTGGAGATGCCGGCGTGGCGGACGGTGAACGCGGCCTGCGAATGCGAGGCGTCGAGGGCGTAGGTGCCGGCGGTGAGACCGGTGGGCAGCGGCGTGGCCATGGGGTGCTCCTTGGTGTCGGGGTGCCCACTCCGTGCGGCGCGGGACTTCTGATTGAAGATTCAATCACATTCAGGCGTATCAACGGCACCCCGACGCGGTCTATTCCCTCGTGGATGGAAGAATCGGCCCGTACCGCCGACGAGGACCGCATGCCCGACCCGAGGACCGCATGACCAGCCAGCACGCCGACGCCCGACCCGCTCCCGCCGACCCGGCCCCGGAGCCCGCGCAGCCGCGCTGGCTCGACGCCGACCAGCAGCGTCTCTGGCGCGCGTACCTCGACGGCACCGTCCGGTTCGTCGAGGCCATGAGCCGCGACCACGAGGAACGCTCGCCCGTGTCCCTCAACGAGTACGAGCTGCTCGTGCGGCTCTCGGAGAGCCCCGACCACTCGCTGCGCATGTCGGCCCTCGCCGACGGACTCGCCCGCTCCCGCAGCCGCGTCACCCACACCGTCGCGCGCATGGAGGCCCGCGGTCTCGTGCGCCGGTCCGCGAGCACCGGTGACCGGCGCGGCGTCGACTGCCTCCTCACCGAGGAGGGCTACCGCACGCTCGTCGACGCCGCCCCCGCCCACGTCGCGGCCGTGCGCCGCTACCTGGTGGACGTCCTCACGCCCGAGCAGTTCCGCGTCCTCGGCGAGGCGATGAGCACCGTCGCCGAGGCCTGCCGGGCGGACCGCGACGCCTGAGCGGTCGCCGTCGCCGTCACCGACGGCCGTCACGGATACTGGAGGCATGGTCTCCACCACGGTCCACCTCCTGCGCCACGGCGAGGTCCACAACCCCGACGGCGTCCTCTACGGCCGGATCCCCGGCTACCACCTGTCGGAACGGGGGCACGAGATGGCGCGGCGCGTCGCCGCGCACCTCGCCGGCGAGCCCGGGCCCGACGGCGCGACGCGCCCCCGCGCCGACCTCGCCGTGGTCGTCGCCTCGCCCCTGCAGCGGGCGCAGGAGACCGCGACGCCCGCCGCCGAGGCGTTCGGCGTCGAGCTCGGCACCGACGAGCGGCTCCTGGAGGCGGAGAACCACTTCGAGGGCATGACGTTCGGCGTCGGCGACGGGTCGCTGCGCCACCCGCAGCACTGGCCCTACCTGTGGAACCCGTTCCGCCCGTCCTGGGGCGAGCCGTACACCGAGCAGGTCGCGCGGATGCGCGCCGCCGTCGCCGACGCGCGGGAGAAGGCCGCCGGCCACGAGGCCCTGCTCGTCAGCCACCAGCTCCCCGTGTGGCTCACGCGCCTGAGCTACGAGAACCGCCGGCTCTGGCACGACCCGCGCAAGCGGCAGTGCTCCCTCGCGTCCCTCACGTCGCTGCGCTTCGAGGACGACCGCCTCGTCGCGATCCACTACAGCGAGCCCGTCGCCGACCTGCTGCCGGGCGCGTCCGCGGTCGCCGGGGCGTGACGTCGGTCATGTCCGGACCCGTGGGGGCCCCGAACGCCCGGTCTGCCCGCTTCCGCCGCGCCGTTTCCCAGGGGGCGCCCAGGTTCACCGGACAGGGTTCGTCGCGTGATGCCGTCGTGACCGCCGTCCGCCCCCGCCGTCGCGCTCTCGCGGGCGCCCTCGTCGCCGTCGCGACCCTCGGTCTCGCGGCGTGCACCCAGGACTCGGGCGCCACGTCCTCGGACACGGACGTCGTGGGTCAGGGGTACGTCTCCGGCGACGGCTCCGTCCGGACGTGGGACGCCGACGACCGTGGTGAGCCCGTCGCCCTCACCGGCACCGACTACGAGGGCCTGGCCGTCGACACGGCGCAGTGGCTCGGCGACGTCGTCGTGCTCAACACCTGGTACGCCGCGTGCGCGCCGTGCCGCGCCGAGGCGCCCGACCTCGTCGAGCTCGCGAACGAGCGCGAGGCCGACGGGGTGCACGTCGTCGGCATCAACACGACCGACGAGCCGGGCGCCGCGCAGGCGTTCCAGCGCACCTTCGAGGTCCCGTACCCGTCGATCGACGACCGCAGCGGCGAGGTCGTCGCGTCGCTGTCCGGGACGGTGCCGCTGCAGGCCGTGCCGTCCACGGTCGTGCTCGATCGCGAGGGCCGCGTCGCGGCGCGCGTCATCGGGCTGGCGGAGGGCTCCACCCTCACCGCGCTCGTCGACGACGTGCTCGCCGAGCCCGCCGCCTCGGCGGCCGGCTGACGTGCCCGCGTCGGCCGCCCTGCCCGCGCTCGCCGCACCCGCGGGCGCCCTCGTCACCGACGTCGGGGACAGCTTCCAGCAGATCGCGTTCAGCGGCTCCCTGCTCCTGGCCGTCCCCGTCGCGCTCCTCGCGGGGCTCGTGTCGTTCGCCTCGCCGTGCGTCCTGCCCCTCGTGCCGGGCTACGTGGGCTACGTCAGCGGCATGGCCGCGGCGAACGCCGGCACGACCGGTGGCGGGGGCACGACGACGGCCGTCGCAGCCCCGAGCCGGGGTCGGGTGCTCGCCGGGGTGGCGCTGTTCGTCGCCGGGTTCACGCTCGTGTTCGTCGCGATCTCGGCCGCCGCGGGCGCGTTCGGCGCGTACGTGCTGCGCTGGGAGGACGTGCTGAGCCGCGTGCTCGGGGTCGTGGTCGTGCTCATGGGCCTCGCGTTCATGGGCGCGGTCCCGTTCCTCCAGCGCGAGCGGCGCCTGCACCTCAGCCCGCGGGCCGGGCTGTGGGGCGCCCCGCTGCTCGGCGTGGTCTTCGGCCTCGGCTGGACGCCGTGCCTCGGGCCGACGCTCGTCGCCGTGCAGGCCCTGTCGCTCAGCGAGGCATCCGCGGGCCGCGGCGCCCTGCTGGGCGTGGCGTACTGCGTCGGCCTGGGGGTCCCGTTCCTGCTCATCGCGCTCGGGCTGCAGAGCTCGCAGAGGATGCTCGGGTTCCTGCGGCGGCACCGGCTCGCGGTCATGCGGATCGGCGGCGGCATGCTCGTGCTCATCGGCCTCGCGCTGGTCACCGGCGTGTGGGGCGCGTGGACCGGGGCGCTGCAGGGCTGGATCGGCGGATACTCGACGGTGGTGTGATGAGCGACCAGGACACGCGGCGCCCCGGCGCCCCCGACGACGCGGACGGCGGCCGCTACCGGCCCGAGGGCATCGACGACGCCTTCGCCGAGGGCGGCCACCGCGACGACCCCGCGACGTCGGGCACGACGCCCCGGCCCGCGCTGCCGGCGCTGGGCCTCGTCGGGACGCTGCGCTGGACGTGGCGCCAGCTCACGAGCATGCGCGTCGCGCTCATGCTGCTCATGCTGCTGGCCGTCGCCGCCGTGCCGGGGTCGGTGCTGCCGCAGCGCCCGCAGGACCCCGCGGCGGTGCTGCGCTACCTCCAGGACAACCCGACGACGGGGGAGTGGCTCGACCGCCTCGGGTTCTTCGACGTGTACGCGTCGGTGTGGTTCTCCGCGATCTACATCCTGCTGTTCGTGTCCCTCGTGGGCTGCATCCTGCCGCGGTCGAAGGCGCACCTCCAGGCGCTGCGCGGCCGCCCGCCGCGCACCCCGCGCCGCTTCGACCGCTTCCCCGCGCAGGGCCGCGCCGTCACCGACGCGACGCCCGACGAGGTGGTCGCCGCCGCCGAGACTCACCTGCGGGGACGGCTGCGCCGGCTGCCGACCTTCCGGGTGGAGACCGCCGCGGAGGACGGGGCGCCCGCCGTCGGCACCCGCGCCGCGCGGCCCGCGGCGCGCACGGTCGCCGCCGAGCGCGGGTACGTGCGCGAGACCGGCAACCTCGTCTTCCACCTGTCGCTCGTCGGGCTCCTCGTCGCCGTCGCGCTGGGCCAGCTCCTGCACTACCGCGGGCAGGCGATCGTCACGGAGGACCGGGGGTTCGCGAACGCCGTGGTCGACTACGACACGTTCGAGAACGGGGCGTGGTTCCGCCCGTCGTCGCTCGTGCCGTTCTCCATGACGCTCGACCGTTTCGAGGCCGAGTTCGCGGCCGACTCCGTCGCGTTCGCGCAGTCGCGCGACTTCACCGCGTTCGTCACGGTCCGCGACCCCGACGGTACGACGCACGAGGAGACCATCAAGGTCAACCACCCGCTCACCGCGGGCGGCGCGAAGATCTACCTCCAGGGCAACGGGTACGCGCCGGAGATCACGGTGCGCGACGCCGAGGGTGAGGTCGCGTTCTCCGGCCGCGTGCCGTTCCTGCCCGAGGACACGATGTACACGTCGCGCGGGGTCGTGAAGGTCCCCGACGTGTCGCCCGGCCTCGAGCAGGTCGGCCTGGTCGGGTACTTCCTGCCCACGGCGCAGCTCAGCGAGGACGGCGAGTCCGCGACGTCGGTGTACCCGCAGCCGATCAACCCGCTCCTCGTGCTCGAGGTGTACTCCGGCGACCTGGGCCTCGACGAGGGGCTGCCCCAGAACGTCTACCGCCTCGACACGGAGGACCTCACGCCCGCGGTCGACGAGGACGGCGAGCGCGTCAAGGTCCTCGTCGCGCCGGGCGAGACGGTCGACCTGCCCGACGGCCTGGGGACGGTGACGTTCGACTCCCTGCCGCGGTACGTCGCGCTCGACCTGCGGCACGACCCGTCGCTCACGTGGGTGCTCGTGTTCTCGCTCGGTGCGCTCGGTGGGCTCGCGGTGTCGCTCTTCACGCCGCGTCGGCGCGTGTGGCTGCGCGCGTGGCGCGAGGAGGTCCCCGGCGACGGGCCCGACGACGCGCCGCACGAGCGCACGGTCGTCGCCGTCGCGGGGCTCGCCCGCGGGGACGACGCCGGGCTGCAGGGCCAGGTCGACGCGCTTCTCGCCGCGCTGCCCGGCGTGGCACCATCGGGTGAGGGCGACCTCACCTCCGGCCCGGCGCGCCCGCGCGGGGCCTCGACCCCCGGGACGCGGGGGAACCGCACGACCGCGCGCGGCTCGGACCGCGCACGAAAGGCTGACCGATGACCGTGGCCGAGCTGAGCCAGGACCTGGTGTGGGCGGCGGCGACCGCCCTGACGGTGGCGCTCGTGGCGTTCGCGATCGACCTCGCGCGCCTGGCCGGGCGCCGTGACGACGTCCGCGCGGCCCGGGAGAACGCCGCGGTGACGGAACGGTCGGAGGTGCTCGCGGCGTCGGGCACCCGCGCGTCGCCGTACGGGCCGGGGGGCGACGACGTCGCGCCCGCCGACGACGAGGAGCCCGCCCCGGTCTCGCGCCGGGCGGCGAACATCGGGGTCTCCCTCACGTGGCTGGGCACGGCGCTGCTCCTCGTGGCGGTCGTGACCCGCGGGATCGCCGCGGGGCGCACCCCCTGGGCCAACATGTACGAGTTCACGCTCGTGGGGACCTTCGTCGCGCTCGCCGTGTTCCTCGGGGTGTCGCTGCGCCGCGAGGTGCGCTTCCTCGGGTCGTTCGTCACGGGCCTCGCGGTGCTGTTCCTCGTGCTCGCGCAGAACGCGTTCTTCGTCGACGCCACGGGCGTGCAGCCGGCGCTGCAGTCGTACTGGCTCGTCATCCACGTCGGTGTCGCGATCATCGCGACGGGGATCTTCACGGTGGCGTTCGTCACGTCGGTGCTCCAGCTCCTGCGCGACGCGCGCGACGGCGGCAGCGCCGTCCTCGGCGCGCGCGGCTGGCGCTGGCTCGACTCCACGCAGACGCCCACGCAGCTCGAGGGCCTGAGCTTCCGGCTCAACGCCGTCGCGTTCGTGCTGTGGACGTTCACGATCATCGGCGGCGCGATCTGGGCGGAGCACGCCTGGGGCCGCTACTGGGGCTGGGACCCCAAGGAGGTCTGGAGCTTCGTCGTGTGGATCGTGTACGCGGCGTACCTGCACGCGCGCACGACGCGCGGCTGGTCGGGCCGCCGTGCCGCGTACTTCGTCCTCGTGGGCTACGCGTGCGTCCTGTTCAACTTCACGGGCGTGAACCTGCTGTTCAACGGCATGCACTCGTACTCGGGCCTCAACCCGGGCGACTGAGACCGCCGTCCCGCCGAGAACGAGGTTGCTGACGTTATCCGGCGGATGGCGTCAGCAACCTCGTTCTCGGCGGCGAGCAGGGTCGTGCTCAGCGGCCGGAGCCGCCGTTCTTCCCCGCGTTCGGGCCGGTCTCGGGGTCGGTGCTGCCGTCCGCGTCCTGGTCGCCGGCGTCGTCGGACGACGCCGTCCCGGTGCCGCCGTCCGGGGTGCCCGTCGGGTCGGCCGGGTCGGCGGGGCCGTCCTGGCTCGCGCCGCGGGCCTGACGCCGCTGGTCCTGCTCGAGCCGCCAGAGGAACTCCGGGTCGTCGTCGGGGGCCACGGGGCCGGAGCGGCGCCGGCGTGTGGCGCCGCCCGCGGGGCGTCCGCTCGTGCCGTAGCGCGGGGTGTTCCGCTGCGACCGCTTGACGAGGATCCACGCGATCGGCCCGACGAAGGGCAGGAGCACGACGAGGACGATCCACAACCCCTTGGGGATGCCGTTGCGGTCCTCCTCGTCGCTCGAGGAGAGGTCGGCGAGGGCGTAGACGGCCAGACCGACGGCGAGCAGGACGACGAGCACACGTGCCATCCCTCCAGCCTAAGCGCCGTACCCTGGAAGCGTGCCTGTCGTCGTCTACTCCGTCCTGCGCCTGCTGCTGTTCGCGGCCGCGCTCGGTGCCCTCTGGTTCGCGGGGATGCGCGGGTGGCTGCTCGTGCTCGTCGCCGCGGCGGTGGCGCTGATGCTGTCCTACCTCACGCTGCGTCGCCCGCGGGAGGCCGCGTCGCGCTACCTCGCGGAGCGCGCGGAGCACCGTCGGCGCACGGGGGAGCGGTTCTCGCGCGAGATCGAGGACGACGCCGCGGCGGAGGACGCCGCCGTCGACGCCGCGGACGGGCCCCCGGCCGCGCGCTGACGCGGCGGACAGGGGCTCAGAGCGCCAGACCCACCCCGAGCAGCACGCCGTACGCGAGCTCGAACAGCCCCGTCCCGGCGAGGACGGGCACGAGCAGCGGCCCGCGGGCCCCGGCGATCACGGGGAGCGTGAGGAGCGCGGCGGGCAGCAGCAGGACGAGCGTGAGCAGCGCCCACGGCGACGCGAACGCGCACAGGACGGCGAGCAGCATCGGCACCCAGAGCATGAGCGCGTAGACGCGGCGCGCGCGCCAGTCGCCGAGCCGCACCGCGAGGGTGCGCTTGCCGGCGACGACGTCCGTGGGGATGTCGCGCAGGTTGTTCACCATGAGGATCGCGCACGCGAGCAGTCCCACCGCGACGGCCCCGACGACGGACGGCCACGTGACGACGTCCGCCTGCGTGTAGGTCGTGCCGAGGGTGGCGACGAGCCCGAAGAACACGAACACGCCGACCTCGCCGAGCCCGCGGTAGCCGTAGGGGTTGCGCCCGCCGGTGTAGTACCAGCCCGCGAGGATCGCGAGCGCGCCGACGGCGAGGAGCCACCAGTGCCCCGACACCGCGCACAGCCACAGCCCGAGGACGGCGGCGACCCCGAACGCGGCGAACGCCGCGCCGCGCACCTCGGGCGGGCGGGCGGTGCCCGTCGCGGTGAGGCGCATCGGCCCGACGCGGTCGAGGTCGGTCCCGCGGACGCCGTCGGAGTAGTCGTTGGCGTAGTTCACGCCGACCTGGAGCGCGAGGGCGACGCCGAGCGCGAGCAGGGCGGGCCAGAACGCGAAGCCGTCCACCTGGGCCGCGGCGCCCGTCCCCACGATCACGGGCGTCGCCGCGGCGGGCAGGGTGCGCGGTCGCGCGCCCGCGACCCACTCGGCGGGACTGGCCATGCTGCTCCGATCGGTCGTGCGGGGGTCAGGCGAGCTGCCCGACGGCGAGGCGCGCCACCGCGGCCCGGTCCACCTTGCCGGGGCCTCGCCGGGGCAGGTCCGCCACGACGAGCACGTGCCGCGGTGCGGCGGCCCGCCCCAGCCTATCCGCGACGTGCGCCCGCACCGCGGCGGGGAGCGGCCCCGTCGCGGTGCCCGGGGACGTCGTGACGACGGCCACGACCGCCTGCCCCCACTCCGGGTCGGGCACCCCGACGACGCACGCCTCGCCCACGCCGGGCACCTGCACGACGGCGGCCTCGACGGCGGCGGGCGCGACGTTCACGCCCCCGGTGACCACGACGTCGTCCGCGCGGCCGAGGACGGTGAGGTGTCCGTCGTCGAGCCGCCCGAGGTCGCTCGTGCGGAACCAGCGCGTCCCGTCGGCGTCGGTCCGGAAGGCCGACGCGGTCGCGTCCTCGTCCCCGAGGTAGCCCTCGGCGAGCACGGGACCGGCGAGCTCGACGACGCCCGCGCCGTCGACGCGGGCGCGCACCCCGGCGAGCGGGTCGCCGTCGTACACGCAGCCGCCGCTCGTCTCCGTCATCCCGTAGGTGGTGACGACGGGCGCCCCCGCGCGCCGCGCGCGGTCCAGCAGCGGGGCGGGCGTCGCGGCGCCACCGAGCAGCACGGCGTCGAGGGAGCACAGGGCGTCGAGCCCGGCGGGCTCGCCGGCCTCGGCGGCGGCGACGAGCCGGTGCAGCTGGGTGGGCACGAGCGACGTGTAGCGCCGCACGTCGTGCAGGGAGCGGGCGACGAGGCGCGCGAACGCGGCCGGGGTGAACGGCTCGTCGGGCGGCGCGGCGGTGAGCCCGAGCCCGGCGTGGGCGCGCGCGACGACCTGGACCCCGGCGACGTGGCTCGCCGGGAGCGCGAGCAGCCAGTGGCCGGACCCGCCGAGGCGGGCGTGCGTCGCGTCCCCGGAGGCGCGCACGGCCGCGGCGGAGAGCGCGACCTCCCGCGGCGCTCCGGTCGAGCCGGACGTGCGGAGCACGAGGGCGACGCCGTCCGGGACCGGCGTCGTGGCGGTCACGGGCGCGGGCGCCACGGCCGGCCCGTCGCCCCGCAGCGCCGCCGCGACCGCGCGGACGAGCGCCGGGAGGTCGGCGGGGACGACGGCGCGGGACACCCGGCCAGCCTAGGCCGCGCCGTAGGGTGTGCGACGACGGGCCGCCCGGGGCGGCGGCCGGACGGGAGGGGCGATGGTGCCAGGGACGCGGCGCGTCGTCGGCGGGGCGCTCGCCCTGCTGGTCGCGCTCGGGACGGCCGCGTGCGGGGGCGACGCACCGACGGCACCCACGACCGCCACGGTGGACGCGGACCTCGCCGCCGCGAAGGCCGGGCCGCCCACGCCCGACGTGCCCGTGGTGTGGCCGCTCACCGGCGTCGCCGTCGAGGAGGTCGCACAGCGTCCGGCGCTCGCGGTGAAGATCGAGAACGCGCCGCAGGCGCGGCCGCAGACCGGGCTGGAGGACGCGGACCTCGTGTGGGAGGAGGTCGTCGAGGGCGGCATCACGCGGTTCGTCGCGGTCTACCACTCCCGCGCGCCGGAGCTCGTGGGCCCCGTGCGGTCCGTGCGGCCGATGGACCCGGCGATCGTCGCGCCCCTGCGCGGGATCCTCGCCTACACGGGCGGCCAGGCGCCGTTCGTCGCGGCCGTCGGCGCGGCGGGCGTGCAGTCCGTCGTCATGGACGACGGCGACGACGGGTTCGTCACGACCCGGGAGCGGCGCGCCCCGCACAACGTGTACGGCAGCCTCGCCGACTTCTGGGCGCAGGCGGACGACGACCGCACGTCGCCCCCGCCCGCGCAGCTCGCGCACGCGCACGAGCCCGGCACGGGCACGGCGACGCGGACGGGCGCGGACGCCCCGCTGCTCGACGTCCGGCTCACGTTCGCGAGCCGTGCCGTGTGGGAGTGGTCGTCCGACGACGCGGCGTACCTGCGCAGCGAGGGCGCCGAGCCCGCGGTCTCCGCCGACGGGGACCGTGTCGCGGCGACGAACGTCGTGCTCGTGCGGGCGCCCATGGTCGACACCGCGTTCCGCGACCCCGCGGGGGTCGCCGTGCCGGAGACCCGGATCGTCGGGTCGGGGGACGCGGTCGTCGCGAGCGGGGGCAGGCAGGTCGCGGCGACGTGGTCGAAGGAGTCCGACGCCGCGCCGCTCGTCCTCACCGGACCGGACGGCGAGGTCGTCGAGCTCGAGCCCGGGACCACGTGGATCGAGCTCGTCCCGGCCGGGTCCGGGAGCTGGTCGCTGGGCTGAGGGTCCTCCCCGGGGCGTACGCGGGCTCCCTCCCGGGAGGGACCGTCCCGCCACCAGGTGAGGCCGCGAGGCCGACGCGGCGCCGGGGCCCGCGGGGGCACGGTGGTCGCATGGCAACCGTCGTCCCGCACCCCGACCACCCGTCGTCGACCCGCACCACCCCCGGAGCGCCCCCGCCGTCCTACGCCCCGTCGCGCCCGTCGGACGAGCCCGGCAGCGCTCGCTCCGCCGTGCCGGTGGCCGTCTCGCTCGCGCTGCTGTTCGGCCTGGCCGTGGCGGCCGCGTTCGTGGGGCGCGGCATCATCGAGATGCTCGTCGGCTTCGCCGGGGGCGCCTGAGCACCACCCGTGCGCCCCGGCGGACCCCGCCGTCGGCGGTCGCGTCGGCGGTCAGAACGCGTAGCCGAACCGCCCCCAGTCGGGGTCCCGGCGCTCGAGGAACGCGTCGCGGCCCTCGACCGCCTCGTCGGTCATGTAGGCGAGGCGCGTGGCCTCGCCCGCGAACACCTGCTGGCCCATGAGCCCGTCGTCCGCGAGGTTGAACGCGAACTTCAGCATGCGGACCGCCTGCGGGGACTTGGTGGCGATCGTCGACGCGTACTCCAGGGCGAGGCGCTCCAGGTCCGCGTGGTCCGCGACCTCGTTCACCGCACCCCACTCGTACGCGTCCTGCGCCGAGTACTCGCGCGCGAGGAAGAAGATCTCCCGGGCCCGCTTCTGCCCCACCTGCCGGGCGAGGTAGGCGGACCCGTACCCGCCGTCGAACGAGCCGACGTCCGCGTCGGTCTGCTTGAAGCGCGCGTGCTCGCGGCTCGCGAGCGACAGGTCCGCGACGACGTGCAGCGAGTGCCCGCCCCCGGCCGCCCACCCGTTGACGACCGCGATCACGACCTTCGGCATCGTCCTGATGAGCCGCTGCACCTCGAGGATGTGCAGGCGCCCCGCGCGCGCCGGGTCGACGGCGTCGCGCGTGTGCACGTCCCCGCCCCCGTCAGGGGCCGTCGTGTACTGGTAGCCGGACCGGCCGCGGATGCGCTGGTCCCCGCCCGAGCAGAACGCCCACACGCCGTCCTTGGGCGACGGGCCGTTGCCGGTGAGCAGGACCGTCCCGACGTCGGACGTCATGCGCGCGTGGTCGAGCACGCGGGAGAGCTCGTCGACGGTGTGCGGGCGGAACGCGTTGCGCACCTCGGGCCGGTCGAACGCGACGCGCACCACGGGCAGGTCGCGCAGCACGCGCCCCGGCGCACCGTCGGGACCGTCGGCGGCCCGCTCGACGCCCCGGTGGTAGGTGATGTCGGTGAGGTCCTCGAAGCCGTGCACGGTGCGCCAGGCGCGCGGGTCGAAGGTCTCGGAGACCGTGGCCGGCAGGGCCGTGGACGGGTCGGCGGGGTGCTCGTCGGTGCTCACGTGCGCCACGGTATCCGGTGGGCGGCCTGTCGTGACCGCGCGGGGCGCAACCCGGCGAGAAGTCCGAGCCCGACCGCCAGCACGCCGGCGACCGCGTGCGGCGTGGCGTCCTCGACACCGAGGAGGACGGACGCCGCCAGCGCGCCGACGGGCATCAGCCCGGCGAACAGCCCGGCCCGGCCAGGACCCAGCACGGCCAGCCCCGAGTACCAGAGCAGGAACGCGACGGCCGTGACCACGACGGCCAGGTAGGCGAGGGCGACGAGCTCCGCCCGCGTGGGCGAGACGAGGAACGGGCCGGGCAGGACCAGGCCCGCCAGCACGAGCTGCGGCACGGCGAGGACGCACGCGTAGGCGGACACGCGCAGCGGACCGAGCACGGGCAGCAGCGGGACGGCCAGGAGCGAGAAGCAGACCTCGCACGCGAGGGCGCCGACCGCGAGCGCGAGCCCGAGCGGGTCGACCGCGCCGGGGCCCTCGACGAGCACGACGCCGACCAGGACGGCGAGGGCGGCACCGGTGGCTCGGACGGTGAGCCGACGTTCCCTCAGGGCGCCCGCCAGGAGGAGCACGAGGGGCGTCGCGCCGACGACGGCACCGACGAGCGACGGGTCCGCGTGGTCCGCGCCCCGGACGACGAGGACGCTGAAGGCGACGAGGCCCGTCGCGGCGAGCGCGGCGAGGCGCCCCGTCTGACGGGCGGTGGGGACCACCCACGGCACCCGCCGCACGACGAGCACGCCGACCAGGACGGCGGCCGCCACGGCGTACCGCACGGCCTGCCCGCCCAGCAGCGGGAACTGCGCCACCGTCGCGGAGGCGACGAACGACGCACCGACGACGAGCATGGCGAGAGCGCAGGACACCGAGGCGAGCACCACCGTCGGCGTGCGGGTGGTCGGGCGGGTGCGATCCGGCGTCGGCATGGCACCGACGCTAGGGATGCGCTGGGCCGGGCCCCAGGGCCAGGATGCGTCTGGTTCACTGGTCCAGATGAGCGTCCGTCTGGACCCCGAGTCCCTGCTCGTGCTGCTCGGCCCCCGGCCCCGACGCGGGCTCGGCCGGTGGGTCGAGGAAGGAGTGCGCACCGCGATCCTCACGGGCAGGCTCGACGCGGGGACCGCGCTCCCGTCCGGACGTGACGTCGCCGCGACGCTCGCGGTGGCACGGGGCACCGTCACCTCCGCGCTCGACCTCCTCGTGGGCGACGGGCTGCTCCTCAGCCGTCCGCGATCGGCCCTCGTGGTCGCGCCGGTGGCAGCCGCGCCGTCGGACACCGCGCACCGGGCTGCGGGCGGGCGGACGGTCCGTCCGCCGAGCGTGGGGACACCCGACCCGTCCCTCTTCCCGCGGGCGGCATGGCTGCGCGCGGTGCGGGCGGCGACCAGCACGCTCCCGGACGCCGACCTCGGCTACCCGGACCCTCAGGGCCTCCTCGCGCTCCGCGAGGCGCTCGCCGCGCACCTGCGCGCGGCGCGGGGTGCCCGCGTCCGGGCCCGGGACGTCGTCGTGGTCTCCGGGGTCGCCCAGGGGATCACGCTGCTCGCCGAGATCCTCGCGGAACGGTCGACCGGCTCGGCCTCCCGCCGGGTCGTCGTGGAGGAGCCCTCGTCACCGGGGGCGGTCGACCTCCTCCGCGCGGCCGGGCTGGGCACCGTGCCCGTGCCGGTGGACGACCACGGCCTCCGTGTCGACGACCTCCCGGACGCCGCCGCGGCGCTCGTCACCCCCGCGCACCAGTTCCCGCTCGGCGCGGTCCTGGCTCCGCAGCGCAGGCGCGCGCTCGTCGCGTGGGCCGCAGCGGGGCGGTACGTCCTCGAGGACGACTACGACGCCGAGCTCCGCTACGACCGCAGGCCCGTGGCCGCGCTCCAAGCGATGGACCCCGAGCGCGTCGTGCTCCTGGGATCCGTCTCCAAGCTCCTCTCGCCGGCGCTCCGGCTCGGCTGGGTCGTCGCGCCGCCCGCCCTCGTCGACCCGCTGGTCCGGGCCAAGGCCCGCGCCGACCTGGGATGCTCCGTGCCCGAGCAGGCCGCGCTCGCCGCGCTCCTGGACGGCGGAGCGTACGGGCGGCACGTGCGCGGCGTGCGCGCGACCTACCGTCGGCGGCGCGGCGTGCTGCTCGCGGCGCTCGCGGAGCACGCGCCGGGGCTGCGGGTGCGGGGGGTCGACGCCGGCCTGCACGTCGTCGTCGAGCTGGGCTCGCAGGCCGCGGAGACCTCGGCGGTCGAGGCGCTCGGAGCGCGCGGCGTCCCGGTGCTCCCGCTGGGCTCGACGTACGCGGGCCGCCCTCGGCACGGTGTCGTGCTCGGCACGGCGAGGCTCCGGGAGGAGCAGCTGGAGGTCGTCGGGCGGACGCTGCGCGCCGTGGCGCCCCGAGCCCCGGCCCGGACCTGACGGCCACGGCACCGGACCGTGCGAGCCCGCTCCGTCCGCCCGCGGGCGTCGGCGCGGCCCCGACGGCTATCCTCGCCCTCGTCCTGTTCGACGACGAGGTCGGCGTCCCCACGCCCGTCCGCCCGTGCTCCTCGTCGCGAACGGTCCGAACCTGTCCGGTGGAGGTCACTGATGGTCGAGACGACGACTGCCGAGCCCGGCCGCGGCGAGCCGCGGCGCCAGGCACGCGGTGCAGCGCGGCGCGACGCCATCGTCGACGCCGCCGCGCAGCTCATCCTCGCCGAGGGGCCCGCCGCGGCGACCCACCGCGCCGTCGCCGTCGCGGCGGGCGTCCCGCTCGCCGCGACCACGTACTACTTCACCGGCCTCGACGACCTCGTCGGCGCCGCCGGGCAGCAGATCGTCGCAGGCTGGGCCGCGCACGCCGCCGAGGCCGCGGAGCGGGCCATCGACCGTGCGTCGACGGGCGCCCGCGACGCCGAGACCGACGCGCGGGTGCTCGTCGACGCGGTGCTACCCCCCGGCGGCGAGTCGGAGGTCCGCGGCTTCTACGAGCACCTCGTCGGCGCCGGGCGCCACCCCGCCCTCGCCCGGGCCTACGCCGACGGTCGCGGTCGGCTCGACGCGGCCGTCGCCCACGTCCTCGCCGTGCTGGGCGGTGACGCCCCGAACCCCGGGCTCGTCGTCGCCGTCGTCGACGGCGCCGCCGTGAGCGCCCTCAGCGAGGGTCGCGACGTCCGGGCCCTCGCCGTCCGGCTCCTCGTCGAGCTCCTCGGCCCCCGCCCGTGAGCTCCCCGCCCGTGGCCCCGTGTCCGTGACGTCCGCGCCCCCGACCTCGCGGGCGGCCGGGCGCGCCGCGTCGGCGTAGCCTGAGCCACGTGCCGCCCGTCGTCTACCGCACCCCGCTCACCACACGGTTCCGAGGGCTCGACGCCCGCGACGGGCTGCTCCTGCGGGGCGACGCCGGGTGGGGCGAGTTCTCCCCGTTCTGGGACTACGACGACGCCGAGTGCGTCCCCTGGTTGCGCGCCGCCCGCGAGGCCGCCGACGACGGCTGGCCCGACCCGGTCCGCACCGCCGTCCCCGTGAACGTCACCGTCCCCGCCGTCGGCCCGGACAGCGCGCGGGCGATCGTCGCGGCGTCGGGCGGGTGTCGCACCGCCAAGGTCAAGGTCGCCCAGCGCGACGCCCAGGGCCGCCCCGAGCCCCTCGCGGACGAGGTCGCCCGGCTCGAGGCCGTGCGCGACGCCCTCGGCCCCGGCGGTCGCGTGCGCGTCGACGCCAACGGCGCCTGGGACCCCGACGACGCGCTGCGCCGCCTGCCCCACCTCGACCGTGCCGCAGGTGGCCTGGAGTACGTCGAGCAGCCCTGCGCCGACGTCCCCGGCCTCGCCGCCGTGCGCCGCGGGCAGCACGGCGACACCGCCGTGCCCGTCGCCGCGGACGAGTCCGTGCGCCGCGCCGAGGACCCCCTCGCCGTGGTCCGTGCCGACGCCGCCGACGTCGTGGTCCTCAAGGTGCAGCCCCTCGGCGGCGTCCGCGCGTGCCTCGACCTCGCCGCACAGGTCGGCGTCCCCGTCGTCGTGTCGTCGGCGCTCGAGACGTCGATCGGGATCGCTGCGGGCGTGGCGCTCGCGGCGGCGCTGCCGGACCTGCCGTACGCGTGCGGCCTCGCGACGGTCCAGCTCCTCGCCGCGGACGTCACCGCCGCGCCGCTGCTGCCCGTCGGCGGCACCCTTTCCGTCCTGCGGCCCGAGCCCTCGCCCGCCGGGCTCGCCGTCACACGGGCGGACGAGGACGTCGAGCACCGCTGGCTCGACCGGCTCGCACGCGTCGAGTCGCTCGGCCGTCCCGTGCGAGGCGGCGCGTCCGGGGTGCGCGTCGCCGGCGTCGAGGGGGGCGACCGGTGAGCGGCTCCGCGCCCGACGCCGGCCCGGCGGCCGAGGCCCCCTCCGTCGAGTGCGCGCGCGCCCTGGTCGCGGCGCTCGTCGCGGCCGGGGTGCGCGACGTCGTGCTCGCGCCCGGCTCGCGGTCCGCGCCGCTCGCCTACGCCGTCGCCGCCGCGGCGGACGCGGGGCTGCTCGCGCTGCACGTGCGCGTCGACGAGCGGTCCGCGGCGTTCTGCGCGCTCGGGCTGTCCCGTGGTGCTGCGCCCCTCGACGGGCCCGGCGGGACGCGCCTGCCGCGTCCGGTCGCCGTCGTCACGACGTCCGGCACGGCCGTCGCGAACCTCCACCCGGCGGTGCTCGAGGCGCACCACGCGGGCGTCCCCCTCGTGCTCCTCACCGCCGACCGCCCGCACGAGCTGCGCGGGACCGGCGCGAACCAGACCACGGACCAGGTCGGCCTGTTCGCCGGGGCCGTGCGCCTCGTCGTCGACCACCCCGCGCCCGACGGCCGGCCCGGCGAGGCCGCCGACCTCGTCGCGGCGACGACCCGTGCCCTCGCCGCGGCCACGGGCGCGCGCGACGGCCGCCCCGGGCCCGTGCACGTCAACCTCGCGTTCCGCGACCCGCTCGTGCCCGCCGAGCCCGACGCCGCGGCGCCGGTCCCCGCGGCGCTCGCCCCGGCGCCGGACGGCAGGATGGCGGGCACGGAGGCGGGCACGGTGGCGGGCACGGTGGCGGGCACGCCGGGAGCACCGGTCGTCGTGCCGCCGGTCGTCCGCGCGCCCGACGTCCCCGCACCGCCCGGCCGCACGCTCCTCGTCGCGGGCGACCGCGCCGGTGACGTCGCCCGCGGCCTGGCTGCCGCGCGCGGGTGGCCGCTGCTCGCCGAGCCGTCCTCCGGGGCCGCGGGAGGACCGCACCACGTCGTCGCGCACCCTCTCGTCCTCGGCGCGCGGGGACTGGCCGACGACGTCGAGCACGTCGTCGTGCTCGGCCGGGCGACCCTCAGCAGACCCGTGCAGCGCCTCCTCGCCCGGCCCGACGTCGACGTCACCGTGGTCGCCCCCGGGGGCGGGCCCTGGCCGGACGCCGCGCGCAACGCCACGACCGTGCTGCCCGCCGTGCCCGACGCCTGGCTGCGGCCCGGTGCCCCGCACGACGTGGCGTTCCTCGCGCGCTGGCAGGCCGCGAGCCGCGCCGCGGCGGACGTCGTGGACGCCGCGACCACGGGCCAGGGGGACCCCGACGGCCCGGCCGTCGCGCGCGCCGTCGTCGAGTCGTGCGGCCCCGACGACGTCCTCGTCGTCGGCGCGTCCAGCCCCGTCCGCGACCTCGGCCTCGTCCTCGGCCTGCTGGACGCGGCTCCGGCCGACCTGCCGACCGTCGTCGCGAACCGGGGCCTGGCGGGGATCGACGGCACCGTGTCGACGGCGCTCGGCGTGGCGCTCGCGACCCCGGGGCGGCGGGTGCGCGCGCTGCTCGGCGACCTGACGTTCCTCCACGACGTCGGGGGACTGCTGCGCGGTCCGGACGAACCGCCCGTCGACCTGCGGCTCGTGGTCGTGAACGACGACGGCGGGTCCATCTTCGCGGGCCTGGAGCCCGGCGGGCTGGGGGAGCGGTCCGCGGCGGCCACGCGCACCTTCGAGCGCGTCTTCGCGACGCCGCACGGCGCGGACCTCGCGCTGCTGTGCGCGGGGTACGGGGTCCGCCACACGCTCGTGCCCGACGTCGCGGCGCTGCGCCGGGCTCTCGACGCGCCCGCGCGCGGGGTCGAGGTGGTGGAGGCGCGGGTCGACCGGTCGGGGCGGCGGGCCGCGGGGGTGGCGCTCGCCGACGCCGTGCGGGCCGCGGTCGAGGACGCGACCGTCCGCTGACCGACGGCGCCCGGCGAGCGACGCACTCCGGGCCGGGTGATGCACCTCGGAGCGCATCTCTCGACCCGAGGCGCATCTCTCGAACGGAAGTGCGTCACTCGCAGATTCGCAGCGAACTCCCAGGAACGTTCAAGCCCCGTTCAAGGGCCACGGTGTGAAGTAGTGGGCAGAACGAGGAGGCCCACATGTCGAACGACACCCCCACCACGCCGCTCGCCCAGCCCACCCCCACGACGCCGCTGTCCGGGACGCCCGGTGCCGCCGACCGCGCGGCCGCCGTCGACGCGACACCCCGGCAGGCCGACCAGCAGGCGCACCCGCAGGCTCGGCCCACCGAGCCGCTCCCGGCCCAGGTCGTGCAGCAGGTCAGCGCGCCGCAGCAGGGCCCCGCGCCGTCGAACGCCCTGCACCAGCAGGCCGCGCACCACCAGAACCCGCACCACCCGCAGCAGGGTGCGGCGTTCGGCGCCCAGCCGTACGCGGCGCCCGCGGCGTCGGGTCCGTACGGCACGGTGCTGCCCGCACCCCCCGCCCCGCCCGCGACGTCGGGCGCCTCGGGCCACGGGTCCGAGCGCCGTCGCACCTGGGTCCCCGTGGTGAGCGCCGCGGCCGCCGCCGCCCTCGTCGCGAGCCTCGCGACCGCCGGTCTCGTGCTGGCCCTCGACGACGACTCCACCCCGACGTCGCTCGCCGACGTGGGGCGCAGCGAGGAGCAGTCGGCCGCGCCCGTGTCGAGCTCCAGCTCGCAGAACCCGGACTGGGAGGCCGTGACCACGGCGGTCGCGCCGTCGGTCGTCGCGATCCAGGTCCAGACGCAGTCCGGCGGCGGCGAGGGCTCGGGCGTCATCGTCGACGACGCGGGCCACGTGGTGACGAACAACCACGTCGTCGAGGGCGCCGTCGACGACACCGTGCAGGTCACGCTGAACGACGGGCGCCTGTTCGAGGCGACGATCGTCGGCCTCGACCCGGCGACGGACCTCGCCGTCGTGCAGATCCAGGACGCCCCGGACGACCTGCAGCCCGCGACGCTGGGCGACTCCGACGACGTGACCGTGGGCGAGTCGGTGCTCGCGGTGGGCAACCCGCTCGGTCTGGCCAACACGGCGACGACGGGCATCGTGTCCGCCGTGGATCGGCCGGTCTCGGCGTCGGGCACGACGGGCGGGACGTCGGTCGTGACGAACGCGATCCAGATCGACGCGGCGATCAACCCGGGGAACTCGGGTGGCCCGCTGTTCGACGCGCAGGGCCGTGTCATCGGCATCACGTCGTCCATCGCGACGCTGTCGAGCGGCACGAGCCAGTCGGGGTCGATCGGTCTGGGCTTCGCCATCCCGGTGAACCTGGCGAAGACGATCTCGCAGCAGCTCGTGGAGAACGGGACGGCGGAGCACGCGTTCCTCGGGGTGACCCTCTCCGACGCGACGGCGACGTCCGACGGCGTCACGCGTCGTGGCGCGCAGGTCGAGCAGGTGACCGACGGCTCGCCGGCCGCCGAGGCGGGCATCCAGGCCGGTGACGTGATCGTCGCGATCGACGGCGACGCGGTCGGCGGGGCGGAGTCCCTCACGGCGTTCGTGCGCGAGCTGACCGCGGGCGCGCAGGCGACCGTGACGGTGGTGCGCGACGGTGCGACGCAGGACGTCGACGTCACCCTCGCCACCCGGCCCGCCGACGACGAGCTCTCCGGCTCCGGTTCCGGCGAGGGCACGGTCCCGGGCGAGGACGGGCAGGGCGACCAGGGTCAGCAGGACGGCCAGCAGGGTCAGGAGACCGACCCGAGCGACCCCGGCAACGTGCCGAACCCGTTCGACTGGTTCTTCGGCGGTCGCGGCTGACGCGACCCCACGATCTCCCGGGCGCCGGCTCCCCCCTCCGGCGCTGCGGGACGGCGGCCCGGCGCGACGTCCCCTCGCGCCGCCGCCGACGAGGCCGGCACGGACCTGTTCCGTGCCGGCCTCCGGCGTCCCCGGGTCAGGCCCGGGCGCCGTCGGGCAGGACCGGGCCGTCCCACGCGGCGGCGTCGGGGCCGGCCCCGCCGCCGTCCTGGTGGGGCGTGAGCGTCCTGCTGAAGTACTCGGCGGTCCGTTCGTGCCCGGTGGCGAGCGCGAGCTCGCGGCAGCGACCCGCGACGATGCCGACCCGTCGGGCGCCCGCCTCGGCGGCCCAGGTCTCGGCGGCGTCGAGCAGTGCCCGGCCCAGGCCGCCGCGCCGGTGGGCGGGGTCGACGGCGACCTCCTCGACGCGGCACACCGCCCCGTTCTCGGCGAGGCTCAGGTGCCGGTTCGCGAGCACGTACCCGACGACGCCCGCGTGCGGGAGCTCCGCGACGGCGAGGTACGTGTCGAGGGCCGCGAGCAGCGGGCCGAACGACGCGTCGAACGCGCGGGGCTCGGGCTCCTCGCGCCCGAGCGCGGGGACGAGGGCTCGTACGGCGTCGCGGTCGGCGACGGTCGCGCGGCGGACGAGGACACCGGTCGCGTCGCGGGGCGGCGCACCGGGAGGAAGGGAGGAATCGGACACCTTCGCGAACCTAGCAGCGGGTCGCCCGCCCCCGACAGGGACGTCCGTCCCCCGGCCCTCCGGTCGCGGTGGTGACGATCCCGTGCGGCGGTCCCGGAGCGGCTGTCGTCAGGAGCCGAGCGCGTACCGCAGCGGCTCGAGCTTGGCCTCGGACTCGGCGACCTCCGCGGCGGGGTCGGACGCGGCGACGATGCCGCACCCGGCGAAGAGCCGCACGGTGCGGGGGTCGGTCGCGGACAGCTCCGCGGAGCGCAGGGCGATGCCCCACTCGCCGTCGCCGTCGCTGCCGAGCCACCCCACGGGTCCGGCGTACCGGCCGCGGTCCATGCCCTCGATCTCGCGGATGAGGTCGTTCGCGGCCTCGGTCGGGGTGCCGCACACGGCGGCGGACGGGTGCAGGGCGGCGGCGAGCGCGAGGCTCGTCGGCTCGGGTGCCGGGCGCGCCCCGCTCCCGCGCGCGAGGACGCCGGTGACGTCGGAGGCGAGGTGCATGACGTTCGGCAGGTGCAGCACGAACGGGGCGTCGGGGACGTTCATCGACGAGCAGAACGGGTCGAGGGCGTGCGCGACGGACGCCACCGCGTACTCGTGCTCCTCCAGGTCCTTCGAGGACCGGGCGAGCTGGGCCGCGCGGAGCAGCGCCTCGTCGTCGGACAGCCCGGCCCGGCGGATGGTGCCCGCGAGCACGCGGGACGTCACGAGCCCCTTCTCGCTGCGCACGAGCAGCTCCGGCGTGGCGCCCACCATGCCGTCGACGGAGAACGTCCAGCACGACGCGTAGCCCGCGGCGAGACGACCCAGGAGCCAGCGGGGGTCGACGGGCTCGCTCGCGTGCGCCACGACGTCGCGCGCGAGGACGACCTTCTCCAGCGCGCCCGCGCGTATCCGCTCGACCCCCTCGGCGACGACGGCGGCCCAGTCGTCGGGCCCCAGCGCGCCGTCGCGCCACGTGACGTCGCCCGGGGCGGTCACCGGGGCCCGCGGGGTGCGGGCGAGGGCCGCGGACGGCGACGACGCGAGCGACCCGGCGGTGTCGACGGTCGTGAGCCAGGTGACGCCGTCCCGGCGGCCCACCACGACGCGGGGGACGACGAGGACGCCCCCGGCCCGGACGGGCTCGTGGGAGTCGTCCCCGGGGTCGGAGTCGTCGAACGCGAACGTGCCGAACGCGACCGGGCCGGTGCCGGGCAGCCCCACCTCGTCGCGCACGACGACGCGCGACAGCGTCTCGTGCCACGCGGCCTCCGCGTCCGCGAACCTGCCGGGTCCCCAGGCCTCCAGCCGCAGCGCCTCGCCCCACGCGACCAGTCCGTCGCCGCGGCGGACCCACGCGAGCGGCCGGGTGTCGGGCAGGAGGTCGACCAGCGCGGCGGGTCCGCCCGGCAGGTCGTCGATGCGGGTGGTCCGCACGACGAGGGGGTGGGGCGGGGCGGCCGGGGCCGACGGTTCAGCGGTCATCGTTCCCCAGCGTAAGCGCGCGGGCGCGGGCGCGTGGAAGCATGGGCCCCATGCCCCGCGCCAACCTGGACAAGAAGCCCACCGAGGTCGCCTCGATGTTCGACGGCATCGCCCGTCGCTACGACCTCACGAACGACATCCTGTCGCTCGGGCAGGACCGGGCGTGGCGCCGCGCGACCGTGCGTGCCGTGGGCGCGATGCCGGGCGAGAAGGTCCTCGACCTCGCGGCGGGCACGGGCACGTCCTCGGAGCCGTTCGCGGACGACGGCGTGCGGGTCGTCCCGTGCGACTTCTCCCTCGGGATGCTCCGGGTGGGCAAGGAGCGCCGCCCGGACCTGCCGTTCGTCGCGGGCGACGCGACGCGCCTGCCGTTCGCCGACGCCACGTTCGACGCGGTGACGATCTCGTTCGGGCTGCGCAACGTCGTCGACACCGAGGGTGCGCTGCGGGAGATGCTGCGCGTCGTGCGCCCCGGGGGCCGCGTGGTAATCTGCGAGTTCTCGACCCCCACGTGGGCGCCGTTCCGCGTGCTCTACCAGGAGTACCTCGTGCGGGCGCTGCCGCGGGTCGCGGCGGCGGTCACGCGCGAGGGCGGGTCGTACGAGTACCTCGCGGAGTCCATCGCCGCGTGGCCCGACCAGGTCGGTCTGGGCCGCCTGCTGCTGCGCGCCGGGTGGGGTTCCGTCGCGTACCGCAACCTGTCGGGCGGCGTCGTCGCGCTGCACCGGGGGACGCGCCCCGCGTAGCGCGTGCCGTCGGCGGCGAGCGTTGAGACACGGGCGCTCGTACAGGCACGTCCTCCCTACGTGTACCCTGTCGACGCCCGCAGCGGCTCGCCGTCGACCGCCGGCATCTGAGCCGATGCGCCGACCCTGCGGAGGGTGCATGTCCTGGATCTTGCCTGCTCGGCGGCCGGCCATCGGCCGGCTCGCCCTCACCGTGGTCCTCTCCGTGATCGGGGTGGGCCTCGTGGACGCAGGACCTCCCGCCTCGGCCGGTGTACCTTCCGGCGTCGCGGCCGCGGCAGACGTGCGTCCCCCCTTGGTCCAGGCGAGCTCACCCTCTGTGGTCCGTGCCGTCTCAGGACGTGCGACGGTGCCCGTCGACTACGCCGCCCGTGACGGGGGGAGCGGGGTCGCCACGTACGACGTCGTGTACAAGATCGGCGTCACCGGGCAGGGGTACGGGCCGTGGATCCGTCCTGCCGAGTGGCAGGGGACCACGGCGACGTCGCTCTCCATCGGGCTCGAGGCCTCGGACCACGTGTGCTTCGCGGTCCGGGCGCGCGATCGTGCGGGGAACCTCAGCGCGTGGGCGTTCCCGCCGTGCGGGTACGTCGACGGCACCGCCCCGACGAGGGCCACCGTCACCGCACCGCGTCTCATCGGAGCGGGGAACCACTCGCGCGCCGACTACCCCTTGACCTGGCGCGCGACGGACGACGACCAGGTCGTCTCCTACGACCTCTGGGAGCGACACTTCAACTCGGTGCAGGCCTATCTCGGCAGTCCGAAGGAGTACGAGGCCGGATGGGGAAACGCGGTGGTGAGCTACCGGGAGACCGACCCGACGCCTGAGTCGGTCGTCAACGCCGGAGGTACCCGGTGTGTCCGTGTCAGGGCGCGGGATGCAGCAGGGAACGTCGGTGCGTGGTCGTCGGAGCGTTGCACGACGGCGGTCATGCTCGGGAGCTGGCTCGCGTGGAGCCCGCCCTACCGCTTCAGCGCGCGAGCACTGGAGAACGACTGGGCGGAGGTGCAACCGGGTCGCTCGCTCCCCTCCACGCACTGGGTCACCGGAGGGTCGCTGCGACTCTACGTGAGGACCGGTCCTCGACAGGGCAACATGGACGTCTACGTGGGTTCGACGAACATCGGCCGCGTTGACACCTATGCGCCGAAGAACGGGACGCGGGTCGTGTACCTCCGGCCGTCGCGCGATTTCCAGGGCCGGCTGACCCTGCGCTCCACCTCGCGGTATCCGGTCCACATCATCTCCTGGACGGGCATGCCGTAGGCGGCACGTCCGAGGGACCTGGGTAGTCGCCCCGGGCGACGCGGCTGGACGGCGACGATAACGGTTTGGTTACACTGGCGCGTCCTGACCCCGACCTCCCGGGAGCGCCTCATGCCTCGTGGCCGCCACAGCGCCGCCCCGACCCCGCGGGTGCGCAGCGCGCGCACGGCCCGCCGGCCCGCCCCTGCGGTCCGCTCGATGCGGCTCCCGGCGCTCGCGATGGTCACCCTGATCGGTGCGGGCGTCCTCGGCTCCGGCCCCCAGGCCGCGGACGGGTCCGAGTCCGAGCTGGAGCCGCTGGCGCGGTCCGCGTCCGGGCCCGCCGCCGAGCGCGAGGCCGCGGCGGCCAGCCGCTCGGGTGCGCGGTCCGCCCTCGGAGCGCCGACCGCGACGCGGTCGGCCGCCCCGGCGCCCGCCACCGAGCAGGTCGCGGAGCCCGCCCCGGACCCGGTGCCCGAGGTGATCCCCGCGGCGGAGGCCGAGCCGACCCCGGAGCCCGTGCCCGTGCCGACCGGGAAGATGTGGACCACGGACGCCGTGAACGTGCGCTCCGGCCCGTCCGCCGACGCCGAGAAGGTCACGACCACGGCCTCCGGGACCGCGGTCGACGTGACCGGGGCGACCGAGGGCGGGTACCGCCAGGTGGTCTGGGACGGCGCCGCCGCCTGGATCAGCGCGGACTTCCTCGCCGACTCCGAGCCCGTGGCGCAGCCCGCGGCCCCGGCCGGCCCGTCGGGTGCCGCGTGCGGCGTCAGCGCCGGGATCGAGTCGGGCCTGCGGGCCAACGCGATCGCCGTGTATCGCGCGGTGTGCGCCGCGTTCCCGCAGGTCGGCTCGTACGGCGGACTGCGCCCCGGCGACAGCGGCGACCACGGCTCCGGCCGCGCCGTCGACGTCATGGTCTCCGGCGCCGCCGGCTGGGACATCGCGAACTACGTGCAGGCCAACGCCGGCGCGCTCGGTGTCACGTACGTCATCTACGAGCAGCGGATCTGGCACGCGGGCACCCCCGCGGGCGCGTGGGAGTGGATGGAGGACCGCGGCGGCGCCACGGCCAACCACTACGACCACGTGCACGTCAGCACGTCGTAGCCGACGCTAGGCGTTCGTCTCGGCGCGGAACGTGTCGTAGGACTCGCTCAGATACTCGAGCACCAGCTGCTGGAAGCGCGGCTGGTTGAAGAACATCTCGAACATCTTGCCGTTCTCCGCGTGCCTGGCCGCGACATGGTGCGGCACCTTCTCCTTGAGGACCAGCTCGAACGCGTCGCGACTGTTGTGGAGCGCGACGACCCGCAGCTCGTCGTCGGACTCGATCTCCAGGCGCTGCTGCTCGAACCAGACCTTGTCGGCCTCCGTCGTGCCGACACCGAACTTGTCGTTGAGCCGCTCGACGAGTGCGGAGAGCTTGTCGACCAGGGGGTCCTGCCCGCCCTTGCCACCGCCGGGCAGCGCGTCCCCGGGCGTGTCGTCTCCCTGGTCGAGGGCGGCGTTCTCCTCCTCCGCGGTGAGAGCGGTACGCAGGTGCGTGAGCTCGACCTGGTCGGAGACCAGCGGCACGGGGTCCGACTCCGCGAGGGGAGCTGCGTGAGGAGCGCTTTGCCGAAGAGGTACAGGCGTTCGAGGTCGCGATCGGTCCAGGTCATGACCTGGGCGAGGAACGTGTACGCGCGCACGTACGCCGTGAGGGTCTCGCGGAACTGCTGCTGCTCGTCCGGTTCCCGCAGCTCGAAGCGCTCGCGTGCGCGGCCGAGCTGGGCGTAGACCAGGTGTTGCTGCGAGGTTTGACCCGAGACCTTGATCGCGTCGCGCGAGACGCTGAGCGTGCCGCGGTGATCGATCAGTGAAACGACGTGCTCGACGAGGCGTGTGCGGGCCGATCCGTCCACTTCCAGCCGGGTGACGAGTAGGCGCTACTCATGCGGCTGGAACTTCTCGACCAACCCGAGCAGCTCGTCGGGGAAGAGCCCGGACTCGCGGTCGTAACTTCCGGGGGCAGCGATCCGCACCCGTGGGCGACGAAATGCGCCTCGATGCTCGACTCGAACGCGGACTCGGTGTGGACGCTCATCGGCCTGCCTTCGACGTGTCGGACGGGCGCTCCCACGCCTGGGAGTCGGGGTTCCAGATGCTGTCCTCCGCGCTCTCGCCCGCGTAGACGGGGTCGATGAACTGGACGATGGCGGACATCTGGTCGTCGAGGTGTGCCGCGGAACGGTGGACGAGGTCGTTCGTCGTCCGCCATGCGGCCCACTTGCCTTGCGCGACGTCACCGTACCCGGCGACGCTCGCTGCGAGGGGCCGGAGCTCCTCACCGCGGTGCTCCGCGACGGCGCGTGCCGCGGTCCGGAGATCCCCGGCGGCGAAGGCATGAGCGCGAGCCAGGTTGACGATGTCGACGTAGTCCCGCCAGCGCGTGCTGGTGGTTCCGCGCTGGAGGATGGTCACGGACTTCTCGGCGACGACCGTCGGCATCGGGTGTCCCATGATCGTCACGTCGTCCCCCAGCAGTCCGGGGACCACGACACGCTGTGGTGCAGGCCAGACGGGGTCTCCGGTGGATACATCGAGCTGGACGCGAACAGGTGACCGCCCGAGCGTGGCCGTGCACAGGGCGCGCAGGCCTTCGTACTCGGCGTCCTCCCGAATGACCTCGACCCGAGGCATGGCGTCGTCGAACACCAGGCCGTCGTCGGTCTCCACCGCGGCGATCGCTCGGACCACCTCGACCAGCAGAGCAGGGGAGAGCTCGATCGCCGTCGCCTGCAGGTCGATGTCCCGGGTCACGCGGCGTTGGTCGAACGCCGCGAGCAGCACGCCGCCCTTGAGGATGAACGCATCGGCGTACTCGGTCCGGGTGAGCCGGTCGAGCGTCCGTTCGAGCCCGTAGAGGACGAGGAGCTCGCCGAGGTTCCGTCCTCGGCGCCGAGCCTCTGCGCGCAGAGCCCGCAGGACGTCCATGTCCGTCGTCATGCGAGGATGCTCAACGCGGTGCGCAGTGCCTTCTCGGCCCGGGGCAGTTGCCGCCCCACGTCGAGGAGCCGTGCCGGCGAGTTGCCGCGACCGCGCAACCACTGCTTCGTCGCGGCGACCGCCTCGTCGCCGCGATGCGGGAGCCGGAAGAGGTCGGCGATGGTTCGTTCCGGGGAGTAGACCCAGATCGCGAGGTCGGGCTCGTCGGGCAGTGGGTGCGACTGGCGACCGACGACATAGGTCGCCGCGTCGAAGCGGTGGAACGTCACACCTGCACGGAGCGCCGGGGGGCGGGTTCCGCGGGGGACGGCCAGGTCGTACGTCATGGGGATCTCGTCGGTGAGGCCGTGCCAGGCGAGGGCGCTCGCGAGGCACAACGTGGCACGCGGGGCGCGAGCGGCGATCTCCACGAGGTCCGTGTCGACGGGCGGCAGGTCGAGTGATCGGTACAGTCCGTGCCCGATGCGCTCGTACTTCGTCGGGTCGGTGAGGATCTGATGCGCCTTGCCGGCGCTCAGGCCGCTTCCGACGACCTCGGACCAGCGCGTCACAGCGGTCGCCCCCTCGGGCCGTTGATCGTGCTCGCGTGCACCGCTCATCGTTGGGGCCTCGCTCCTGACAGCGTAGAATCAACCGTATACAGAAACTAACTCCTGTGCACGATTGATTCACACTGGGGTTACGTCGTGTCTCCTGATCTCGGAGCGTAAGTTGCATACAGAGCACACGACCGACTCGTAGGAGCCTCCGCCTTCGCAATCGTCCTGGGTGTCGATGACGAGCCGCTAAGGCGCGTCTCCCTCGTGACTGGCCGCGCCGCGAGTCTGTGCTTGCGCGCGTAGGTCTGCGATTCGCGCTGCTGGTCGCTCGCGCTGAGTGATGCGAGGACCGAGCGCTGCCAGCGGAGCTCGTCCTGGACGACTTCGTGCGCCGTGTCATCGGCAAGCGGTGGGAAGAAGGCGTCGCTGCCGTCTCTAGGGATGCGTTCGTAGGCGTCGTCGAGAAGGCGGCGGGCGCCCCATGCCGCGGCGTCGTGGGATCCGAGGAGGGCCTCGACCGCATGGAGAAGGGCGGCCAGCTCGTCGTGGTCGTCGATGTCTGGGCGGTGGGCGAGGGCCTCGGCGATTGTGGAGAGCTCTGAACGGTCTGCGCCGATCGTGTCCCAGATGGCGTGGAGATACGCCTGGCCAGCGCCGTCTTGTGCCGGGTGCATCGACAGGATGCTCTCGACGCAGATGAGGATGAAGACTGCCTGGTCCTCGAGTGGTAGGGCTTCGCGCTGCGCCTCCAGTGCTCTCCACGGTGCGAGCGGATCATCGACCCAGTCCATGAGGGAAACGTACTCGTGTCAGTTCTCGACCCACACGAGCAGAGCGGCGAGCACCACCGCGCCACGGTAGATCACGGCGTGCTTGTCGTAGCGGGTCGCGAGTGCTCGCCATTGCTTGATGCGGTTGTAGAACCGCTCGACCGTGTTGCGGCCCCGGTAGGTGACGGGGTCGTAGGTCACGGGACGGCCGC
>NZ_JAJBZH010000001.1:128107-848284 GCF_020551945.1 Cellulosimicrobium marinum | reverse complement strand
GCGGCCGTCCCGTGACCTACGACCCCGTCACCTACCGGGGCCGCAACACGGTCGAGCGGTTCTACAACCGCATCAAGCAATGGCGAGCACTCGCGACCCGCTACGACAAGCACGCCGTGATCTTCCGCGGCGCCGTCATCGTCGCAGCGATCCTGATTTGGGTTCCCGCGCCGTGATTCCCAGATGGCGTCGGACTCACGGACATGCGCGACAGCATGTCAGGGGACGTCGGATGCCTCTCGGCGGCACCGCAAGCGGGATTCCTTCTCGGCCAGGAACGCATCAACGAGCTCGAACAGGACCGCGAGGGCGTGATGGTCGTCGTCGTCGGTCAGATCGTCGGGCCCCGGCGACTCGCGGCCCGGAAAGGCCAGTCCCCAGACGATCGCGGACCAGACCAGGTTGGGTCCCCGTGCGCCAGGTCGGGTTAGGAGCCACTCCTTGAAGCCATCGAGCACCCCACCTGTATAGCGATCCCCGTGCATGTCGTATCCCTCGAGCCACGCGACGACGCGAACCCATGTGGCCCGGCCGACATACATGCCTGGTCGCCTCGCGAACAGGGCAAGGAACTGCCGCTCTGACAACCTGGCTAGAGGTCGTTCGCCGGCACCGATTAGTCCCTCTGGCAACTCCGAGTTAGGACACACGCCCGCACTCTGCACCACCATGAGCAAGGCACTAGGGAGACACGCCCTAGGTGTGATGTCCAGGGAGGTTGTACCGAGTCCGTGAGGTCGACACGGGCTCTGAGCGCTGGCTGACGAGGGCCTCCGGTTGTGAAGTGGAGCTGTCGAGGAACCACTACTGCCAACCGGAGGCCCTCATGATCCACGCTAATGCCCTGCTTACCCCGAGAACGCGTCTGCGGCTCGCCCTGTTGGTCGTCGAGTCAGGCTGGACCTACGCGACGGCCGCGAAGATGTTCATGGTCTCCCCGCGCACCGCGAAGAAGTGGACCGAGCGATACCGCACCGAGGGCCCAGCGGGCATGAACGACCGCAGCTCGCGCCCGCACCGCAGCCCGACCCGCACCCCGCAGCCGGTGGTCAAGGCGATCGTGCGGCTGCGCTGGCGACACCGGCTGGGCCCGGTCCAGATCGCCGGGCGTCTCGGGATGGCGGCTTCCACGGTCCACATGGTGCTGGTGCGGTGCCGGATCAACCGGCTGGCGCGCATCGACCGGGTCACCGGGGAGCCGTTGCGCCGCTACGAGCACGACCGCCCGGGGTCGCTCATCCATGTGGATGTGACCAAGTTCGGCAATGTCCCCGACGGTGGCGGCTGGCGCTTCGTCGGGCGCGCCCAAGGAGGCCTCAACAAGCGCTCCACGGCCCACCGGACCGGGAACCGCGGCGACAACTACCGGGCGCTGGTCGGGACAGCCTTCGTGCACACCGTCGTCGACGACTTCTCCCGCGTCGCATACCTCGAGATCTGTACTGACGAGAAGGCCGCAACCGCGATCGGTGTCCTGCAACGCGCGGTGGCCTGGTTCGCCGAGCGAGGCGTGGCAGTCGAGCGCGTCCTGTCCGACAACGGATCGGCCTACAAGTCGTTCGCCTGGCGTGACGCCTGCGCGGAACTCGGGATCAAGCACAAGCGCACTCGGCCCTACCGGCCACAGACCAACGGAAAGATCGAGCGCTTCTACCGCACCCTGGCCGACGAGTGGGCCTACGCCCGCTTCTACACCTCAGAGACCGAGCGGCGCGCCGCCCTGCCCAGATGGCTGCACTTCTACAATCACCACAGACTCCACTCCGCGATCGGCAATCAAGCACCGATCAGCCGGCTGACCAACCTCTCTGGACATCACACCTAGCGAGTCCCCCCTGTCGCGCGCCGGTGCGGCGGGTCGTGCGCGATGTGAGCCCACGAGCGTTCGTCCGGCCCCCAGGACGGATCATGTCGGCCATCCGTGTTCCCGGCGCATTCGACATAGCAGTGCAGCCTCCGCACTGTTCTCGTCGAGCTCCTGAGTACTGATGACCGCGCCGTCGGCGGCGAAGGTCTTGCGAAGGACCCTGATGCCGTACTCGTATCGGGATTCTTCTGCCAGGGTGCCGACCTCGCGAAACTCTCTCTCCGTCCCATGCAAGACGCCTTGGACGTAGTGAGACTCGCCCTTCAGTACCCCCGATGGATACCAGTCACGTGCGGGACCCTCCTGTATGCCATCTCGATACACGACCTCGGACCTGCCCAGGTCGGGAGTCTCTTCGAAAGCCGTACCCGTGAACAGCGCACCGTCGAGCGTAAAGACGAGGTTGGAGTCGAAATCGAGCTCCGCGTCAGGAACTAGTCGATCGGCGTCCATACAGTCCCCGCTCTACTCATGATGCCTGCACGATCAGGGCTAACGCAGATGAGGCTGTTCGGCCTGGCTCTGTCTGGAACTTCTCGCACGACCCATCCGTGATGCCTCGGCATAGACGACGCTACCCCTTGCGCTCTGATCTACCGCACATCACCGGCTGGACAGTTCGAATGCATCGCGTTCTGCCGCCAACGCAGGGTCGGACGGACGGTCAGCCGCAGTCGAGCGCGGAGAACGCGGCGTCGCCGTCGAACGAGCGGCCGTCGCCGGACGCGGACACCTCGGCGTTCCCGGCGTCGACGGACGTCGCGCGCACCGCGAACGACTGGTAGGCGGAGCGGCCGGGTGCGACGTCCGCGACGGTGCGCGTGCCGAACGGCGTGGTGAGCGTGATGTCCGCCGGCACGTCGTCGTCGTTCGTGGCCCGGACGGCGACGTACGCGCGTCCGGCGAGGCAGCGGGCCTGTGCCTCGACGGCGACGTCGAGCGCGTCGTCGCCGGCGGTGAGGCCGATGACCCCGCGCACGGCGAGGGTGGCGCGCACGACGCTCGCCGCGGCGTCGGCGTCGGAGATCTGCGCCTGGGCGAGGTCGTGCGCGTCGGCGACGAGCGCGTCGGCGGCGGCCCAGTCGCCCGCGTCCGCGGCGTCGAGCGCCTCGCGCATGAGGTCCTGGACCTGCTCGCCCACGGCGGCGTCGATGGTCCCGCCGGTGACGCGGTCGCCCACGAGCTCGACGACGTCCGTGTACCAGGCGGGGTCGGCGGCGACCTCGGCGGGGACGTAGCCCGCCTCGACCGCGGCGCGCGTCGACGCGACGACGTCGTCCGCGTAGACCTGCGGGTCCGGGTACCAGTCGGCGAGGGTCGCGTCATCGACGGGCGTGGAGCCGCCGTCGAGGAAGCAGAAGCCGGGACCGGCGTTCGCCCCGGAGTTGAGACGCGTCGGCTCGTCCTGCTGCGCGAGGCGGATCCCGCCGAGGCCGAGGCCGAGCTCGTCGCGCGCCACCGCGGGGGGCGTGTCGTCCGTGAGCTCGATGGGAGCGGCGGACGGCGGCAGCGTGCCGTCCCCGACCCACGCCGCCACGTGGTCGTACACCGCGCCCTGCACCATGTGCTGGGGCACGCGCGACCCGGACGGCTGCTCGCACGTCTGCGGCGTGCCCGGGTAGCCGCCCGGTGCCGAGCCGACGTCGCGGATGCGCAGGCGCCCGTAGTCCGTGATGAGCTTCCAGTCGCCGTGCGACGCCCCCGCGACCTCCCACGTGCGCAGCAGGTCGGTGTCGGGCTGGCGCTCGCGCGCCCCGAGGAGGTTGATCGCGATGTCCGTCTCGCTGTTGATCTTGAACACGGGCGTGTCGATGTCGTCGCGGATCGACGCGCCGCCGCCGTGCAGCACGACCGCGTCCACGACGTCGGCGAGCGGGTCGACCGAGTTCACGTACGTCCGCAGGCGTCCCGCCGACTGCGAGTGGCCCGTCGCGACGACGCGGTCCGCGTCGAGCGGCCCGAGCGGCGCGGTGCCCTCGGGGTCGCGCACCGCCTCGACGGCCTGGCTGAACACGTCGTAGGACAGCGAGTCGTCGGTGACGGTGCCGCCGTCGGTGAGGTCGAGGGTGCCGTAGCGGTCCGGGCTCCACGTCCGCAGGCCGGTCGCGGAGTGGACGCCCGCGCGCTGGGCGGAGATGCCGACCCACGCGTAGCCCTCGCGGACGAGGTGCTCGTGCGTCTGGAACCAGTCGACCTCCTGGTCCCACTGGTTCGAGACGTTGTACCACTCGGCGATCACGGTGCCGTTGAACGCGGCCTGGTCGACGGGGCGGCGCACCACGATGCGGGTGCGGTACTCGTGCCCCGTGCTGAGGACCGTCGCGTCCGTGAGGCCGTCCGCCTGGTACCGCGTCGCCTCGCCGGAGAGGAAGAACTCCTCCTCGACGTACCCGTGCCCGGCGAGGTCGTAGTCCGTCGCGAGGAACGGGTAGCCGTGCGCCGGGTCGCCGACGGCGGACGTCGCCGGGACGGGTCCGACCACCTCGGCGTCGGGGACGGCGGCGGAGGCGGGCAGCGCCAGACCGGACAGGAGCAACGCTCCTGCGGCGGCGAGCGCGAGCGGACGACGTGCGGGGCGTGCAGGCATGTGCGACTCCTTCGTCGGGGCCCGACCGCGCCGTCGGGTCGTCAGCAGCCTAGGAGCGGGGTCCCGCCTTTGTCGACCGTTCGGCAGGTTTTGCAGCGCTCGCGACAGAAGGAGCCGCGTCGCTCCCTCCCTCAACCTTAATAGTCTTGATATGAGAGCCTTTTGAGGTCAAACTACTTGGGTAGGTGCACATGGGAAGGCAGAGAGTCACGGTCGGCCGGGAAGCGAGCGAGGCGCTCCGCCTTCTCGGCGTCCGCGTGAAGCAGGGCCGTATCGCCCGGCGCTGGACCCAGGTCGAGCTCGCCGAGCGGGTCGGCGTCTCTGCTCCGACGGTCGCGAGCATCGAACGTGGCGCCCCCTCCGTCAGCGCGGGTCACTACGTCCAGGCGGCGTTCCTCGTCGGCGTGCCGCTGTTCGGGATCGAGGACGCCGGCGAGCTGGCGCTGCGACGACGCCAGGGCGAGGACGTGCTCGCCCTGCTGCCGGCCGCGGTGCGACACCGGGCGGAGGACGCCGATGCCGCGTACGACCTCGACTTCTGAGCAGGCGGTCGTCTGGGTGTGGCTCCCCCAGGAGGTGACACCGGTCCCTGCAGGCGTCCTCCGCCGTCGCTCGGACGGGCGCGCCTGGTTCCGCTACGGCCGCACCTACCTGGACGACCCTCGTGCGATCAGCCTCTACGAACCGACCCTGCCGCTGCGCGACGCATGGATCGAGCCGCCCGCCGGCTGGGCGATCGCGCCCAACCTGCGCGACGCGGGGCCCGACGCCTGGGGGCAGCGCGTCATCCTGGACCGGCTGCACGGGCGGCGCGGTACGACGGCGGACGTCACCGACGTCGACGAGCTCACCTACCTGCTGCGATCCAGCTCGAACCGCGTGGGCGGGCTCGACTTCCAGGAGTCGTCGCGCCGGTACGTCGCCCGGGACGAGACGGCCGCGCTCGACGAGCTGTACGACGCCGCGAGCGCCCTGGATCACGGCCAGGAGCTGACTCCCGCGCTGCACGCGGCGCTCGAGTCCGGAACCGGGATCGGAGGAGCACGGCCGAAGGCGAACCTCGTCGACGGTGGACGCCAGATCATCGCCAAGTTCACGTCGTCGTCCGACACGTTCCCGGTCGTGCAGGCCGAAGCCGTCGCGATCCACCTCGCCGGCGCCGTCGGCATCGCCGTCCCCCGTGCCGAGGTCGTCCGCTCACGGGGCCGCTGGGCGCTCGTCGTCGAACGGTTCGACCGGACGCCCGACGGGGCGCGCCGGCTCGTCGTCAGCGGGCTGACGATGACCGGGCTCACCGAGTCGACCGCCCGGGTCGGGACATACCCCGAGCTCGTCGACGTGCTCCGCGCCCACGGGGCCGGGCCTGCCGTCGGCGAGGACGTGTTCCGGCGCGTCGCGTTCAACATCGCGATCTCGAACAACGACGACCACCTGCGCAACCACGCGGCGTTCTGGGACGGTCACCGACTCGCCCTCACGCCCGCGTACGACCTGAGCCCCGGCGCGCGCTCCGGGAACACCATGTTCCAGGCCATCGCGTACGGCCGCGACGGGCAGCGGGAGAGTCGGCTCGCGACCCTCGTCTCCGTGGCCGCCGAGTACGGCCTGACCGCCCGCGAGGCGCACGACGTCGTCGAGCACCTGGTGGAGACCATCGACGCCCGCTGGGACGAGGCGTGCGACGCCGCCCGGCTCACGCGGGCCGAGGCGGCGTCGCTCCACCGACGACAGTTCCTGCACCGCTCCGTGTTCTTCGACCTCGGGAAGTATCTCAAGGACACCGAGGACGGGCCGCAGGTGTCGATCTGACGTCACACCTCGGACGCCTCGCTGCGCATCACGCGCACGGCCGTCGCCTCCGCCTCGCGCTCGAACCGGTCGCCGGGGTCGGAGACGCTCACGCCGTCGCCGGTCGGCGTCCCGGAGACGGGGCCGCTGCGCTGCTGCACGACGTGGGTCAGCTCGTGGGCGAGCATCGTCCTCCCCGCGGTGGACGTCGTGTCGAACTTCCCGGCCCCGAAGACGACGTCCCGGCCCACGGTGTAGGCGTGGGCCCCGACGGCGGCGGCCGACGACGCGGCCGTCCCTCCGGTGTGGACGCGCACGTCGGAGAAGTCCGCGCCGAGGCGGGTCTCCATGTCGGAGCGGACGTCCGGGGAGAGCGGGGACCCGCCGCCGCGCCCGACGACGTCGAGCACGGGTGACCGGGCGCCGTCGAGCACGCGTTGCAGCGCGTCGTTGCCGACGTGCCGTTGCAGCGCCGTGACGTCGTCGGCGCCGAGCGCCCGGCCACCTGCCGCGGCGGCCGCGGCGCCGGCGTGGGCCGACGGCCCGGTGGTCTGCCGCGCGGGACCGTCCCCGCGGCGCGGCGGGGCCTGGTTGCGGGCGTGCTCCTGCTCCCTGGTCATTGCGTCGCTCCCTTCACGTCCGTACCGGTCGGGCTGCCGGTCGCCGCCTTCTTCTTCCGGCCCTGGTACCCGAGCACGGCCGAGGAGATGAACGCCCCGCCGCCCTGGACGTCCTCCTTGATCTTCAGGACGCCGCGAAACACCGACGCGTCCTGGAAGTAGAACGTGATGAGCTCGTCGAACGAGATCCCGGCCTGCTTGATCACCGACGCCGTCTCCTGCTTGTTCGCGCGGTAGTAGTCGCCCTCGCTGGGCTTGCCGAGCGCCTTGAGCACGAGCAGCGCCGTGATCTCCGTGGCGCCCTCGACGAGCGCGGGCCATCCCGTGGCGTCGCCGTCGCCGACGTGCTTGTCCCACCCGGCCCCGGACAGGATGTGGAGGGCCTCGTGGATCGCGTGGTGCGGCTTGACGACGTGCTGCCGCAGGTTGAGGTGCCGCGGGTTGCGGTTCCGTTCCGCGAACCCGAGGGATCGCCAGCTCCCCATGACGGTGCGCAGCACGGCGTCCATGCTCTGCGCTCCCGCGGGACCGGATCCCCACTCGACGACGCGCCTGCGGGCGAACTCGACCTCGTCGAGCACCCGCACGCGACCGGCGAGGTCCGTCGCGATCCTGTCCCGGGCACCCTGCGGGAGCCACGGGACGGCACGCAGGTCGCGCACGAGGTCGTCCTCCACGGCCTGCCGGAGCGCGTCCGGGCTCGCCTGCTGCTGCACCTGGGCGACGGCGGCCGCCACCTGGCCCTGGTGCTGGAGGTAGAACCGCGCGTCGGTGTCGAGCGTCGCGAGGTCCTTCGCCGCGGCGAGGACGTCGGCGAGCGAGACCGTGCGGTTCAGCACCGCGGACAGCACGCGCGGGAAGTCCACGACGACGGCGCGCTTGACCTCCTCCGGAAGCGTCCTCACCTCCGCGGGGGTCACCGCACGCTGCACGACGGCGCCCCCGGCGGTCCCGAGCGCCCGTGACACCTGGGCGTTCCCCACCTCGTGCTGGAGCACGGCAAGCCCGGCCGTACGGTGCGCGACGGCGGTCGCGGACGACGTCGCACCCTGGCGCGCCACTCGTGCGGGCTCCCGGCGCGGAACGGCCTTCCGGGGACGTTCGTCGTGCTCGGTCATCGCTCCACCAGCTCCCAGTACGGTCCGAACTCGGACGACTGGGTGAGCCGGCCGAGCTTGCGGTGCTCGCGGTGCACCGCGGTGACGAGGTGCCGCATCTCGACGACGCCCGTGTCGGCGGCGGCGAGGTAGGCGGCGGTGACGGCGGCGGACCGGATGCCTCCGCCGGCGAGCTCGAACGCCTTGGCGCAGAAGTCGAGGTCGAGGTCGTCCGCGCGGGGCACCACGGGTCCGAGGCACCGGTCCCACAGGAGGCGGCGCGCGGCGTCGTCGGGCACGGGGAAGTCGACGACGACGTCGAGGCGACGCGTGAACGCCTCGTCGATGTTGGCGCGCAGGTTGGTGGACAGGACGACGAGCCCGTCGAACGTCTCCATGCGTTGCAGCAGGTAGGCGCTCTCGATGTTGGCGTAGCGGTCGTGGGCGTCCTTGACCTCGGAGCGGCGGCCGAACACGGCGTCCGCCTCGTCGAACAGCAGCACGGCGTTGACCCCGGCGGCGCCGGTGAAGATGCGTTCGAGGTTCTTCTCCGTCTCGCCCACGTACTTGTCCACCACGGCGGCGAGGTCCACGACGTACAGCTCCAGCCCGAGGTCGTGCGCGACGACCTCGGCGGACATCGTCTTGCCCGTCCCCGACCCGCCCGCGAACAGCGCGGCGACGCCGCGACCGCGCGCCCCGCCCGGCCGCATGCCCCAGTCGCCGAGCACGCGGTCGCGGTGCCGGGCGCGCTGCGACACCTCGCGCAGGGCGCGCAGCGGCTGCTCCGCGAGGACGAGGTCGTCCCAGCCGACGGCGGGCGTCACGCGCCGCGCGAGCCGGTCGAGCGCGGTCCCGTTCTCGGCGCGCGCCCCGCGGCGCACGTCGTCGGCGGTCACCCGGCCGTCGGGCCGCAGGACGGCCTGCGCGACGGCGGCGCGCGCCGCCCGGACGACCTGCTCGGGCCGCAGCCGGAACGGGGCGACGACGTCCCCGACGTCCAGCCCGGCGGCCGTCCCTCCCAGCGCCGCGGTCCACAGGGCCGCGCGCTGCGCGGTCGTCGCGGCGTCCTCGTCGACCGTGAGGGGCGCCGTCCCGGCCCACGCGGGGTCCCAGGCGCGCTCCCCCACCAGCACGACCACCCCCGGCGCGGCCGTGAGCGCCGCGAGCGCACCGGGGACGTCGCACACGGCCTCCACCGGTTCCGCGACGAGCACGGCGCCGCGCAGCGTCGCCTCGAGGACCGCGGCACGCACCGTCGCGACCGGCTCCGGCACGGCGCGCCGCAGGTCCAGCCCGACGGCGCCCCCGCCCCCCGCGGAGACCGCCGCCACCGCGGACGACGCGGCGACCCCGCCCGCGGGCTGGCGCACGTGCACGAGGCGCGCCCCGGCGTCGAGCACGCCCCGCAGCGCCGCGGTCCCGGCCGTCTCGACCGGCAGGAGGTCGACGAGCGCGTCCGCGAGTGCCGGGTCCGGGGTGTCGTCGCCGAGGAGGTGCCCGACGACGCGATCCGGCACCCGCAGCGCGCGTCCGGGCAGGGGACGGTCGCCGTCCTCGACGACGACGAGCCCGACGGCGACGAGGGGCCCGTGGGTGACCCGGTGGCGGGCGTCGCTGGAGGTGAGGGCGCCCCCGCAGAGGGCGAACGCGGTGGCGACGGAGGGGTGGCGGCGGGAGACGTCGTCGTTGAGGTAGCCGAAGAGCTGGTCGAACCGGTGGTCGATCTCCCCGGCGAGGGCGACGACGAGGAGGTCGGTGTCGAGGTCGGTGAGGTCGGCGGACCGGGCGAGCGCGCGCAGCCGCACGGTCTCGCCGGCGCGCTCGGCGGCGTCGGCCGCGGACTCGACCCGGTCGGCGAGGTCCGCGGCGACGCCTCGGTCCACGCCGGGGCGGGGTCCGGCGAGCAGGTGGTCGACGGCGTCGTCGGAGAGGTAGAGGCCGCGGAAGGGGTCGTCGGCGGCGGGGTCGCCGACGCGTCGTCGGGCGACGAGCTCACGCACGCGCTCCTCGAGGACGGCGAGGCGCCCGGCGAGGTGCGCGAGGCTCGCGGTCACGACGGTCTCCGGTGCCGTCGACGCCGGGGGTCGGCGCCGCCGTCGGGCAGGGTGCTGCTCGCGGCGAGCAGGAGCTCCTCGCGGACGGGCGGGCCGACCTCGCCGCGCTCGGGGCGCAGGAGCGGGGCGGTGACGGCGACCTCGACGGACGGCTTGAGCTCGCCGCCGAGCGAGGACCACACGTCGGTGACGCTGCGGTCCTCCGCGGGCGGCATCCCGACGGTCACGGGGACGGGTCCGCCCGCCTCGGCGAGCGAGCCGACGACGTGCTCGGGGGGCAGCATGTCGAGCCCGATCAGCGCGGCGAGCACCTGGTCGAGCAAACGGTGCTCGTCCTCGGGGCGCTGCGTCCAGGCGGTGACGAGGTAGGAGAGCCGGAAGTGCCGGGGCGGGTCCGCACGGCCGATCACGGTGCCGTCGGGGCCGCGGCGCGGGATCACGCCGTGGGAGCGGCGCGTGACGTCCTCGCGCACGTCGTACAGGTAGACGTCGACGGTGGGGGCGTTGCGGCGCGCCGCCCAGTCCTTCGTGGGTGCGTCGAACGCCACGTCGATCTCGCCGAGCGCGGCGCGCACCAGGGCGCGCAGGGCGTCGTCGACCTCGGTGATCATCGCGTCATCCCCTCTCCAGGAAGTCGGGTGCGCCGAGGTTCGGGGTGACGACGAGCAGCGGCACGTCGAGCTCGCACCACAGCGCGCCGGGTGCGGGGACGTCGGGGCACGGCGGCGCGACGGGCGCGTCGTCCGGGGTCTCGGGGGGCTCGACCTCGCGCGGGAACCCGGCGTCGAGCAGCGGGGCGAGGTCGGTCGGGGCGCCGCTCGTCACGCGCAGCCACCGTTCGCCGCGCAGGTCGTTGGACACGACGACCACGGGGACGCTGAGGCGGCCGTCGGCGTTCGTCCGGTACGGGCCGGGCGCCGTCGTGATGCCCGCCGACCACGTGAGGTGGACGTCGGCGTCGGGCGGGAAGTCCTCCCCGTACGCGAGCACCACCTTGCCGGGGCGCAGCACCTCCGGCAGGAGGCGGACCCACGGCTGCAGGACCTCCAGGTCGGCGGAGTCGTCCGCGGTGGTCTCCGCGCCGCCGCTGCGGGCCGTGGCGCCGACCGTCACCGTGCCCGTCCCGGCCGGGCCCGCCGGGGCCAGTGCCGCGACGACCTCGACCTCGCCGCCCGGGAGCAGGTCGGTGACCGGGCACGTCCCCCACGCGCCGAGGCAGTCGTCGGTCGCGGCGTGGTCGTCCACCGCGTCGTCGTCGACGGGTGCCGCAGGCTCCGCGCCCGGCGGGGGCGCCGCGGTGAGGACGAGGTCCGACGCCGTCGCGTCGCCCGTGTTCCGCACCGTCACCGTCACGAGGACGTCCGGCCCGCCGACCCACGCGCGCGGCTCCGACAGCTCGACGGACACCGCCAGCCGGGCCGCTGTCCCGTCCTCGTCGGGGGCGACGACCGTCAGCGTCGTCGTCGCGGCGTTGTCGGCCACGTCCGCCTCGGCGCCGGGGTTGACCACCACCGCGGTGACGGCGTGCGCACCCGCCGCGGTCGCGACGACGGGCAGCACGACGACGAGCCGCCCGCCCGGCGCGAGGGTGCGCCCGGGGCGGCACGTCACGAGGGTCGTCCCCGCCGCCGCCCCCGGGGCGGCCTCGCAGCCCGTCGGGAGGTCCCCCGCGCGCAGGCCCGCGGGAAGGCCGACCACGACCGTCGGCGTCGCGGGTGCCCTCCCGGGGTTCGTCACGGTCACGGTGACGTCCGACCCCGTGCCGGGCGCGAGGCGCCCCGGGTCCGCCGCGACCCGCACCGCGACGTCGCCCACGGGCTGCACGTCCGGGTCGGTGAGCACCGCCGGGCTGTCCACCACCGTGCGCAGTCCCGTGCCGTCCGCCGCGACGACCGAGTACAGGTCCCGGTCGTCCGGCCGCCCCGCGGCCTGCCCGCTGAACACGACACGGCGACCGTCGCCCGTCCACGCCGGGTCGCCGGACACCGCGACCTCGCCGCGGCTCGGCGTCGGGACCACGGGCGGCACGGGCAGCGGCTCCGGCTCCTCGGACGGGCCCGGCGTCGGCACCACGTCCGGCTGGGTGGTCCGCACCCGGGCGTCGGCGTCCATCCCGGTCAGCGCACGCACCCCCGTGACGACCGGGACGTCGTCCGCGGAGGTGGCGTTGGTCAGGTCCGCCGGCTCGACGTCGAGCACCGAGATCCCGCCCGGTGCGACCGCGGGCTCTCCCTCCACGCGAAGGTTGCTCACCGCGATCCGTGTCCCGTCGGGGGACCATGCCGGTTCACGCCCGTGAAGGGTCGCGGACCGGACCGGACACCGGTCGTCGGTGCTGTAGCGCGGGCAGTCTGCGACGACGTCGAGGGTCAGCGGCACCCACTCGCGCGTCGCGACACGCAGGACCACCAGAGCCGACGACGACCCGCCCTCCTGCGGCTGACCGGCCTCCGCGAGCACCCACTCGCCGTCCGGCGACCACGACGGGTGCAGGGCCGACCACGAGCTGGCGCCGTCGTCGACCACCCAGTCCTGCCGACCGGAACCCACGTCGATCCACCCCACTCCCGGACTCTCCTCCGAGCCGTCGACCGACGAGTACGCGACGTGCGACCCGTCCGGCGACCAGTCGGGGTTGGCCGCGCCGTAGGGCTCCGCCGGGTCCAGCGACTCGTACACCCGCGTGCCCGGGTCGCCCACCAGGAGGTCACCGAGCTCGGCGTCCGGGTCCTGCGGGAACTCCACCGGGGGCCGGGTGGCGAGCGCGAGCCGGGTGCCGTCGGGCGCGTACGCGGGCTGCGCGTCGTCGAGACGGTCCTCCCCGGTCGGGCTCACGACCCGCATCCCCGTCCCCGTCGCCGCGCGCGCGTCCGCGACGACCCGCCCTCCGGTGCGCTGGGTGAACCGCAGCCGGGCGGAGGCCGCGTCGGGCCCGTCGTCGCTCCCCTCCCACTCGATCGAGGTGACGTCCACCCAGTCGGCGTGCGACGCGGGCGCGGCGGCGGCCACGGGCCACGCCTCGTGCACCACCGGGCTGAACGTCCCGTCGAGGTACGCCACCCAGACCGACGGCTCGCCCTCGTCGTCGGGCACGGTCCACGCCAGGAGCACGCCGGCACCCTCGTCGTCCAGCTCCACGAGCCGCGCCGACGGCTCGCTCCCCACCGCGGGCACGCCCGCCACGAGCTCCGGGCACCCGCCCTCGGGCGTCGGTTCCTCGTCGCAGAACGGGTCCGACACGGACGGCGACTCGCTCGGGTCGTCGACCGGCCACCACCAGTACTCCAGCGGCATCGTCGCCACCGACCCCTCGGCCCGGAAGCGCGTCGTCGTGAACAGCACGAGCATCTCCCCGTACTGCAGGTCGACCACCGTCGGCATCGTGTCCGCACCCGGGTCGTCCGTCAGGCGCCCCACCGTCCCGGCAGTGACGACCGCGTCGGCCGCGACCGCCGAGGCGCTCCCCGACCCGCCCGAGCTCCCGATCGGCACCGCGTAGAGGTCGCCCAGCGGGTCGTCGCGGGTCGAGGAGAAGAAGAGGATCTCGCCGTCGCGCCCCCACGCGGGCCACAGCTCGTCCGAGCCCCGGCCCGGCGCTGGGGAGACCGCGTCGTCGCCCGCGCACTCCTCGCCCGTGGTCGCCACCACGACCTCCCAGTCACCCGACGCGTCCGTCGCGTACGCGACGAGCGACAGGTCCGGCGACAGGACGGGGTGCGTCTCCTGCGCGTCGTCGCACGTCACGCGGACGCTCTCCCACGTCGGCTTCCCGCCGGAGGTCTGCGCGGGCAGCAGACGACGCACCTCGACGTCCACGTCGCCCGAGCCCGGGTCCGTCGTCACCACCGCGTAGGCGTCCTCGACGCCCGGGGGCGGCTGCGCCGTCGACGTCTCGCCCTCGTGCGCCCGGCCCGAGGTCGTGACCTGCGGGTCGCCGACCTCCACGTCCGAGACGAACCAGCCCCCGCCGTCGTCGCCCGAGTCCTGCGGTTCCTCGTACTCCACCGGGAAGTCCAGCCCGACCTCGGCGACCGCGTCCGCACCCCGCGAGAACGCCACGCGCGGGTCCGCCGCGAGCGTCGTCGGCAGACCCGCGGGATGGGCGGCGGCGACCAGGCGCGCAGCCTCGGTGAGCCCCGACGCCCCGCCCGGGGCGAGGACGGCACCGGTGACGACGAGGCCGACGACGCCCGCGAGCGCCGCCCCCCGCACCAGCTTCCCCATCGACCACCTCCCGGCCCCGGCCGCGGCCGCACCACGGCGCCACGGGTCGCGCCTCGTCCGAACCACGCTGCCGCGACCCCCGCCCGGGCGGCAGCGGTCCGCGTCCCTCGGAACGGGCACCGACCGGTGCCCGAAAGGGCAGGCCGCGGCCGCGGCGTCGGGCACGACGCCGAACCCGGGTGTCAGATGAGTCCTTCCCGGAGCGCGTACGCCACCGCGTGGACGCGGTTGCGGAGCTGGAGGCGGGACGTCACGTCGTGCAGGACGTTCTTCACCGTGCGCTCCGAGTAGGCGAGGTGGCGTGCCACCTCGGCGGTGTCGAGGCCGTCCGCGATGAGGCGCAGCACCTCCACCTCGCGCGCGGCGAGACCGGAGAACGTCAGGCCGCGCGGCTGGAGCACCTGGCGCTGCAGCGACCCCACCTGGTCGAGGAGCTTGCCGAGCAGGTCCGGCGGGAGGCTCCCCTCGCCCGTCGCCGCCGCACGCACCACCCGCACGAGTCGCTCCGGCGTCGCGTCCGCGCGCCGCACCATGCCGACGACGCCCGCCTCGACCGCGGCGACCACGTCCCGGTCGTCGAGACGCCCCGCGACGAGCACCACCCGCCCGTGGCCCTGACGGCGCGCCGCCCGGACGAGCCGCAGCGCGTCGTCGTCGAGCTGGTCCGTCACGACGACGGTCACCTGCGCCTCGTCCGGCTGCTCCCCCCGGCCCAGCACGCGCACCTCCGGCCGTGGGCGCAGCGCCCCGACCACCCCGCCCTCCGAGATCGGGTCCTGCGCCGTCACCGCCACCGTGGTCCGGTCCGTCGTCGTCAGCATGGCTCCCCCGCTCGTCGTCACCCTCGCCGCGCCGGCCCTGGTCGCGTCGCCCCGGGCCCCGCTGCCCGGACGACCCAGTCTCCGCAGGCCGCTCACCGGGCACTCATCAAGGACTCAACGGGCACCAGGTCTGCCCCGAAGGACGCCCCGCCGCCGCTGCGCGAACCTCCCGCACGTCCCTAGCGTCGAGCGCATGGGAACGTTGGCGACGCTGGACGCGTCGGGCATCGAGCTGACCCCCGGCGAGGAGGTCAGCGTGCCGCTGACCGTGCGCAACACCGGCTCGATCGTCGAGGCGTACCAGCTCGAGGTGCTCGGCGTGCCGGCGGGCTGGACCGTCGTCGAGCCCGCCACCATCGACGGCCTCTACCCCGAGACCGCGACGACCGCCGTCCTCACGTTCCGTCCGCCCCGCACCGCCGAGGTGCCGGCCGGGCCGCTGCAGTTCGGGGTACGCGTGGTGCCGCTCGAGCACCCCGACGACGCGGTCGTCCCCGAGGGCTCCGTCGAGGTCCTGCCGTTCCTCGACACGACCGCCGAGCTCGTCCCGCGGTCCACGCACGGCCGCCGGGGCGCGAAGCACCAGGTCGCGGTCGACAACCGCGGCAACACCCCCGTCACCGTGCTCCTCGCGTGCGCCGACGGGACGGGCGACCTCGCGTTCAAGGTCGCCGACCCGCAGCTCGTCGTCGCCCCGGGGACCGCCGCGTTCACCGACGTGCGGGTGCGCCCCGAGCAGACGTTCTGGCGCGGCCCCGACAAGACGCTCCCCTTCGTCGTGCAGGTCGCGGCGGAGAGCTCCGTCCCCGTGACCCTCGACGGCACCCACGTGCAGGTCGCGATCCTGCCGAGGTGGTTCCTCAAGGCGCTGCTCGCCGCGCTCGCGCTCCTCGCGGTGCTCGTCGCCCTGTGGTTCACGCTCCTCAAGCCGGCCATCGCGTCCGCCGCGCAGGAGGCCGTCGGCGACGACCTCTCCCAGGCGCAGGAGGCAGCAGCGGCGGCGCAGGAGGCCGCGAAGGAGGCGTCGACCGCGGCGCAGCAGGCGAGCGGCGCGGCGTCGGACGCCGAGGTCGCCGCGACGGAGGCGGGCAGCACGCTCGCGGAGACCGAGGACACCGTCGCCGACTTCGTCCCGCCCTCCGGCACGTCGGTGCCCGTGCGGCAGCGGCTCCAGGCCGACCCGCCCCCTGCGGCCGGCGAGACGCAGACGGTGACGTTCGAGGTCCCCGACGAGTCGACGCTCACCATCGACGACGTCATCCTCAGCAACCCGCAGGGCGACTTCGGGCGCCTCACCATCTCGCACGACGAGGACGAGTTCCTCGACTTCGCGCTCGAGAACTTCCGCGACCTCGACTACCACTTCCAGTCCCCCATCACCCTGGAGGGCGGCGAGGAGCTGACGATGGAGGTCACGTGCCGCCAGCCCGGCGCCCCCGTGGGCGTCGACCCCGCACCCACCACGTGCGACACGTCGCTGTACTTCGGCGGGACCCTGTTCACGCCCGACCCCGACGCGGCCGCCACGGCCACCACCCCCTGATGCCCACCGGACCCGCCGTGTGCGCCGGCGACCAGGTCGTCTGCCCGCTCGTCGACGGCGTGACACCGCACGTCGGCGGGCCCATCACACCCGCGGCGTGCGTCGCGACCGTCCTCGCCGGGAACCGGCCCGTCGCCGTCGCGAACGGGGCGGGCGTCGTGTGCGCCTCACCGGCCCCGAACGGCATCGCCGTCGGGAGCGTCACCGTCCTCGCGGGCGGCCTCCCCGTCGCTCGGCTCGGCGACACCACCGTCCACGGCGGCACCGTGATCGGCCCCGGGTGCCCCACCGTCGTCGTCGGCGGGTGACGCGCGGCCAGGTGGAGCCCACGCGAAGGTGCGAGGATGCCGGGCATGAGCTTCGTCCTGCGCGTCCTCGTCACCGGCCTCGCCATCTGGCTCACGAGCCTGTTCCTCGACGACCACTTCCAGGTCGTCGGATCCGACACGGCCGGCGGCCGGCTCGTCATCATCCTCGTCGTGGCCCTGCTGTACTCCCTCGTCAACGCCGTCATCAAGCCGATCGTGCAGGTCCTGTCGATCCCGCTCTACATCCTCACGCTCGGCCTGTTCTCCCTCGTCGTCAACGCGCTCATGCTCATGCTCACCGCGTGGATCACCGAGCAGACCGACTGGGGCATCCGCATCATCGGCGGGTTCTGGTGGGCGCTGCTCGCCGCGCTGATCATCGGCCTCATCAACTTCGCCGTCTCCGCCGTGCTGCCCAAGCGTCAGGAGCGCTGAGGCCGCACTCACGGACCTCTCGGAGGCCGCACCGGCGTCCAGTGCTGCTCGCGGGACGACCAGTGGTGCTGGCCGGGTGGCGGTTCCCACTGCGGACCCGTGGGAACGAACGGGCCGGCGGGCGCGAAGGGCGCGACGGCCGGGACCCGGCACACGGCGTCCGGGTCGGCCCGCGGGACGAGCCGCGCCTCGAACAGCAGCGGGTCGTCGGGCGTCCCGTCGAGCAGACCCTCGACGTGGGTGAGGTGCTCGTCGAGCCCACGGTCGCCGACCTCCGTCGCGGCGTCGAGCACCTGCTGGTGGAACCCCACGCCGTGCGGCAGGTCCGCCGCCGGCCCGCCGCTCGCCGAGCGGAACTCGCCGGTGACGGTGACCCGGTCGCGCGTCGCCGGGTTCTCGACGCCGTCCAGGTCGGAGATCACCTCGCCCTGCGTCTCCAGGTGCGTGCCCTTCACGCCCTCCGGCAGCGCGTGACCCGCGACCGGCGACCCCGCGGTGACGACGTGCCGCACGGAGTACGTCCCCACCGTCGCGGCGGCCACGGTCGCCGCGACCATGCCGCCCTGGCTGTGCCCCACGAGCAGCACGTCGTCGCCCGGCGGGATCCCGGCCGCGCGCATCGCCGCGAGCACCGCCCGGGCGCTGTCAGCCTCGACCCGGCGGTCGACGTCGACGTCCATGAGGCGCAGGTTCGACGTCATGCTGAACACCGTCCGGTCCTGGTCGAGCTGTGTCCCCGGGACCGCGACCACCCACGTGTCGGGCCCGTCGCCCGCCCGGTCGACCCGTTGCACGCCGATCACCGACCCGGGGAGGCTCACGTCGTCGTAGAGGGCGTCGACGAGGTCGAGCGCCGAGCGCGTGTCGTGCGGAACCGGCAGGTCGATCCCCGGCGCGTGGACCCGGGTGACAGCCGGGTCGGGCAGGAAGCGGTCCCGGCCCTCGAGGTCGAGGCGGGAGAGGACGGCCGCCGCGTCGCCGACGGTCGGCGCCTCCCAGGGGAGACGGAACCTCGGGTTCGCCAGGCCGATCCACCGCGAGAGCCACGAGACGAGCGGCCCGTGCTGCTCCTGCGTGGAGGTGGCGACGCGCCCCGGCGCAAACCCGTCGCCCCGCAGCACCCCGCCGAGCGTCCCGATCACCCCCTGCACCGCGACGTCGGCCACGGGGTGGAACAGCGGCGGGACGAGCAGCCCGACGCCGGGCACGAGCCCCCACACCGCCCCGCGCACCCCCAGGCGCAGCTCGCGCAGCACCCCGTCGACGGAGAGGGCCGCGTCGTCGTACACCCGGACCGACTGCTCCATGCGGGCGGCGACGTCCCGCACGTCCGCGGCGGCCGTGCGCGCGTGCGCCGCGACGTCGTCCACGGCGTCGAGCACGGCGTCGCGGGCCCGGAGCACGTGCGCGGGCCACACACCGGTGAGGAACGGCGAGACGGGCTCGAGGCCGGCGGGGACGCCGAAAGCTTGCCGGGGAGCGACGTCCTCCGGGCCGACGAGCGCGACGGCCAGACGGGCGCTCGCGCAGCGTTCCGCGACGTCGTCGAGCGCGGACGCCGACCGGCGGAGCGCGGCGACCCGCTCCGTCATCTGGGCGGTGTCGACGGCGCTCGGGTCGGTCCCGCCGCGGACGGTCACCCGGGGCGGGCCGGGCGCCGGCGCGGTCACGCCCCCTCCCGGGCGTGGAGCTGCGCCGCCTGCACGAACCGGTCGAGCACGGGCTGGGTGTCCTGCGCGCGGGTGCGGGTGCCGAGCGCGGCCGTGCGGACGGCCCCGAGGGCGTGGGCGTAGACGTCGCGGGCGCGCCCGGCCCAGGTGAGGTCGTCGGCGGCGGCGAGCCCGGCGAGTGCCGTGTCGACGGCGTCGACGCACTCGAGCAGGCGGGTGCGTGCGAGGGTGGCGCCGGCCGGCTCGTCGGCGGCGCAGTACGGAGAGCTGGTCACGCGCCGCACGGTAGGGAGAACGGGTCCCGGCCCGCAGAGCCGACGACGCGGTGTGTGGACAGGGCGCCCGAATCCGGGCCTGTGGACGGGACGGGCCCGCACGGCCTCGCCGACGCGTGGGAGAATCGGGGCCGTGCCCGAGAACCCCGCCGCCCCCACGCCCTCCCCCGCAGACCGCGTGAGCCTCGCCGAGGTCACGCCGCCGATCGCCCTCGGCCCGCTCGACGGTCGCTACCGCGGGGCCGTCGCGCCGCTCGTCGACCACCTCAGCGAGGCGGCGCTCAACCGCGAGCGCGTCCACGTCGAGGTCGAGTGGCTGATCACGCTGTGCAACGGCGTCCAGGCGGTCGACGAGAACGCCGTGCGTCCCGTGGTGCCCGGCGCGCCGCAGCTCTCCGAGGCCGAGGTGGCCTACCTGCGCCGCATCCCGGCGGAGTTCGGCGGCGAGGAGGTCGCCGAGCTCGCGGCGATCGAGCGCGAGACGGTGCACGACGTCAAGGCCGTGGAGTACTTCGTCAAGCGTCGCCTGGCCGCCGCGCCCGACGCCCTGGGCGAGGACACCGTGCTGCCGGGCGTGGGCGAGCTCGTGCACTTCGCCTGTACGAGCGAGGACGTCAACAACCTGTCCTACGCGCTCATGGTGCGGGGCGCCGTCGAGCAGGTGTGGCTGCCCGCCGCGACGGCGCTCGTCGACCAGCTCGCGGACATGGCGCGCGAACACGCGGCCGTGCCGCTGCTGAGCCGGACGCACGGGCAGCCCGCGACGCCGACGACGCTCGGCAAGGAGCTCGCCGTGCTCGCGCACCGCCTGCGCCGCCAGCTCCGCCGCATCGGCGCCGCCGAGTACCTGGGCAAGCTCAACGGCGCGACGGGCACGTACGGCGCGCACACCGTCGCCGTCCCCGGCGTCGACTGGCCGTCGGTCTCGAAGCACTTCGTCGAGGGTCTCGGGCTCACGTGGAACCCCCTGACGACGCAGATCGAGTCGCACGACTGGCAGGCCGAGCTGTACGCCGACGTCGCGCGCTTCAACCGTGTGCTGCACAACCTCGCCACCGACGTGTGGACGTACATCTCGCTCGGGTTCTTCACGCAGATCCCCGTGCCGGGCGCGACCGGCTCGTCGACCATGCCGCACAAGGTCAACCCGATCCGGTTCGAGAACGCCGAGGCGAACCTCGAGATCTCGTGCTCGCTGCTCGACACTCTCGGCGCCACGCTCGTCACCTCGCGCCTGCAGCGCGACCTCACGGACTCGACGACGCAGCGCAACATCGGCCCCGCGTTCGGGCACTCGCTCCTCGCGATCGACAACGTGCGCCGCGGCCTGAAGGCGCTCGCCGCGAACGCCGACCTCATGGCCGCCGACCTCGACGCGAACTGGGAGGTGCTCGGCGAGCCGATCCAGTCGGCGATGCGCGCCGCCTCCGTCGCGGGCGTCCCCGGCATGGAGAACCCGTACGAGCGCCTCAAGGACCTCACGCGCGGCCAGCGCGTCGACGCGGCCCGCCTGCGCGAGTTCGTCTCCGGCCTCGGCCTGCCCGACGACGTCGCGCAGCGCCTCGCCGACCTCACCCCCGCGACCTACACCGGACTCGCCGAGCGCCTCGTGGCGGACCACCTCGCCTGACCGCCCCGCACCGACCACGGGGTTGGTGTCGTTATCCGGCGGACAACGACACCAACCCCGTTCTCGTGTGCGAGCACGGTCGTGCTCGACGGCGAGACGCCCGACGGCGCGGTGTCAGACGGCGGTCGGCTCGCCGGGGCGCGGTCCGCGGGGGTCCGCGACCCCGCCCGTCGCGGCAAGCAGGGCGCGGTGCGAGGCCCGGGCGTCCTGAAGGTCGTCGAGCCGGTTGACCACCCATCGGGTGGCCGCCGTCGCGGCGAGCGTGACCCCGAGCAGCGCGAGGAGGTCCCCGAGGTGGACGGGCTCGACCCAGAGGCCTTCTGACCAGAAGTACGGCTCGCGGCCGACGAACAGCGCGGTGGCGACACCGACGAGCACGGGGACCGACTGCCGCGTGCGAGCCCACAGGATCAGGACACCGAGCACGACGAACGCGGGGCGGAGCATGCCCTGGAGCGTCCACGAGACGTTCCCGACGAGGATCGATCTCGCCCAGAGACTGTCGCCGGTCGGCGCGGCGAGAGCATGGAGGACGACCAGGACGGCGGCCGAGCACACCGTCGCGGCGACGGTGCGCAGCGTCATCACACGCATCTCCAGGCGTGCGCGGTCGGCGACGACGAGCGCGAAGGCGGCGAGAGCGACGACCCAGCCTGCGCTCACGTACGCCAGGTACACCCGCTCGGCGGAGACGAGGCCCCCTACGGCGACGGCTCCGGCGATCGTCGCGACGACGGCGAGCGCCGCCCCCGTCCTCGAGAGCCCGACGGCGAGCGCACCGACGCCGAGCCCCCACGCGATCCACGCGGGCGCGAGCGGGACCGAGATCAGTGCCTCTACGCCGATCCAGAGCGGTTCACCGGCGATCCCCAGGGCCTCGTGACGACTCTCGCTGCCGAGGAACAGCATCGCGGCGGACAGCTCGCGCGCGGCCTGGACCGCGAGCAGCAGCATGAGCACGACGAGCAGCAGCAGCGTGCTCCCGTCGCGGCGCTGCCGCGCCGTCGAGCCGAGCGGGGCGAACAGCCACTCGCGCCCGGCGGCGCGCAGGAGGTCCCACCGCTCGGCCGGGGACGGGCGCACCTGGCCGGGCGCCGCGCCGTCGAGCAGGTGGCCGAGCATCTCCGCCTCGTGGGCCCGCCGGTACGTGTACGGGAAGAGGCGCAGGAGTCGCCGGTAGTCGCGCACGAGCACCGGGGCGACGGGCAGGTCGGTGGTGGCGCTCATACGGGCACCACGCCCTCGCCGGTGAGGTGGGAGGGACGCGGCGCACGGTCTTCGCGCGCGGCCGGGCGCCGTCGGGCCTCCAACCGGGCGAGCGCTCGGCGGGCTTGCGCCTCGGCACGCTCGGCGTCGGCGGCGAGGCGGCTGCCGCCCTCGGTGGTGAGGCGGTAGTAGCGGCGCAGCCGGGAGTCGACGACCTCCTCGTGGTCGACCTCGACGAGGCCCGCCGCGACGAGGCGGTCGATCGCGCCGTAGAGGGTCCCGGCGCGCAGGGTGACGCGGCCGGACGACCCGGTCTCGACGTCCTGGGCGATGCCGTACCCGTGGAGCGGGCCGGCGGCGAGCGCGGAGAGGATGAGGAACGCCGGTTCCTGCAAGGACCTGGATGCCATGGTCGCGACCATACCCTCGTACCAATGCTATGAGGGACGACACGCCGCGCGGGTGCGGCGTCACGCCGCGTCGGGCACGCTCGAACCATGCGCACCATCCGGACCCGGAACGCCCCCGCGGCCGGCGCGACCCTCGTGGCGGCCCTGCTCGTCGCGGGCTGCACCGCGACGGCGGACCCGCCCGGCCCGCTCACCACCGCCACGGGCGCAGGATCCGACGAGGAGGACGTGCCGCCGTCGGTCCACCGCTTCCGCACGACCGACCTCGTGGCGCCCGTCCTGCCCGTGACGCACGGGCCGGCCGCGCCCGCGGAGGACGACGACGCGCTGTACGTCCTGGGGCCCAAGCGCAGCGAGGCGCCGAAGAAGGGCCCGCTCATCGTCGACGCCCAGGGCGAGCCGGTGTGGATCGCGCCGGAGGACGTGCCCGCGTACGACGTGCGCGTGCAGGAGCTCGACGGCGAACGGGTCATCACGTACTACGTGGGGCAGTCGGACTTCGTGGGGCACGGGTTCGGCGACATCGTCGTGCTCGACGACACGTACACGGAGGTCGCGCGCGTGACGACGGGCGGCGACGTCGGCCCCGGCCAGGCGGACATGCACGACGCGACGATCACGCCCGACGGGACGATGCTGCTCCTCGCGTACGTCGCGGAGCCCACCGACCTCACGGCCGTGGGGGGCGACGCGGACGGGTGGGCGTGGGAGAACGTCGTGCAGGAGGTCGACGTCGAGACGGGTGAGGTCGTCTTCGAGTGGCGCGCGTCCGAGCACGTCGACCTCACGGACACGAGGACGACGCCGGACGCCGACCCCGACGCCCCGAAGGGGTCCGAGGACGACCCGTTCGACTGGTTCCACGTCAACGCCGCCACTCTCGCCCCCGACGGGGACGTGATCGTCTCCGCCCGCAACACGCATGCCGTCTACCGGGTCGACCGCTCGTCCGGCGAGATCGAGTGGATCCTCGGGGGCACGTCGAGCGACTTCGCGATGGACGGGGCGGACGACGGGACCGGCGCGCAGTTCGCGTGGCAGCACGACGCGCAGCTGCACGACGACGGCACGCTCACCCTGTTCGACAACCAGGCGAACCCGCCGGTCGGCGACCGGTCGCGCGGTCTGCGGCTCGACCTGGACACCGACGCGATGACGGCGAGCGTCGCGCAGGAGTGGCTGCCGACGGACCCCGCGCTGCTCGCGGGCAGCCAGGGCAACCTCCAGGTGCTGCCGGGCGGGAACGTCGTCGTCGGCTGGGGTGACGCGCAGCTGACGAGCGAGTTCACGGCCGACGGGACGCTCGTGCGCGAGATGCCGATCGAGGCCGGGGAGTCGTACCGGGCCTACCGCGCCCTGGACTGGGTCGGCAGGCCGGACGACCCGCCGGCCGTCGTCGTCGAGGGCGGCACCGCGTACGCGAGCTGGAACGGGGCGACGCAGGTCGCGTCGTGGCGGCTGGTCGCCGGGCCGTCCGAGGCCGACGCCGAGACGGTGGCCGAGGTGCCGCGCGACGGCTTCGAGACGGCGCTGGCGCCCGTGCCGGAGGGCGCGGCGTACGTCGCGGTCGAGGCGCTGGACGCGGACGGCACCGTGCTCGGCACCGGCACGCCGGGCTGAGACCGGACCGTCAGCGGGGCTTCGTCGACGACAGGTACGCGGTCGAGACGTAGCCGGTGCGCGAGCCGACCTTCACCTTGAGCCAGCCCTTCGACGCCGTGCCCGCGTGGGTGACCGCCGTGCCGCGCGCGAGCTTGGCGAGCACCGTCGAGGAGGTCGTCGGCTTCGACCGCAGGTTGAGCACGGTCGCGGTGACGTAGGACGTCTTCGCCGTCGAGGGCCGCGTGGGGCTCAGGTAGGCGCCGTGGATCCAGCCCGTGCGCGAGCCGTACGTGACCTTGCGCCACTCGCCGGAGCTCGCCCCGGGCTTCGCCGTGACCTTCCCCGCCCTGGGGACGACGGCGAGCACCGCGGCTCCTGTGGACGGCGACGCCCGGAAGTTCACGCGCGTCGTCGCGTAGTAGGTGCAGGACGAGGGGACCGTCCGGGACGCGGCCCAGCTGGCCCCGGTGGACAGGTTCACCCCGCGCGCCTTCAGGTACGGCAGGGGGTCGGTGTGCGTCGCGCCCGACCCGTACGTCCCGAGCCACACCTCGAGGTGCAGGTGCGGGGCGGTGGACGTGCCCGTCGAGCCCAGGTCGGCGATGCGCTGCCCCTTCTTCACCCGCTGGCCGACCTTGACGTACTTGTCGCCGTCGACGACGTGGCCGTACAGCGACGACACGGTGCGCCCGTCGACGCTGTGCTTCAGCACGACCCACTGCCCGAGCCCGCTCACCGCCCCGGCGCGCAGCACGACGCCGTCGGCGATCGCGTTGATGCGGGTTCCCTGCCGCCCGTCGAGGTCCTGGCCGAGGTGCCACGTCGAGGCGCTCGCGACGGGCATGCAGCGCGGCCCGTAGTAGGACGACAGCCCGTACGTCTTCGCCGCGAGGGGCGGTGCGAGCGTCGTCGCGGCACGCGCCGGGGCGACCAGGGCGGTGAGCACCAGGGCGAGGGCGGCCGCCACCGCCACGAGCGCGAGGCGCGCCGCCCGGGTCCTGCGTGCGATCGTCTCTTCCAGCCTCATGCGCGTCCGCCCCCTCCAGCGTCCCGCACCGCGGCGTGTCGGGTTGACAGCACCGCCCTCGACGGTAGGTGCGACGCGCCGTTCTCGCGCGTCGGGCGGACGTCCGGACGGGGACCTCGCACCATGGTCGACGCGTGCCCGACGACGTGTGGCGGGCTAGCCTCCCGGTGGGGACGAGCCGCTGGAGGGCTGCGCGATGGGGATGTACGGCGCCGACGTGGGCGCGCTGCGGGCGTTGGCGGACCGGTTCGTCACGTCGTCGGACGACCTGGACGCGGCGCGCGCGGCCTTGCGCGGGGTGGTGTCGGGCGTGCCGTGGGCGGGCCCGGACGGCGACGAGCTGCGCGGGCGCTGGGGTGCCGAGCTCGAGCCGGCTCTCGTCTCGGCGGCCACGACGCTGCGCGACGCCGCCCGCCGCCTCCGCGCGGACGCCGACCAGCAGGAGGGCGCGAGCACCGACGGCGGCTCCCTCCCGTCCGGCCCCGGGGGTCCCGCCGGACCAGGTGGCCCCGGGGGGCCGGGCGGGCCGGGTGGACCGGGTGGACCGACCGGGCCTGGCGCCGGGCCTGGCGCCGGGTCCGGCGACGACGGCGCGGACGCCCCGGGCGGCCCGACGGTCGGGGTGAAGGGTGAGCACGAGACGACGACGGACGGGCGCACGTCGGGCGTCGGGGTCGGCGTGAGCCACGACCCGACGACGGGTGGGACGACGGTGTCGGGGTCGGGCTCGTTGGCCGACCACGTCACGACGGGGAACGGGGCGAAGATCTCGTTCGGCCTGACGGGCGGTGCCGAGTACACGACGGGCGAGCACAGCGCGGACGGGTACACGACGTACACGTCGAAGACCGACGTGTCGATCGGCGTCGAGGGCGGGGTCGAGAAGGGCGGCTACGGCGTCAGCGGGGCGTACGAGACGGGCGTGACGTCGCAGTACACGGTGAAGGTGCCGGACGGCGTCGACGTGGACCCGGGGACCGTCAACCCGTTCGACCCGCGCTCGATGCCGGTGGGGTCCTCGGTGACGATGGAGGGCGGGGACTACACGGGCACCGAGCTCGAGGCCGTGTTCAAGCACATCGCGGTGAAGTCCGACATCACGGAGGCGAGCGGGGCGAGCAGCCTGGTCGAGCGCACGGGCGAGGACACGGTGCGGGTCACCGCCGGCCCGACCGAGGCGATCTCGAACTACGGCGGCGTCGGCGTCGACCTCGAGGCGGTCAAGGTGATGCTGGGGAACACGACGTCGCTCGACGGCGCGTCGCTGCGGACCGCGGAGCTCGACCTCTCGACGCCGCAGGGCCAGGCCGCGTACGACCGCTACCTCGTGACGGGCGAGCTCCCGGCGGACCCGTCGACGGGGATCTCGGGGACGACCACGGTCGAGCGGGTCGACTACACCTCGACGACGTCCCTGGACGCCGAGGTGGGCCCGTTGGAGCTCGGGTTCGACGTCGCGGAGAACACGGGTTCGTCGGTGCTGACGACGTACCCGGACGGCCGGTCGGAGCACCTGCTCACGGCGACGTACGGGGACCGGGGCGACTTCCGGATGTCGCAGACGTTCGACGCGGGCGGCGCGGAGGACGTGTCGGCGCGGACGTACACGTACGAGGTGACGGCCGACGACTTTACCGCGCAGGTGTTCAACACCCCCGAGTTCGGCGGTTTCTCGCCGTCGGGCGAGGTCGCGCCGGGGCAGCAGGTGCAGCTCTCGTTGACCCACGACCAGATGGACGCGCTCGCGGGGCACGTCCGCACGGGGCTGGAGAACGAGACCCTGGGCATGAACACGCGCTCGGTCACGACCGACTACGACCAGAACCCGCTCGGCGGTGACGACCTCGCCCTGGCCCTGGCGCGGGCGCCGCGGTCCGACGCGCAGCTCGTGCAGTACCTCATGGAGATCAACTCCGGCGGCGACGGGTCGCTCACGGACCGCTCGGCGGCGCCGTTCCCGGGGTCGGTCACCGTGCGCTGACCGCGCCCTCCCACCGCATCGCCCTCCCCTGCCGCACGCCCTCGCATGACGCAAACCTTCACTTCGGCGCGCTAGTGTGAAAGTATCTTCCACACCTGTCGACCCGATGGAGGAGAGACCCAGCGATGACGCTCGACACTCCCGCCCCCCGTCCGCCCGCCGAGCCCCCCGCAGCCGGGGTCGGCCGACGTCAGTTCCTCACCCTCGCCACGGCCGGCGTCGCGGCGAGCACCCTCACCGTGACCGTCGGCTCGCTCTCCCCGGCCGCCGCCGCGACCGCACCCGGCAGCGCCGCCGGCGACGCGGCGTCGGGCCTGCGCAAGCGCGAGCTGCGCGCCATGTGGATCTCCAGCGTCGTGAACATCGACTGGCCGTCCGCGTCCGGCCTGTCCGCGGAGCAGCAGCAGGCGGAGTTCGTGCACTGGCTCGACGTCGCGCGCGACTTCCGCCTCAACGCCGTGTTCGTGCAGGTGCGGCCCACCGCCGACGCGTTCTGGCCCAGCCCGTACGAGCCGTGGTCCCAGTACCTCACCGGCACGCAGGGCCAGGACCCCGGCTACGACCCGCTCGCGTTCGTCGTCGAGAAGGCCCACGAGCGCAACCTGGAGATCCACGCCTGGTACAACCCGTACCGCGTGTCCATGCAGGCCGACCCCGCGCAGCTCGTCCCCGAGCACCCGGCGCGACAGCACCCGGACTGGGTGTGGGCGTACGGCGGCAAGCTCTACTTCGACCCGGGCATCCCCGAGGCCCGCGAGCACATCTACCGCGCGATCCTCCACAGCGTCGAGAACTACGACCTCGACGGCGTCCACTTCGACGACTACTTCTACCCGTACGCCGTCGCCGGCCAGACGATCCCCGACGCGCACACCTACGCGACGTACGGCGCGGGCTTCGCCACCGTCGAGGACTGGCGCCGGCACAACGTCGACGAGTTCGTCCGCACCATCTCCGAGCGGATCAAGCAGACCAAGCCGTGGGTCAAGTTCGGCATCAGCCCGTTCGGCATCTGGCGCAACGCGTCCACCGACCCGCTGGGCTCCGACACCGGCGGCTCCCAGTCCTACGACATGCAGTTCGCCGACACCCGCAAGTGGGTCCTCGAGGGCTGGCTCGACTACATCAACCCGCAGATCTACTGGCAGTTCGGGCTCGCCGTCGCCGACTACGCCAAGCTCGTGCCCTGGTGGGCCGACGTCGCCGCGCAGTCCGGCACGCAGCTCTACGTCGGGGAGGCGCTGTACAAGGTCACGTCGGGCGTGTTCACCGACCCGGCCGAGCTGTCGAAGCACGTGACGTACTGCCACGAGCAGGAGAACCCGGTGCACGGCAACGTGTACTTCTCCGCGAAGCACGTCCCCGCCGACCCGCAGGGGTCGATGTCGATCGTCCGCGACGACCACTACCGCCACCCCGCGATCGTCCCCGCCATGCCGCACCTGCCCGGCACGCGCGTGCGCGTCCCCGTGCTGGCCACCGCACGCCGGACCGGGCAGGGCGTGAGCCTTCACTGGAACGACAGCGGGCCGCGCCGCTCGGCGGCGACGTCGTTCGCGATCTATCGTGTCGAAGGACGTGTCCGCACGATCGACGTCGAGGACCCCACCGCTCTCCTCGCGACCGTGCGCAGCGACGGCCACGTCGTCCAGCACTGGACGGACGAGGCCGCCGACCCGGGCACGAGCTACACGTACGTGGTCACGGCCCTCGACCGCGTATGGAACGAATCGGCACCGAGCCACGCGCGCTCGGTGTGACGTCTCCCGTGCCGGGCGCGAGCCCGGCACGGGTCCTCGCTCGCCGGAACTGGGGCCGCGCGAGCGAGTGCCCGACGGCGCGTGGTCGCGCTGGGTGCACCACGCGCCGTCGGGCAGGGGTCACGCCCGCCGACGCGGACCTCGTACCGCTCGCCGGTCGGATCGTCCTCGACCGCCTCGCGGGAGCGCTGGCCGGCTGAGCGTCGGTCTCCACGGCGCGCCCCTCGACGCACCGGACGGAGCGCCCGTCAGATGTGGTCGAGCCTGCGCAGGATGGCGCCCTCCCGCAGCGCCCACGGGCAGATCTCCAGCTCGTCCACGCCGAGCGCCTTCATCGTCTCGACCGCGACGACGCCGCCCGCCACGATCTGGAACGTGCGCTCGGGCGTGACGCCCGGCAGCGCCGTACGCCCCTCGGCGGTCAGGCGCGCGAGGCGCGGCACCCAGTCGGCGAGCTGCGAGCGCCGCATGCGCCACCGCTCGTCCGGGCCGACGACCTCGACCTGCATGCCCGCGAGGCGCGCGAGCGAGCGGAACGTCTTGGACGTCGCCACCACGTGGTCGGGGCGCGGGAGGCGCTCGAACGCCTCGACCGTCGGCGCGAGGACGGCGCGGACGTGCTCGCGCAGCGCGTCGACCTCGGCCGGCCGGGGCGGGTCGGACGCGAGGTAGGCCATCGTCATGCGTCCCGCGCCGAGCGGGACCGACGCCGCGAGGTCCGGCTCCTCGTCCACGCCGGACGCGATCTCCAACGACCCGCCGCCGATGTCGAGGACGAGCAGGCGGCCCGCCGCCCACCCGTGCCACCGCCGGGCCGCGAGGAACGTCAGGCGCGACTCGTCCTCGCCGGACAGCACCCGCACGGGCTGGCCCACGCGCTCCCCGATCGCGGCGAGCACCTCGGGCCCGTTCGTCGCGTCACGCAGGGCCGACGTCGCCATCGGCAGCATCTCCTCGACGGCGGACTCGCGGGCGAGCGCCGTCGCGTCGTCCACGGCGGCGAGCATCGCCGCGACCCCCTCCGCGGAGAGCGAGCCGTCCGGCTGCAGGTACCGCATGATCCGCACGACCGTCCGTGCCCCCGCGGCCTGGACCGGGCGGGCGCCCGGCGCGGCGTCGACCACCGCGAGGTGCACGGTGTTCGAGCCGATGTCGAGCACGCCCAGGCGCCGGGAGGCCCTCGGGCCGGTCGTGGGCGTCGGAGGTGCAGGGGTCGTCGTCACGGGTCGCGACACTACCGGGACCGCGACGGCTCGTCAGCGGACGTCGGCGTCCGCCTCCGCGACGAGCGCCTCCGCGTCGGCCACGACCTCCCGCTCGGCCGCACGCGACGCCGCGACCGCGTCGGCACGCGCCGCGACGATCGCGCGGTGCAGGTCGGCGTGGACGCGGCGCCGCACCGTGCGGGCCACCTCCTCGACATCGGCGTCGTCCAGGTCCTCGCCGTCCGCACGACGCAGGGCGACGACGTCGTCCACCTCCGCGAGGACACGGCGCTCCGCGTCCTGGAGGAGGGCCACGACGGCCGTGTCCGCCGCGCGGCCGAGACGCGTCTCCTCGAACGCCCGCGCGGCGTCGTCCACGATGCGGCGCGCGCGCGCGACCAGCTCCGACGCGACCGCCGGCGAGTGCGCCGCGAGCGTCGCGAGGTCGTACAGGAGCACGCCCTCGACGTCCGCGACGTGCGGGTCGACGTCCCGGTGCAGCGCAAGGTCGAGCACGACCGTCGGGCGGGCGCCCGGCTCGTCGCCAGCGGCCACCGCCGCGCGCTCGCGCGCACGCACCACGGACGCGGCGTCGAGCACGTGCTCGATGGCCTGCTCGCGCCGCGACCCGTCCGCCACCGCTCGACCGCGGGCGCCGCTGCAGGACACGACGAGGTCCGCGTCGGCGAGCGCCTCGACGAGGTCGGTGGCCGGTTCGACGCCGCGCGCGGCCGCGAACTCGTCGGCGCGGCCGGACTGCGAGTAGACGCGCACGTCGTCGCAGCCGAGCGCGCGCAGCGCGGCGAGGCTCGCGCCCGCGTACGACCCCGTGCCGATGAGCACGGTGCGGACCTGGTGCCACGGCGGCAGCTCGGCGGCGGCGAGCTCGAGCCCGAGCGCGACGACGGATCGCCCCGCCCCGCCGAGCGCGGTGTCGGTGCTGACGCGCTTCGAGGTGCGCGACGCCGTCTGGAACAGCAGCTCGAGCGTCGACGACGTCACGCCGTCCGCGTGGGCGGTCTCCAGGGCGCGCTTCACCTGGCCGGCGATCTCCCGCTCGCCCACCACCATCGAGTCCAGACCGGACGCGACGGCGAACAGGTGCTCGGTCACCTCGCTGCCCGCCCGGGCCCGGAACGACGCGGCCGCCTGGGCGGGGTCCACCCCGGAGGCGTCGGCGACGAGCCGCGCGACGTGCTCCGTCGCGTGCCGCACGCCCGGTCCGTCGAGGGGCGCGTCGACGTCGAGGTACAGCTCGAACCGGTTGCACGTCGCGAGGACGACCGCACCCGTGATGACGTCGCAGGCCGCGACCGCCGAGCCGCCGATCGAGTGGGCCCCCGTCGAGAGACGTTCCAGGGCGTCGAGGTCGAGCTCGTGGTGGCTGGCCGTGAGGGAGAGAAGAGCCACAGTGCCTCCGATTTAATCATTCCCCTGGGAGAGAGGCAGAATCGGTTGCTGTGATTCCTGTCGCCCTTTCCCCGGACCACCCGCTGAACGACGGCCGCACCGCGAGGTCGCCGCTCGTGCGCGCCCTGCGCGCGGGGACGAGCGGGGAAAGGCCGGAAATCACACCGGTGTGGTTCATGCGCCAGGCCGGCCGTTCCCTCCCCGAGTACCGGGCGGCGCGCGAGGGCACCACGATGCTCGGTGCGTGCCTCGACCCGGCCCTGGCCTCGGAGATCACGCTCCAGCCGGTACGCCGGCACGCCGTGGACGCCGGGATCTTCTTCTCCGACATCGTCGTCCCGCTGCTGCTCGCGGGCGTCGAGGTCGACATCGTGCCGGGCGTCGGCCCGGTCATGGGGCAGGCGTACCGCACGCCCGACGACGTCGCGCGCCTCGTGGAGTCCGAGCTCACCCCGCAGGCGCTGGAGCCGATCGCGGAGGCCGTCGCCCGCACGGTGGACGCCCTGGGCAGCACGCCCCTCATCGGGTTCGCGGGGGCGCCGTTCACCCTCGCGGCGTACCTCGTCGAGGGCCGCCCGTCGCGCGACCACCTCGCCGCGCGGGCGCTCCTGCGGGGCGACCCGGACACGTGGCAGCGGCTCGTCGACTGGGCCGCCGACCTCACGGGCACCTTCCTGCGCGCCCAGGTCGCCGCGGGCGCGAGCGCCGCGCAGCTCTTCGACTCCTGGGCGGGGTCGCTGTCGCTCGCGGACTACGCGCAGGGCGCCGCGGGCGCCTCCACGCGGGCCCTCGCGCACGTCGCGGGCCTCGACGTCCCCGTGATCCACTTCGGCACCGGCACGGGCCACCTCCTGCCCGCGATGCGCGACGCCGCCACCGCGGCCGGGGCGCGCGACGTCACCGTCGGCGTCGACTACCGCACCCCGCTCGACGAGGCCGCGCGCACCCTCGGCGGCACCGTGCCCGTGCAGGGGAACGTCGACCCTGCCCTGCTCGCCGCGCCGTGGGACGTCCTGGAGGCGCACGTGCGCGACGTCCTGCGCCGCGGCCGCAGCGCGCCCGGGCACGTCGTCAACCTCGGGCACGGCGTCCCGCCGGACACGGACCCGACCGTCCTGACCCGCGTCGTCGACCTCGTCCACGAGGTGGGCGCGGTGCACGAGGCGGCGGCCCAGGACCCGGCCGCACGATGACCGGGGCCCCCGCGCGGACCGCCGACGCGGTCGTCGTCGGCGCCGGGGTGGCGGGCCTCACGGCCGCCCGGACGCTGCGCGCGCGGGGCCTGCGCGTCGTCGTGCTCGACGCCGCGGACCGGCCCGGCGGGCCCGTGCGCGGCGACGCCCTCCCGGGGCTCGGCGGGCTGCGCGTGGACGTCGGCGCGGAGTCGTTCGCGTCGCGCGGCACGCAGGTCGCGTCGCTCGTGCCGGCGCTGGGCCTGGACGTCGTGGAGCCCGCCGCCGCGTCGGCGTGGGGGTACGCCGCCGGGCGCGCGTTCCCCCTTCCCCGCGCGGGCGTCCTCGGGATCCCGGCGCACCCGTGGGCCGCGGACGTGCGCCGCGCGGTCGGCGTCGCCGGGTCGCTGCGCGCGAGCCTCGACCGGGTGCTGCCGCGCCGGTCCGCCGACCTGTCGACCCTCGGGTCGTTCACGCGGTCGCGCCTCGGCGCGCGTGTCACCGACCGCCTCGTGGCACCCGTCGCGACGGGCGTCCACTCCGCGCCCCTGGACCTGCTCGACGTCGACGCGGTCGCGCCCGGCCTGCGCGCCGCCTACGAGCGCGAGGGGTCGCTGACCCGCGCGGTGGCCGCCCTGCGGGCCCTCGCCCCCGCGGGCTCGGCCGTGCGCGGCGTCGACGGCGGCCTGCACCGGCTGGTCGAGGCGCTCGCCGCGGACGCCGACGTGCGGACCCGGCACCGCGTCGTCGGGCTCGCGCGCGCGGACGGCGGGCACGGTCCGGACGGGCCCGCAGGCTGGGTGGTGCGTGCGTCCGGTCCCGACGGGCCGGTGGAGCTCACCGCGCCCCGGCTCGTGGTCGCGACGCCCGCCCTGGCCGGCGCGCTCGCGCCGCTGGTCGGCGGGGGCGCGGTCCCGCGCCCCGCGGCCGGGGCGGACGTGCGCCTCGTCACGCTGCTGCTGCGCGCCCCGGAGCTCGACGACGCGCCGCGCGGCACGGGCGTGCTCGTCGCGCCTCCCCGGACCGGGTCGGACGCGGCGGGAGGCGTCGAGGCGAAGGCGATGACGCACTCGACGGCGAAGTGGCCGTGGCTGCGCGAGCGGGTGCGCGACGCCGCGGGGCCGGGTCACCACGTGGTGCGCCTGTCGTACGGCCGGGTGGGGGCGACGAGCGAGCCGGACCTCGACCGTGTCGTCGCCGACGCGTCGGCCCTGTTCGGCGTCGACCTGCACGGTCGCGTGCTCGGGCACGTGACGACGCGCTGGGACGGCGCGCTGCCCCCGCCGACCCCGGCCTACCGGCGCGAGGTGGCCGCGTTCGCCGACCGCGTGGCCGAGGTGCCCGGGCTCGGCGTCACGGGCGGGTGGATCGCCGGGACGGGGCTCGCGGCGATCGTCGGGCACGCCCAGGAATGCGCCGAGAATGTGTGAGGCAATCCTTACCCGTTGCATTTCCTGACGCGCGAAGATGACACATTGTCGCGACGATCATGACCGGGTGTCACGACCCCGTCACGCCCTCCCGGCGGACCGTGGGAAATCTCTCCCCGGGCGCCCCGACATTTCGAGATCGCCGCACCCCGGAGGACACTAGGACCGTGAGCGACACCCCCACGACCTCCCCCGCCCCCGGCACGACCACCGGGGCCGCCCTGCGCATCGGGACGCGCGGCAGCGCGCTCGCCACCACCCAGACCGGCCTCGTGGCGCGACGCCTCGCCGAGCTCACGGGCCGCGACGTCGAGACGGTCCGCGTCCGCACCGAGGGGGACGTCCTCACCGGGTCCCTCGCCCAGATGGGCGGCACGGGCGTGTTCGTCACCGCGCTGCGCGAGGCGCTGCTCGCCGGCCGGGTCGACGTCGCCGTCCACTCCCTCAAGGACCTGCCGACCGCCGCCGCGCCCGGTCTCACCGTCGTCACCCCGGAGCGCGAGGACCCCCGCGACGCGCTGTGCGCCCGGGACGGCTTCACGGTCGCGACGCTGCCGCGCGGCGCGCGCGTCGGCACCGGGTCGCCGCGCCGCGCCGCCCAGCTCCGCGCCGTGCGTCCCGACCTCGACGTCGTCGACATCCGCGGGAACGTCGGGACCCGCCTGGCGCGCGTCCACGGCGAGGACGCCGACCTCGACGCCGTCGTGCTCGCCTACGCAGGCCTCGCGCGCCTCGGCCTCCTCGACGAGGTCACGGAGGTCGTCGACGTCGCGGTGATGGCCCCCGCCGCCGGGCAGGGTGCGCTCGCGGTGGAGGTCCGCACGCCCGAGCTCGACGACCCGGTCGTCGCGGCGGCCCTCGACGCGCTCGACCACGAGCCCACGCGCCTCGCCGTGCTCGCCGAGCGGTCCCTCCTCGCGCGCCTCGAGGCGGGGTGCGCCGCGCCCGTCGGCACGCACGCGGTCGTCGAGGGCGACACCCTCTCCCTCACCGCGGTCGTGGCGCGCGTCGACGGCGCCGAGCAGCTCTCGCACGCGGCCCGCACCGCCCTGCCCGCCCCGGGACCGGGGCTGCGCGCCGCCCGGGACGACGCCGCGCTCCTCCTCGGGGAACGCGTCGCCGACGCGCTGCTCGCCGACGGCGCGGCACGGCTCGCCGCGCTCGGCCCGGCCGCGGACAGAGCGAGCACCCAGGAGTCCGCCCTCCCCGGGGCCGGGGGCACCCCGCCCGGTGACACCACCGCGGTCTCCGGGACCGCCCGCGGCTCGACGACCGACGCCGTCGACCCCGCGGTCGAGGCGGCGCGCGAGCAGCTGCGCGACGGCGGGTACCGCGGGGAGGGCGCGTGACCCCCGGCCCGCTGCGCGACCCGTCCCGCGGCCCGGCACCCCGGGTCACGCCGCCCGTCGTCCCAGCGCCCGTCGTCCCGTCGCCCACCGAACCCCGGGTCGTTCGGCAGGACGACGCCGCGGTGCCGAGCGACCCGGGGTTCGGCACCACCCCGGGGCGTCTGGCGGGCCGGACCGTCCTCGTGCCGCGCTCGCCGGAGCGCGCGGCCGCGCTCGCCGCGTCGCTCCGCGCCGACGGCGCCCACGTCCTCGTCAGCCCCGCGATCGAGCGTGCTCCCGTCGACGACACCGCGCCCGTGGACGACGCCGTCGCGCACCTCGCCGCAGGTCGGCTCGGCTGGGTCGTGGTCACCAGCGTCAACGCGATCGACGAGCTCGCCGCCGCAGCCGCCCGCCGCGGCACCACCCTCGGTGACGTCGCCCGCGGGGCCCGCTGGGCCGCCGTCGGCCCCGCGACCCGCCGCGCCCTGGAGGCCCACAGCATCACGGTCGAGCTCGAACCGACCGAGAACTCCGCCCGCGGCCTCGTCGCCGCCTTCGCGACCCTCGACCCCGACCACCACGGCCCTCCCTCGCCCGACCAGGGCTCTACCTCGCGCAACGAGGGTTCTCCCTCGGCAGACGGTGGCGAGACAGCCACCGAGGCGGCGGGGACGGCGTCGGATGCGAAGGGCGTAGAGGCCGCGCTCGCGAACGCACGGCCGACCGACCAGGGCGACGGCGCGGCCAGCCCGAGCACCGACGTCGCCCCCGCCGCCGGACCCGACCCGACGGCCGGCCCGAGAACCGTGCTGCTCCCGCAGGGCGACCTCGCCGCCGCGACGATGGCGGACGGTCTGCGGGGGCTCGGGTACGACCCGCTCGTCGTCACGGTGTACCGCACGGTCGCGCACGACCTCGACCCCGCGGTCGTCGCCGCGTGGCGCGCGGGAGAGGTGGACGCGGTCGTGCTGACGTCGGGCAGCGTGGCGCGCGAGGTCGCGCGGCAGCTCGGGCCGCGGGACGACGTCGCGGGCGTCGCGATCGGCGAGCCGACCGCGCGGGCGGCGCGCGCCGTCGGGCTGCGGCTGGACGCGGTGGCGGAACGGGCCGCCGACGACGCGCTGGCCGCCGCCCTCACCACCGTCCTGTGTCGCACCGGCACCAGCGAAGGAGGCCTCTCGTGACCCTCTCCCCCGGCCACCACCGCCCTCGGCGGCTGCGCACGACCCCGCGCGTGCGGCGTCTCGTGAGCGAGACCCGCCTGCACGCGGCCGACCTCGTGCTGCCGCTGTTCGTCAAGGAGGGCCTGTCGGAGCCGCACGCGATCTCCTCGATGCCGGGTGTGGTGCAGCACTCGGAGGCGACGCTCGTGGACGCGGTGCGCGACGCCGCCCGTGCGGGTCTCGGGGGCGTGATGCTGTTCGGCATCCCGGCGGAGCGGGACGCGACGGGGAGCGCGGCGGACGCGGAGGACGGGATCCTGCAGCGTGCGACGCGGGCCGCCCGGGACGTCGTGCGCGAGGTCGAGGGCGCGGGCGGGCGCGCGCCCGTCGTCATGGTCGACACGTGCCTCGACGAGTTCACCGACCACGGGCACTGCGGTGTGATCACGCGGCAGCACGACGGCGAGCGCGAGGTCGTGGTGGTCGACAACGACGCGACGCTGGAGCGGTACGCGTCGATGGCGGTCGCGCAGGCGCGCGCGGGCGCGGACGTCGTGGCGCCGTCGGGCATGATGGACGGCCAGGTCGGTGTGATCCGCGAGGCGCTCGACGCGGCGGGGTTCGCCGACGTCGGGATCCTCGCCTATTCGGCGAAGTACGCGAGCGCGTTCTACGGGCCGTTCCGCGAGGCGGTCGACTCGGCGCTGCAGGGCGACCGTCGGACGTACCAGATGGACGCGGGCAACGCGCGCGAGGGGCTGCGCGAGGCGGACCTCGACCTCGCCGAGGGCGCCGACATGGTCATGGTGAAGCCCGCGGGGTCGTACCTCGACGTGCTCGCCGGGGTCGCGGAGATGTCGCCGGTGCCGGTGGCGGCGTACCAGGTGTCGGGCGAGTACGCGATGATCGAGGCCGCCGCGGCGAACGGGTGGATCGACCGGCGCGGCGCCGTCCTGGAGTCGGTGCTGGGCATCAAGCGTGCGGGCGCCGACGTGATCCTCACCTACTGGGCCGCCGAGATCGCGGGCTGGCTGCACGACGAGACGTTCGGAGGGACGCGCTGATGACGGAGTCGACCGGGTTCGGGGTGGCGGCGGCCGCGCAGGCGGAGCACGCCGCGCCGGGAGCGATCGCGACCGACAACCACGGCGCGTTCGTGCGCGCCCAGGCGGTGCTGCCGGGCGGGGTGAGCTCGCCGGTGCGCGCGTACGGGTCGGTGGGCGGCGACCCGCGCTTCCTCGCGTCGGCGCGGGGGGCGTACGTGACGGACGTCGCGGGGCGCGAGTACGTCGACCTCGTGTGCTCGTGGGGTCCGGCGCTGCTGGGCCACGCGCACCCCGAGGTCGTCGCGGCGGTGCAGGACGCCGCGGCGCGCGGCCTGTCGTTCGGCGCGCCGACGCTGGGCGAGGTCGAGCTGGGCGAGGAGATCCGGCGTCGGGTCCCCGCGGCGGAGCGCGTGCGCCTCGTGTCCACGGGCACGGAGGCGACGATGACGGCGATCCGTCTCGCGCGCGGCGTCACCGGGCGCGACGTGGTCGTGAAGTTCGCGGGCTGCTACCACGGGCACGTCGACGCCCTGCTCGCCGAGGCGGGCTCCGGCGTCGCGACGCTCGCGCTGCCCGGGTCCGCGGGGGTGACCGAGGCGAGCGCGGCCGAGACGCTCGTCCTGCCGTACAACGACCTCGCGGCGGTCGAGGCGGCGTTCGCGGAGCGGGGGTCGCAGATCGCGGCCGTCATCACGGAGGCGAGCCCGGCGAACATGGGCGTCGTGCCGCCGGCGGAGGGCTTCAACGAGGGTCTGCGGCGCATCACCGCGCAGCACGGCGCGCTGCTGGTCCTCGACGAGGTGCTCACCGGGTTCCGCGTCGGCCCGAGCGGCTGGTGGGGGCTCGAGAACGACGTGCTGCGCGGCCAGGGCGGTCAGGGGTTCACACCGGACCTGTTCACGTTCGGCAAGGTCGTGGGCGGCGGCATGCCGGTCGCGGCGGTCGGCGGCTCCGCCACCGTCATGGACCACCTCGCCCCGCTCGGCCCCGTCTACCAGGCGGGCACGCTCTCCGGGAACCCGGTCGCCGTCGCGGCGGGCCTCGCGACGCTCCGCCTGGCCGACGACGCGGTGTACTCCCGGGTGGACGAGGTGTCCTCGACCCTGTCCACGGCCGTCGGGGAGGCGCTCGACGCCGCGGGCGTTCCGCACCGCGTCCAGCGCGCCGGGTCGCTGTTCTCCGTCTTCTTCGGCGACCTCGCCGCACGCGCCGGGGTGCGCGACTACGCGCAGGCGCAGGCGGCGGAGACGTTCCGGTACCGCGCGTTCTTCCACGCGATGCTCGACCAGGGCGTCAACCTGCCGCCGTCGGTCTTCGAGGCGTGGTTCGTCTCGGCCGCCCACGACGACGCCGCCGTCGCGCGGGTCCTCGACGCGTTCCCGGCCGCGGCTCGCGCCGCCGCGGCCGCGACGCCCGCCTGACGCCGCGCCGAACGCCCCGCGCCGAACACGACGTTGGTGCCGTTATCGGTCAGATAGCGGCACAAACCTCGTGGTCGACGGCGAGCAGTCCCGTTCTCGTCAGTAGGGAGCGGTTGCGGCCTTGCCCGCCTGCTTCCCGAGGCTGCGGATCTGGAAGCCGAAGGCGATGAGCATGACGCCCCAGAGGATCGCGAACACCGCGATGATCCACACGATCGACACCAGGCCCGCGTTCACGTTGAACAGGACGAGCAGACCGAACACGAGGGCGAGCAGTCCCGCGATGACCCCCCACCACCACCCGCTGCCGCTGACCTTGCGCAGGTCGAGGCTCGCGACGGTCTGGAAGATGCCGTAGACCACGGCCCAGAACCCGATGATCCACGCGAGCACGACGGCGGTCTTGCCCGGCCATGCGAGCAGCACGACGCCGACGCCGACGCTGAGCACGCCCATCGTCACGAGCAGCGCCGTCCCGCTGCCGCTCCCGCGTCGTCGGACGCCCTCGACGATCTCGACGATCCCGTCGACGAGCGCGAAGATGCCGATCACCCAGATGACCGCTGCCGCGGTGATCTGCGGCCAGGCGATGGCGACGACGCCGAGCACGACGGCGAGGACGCCGCGCAGCACGGGCCAGTACCAGACCTGGCGTGCCGTCCGGGAGAAGGCGGAGAGGATCGGGTCGGGGATCGACATGGGGTCGCACCTCGCGGGAGTGTCGGCTCGGATCGGTGGCGTGTCGTCCCTCATGAAACACCCGGGCCAGGCCCGTGTCGCGCGGAACGCGCAGAGCGGTGTGCGGGACGGGGCGTGCGGGACGCGGCGCGCGGCGGCTCAGGCGCGGGCCGGCCGGGTGACGCGCAGGGGCGCGGGTGCGCGGCGCCGTCGGGCAGCCCACACGACGAGGACGGACAGGGCGAGGACGCCGGCGAAGGCGAGGACGGGGCCGGCGAAGAACGGGCCGATCCGTTTGTCCGCGACGACGGCGTACGAGGCCGTGAAGGTCGTGTCGTCGCCCGCGGGGGCGTAGGTGAACTCGGAGACGACCTGTTCGCCGGGCTCGGTGAGCGTCTGGTCGTAGGCCGTGACGTAGCTCCCGGCGGCGAGGAGCTCGGCGAGCTCGGCGGTGCTCACGTCGGCGGGGTCGACCCGGCCGGCGAACCGCAACGACGGCGGGGCGACCTCGGCGGAGGGGTCGTCCCGTGCCATCCGCTGGTCGGCGAGGACGTAGGTGCGCAGCCGCTGCGTGCCGTCGGCGAGAGCGGCCAGGCGCATGGGCTGGACGAGGCTGGGCGTGTCGAAGGTGACGCGCAACGGCTGGAGGGTGCCGTCGAAGGTGGGCGCCTCCTCGGGGGCGACGCGCGCCGCGACGTACGACCACCCGGCGTCGACGTACGGGTTCAGCGCTGTCCGGATGCTGCCGGGGAGCTGGAAGCCGCGCTCGGTGAGCCACGTGTCGAGCGCGGCGGCGTCGGTCGCGGCGAGCGTGGTCACCTCGAGGGGGCCGAGCCGGACCGTCCCGAGGACGTCGACCCCGCCGCCCGCACCGGCCCCGTCGTCGTCTCCGCCGAGCCCGAGCTCGGGCCACCACCGGACCTCGCTGACGACGGCCTGGGGCGCGGTGAGGTCGTCGAGCTCGCGGAAGATCTCGGGGTCGGCGAGCGCGACCTCGGCGGGTCCGGGTGTCGGGAGGAGGAGGCCGACCTCGGGCGCGGTGGAGACGGTGTCGAGCTCGAGCAGCAGGGTCTGGGTGGTGCCGTCCCACTGGAGCAGGGTGGTCTCGGCGTCGACGGACGTCTCGTAGGCGGGTCCGTCGACGAGGGCTCCGCACGCGCAGGCCTGCGCCGGTGGTGCGGCGGCGACGAGGGCACCGGCCAGGAGCGAGCCGACGAGCGCGGGTCGCGCCCACCGGGTCGAGGCGGCACCGGTGCGAGTCCTCATGCTCGGCAGGCTAGGTCGCGGGGCGACGGGTCGCGCGACGAGCGCCGGATCGTGATGTCGTCGTGACGTGGCCGTGACGTCGGGGGAGCGGCACGGGTTGTCACGGGTACCCCCTAGGGGTATGGTCGGTCGTATGAGCGTCACCGACCACGAGGGACCGCACGGGTACGCCTCCGACAAGGCGGCCTACCTCAAGCGCATGCGCCGCATCGAGGGACAGGTGCGCGGCATCGCCCGCATGATCGACGAGGACGTCTACTGCATCGACATCCTCACGCAGGTCTCCGCCGTGACCAAGGCGCTCCAGGCCGTGAGCATCGGCCTCGTCGAGGACCACCTCGGCCACTGCGTCGTCGACGCGGCCAAGAGGTCCGACGACGAGGGCGCCGCCAAGGTCAAGGAGGCCGCCGACGCCATCGCCCGCCTCGTCCGCAGCTGAGGCACCGACCCGTCGAGCCGCACCGCGCGGCCGCACGACCCACCCGAGGAGCACCATGAGCACCGTCACCACCCTGGGCGTCACCGGCATGACCTGCGCGCACTGCGTCGCCAGCGTCACCGAGGAGGTCGAGAAGGTCGAGGGCGTGGAGAACGTCAGCATCGAGCTGCACGACGGCGGCACGTCCGAGGTCAGCGTGTTCTCCGACGAGCCGCTCGACGAGGCGGCCCTGCGCGCCGCGGTCGACGAGGCGGGCTACGCCGTCGAGTCCGTCGACGTGCAGCAGGACGCGCTCGCCGCCCAGTACGCCGAGCAGGCCCCCGAGAAGCAGGCCGCGCACGACCGGTCCGCGGCCACGTTCTCCGAGCGCGCCGCCGACTTCCAGGCCCCGTCGGCCTGACCTCTCGACCTGTCAGCACCCCACCGACCTCCAGGTCGACCTCTCGCTGACACGTGCCGCACCCCGCGACCTGTCAGCAGCGCACCGGTCCCCGCACCGGTGGGGCGCTGACAGCTCGTCCCCGTGCCCGACGGCGGGGCGCACCTCGCGCACCCGCGCTCGCCCCGCCGTCGGGCAGCATCCCGCGGACCCTCCGCCGAACCGCCGCCCCCGGGCGGCCCCGGACCGTCCGCGCCGCGCCTCCGCACGCGACGGCGCCCGCCGCGACGGCCGACACCCCGGACCCTCGCCGGTGACCTCCGACCGACCACCAGGAGTCACCCGATGCCCACCACCCCCGCCCCCGGGACGACCGGCCACCCGCCGGTGCCGCTCGCCGAGGTCGACCTCGCCATCGAGGGCATGACCTGCGCGTCGTGCGTCGCGCGCGTCGAGAAGCGCCTCAACCGCCTCGACGGCGTCACCGCCACCGTCAACCTCCCGCTGGAGAACGCGCACGTCGTCCTCGCGACGACCGTCGACGACGCCGACCTCGTCGCCGCCGTCGAGAAGGCGGGCTACACCGCCCGCGTCACCACCCGCCGCACCCCGCCCCCACCGCACCAGGGCTCTGCCTCGGCGAACCAGGGTTCTACCTCGACCGACCAGGGTTCTACCTCGGTAAACCAGGGTTCTACCTCGGCCGACCAGGGTTCTACCTCGGCAAACCAGGGTTCTACGTCGGCAATCGAAGGCGAGACGGCAACCGAGGCGGCGGGGCGGCCGGAGGGTGCGACGGGCGTGGCGGGCCTGGCGGGAGCGGCGCGAGGAACGAGCGACGCGGATGGTAGCCCGAGCACCTCCGGCCGCCCCGCCGCCGAACCCAGCTGCCGCCCCGCCGCCGAACCCGAGCGGAACCCCGACGGCGCGCGCGACCGCGGAACCGACCTGCTGCACCGCCTGCGCGTCGCGACGGTGCTCACGGTGCCGGTGGTCGTGCTGTCGATGGTCCCTGCGGTGCAGTTCGCGGGCTGGCAGTGGGTCGTCGCGGTGCTGGCGCTGCCCGTGGTGACGTGGGCTGCGTGGCCGTTCCACCGGGCGGCGTTCCGTGCGGCACGGCACGGCGCGTCGACGATGGACACGTTGGTGTCGATCGGGGTGGTCGCGGCGTCGGTGTGGTCGTTGTGGGCGCTGCTGCTCGGCGGGGCGGGCGAGATCGGCATGCGCATGCAGCCGACGCTCATCCCGTCGCGCGACGAAATGGGGGCACCGGAGCTCTACTTCGAGGTCGCGGCGGTGGTCACGACGTTCCTGCTCGCGGGCCGGTACGCGGAGCACCGGTCGAAGCGGCGGGCGGGCGACGCGTTGCGGTCGTTGCTGGAGCTGGGGGCGAAGGATGCGGAGCGGGTGCTGCTCGCCCCGGACGGGGGCCCGCTGACCGGGCCCGACGGTGCGCGCGTCACGGAGCGTGTGCCGGTGGCCGCGCTCGTGGTGGGGGACGTGTTCGTGGTGCGGCCGGGGTCGACGGTCGCGACGGACGGGGTGGTGCTGGAGGGGTCGAGCGCGGTCGACACGTCGTTGCTGACCGGTGAGCCGGTGCCGGTGGACGTGGGCCCGGGCGACGACGTGACGGGCGCGACGGTGAACACGTCGGGCAGCCTGCTGGTGCGGGCGACGCGGGTGGGCGAGGAGACGACGCTCGCGCAGATCGGTCGGCTGGTCACGCAGGCGCAGACGGGCAAGGCGCCGGTGCAGCGTCTCGCGGACCGGATCTCGGCGGTGTTCGTGCCGGTCGTGCTCGTGCTGGCGACGCTCACGCTCGTGGGCTGGCTGCTCGCGGGGGCTGGCACGCAGTTCGCGTTCACGGCGGCGGTGGCGGTGCTCATCATCGCGTGCCCGTGCGCGCTGGGGCTGGCGACGCCGACGGCGCTGCTCGTCGGGACGGGCCGGGGTGCGCAGCTCGGGGTGCTCATCAAGGGGCCGGAGGTCCTGGAGTCGACGCGACGCGTGGACACGGTCGTGCTGGACAAGACGGGCACCGTGACCGAGGGGGCGATGGCGCTGGAGGCGGTGGCGACGCCGTCGGGCACGGTGGCGGTCGAGGACCTGTCAGCACCGGGTCGCCCTGGGGACCGGCCTGGCGCTGACACGTCGGGGAGCGCCGGGGACGCACTGCGTCACGCGGGGGCGGTGGAGGCGCTCAGCGAGCACCCGATCGCGCGCGCGATCGCGGCGGCGGCGCGCGACCTGTCAGCACCCCAGGGGTCCGGGGGCGGGCCGGGTGCTGACAGGTCGGGGGGTGTCGGGGCCGACGGCGTCCGCGTCGGTTCGCTGCAGGCGTTCGACTTCGCGAGCACGCCGGGCGGCGGGGTCGAGGCGGTGGTGCGGCAGGCGCACTCCGGCCTGTCCCTCGACGGCGGGGGTCTGACGGCGCGTCGCGTGCTCGTCGGGCAGCCGTCGTGGCTCGCCGGGCAGGGCGTGACGACCGACGCCGCCCTGGCGGACGCGTTCGGCGCCGCCGAGCGCACCGGCGCGAGCGCCGTCGTCGTCGCGTGGGACGGTGCCGCGCGCGCGGTGCTCGTGCTGCGCGACCCGGTGAAGCCGACGTCGGCGGAGGCGGTGCGCGAGCTGCGGGAGCTGGGCCTGCGCCCGTACCTGCTCACGGGCGACGGCGAGGGGTCGGCCCGGGAGGCGGCGCGCGCCGTCGGCATCGCGGACGCCGACGTGGTCGCCCGCGTGCTCCCGCACGAGAAGGTCGACGTCGTCGCGCGCCTCCAGCGCGAGGGTCGCGTGGTGGCGATGGTCGGCGACGGCGTGAACGACGCCGCCGCGCTCGCGACCGCCGACCTGGGTCTGGCGATGGGCACGGGCACGGACGTGGCGATCGAGGCGAGCGACCTCACCCTCGTGCGCGGCGACCTGCGCAGCGCGGCGACGGCGATCCGGCTCTCGCGCCGGACGCTGCGGGTGATCAAGCAGAACCTGTTCTGGGCGTTCGCGTACAACGTGGCGGCGATCCCTCTCGCGGCGGCGGGTCTGCTCAACCCGATGATCGCGGGGGCGGCGATGGCGGCGAGCTCGGTGCTCGTCGTCGGGAACTCGTTGCGGCTGCGCCGCGCGGGCTGACGGCCCGCGGCGGACGCGGCTCAGGCTCGGGCGGGGCTCGGGCGGGGCTCAGGCTCCGGCGCGCGAGAGCGCGAGAGCGGCGCCGCCCAGGACGAGGAGCCCGAGCATGAGGCCGGCGCACCAGCCGCCGACGACGCGTGCGACCCGCAGCGCCCGGGGCGCCGCGCCGTCGCCGGGGCCGAGGAGCCCGACCTGGAGCCGGCCGTACGCCCACGTCACCGGCACGCGCCACGAGCGCACGTCGAGGTCGGTGAGCGCCGGGTCGGGGTCGCCGCGGTCCGCCGCGGCGACCCGCTCGGCGCGCAGGCGCGGGACGCGCAGGGCGTACCAGCCGAGCACGCCGAACTGGCTGAGGAGATAGCCGCCCCACGCGACGACACCGGCACCGATCGCGGTGAGCCCGAAGGCGATGCGGGCCGCCGCCAGCGCGACGCCCCCGGCGACCAGGGCCGCGCCGAGCAGCAGCCAGAGCGGGATCGCCGCCCACCCGGCCGACGCGTCGTCGTCGGGCGGCGGGGTGCTCACCGGGCGGCTCGTGTCCGCGAGCTGGTCCGCGAGGGTCGGGCGCTTCTCGTCGTCCCACCAGGCCATGCCGCGCTCCTTCGTCCGTCGTGCTCCCGCCCCGGTACGACGGCGGCGCCCGACCCTACCGTCCTGGTCGCCGACCATGTCGTTGCTCGCCGCCGACCACGAGGTTGATGTCGTCATCCGCCGGAGAACGACATCAACCTCGTGCTCGGCAGGTCGGGTGCTCGACCGGCTCGGCGGGAAGCGCGTCAGCGGAAGCGGCGACCCTCGTCGCGGCGGTACGCCCCGACGGCGAGGGCGGCGAACAGGACCGTCCACCCGAGGAGCACGGGCCACGCGAGGGCGTACGCCGGCTCGCCGGTGAGCGCCTGGACGAGCAGGTCGCGGCCGGCGCGCGTGGGTGTCGCCATCGAGATCGTGTCGAGCCAGTCGGGGAAGAGGAACGGCGGGAGGAACAGGCCGCCGGCGAACGCGAGCGGGAAGAGGATCACCTGCACGACGGGCAGCGCGGCCTTGGCGGACAGGGAGTACCCGATGGCCATGCCGAGCAGCACGAACGGGACGGAGACGAGCAGCACGGTCCCGACGCCGGCGGCCAGCTGCGACCAGGTGACGCTCGCGTCGGTGAAGAGCCACGCGATGATCACGAGCGGCACGACGCCGAACAGCGAGAAGATGCCGCCGTTGAGCACCCGCCCTGCCATGCGGGGCCCGGGCCCGGCGGGCAGGGACCGCACGAACGGGTCGAACGGGAGCTGGCGGTCCTCCGCGACCCCGAGCCCGTAGGTGAACAGGCTGGCGGAGCAGACGGCGAAGAGCCCGAGGGACGCGACGGCCGTGGTGGCCGCCAGGGGGTCGCGCGCGACGGCCTCCTGCGGCACGACGAAGAAGAACATCGCGAGCGCCGGGAACAGCAGGTTGCCGAGCACCGCGACGGGCACGCGCACGGTCTCGAGGAACTGGTACTTCAGGTGGAGCCATGTGAGCCGCAGCGGCCCGGGCAGCGCGGCGCCGGGGCGACGGGGTCCCGTGGTGGGGGCGGTGGTGCTCATCGTGCGTCCTCCGTCGGGTCGTCGGCGCCGGAGACCATCTGCGCGAACGCCTCCTCGAGGCTCGCGCCGCGGATCTCCAGGTCGTGGAAGTCGGCGCCCGAGGCGACGAGCTCGCGGACGAGAGCGTCGGCGTCGGGCGTGTAGAGCTCCTGCGAGCCGTCGCCGCGCCGCTCCGCGCGGACCACGCCCGGCAGGTGCGCGAGGTCGGCGGAGGAGTGCGCGACGACGCGACGCAGGGCCACGCGGCGCAGGATCGCGCCGAGCGAGTCGTCCGCCTTGACGACGCCGTGGTCGATGACGACGACGCGCTGCGCGAGCTCCTGCACCTCCTCCAGGTAGTGGCTCGTGAGGAGCACGGTGCCGCCGCCGGCGTGGTAGGCGCGGATCGCGTCCCACAGGGCCTGGCGGGCGCCGACGTCGAGCCCGGTGGTGGGCTCGTCGAGCAGGACGACGCGCGGGCGTCCGACGAGGGAGAGCGCGACGGCGAGGCGGCGCTTCTGCCCGCCGGACATGGCGCCCGTCTGCCGGCCCGCGAGGTCGGTGAGGCCGAACTGGTCGAGCAGGTCCGCGGTGGGGACGGGGTCGGGGTAGTGCCCGCCGACGAAGTCGACGACCTCGCGGACCTTGAGCGTAGCGGGCAGCCCGGTCTCCTGCGGGGTGAGGCCGAGCGCCACCCGGCTGCGGGCGTCGCGCGGGTCGCCGCCGAACAGGCGCACGGTCCCGGTGTCGGGCTTGCGCTGCCCGCTGACGAGCGACAGCAGGGTCGACTTCCCGGCGCCGTTCGGGCCGAGCATCCCGACGAGCTCGCCCGGCCCGACGGTGAGGGAGACGTCGTCGAGCGCGACGACGCTGCCGAAGCGGCGGGTCACGTGGTCCACCGCGACGACGGTTCCGTCGTCCACGGTGCCGAGCGTGGTGCCCGACGGCGCGTGGTCGCGGTGGGGGGCGCCGTCCGGGACGGCGTGCGCGGTGCTCATGCTCCGGCTCCTCTCAGGAGGGTGCTCAGGGTGGCGGTGTAGTCCTCGAACGCGCCGCGCCCGCGGGTCGTCAGCGCGAGGTAGGTCGCGGGTGTCCGGCCCTCGTGGGTCTTGACGACGCGCACGTACCCGGCGTCCTCGAGCTTGCGCAGGTGGGTGGACAGGTTGCCCGCGGTCATGTCGAGCAGCTTCTGCAGCCTGGGGAAGGAGAGCTCGTCGCCCTCGCCGAGCGCGGCGAGCGTCGCGACGACGCGCAGCCGGGCGGGGGCGTGGATGACCGGGTCGAGCGCGGCGTCAGGCACCTCTCGCCCCCGTCCCCGACGCGGCCGCGGGGCCCGGCCGGGCGACCGGGGTGCGGGAGCCGACCCGGCGCCGTCGGGCCAGGACGTGCTCGACGCCGGCCATGAGGAGGAACCCGCCACCGCCGAGCGTCGCCATGACGAGGTAGGTGTGGGGGACGCCGACGGACGTCGCGACCCCGGCGACGAGCAGGATCCACACACCGACGACGTAGAGCCGCGGCGCCCCGAACGCGACGGCGCCGCCAAGGTAGAGCAGACCCACGACGACGCACGCGAACGCGTTGCTCGCGAGGGCCATGACCTCGTCCGGCGCACCGGCCCGCGCGAGCCCGCCGAGGACGAAGCCGTAGGTGACGAAGCCCAGCATCCACGCCCACCCGTACATCACGCCCTGCCGGGCGCTGACGCCGCGGGTGCCGGCGGAACGTGTGACGGTGTGGACGACGGTGAACGCGACGGCGAGGGCGATCGCGCCGAAGAACACCCAGAACGCCCACGGCGCCGGTTGCCCGGCGGCGTCGACGCCGACGTAGAGGCACACGTAACCGATGCCCCAGGCGAGGCCCCACGCGAGGTACAGCAGGGCACCGGAGGGTTCGGTGGCGGCCCGGGCGCGGTCCTGCTGCTCGCGGATGAGCCGCAGCGAGGCGGCGGGGTCGAACGGTTCGTCGGGGCGATGCCCGCTCATGGTGCTCCTCGGCAAAGTGGTTTGCGATACAAAGTCGTTGCCATCCTGCACCAGTGCGTGGAGCCTGGCAACCACTGCGGGCCGCTCCCGCACGCCCTACCGTCGAGAGACCCGACCGCCGACTCGAGGAGGGAGCCTCGTGGAGATCGCCCTCGTGTACGCGGCGGTGGGAGTCGTGACCGTCGTGCTGGCCCTGCTGAGCCGCCGGGTCCGGGGATGGCCGGTGTCCGAGCCGTTGATCGGGCTCCTCCTGGGGGTGATCCTCGGCCGGCTCGGCGTCCTCGGCGGGGCGGGCGAGACAGGCTGGGACGACAGCCAGCGCGACCTGCTGCTCCTCGAGTCGTCCCGGCTGCTCCTCGCCGCCTCGGTCATGGCCGCCGCGCTCCGCTTCCCCACGCCCCGGCTCCGGGAGGTGTGGCGCCCCGTCGTGTGGCTCCTGCTCGTCGTCATGCCTGCCGCCGCCGCGATCTCGGGGGCGCTGGCCCTCGCCGTCGGGCTCCCTCTGGCGCTCGCGGCCGTCGTCGGGGCGTGCCTGAGCCCGACCGACCCGGTGCTGGCCGCGTCGGTCGTCTCCGGCGACGTCGCCGAGCGCACGCTGCCGGGCCGCCTGCGCACCGCGCTCACCGCCGAGAGCGGCGCCAACGACGGGCTCGCGCTCCCCCTCGTCGCGATCACCGTCTCGCTCGCCCTGCCCGGTCGCGACACCGGCCACGAGCTCGTGCGCGTGGCGTGGGAGGTCGGCGGCGCCGTCGCGATCGGGGCGGCGCTCGGCCTCGCCACCGCCGCCGGACGGCGGGCAGCGACGCGCCGCCACGACCTCGCCGACGGCCCGGCCCTCGTGCTCACGCTCCTGCTCGCCCTCTTCGTGCTCGGCGTGGCACGGGTCGCGCAGACCGACGGCATCCTTGCCGTCTTCGTCGCCGGCATCGCGTACGGGGCGCGGACCGACGCGGCGACCCGCGAGCGCCAGGACACGGTCGACGAGGCGGTGAACCGGTACGCCGTCGTGCCGTTCTTCGCGATCGTCGGGGCCGCGCTGCCGTGGGCGGACATCGCGGCCCTGGGCTGGGGCGGCGTGGTGCTCGTCGTCGGCGCGCTGCTGGTGCGACGCCTGCCGGTCGTGCTGGCGCTGGCGCCCGCGCTCGGCCTCTCGCGCCGCGACGCCGTGTTCGCGGGCTGGTTCGGGCCGATGGGCGTCTCCGCGGTGTTCTACCTCGCCCATGCGCGCGACGAGGGTGTCACCGACCCGCAGGTCTTCGCGGCGGGGGTGCTCGTGGTCGTGGCGAGCACCGTCGTCCACGGCGTGACGGCCGCCCCGGGGGCGCGACTCTACGCGCGCCGCGCCGCGGCGTAATGTGATATCACTTTGCTATACGTCGACAGGCCGCCGCAGCGGCCGGAGAAGAGGACCGCGCCATGACCGAGACCGCCACACCGCCGCAGGAGTCCGTGGGCGGCGAGCCGACGGGCCGCCCCGTCGGGCACGACGGCACCCGCGTCGACGTCACCGAACGCCCGGCGTGGTCGCTCGGGGCCGGCGGGGCCGCGGGCGTCATCGCCCTCACCGTGATCCTGCTCCTCGGCGGCACGGGCCTCGTCGTCGCCGCGGCGGCAGAGGCCGGGAACCCCGGCGTCCTCATCACCCTCGGCGTCCTGCTGTTCCTCGTCGGCGTCCTCGTCCCCACGGGCGTCTCCGTGATCAATCCGGGCGAGACGCTCGTCGTCCAGTTCTTCGGCCGCTACCTCGGGACCGTGCGCCGCACCGGCCTCGTCGCCACCGTGCCGCTGAGCACGCGCCGCCGCGTGTCCGTGCGCGTGCGCAACTTCGAGACCAGCGAGCTCAAGGTCAACGACGCCGACGGCAACCCCATCAACATCGCCGCGATCGTCGTGTGGCAGGTCGCCGACACCGCCAAGGCCAGCTTCGCCGTCGAGGACTACGACGACTTCGTCGTGGTCCAGGCCGAGTCCGCGCTGCGCCACGTCGCGATGTCCCACCCGTACGACGACGCCGACGCCGGCGAGGAGTCGCTGCGCGGCGCCACCGAGCTCGTCTCCGCCGAGATCGCCGCCGAGGTCGCGGAGCGCGTCGTCGTCGCGGGCGTCGAGGTCATCGAGGCGCGCATCTCCAACCTCGCCTACGCCCCGGAGATCGCCCAGGCCATGCTCCAGCGCCAGCAGGCGGGCGCGATCATCGCCGCGCGGTCGCGCATCGTCGAGGGTGCGGTCTCGATGGTCGAGGACGCCCTCTCGCGCCTGGAGGCCGACCAGATCGTCGCGCTCGACGACGAGCGCCGCGCCACGATGGTCTCGAACCTCCTCGTCGTGCTGTGCGGGGACAGCCGCGTCTCCCCCGTCGTGAACACGGGCTCTCTCTACCAGTGACCCCGTCCGAGAGGGACGTGCCCGGCGACGGCGACCGGCCGTCGTCGGGCACGGGCGCGCCCGAGGACGACGGCGCGCCCCCGCGCCGGGCGCAGCGCAAGTCCGTGCTGCTGCGGCTCGACCCGGCCCTGCACGACGCGCTCGCCCGCTGGGCCGCGGACGACCTGCGCAGCGTCAACGCGCAGATGGAGATGCTGCTGCGCCGCGCGCTCGACGACGCCGGGCGCCTCCCGCGCGACGTCCGCCCCGCCCGGCGACCCGGCCGCCCGCCGCGCACCCCCTGACGCCGAACACGAGGTTGCTGCCGCCAACCGTCCCAGAACGACAGCATCCTCGTGCTCGACGGCGAGGAACCTCGTGCTCGGCCTGTTCCCCGGTGGCGGTGCTATAACCGGACGGTGCCCGACCAGCCCTCCCCCGCGACCGCCGCCGGTCCCGCGACGCCCGCGCCCGACCGCGCGACCCGGCGCCGCATCGGCGCGGAGATCTGGATCGTCCTCGGCCTGAGCCTCGGCAAGTCGGCCGTGTACGCGATCATCAGCATCGTCGCGCGCCTCACCGCCGACACACCGCTGCGGGACCAGTCGGCGAGCCTCAACGTCAGCCAGTCGACGCGCCCGTACCTCGACCTCACGTACCAGCTCGTCGGGATCTTCTTCGCCGTCCTGCCCGTCGCGCTGGCGCTGTACCTGCTCAGCGCGCGCGGCCGGTCCGCGGTCCGCGCGATCGGGCTCGACGGCGCGCGGCCGCTCCGCGACGTCGGCTGGGGGTTCGCGCTCGCCGCGGCCGTCGGGATCCCCGGCCTCGCGTTCTACCTCGCGGGCCGGGCGATGGGCATCACCGTCGAGGTCCAGGCCGCCGCCCTGAACGCCGCCTGGTGGACCGTGCCCGTGCTCGTCCTCGCCGCCCTGCAGAACGGGCTGCTGGAAGAGGTCATCGCGGTCGGCTACCTGTACGAGCGCACGCGCGACCTCGGCTGGGGGCGCGTGAAGTTCGTCGTCGCGAGCTCGCTCCTGCGCGGCGCCTACCACCTGTACCAGGGCATCGGCCCGTTCCTCGGCAACGTCGTCATGGGCGTCCTGTTCTCGTGGTGGTACACGTCCCGCTGGGGCCGGCACCGCGTCATGCCGCTCGTGATCGCCCACACCCTGCTCGACGTCGTCGCGTTCGTCGGGTACGCCCTCCTGCCCGCCGAGTGGAAGCAGTCGCTGGGCCTCGCGTGACGGCCTCCTCGCCGGTCGCGGCGCGCGGTCCGCGACCGGCGAGCGGCTCAGGCCACGCCGATCGCCTCCTCGACCCCGAGCTCGGCGAGCAGTCCGCGGCGCAGGTCCCCGAACCCCGGCACGCCGCGGCGGCGGGGCCGCGCGAACGGCACCTCGACCTCCGCACCGACCTTCCCGTCGCGCAGCACCGCGACGCGGTCCGCGAGGAGGATCGCCTCGTCCACGTCGTGCGTCACGAGGAGCACCGCGGGCCGGTGCACGCGCGCGAGCCGCGCCACGAGAGCCTGCATGCGGATGCGCGTGAGCGCGTCGAGCGCCGCGAACGGCTCGTCGAGCAGCAGCAGCCGCGGCTCGCGCACCAGCGCCCGGGCGAGCGCGACGCGCTGCGCCTCGCCGCCGGACAGCGTCGTGGGCCACGAGCGCTCCCGGCCCGCGAGCCCCACCTCCGCGAGCGCCGCCGACGCCGCGCGCCGCGTCGCGGCCGTGGCCCGCTGCCCCAGCAGCACGTTGTCGCGGACCCGCTTCGCCGCGACGAGCCGCGGCTCCTGGAAGACGACGGTGCGTTGCCCGGGCGTCTCGACGGTCCCGTCGTCGTGCTGCTCCAGGCCCGCGAGGATGCGCAGGAAGGTCGTCTTGCCGCTGCCGGACCCGCCGAGCAGGGCGACGAACTCCCCCGGCGCGACGTCGAGGGCGAAGCCGTCGAGGACGGCGCGGTCGCCGAACCGCTTGACGACGCCGGTCGTGCGGACCCCGCTCATGCGGACCTCCCGAGATGCTTGTAGGGCAGGAGGACCCGTTCGAGGCCGCGCACGATCAGGTCGACGGACAGGCCCCAGAGGGCGTACAGGGCGACGACGACGACGAGCACGTCGGTCTGGAAGTACTGCTGCGCGCTGGTCATGAGAAAACCGAGGCCCCGGGGTGCGTTGGTGAGCTCGGCGACGATGAGGGCGAGCAGGGACGTGGAGAGGGAGACGCGCAGCCCGACGAGGATCGACGGGATCGCCTCCGGGAGCACCACCTGCCGCACGAGAGCGGCGCCGCGCAGCCCGAACACCCGCCCGGCCTCGAGGATCCTCCGGTCGACGTTGCGGACCCCGGAGTGGGTGTTGAGGTAGAGCGGGAACAGCGCGGCCGCGGCGATGATGATGATCTTGGGGCGCTCGTCGATGCCGAACCACAGGATGAGCAGCGGCGTGATCGCGAGGAACGGGATCGTGCGCAGCATCTGGAGCGTCGGGTCGAGGAGCTGGTCGCCGAGGCGCACGAGCCCCGCGACCGTCCCGAGGACGAGGCCGAGGGTCGCGCCGATCGCGAAGCCGACGGCGACGCGGCCGACGGACACCGACAGGTTCTCCCACAGCACGCCCGTGCGGACGAGCTCGACGAACGCGTCCACGACCTCCCACGGCGCGGGGAAGACCTTGGGGTCGACGGCGCCCGTCGCGGAGCCCGTCGCCCAGGCCACGAGAAGGAGCACGGGGACGCTGACGCGCAGCGTCCCGTCGAGCACGCGCCCTCCTGGCCCGGTACGACGGCGCGTCGTCCGCCGACCCGTCGCGCCCGCCCGCCGGTCCGAGATGGCGGGAGTGACAGGCTCGGCGGGAGTGACGGGCCCGGCGGGAGTGACAGGCCCGGCGGGTGCGGCCGGGGGCACGCCGGACACCGTGCGGGGCACGGCCCCGGCGCTCACGGCACCGCCCAGGTGGTCACGTCGAACTCCTCGGTCGCGGTGCCCGCGGAGACGAGGAAGTCGAGCGTCGTGCGGACCGTCTCCAGGCCCTCCGGGTCGACCCGTTCGGTGCCGTACCGCCACAAGTTCGCCTCGAGCACCACCGCCGCGGGCGCGCCCGACGCTTCCTCCACCCACGCCGCGTACGCGTCGTGGTCGGCGTCGATCGCGTCGGCCCCCGCCCGGAGGACCTCCCACACGGCGTCGGCGAGACCCGGGTGGGCGTCGGCCGTCTCGCGGGACGTGAGCGCGACCGACGTCGCGAGGAGGTCGGGGTCGTCCTCGCTCGCCCGGGACAGGACGGGGAAGTCGTTCTGCACCCGCCAGATCCCCGCGGTCGTCGCGGGCACGGGCACGGCGTCGACCTCGCCGCGCTGCAGGGCGGGCAGCGCGTCGGCGAAGAGGAGGTTGACGAGCTCGACGTCCTCGACGCCCGCGCGCTCCAGCGCGGCCCGACCGTACTTGTCGAAGTTCGAGCCGAACTGCAGCCCCACCGTCTTCCCCTCCAGCTCGGCGAGGCTGCTCACCCCGCCCTCGCGGCCGAGGAACCAGATGTCCGACGTCGGCCGTGCCACGGCGAGCGCCGGGACGTCGATGCCGCTGGCGCGCGCCTGCACGGCGGGCGTGTCGCCGATCAGGCCCACCTGGACGTCGCCGGTCTGCAGGGCCTGGACGACGGGCGGCCCGTTGGAGAACCCGACGAACCCGGCGTACTCGAACCCGTGCTCGGCGAGGATCTCGTCCGCGAGCCCTTCCGCGACGGCGTACCCGAAGGGCCCGGTGTCGGTCGGCGTCTTGCCCGCCGTCCCGTTCCACGGCGCACCGACGGTGAGCGGCACGAGGCCGCCCGCGTCGTCGGGCGCGCCCGTCCCGGACGCCGTCGGTGCGGCGCACGCGCCGGCGAGCAGCAGCAGGGCCGCGGCGGCGGTGAGCAGGCCGTGCGGGCGGCGGGTGGTCGACGACGGTCGGTGCGTGGTCATGCGGGTCTCCTCGGGGTCGTGCCCGGGACGAGGTCGTCCGGGGCGGGCTCGCTGGTCTGTCCGGCGTCAGGAGCGCCAGGGGCGTCGCGGGCGTCGTGGGTGTCCGTGGTGCCGGGGTCGTCGCCGCGCCGCCAGCCGACCCGGGCCCGGTACAGGCCGAGGAAGCCGCGCTCGGCGAGGGCCGCGGCGTCGCGCAGGGGCGACCCCTCGGGCTCGGGCGTGCGGGACGGCGCGACGAAGATCGCGTCCGCCGGGCACCAGGCCTCGCACTGGAAGCACGTCTGGCAGTCGGACTGGCGTGCGACGACGGGCAGGCCGCCCTCGACGGCGTCGAACACGTTGGTGGGGCACACCCGGACGCAGACGTCGCAGGACGTGCAGCGCGCGGGGTCGATCACCTCGATCACCAGGTCTCCTCGGGGGTCGGTGCGGGACGGTCGGGGTCGACCTCGACCCAGGTCTCGTCGAGCCCGCCGACGAGCAGCCGGTGGGCCTGGAGGGGGTCCGTGTCGGGGTGGTCGACGCGGGTGTGCATGCCGCGGGTCTCGGTGCGCCGGGCGGCGGCGCGCACGACCCAGCGCGCGGTCGCGAGCATCCCGGCGGCCTCCCGGGTGCGGATCTCCTCCGCGGCGTCGGCTCCGGGGGCGGGGCGCAGGAGGTCGGGCTGCTCCCAGAGCGCGTCGAGCACGGTCGCGGACACGGCGAGGCCGTCCGCGGAGCGGAACGCGGCCTTCTCGACGGGGTGCATCTCGCCCTGCACCGCGGCGACGACCTCGCGCCACGACCCTGCCGGGCCGGGTCGCCGTGGGACGGGCCCGCCGACGAGGCCGCGGTCGCCGGACCCGGCGAGGTGGGCGACGTCGTCGGGCGCGCGACCTCCCGCGTGGACGGCGGCGGCACGGCCCGCCCAGGTGCCCGACGCGACGGCCCACGCGAGGTTGGGGCCGCCCGCACCGGTCGCGGCGCCGACGACGCGGTCGCGCGCGGCGACGTCGCCCGCGGCGTACAGGCCGGTGACGCCCGTCCAGGCGTCGCGGTCGAGCAGGTGCAGCCCGCCCGTGCCGCGCACGGTGCCCTCCTGCACCCAGTCGACGGGGAAGCGCTCCGTGAAGGGGTCCACGCCGAGCTTGTCCGTGACCATGAAGAAGTTCGGCATCGCGGCCCGCGCGGCGGGCCGGGCCGTGGGCGGGAACTGGGTGAGCCGTGCCGTGACGGTGCCGCGCAGCGAGGCGGAGAGCAGCTCGGTGCGGGACACGTGCAGGTTGCGGTAGGTGAGCGGGCGGCCGGTGTGGTCCCAGTACGACGCCGCGACGAGGAACCCGTTCTTGTCCATCGACGTGCCGAGGGGAACCATCCCGTAGAAGTTCGAGAACTCCATGCTGGACAGGTGCGCGCCGACCTCGGCCGCCATCAGGTGCCCCTCGCCGGTGTCGACGTCCCCGCCGAGCGACCTGCTCTTCCACGTGGTGCCGCCGGTCGCGAGGACCACGGCGCCCGCGGTGACCGTCCACGGGCGGCCGAGCTGGCGCTGGTGGCCGCGCGCACCGGACACGCGGCCCGCCGCGTCGACGAGGAGCTCCAGGGCGGGGCTGTGGTCGAGGATCGTCGCGCCGCCGCGCCGCGTCCGCCCCCGCAGGAAGCGCAGGTAGTCGGGGGCGGTGCCGGCGAAGGTGCGCCGGTCGGGCCCTGCGGCGCGAGGCGGGGGCGGGGCCGCGGGGCGGTACCCCCAGCCGTCGACGAGGTCGGTGCGCGCCCAGGTCTCGTCGAGCACGGCGTCGGTCCACGCCCGGTCGGTGAGGTGGCCCCCCTGCGCCTCGCGCACACCGATCTCGGCGTCGCGCGTCGCACGGTCGGGCGGGACGAGCCAGTGCGCGACGCCGGCGGTGGCCGCGACGCCGCTGGTGCCGCACCAGCCCTTGTCGGCGAGGACGACGCGCGCGCCGGCCTCGGTCGCGGCGATCGCGGCCCAGGTGCCGGCCGGCCCGCCGCCGAGCACGAGGACGTCGGCGGCGAGGACGAGGCGGTCCGCGTCGTCGGTGCGGACCTCGGGGCGCGGGGCGCGGGGGACGACGGCGCGCGGCCGGGAGGCGCGGGTCGGGCGTGGGTCGGCGGTGCGTGGGTCCGCGGTGCGCGGCTCGGCGGTGCGTGGGTCCGCGGTGCGTGGGTCGGCGGTGCGCGGCTCGGCCGCCGCCGGGTGTGCGGGCACGCCGGTGGGAGGGGTCATGGGGGGCTTCCTGAGGTCGCGGTCGGCGACGGGGGCGCGACAGGCGCGAGTCGTCGGCCTCGGGGACGGGTCCGGGTCTCAGGGGCGACGACAGCACCCGGCGCGGTGCGGCGAGCGCCGGACCGGGCGGGGACCGCGCGGGGCGGTGCGGGTGACCATGGGCGCCACGCTACGTATCCCGACTGATTCAGTCCAGATTTTCTGGACGACGTCTCGCCATGCGGGAGGACGTGAACGACCCCTCAGTGCGCGGGCATCGCCAGGCAGCCGCCGTCCGCGATCGGGCCGCCCGCCTCCAGCGTGACCGTCCCGGCGTCGACCTCGCCGAACACGCACCCGCCCGGCACCGACACACCGATCCCGAACGCCGCGCTCCGCGTCCCGAGCGGGGACACCTCCGGGGTCACCTGGACCGCGTCGAACCCCGCGGAGCCGAGCGCGGCCACCGCGTCGTCACGCTCCACCGGTCCCGATGCCGCGAGGTCGTCGAGCACCGCCCGGACGTCGGCCAGCGACTCCGCGGCCAGCGCGTTCTCCTCGGCGGACCCGAGCCGCTGCCGGTACGCCTCGTTGGATCCGTCCAGACCCTCGGGCGCCAGGTGCGCGGGGTCGGACGTCGCGCTGCCCGGCTCCTCAGCGACGCCCGGCTCCTCAGCGACTGCCGGCTCCTCGGTGGCCGCGGGCGATCCGCTCGCCGACGCGTCCCGCTGCTGCGCCCACCCCTCGACCATGAGGTGGTAGGCCAGCACGACGACGATGAGGCCGACGAGCCCCAGGCCGACGACCCCCACCACCACGCCCGTCAGTGCTCGCGCGAGCGGCGACGTGCCCCCGTCCTGCGCCTCCGGCGTGACTGAGTCCCCCTGTGTCCCCACGCGGCGAGTCTGACGCGCCGCGGCACGGTCCGCTCGCCGTGCACCGGAACCTCACCCGGATCTTCACCGAACGTCGCGACGGGGGTCACCGACGTCGCCGAACCCCGGGGCGTTCGGCACGGACGGCGGTTCCTCCCGAGCAACCCGGGGTTCGGCACCGTCGGCACCGTCCGCACGGGCCGCGCCGTCCCGGTCCGGCAACGTCGCGGGCTCGTGCTCCGGGTCCGGCAGCGTCGCGGGCTCCGGCGTCGGCTCGACCGCCGGCCCGGCCTGAGCGGCCGGGGGCGGGCTGTCCGGTGCGGGGCTCGCGACCGGAGGGCCGACGTCGGGGCGTGCTGCGGCCGCGCCCAGCACCGAGCCGCCGGTCACGACGACGCCCGCCGCAACGGCCTGCGCGCGCAGGTCCGCGAGCTCGCGGGCCACGGCCCGCACGGCGAAGCCGGAGACCACGTGGATCGACCCGGCGACGAACGCGTAGAGCGCGAACACGACGGTGACGAGGCGGAGCACGTCGAACGCGTCGAGGGGGCGGGTCACGAGGAGGATGCCGAACAGCACGGACGTGATGCCGAACGTGAGCATCCACGCCCAGCCGAGGTCGCGGTTGCGGGCGAGCGCCGCGGCGCCGGCGATGGTGGTGATGCCGAGCACGAGCACCCACACGGCGAGGACGTAGTACAGCGCCGTGGGGGTGAGGTCGGGCCACAGCGCCACGACGACGCCGAACACGACGTTGACGCCCGCCTGGGCGAGCCACCACGCCGACCCCACCTGGCGCCGGTGGACGAACCCCTGCACGGCGACCAGCACGCCGTCGGCCACGAGGAACGCCCCGAGCACGACCCGCAGGGTCTCGAGCCGTTCCAAGGGCTCGATCATGAGGAGCAGGCCGAGGACGACGAGCAGGATCCCGCGCACCACGGGGAGCCACCAGACCCGGCGGAACGGGTTCCGGTCCTGCGGCGCGGTGGCGGCGCCGTCGTCGGTGGCGGTCGGGGCGTCGTCGGCCCGTGCGCCTCGGCCCGTGGTGTCGCGTGCCATGCCGACCTCCCGGTCTCGCCCGCTCGCCGGTCCGCCCGGCCGGACGCCCCCCATGCTAGGGAGGCGTTGCTCACGCTCGCGCGCCGAAACGACGCGCAGGAACGCCAGCAGCCCGGACGAAAGGGTCGAATCGCCCGGAGGAATCGGCCAAATACCGCGCCTCCGGGGTGGCCCGGCCCTAGACTCGCAGCCATGTCGAGCCCTGTCCGCGACCCGTCCGAGGGCCACCCGGCCACCGGGCCGGTCGTGGAGGTCGGCAGCCTCGCGACACCACCCTCGCCCCCGCCACGGCCGCAGACCGGCGCGCTCGAGGCCCTGCTGTCCCGCCCGACGCCCGAACCGGCGGGCACGGTCCGCGTGGTCGACACCGCCGAGCCGCGCGTGAGGCACCCCAGCGACCTCGTCAACCTCGTGCTGTGCGCGGCGGGCGTCGCGCTCCTCATGCTCCTGTCGGTGTACGCGCACGGCACCACGGAGGGCGTCGCGGAGGACGTGCGGAACTTCTCCGACGTCCTCGCCCTCGTCCTGTTCATCCCGGTCGCGGTGCTCGAAGGGCTCGTCACCCTGTTCGTCCCGACGGCGGTGCTCATCGAGCTGGGGATCCGGCGCCTCGGCCGTCAGGTCGTCGAGTCGATCATCGCCGCGGCCCTCGGCCTCGTCCTCGCCGTCCTCACCGTGCTCGCCGTGCAGGTCTGGGGGTCGGACGAGCTCGTGCGCGGCCTGTCCGTGTTCACCCAGGGCGGGTGGCAGCTGTCGATCCCGGGCTACGTCGCCGCGATCGGCGGCCTGCTGACGGCGGCCGGGACGCGGACCCGACGCCGCACGGTCGCGTGGTCGTGGAACGTGCTGTTCGTCGCGCTCGGCGTCGTGCTCGTGACCGGCCAGGTGTCGATCCCCGGCATCGGCATCACCCTGCTGCTCGGACGCATCGCCGGGCTCGCGGTCCGCTACGCCTCCGGGGTCCGCAGCGAGCGCGCCTACGGGCCCGACCTCGTCGCCGGGGTGCGCCGCGCGGGCTTCTCCCCCGTCGCGCTCGTGCGCGTGCGCGACGTGACCGACGACGAGGAGCTCGCCGAGGCCGCCGACGACCCCATCACCGAGGTCGACGCCGAGGGCCACATCACCTCCGAGGTGCACGTGGGCGTGCTGCGCGCCCCCGGTGCGCTGGACGACGCCGGCACCGTCCTCACGGCCGACGCCACCCTCGCCCGGCGCCACCTCGCGCGGCCCGTCCCCGCGTCGTCGGACGCCCCCGCCGGACCCGGCGACGGCACCGACCCGGGCGAGGGCGCGCCGTCGGACCCCGCGGCGATCGCGCTCACGCGCGCGGGCGACAACCGCGTCTACGCGATGCTCGCCGAGGACGGCACGCGCCGCGACGTCGTGGTGCTCGACGGCGACCGGCAGGTCGTCGGCTTCCTCACCCGGTTCTGGCGGTCCCTGCGGCTGCGCGGGATCGAGGGCCGCACGGCGATCTCGCTGCGTGCCGCCGCCGAGCGCACCGCCCTGCTCGCCTACGCCGCGCGCGCCGCGGGCGTCCGCACGCCCCGCCTGCTCGCCGTCGCCGAGTCGGCCGACTCGATGGTGCTCGTCCAGGAGCACGCGACGGGCGCCGTGTCCCTGCGCGACCTGCCCGCCGACGAGCTCACCGACGCCGTGCTCGGCGAGGCGTGGCGCCAGCTCACGCTCGCGCACACCGCAGGGATCGCGCACCGCGCCCTCACGTCCGACGTCATGCTCGTCTCGCGCGACCCCGGGACGGGCGGGCCCGCGCTCTGGCTCACCGGCTGGGAGCAGGGCGACATCGCGTCGTCGGAGCTGGCCCGCCGCATGGACCTCGCGCAGATGGTCGCGCTGCTCGCCCTGCGCGTCGGGGCCCGGCGCGCCGTCGAGTCCGCCGTGAGCGTGCTGCCCGACGAGGACATCGCCGCCATCGGCCCGCTCCTGCAGTCCGTCGCGCTCCCGCCGAGCACGCGCGAGGAGATGCGGCAGGACAAGGAGCTGCTCAAGGAGCTGCGCGCCGCGCTCGTCGAACGGCTGCCCGAGGCCGACGTCGAGCCGCAGCGCATCACCCGGTTCGGCGCCCGCACGATCGTCACCCTCACCCTGACGATCGTCGCCGTCACCGTCGTGGTGACCACCATCAACTTCGACGACATCACCGAGGCGGTCTCGGAGGCCAACCCCTGGTGGGCGGTCGTCTCGTTCCTCCTCGGTGTCCTCACCTGGGTGGGCGCGGCGCTCACGTTCGTCGCGTTCTCGCCGGTCAGGCTGCCGATGGTCCGCGCGACGCTCACGCAGGCGGCCGGGTCGTTCGTCGCGCTCGCCGCCCCCGCGGGCATCGGCCCTGCCGCGTTAAACCTCCGGATGCTGCAGAAGCGCGGCGTCTCGACCCCCGTCGCCGTCGCGACGGTCGGCCTGGTGCAGGTGTCGCAGTTCGTCGTGACGATCCTGCTGCTCGTGGTGCTGTCGATCTTCACGGGCGACGGCGGCCTCGTCGCCCTCCCGTCGACGACCGTGCTGCTCGCGATCGGCGGCGTCGCGCTCGCGGTGCTGGCGACCCTGCTCGTTCCGACGGTGCGCACCTGGGTGCTCGCGAAGATCCGGCCCACGGTCCAGCAGGTGTGGCCCCGCCTGTCCGAGCTGTTGGGCCAGCCCGGCCGTCTCGCGGTCGGGTTCGGCGGCAACGTCGTCATGACCCTCGGCTACGTCCTCGCCTTCGACGCCGCGCTCGCCGCCTTCGGCCAGTCGCTGTCGCTGGTCGACGTCGCCGTGATCTACCTGGTCGGCAACGCCGCCGGTGCCGCCGTGCCCACGCCTGGTGGCCTCGGCACGATCGAGCTCGCCCTCACCGCGGGACTGACCGCCGCGGGCGTGCCCGTCGCCCTCGCGACGTCCGCCACCGTGCTCTTCCGCGTCGCGACCTACTGGGGCCGCATCCCGTTCGGCTGGGCGGCGATGCGCTACCTGCAGAAGAAGGGCGACCTGTAACCGGGTCGAGCCCCCGTGAGGGCCCGACCCCGCGGATCACGACTTCGGGGTCTCCGCGACCTTGACGTCCACGTGGTAGTCCGTGCCGTCCACCTCGGACAGGGTGACGGTCGTGTCGAACACCGTGCCCGTCGCCGGGTCGGTGAGCTCGCACTCGACGACCTCGTCGTTCACGAGGTCCACGGCCTCGTCGCCGCAGTCGACGTCCGCCTCGCCGATCTCCGCGAGCGCCCGCTCGGCGTCCTCGGCGATCTTCGAGGCGGGGACGGTGAGGTTGGCGCTGACGGAGCACGCGCCGAGGGCGGCGGCGGTGAGCGCGGCGCCGAGCACGAGCGTCGTGCGGCGGGCGTGGCGGGCGGTCGTGGAGCGGTGCATGGTTTCCCCTCGGTCGATGCGCGTGATGGCCGGACCCGATCCTCGCGGACCTGCGGCTCCCGGCGCCACCGTGTCCCACGGGGAGAACTCCCCTGCGCCCGGTCCGGGGCGCGGACAGGACGAAGGGCCCGGGTGCGCGCGGGGATGGGCTCGGTAGGCTCGCGGCGCACCCGTCGGCCCGCCCGGCGGGGGCGGTGATGCTCGACGACGTGAGGAGCCCGCACGTGAGGATCGGTGTCCCCCGCGAGGCCGCGGACGCGGAGCGGCTCGTCGCCGCGACGCCGCGGACGGTGGAGCGCCTGCGGGCGCTCGGGTTCGACGTGGTGGTGGAGCACGGTGCCGGGGAGCGCGCGACGTTCGCCGACGCCGCCTACGCCGAGGCAGGTGCCGCCGTGGGCGACGCCGCGGCGGTGTGGGCGAGCGACGTCGTCGTCGCCGTGAACGCGCCGACCGACGCGCAGGTCGCCGCGCTGCGCCCGGGCGCGACGCTCGTCGCGATGCTCTACCCGGGCAGCCGGCCGGACCTGGTCGAGCGGCTCGCCGCGGCCGGGGTGACCGCGCTCGCGCTCGACGCCGTGCCGCGCATCTCGCGCGCCCAGTCGCTCGACGTGCTGAGCACGCTGTCGAACGTCGCGGGGTACCGGGCGGTCGTGGAGGCCGCGGCCGAGTACGGCGGGATGTTCGCGGGCCAGGTGACCGCCGCGGGCAAGACGCCGCCCGCGAAGGTCTTCGTCATCGGCGGCGGCGTCGCGGGCCTCGCCGCCGTGGGGACGGCCGCGAGCCTCGGTGCGCAGGTGCGCGCGTTCGACGTCCGCACCGAGGCGGCGGAGCAGATCGAGTCCATGGGCGGGACCGCGGTCCTCGCGCCCGAGGCGCAGCAGCACATGAACGCCGACGGCTACGCGCGCCCGCTCACGCCCGAGCAGGAGGTCGCCGCGCTCGCGACGTACGCCCGCGAGGCCGCCGACGCCGACGTCGTCGTCACGACGGCGCTCGTCCGGGGTCGCGCGCCGCGCACCCTGACCGCGGAGGCCGTCGCCGGGATGCGACCCGGGAGCGTGGTCGTCGACCTCGCGGCGTCCGGCGGGGGCAACTGCGCGCTCACCGTGCCGGGCGAACGGGTCGTCACCGACGGCGGGGTGGTCGTCCTCGGCTGGACCGACCTCGCGGGCCGCCTGCCGCAGCACACGTCGCAGCTCCTCGGCACGAACGTCGTGCACCTGCTGGAGCTCCTCACCCCCGCGAAGGACGGCGTCGTGGCGCTCGACCTCGACGACCCCGTGCAGCGCGGCATGACCGTCGCCCGGGCGGGCGAGGTGCTGTGGCCGCCCCCGCCCGTCGCCGTGAGCGCGGCACCGGGCACATCACCGGCCGCACCACCGGGCGAGCCCGCGCCGTCGGGCGGGACGACGTCGCGGGGCAGGGACGCGCCGTCGGGCACGGGTCCGGGAGGGACGGCCGAGGGCGCGGAGACCGCGGCCGAGCGCCGGGCCCGGCGCGGTCAACAACGGCTCGTCGGTGCCGCGCTCGCCGCGGTGCTCGTCACGCTCGCGCTGTCGTTCGCGCCGCCGTCGCTCGTCGGTCACATGACGGTGTTCGCGCTCGCCGTGGTCGTCGGGTACTACGTCATCTCGCACGTCACGCACTCCCTGCACACGCCCCTCATGGCGCAGACCAACGCGGTCTCCGGCATCATCCTCGTCGGCGCGCTCCTGCAGATCGGCTCCGACGACTGGCTCGTCACCACGCTCGCGTGCGTCGCCGCGGCCGTCGCGAGCATCAACATCTTCGGCGGGTTCCTCGTGGCGAACCGCATGATCCGCATGTTCCGCCGCGACACCGTGCCGACGACGACGGGGGCCGCCCGATGACCGCCACGTCCGTCGCCCAGGCCGTCTACCTGCTCGCGGCCCTGCTGTTCGTGCTCAGCCTCGCCGGCCTCTCGCGCCAGGAGACGGCGCGGCGCGGAAACGTCGCGGGCGCCGTCGGCATGGTCCTCGCGCTCGGCGCGACCATCGTCCTCGCGCTCGACACGAGCCGACGCCCCGTCCTCGTCACGGGCCTGCTCATCGCGTGCGTGCTGCTCGTCGGGGCGGTCGTCGGGACGTGGCGCGCACGCCGCGTCGAGATGACGCAGATGCCCGAGCTCATCGCGATGCTGCACAGCTTCGTCGGTCTCGCGGCCGTCCTCGTCGGGTACAACTCGTACCTCACCGAAGGGCACGACGTCGCCCACCTCGTCGAGGTCTACCTCGGCGTGCTCGTCGGCGCGGTGACGTTCACCGGCTCCGTCGTCGCCTACCTCAAGCTGTCCGGCCGCACCCGGTCGGCCCCGCTCCGGCTCCCCGGCCGCAACCTGCTCAACCTCGCCGCGCTCGTCGCGAGCGTCGTGCTGCTCGGCTGGTTCGTCGCCGCCCCGTCCGTGTGGCCCCTGCTGCTCATGACGGTCGTCGCGCTCGCCCTCGGCTGGCACCTCGTCGCGTCCATCGGCGGCGGCGACATGCCCGTCGTCGTGTCCATGCTCAACTCGTACTCAGGCTGGGCCGCCGCCGCGGCGGGCTTCATGCTGAGCAACGACCTGCTCATCGTCACCGGGGCGCTCGTCGGCTCCTCCGGCGCGATCCTGTCGTACCTCATGTGCCGGGCCATGAACCGGTCGTTCGTGTCCGTGATCCTCGGCGGGTTCGGCGCGGACGAGGGCGCCGCCGCGCCGTCGGGCACGGGCGAGCAGGGCGAGCACCGCGAGACGCGGGCCGACGACGTCGCACGCCTCCTCGGCGACGCGCGCAGCGTCGTCCTCACCCCCGGGTACGGCATGGCCGTCGCCAAGGCGCAGTACCCCGTCGCCGAGCTCGTCGCGCTGCTGCGCGAACGGGGCGCCGACGTCCGGTTCGGCGTCCACCCCGTCGCCGGCCGCCTCCCCGGGCACATGAACGTCCTGCTCGCGGAGGCGCGCGTCCCCTACGACATCGTGTTCGAGATGGACGAGGTCAACGACCGGTTCACCGACACCGACGTCGTGCTCGTCATCGGCGCCAACGACACCGTCAACCCCGCCGCGCTCGACGACCCCGGCTCCCCCATCGCCGGCATGCCCGTGCTGCACGTGTGGGAGGCGCGCGACGTCGTCGTGTTCAAGCGCTCCATGGCCACGGGGTACGCGGGCGTGCAGAACCCGCTGTTCTTCCGCGAGAACACGTCCATGCTGTTCGGCGACGCGAAGGAGCGCGTCGAGGACATCGTCGCGCACCTGCGCGTGAACGCCCCGGACCCCGCGAGGGAGTACCGAGGTCCCGCGAGGTAGTACCGAGGTCAGGGCCCTGCGGGCCCCCGGCCGGCCCGGCGCAGCACGGACTCGGCGTGCCGGAGCACAGGCGCGTCGACCATGCGGCCGTCCAGCGTGAAGACGGCGTCCGGCCCGCCCGGGTTCGACACCGCGGCGTCGAGCAGGGCGCGGGCGTCACGGACCTGCTCGGCGGTGGGGGCGTAAGCCTCGCGGAGGACGGGCACGTGGCTGGGGTGGATGCACGCCGAGGCGGTGAACCCGCTCGCGGCGGCGTCCTCGGCCTCGGCCCGCAGTCCGTCGAGGTCGGCGATGTCGACGTGGACGGCGTCGACGGCCGCCTTCCCGGCAGCGCCCGCCGCGAGCAGGACCGACGCGCGGGCGTGCCGGGCGACGTCGCGGTACGTCCCGTCGGCGCGGCGGCTCGACGTCCCGCCGAGCGACGCGACGAGGTCCTCGGCGCCCCACATGAGCGCGACGACCTCCGCCCGCCGAGCCAGCTCCGGGGCCGCGAGGACGCCCGCCGCCGTCTCGCACAGCGCGACGACACGCACGCCGGGCAGGGTCGCCGCGAGCGCGGGGAGGGAGTCGAGCAGCTCGGGTCCGGCCTTGGCGACCATGACGGTCCGCAGCCGGGTGTCGGCGAGCGCGGCGACGTCGAGCGCGTGCGCGGCCGTGCCGACGGCGTTGACCCGCACGACCGTCCGCGCGGGGTCGAGCGTCGCCGACGCCTCGACGACGGCTCGGCGGGCGGCGTCCTTGGCGGCGGGGGCGACGGCGTCCTCGAGGTCGAGGATGACCGCGTCGGCACGCTCGGCGGCCTTGGCGTACCGGTCCGGGCGGTCGGCGGGGCAGAACAGCAGGGCGGGACCGAGCGGGAACGGGCCGTGCTCGACGCCGCCGTGCCCGACGCCGCCGCTCACCACGCGCCGTCCTCGTCGCCCGTGCGCAGCGTCGGCTCGCCGCCGAACCCCGGGTTGTCCGGCAGATCGGGCTCGTTCTGCCGGGCAACCCGGGGTTCGGCAGACCGGGGTGACCCCGCGGCGTCGGGCACGGCCGCCTCGTGGGCGGCGCGCGTCCAGAACAGGGCGGAGCGGACGGCGCGCGCGACGAGGACGCCGTCCTGGTTGAGGCCGCGGTGCTCGAGCGTGACGACGCCCTGCCCGGGGCGCGACGCGGAGGGCCGCTTCTCCACGACCTCCGTCTCGGCGTAGAGCGTGTCGCCGTGGAACAGCGGCTTGGGGAACTCGACCTCGCGGAACCCGAGGTTCGCGACGATCGTGCCCTGCGTGACCTGCCCGACGGACAGCCCGACGAGCGTGGACAGCGTCATCATCGAGTTGACGAGCCGCTGCCCGAACGGCTGCGTCGCGGCCCACGCGGCGTCGAGGTGGAGCGCCTGGTGGTTCATGGTCAGGGTGGAGAACACCACGTCGTCGGCCTCGGTGAGCGTCCGCCCGGGCCGGTGCCGGTAGACCACGCCGGTCTCCAGCTCGTCGTAGTACAGGCCCCGCTGGACCACCTCGCGCATGTCGTCCGTTCCTCCTCGTCGATGGACCCGCCGAACACGACCTTGCTCGCTGCCGAGCACGAGGTTGATGTCGTTCTGCCCCGGATAACGTCAGCAACCTCGTGTTCGGCGAGGGGCCCGTCAGGCCTCCAGGCCCAGGTTCCTCGCGATGATCATGAGCTGCACCTCGGTGGTGCCCTCGCCGACCTCGAGCACCTTCGCGTCACGGTAGTGCCGTGCGACGGCGTTCTCGTTGAGGAAGCCGTACCCGCCGAAGACCTGCGACGCGTCACGCGCGTTCGCCATCGCCGCCTCGGCGCCGACGAGCTTCGCGACGGACGCCTCTGCCTTGAACGGCTTGCCCGCGACGAGCTTGTGCGCGGCGTCGAGCCACGCGAGGCGGGCGGTGTGCACGCGGGCCTGCATGCGCGCGAGCGTGAACGCGACGTGCTGGTTCTCGCCGATCGCGCGCCCGAACACGACGCGCTCGCGGGCGTACCGCAGCGCCTCCTCGAGACAGCCCTGCGCGGCGCCGGTCGCGAGCGCGGCGAACGCGATGCGGCCCTCGTCGAGCGCGCGCAGGAAGTTGGCGTACCCGCGCCCGCGCTCGCCGAGCAGGTTGCCCTCGGGCACGCGCACGTCGGTGAGCGTGAGCGGGTGCGTGTCGGACGTGTGCCACCCGACCTTGTCGTACGCCGGCCCGACGTCGAGCCCCGGCGTCCCCGCGGGCACGATGATGCTGGACAGCTCCTTGCGCACCTCGCCGTCCCGGCCCTCGGACTCCCCCGTGACCGCCGTGATCGTCACGAGGCTCGTGAGGGGCGTGCCGGAGTTGGTGATGAACTGCTTCGACCCGTCGATCACCCACTCGTCGCCGTCGAGCCGCGCGGTCGTCCGGGTGCCGCCCGCGTCGGACCCGGCCTGCGCCTCCGTGAGCCCGAACGCCGCGAGCGCGCGCCCGGCGAGCAGGTCGGGCAACCAGCGCTCCTGCTGCTCGCGCGTCCCGTGCCGGTAGATCGGCACGACGCCGAGCCCCACCCCGGCCTCGAGGGTCACCGCGATCGACTGGTCGACCCGGGCGAGCGCCTCGACGGAGAGGCACAGCGACACGTAGTCCTTGCCCTGCCCCCCGACGTCACGGGGGAACGGGAGCCCGAACAGCCCGAGCTCGCCCATCTGCGCGATGATCTCGACGGGCAGGCGCCGCTCGGTGTCGTACCGGTAGGCGGCGGGCGCGACGACGTCGTCGGCGAAGTCCCGCACGACCTGGTACAGCTTGGCCTGCTCGTCGGTGAGCAGGGCGTCGACCTCGATCATGATGCTCCTCGGGTGTCGGAGGTGGGCGTCGTGACGGCGGGGTGTGCCGTGCCGACGTCGGGGGTGGTGTCCTCGGGGGTCCGCCGTCCCTGGGGTTCGACGACGGCGACGACCTGGTCGCGGCGCACCTGCTCGCCCGCCCGGACGGCGAGGCGGACGACCCCGTCGTGCGGTGCGAGGACGGGGTGCTCCATCTTCATGGCCTCGACGGTGACGACGGCCGCCCCGGCGGTGACGTGCTCGCCGTCGGGCGCGGTCGCGACGACGGTCCCCGGCATCGCGGCCCGCACCTCGGGGTCGGTCGCGGCGGTCGTGCCCGTGCGTGCCCGACGGCGCTCGTCCCGCGCCCGCGCCGCACGCTCGGCCCGGTCGGGGGCCGCCCAGGCGGACGTGCGCCCGTCGCGGTGCAGCCACACGACGCCGGCTTCACCGTCGGCCGCGGGCTGCCACGCCAGGCGGACGCGCTCCCGCACGCCGTCGACCGTGAGCCACCACGCGCCGTCGGGCACGCCGACCGCGTGGGGGGACCGTGCGTCGTCGGGCACGAGCGACGCGCGGACGGTCCAGGTGTCCTCGCCCGTGCTCCCGTGCACGACGGCGCCCGCCACCGTTCCCGTGACGCGCACCTCGTGCGCGGGCCCGGCAGGGTCGAGGACGTCGCGCAGCGCGACGACCCGCGCCGCCGGAACCGCGTTGAGCCGCCACCCGTCCCGGACCTGCCACGGATCGCCGCCCCCCGCCCCGCCGACCATGCGGTTGTCGCCCACCTCGACCCCGAACCGGGCGTCAACCCCATGCTCGGCGCGCGAAACCGCATGGTCGGCCACGAACAGTGCCGCCGCGGCGAGAGGGGCGGGGGTGTGCGCGCCGTCGTGATCGGACGGCGACCCGAGGTCGGAGGCGAGGTGCGGGGGAGGGGTCGCGCCGTCGTGGTCGGGCCTGGCGGGAGCGCCCGAGGAACGAGGGCGCGGATGGTCGACGGCGCGGCCCCTCCCCCGGTCCTCGCCGGACTGAACCAGGCGGTCGATCAAGCCAGTGTCGAGCCGCCCGGAGCGCACATCACCGTCCGCGAGCAACGACCGCAGGAACGCGGCGTTCGTCTCGACCCCCAGCACGACGGTCCGCGCGAGCAGCCCGTCGAGCCGGTCGACGGCGTCGTCGCGGGTCGAGCCCCAGGCGACGGCCTTCGCGAGCATCGGGTCGTAGTGCCCGCCGACGACGCTCCCCCGCTCGACGCCCGAGTCGAGGCGCAGCGGCGAGGCGTCGGGCCCGGAGCCGGCCCCGGCGTCGTCGTACACGAGGACGGTCCCGGTGGCGGGGAGGAACCCGCGCGCGGTCGACTCGGCGTAGACGCGGGCCTCGACGGCGTGGCCGCGCAGCACGACGTCGTCCTGGGCGAGCGGCAGCGGCTCCCCCGCGGCGACCCGGAGCTGCAGGTCGACGAGGTCGAGGCCGGTGACCATCTCGGTGACGGGATGCTCGACCTGGAGGCGGGTGTTCATCTCGATGAAGAAGAACTCGTCGGGCGACGCGCCGGGGACGAGGAACTCGACGGTCCCGGCGCCGACGTACCCGACGGACCGGGCGACCTCGCACGCGGCCCGGCCCATGCGGTCTCTCGCGGCAGGGGTGAGCAGGGGCGACGGTGCTTCCTCGACGACCTTCTGGTGGCGGCGCTGGAGGGTGCACTCCCGCTCGCCGAGGTGGACGACGTTCCCGTGGGTGTCGGCGAGGACCTGCACCTCGATGTGCCGCGGTGTCTCGACGAGTCGTTCGAGGAGGAGGGTGTCGTCGCCGAACGACGCGGCGGCGACGCGGCGCGCGGACGCGAGCGCGCCGGGCAGGTCGGCGGCGGTCCGGACGACGACCATGCCCTTGCCGCCGCCCCCGGCGGAGGGCTTGACGAGCAGCGGGTAGCCGACGTCGTCGGCGGCGGCGGCGAGCGCGTCGTCGGGCATGCCGGGCTCGCCGGCGCCGGGGACGACGGGGACGCCGTGGGCGGCGACGAGGTGCTTGGCGGCGAGCTTGTCGGCCATGGTCTGCAGGGCGTGGACGCCGGGCCCGACGAACGTGATCCCGGCCCGCGCGCACGCGGTGGCGAGGGCGGGGTTCTCGGAGAGGAAGCCGTAGCCGGGGTGGATGGCGTCGGCGCCGGTGGCGACGGCGGCGGCGATCACGGCGTCGACGTCGAGGTACGACTGCGTCGCGGGGGCCGGCCCGATCCGGACGGCGAGGTCGGCCTCGTGCACGTGGCGCGCGTCGGCGTCGGCGTCGGAGTGCACGGCGACGGACCGGAGGCCGAGGCGCCGGAGGGTGCCGATGACGCGGCAGGCGATCTCTCCACGGTTGGCGACGAGGACGGTGGTGAGCACGGGCCTCACATCCGGAAGAGCCCGAACCGGGGGCCGGTGTCGAGCGGGGCGAGGGGTGTGCGGGCGCACACGCCGAGGGCGAGGCCGAGGACGCGGCGCGTGTCGGCGGGGTCGATGACGCCGTCGTCCCAGAGGCGGGCGGTGGCGTAGTAGGGGCTTCCGTGGGCGTCGTAGTCGGCGCGGATCCCGTCGGCGAACGCGGCTTCCTCGGCCGAGTCCCACGTCTCGCCGCGGGCAGCGAGCTGGTCACGCTTGACGGTCGAGAGGACGGACGCGGCCTGGGGGCCGCCCATGACGGAGATGCGGCTGGCGGGCCACGACCAGAGGAACCGCGGGGAGTACGCGCGCCCGCACATCGAGTAGTTGCCCGCCCCGAACGACCCGCCGACGATCACGGTGAGCTTCGGGACGCGGGTGGTCGCGACGGCGGTGACCATCTTCGCGCCGTCCTTCGCGATGCCCCCGGCCTCGGCGTCGGTGCCGACCATGAAGCCCGAGATGTTCTGGAGGAAGAGGAGCGGGATGCCGCGCTGGTCGCACAGCTCGACGAAGTGCGCGCCCTTGAGCGCGGACGCGCCGAACAGCACGCCCTGGTTGGCGAGGATCCCCACGGGGTGGCCGTGGAGGCGCGCGAACCCGGTGACGAGCGTGTCGCCGTACTCGCGCTTGAACTCGTCGAAGCGGCTGCCGTCGACGAGGCGCGCGACGATCTCCCGCGGGTCGTAGGGGGCTTGGACGTCGGTCGGGACGGCGCCGTACAGCGTCTCCTGCCCGACGGCGGGCGGCTCGCCCGGCGCGACGTCCCACGCGGGCGCGGGGTCGGGCGGGAGCGTCGCGACGATGCGGCGCACGGTGTCGAGCGCGTCGTCGTCGTCCTCGGCGAGGTGGTCGACGACGCCGCTGCGGCGGGCGTGCAGCTCGCCGCCGCCGAGCTCCTCGGCCGTGACGACCTCGCCGATCGCCGCCTTCACGAGCGGCGGGCCGCCGAGGAAGATCGTGCCCTGGTCGCGCACGATCACGGTCTCGTCGCTCATCGCGGGCACGTACGCGCCACCCGCGGTGCACGACCCGAGCACCGCGGAGATCTGCGGGATCCCCGCCGCCGACAGCCGGGCCTGGTGGTAGAAGATCCGCCCGAAGTGGTCGCGGTCGGGGAACACCTCGGCCTGACGCGGCAGGAACGCGCCGCCCGAGTCGACGAGGTAGACGCACGGCAGCCGGTTCTCGAGCGCGACCTCCTGCGCGCGCAGGTGCTTCTTCACCGTGAGCGGGTGGTACGTACCGCCCTTCACGGTCGCGTCGTTGCACACGACCATGACCTGCCGGCCGCTGACCACGCCGATCCCGGCGACGACGCCCGCGGCGGGCCACGCGCCGTCGTCCACGCCGTGACCGGCGAGGGGTGCGATCTCGAGGAACGGGCTGCCCTCGTCGAGCAGGCGGTCGACGCGGTCGCGCGGCAGGAGCTTGCCGCGCGCGACGTGCCGGTCGCGCGCCGACGCCGGACCGCCCCTCGCGGTGGTCGCGGTGCGCTCGCGCAGGTCGTCGGCGAGGGCGCGCTGCGCGGCGTCGTTCGCCCGGGCGGTCCCCGAGCCCGGGTCGACGGCGGTCGTCAGGACGGTCACGCGGTCACCCCGTCCTGCCGAACCCCGGGTCGCTCGGCAGGATCCGGCCCGTCTGCCGACGAACCCGGGGCTCGGCGCGCGGGCTGCGCGAGGAGCGCGAGCGCCGGGTCCTCCAGCAGGGCGCCGAGGTCCGCGAGGAAGCGCGCGGCCTGCTCCCCGTCGACGACCCGGTGGTCGAACGACAGGCTCAGCGTCACGACGTCGCGCAGCGCGACCTCGCCGTCCAGCTCCCAGGGCCGACGGCGCACCGCACCCAGCCCGAGGATCGCCGCCTCCCCCGGCACGAGGATCGGCGTGCCCGAGTCCACGCCGAACACCCCGACGTTCGTGATCGTGATCGTGCCGCCCGACAGCCGCTCGAGCGCGGTCCGGCCGTCGCGGGCCGTCGCCGTGAGGTCCGCGAGCGCGTCCGCGAGCGCCACGAGGTCGAGGCTCGACGCGTCGGGCACGTGCGGCACGACGAGCCCGCGCTCCGACGCCACCGCGATCCCGAGGTCCACGCGCTCGTGCCGCCAGATCTCGGCCGAGCCGTCGGGCAGGTCGTGCCACGCGGCGTTGAGGTCGGGGTGGCGCGGCAGCGTGACGCACAGCGCCCGGGCGACGAGCGCGAGGACCGTGACCCGGGTGCCGCGCGCGAGGCGGTGCGTGCGCAGGCGGTCGAGCAGCTCGACGCTGCGCGTGACGTCGGCGGTGAGGAACACCGTCGCGTGCGGTGCCGTGGACGCGCTGCTCACCATCGCCGCCGCGGTGTGCTTGCGCACGCCGCGCACGGGGACGCGCTCGACGCCGTCGGGGCGTCGCTCGTCGACGGGAACGGGTCGGTCAGGCCGCGCTGCGGGCGGTGCGGAGGGCCGGGTCGGGCCGACGTCGCGGTGGCAGCTCACCGCGGCGAGCACGTCCGCGCGGGTGATGAGCCCGTCCGGCCCGGTGCCCTCGACACGCTCGACGTGCACGCCGAGCTTCTTGGCGAGAGCCCGCACGGGCGGGGTGGACCGCGGACGCTCGCGCGCGGCGTCGGGCACGGGGGGCGCGCCCTCGCCGCCGAAGCCCGGGTTGTTCGGCAGAACGGACCCTGCGTGACGTTCAACCCGGGGTTCGGCACCTGGGGTGTCGCCCCGCGAGGGCTCGGCACGGACCGGCGCGGGCGCGCGGCGTCGCCGCGCCGGGCGGCCGGTGCTGTCCGGCTGCGCGCCGTACCCGACGAGGTTCGGTTCGACGACGTCGCGCACGTCCGTCTCGACGACGTCGCCGAACCCCGGGTTGCCCGGCACCGACGACGGATCCTGCCGAGCAACCCCGGGTTCGGCAGGTGGGGGCTCCGCCCCAGCAGCCGCCGGGTCGTCGACCTCGAACGTGACGATCGGGTCGCCGACGCTGACCGTCTGGCCCTCGACCGCGTGGAGCGTCGCGACGACGCCCGCGTACGGGGACGGCAGGTCGACGAGCGCCTTGGCCGTCTCGACCTCGGCGATGACCTGGTTGAGCTCGACCCGGTCGCCGGCGGCGACGTGCCACACGACGATGTCGGACTCGGTGAGCCCTTCGCCGAGGTCGGGGAGACGGAACTCGCGTGTCGCCATCACCGGGCCACCCCCTCCCCCACGAGCGTCCCCGCCGGGGCGTGCGCGCCGCGCCCGAGGACGCGGTCGACGCCGTCGAGGATCCGGTCGAGGTCGGGCAGGTAGTGCTTCTCCGAGCGGGCGGGCGGGTACGGCATGCCGTGCCCGGTGACCCGCACAGGCGGTGCCTCGAGGTACTCGAAGCACCGGTCGGTCATGGTCGCGGCGATCTCCGCGCCGAGCCCGGCGTGCCCGGGGGCCTCGTGCGCGACGACGAGGTGCCCGGTCCGGCGCAGCGACGCCGCCACGGTGTCGTGGTCCATGGGCGAGAGCGACCGCAGGTCGATCACCTCGACGGACACGCCCTCGTCGGACGCGGCGACGGCGGCGTCGAGGGCCGTGCCGACGAGCCCGCCCCACGTGACGAGCGTGACGTCGCGGCCCTCGCGCACGACGTGCGCGCGGTCCATCGGCGGTGCGAGCGCGAGCGGCATCTCCTCGACCTCGCCCTTGAGGTGGTAGCGGCGCTTCGGTTCGAAGAAGATCACCGGGTCGTCGCACGCGATCGCCTGCCGCAGCACGGTGGACGCGTCCTGCGGGTTCGCGACGGACACGACCCGCAGGCCCGCGACGTGCGCGAACAGCGCCTCGGGCGACTCCGAGTGGTGCTCCGCCGCGCCGATCCCGCCGCCCACGGGGATGCGGATGGTGATCGGCAGCCGCACCCGGCCGCCGGTCCGGGCGTGCATCTTGGCGAGCTGCGACACGATCTGGTCGAACGCGACGAACACGAACCCGTCGAACTGGATCTCGCACACCGGCCGGTACCCGCGCATCGCGAGCCCGACCGCCGTCCCGATGATCCCCGACTCCGCGAGCGGCGTGTCGAGCACGCGGCGCGGCCCGAACTCGGCCTGCAGGCCGTCGGTCACGCGGTAGACGCCGCCGAGCCGGCCGACGTCCTCCCCCATGACGACGACCCGGTCGTCGTCCGTCATCGCGCGGCGCAGCCCCGCGCCGAGCGCCTTCGCGAGCGTGAGCGTCGTCGTCATCGCACCGCTCCTTCCGGCGAGCCCGCCGTGCCCGACGCCGCCCGGTCGCCGGGGTCGTCCGCGGCGCCGCCGTCGTCCCCGGGCTCCTCGAACGACGCGAGGTAGCGGCCGTAGGCGGCGCGCTCGCGCGCGAGGGGCGCGTGCGGCTCGGCGTAGACGTGGTCGAACAGGGACAGCGGCGGCGGGTCGTCGAGCGCGACGCACCCGGCGCGCAGCGCGGCGGCCGCCGCGTCGGCGACGGCGCGCACCTGCTCGGCCGCGGCGTCGTCGAGGACCCCGGCCCCGCGCAGGTACGCCTCGAACCGGGCCACGGGGTCGCGGCGCGTCCACGCCTCCAGCTCGGCGGCGTCGCGGTACCGCGTCGGGTCGTCGGCGGTGGTGTGCGGGCCCATGCGGTAGGTGACGGCCTCGACCAGGGTGGGGCCGCCGTCGTGCCGCGCCCGGTCGAGGGCCGCGCGGGTGACGGCGAGGACGGCGAGCACGTCGTTGCCGTCGACGCGCACGCCCGGCATGCCGAACCCGCTCGCCCGCTGCACGAGCGGGACGCGCGACTGGAGCGCGACGGGCTCGGAGATGGCCCACTGGTTGTTCTGGCACACGAACACGACCGGGGAGCGGTAGGTCGCGGCGAACACGAACGCCTCGTTGACGTCGCCCTGGCTCATCGCGCCGTCGCCGACGTACGCGACGCCCACGGGCAGGTCGGCCGGGTCCACGCGGCCGGCGTCGACGTCGAGCTGCACGCCCATCGCCCAGCCGGTCGCGTGCAGGGCCTGCGCGCCGATGATGACCTGCGGCGACGCCATGCCGATCGCGTACGGGTCCCACCCGCAGACCGTGACGCCGCGCCACACGCGCACGAGGTCGACCGGGGACGCGCCGCGCACCGACGCGACCGCGTGCTCGCGGTAGGTGGAGAACACGAAGTCGTCGTCGCGCAGCGCACGCGCCGACCCGACCTGCGCCGCCTCCTGACCGAGCAGCGGCGGCCACAGCGCGAGCTCGCCCTGCCGCTGCAGGGCGGTCGCCTCGGCGTCGAGACGCCGCGCCACGACCATGTCCTCGTGGAGCCGCAGGAGCGCGGTGCGCGCCGCGGCGGGGGCGTCCTCGTCGCCGGAGCCCGGGTCGAGGTCCGCGAGCCACCGGTCGTGCTCCGGGTCCGGGCGGCGCACGCCGTCCTCGTCGACGAGGCGCACCGTGGGCACCCCGTCCTGCTCGTACCGCTCTGCTCGTGCGTCGCGCGGGGTCTCCGCCCGATGACCGTTTCGCTGCTCCGGCAGGGTCTCCACCGTCGCACCGGTCCGCACCGCAGGTTCGCTGGCCACCATGCCACCTCGCCTTCGAGTACCGCTGGGAGCCGGACCTCACCGTCGAGGACCGGGTAGGGCGAACGTAGCCCCGGCCTGGCACATGGCTCCACCGACGCCCGACACGTTGCGCAGTGTGACCGGCGTCACGATGCTAGGGTGCGCAGCATGCACAGCGCCGACGCTGTCGACCTCGACCTCCTCCTCGCGCTCGCCGACGACCCGCGGGCGACGACCGTCGCCCTCGCGGACCGGCTGCGGATCTCCCGGAACACCGTCGCCGCACGGCTCGCGCGCCTCGAGGCGGAGGGGGCGTTCCTCGCGCTCGACCGCCGCATCGACCCGCACGTGCTCGACCACCCGCTCACCGCGTTCGTCGAGGTGCAGGTGCGGCAGAAGGAGCTCGCCCGCATCGTCGAGGACGTCGCGCGCATCCCCGAGGTCGTGCAGGCCCACGGGCGCAGCGGCACGGCGGACCTGCGCGTCACCGTGGCGTGCCGCGACACCGACCACCTGTTCCGCATCGACGCGGCGATCCTCGCGATCGACGGCGTCGAGCGCACCGAGACGTCGCTGTCGATGGGCGAGCTCATCCCCTACCGGCTGCGACCGCTCATCGAGAAGCAGCGCCGGGCCCGGTAGTCGCCGCCGACCCCCGGTCAGCGCAGGTCGCGCACGTACGCCGCCGCGCCGCCGAACGCGGAGATCCGTCGCTCGTAGTACGTCGCGATGATGAGCAGCAGACCGCCCGCGGCGGCGAGCGTGAGCATCCACGGCCCCGCCGAGATGCGCGTCCCGAGCTGGGACACGAACACGACGAGGATCTCCACCGGGAGTACCGCCACGCCGAGCAGGAACGGCGCGGCGAGGTGCTTGCGGGTGCCGATCAGGACGGCGGCGAGCGCGAGCACGACGACGAGCATCGCGCGCCAGGTCCGCGCGTCGGTGTACGTGGCGAGGACCGACGGGCCGAGGGTCGCGAGGATGCCCGGCGCGAGCAGCGCCCACGAACCGACCCGCCCGAGCGGCCACGGGCCGGGCCGCAGCCCGCTACCCGGCCCGGTAGCCGACCCCGGCCGGGGCGCGTCGTGGCCCGCCGGAGGTGTCGCGCCGGTGGTCGCCGGGTGGGCGACGAGCGCGAGGTAGCCCGCGAGGACCAGCCCCGCGCCGAGCGGCAGGGAGAACACCTCGACGCGCAGCTCGCGCGGGGACCACGCGCCGATCGCGGCGACGAGCGCGAGGAGCCACGTGAACCAGGCGGGCGGCAGGTCGGCCACGCCGCGCAGCGCGCGACGCACCCAGAGGACCAGGAGCACGAGGAGCGCGACCTCGAGGGCCCACACCGTCGCGATCGCTCCCCACACGGGCCGCACGCCGACGACGACCCCCACGACGACGAGCACGAGCGCCGGTGCCAGCGCCCAGCGGTGCAGCCCGGGGCGCCACCGCGGGGTCGCGGTCCGTTGCGCGAGGAGCCCGGCGCCCCCGGCCACCGCACCACCGGCGAAGGACCATGCCGCCCCGAGGGCGAAGACGGCACCGCCGCCGGGAAGGCCGGCGACGTGGACGGCCTCGACCGTCCCGGCCGCCCCGGCGAGGACGGCGAGGACGGCGAGGCGCAGCACGACGACGCGCGCCGTGGCGGGCGGGACGGGGAGCGACCGGGCGGCGAGCGCCGCGAGGAGGACGGTCGCGCCCGCCGTGCTCACGAGGAGCGTGGCCCGCACGTCACCGGCACGGTCGGTCGCGGCGAGCACGAGCAGCGAGGGCGCGACGAGGAGCACGGCGCCCGCCGTCGCGAGGTCGAGGGCGCGGCGCACCCTCGCCGCGCGACGCACGAGCAGCGTCCCGACGAGCACCGCGGCGAGAGCGGGCGGTGCCGTGTACGCCTCGACGACGCCGACGCCCGCAGCGCCGAGCGCCGTCCACGTGGCGACCGTGGCGAGGGAGGCCGTGAGCCACCACGCGGCGCGACGGTCGGGGTTGCGGGCGACGACGCCCGCGCCCGCGGCGAGGAGGAGCAGGACGGCCACGGCGACCTCGGGCCCGGCCGCAGGCCGCCCGTAGGCGAGCCCGACGGCGATCGCCCCGGTGACGGCGGCGCTCGTCTCGAGCACGACCCGGACGGGCCCGGGAGCCGTCGCGGCGCGCGTGCCGACGGCCTCCCCGACGCCCCGGGCCGACGCCGCGACGGCCGCCACGAGCGCGGCGACCACCGGCAGGACGACGGGCGACCCGCTGCCGGGGACGAGCATCGCCCCGGCGCTCACGACGGCGACGGCCGCGGTGGGCAGCGCGAGCCCGGCCGCGAGGACGCGCAGCGCCGGGACCGCACCCGCACGACGGGTCAGCACGAGGACCGCCTCGAGCCCGATCATCGCGGCGCACGCCACGACGGACCACCAGCTCCGTTCCACGACGACGGTCGCGACGCCGAGCGCGAACGGCAGGGCCGTGACCCCGAGGACGGCCCACCAGGTCGTGGTCCCGACGCGTCGGGCGAGGGTCACGACGAGCGCGGTCAGGGCCGCGACCGTGGCGACGGTGCACGACGCCGCGACGCCCGTGAACCCGGCCCAGCCGAGCCCGACGCCGAGCACGACGAGCGCGTACCCGTACGCGACACCGACGAGCGGTGCGTGCGCGGCGCGCGGCACGGCGGCCCGCGCGGCGAGCAGGAGACCGCCGACGGCGACGCCGCCGAGCAGGGCGGTGGGCCGCGACGTCCACGACCCGGCGAGGACGAGACCGGTCGCGACGAACGTGCCGGTGACCGCGGCCGCCCGCCAGGGCACGAAACCGGACCCCGCCGCGGCGCGCGCGACGGGGCCCCGGGTCGCGCCGACCAGGGCCGCGACGGCGAGCACGACGAGGAGGACGAGCGAGGTGACGCCGGCGAGCCGCGGGTCGAGCACGAGCCCGAGCAGCAGGGCGAGGGTGAGCCAGGGCGCGGCGCCCCGTCCGACGGCGCGCACGACCCCGAGTCGCGTCCGCCCCGCCACCACCGAGGCCGCGACCAGCACGACGAGGCCGAGGTGCACGGCCGTGACGGCGCTCGGCGGGGAACCGACGCCGCCGACCGGCAGGGCCCACGCGGCCCCGGTGCCGAGCGGGGCCGGGCCGAGGGTCGCCGTCGTGCCCGTGAGGGACCCGGCGAGCACGTCGAGGACGCGCGCCGCGAGGCCGGACACGGCGGGCAGACCGAGCACGCCGAGGACGGCCAGGCCGCCCAGCACGAGGTCGGTGCGGGTCCGGGCCGCGAGCGGCGCCCCGCGACGGAGCGCCACCACGGCGCGCGGTCCGCTCAGGCCGACGACCGCGGCCCAGGCGAGCAGCGCTCCCGCCGGGACGAGCGCGACCCACCACGCGCTCGCCGTGGCGCCGGCGAGCCCGCCCGCGAGGACGGCGGTGACGCCGGTCGCCGCGACCCAGGGCCGCTCGTGCGTGACGACGCGCAGCGTCGCGGCGGTCACGGCGCACGCGAGGAGGAGGCCGGCCGCGACGACCCGCGTGTCGGTCCCGGGCGAGGGCGCGCCGAGCGCGACGACCACCGCGACGGGGAGCAGGACCGCACGCCACACCACGGCGGCGGCACGCTCGCGGGCGAGCTCGCGCCCGACCCGGGGTGCGGCCCGCCGGGCGACGGCGTCGCCCAGGCACGTGGTGAGCGCCGCCGCCAGCAGACCGAGCGTCCACGACCACGCGCGCCCGCCCGCGGCCCCCGCGAGGAGGGGCACCACGGGGGCGAGCACGACGGCGGCCGCCACCCAGGCACGCACGCGCGCCCGGTCCCCGGCGACGCCGAGCAGGACGAGGACCACGCCGAGGGTGACCGAACGGGCGAGCACCGGGTCGGCCCCGGCGAGCAGACCCGCCTGCAGCGCGAGCTCGGCGTCGACCAGGGCGAGGACCACGGCGAGGGCGGCGACCGCCTCGGCGGACGACCTCAGCCCGGCGCGACGCAGCCCGACCGCCGCCGCGACCGTGAGGACGGTGACGACGCCCGTGGCGACCGCCCGCAGCGCGAGCGCGTCCCCGAAGGTGAAGAAGACGAAGACCACGACGGCGACGGCGAGCAGGCCGGCGCCCGCGGCGGCGAGGACCGGCTGCAGCCCGACGCTCGGGGCGGGCACCGCGGTCCCGGTCCCGGTCCCGGCCGCGCTCCGAGCGGGCGCTGCGACCCCGGTCGCGCTCCGGGCAGGGCCGACGGGTCGCGGCGGCGGACCGGGGCGGTACGCACCGGGGTGCGGCGGAGGAAGGTGCGGTGGGCGCGGTTGCAGCGGACGGGGGTGGGCCGGACGAGGGGGCGGCGGAGCGGCGGCCCACGCCGCGGCGTCGGGCTGCGCGGCGCGGAGCGCGTCGAGGGCCTGCTGTCGGCGGGCCAGGGCCTCGACGGCGTCGGTCGACGCGTCGGCGACCTCGAACGCGAGCGGACCGGTGAGGTCCAGCCGGCACCGGTCGCACCGGGTCGAGCGCAGTGGCGCGGCGCACGCGGGGCACGAACGGGTGTCGGGCAGCCGCACCAGTGCGGCGTCGACCCACGGCTCTCTCATGCGGCACATCCTGGCGGAGACCGGCGCGCGGCGGGCCGGTGTCCACAGGGGGTCGCGTGGCGGTCCCGTGAAGGGTCCGGCGTGGCTCACGGACCGGGGCGCGACGGGACCTCCACCGTGCCGACGAGGACGGGCGCCGCGGCCGTCGCGCCGGGGACGGTCACGGCGGCGATGGCCGTGGTCGCGGGGATGGCGAGCACGAGCCCGATGGACCCGACGAGGGTGCGCACGACCTCCTCGGCGATCTCCCCGGACGTGAGGCTCGTCGCGATGCCCTGGTCGGAGAGGTAGACGGCCATGAGCAGCGGCAGCGCCGCGCCGACGTAGGCGAACGCGATCGTGTAGACCGTCGACGCGATGTGGTCGCGGCCGATGCGCATGGCCCGCGTGAAGAGCTCGAACCGGCTCGCGTGCGGCGCGACGGCGCGCAGCTCCCACACGGCGGAGGCCTGCGTGATGGTGACGTCGTTGAGCACGCCCATCCCGGCGAGGACGATGCCGCACAGCACGACGCCCTGGATGTCGAGCGCGGGCGCGTACTGCGGGATCCACAGCGACTCCTCGGACGTCAGGCCCGTGATGTTCGACGCCCCGGACCCCCACGACCCGAGCAGCGCCGTGAGGGCGAGGCCGATGAGGGTGCCGAGCAGCGCCGTCGACGTCCGGGCGGAGAAGCCGTGCGCGACGTACAGCACGACGAACATGACGAGCGAGGACGTGACGAGCGCGACGCCGAGCGCGTCCTGGCCGGTGAGCAACGCGGGGAGCGTGAACCACCCGATGACGGCGAACGCCCCGGCGAGGCCCGCGAGCGCCGCGAGGCCGCGCCACCGCGCGACCGCGAGCACGACGAGCGCGTACGCCGCCGCGAGGATCCCGATGGGCAGACCGCGCTCGAAGTCGAGGAACACGTAGGGGGTGCCGCCGCCCGCCTCGGCGCCCTCGATGTAGAGCACGCGCAGGCGGTCGCCGGTCTCGAACCCGAACGCGACGTACTCCGGCGGCGCCTGGACGGTGATCTCGTCGCCGCCGACGTCCTCGCCGCCCGCGCGCGACCCGTCGTCGAGCCGTGCGGGCACCGACGACGTCGCCTCGTCGACGGGCCCGGTGACGGTCCCGCGGAGGATCGTGCTGCCCTCGGCGGCGACGGGGATGCGGTCGGGGACGTCGTCCGCGGCCGGCCACAGCGCGACGAGCCCGGCGAGCGTGCCGAGCAGGAGCGGGACGAGCAGCGCCGCGAGCGTGAGGCGCACGCGGCGCGTCGTCGGGGCGGCGGGGCCGTGCGCGTGCCCGTGGACGGGGCCGGGCCCGCTGCGGCGGGCCATGTCACGAGCCTCGCGCCGGGTGGTCGGTTCGGTCACCGGACGATGCTGCCACGGTGACGGGTGCGCGCGGACGACCCCGCGCCGTCGGTCACTCCGGGGGCGTGACGAGCCCGCGCCGCACACCGGCGACGAGGCGGCGCGGCACGGTGACCTCGCGGCCGTCGACGACGACGGTCACGAGCGGGGGCACCTGGGCCTTCCACTGCGAGCGACGGGCGCGGGTGTTGGAGCGGGAGAGCTTGCGCTTGGGCACGGCCACGGGTGGTCCTTCCGGAGGGGTCGGAGGACAGCCTAGGCAGAACGAGAACGGTTATCAAGATGGGAGACCGTCGAGCGATAGCATCCCCTCGCCGCGCGCCCGCGCGACGCCGCCGTCCGGACGCACCGCGCCCCACGCACCCGAGGAGCCACCATGGCCACCGTCGACTACTTCCTCTCCGGCGACCACGACGCCGCCCGCCACGAGCTCGCCGCCGCGCTGCACGACCAGGGCTTCGCGATCGCGACCGGCGCGGACGGCCGCTGGACGGTCTCGCGCGGCAGCAAGACGCGGACGTTCTGGCTCGGCGCGTTCGCCGGCAAGCACCAGCACATGGAGTTCACCGTGACGTTCATGCAGCACGGCGACTCCCTCGTCGCCCGGGTGCAGCGCGACACGGGCCACGGCGCGATGGCGGGCGCCGTCGGCGTCTCGCGGTCGAACACGGTGTTCGCCGAGGTCGACCAGGCCGTCGGCACGCGGCTCACCCAGGCCGGGATCCTCGCGGACGTCGTGCACGCCTGAACACTCGGGACAGCACCACGAGCCCTGCCAGGACGACGAAGGCCCGGACCCTCATGGGTCCGGGCCTTCGGCACGCCGACCGGCCGAGAGGGCGCGGTCAGCGGGACGTCACTTGGCGACGGCCTTCTTGAGCAGGCTGCCGGCGCTGATCTTCACGCCGTAACCGGCCGGGATCGAGATCTCCTCACCCGTGCGGGGGTTGCGGCCCGTACGGGCGGCACGCTCGACGCGCTCGACGGACAGGAGGCCCGTGACCTTGACGGCCTCGCCCTTGCCCAGCGACTCGACGAGGACCTCCTGGAACGCGTTGAGGGCGCTCTCGGCGTCGGCCTTGGTCAGGCCGGACTTGCTGGCGATGGCCGAGACGAGCTCGGACTTGTTGAGCGACATGCGGATCCCTTCTTCGGTTCACGACGCCCGGTGGTCACCGCACGTCGTCACGGTCTCAGTGTGCCAGCCGCGAGGCCGTGCACCGGGGACAACACTAGGGAACACGCGGAGTTTCGCGCGACCTGACGCGGCGCGTCACTCGTCGGCGTGCTCGTGGTCGTGCTCCTCGCCCTCGTGGGCGTGCTCCTCGTCCGCGTGCTCCTCGTCCGCGTGCTCCTCGTCCTCGTGGGCGTGCTCGTCCTCGCCGTGCTCGTCCTCGCCGTGCTCGACGTCACCGGACACGCCGTTGATCTCGTTGGGCTCCACCTCGAGCTCGACGGAGTTCCACACCTCGCCCGTCTCGACGTCCACGGCGTGGATCGCCCGGTTCGCGGGGTCGGTCACGTAGGCCGAGCCGTCGAGCATGAAGATCGCGGGGCGCGGCGACTGCCACTCCTCGGGCTCCTCCCACGCGTCGATCACCGGGATCGACCGGACGAGCTCCTTCGTCGCCGGGTCGATGACGTGGATCTGGCCGTCCGTGCCGAGCACGAGGCCCTCGCCCTCGGCACCGCGCGCGAGCGAGCGGAACGTGTACGACGACGGGAGGTCGACGAGGGTGAGCTCGCCGGTCGCGGTGTCGGTGAGGGAGACGCGCGTCGGGCGCTCGAGCTCGGCGTCGGGGTCCGACTTGTAGTCGCCGAGGACGACCGTGGACTCCTCGCTGCCGGCCTGGTTGCCGATGCGGCCGTAGGCGTCGGGGCTCGCGACCTTGGTGATCGCGCCGTCCTTGACGATCAGGACGCCGTCCTCGCAGCCGACGAGGACGGCCTCGTCGGCGGCCACGGCCTCGCCGTGCACGCCGGGGCACTCGTCCGAGGAGGCGGTCTCGGTGCCGTCCGCGTCGAGCACCCGGATGCCGGTCCGCGCGTCCTCCGTGCCCTCCGAGACGACGAGCGTGCCGTCGGACAGCTCGACGGCGACGCCGTGGTGCGCCTCGGGGGTGGTGAGCTCGCGCGTCTCGGCGGCGTCGTCGGCGACCGCGGACGAGTCGAGGACCGTCACCTGGCCCGTGCCGTCGTCGAACAGCGCGGTGCGGCCGCCGTGCACGACGACGTGGCCGGGCTTCTCGGCGTCGACCACCACGTCCGTGAGCTGCGGGGCGGCCGTGTAGTAGTGGTCGTGGTCGCCGTGCGGCTCGGCCCAGGCGCCCGCGTCGAGCACCTGGAACCCGCCGGTGGTGGAGACGTAGAGGTGACGACCGTCGCCTGCGCCGTTGAGCCGGTTGAAACCGTCGAGCTCGAGCTCGCCGACGACCTCCAGCGTCTGGGCGTCGAGCACCTGGATGCCGCCGTCGTAGGTGACGGCGAGGCGCGGGCTGCGCGCGGCCGCCTCGGTCGGTTCGGTGGGCGCGGCCTCGGTCGTGGTCTCGCTCGCCGACGGTTCGGCGGCCTGGTCGCCGCCCGAGCAGGCCGCGAGGAGCGCGAGCGGGAGGACGAGGCCCACGGCCGCGAGCGGCCGACGGGTGCGGGTGGTGTGGCGCATGCGTGGTCGGGCCCCGCGCAGGGCGCGGCGGAGCCCACTCCTTTCGGGGGGACGGGTGCCTGAGAAGGCGACTCGTTCTCGACAGTAACAGAACTTGGAATCATTCTCATTCTCGCCACTGCGCCCACGCGTGCGCGGCCACGACCACGGCGAGGAGCACCGAGCCGCCCCCGAGGACGCTGACGAGGGACCGCTGCCGCCGGTCACCACCCGGGGTACGGCACCGTCTCCGGCACACCCTCGGCGGACGTCACGACCGGGAACGCGGCCGGTTCGAGCCGGAGCGCGCCCGCGACCAGGACCCGGACGGCCGCCCGACCGGGGCCGAGCACCGGCGGCGCGATGTCGACGCGGACGGCCTCGCCGGGGTCGGCGGCCTCGTCGGGGCGAGCCGCGTCGCCGGCCGGCAGGGCCACGCCTGCGGGAACCCGCGGGCCACGGCCGAGCCGGGTCTCCAGGTGCTCGACGACGCGCGGGTCCAGGCCGACCTGGACGTGCACGAGCGGGTCGAGCGCGCGGGGCCGGACCCGTCCGCCCGCGACGTCGTCCAGGAGCGGCACGTCGTCGAGGTGGTCCCGGGACGGGCGGTGGTCGAGCAGCCCGGCGACGACACCGAGACCACGGTCCACCGCGTTCCTGATGCGGCTGTCCGCGCGCGCGAGGTCGCGGGCCGAGGTGAGCTGGACGAGGGCGTCGGCGGCCGCGCGTCGGGCCACGTCCACGGCCCCGCGGTGCTCGCCCGCAGGACCTGCTGCATGTTCGGCAAGAGGACCGGCAGCGTGGCCCAGCCCGCGCAGCCCGCGGACGGTGTCCCGCACGACGGCCAGGACGACGTCCCAGCCGGGCGGCCCGGGGAGCCGGTGGAGCGCGAGCTCGACGGTCGCGTCGTCCCACAGCCGGAGCAGCGCGTCCGGCACGGCGATCTCCGCGGGCGGCGGGGCGTCGGCGCGGCGCCACCACCGGGCGACGGCGTCGTGCGAGACCACGTGGCCGAGCGCCCGGTGCACGGCCTCGTCGCGCGTGGTCGCGGCCGCGGCCCCTGCGAGGTTGTGGAAGGCCGAGGGCGGCTGGTCCGCGACGACGCCGTGCACCGTGTGCGCGAACCGGAGCGGCACCCACGTCGGGGCGTCGTCCCGCACCCGGTGCCCGCGCACCCACGCGAGCGGCCGCGCCGGGTCGAGCGCGACGAGGGGTGACCGGGGGTCGGCGACGACCGCGGGGTCGACGACGGCGAGCCGCTCCGGCGCGACGAACCGCTCACCCGCCCCGGCCAGGTCCGCGACCGACGCCGTGCGCACCGGCGCCGCGCCCGTCCACGGCCCGCCCAGGTGGGCGACCGCCGCGTCGAGCGCCGCGTCGTGGACGAGCCGCCCGGCGTCGTCGTCCGGCCCGACGAGGACGCCCGTCTGCGCGAGGCGGTCGGCCTGCCAGGTCGGCCAGCCGAGCTCGGTGCGCGGCAGCACGGCCTGGACGTGCCGGAACGCCGTGGGCAGTCCGAGGTCGTGCGGGCGGACGAGGACCGCACGGGCGACGCCGCTGACCGGGTCGACGTCGGGCCACGGCGCGACCGCGTGGAGCGACGTGCGACCGTCCGCGCACCGCACCACGGACCCGGGCGCCACGGTCCGGGAGGCCGCGAGCGCCGTCGCGCGGTCCGGGTCCGGCCGCACCTGCAGGCCGAGGTCCGGTCCGAGGTCCGGTCCGAGATCGAGGGCGCGGGCGTCCCAAGCCTGCGCGGTGGCGGCGTCGGGCGCGCCGGTCCGCACGACCCGGCGCGCCAGGTCGGCGTCGGCGGCGCGGCACGCGTACCACGCCCCGCCCCACCACCACACGGTCTCCTCGGAGGGCTCGTCCGGCGGCCACGTCGCGAGGGGGCCGAGGCGGCCCTCGAGGGCCGCGCGCACGTCGTCGCGCACGCCGTCGTCGCCGAGCCGCGCGGCGGACACCGCGACGCGCACGACCCGCTCCCCCACGGTGACGACGAGGCCGTCGCCGAGCGCCGCGACGTGCGCGTGGCGGCTCACGCGTGCGGGAGGGGGAAGACGTTGAGCTCGTCCTCGGCGAGGGCGCGCTCGCGCCAGCCGAGCTCGACCGCGAGGTCCTGCACGCGGCCCTTGCCGAGGAACGGGAACGCGGCGGGCGCGTTGCCGACGGTGCCGGGCACGACGACGCGCACGACGCGCAGCCCGGTGGCCGCGACGTCGGCCGAGGTGATGTCGACGACGACCACCTCGTGACCGAGCGCGTGGACCCGGTCGAGGTAGTGCTCCAGGGAGCGGGCGGGCAGGGACGGGACGTCGTCGAGGGTCCGGCGGACGGGGGTGTCGACGATCGGCCGGACGCGGTCGAGGGAGCGCGGGTCGAGGTGCACCTGCTGCTGCACCATGAGGTCGTCGCAGTCGTGCATGTCGGCGCGGAAGTCGTCGAGGTAGCGGCGGTCCGCACGCCACGGCTTGAAGGACCGGCCGTTGAGGGCGCCGCGGCGCATCGCGCCCCAGTGCCGGCCGTCGCGCGCGAGCAGGTCGCGCGACCCCTCCTGCAGGGTGAGCGACTCCGTCCAGGCCTTGAGCGCGGCCGAGCGCAGGTCGGCACGCGCGGAGAAGCCGATGTTGAGCAGGTCGTCGTGGTCGTTCCACAGGACTCCCGCGGCGACGGGGATGCCGAACTCGTTGTCGAGCGCGACGAGGCCGGGGCGCTGGCCGTGCCCGCGCACGTCGTCCCACAGCGCGGAGAGCTCCGGGCCGGGGTCGACGGCGTCGAGCGGCTGCCCGTTGAGCCACCACACCATCGTGGCGTGCCGCTCGACGACCTCCTCGAGCGCGCTCGTCACCGCGTACTCCCACGTCGGGCCGGCCGCGATGCCCGCGAACGGGCAGAAGTTCGTCACGGGCGCGGCGGAGTAGCCCGCCGTGAACCAGTTGACGTAGACGAGCGAGGCCGGGACCCAGACCGGTTCGTCGTGCGTGAGGGACCGGCCGGGCACCCAGTGCACGGGGAGGTCGGGCGTGAGCCGGACGAACGGGAACCCGGGCGCGGCGTGCTGCGCGTCGGAGTAGAGGACGAGATCGTCGGGGTGGAGCACGCGCCCGACCGGGCGGCGGGACAGCTCCGTCCACGACCCGTGCTCGACGGGCAGCGTGTCGAGCATGTTGCCGCAGTAGCGCTCGACGGCCTCGCCGAGGGCCGCGGCGCGCGCCGACGCGGGGTCGCCGAACGCGCTGCCCTGGCACGACGTGCTGTTGGCCCACCGCGACACGCGGCGCATGGTGCACACGTCGGCCTGGACGGTCGCGAGCGACGCGGGCACCGACGGGTGGTGGGTGATGGAGCGCACCCGGGTGACGATCCCGGTGAGCGGGTCGGCGAGGTCCGACGGCGCCCGGTCGCGGTGGTGGCGGCGCGGGCCGGGCAGCGGGAGGACGGGGTGGTGCTCGACGTCGGGCGCGCCGGGGCCCGTCGCGACGACCGTGTCGCCGCCGCGCACCCGCGCGTCGCCGACGAGGAGCGCGGCGACGGTCGCGAACGCCGCCGGCAGCGCCTCGGGGTCGGCGCCACAGTCGCCGGTCAGGGATGGCGTGACGAGCGCGCGCTCGGTCTCGTCGTCGGGGCCCGCGGCGATCCGGCGCGCGAGGTAGTCCTCGTAGCTCGCTCCGACACCCGGCGTGACCCACGGCCCGGCCTCGACGCGCGAGCGCTCCAGCACGACGGGCACCCAGGGCACGCGCGCGTCGGCGCACGCCCGGTCGGCCGCGACGAACGTCGTCGCGCTGTGGCCCCGCTGCGCGACGAGCAGGACGGCGCCGCGCGCGAACGCGCGGTGCACCGCCTCGTGGAGGGCCCCGGTCGCCGTCTCGACGCGCGGGTCCGGACCCCCGAGGTCGGCGGGGTCGACCGCGGCCACGAGTGCCGCGACGACCCCCGCGTCGCCGTACAGGACCCAGCGCTCGCCGTCGGGGAGCCGGACGGGGACCTCCGCCGACGCGACGTCGGCCGGGCTCTCGTCGGCCCCGTCGGCCCTCTCGGTGCCGACGCGCTCCAGGAGCCCCGCGATCGCGCGGGCCGCCTCGGGCCACCCGTCGGGGAGGGCGACGGAGGCGCGCTCCGGGTGCGCGGCGGCGTCGAGCAGGCGCAGCGCGTCGCCCGCGCTCGTCCCGAGCGTGAAGTGGCGCGAGCCGGGCGTCGTGAGCAGGGTGCGCCCGCCGGGCAGCGGGCGCAGCTCGACCGCGGTCCGGACGGGCGTGGGGGTGGTGGTCGTCATGGCGGCCCCTCCGGGCGGTCGGTGGTGCGGGTCGGGTGGACGATGGGTGGGTCGGGCTCGCCGCCGGTTGCGTCGGCGGCGAGCCCGACCCCCGTCGTCACCTGGCTCAGGCGTTCCAGGCGAAGACGGTCGTGGTGTGGCCGTGGTTGTGCGAGTTCGGCGCGAGGATCGCGTCCTCCTCGACCTGCGCGACGACCTCCGTGATCTCGATCGACATGTGATTCACCCCCTCTGCGGCTGTGGTGCGTCCGCGTCCCCGGTCGGGGTCGCGGTCTCCTCGCTGACCAGACGCCGGTACTCCGGCGACGTGGCCAGCAGGTCTTCGTGCGTGCCGTCGGCGACGACACGGCCGTCGTCGAGCAGGACGACGCGGTCGGCGGCACGGATGGTCGAGACGCGGTGCGCGACGACGAGCGTGGTGCGCCCGGGCCGCGTGCGCCGCAGCGACGCGTTGAGCTCGGCCTCGGCGAGCGCGTCGAGGTGGGCGACGGGCTCGTCGAGGACGAGGACGGCCGGGTCGAGCAGCAGCGCACGGGCGATGGCGAGGCGCTGGAGCTGGCCGCCGGACAGGGTGCCGCCGCCCTCCCCGAGCGGCGCGTCGAGGCCGCCGTCGAGCGTGTCGACGAGGTCGCCGAGGGCCGCGTCCCGCAGGGCGCGCAGGACGTCGTCGTCGCTCGCCGTCGGGCGTGCGAGGAGCAGGTTCTCGCGCAGGGTGGCGCGCATCGCGTACGACGTCTGGGGCACGAGGACGACCCGCTCGCGCACGCGGTCGGCCGGGACGGTCCGCAGGTCGCGCCCACCGACCCGCACGACGCCCGCGTCGGCCTCGGCAAACCGCACGAGCAGGTGCACGAGCGTCGACTTCCCCGCGCCGCTCGCGCCGACGAGCGCGACGGTCTGGCCCTGCGGGACGCGCAGGTCGACGTCGTGCAGCACCTCCCGGTCGCCGTACCCCGCGCGGACCCCCACGAGCTCGACGTCGCCCGCGCCGTCGAACGGCTCCGACGTGGCCGCGGAGTCGTCGACGGGCGACGGCGCGCGGCTCACGTCGTCGACGCGGCGGGCCGCGGCGGCCATCTCGCCGAGCCGCTGCCACATCGCGTACACGCCCGTGACGGGTGCGAAGGTGTGGAGCACGAGCACGACGGCGACGGGCACCACGACGGGGTCGAGGGACCCGTCGCGCACGCGCGCGCCGAGCAGCGCGAGCATCCCGACGTTGACCGACGCCATGACGAGGTCCGCGAGCGCCGACTCGGCCCCGGCGCGCACCGTGAACGTGAGCCGTGCGCGCTGCAGGGCGGCGGTGCGCTCCAGCACGACGTCGGACTGGCGTCCGGCCGCGCCGAGGGTGAGGAGGTCGCGCAGGCCCTGTGCGCCCTCGAGCGTGTCGGCCTTGAGCGCCGACAGCTCGGCACGCACGCGCTCCCCCTGACGCGCCTGCACGGGGCCGAGGAACCACAGCGGCACGAGGAGCACGACGAGGCCCGCGGCGGGGAGCAGCCCGGCCGGGCCCGTGAGGGCGACGGCGGTCCCGACCATGGCCAGCGGGCTGAGCAGCGCCGCGACGGACGCGCCCGCCGTGTGGGCGTAGAACCACTCGAGCTGCTCGACGTCGTTGATCGCCGCGCCCGCGACCTCGCCGGTGCGGCGGCCGGCGAGCCCGCCGGGGGCGATGCGGCCGATCGCGGCGTGCAGCGCGAGGCGCATGGTCGACAGCACGCGGTAGGCGAGCACGTGGGACCACCAGGACTCGAGCCAGGTGAGCACCCCGAGGCCCGTGACGGCGATCGCGAGCAGGACGAGCCAGAGCGTCACGCAGTCGAGGTGGTCGGCGGCGATCCGCGCCGTCGTCCACGCGGTGAGCACGGAGACCGTGGCGGCGCAGAGCTGCATCGCGACGAGCAGGGCGACGGACGCGACGAACAGGGCCCGCTGGCCGGACAGCAGGTGCCGCAGGCGCAGCACCTCGGCGACGAGCGCGCGCGACGTCGTCGCGGTCGTGCCGGTCGTCGCGGTGGTGCCGGTCGTGGCGCTCATGCGTCCACCGCCACGGATCGCTCCTGGTGCCGGGACATCGCGGCGTAGCGCCCTCCCGCGGCGAGCAGGGTGTCGTGGTCGCCCACCTCGGCGACCCGGCCGTCGGCGAGCACGACGATCGTCGGCACGTCCCGCACCGCGGCGAGCCGGTGCGCGACGACGAGGCGCGTCTGGGCGGGGCGGGCGGCGGCGAGCGCGTCGAGCAGGGTGCGTTCGCCGCGCACGTCGAGGGCGGACGTCGCCTCGTCGAGCACGAGGACGGGCGTGCGGCGCACGAGCTGGCGCGCGACGGCGACGCGCTGGCGCTGCCCCCCGGACAGCAGCGCGCCGCGCTCCCCGACCGACCGGTCGAGGGCGGCGAGCGCGTCCCCGTCGCCGAGCTGGTCGAGGCCCGTGACGGCCACCGCCTCGGCGAGGTCCGCGTCCGACGCGTCGGGGGCGCCGTCGAGCAGGTTGGAGCGCAGCGTGCCGTGGAACAGCACGGGCGTCTGGGGCACGAGGCCGACGGCGCGCACGCACGTCGCCGGGTCGAGGTCGGCGGTCGCGACGCCGCCCACGCGCACGGTCCCCGCGTCCGGGAGCGCGAACCGGGCCAGGAGCGCCGCGACGGTCGACTTGCCGGACCCGCTCGGTCCCACGAGCGCCACGGTCGACCCGGCGGGGACGTGGAGGCAGACGCCGTCGAGGGCGGGACGGGCGGCGTCGGGGTAGGTGTAGCGGACGTCGTCGAGCTCCACGGCGAGGCCGGGCGCGTCGGGCAGCGTCGCGGGACGCGCGGGCGCCGGGACCGCGGGCTGGTCCAGGACGGTGAGGACCTGCTGCCCGGCGAACACCCCGAGGTACCCGGCGTGCCAGTGGGCGGACAGCTCGCGGAACGGGCGGAACAGCTCGAACGTGAGGAGGCTGACGACGAACACGTCCGTGGGGTCGAGCGCCCCCGAGCGGATCCGGGCGAGGCTCACGACGACGGCGACGAGCGGGCCGAGCACGAGCGCGAACGCCGAGATGCCGGACTCCACGAGCGAGACCTTGAGCTGCGTCATGGTCCGCGCGAGCAGGCTCCGGGACGCGTCGCCGAGCGCGGCCTGACGCCGCTCGACCGCACCGATCGCCTTGAGCGTCGTCATCGCCCGCAGGGAGTCGACGAACTCGGCGTGCAGGCCCGAGTAGGCCTCCCAGTGGGACCGGCCGCGCTGCGCGAGCACGGCGTCCCACGCCCGCGGGAGCAGGGGGACCGCGACCGCGCACGCGCCGACCGCGGCGGCGACCACCGGGTCGACGACGGCCAGGATCGCGACGACGACGACCGTGTTCGCCGCGACGATCCCGACCTGCGGCACGTACCGGCTGAAGTACGGGTCGAGGTTCTCCACGCCGTCGACGAGGAGCGACTGCACGTGCCCGGTGCGTTCGCGGGCGAGCGGCACGGGCCCCCGCGCGGCGAGCCGGTCGAGGACCCGGGCGCGCAGGTCGGACTTCACGCGCGTCATCGCGAGGACCGACAGGCGCTCGCGGGCGATCGCGACGCCGGGCCGCACGAGGAGCAGCACGACGAGCAGCGCGAGCCACGGCCCGGTCTCGCCGACCGGGTCGGCGAAGAGCGCGACGAAGATCCGCGACGTCGCGTACGCCTGCGCGAGCAGGAGGAACGAGACGAGCAGGCCGAGGAGGAACGGCCCGACCAGCGTCCGGCGGAGCGGACCCAGCAGGCCGAGCAGGCGGAGGTGGACGGAGTCGGGCCTCATCGTCGTGCGCTCTCGGACATGGTCACGGACCCTAACCAAGAACGGTTATCATTCGCAACCATGACGACCGAAGTCACCCGGATTGCGCGCACCGGACATCGCGGACCAGGGGCGTCCGCGCTCGTGCTCGGCGCCTTCGCCGTCGGGCTCGCCGCCACGGCGGTCCTCAGCGTCGGCGTCGGCTCCGTCGCCGTCGCGCCCGAGCGCGTGCTCGCCGTCGTCGCCCACCACCTCGGCGTCGGCGCCACCGACCCCTGGTGGAGCGCGTCCGAGGACAACATCGTCTGGCTCCTGCGCGCCCCGCGAGTCCTCACCGGCATCGCCGTCGGCGCCGCGCTGTCCGTCGCCGGGGCGGTCATCCAGGCCCTCGTGCGCAACCCGCTCGCCGACCCCTACCTGCTCGGCATCTCCTCCGGCGCCACCGCGGGCGCGGCGGCCCACATCCTCTTCGGGCTCGCCGCCGTCACCGGCGCGACGGCGCTCGCCGGCAGCGCGTTCCTCGGCGCCGTCGTCGCGATCGTGCTCGTCTTCGCCGTCGCCCGGATCGGCGGTCGCCTCGTCCCGTCCCGCCTCGTGTTCGCCGGGATCGCCGTCGGCCTCGCGCTCGGCGCGCTCACCAACCTCATGGTGTTCTTCGCCGACTCGCGCGACGGCGTCCGCGCCGTCCTGTTCTGGACCCTCGGGTCGCTCGGCCAGAGCCGCTGGGACGTCCTCGGCCCGGTCTGGATCGTCACCGCCGTGTCCGTCGTCGTGTTCTGGGCCTGGTCGCGCCGCCTCGACGCGATGGCGCTCGGCGACGACACCGCGCGGTCGCTCGGCACGCACCCCACGCGGTTCCGCGCCGCCGCGGCGCTGCTCGTCGCCCTCCTCGTCGCCACGGCCGTGTCCGTGTCCGGCGCGATCGGGTTCGTCGGGCTCGTCGTCCCGCACCTCGCCCGCCTGCTCGTCGGCGGGGCCCATCGCGTGCTGCTCCCGACCGCGGCGCTGCTCGGCGCCGTCGTGCTCGTCTGGGCCGACACGCTCGCGCGGTCCGTCGTCGCCCCCGCCGAGCTCCCCCTCGGCGTGCTCACCGCGCTCCTCGGGACGCCGCTGCTCGTCGTCCTCGTCCACCGCCTGTCCACCGCCTGACGGCCCGCCGTCGGACCGGCCCACCGAACCACCCACCCATCCACCGATCCCGAGAGGACCCTCATGACCACCTCCCTGCACCGCACCCCGCGCGGACGCGCCCGACGCCGCCCGGCCGTCGCGCTCGCCTCGCTGGCCGTCGGCACGCTCGCCCTCGCGGGCTGCGCGAGCGCGAGCGACGCCGGCGCTCCCGACGACGCGGAGCCGTCCGCGACGTCCGGGACCACGGACGCCGCCGCCACGACCTACCCCGTCACCGTCGAGGACTGCGGCGAGGAGGTGACGTTCGACGCCGCCCCCGGCTCCGTCCTCACCATCGGGAGCGACGCCGTCGCCCTGCTCGACGCCGCGGGCGCGGCCGACCGCGTCACGGCACGCTCCGGCGAGTTCGGGGCCGAGCTGCCCGAGGGCCTGGAGAACCCCCCGACGGACGCGACGGTCGTCGACCCCTCCGACCCGACGACCGAGCAGGTCATCGGGGCCGGGGCCGAGGTCGTCGTCGGGTACGGGTTCTTCAACGCCGACCCCGCCGCGCTCGCAGACGCCGGCATCCCCACGCTCACCGTGTCCGGCGAGTGCGGGCACGACGTCGGCACGACCCCCGAGCCCGTGACGTTCGACGTCGTCCTCGGTGACATCGAGCGCTTCGGCGCCGTGTTCGACACGCAGGCAGCCGCCGCGGCGTCGGTGGACGCGCTGCGCGAGCGCCTCGACGCCGTCGCGGCCGAGCGGCCCGACACGTCGCGCTCGGCGGCCACCGTGTACTACTTCTCGTCCAGCTCGCCCCTGAGCACCTACGGGGGCGCGGGCATCATCCAGTCGCTCATGGACGAGGCGGGACTGGAGAACGTGTACGCCGACGAGCCCGAGACGTACCTGGAGATCTCGCTCGAGTCGCTGCTCGACGCCGACCCCGAGGTGATCGTCCTCGCGTACGGCCTGCACGGAGAGTCGTTCGAGGAGGCCGAGGCCCGGTTCCTCGCCGAGCCCGGGGCGAGCGACCTCCAGGCCGTGGAGGCGGGTCGCGTCGTCGGGATCCCCGCGAACGAGACCACCGCCTCGCCGGCGTCCGTCGCCGGGCTGGAGCGGCTCCAGCAGGCCGTGGCGAACCTGGGCTGACGTGCTCCGGGCCCGGGACCTGCGGGTCCGCTACGGCCGGTCCGTCGCCCTCGCCGGGGTGGGCCTCGAGGCCCGCCCCGGCCGGGTGCTCGGGCTCATCGGCCCCAACGGGAGCGGCAAGTCGAGCCTCCTGCGCGCGTTCGTCCGCGCCGTCGACTCCACGGGGACGCTCGTCGTCGGCGACGACGACGTCCGCCGCCTCCGCACCGCGGAGCTCGCACGGCGCACCGCGCTCGTGTCGCAGCAGGAGGAGCCCGCGCTCAGCCTGAGCGTCGGCGAGCTCGTGCTGCTCGGCCGGAGCGTGCACCGCTCCGGCTGGGTGTCGTACACCGCCGAGGACCGCCGGCTCGCGGCCGAGGCGATGGATCGCACGGGCGTCACCCACCTCGCGCACCGCGGCGTCGCGGGGCTGTCCGGCGGCGAGCGCCAGCGCGTCCTCGTCGCGCGCGCCCTCGCCCAGCACAGCCCCTACCTGCTGCTCGACGAGCCGACCAACCACCTCGACGCGCGCTACCAGCACGAGGTGCTCGCGCTCGTGCGCGACCTCGGCCTCACGACCGTCGTCGTGCTGCACGACCTCAACCTCGCGGCGCGCTACTGCGACGACCTCGTCCTGCTCGACGCGGGCACGCTCGTCGCGACGGGCACGCCCGAGGAGGTGCTCGTCCCGGCGGTGCTCGAACCCGTCTACCGGGTGCGCGTCACGCCCGTGGACGTCGACGGCGTGCACCAGCTCGTGCTCGCCCTGCCGCGGGACCAGCCGCAGGTCGCCCCGGCACGCGCTCCCTGAGCGTCCCGCGACGGGCGCGAGGCCACGGTGGCGTCCCCGCAGATGCACGAACGGCTCGAGCGATGCACCCGGAGGTGCATCGCTCGAGCCGTGGTGCATCGCTCGCTGGCGGGCCGGTCGGCCGCCGGCTCAGCCCTGGCGCGCCTTCCAGCGCGGGTTGAGCCTGTTGATGACGTACGTCTTGCCTCGGCGCCGCACGACCTTGGCGCCGGGCTTGTCCTTGAGCGAGCGCAGCGAGGCGCGGACCTTCATCGCGCACCTCCGTCCTGCACGCCGCCGCGGGTGCCGTAGCGCTGGCGGAACCGCTCGACGCGGCCGGCGGTGTCGACGACGCGCTGCGTGCCCGTGTAGAACGGGTGGCTCGCGCTCGAGATCTCGACGTCGACGACGGGGTAGGTGTTCCCGTCGGTCCACGTGATCGTCTCGCGCGGCACGCCCGGACCCTGCGGGTGGTCGCCCGCGAGGGTCGAGCGCGTGAGGAACGCGAAGTCGGCGGACTTGTCGCGGTAGACGACGGGCCCGTACTCGGGGTGGATGGTCTTCTTCACCGTGCTTCTCCTTCGTGCTGGTGCTGTGCCGGGTGCGAGGCGGCGTGCCGCCCGCCGGCTACCAGCTGGACTTCGTGACGCCGGGCAGCTCGCCGCGGTGCGCCATCGCGCGCATCCGCACGCGCGAGATGCCGAACTTCCTCAGGTGGCCGCGGGGGCGGCCGTCGGCCACGTCGCGGTTGCGCAGGCGGGTGGCGCTCGCGTCGCGCGGCTGACGCTGCAGCTCGAGCACGGCCGCGGCCTTCTCGTCGGGCGTGGACGACGGCGACGCCACCACGCGCTTGAGCTCGGCACGCCGCTCGGCGAACCGGGCGACGACGAGCGCGCGCTGGTCGTTGCGGGCGATCGTGGACTTCTTGGCCATCAGCGCTCCTCGCGGAAGTCGACGTGCCGGCGCACGACGGGGTCGAACTTGCGGAGCACGAGCCTGTCGGGGTCGTTGCGCCGGTTCTTGCGGGTCACGTACGTGTACCCGGTGCCTGCGGTGGACCGCAGCTTGATCACGGGACGCAGGTCCTGTCGGGCAGCCATCAGAGCTTCTCCCCTCTCGCGAGGATCTGCGCCACGACGACGTCGATCCCCGTGCGGTCGATGGTCTTGATGCCGCGGGCGCTCACGCGCAGCGTGACGGTGCGGCCGAGCGAGGGCACCCAGTAGCGCTTCTTCTGGATGTTGGGGTCGAAGCGCCGCTTGGTCCGCACGTGCGAGTGCGAGATCGAGTGGCCGAACCCCGGCGAGGTGCCGAGCACCTGGCAGTGGGCGGACATGGTGGTTCCTTTCTGGACGACCCCGCGACGGTAGATAGTGAGAACCATTCCCGTCAAGATGTAGAGTGCAACGCGCCCACCGCCCGGATGTTCCCGCGAGCGAGAACTGGAGACCTCCGCATGACGACCGACCGCCCGCACGCTCCCGACCCCCGCACGCCGCTCAGCGTCCTCGCGACCACCGACCCCGTCCTGCGCGACTCGGCGGTGTTCGGACTCGCCGTCGGCGGCGCGGGAACCGTGGTGCTGCGCCACGACATCCACGCGTCCGAGGGCGAGCTGCGGCGCGTCGTCGTCGACGGCACGGGCGTGGTCGAGGACGTCCGCGTCCCGCTGGAGCACGCGTGCCTGTCGTGCGCGGTCCGCGAGGACGCCGTGCCGACGCTCCGCCGGCTCGCCGAGGAGGCGCGCTGGGACCACGTCGTGCTCGCGCTCCCCGTGGCCGCCGAGTCCCTCCCGGTGACGCGCGCGCTGTCCGCGGCGAGCGCGCCGGGCGGCGACCTCGAACGGCTGCGCCTCGCGACCGTTCTCGCCGCGGTCGACGTCGAGACGGTCGAGCACGACCTGCTCGGCGACGACCTGGTCGACGAGCGCGGCATCGCGCTGACGCCCGACGACGAGCGCGCCGTCGGCGAGGTGCTGGCGGCGCAGCTCGAGCACGCCGACCTCGTCGTGACCACGGGGTCGCCCGACGCCGCCCCGACGGGATCGGGTCTCGTGGACCGCCTGCGCGGGGCGGGGACCCGACGCCTCGACGGCCTGCACGGCCTCGACGCCGCGGACCTGGCCGCCGGCCGCCACGACGCCGCCCTCGGGGAGCGGCGCGCGCACCCGCTCGGCGCGAAGGGTGCGGGACGGCACGGGGGCACGCGGCGGCGACCGGGCGACCGGAGCTGGACCCTCGAGCTGCGGTCCGGGCGCCCGTTCGACCCCGAGCGGCTGCTCGCCCGCATCGAGGACCTGGGGACCGGTCGCCTGCGCTCGCGCGGCGTCTTCCACGTGGCGAACCGCCCCGACTCGCTGTGCGCGTGGGACGGTGCGGGCGGCCAGCTGTGCATCGGCGGGCTCGGCACCTGGGACGACGCGACGTCCGCCGAGGGCCACCGCGTCGAGCCGCACACCCGCATCGTCATGATCGGCGTGACCGACCCGGACGCCGACGACGAGCGCGACCGCCTGCTCGCCGCGTTCCGGGAGGTGCTGGCCACCCCCGAGGAGCTGTCCGACGGCGGGCTGCGCTGGCTCGGGCGCGACGACGTCCTCGCGCCGTGGCTCGGCGCCCGGTCCGACGCGGCGTGAGCAGCCGAACCGTCCACGAATGACGAACCGGTGGCGGTCCGCCACGTGAGCTCCCCCCTGCCGAGCTCGCGTCGCGGACCGCCACCGGTCCGGGTGTCGCCGCGTGACCCGTCGCGACGACGTCCCCCACCTGCGAACGAGGGGCGCGCGGCCGGACCCGGACATCTCCGTGACGTGATCTGCGTCACATCATGTCGCGGCGCGCGGGCGCCCGCACGCCCGGGGACACCTCAGCCCTGGCCCGCACGCCGCGCGCGGACCGCCCAGGCACCCCCCGCTCCCGCGAGCACCGAGGCCCCGACGACCCCCGCGACGAGCGGCGCGAGGGGCGTCGGGTCGGCACCGGCCGCCACGGGCGCCGCCGCCGCGGGGCTCAGCGTCGCGGCCGTCGCGACGAACGTCGGCGCGGGCCGCTCCCCCGACGGCTCGGTGTCGTCCCACGTGTACGACGCGCCGGACGGGCACTCCTGCTCGGCGACGAACACGAACGCCTGCCCGATCTCCCCGGTTGCGCGCACGTCGACCGTGAAGGCCGCGCGGTCGCCGTCGGGCACGGGCTCGCCCTCCCACGCCACGGCGTCCGGGGTGAGCTCCGAGGTCCAGTCGTCCGGCTGGTCGGCGGCGAGGGCCTCGACGCCGGCGGGCATCGTGACGCGCAGGGCGTCGGTGGGCTCGCCGTCGCACCCGTGGTCGAACGTGAACGTGATGCGCGCGGTGCCGTCCCCCAGCGGCTCGACGGTCTCGATGAGCACGTGGGCCGCGGCCGGGGCGACCGTGGCGAGCACCGCTCCCCCGGCGAGCACGCCCACGGCGAGGGCACGGGTCAGCGTGGCACGCCGGGTCACGACGCCACCTCCAGGGGGATCTCGACGATGGGGCTCTCGTACTTCGACGTCCGGACGTTGAGGGTCAGCGTCCACGACCCGGCGAGCGGGAGGTCGAGCGGCGCCTCGTACGCGCCGGGACCGGTGTTCACGAGCTCGTGCGAGAACGGCCCGAGGGCCGGCTCGGCGAGGGTCGTCGTGACCACCGGGTCGGCGGTCGGCTCGAGCGGCGCGCCGTCGGCGTCGAGCAGCACGATCTCCAGAGCGTTCACCCCGACGACGCCCGGTGTGACCCGGACCTGCACGGTCCCGTCCCCGAGCGGCTCGGTGACCTCGACGCCGGCGGGTGCGGTCTCCTCGGCCGACGGGGCCGCGGCCGCGGTCCCGTCGACGGGGCTGCGCGAGACGAGCACGCCGGTGACGGCGAGCACGACGACGAGCAGGCCGGCCTCGACCGCGACGGTCCGGCCGAGACGGTGCGAGGCGTGGGCGTCCGCTCCGGATCCGCCGGTCCCGGCGGTGCCGCGCTCCGTGCGCGCGGCGAACGACGGCACGAGCCGGTAGCGGTTCCACGCCGCGACGGCGACGATGCACAGCGCGACACCGACCTTGACGAGCAGCGCCTGCCCGTAGGCGGTCGACACGAGCGCGTCGAGCGTGCCGAGGATCCGCCAGCCCAGCAGCAGGCCCGTCACCGCGAGCGCGAGCACGACCCACGCGCCGAGCGCGGAGAACCGGGTCACGGTGACCGCCGCGCGGCGGGCGTCGACCTGCGCCGAGCGCGCGAGCACGAGCGCGAGCCCGACGACGCCGCCGAGCCAGACCGCCCCGGCGACCACGTGCAGCACGTCGGCCGCGACGACGAGGACCGTCGGGCCGAACGTGCGCGTGTGCCCGACGAGCGCGAGCGCCCCGAGCGCGAGGGCCGCACCCCCGAGCGCGACGCCCGCGGGCCACAGCGCCCGCGTCTCGCGCGCGGCGCGGGGCGTGAGCAGGGCCGCGCACAGGAGCCCGGCCAGGCCGAGCGCGGCCGCCAGCGCGGTGTCCGAGGTGAGGCCGGTGCGCCAGGTCGCCGGGTCGAGCACGGCGTCGAGCCCGCGACCGGCCTGCCACGCGGGCGTGAGCGGGACGCTGAGGACGAGGCCGACGGCGCCCACCGCCAGCCCGACGGTCCGCACGCGCCGCAGGCGCGACCGCAGTCGCGGCATGGCGCCGGGTGTCGCGTGCAGCACGAGGAGCTCGAAGACGACGAGGCCCGCGACGAGGAACGTGCCGAGGTAGACGGCGGACTGGTCGACGGCGCGCACGGCCACGAGGGCGGCCGACGGCTCGGCCACGCGCGCCTCGACGCTCGTCGCGCTGGGTGCGCCGACGGAGAACGTGAACGCGCCTGCGACGGGGTGCGAGTCGAGCGAGATGACGCGCCAGCTCACGACGTACGTGCCGTCGGCGAGCTCGTCCGCCGGGGTCACGACGAGGGCGGCGTCCACGGAGGAGACGGCCACGTCGACGGGCGTCCCGTCGGCGGCGAGGACGGTGGTACCGCCGTCCACCGCCTGCACGGGCTCGTTGAACGTGATGGTGAGGTCGTCGGGCGGCGCGTCGAGCACGGTGCCGTCCTCGGGGTCCGTGCCCACGAGGACGGCGTGCGCCGCGGCCGGGCCTCCCGCGAGGATCGCGAGGGGGACCGCGGCCGCGGCGACGACCGCCAGCGCCACCGCCCGGTGCAGGACCGAGAGGCGGGCCGTGCCGGTCATGGAGGTGTCAGCCCTGGGCGCGGCGCGAGCGCACGAACGCGAGCGCGCCGAGCAGGAGCCCGGCGGCACCGAGGACGAGGGCGACCCACGAGACGACCGGGGTCGCCGCGTCGTCGGAGGCCGCGGCGTCGTCCGACGCGTCCTCTGCCGTGTCCTCGGCGGCGACCTCCTCGGTCTCCGCCTCGGCGGCGGTGTCCTCCGTCGCCGTGTCCTCCGCGGCGGCGTCCTCGGTCGCGGCGGCCGCGGTGACCTCGAACGCCGGGGCGGGCGACTCGAGGTCGTCGCTGGTCTGGCCGTCCGCGGGGATCTCCACCCAGGCGGTCTCCCCCTCCTCGCAGGTCTGGACGGTCGGGAAGCTCAGGGTCTCGCCCGCGGCGTCGGGCAGCTTGAGGGAGAGGTCGAACGCGTCGCGGTACCCGTTGGGGATCGGCGTCTTCGCGGTGTAGACGACCTCGGCGACCCGCTCGGTGTACTCGCCGCCGTGCCCGTTGTCGACGGGCGTCTCGAGGTCCTCCATGACCTTTTCGACGTCCCAGCCGGGGTGGATCTCCGGTGCGACGGAGATGATCTGCTCCGGCATCTGGATGGCGATCTCGGTCGTCGCGGACTCCCCGCAGCCGTGCCCGAACGCGAACGTCAGGACGGTGTAGGAGTCGGCGGTGGAGACGCTCGGGCTGACGGTGACGTGGGCCGAGGCGACTGACGCGCCGGCGACGACGAGACCGGTGGTGAGGGTGGCGGCGCCGAGGGCGCGCAGGGAGGTACGCATGGGGGTGTGCCTTTCGGAAAGCGGTTCAGGGGGGTACGTGCAGCGGCACGACGGCGTGCCCGCGACGGCGCGCGGAGAGGGGACGCCCGCCGAGGCGGGCGCCGGGCTCAGGCGAGCGCCGGTGGCGCGCGCCCCCCGACCGTCCCGGGCACAGGGGCGGGGCGGTCGACCGGGAGGGTGACGAGGACAGGGACGGCGGCGAGGACGGCGAGGGGGCGGGGGTGCCCCGGGACCTGCCGGCCGGTCAGCCAGGTCCACAGCCGCCAGAGCACGGCGTCGCCGTGCCGCAGGACGAGCGCGACGGCGACGGTGGCGACCGCGTGCGCGCCGAGCATCGCGAGGGTCGAGAGCGCGTCGTCGTGCTGGTGGGACGAGGGTCGCGGCGCGACCGACAGCGTCGCGCACGCCACGAACACGTGGTGCAGGGCGAGCTGGCCGACGCCGAGCACGGCGAGGAGAACGGGGAGCCGGATCTCGCGCCGCGCGAGCGGGCGGACCACGACCGCGGCGAGGGCGGTGAGGACGACGAGCGGGACGACGCCCGGGTGGGCACCGCCCGCGAGGTCGTGGGAGACGAGCGACAGGCCGACGGCGGTCGCGGCGAGCACGAGGGCGCGCACCGCGCGGAGCAGACCGGACCCGGGCGAGCCCATGCCCGCGACGCCGCGCTCCGGCGTCGGGCAGGGCACGGCTCGAGGTCCTGACCTGGTCGGCATCGACCGGTACCTCCTGCCCGACGGCGGCGGTGCCTCGTCGCACCGCGTCCACGCTTCCGTCAGAAGGTAGCCGCGCTTTCGACGATGGTCAATCAAAAGTGCGAACCTGGTCGTGCGAGACCCTCGCCGACCGTTCCGGGCCTCACGCACCGAGCAGCCCCTCGCCCAGGTACTCCCCGTCCCGCGCGCCCGGCGGGACCGCGAAGACCGCCGACCCCACCGGCGTCGTCCACTCGTTGAGCAGGTCCAGCTCGTCGAGGCGGCGCTGGATCGGGACGAACTGCCGGTCCACGTCCGCCTGGAACGTCACGAACACCAGTCCCGAGTCCGAGAGCGCCCCCACGGGCGGCGCGTCGTCGTAGTTGTACGCCCGCCGCAGGAAGCGCTGCTCCGGGTCGTCGGTCCGCGAGCGGCGGATGTGCGCGAACGACCCGATGACCTCGAACCCGTTCGGGCCCTTCGCCTCGAGGTCGGGCTCGTCGTGCTCCGCGGTGCCGGTCAGCGGCGCGCCGGTGTCGAGACGACGCCCCACGGCCTCCTCGCGGCCCGACCGGTCGAGCTCGTCCCACGACTCCAGGTTCATCGCGATACGCCGCACGACCATCGACGTGCCGCCCGCGAGCCACCCCCGCGACGCGTCGACGTGCCACACGAGGTCCGGGTCGATCGCCGGGTCGAGGTTCCGCGTGCCGTCGACCTGCCCCATGAGGTTGCGCATCGTCGTGCCGGGCGCGACCGTACCCGGCGAGCGGCGGAAGCCCCGCTGCACCCAGCGCACCGTCGTGAACGTCCGGGCGTCCTTGACGAGCAGCCGCACGGCGTGCGCGACCGTCACCTCGTCGTCCGCGCACACCTGCAGCAGCACGTCACCGTCGTTCCAGCGGTCCTCCAGGCGGTCCACCCCGAAGGCCGGCAGCGGGCGCAGCCACGACGGCCGCCGGTCCTCCAGCCCCGCCGCCGTGAAGACCGCCGGCCCGTACCCCAGCGTCACCGTCAGTCGCGCGGGGACGGCCGCCAGCTCGGGCTCCGTGTCCGCGAGGCCGGGTCGGCCCGCCATGAGGCGTTCGACGTCGTCCGTCCAGATCCGCATGAGCCGCACCAGGGCGTCCCGGTCCACCCCGTCCACGAGGTCGAGCGCGACGAACGCGGCGAACGACTGCGGGACCGTGTCGACGCCGGGCTGGCGGGCCCCGCGGAACGCCACCGTCGCGGCGCCGGTCGCGTCGGGCGCGGGGGTCGGGGGCGGCGCGGGCGTCGCCGCGTCCGCGACGGCCCGCCCGCCCACCGCCAGGGCGGCACCGCCGAGCGCGGCGGCGCCACCCTGGAGGAACGCCCGGCGCGACGCGCCGCGCCGGGCCCGAGCGGCCTTGTCCGGATCGCTCACGAGTCCGCGCTCTCCTCGTGCTCGCCGCCCATGTCCGTGTCGCCCTCCTCCATGGCCCCCTCGCCGTGGTACTCCTCGTTCGCCCCCGAGAAGGTCCGGGCGGGCGCCGTGAACGCGTAGGTCGACCCGTCCTCCGCCGTCAGGGTGACCGTCACCTCGTCGCCCGGCTGGATCGGCTCCGTGACGTCCATGAACATGAGGTGGTCGCCACCGGGCGAGAGCTCGTGCGACTCCCCCGCCGCGACGACGAAGCCGCCGGCCTTCTGCTGCATCACCATCTCGCCGTCGTCCCCCGTCGCCATCTCGTGCAGCTCCATCGACGAGGTCGCGGTGCTCGTCGCGGAGACGACGCGCACGTCGGCGTCGGAGTCGTTCGTCAGCGTGCCGAAGGCCGCGGTCATCCCCTCGTCGGCGGCCTTGACCCACGGGTCGGTGATGCTCAGCGCGTCGGCCTCCGCGGCGGCCGGGGCGTCGCCGGAGGCTCCCTCGGCGCCCGACGAGCACGCGGCGAGCGTGCCGCCGAGGACGAGGGCGCCGAGGCCGGCGAGCAGGCGGGTTCGGGTGGTGTGCACGGTGTTCTCCAGGGTCGTGAGGGGTGTCGTGGGGGTGGGACGCGGCCGGGTCATGCGCGGACCCGGCTCGTGCGACGCGCTCGCGCCGCGAGCAGGAGGTCGACGAGCAGGAACGCCGCCAACGGGATGCCGAACAGGGGCAGGAACCAGCCGACGGCGGCAGCGAGCGCCAGGACGGTGATCGAGAGCCAGAGCGGGGCACGGCGCAGCGCGCCACGCCCGACGACCGGGCCCGGGCCGCGACCCACGGAGCGGGTCGGGCGGCGCTGCCACCACATGCGGTAGCCGAGCACGACCAGGGCGACGAGACCGAGAGCGACGGCCGCGAGGGCGATCTGGTTCCAGATCCCGAACAGCAGGCCCATGTGCGCGGCGATGCCCCACTTCGTGAGCTTCGCGCCGAGCGGGTAGTCGGCGAAGTCGAGACGGTCCACCACCGCGCCGGTCGACCCGTCCACGGCGATCGTGTCGGACTCCACCGGCCACGAGGACGTCGTCTCCTTCACGGTCCAGGCCTGCCAGTCCTCCGCGGGCGGCGTGACCTGGAGGGGATCGACGAGCCCCTCGGCGCGCGCCACGGCGAGCACGCCGTTGATCCCGACGCCCGCGGTCAGCACGTCGTCGGACGACGGTCCCGCGGAGGGACCGTGGTGGTGTCCGTGGCCGCCGCCGTCGCTCTCCGGCGCCTGCGCGTCGGGCAGCGTGGCGTCGACCTGCGGCGTCGTCCAGGACAGGGCGGTCCGCATCTCCCCGATGTTCGCGCCCGCGTGCTCCGACCACGTCAGACCCGTGACGGCGATGCCGAGGAGACCGGCCGCGACGACCGTCCCGACGGCACCGTGCCACGACAGGACACGCTTGCGGGCGCTCTTCGCGCGGACCTCGGGCACCACGAGCCGACGGGCCGAGCGCGTCCGGGCCACGCGCGCGACCCACATCGCGAGACCGCCGAGCACGACGACCCACAGCCAGGACGCCGCGAGCTCGGAGTAGAGGCGGCCGGCCTCACCGAGGTGCAGGCTGGAGTGCAGCTCGCTCACCCACGCGCGCGTCCCGAACGCGTCGCCGGACATCGTCTCCGCGCCGCGCACCTCCAGCGTGTACGGGTCGACGAACACGGTGCGGTTGAAGCCCTCGGGGACGTCGTCGACGGCGAGGACGACCCACGTCGTCGCGTCGGCGGTCGCCGCGGGGCGCACCTGGGAGACGGTCCCCTCGGGGTGCGCGGCACGTGCCGCGGCGAGCTGCTCGTCGAGCGCGAACGTGCGGGTGCCGACCTCGTCGACGCGCAGCTCCTGCCGGTGCAGGAGCGAGTCGACGGTCGGCATCGCGGTGTACATCAGGCCGGTCAGGGCCGCGACGAGCAGGAACGGCCCGACGAGGATCCCGGCGTAGAAGTGGAGCCGGTGGAGCAGGGGACGCAGCGCCCCCCAGGTGGTGGGTCGTGGCGGGGGCGGTCCGTCGCCCGCGGGCGTGGGGAGCGTGTCGGCCGCGGTGGGCGGCCGGGTGGCCGTGTCGTCGTCGACACGAGGGGTCGCTGAGGTCATCGGTGGGGTCCTTCGGGGCAGCGCGACGCACGGCCGCGCACGGGAGGGGGCAGGGGTCGTCCGACCGCCGGCCTCCCCTCGGGAGCACCGGCGCGGTCAGGCGGGGGCGAGGCGCGGCGCGGGCGGGCCGCGGCGCGGGGCGACGGAGCGCCCGGCGCGGTGCAGGGGCCACCCGACGGCGTCGGCGTCGGGGACGGGGGTGCGCGACCCGCCCGGGACGGGCAGGGCGCGTCCGCGCAGGAGGGGCAGGAGCCACGTCCACAGCGCGACGGCGAGCCGCGCGGCGCGCTCGGCGGCGCCGAGGAGGACTGCGGTGACCACGACGGCGACGGCGTGCAGCGCGAGCATGCCGGGCGTCGCCGCGGCGGCGTGCACGGCGTGCGCCGCCTGGTCGGCACCCGTCGCCGCGAGGCCGGACAGGTCCGGGACGGCGGCGTGGCCGGTCCCGTGGGCGCCGGACACCGCGGGGCCGGTCGCCGTGCCGGTCGCCGTGCCGGTCGCCGTGCCGGTCGCGGTGCCGGACGAGGCCCCCGGGAGAGAGGGGGGCGTCGCGACGAGGACGAACCCGTGGTGCAGGAGCACCTGGAGCGCGCCGAGGAACGGCACGAGGACGCGCACGCGCGCCCGGGTGCGCGCCATGAGCGCGCACAGCACGACGGTGAGGATCCCGAGGAGGAGCGCGCCCGCCCCGGTGGGCACGTGCCCGCCCGCGGCGGAGTGCGCGGCGGCGGCGACGGCGAGGGTCGTGGACGCGAGCACGGTGGCGCGCGCGCCGCGGGCGACCCCGTCGGGGAGGACCGCGGACGCGCGGGCGCGCACGGCGGCGTTCCTCGTCGTCGTCATCGGCACGGCCCTTCGTCGGCGGGGCCCGGTGCGCTGGCGCGCCTTCCCCCCGTATCGGGCAGAAAGTAGCGGGGGCCCGGGGCGGGCGTCAACGGTCGGTGGTGGTCGTCGGGCCTCATCGGGCGCTGGCGTCGCGCCGGGCGAGCTCGGCGAGGCGTGCGTTGTAGGCCGCGAGCTCCGCCTCACCGTCCCGGTCCGCCTGCCGGTCCCGGCGCCGTCCGGCCCGCTCGTCGTCGCGCGTCCACTGGACGGCGACGACGATCGCGGCGATCACGACCGGGAGCTCGCCGGCGCCCCACGCCACCGACCCGCCGACGGCCTGGTCCTCCAGGAGCGCCTCGGTGTCCGTGTACTGCATCGCCGTCCACCAGTCCGCGGCGAGGACCTGCTGGTCGGCCATGACTGCGACGCCGAAGAACGCGTGGAACGCCATGGTCACGAGCAGGACGAGGAGCCGGATCGGGTAGGCCGCCCGGGCCGGGCCGGGGTCCACCCCGAGGACGACCCAGAAGAACAGGTAGCCGCTGAGCAGGAAGTGGACCTGCATGAGCAGGTGCCCCGGGTGCTCGAACAGGGCGTACTGGAACCAGCCCGTGTAGTAGAACGCGACGAGGCTGCCCGCGAAGATCAGCCCCGCCACGGGCGGGCGGGTGAGGAACCGCGAGTACCGCGAGTGCACGACGACGAGGATCCACTCGCGCGGACCGCGGGACCGGTCCCGGCGCGCGGGCAGGGCGCGCAGCGCGAGGCTGACGGGTGCCCCGAGGGCGAGGGGCAGCGGCACGACCATCATGAGCGTCATGTGCTGGACCATGTGCGTCGAGAAGTGCACCGCCCCGTAGACGCCCGGACCGCCGCTGGTCGCCCACGCGAGCGCGACGCACCCGAGCAGCCACATCACGGTGCGGCCCACGGGCCACCGGTCCCCGCGGCGGCGCAGCCTCACGACCCCCGCGACGTACAGGCCCGCGAGGGTCGTCGCGATGCCGAGGAACAGCCAGTCGGGCTGGACCGACGTGACCATCCGGGCCAGGGACACCGGCTCCGGGTACGGGAACCCGAGGAGCGCGTGGCGCACGTCGTACGCCACCGGGTCCTGCGGCACCGGCGGGGACGAGCGCGAGAGCGCGACGGACGCCCCGAAGGTCGCCGCCATGACCACGACCTCCCCGACGGCCAGGCGCACGAAGGCGCGACCGCCGTCGGGCCCGCCGAGCCTGGGGATCACGCGCTGCCGCTGGGCCCAGCCCGCGACGCCGAGCAGGACCAGGGCGACGACCTTGCCCGTGAGCAGCAGCCCGTACGACGTCGTGACCAGGTCGACGGGCGACCCGAGCCGCAGCGACGCGTTGACGACGCCCGAGAACGCCGCGCCCGCGAAGCACCACGCCGCGACGACGGAGTAGCGGCCCACGACGTCGGGCAGCGCGTCCCGCACGCGCCCGCGCAGGAGGACGAGGCCGACGAGCCCGCCGACCCACACCGTCACGGCGACGAGGTGGACGAGCAGGCTGTTCACGGCGTTGAGGTGCTCGTCCGAGCCCGCGGCGTGCCCGGAGAGCGCGACGGGCAGCAGCGCGGCGAGCGACAGCACCGCCGCGACGCCGACCCGCCCGACGCGCCGCGCACCGGTCGACGCCGCGAGGGTGGCCGCGACGAGCAGCGCGGACACGCTGAGGTACTGGCCGAGCTCGATGCCGGTCGCGTAGTAGCGCACCTGCTCCCAGAAGCCCGGGTCGCCCGGACCCATGCCGACGCTGTTGCCGGTGGTGAGCACGATGACGGCGACCGCGGCAGCGAGCCAGACGGCGGCCGCGCGGGCCGCCCAGCGCGTCGCCGTCCACTGGGCGTACGACACCGCGCCCAGAACCCGGTCCTGGCCGGGCAGGACGCCCGCGGCGAGGACGAGCAGCCCGATCGTCAGGGCGGCGGCGCCGTCGTGCACGACGCGCGCGACGGGCAGCCCGTAGCGCACGACGGCGCCCGGGTCCAGGAGCAGGCGGGGCGCGAGCTCGCCGGTGAGAGCGAGCCCGGCGAGCGCCACGACGACGGCGAGCGGCAGGCACCACAGGAGCACGAGCTCGGCAGGGCGCACCGCGGGCAGGCGCAGGCCCGCGACGTGCGGCACGTCAGGACGGGCGACCGTGGGGTCGCCGGAAGGGTGTGACGAAGGCATGGTGTTCCTCGGCCAGCACGACGACCCGGACGACGCGGTCGCGTCGCCCGGTCGTGCGCCGGAGGTCAGGCCTGGGGGCCGGTGCCGTCGTCCGCGCCGTCGGCGGGTCCGTAGCCACGGCGGCGCAGGACCAGAACGACGGCCGTGCCCACGACGGCGAGGACGGCGATCGCGCCGACGACGATCGGGAGCGCGCTGCTGCCGTCCTCAGCGTCGGTCGCGTCCGCCTCGTCGGTCGTCGCGGCGGTCGTGTCCGGCTCCGCCGCCGCGCTCTCGTCGGCGTCCTCGGTGGCGGTGTCCTCGGTAGCGGCGTCCTCGGTCGCGGGCGCCTCGTCCGTGGCGCTCGTCGGCTCGCTCGGGGTCGGCTCCGGCTGCTCCGCGACGGCGAACCCGAAGGACCCCTCGATGGGGTGCCCGTCGGACGAGACGACGCGCCACGCCACCGTGTAGGAGTCCCCGCCGAGGGTCGCGGCGTCGAGCGGGAGGGTCGCGACGCTGCCGTCGATCGTCGGCGCGCCCTCCGCGACGACCTCCCCCGCGGCGTCGGTGACGACGACGCGGGGTTCGACGGCGAGCGGTTCCGTGTTGAACGTCAGGGCGATCGCCGCGGGCGGGGTGTCGAGCTGTGCGCCGTCCCCGGGCTCGGAGCCGGTGAGACGGTCGTGGGCCTGGGCGGCGGGGGCCGTCGCGGTCGCGAGGACGGCCGTCAGGCCGAGCGCCGCGAGGAGCGCGACGAGGGCCGTGAACAGGGGGGAGGCCGCCGGGCGGGCGGCGAGGGTGCGTTCGCGGGTCATGGGGAGTCTTCCGTCGAGGTGCGGCGGGGTGCCGCGGGGCCCGGCCGGCGTGCGCCGGGGTGTCCTCGTCGGGGTCTCGCGCGGTGCGCGAGCGGTGGGCAGGTCCTAGGCAGGGCTCCCGACGAGGCCGCCGGGCGGCGGCCCGCGTGTCGGGGCCGTCCCCGGGTGGCGTGCGGCCGCGCCGTGCACCGTCCGCCCGACGGCGCGGACCGCGCGCGCGACGGGGAGGGCGACCGGGTCGAGGACGACCGGACGCGGGGCGAGCCAGGCGACGAGCCGCACCAGGGCCTGCTCGCCCCGGGCGAGCACGACCGCGAGCACGAGCGTCGCGGCGACGTGCGCGAGGAACATCGCGGTGCCGGGGACGACCGGGGCGACGGCCGAGACGGCCGGTGCCGCGGCGTCGGCCACCGTGGGACAGACGACGCCCCCGTGACCGCTGTGGCCCGCGCCCGTGGAGGTGCAGGCCACCGCACCGTGCCCGAGGGCGTCGAGCGTGAGGTGCAGGCCGAGCTGCGCACCGCCGAGCACGCCCACGAGCCGCGGCACCGTGAAGCGGTGCCGTGCCGCCGCGGTGGTCCCGGCCAGCGTGAACGCGCCGAGCGCGGCGAGGACCAGCGGGTCCGGGAGGTGTCCCCCGCCGAGGGCGTGCGCGCCCGCCGTGACGGCGAGCACGAGGGTCGCGACGAGCGCCGCGCGCGCGAGGCGCAGCGGGCCGGCGACCGGGGAGACCATGCGCCCCAGCCTAACGGCTCGGTCTCACGCGCTGAGACCTGCTCCCGGGGTCGCGGGAGGGGCGTCGGTCACGTCGTCGCCGGGCGGAGGGCCCGCGTCGTCGCCGGGGTCGACCGCGCCGTCGTACCCCCCGACGAGGGCGCGCGCGGGCAGGACGCGGTCGATGCCGACGAGCACGAGGCCGAGCACGAGGAACCCGGCGCCGTAGAGCACGACGTTGACGAGGAGGCCCGTCCAGCCGAGCGCGTCGAGGTCGACGAACCCGTACGGGTACTCGCTGCCCGCGCTGACGAACCCGCGGATCGTGGTGAACGCGAAGTAGGCGAGGGGGTAGAGCAGCCACTGGGCGGCGGTGAGGCCGCGCAGGCGGCGGTGCGGGGTGAGGAGCACGAAGTCGACGAAGACCGCGAGAGGAAGCACCTCGTGCTCGATCTGCCCGTCGGTCAGGCCGAGGAACACCGCCGGGGCGTCGGGGTCCTCGGGGGCGAGGACGAGGAGGGACACGAGGCCCGTGATGGCGGCGAACAGCGTCACCGCGCCGGTGACCCACGCGGGCGGCTGCCGACGTCGCAGCAGGGATGCGACGCCCGACCACGTGAACGCGACCGCGACGAGGAACCCGGTCTGGTTGGTGAAGTAGATCAGCCCCTCGACGTCGCCGTCGCGCCAGATCGCGCGCGTGCCCACCAGCGCGAGGACGACGAGGAACAGCCGGAACAGACCGACGACGACGTGCATGCGTGCTCCTTCGCGCGCTCCACCGGGCCGACGACGGCCCGTACGCCGAGCCTATCGCCGCCCGCGCCCCGCCCGTGCCGCACCCGCCGGGTGATGATGGGGTCATGACCTCCTCCCCCACGCGCCCGGAGCGCACCACGCCCCGCACCGCCCGAGGCACCGTCGCCGTCACGAACGGCTACGTCGTCCCGATCGCCTCCTCCCCCGTGGAGAACGGCACGGTGCTGATCGAGGACGGCATCATCACCGCGGTCGGCGCGGACGTCGTCGTGCCCGACGGCGCCCGCGTCCTCGACGCGCACGGCCGGTGGGTGCTCCCCGGCTTCGTCGAGGCCCACGCGCACCTCGGCGTCCACGAGGAGGGCGAGGGCTGGGCCGGCAACGACACGAACGAGATGACGAACCCCAACGGTGCCGCGTTCCGCGCGATCGACGGCATCTACGTCGAGGACGAGGGGTTCCGCGACGCGCTCGCGGGCGGCGTCACGACCGCCGTCGTGAAGCCCGGGTCGGGCAACCCGATCGGCGGGCAGACCGTCGCGATCAAGACGTGGGGCGGGCGCACCGTCGACGAGCAGGTGATCCGCGAGGCCGTGTCCGTGAAGTCCGCCCTCGGCGAGAACCCCAAGCGCGTGTACGGCGACAAGAAGCAGACCCCGTCCACCCGCCTCGGCGTCGCCCAGGTGATCCGTTCCGCGCTCGTCGACGCGCAGAACTACGCCGCGAAGCGCGACGCCGCGGACGCGAAGGGCGAGCCGTTCGAGCGCGACCTCACGAAGGAGACGCTCGCGCGCGTCCTCGCCGGCGAGCTGTTCTGGGACCAGCACACCCACCGCGCCGACGACATCGCGACCGCCCTGCGCCTCGCCGACGAGTTCGGGTACCGCCTCGTCCTCAACCACGGCACCGACGGCGCCGCCGTCGCCGACGTGCTCGCCGAGCGCGACGTGCCCGTCATCTTCGGGCCCATGTTCACGACCCGTTCCAAGGTCGAGCTGCGCGACCGCGCCATCGCGACGCTCGGCGTCCTCGCCCGCGCGGGCGTGCGCGTCGCCATCACGACCGACCACCCCGTCGTCCCGATCAACTTCCTCGTGCACCAGGCGTCGCTCGCCGTCAAGGAAGGGCTCGACCGCGACGTCGCCCTGCAGGCCCTCACCCTCAACCCCGCCACGTTCCTCGACCTCGACGACCGCGTCGGCGCGCTCGCCCCCGGCCTCGACGGCGACGTCGTCGTGTGGTCCGGCGACCCCCTCGACGTGACGTCGCGCGCCGAGCACGTCCTCGTCACCGGCACCGAGGTCTACACCTGGGACCCCGCCGGGAACCACGGCCGCGGCGCCGGCCGCGTCGTCGAGCGCCGCGAGCGCTTCACCGGCTGACCCGATCCGCAGCACCACGCTCGCCCCGCTCAACACCCCACTCACCGGAGCGACGCGCACGCGACGCACGCGGTCGCCGTCGGGCGGGCCTCCAGACGCTCCGCGGGGATCGGCCGTCCGCACCGGGCGCACACGCCGTACGTCCCGGCGTCGAGGCGTGCGAGGGCCGCGTCGACCTCCTCCACGCGGGCCGCCGCGTCCCGCGCGAGCGCCTCGACCTGGGCCCGCTCGAACGCGACCGTCGCGCCGTCGGGGTCGTGCTCGTCGTCGGCGTTCGAGTCGCGCGACGCCTCGACGATGCCGACGACGTCCGCCCGCAGCGCACGGCGCCGCCGCTCGGCGTCGGCACGGACGTCGAGCAGTCTGTCGCGTGCGCCGTCGTGCGCGACGCGAGGTCGAGCGTCCGGTCGTGGGGTCGGTCGTGACGTCATCGTCCTGGTGCAACGCGCCCGGCGGCGAGATTCCTCCCGGGGCGGCGGTCACGTCGTCTCGCGAGGCGTCGGACGCTGGCAGCGTGTCCACCGTGGTGGGAGAGTGGGCGCGTCCGGGCCGTCCCGGGCCGCCTGCGCGCCGTGCGGGCGGGGCGACGTCGCCCGCGGGCGATCCCGGGAGGACCGATGAGCACACGGGCGACGACCGTCGTCGGCTTCGACGCCTTCGGCGGGCCCGAGCGCCTGCACGTGGGGCGGGAGCAGGTGGGTGAGCCTGGTGCGGGGCAGCTCCGCGTGGCGAACGTCGCGATCGGCGTCAACCCGGCGGACGTGAAGCGGCTCGCGGGGTCGTTCGGGGGCGCTGTTCCCGGGGTGCTGGGGTTCGAGGCCGCCGGGGTGGTGGACGCCGTGGGCCCCGAGGTCGAGGGGTTCGCTCCGGGCGACGAGGTGGTGTGGCACGGGACCGGTGCTCAGCGCGAGCTCGCTCTCGCGCGGGCGGACCAGGTGCGGCGCAAGCCGTCGTCGGTGCCGTTCGAGCAGGCGGCGGTGCTGCCGGTGGCGGCGGCGACCGCGTTCTCGGCGCTCGTCCAGGCGGACGTCGGCGAGGGCGACGTGGTGCTGCTGCACGGTGCGAGCGGGGGCGTGGGCTCGGCGGCGGTGCAGATCGCGCGGGCGCTCGGGGCACGGGTCGTCGGCACGTCCTCGCCCGCGAACCACGAGTACCTGCGTTCTCTGGGCGCGACGCCGGTCGCCTACGGCGCGGGGCTCGTCGCGGCGGTTCGTGCGCTGGGCGACGGGCTCGACGAGGTGAGCGTCGTGGTCGACCTCGTCGGCTCGGCCGAGACGGTGGAGGCGACGGTCGAGCTGCTCGGGGACGGCCTCACGGACCCCGATCCCGACGCGCCGCCGATGGCGGTCACCGTCGCGGGGTCCGCCGCGGCCCGCGCCGCCGGGATCGTGGACAAGGTCGACGCGCGGGGTGCGCTCGACGAGGTGCTGGCGCTCGCGGAGGACGGCGGTCTGCGACTGGAGGTCGCGCGACGCTTCGCGCTCGCCGACGCCGCGGCGGCGCTCGACCTCGTCGCCGGTGGCCACGTGCGCGGGAAGGTCGTCCTGCTGGTCGACGAGAACGGGACCGAGACGGGCGTCTCAGACGTGTGAGGCTGCCCACAGGGAGGGCGAGGAATCGGCGGGATTCCGCCGCTGAGAGCCGCTCCGGGTCGGAAACTTCCTTGCACGGGCGGGGCGCGCCGGTGTCCAATCCTTAGCATGCGTAAGTACCTTGCCGCTACCGCGGCGCTCTCCTGTGCCCTCCTGCTGGCGTCCTGCGCGTCGACGACCGACCCGTCGAGCAGCGACACCACGACCCCCGACGAGACCACCACCACCGAGGCCGAGGCGCCCGAGGCGACCGTGCTCCCCATCGAGCAGTCGTGCGCCGGCTTCTACGACGGCGGCGAGAACTCCCTCGCGACGCGCGTCGACGAGACCTTCCCGCTGACGACCGAGGAGGTCACCGACGAGACGGTGACCGAGCTCGCGACCACGCGCGACAAGATCGCCTCGGTCCAGCGCTTCGCCGACATCGAGCTCCAGGCCGACCTCAACGGCATCAAGGCCCCGTTCGAGGCCGCCCTCACGGGTGTCGAGGTCACGACGGTCGACTTCGAGCCGGCGCTCGAGTCGTTCCGCACGCAGTGCGCCGAGGCCGGGTACGAGTTCGCCGCCTGACCTGAGCGCAGCGCCTCCTCCAGCGCCGAGAACGGGGTTGCTGCCGGTATCCGTCGGATAGCGGCAGCAACCCCGGTCTCGGGTGCGAGGAGGTCCGTGGTCGGCGTCAGCGGGTGCCGGCCTCCACGGGCTCCTTACCCGCCGCGCCCGGAGCACCCGCCGTGCCCGACGCCGCGGCCTCCTCGGTGCCCGAGGTCGCCTCGTCCGTCGTGCCGGTCGCGGCGTCGGCGGTCTCGTCGTCCGCGAACAGGTCCTCCGCCGTCGCGGACTCGTACTGCTCGACGTCGAGGATGCCCTCGCGCTTGGCGACGATCGTCGGCACGAGCGCCTGGCCCGCGACGTTCACCGCGGTGCGACCCATGTCGAGGATCGGGTCGATCGCGAGCAGCAGGCCGACGCCCGCGAGGGGCAGGCCCAGCGTCGAGAGCGTGAGGGTGAGCATGACGACCGCGCCCGTGAGCCCCGCGGTCGCGGCCGAGCCGACCACGGAGACGAACGCGATGAGCAGGTAGTCGGGGATCGTCAGGTCGATCCCGAAGATCTCCGCGACGAAGATCGCCGAGATGGCCGGGTAGATCGAGGCGCAGCCGTCCATCTTCGTCGTCGCGCCCAGCGGCACGGCGAACGACGCGTACTCGCGCGGCACGCCGAGGTTGCGCTCGGTGACGCGCTCCGTGACGGGCAGCGTGCCGATCGAGGAGCGCGAGACGAACGCGAGCTGGATCGCCGGCCAGGCGCCCTTGAAGTAGCTCGTGATCTTCAGGCCGTTGGCGCGCAGCAGCACCGGGTACACGACGAACAGGACGAGGGCGAGGCCCACGTAGATCGCGGCGGCGAACCACGCGAGCGAGCTCAGGGAGCTCCACCCGTACGTCGCGATGGCGTTGCCGATGAGGCCGAGCGTGCCGAGCGGCGCGAGGCGGATGATCCACCAGAGCACCTTCTGGATGATCGCCAGGGCGGACCGGTTGAACGCGAGGAACGGGTCGGCCTTGCTGCCGGACTTCAGCGCCGCGATGCCGATGACGAGAGCGACGACGAGGATCTGCAGCACGTTGAAGCTCACGGACGTGGACGCGCCGCTCACGGCACCGTCCGCGCCGGTCTCGAGGTTCGTGCTCGCCCCGAGGCCGAGCACGTTGCCCGGGATGATGCCGGTGAGGAAGTCGAGCCACGACCCGGTGCGGCCGACCTCGGACGCGTCCTCGACCGAGACCGACGCCCGGTTGCCCGGCTGGAACAGCAGGCCGAGGCCGATGCCGACGGCCACGGAGATCGCCGCGGTGATGGCGAACCACAGGAGCGTCTGCCCGGCCAGGCGCGCGGCGTTGGTGACGGTCCGCAGGTTCGCGATCGACGCGACGATCGCCGTGAAGACCAGCGGCGGCACGATCGCCTTGAGCAGGGTGACGAACGACCCGCCGATGGTGGCGAGCGTCGTCGTCAGGCCGTTCGGCACCTCGCCGTCGGCGTCCTGGGGGCCCATCGCGAGCGCGACGCCGCCGAGGACCACGCCGAGCGCGAGGCCGAGGAGGATCTGGGTGCTGAAGGACGGGAAGCGTCGGCGACGCTTGCCGGACGCCGACGACGCGGCGTCGGGCTTGGCCGCGGAGGGCGGCGTGGAGGAGGTCGAGGGCACGGAAGGACCTTTCGGGGTGCGTGCGGGAGCACGGGCGCGACACGGCCGCGCTCGGGGAGGGGGCGGGGTGTGTCGTCGCCTCCGCGCGACGGACCCGGGACGGGGTCGGGCGGAGGGTCCAGCCGGACGGCCGCGGACCGCACGGGACCTCAGGAACCGCGCGTCACGACGGGACGGGACGGGTCCGGGAGCCGGGGAGCGGCGGGAGGATCAGCGACGACGAGGGGTCAGCGACACAGCGCGCTGGCGACTCGACGGAGGTCGACGTCGCGGCGCTCGGTGAGGTACCACGTGGGCACGCTGACGGACACGAAGGTGTCTCCCGGTCTCGCTGGAAGGACTGCAGGGCGGCATGATCGTCGCCCGCGGCACCCGATCCTACCTGCTCCCCCAACCCCTCGACCCCGTCGCGCATTCCCGCCGGTTGCCGACCCCGCGGCAGCGGCGGACACTCGAAGACGTCAGGGGGAAGCGCACCGCAGCGCCGCACGACGTCGTGACCGCGCCACGCCCCGTCCGGGCGGAGGTCGCGTCCGACGCCCGCCACGCGGGCCACACGAACCGAGCGGGCCCCGGCCCGCGACCTCGAAAGAGGCACAGGGGGATCCACCATGCACACGCTCACCATGCGGCGTGCGGCCGCGGCCGCCGTCGCACTCGTCCTCGGGACCGTCGGCATCGCCGCCGCCCAACCCGCCTCCGCAGCGCCCGTCACGTCGACAGGGTCCCTGGGGACCAGCGACATCACCGTCACCTACTCGGAGACCGACCTGGCACCAGGGGACACCGTCGACGCGACGATCTCCTTCCGCAACGTCGACGGCATGCCCAAGGACGTCGACTACCGCATCGGCGGCGGCGGTCCGTCGCTCGCCGACGTGTTCGACCTGACCGCGTGCACCTTCGCCCCGGGAGTCGCCGTGACCTGCGGCTTCGGCGGCTTCAACGGGGCACTCGTGGTCACCGTCGACGACCTGCCGAGCAAGGTCACCACCGTCGACGTCGAACTGACCGTCCGCGACGACGCCGCACCCGGCACCGTGGCCGTGCCCCAGAGCTACGCGGACCAGAGCACGCTCACGATCCTGTCGCCGCCCGTGGCGTTCGAGATCCTCGCCGCGGACGCCGACCTCGGGGTGTCGCTCGACGCCGTCGCCGGGCCGCTCCTGTCCTCCCAGATCACGTACACGCTCGACGTGACCAACTCCGGCCCTGCCGACGCGACGGCGTCGGTCGTCACGGTCGCCGTGCCGAGCCAGGCCTCCTCCGCGACCGGGCTGCCGCCTGGGTGCACCTACTCGTCGGGGAACGACACCATCACGTGCGACACGGCCGCCGTCGCGAACGGGACGACCGCGACCCGGAGCTTCACCGTCAACGTCGGCCTGCTGTCGCTCGGCTCGCTGCCGGCGACGGCGACCCGCACGTCGTCGAGCCCGACGGACCCGAACGCCGCCAACGACACCGCGAGTGCGAACTGCACCACCCTCACGAGCCTGCTGATCAGCTGCCCGTGACACCTGCCGCGCGGACGGGGCGGGCCGCCCCGTCAGCGCGCCGGGCCCCGCGGTGCCGGCGTCAGCGGTTCGGCGCGTCGAGGAAGTCGCGCATGAGCGGGCCGGCCGTCGTGGACCCGCCGTCGCCCGTCTCGACGAACACCGCGACGGCGAGGTCGCCCTGCGTCGCGATCATCCACGCGTGCGCCTGGGTGCCGTCGCCGTACTGCGCGGTGCCGGTCTTCGCGCCCGGCTCCTCCGGCAGGTCGGCCAGCATCGACGCGGACCCGTCGGTCACGACGGACCGCATGAGGCTGCGCAGGGTCGCCGCCTCGTCCTCGGTGAGGTCGCCGGACGGCTGCTCCGCGTCCGCGGGCTGCACGTCGGGGCGGACCATGACCGGCGCGACCCGGTGCCCGGCCGCCACGCTCGCCGCGACCGTCGCCATGCCGAGCGGGGACGCGAGAACGCGGCCCTGGCCGATCATCGACGCCGCGTGGTCGGTGCCCACGGAGTCCGTCGGGACGTCCCCCCAGAACGCCGGGGCGCCGAGGTCCGCCTCGACGCCCAGGCCGAGGGACGCCGCGGCGTCGTGCAGCGCCTGCTGGCTCACGGTGTCGCGCTGGCCGATCATCGCGGTGTTGCACGAGTTCGCGAACGCGGTGCGCAGCGGGACGTCGCCGAGCGCGTCCGCGGGGTAGCCCGGCACGTTCTGGAACGTGCGGCCGTCGACCGTGATCTCCGCCGGGCAGGCCACCGTCGAGTCCGGGGTGAGGCCCGCGCGCAGCATCGCCAGCGTCGTCGCGACCTTGAAGGTCGAGCCCGGCGCGTACTGACCGGTCGTCGCCGTCGACAGGCCCTCGCCCGCGGTCCCGCTCGCCGCCGCGAGCACGTCACCCGTCGACGGGCGGATCGCGACGATCGCGCTCGGCGACGTCTGGCCGGCGAGCACCTGCTCCGCGGCCATCTGCATGTCGGGGCGCAGGGTCGTGCTCAGCGGGACGCCCGCCACCGGCTCGACGGCGAACACCTCCCGGGTCTCCTCGTCCGGCGTGCCGCCGTCCGGCACCACGGAGATCGACACGCCGGGGGTGCCGCGCAGCTGCTCGTCGTACTGCCGCTGCAGGCCCGACAGGCCGACAATGTCCCCGGCCGCCACCGCGCCGTCGGACTCCTCCACGACCTCGGCGGTCGCCGCGCCGACCCGGCCGAGGAGGGGCCGCGCGAACTCGCGCGTCGGGGCGAGCGGCAGCTCCGCGTCGAGGACGGCGACGCCGTCGATCTGCCGCGCCGCGTCGACGTCGATCCCCGCGCTGTCCTCCGTGCGGACCGTGATCGCCTCGACGAACGCCTTCTCGCCCGCCCCGGCGACGCGCTGGGCGTACTCGTCCGCGTCGATCCCGACGACGTCCGCGAGCGCCCGCGCCGCGCCGTCCCACGCGTCGGCCGCCACGCGCGTCTTGTCCACGCCGAGGCGGTGCACGGGCCGGTCGGTGACGATCGGGACGTCGTCGGCGCCGAGGACGTCGGCACGGTCGGGGCGCACGCGCTCGACGGCGAGGCGGTCGCCCTGCCCGAGCTCGGGCACGAGGACGTCCGGCGCCCAGGCGACCTCCCACGCGCCCGGCCCGTCCTCCCCGTCGCCGGGCTCGGCGAAGGTGAGGTCGACGGTGGTCGTGTACTCCCAGGCGGACTCGTCGGTGACGTCCCACCGGTAGGCGAGGGTCGCCGTCGCGCGGTCGCCCGCGTCGTCGCCCTCGTCGTCGACGTCCACGGTCTCGACCTCGACGGTGTGCGTGAGCTCCGCGACGGGTTCGAGGACGGCGTCGAGGTGGCCCTGCACGTCGTCGACGGCGCCGTTGGAGAAGGTCAGTCCGCTCACGTCGCCGGCCGCGATGCCCGCGGCGAGCCGTTCCGCGGCGTCCTGGGGCTCGGGCCGGTCGGGCGAGCAGGCGGCGAGCGGCAGCGCGAGCGCCGGGACGAGGAGCGCGACCGTGGCGCGACGCCGGGCGGCGGGGCGGGCGTGGGCGACGGTCACGGAGGTTCCCCCTGTTCCGGACGGACGAGACACACCGGACCGTATCCCACGGCGCCCACGGCCCGGTGCGTCCCCGTCAGGTCAGCGCGACTCCTTCACCGCCTCCTCGCCGGCGGCCACGGCGGGCTCCTCGGAGCCCTCGACGTGCGGGTGGCGCCGCTCGAGCGCGGCACCCTCGACGTCGACGTCGGGCAGGATCCTGTCGAGCCACTTCGGCAGCCACCACGCGGCGCCGCCCAGCAGGTGCATGACCGCCGGGACGACGAGCATCCGCACGACGAACGCGTCGACGAGCACGCCGAACGCGAGCGCGAAGCCGATCGGCCGGATCATCGCGTCGTGGGCGAAGATGAAGCCGCCGAACACGGAGATCATGATGATCGCGGCCGCCGTGACCACGGACCGGCCCGCCCGGAAGCCCTGCACGACGGCGAGCCGCGCCGGCGCGCCGTGGGCGTAGGCCTCGCGCATGCCCGTCCCGAGGAACAGCATGTAGTCCATCGCGAGACCGAAGAGCACGCCGACGAGGATGGTCGGGAGGAAGTTCAGCACCGGGCCGGGCTGCTCCACGCCGAACACCGGCGCCAGCCAGCCCCACTGGTAGATCGCGACCACGCCGCCCAGCGCCGCGTAGTACGACAGGACGAACCCGGCCGTCGCGACGAGCGGGACGAGCAGCGAGCGGAACACGACGACCAGGATGATCAGCGAGAGGCCGATCACCACGGCGAGGTAGACGGGCAGCGCGGCGGACAGCTTCTCGGAGATGTCGATGTTGCCGCTCGCGGCGCCCGCGACCCCGAGCTCGACCTCGCCGCCGGCGGCGTCGACGGTCAGGGGCGTGAGGTCGCGCAGGTGGTGGACGAGCTCCTCGGTGGACTCGCTCGTCGGGCCCTCGGCGGGCACCACCTGGAACGCGAGGACCGTGCCGTCCTCGGACGCCCCGGCGGGCGCGACCGCGACGACGTCGTCCTGCGCGGCGAGCTGCTCGCCGATCCCGAGCTGGACGGCGACGAGGTCCTCCTCCGCGACCGGCTCGGGCACGTCCGCCACGACGAGCAGGGGGCCGTTGACTCCCGGCCCGAACTCCTCGGCGACCGTGGAGTACGCCTGGTACGCGGTCGAGTCGTGCGGCTCGGAGGAGCCGTCGGGCAGGTTGATGCGCAGGTCCGTCGCGGGGATGGCGACGACGCCCAGCACCGCGACGCCGAGAACCACGCGGCCCACGGCGACGAGGGTCGACATGGGGCGGACAGGCTTGCCGTCCGTGCCGGTCGTCGCCGTGCTCGGGGCCGCGTGCGCGCCGTGCACCGGCTCCAGGGCCGCACGCTCCTTGCGGTTGAGGATGCGCGGGCCGATCGCGGAGAGCAGCGCGGGCGTGAGCGTGACCGCGACGAGCACGGCGATCGCGACGCTCGCCGCGCCGACCGTGCCCATGAGGCCGAGGAACGGGATGCCCGTGACGTTCAGCGCGAGGAGCGCGATGACGACGGTCGACCCGGCGAACACGACCGCGTTGCCGGAGGTCCCGTTCGCGAGCCCGATGGACTCCTCGACGTCGTAGCCCTCCTTGAGCTGTCGCCGGTGCCGGTTGACGATGAACAGCGCGTAGTCGATCCCGACGGCCAGGCCGAGCATGAGGCCGAGCACCGGGGTGACCGACGACATCTCGACGACGCCGGAGAACGCGAGGGCGCCCAGCGCGGCGACGCCCACGCCCACGAGCGCCGTGACGAGCGGGAGCCCGGCACCGATGAACGTGCCCAGCATGACGACGAGCACGACGCCCGCGACGACGAGGCCGACGATCTCGCCGGGGCCGATGATCGACGGGGCCTCCATGGAGATGTCGGAGCCGAGGTCGACCTCGACACCGTCGATCGCGGCGACGCCCTCGGTGAGAGTGTCGATCACGGCGTCGCGGGTGTCCTGCGACACCGTGAACTGGTCCTCGGTGAACACCACCGTCGCGACGGCCGCGTCGGCGTCCTCGGAGACCACACGGATCTCGGACGCGAGGTCGAGCAGCGCCTGGCCCTGCTCGAGCTCGGCCACGCCCGCCTCGAGCTCGGCCGCGTTCGCGTCGAGCGTCTCCTGCTGCGTGTCGAGCTCGGCGAGCCCGGCGTCGATCTGCTGCTGCTGCGCGTCGAGCTGGGGCGCGACGGCGTCGGCCTGGCCCGCGGCCTCGGCCTGGGCGCGGGCGGCGTCGAGCTGGGCCTGGCCCTGCTCGAGCTGCGCCCGGGCGTCGTCGAGCTGCTGCTGACCGGCCTCGATCTGCTCGCGCCCGGTCGCGATCTCGTCCTGCGCGGCGTCGAGCTGCGCGGCCTGGTCGGCACGGTCCGCCTCCGAGGCGAACGGGTCGACGACCGTCTCGACGCCGTCGATCGCCTCCACGTCCGCGAAGACGTCGGCGAGCGCGGACTCCTGGTCGGCGGTGAACGCCTCGTCGCCCGTCGTCGTGAGGACGACCGTGCCCGTGCCGCCGGCCGCCTCGGGCAGCTCGTCGGCGACGCGGTCCGTGACCTCCTCGGTGGGCGTGCCCGGGATGGAGAAGCTGTCGGTGAGGGTGCCGCCGGCGACGGCGAAGCCGACGCCCGCCACGACGAGGAGCGCGAGCCACGCCGCGACGACGGCGCGCACGTGCCGGGCGGCGCCGCGCCCGAGACGGTAGAGGAGCTCTGCCATGGTGTCCTTCCGAGGGTGTGTCAGGTGGCGGGGAGACCGGTGGTGCCGGTGAGGTGGACCATGCGGTCGAGGAGGTCGGCCCAGGCGGCGCGGGAGGCGGCGTCGTCCGCTCCCCCGGTCCGGGCGAACCAGTAGCGGTGGAGCACGACGAGGTTGCTCGTCATCGACCCGACGACGAGGTCGACGTCGATGCGCTCGACACCAGGGTGACGCCGGTGGAGCGCGTCCGCGAGATCGTCGCTCGTCCCGACGAGGGACCGCAGCAGGAGGACGACCTGGTGGGCGGGGACGGCCACGTCCTCGGCCGCGCACGCCGCCCAGTCGCCGATCCCGAGGCCGCGCGTCAGGGACGACAGCGCGGGGACGAGGTCGGCGGAGCGCAGGGCCCGGGCGGCGTCCGCGGCGACCGCGGCGCGCGGGTCGTCGGCCTGCGGGACGGGCGCGTCGTCGAGCGCGTCGACCACGGAGTGGAAGGCGTCGGCCAGGACGGCCGCCATGACGTCGTCGATCGACGCGAAGTGGTTGAAGACGGTGCGCCGCGCGACGTCGGCGCGCTCCGCGAGCTCGTCGACCGTGAAGTCCAGGCCGCGCGTGGACTGCATGAGCGCCGCCGCCGCGTCGACGATGGACCGTCGCGTGCGGGCCTTGAGCCGCGCGCGCCGGTCGACGGGGGGAGAGACGTCGGGCACCCGTCCACACTAGGTGCATCGTTGCACTCAGTGCATCGAAAGGCGTGAGGCGTTCGTCACGCCCCGTCGCCCCCTCACCGGGAGAGCGACGCCCCCATCCGCGCGACCGCCTCCGCCAGCACGTCCACGCCCGTCGCGAGGTTGAGACGCACGTGCCCCTCGCCGCCCCGACCGAACCGGCGCCCGTCCTCCAGAGCGACCCGCGCCCGGTCGAGGAACCAGCCGCGCGGGTCCGCCCCGGGCGACCGCGCGCCGTCGGGCACGCTCCCGGACGCCGACCCGGCGGACCCGCCGGGCAGGGCGCGGCAGTCGAGCCACGCGAGGTACGTCGCCTCGCCCGGCCGGTACCGCACCGCCGGCAGGTGCTGCGCGAGCAGGTCGGACAGCAGGTGCGCGTTGCGCTCCACCCCGGCGAGCACCGCGTCCAGCCACGCCTCCCCGTGGTCGAGAGCCGCGACGTGCGCGAGCACCGCGACGTGGTGCACCCCGTGGCTCGCCTCCTCCGGCACGCGCCGCAAGTCGTCCACCGCCCCCGGCCCCGCGACCGCCGCCGCGGCCTTGATCCCCGGCAGGTTGAACGCCTTCGACGCCGAGACCACCGCCACCGCGTCGTGCGACCCCGGCACCGTGAGCACCGGGGTGTGGGTCGTGGCAGGCCGCCCGTCCAGACCGGGCCGCGTGAGCGGCGCGTGGATCTCGTCCGCGACGACCCGCACCCCGTACCGCTCCGCGAGCGCGAGCCCCGCGGCGAGCTCGGCCGGCGTGTGCGCCGTCCCCGTCGGGTTGTGCGGGTTGCACACGAGCCAGACGGCGCGCCGCCCCGACCCCGGCCCTCGGCCGTGCGCCGCGGCACCGGTCGCCTCCGCGAAGGCGGCCTCCAGGGCGTCGAGGTCCAGGCGCAGGTCCGCCCCCAGCGGCGCCTCCACGACCCGACGCCCCTCGTTGCGCGCGAACCCGTAGAACGGGGGGTACACCGGCGGGTTGACCACCACGGCGTCGCCAGGCGCCGTGAGCACGCGCAGCACCTCCACGACGGCGACCATGACGTCGGGCAGGGTGCGGGTCGCCGCCGGGTCGAACGACCAGCCCCACCGCCGCTGCGCGAACCGCGCGTACGCCTCGCCGTAGGCCGTGCCGTGGTCGTACCCCGTGTCGCCCGCGCACAGGGCCGCGGTCACCGCCTCGACCACCGGCTCGCACGGCGCCGTGTCCATCTCCGCGACGAACAGCGGCAGCACGTCCGGCTCGAACGCGCGCCACTTCACCGAGGTCCGACGCCGCAGCTCGTCGAGCGTGAGGACGTCCAGCGGGGTGCGGAGCGGGGTGTCGGCCATGCGCCCAGGCTAGGAGGCGGTGCGCTCTCCGGCGAGATCGGCGGACCCGGTCGAGATCGGCGGACCCGACCTGCCGACCTCGTCCAGGTCCGCCGAACTCACGACGGCGCCCCGCCGGGCGTCAGCGGACGGTGTCGTCGCCGCGGGGTGCGGCGCCGCGCCGTCGCGCGTGGGCCGGCCGGGCGTCGTCGTGCACGGCGCGCCACACGCGCGTGACGACGAACCAGGCGACCGCCGCGGCGACGACCACGATCACGACCGTCTGGAAGAGGCCCGCGTACCGCTCGACGACGTGCCAGTTCTCCCCGAGCGTGTACCCGGCGAGCACGAACAGCGTGTTCCAGATCGCGCTTCCCGCCGTGGTGAGGAGCGTGAACCTCCACACCGGCATGCGTTCGACGCCCGCGGGAATGGAGATGAGGCTGCGGAAGATCGGGATGAACCGGCCGAAGAACACCGTCGCGCCGCCGTGGCGCAGGAAGAACTGCTCCGTGCGGTCGACGTCCTCGACCTTGACGAGCGGGAGGCGCTCCGCGACCCAGCGGGTGCGCTCGCGACCGACGAGCGCACCGACCGCGTACAGCGCGAGCGCCCCGACGACCGACCCGGCGGTCGTCCACAGGATCGCCTCGGCCAGCCCGAAGCTCCCCTGGCTCGCCGTGAACCCGGCGAGCGGCAGGATGACCTCGCTCGGCAGCGGCGGGAACAGGTTCTCGAGCGCGATGGCGATGGCGGCGCCGACCGGCCCGAGCGTCTCCATGAGGTTCACGGCCCAGCCGGCGACGCCGTCGAGAGTAGGCTCCGCCGCCGCGGCGGCCGCGGGAGAAGCCGTCGGAGGAGCCACGAGCACGGCGAAGGGTCCGGAGGTCACGCCTCCCGACCCTAGGCGGAGCCCGGGAAGCCCGCGTCGCGCGGCGACCGGGATGCTGTGGAGGTCCTGGGCAGGTTGTCAGCGCCCGACGGGTCCCGGGACCGGTGGGGTGCTGACAGGTCGAGAGCCGAGGACGAGGGAGTCGAGGAGCATGACGGGGTCCCACGCGTCCGACTCGGCGTTGCACACCACGACGACGGTCGTGCCCGGCGCCGACGCGTCCGCACCGTCCGGGTAGTGGCGCAGCATCGCGCTCGACCCCGTGTTGATGCCCTCCTTGTACGCCGAGCGCACCGACCCGTCGGCGTACAGCTCGAACTCCAGCCCGAACCCGTAGTGCACGCTCGCCGCGCGCGGCACGTCCTCGGCGTCCTTCTCGTCCGTCTCCTCCGTGTCCGCGTCGTCGTGCTTGACCTGCGGGGTGAAGAAGGCGCGCGTCAGGTCCGGCGCGAGGAGGACGCCGTCGCGCACCGCGCCGAGGAACCGGGTGAGGTCGGCCGCCGTGACGTGCGCGCCGCCGTCGGGCGACCCGACGGGCGGGTAGGAGTAGATGTTCTGCCGCCACCCCGTCACCGGGCCGCGCGACCCGTCCGCGCCGCGGGCGCGCACCGGCTCCCAGCCCTCCGCGACGTCCGGCTCCGCCTCGTCCATGCGGAAGAAGCCCGAACGATCCATCCCGGCGCGCGCGAACACGTGCTCGCGGACGTGGTCGCGGTACGTGCTACCCGTCACCGCCTCCAGCGCGAGCCCCGCGAGGACGAACCCGACGTTGCAGTACCGGCAGCCCTCGCCCGGCGAGAAGTTCGGCTCCTTGTGGACGAACCCCGGCAGGAAGTCCGCCGTGCGCGTCACCGAGTAGCTCGGCCGGTCCACCCACAGCGCCTCGTACGACTCGCCGGCCTCCTCGTCGGCGTCGTCCGCGATGCCCGACGTGTGCGTGAGCAGGTGCCGGATCGTCACCTCCCGCGGGATCGCCGTCCCGCCGAGGTCGACGTGGTCGTGGACCCGGTCGTCGAGGCCCAGGCGCCCCTCGCCGACGAGCTGGAGCACCGCCACCGCCGTGAAGAGCTTCGTCACCGACGCGACGTCGAACCGGGTCGTCGTGCGCACCGGCACGCCCCAGCGGCGCGACGCCGTCCCGTACGCCCGCTCGAACACCTCGCGGCCGTGGTGCTCGACCCGCACGACGCCGGAGAACGCGTCCCGCGCCGCGGCCTCGCGCAGAGAGGTGTCCAGGGAGGCGAGAGCGTCGTCGTCGAGCGGGCTCATGGGTCGACGGTAGGCCTCGTCGCCCCCCGCCCGCACGCCCTTTCCCTCTCGTCGTCCCGATCGTCGCAACGGCGGGCTCGGCGTCTCAGTAGCGCCAGGCGCGCATGTCGTCCTGGTAGGTGCGCTGCACGGTCGGGGAGAGCAGGGTCGACGGCGGCAGGTCGCGCCGGGGGTTGTCGGCCGCGAGGTGCGTGGTCGCGGCGAGCGACGCGGCGTCGTGGAAGCGCAGCCCGTCGGGGAGGGGCGTGCGCGCGAAGAGGCCGGGGGCGCCGTCGGGCCCGGGGAGGGACAGGACGAAGCCCCACTCGCCGAACGACGGCACGTTGACGCCGAACGGCACGACGGACCGGTCGGGGCCCGCGGCCTGCACGGTCGCGACGACCTGCCAGAACGCGTCGGGGGTGAAGTACGTCGACGTGGCCTGGGTCGCGAACGCGCCGCCGGGGCGCAGGTGCGCGCCGACCGTCGCGTAGAACTCCTGCGAGTAGAGCTTCGCGACACGTTCCGTCGACGGGTCGACGAGGTCCACGAGCACGACGTCGAACGTCTCCCGCGTCTCGTCGAGCCATCGGAACGCGTCGGCGTTGACCACGGTGACGCGCGCGTCGTCGAGCGCGTGCCCGTTGAGGTCGGCGATGAGGCGGTTGTCGCGCGCGAGGTCGGTGACGGCCGGGTCGAGGTCCACGAGCGTCACGTCGCGGACCGACCCGTACCGCAGCACCTCGCGGGCGAGCAGACCGTCCCCGCCACCGAGGATCGCGACCGACGCGGGAGCCGCGACCGACGTCATCGCCGCGTGCGCGAGGGTCTCGTGGTACCGGGCCTCGTCGACGGACGAGAACTGGAGCTGGTCGTTGAGGTAGAGCCGCACGTCGCCCTGGTAGTCGGTGACGACGAGGCGCTGGTACGCGCTGGTCTCCTGCGCCACCACCGGGTCCGTGTACATCCGGGCGCCGATCGACGACTCGAGCCACGTCGCGGCACCGAACCCGCCGAGCAGCACCGCGAGCGTCACCCACGTCAGCGCCGTCCACCGCGGCGGGTGACCCATGCGCGCGAGCATGAACAGCGCCACCGCGACGTTGAGCACCGCCACGGCGAACGCCGTGCGCACCAGGCCGAGGGACGGCAGCAGCAGGAACGGGAACAGCAACGACGCGGCGAGCGCCCCGAAGTAGTCGAGCGCGAGCACCTTCGACAGCAACGACACCGACTCGTCACGCCCGTGCTCCTTGAGCAGCGCGACGAGCAGCGGGATCTCCACACCGATCGCCGTGCCGATGACGAGCGACAGCGCGACGAAGACCGCCCAGTACACCTCCGTCTGCGCGTACGCCCAGAACAGCACCAGCACCGACGTCCCGCCCAGCAGGCTCAGGACCAGCTCGTTGCGGACGAAGTTCAGCCCCGCCGCGCGCTGCAGCCGCGGCGCGAGCAGCGAGCCCAGGCCCATGCCGAACAACGTCAGACCGGTCGCGACGGAGAACGCGACGACCGAGTCGCCGAACAGGTACGACGCCGCCGTCCCGAGGACGAGCTCGTACACCAGCCCGCCCACGGCGACCAGGAGAGCCGCCGCGAACACCGTCGGGCGGTCCAGGCGACGCCCCCGGGCCGGGGCGGGCGCGTCGACGACGTCGAGGACGGACATGCTCAGGACTGGATGGTCCCCGCGATGATCAGGCCGATCGCGACGGCCAGACCCGCGATCATCACGCCGAACGCGGTGTTGTGCTCGTCGACCAGCTCGCGGTGCAGGTTGAGCTTGAACACCTTGTTCGCCACGACGAGCGTGAGCAGCAGCAGCACGATGCCGAGCACCGAATACAGGATCGTCGAGAGGAAGGCCCAGACGGGCAGGAGGAGTGCGGCGTCCATGGATCGGCTCCTAGCTGAGGGTGGGTGTCGTGGTCATTTGCCCAGTCCGCCGCCCCCGCCGCCGTACACGGGGCGTCGGACGCAGGACGAGGACTCGGTCGAGGTCGAGGTGGGCTCCCCGGACGCCGGCGCGGTGACGACGGTGCGCGGCGTGCACGAGCCGTCGTCGTCCGACGCGGACGCCTGGCACGCGGCGAACGCGAAGACCGAGACGACGGCCACCGCGAGGAACCCGAAGGTCGAGCGGCCGCGGCCCCGCGGTGCCAGACGGCGCCCGAACAGCCGCTTCTGCTCCGCGACGTCGAGGCGGCGCCCCGCGTACACGCTCGTCACCGGGCCGAGCGGGCCCGCGGTGGTGCGCTCGACCGAGACGACCACACCGTGCCCCGCGAGGTCCGCGTACTCGACCCTCTGGCCCGGGACGAACGGCTCCGCGAACGTCCCCGCCACCGCGCGCACCGTGCCCGTGCCGCGCTCGCGCACGTGCAGGCGGTGCGGCCGCCCGTCGAGACGCAGGTCCAGCGCACGCCCCCGGTGCAGGTCCGACAGGTCGACGACGGGCGGGTCCGTCTCCGTCGGCCGGTACAGCGTGACGTCGCCCGAGTCGTGGTCGTGCTCGACCCACAGGTCCGACCCGTCCGCCCCGACGAGCTGCCACTCCTCCCACGTCGACGTCGAGCCGGCCTGCGTCGTCTCGAGCACCGCCGCCGCCCGCACGCGCGTCCGCGGCGCCTCGGGGCCCTCGCCGACCAGCTCCTCACCGACGCGCATCGACAGACGCGCGCCCGCCGCGGTCGTCCCCGACGTGCCCGGACCCGACCCGCCCGGACCCGACGCGCTCACACGAGGCTCCGCGCGGCGACGTCGGCCGCGGCGAACGTGTCGCGCAGCAGGGCGCGGACGTCGTCCACGAACGTCGGGGACGACGGCGCACGGCACGTCGTCAGCGTCACGTACGCCGCCCCGTGCTCCGGCCACGTGTGGACCGCGAGGTGCGACTCCGCGAGCAGGACCGCGATGCTCGTGCCCTGCGGCTCGAACCGGTGCGCGACCTCACCGAGCGGCGTCATCCCCGCCAGGTCCACGACCTCGGCGAGCGACGCGCGCACCGTGGGCTCGTCGTCGAGCAGGCGGGGGTCGGCGCCCGTCACGTCGAAGACGTGGACGAGGTTGCGGTGCACGGCTCAGCTCCGTCGGGACAGGGTCGCGCGGGCGGAACGCGGCGTCGTCCTCCCGGGCCCGCGGTGACGGACCGCGCACACCCTAGCGGACCGGACGAAGCGGACCACCCACCGTCCGGGCGAGGGAGTACCGGGGTCGGCCGGGGTAGAACCGTGGTCGCGCGAGGTAGAACCGTGGTTGCGCGAGGTAATACCCGGGTTTTCGTGCCCGACGTCGCGTGGTCGCCCTGGGTGCCGGGCGTGCGGCCCTCGGGACGATGCTCACGACCCGCCGCCCCCACGAGCACGAACTGCACGAGGTCGCGGAACTGAGGCAGGAGCGCCTGCCACGGGCGCTCGACCCCGACTCGCCGGGCGTCGCGCGCGTCCTGCTCGTCCACGCGCCGTCGACCACCCCGCGCGGCTGGCCGCTCACGCGGACCCACGGGACACACGCGTACGGTCGACGGTGCGCGCGTGGTCCACGCGTAGGCGCGGGCCGGCAGGCCGGCACAGAGCGGCGGGCCGGGCGTCAGCGGACCAGCTCGCGCCAGTTCTCCGGGACGCGACCGCCCGGCGTCGGCTGCTCCACCGGGTGCGACAGCGGCGCCGCGAGGTGCGGGCCCTCCAGGACCTGCGCCGTCGGGTAGTCCCAGTACCAGTCCTCGCCCGGCTCGAACGACCGCATCAACCGGTGCCCGGTCTCGCGGTAGTGCGCGGTGGCGTGCTGCGCGGGCGACGAGTCGCAGCAGCCCACGTGCCCGCACGTCGCGCAGCGGCGCAGGTGGACCCACCAGCCGTCGGCGTCGCCGCACTCGGCGCACCCCTCGCCGCTCGGCGCCGCGGACGGGTCGAGGGCGGCGGCGAGCGCCGCCGCGAGCGCGGGGTCGTCGAGCCCGTCGCCGTTGACGTTCGGTGCGCGGTCGGCCGTCACCGTGCTGCGGCGCCCGACGCACGGACGACGGGCGCCCACGCCTCGGGGTCGAGAGCGGGCGCGGGCGTCGCGTCCGCCCAGCGACGGCAGTCGTCGATGGTGGCGGAGAGCAGGTCGCGCAGGCGCTCGTCGGGGTTCGGCACGCACGCCTCGGCGATGCCCTGGACGGCCGCCGAGATGATGCTGGGGGCGGCGTCGCGCACGAACCGTCCGGGCCGCAGGCGCGCGCCCTCGCAGAACTTCTGCGCCCACCGGGCCGTGCGCGGGCACGTGGCGAGCGCGTCGGCCGACTCGGCGCTGAGCGTGCCGGGCGGTCGGTCGTCGAGCACGTCGAGCATCTTCTCGGCGCCGATGACGGCGACGGCGAGGGTCTGCTGGCGCTCCGCGGGCGCGATCGGCAGGGCCGCCTGCGCGGCGCGCAGCGCGATGCGCACGTCCCAGTGCGGGTCGGCGCTCGTCAGGCCGATCACCGACGGGATGAGGGGCGCGAGCCGCGGGCGCTCGGGATCGACCGTGAGGTCGTTCACCGCGCGGGCCAGCATGGCGAGGAGCGGGTGCGTGCACCTCGGGTGGTCGCTCCATCGTTCGCCCGCGAGGTAGGACGCGAGCTCCATGAAGCACGCGCCCTTCTTCGGGTTGCGGTGCTTGCCACGGCCCAGCATCGGCAGCACGTCGTAGGTGTCTGTCACGAGGTCACCCCCACACGGCGGGTCCGGTCAGGTCCAGTCTGCGCCGGGCCCTCGACCTTGGCAACGGGAGACGTGACGGAGGCCACACCTGCGCACCCCGCCCGCGTCGCGCACCTGTCAGCGCCCCACCGGTCCCGGGGTCGACGGCGCGCTGACAGGTCGGGCGTCTGAGGTACCTCAGACGCCTCAGCCGTCACCGGGGCACCGCATCTGAGGTGGTGGACGCAGGATCGGTGCCCGGTCGACCGATCCCCGGGGCACCGGCTCAGGACGAGTGTGGACGTCAGGCAGGCAGGGAGCCTGCGAGACGGGGGACGACCATGAGCATGCCGTTCGGCCCGGCCTTCGAGGCCGAGGTCACCTACCACCAGGAGAAGGTGCGCGACGACTTCCGCCGCGGCGACCCGGTGCTGCTGCACTGGCTGCGGGGGCGTCGCCACCGCCACCAGTCGACCGCCCGGTGAGCCGCGCGGCCACGGCGCCGCCGGCACGGGACCAATCCTCTGGCCCCGTGTCGGCGGGCGGGGGGAGGATGGGGCCCGTGCCCCGGCCTTCCTCCCGTGCGTCGTTCGTGGCCCGTGCCGCCGAGCTCGACCTGCTCGACGCCGCGGTGGAGCGCGCGCGCCGCGGGGAGCCCGGCGTGGTCCTCGTGGGCGCGGACGCGGGCGTCGGCAAGACGCGGCTGCTGACGCGCGCCGGGGAGCGTGCTGCCGAGGCGGGCGCGACGGTCGTGTGGAGCCACTGCGTCGACCTCGGCGAGGTCGGGCTCCCCTATCTCCCCTTCACGGAGGCGCTGACCATGCTGCGGGGCGTGCACGACGCCGTGGACCGCACGGTCGAGGAGCGTCCCGCGCTCGCCCGCCTGCTCGACGCGGCGCTCCCGGCCGACGACGAGCAGAGCCAGGGCGAGCGCCTCCAGCTCTTCGAGAGCATCGCGGCGGCGCTCGCGGCGTCGGGCACGCCCGAGTCGCCGCTGGTGCTCGTCGTCGAGGACCTGCACTGGGCGGACCCGTCGAGCCGTGACGTGCTGCGCTTCGTCGTGGCGCGGCTGCGCGCGGAGCACGTCCTCGTCGTCGCGAGCTACCGGTCGGACGACCTGCACCGCCGCCACCCGCTGCGCCCGGTCCTCGCGGAGCTGCACCGCCACCCGCGCGTCGAGCACGTGGAGCTGCGCCCGTTCACGCCCGCGGAGCTGCGCGCGTTCACGACGGCCGTCGCGGGCGGCCCGCTGGACGACGACGCGTTCGAGTCGGTGCGGACCCGCTCGGAGGGCAACGCGTACTTCGCGGAGGAGCTCGTCGAGGCGGGACCGGGCGACGCGCTGCCGTGGTCGCTCGCGGACGTGCTGCGGGCTCGCCTGGAGACGCTCGACCCGGCCGTGCAGCACCTGGTGCGTGCCGCGTCGGTGTCGGGCCGGCAGGTCTCCGAGCCGTTGCTGCGCGCCGTCCTCGCGGAGGACCCGACGTTCGACGACGCGGCGGGCGGCTTCGACCGTGCGCTGCGGGAGGCGATCGCGCACCACGTGCTGGCCGTCGAGGGCGACCCGGGCGGGCGCGCGACCGTGGCGTTCCGGCACGCGCTGCTCGCGGAGGCGGTCGCGTCCGACCTGCTGCCCGGGGAGCGCGTCGGCGTGCACCGCACGTACCTGGGGGCCCTGGAGGGGGACCGCACGCTCGGCTCCCCGGCGCTGCGCGCGCACCACGCGCTCACCGCGCACGACCTGCCGGCCGCGCTCACGGCGTCGCGCGCCGCGGCCCGCAAGGCGGCCCGCGTCCTGGCGCCCGCGGAGGAGCTGCGCCACCTGGAGCAGGTCCTGTCCCTGTGGTCGGCGGTGCCCGACGCCGCGGAGCGCCTCGGGGAGGACCGCGTCGCCGTCGCGCTCGCGGCGGCGGGGGCGGCGAGCCGTGCCGGGGAGCCGGAGCGGGCCGTGGCGCTCGCCCGGGCCGTGGTCGACGCGACGGCCGGGGACCCGCTGCGGCAGGCCGCGCTGCGGCACGTCCTGTCGCGCTACCTCCTGGGCACGGAGAAGGTGGACGAGGTCCTCGCGCACACGGAGGCGGCGCTCGCCGTCCTGCCCGCGGACCCGCCGTCGCTCGACCGCGCGTGGACGCTCGCGATGCGGGCTCGCGCGGCGATGAACGCGGACCTGGACGAGCTCGCCGCCGAGGTCGCGGCGGAGGCGCTCGCCGAGGCGCACCGGGTGGACGCGCCGGACGTCGAGGCGGACGTGCTCACGACGATGGCCGTCCTGGAGGTCGAGGACGAGGACCGCGCGGCGGTGCTGCTGGAGCGCGCGCGGGAGCGGGCCGTGGAGGCCGGCGACATCCTCACGGAGCTGCGGTGCTGGTACAACATCGCGGCGAACCGCTACTACGCCGGGCGGCTCGACGAGGCGCTCGACGTCGCGCGCGACGGCGTCGACCGGGCGCTCGCCACGGGCCTGGGGTGGAGCGTGTACGGCGTCGAGCTGCGCCTGTTCGTCGACCTGGTCCGCTACGCGACGGGCGACCTCACGCCCACGGACACGGCGGGCGAGCCGGTGCCGGAGAGCTGGGTGCCGACCCTCGCCGCCGTCCAGCTCTACGCCGCGGTGGCACGCGGCGACGAGGACGCGGTCGAGCGCGGGGCGGCCCTGCGCCGCGACTGGTCGCGCGACGGCATGATCGCGCTCATCTCGGGCGGCTGCTCGATCGACGCGCTCACCGCTGCGGGGCGGTACGCGGAGGCGGTCGACCTCGCCGTCGAGCTCGTGGAGTACCTGGGGCGCACGTGGAGCGACTACTTCCTCGGGCGGATCTGGCTCTCGGCGCTGGCCCTCGCGGCGCTCGCCGACGCGGCCGAGGAGGCCCGGCTCACGGGTGGCGGCGACTCGCCCGAGGTGGCGGACCTCGTCGCGCGCGGCGACGCGCTGCTGGAGGCGGCGGGGACGACGGCGGAGCGCGGCCGGCCCCGCGGCGGGACGCTCGGCCCCGAGGGTCGTGCGTGGCTCGCGCGGGCCGCGGCGGAGCACGCGCGCCTCACGGGCGCGGACGACCCGGGCGCGTGGGAGGCGACGACGCGCGCGTTCGACTACGGCTACCGCTTCGAGACGGCACGCTCCCGGTTCCGGTGGGCGGAGTCGCTGTGCGCCGCGGGCGACCGCAACGCCGCGGAGATCGAGGCGGCGCAGGCGCTGGAGGAGGCCGAGGCGATGGGCGCCGGGCCGCTCGCGGAGGCGGTGCGCGCGCTGGCGCGGCGGGCGCGGCTCGACCTGCCGGGCCTGCGCCGCCCGACGACGGCCGTCCTCACGGGGCGGGAGGACGAGGTGCTGCGGCTCGTGGCGCAGGGGCTCACGAACCGTCAGATCGGGGAACGGCTGTACATCTCGACGAAGACGGTGAGCGTCCACGTGTCGAACGTCCTGGCGAAGCTCGGGGCGTCGGGCCGGGCGGAGGCGGTGTCGCTCGCGCACCAGCGCGGACTCATCGACGTCTGACGCGTTCGTCCGGTTTCACCCCGTCCGACCAGCGGTTTTTGCACGTTTCGCCCTGCCGTCGGGACGCGGGGCTGACCATACTGGAGCATGACCGAGGCCCAGGCGCTCCGCGAGCTCGTCGAGGCGGGGCTCGCGGCGCCCGCGGCGGACGAGTCGTTCGACCGGTTCGCGCGCCTCGTCCGGCGCCAGCTCGGCGTCCCGACCGCCCTGGTCACCCTGGTGCTCGACGACGAGCAGGTCTTCCCCGGGGCGTTCGGCCTCCCGGAGCCGTACCAGAGCCGTCGCCGCACCCCCCTGTCGCACTCCTTCTGCCGCTACGTCGTGGACGACGCGCAGCCGCTCGTCGTGACGGACGCGCGCGAGGTGCCACGCCTGGAGGGGAACGGCGCGATCGACGACCTGGGGGTGGTCGCGTACGCGGGCTTCCCGATCTTCGACCCGCGCGGGCACGTCGTGGGGTCGTTGTGCGCGATCGACGGGAGCCCGCGGCCGTGGTCGGACACCGACCTGGCGACGTTGGCGGACCTGGCGGCGGCGTGCACGTCGGAGCTGCGGCTGCGTCTCGCGCGCGAGCGGGCCCGGCGCATGCAGCGGGCGGCGCTCGTGGCGAACCGGCGGGCGCGGCTGCTGCTCGACCTGTCGGAGTCGTTCGCGGCGGCGCGCTCCGTGGAGGACGTCGCGGAGCGGCTGGTGGGCGTCGGCGCGGCGATCGGCGCGCGCTACACGGGTCTCGCGCTCCTGGACGACGCGGGCAAGCGCCTGACGTACACGACCCTGGACCATCTGGAGCCCGGGGTGCCGCGCGTCTTCCGGCGGATGCGGCTGGACGAGGAGCGGGGCGCGACGGTCGCGGCCCGGACGCGCACGCACCTGACGTTCCGCGACCACGAGGAGTACAGCCGGGCGTTCCCGGAGGCGGCGAGCCTCATCGCCCCGGACGGCGTGCACGCGCGCTCGTTCGTGCCGGTCGTGTCGGAGACGGGGCTGCTGGGGATCATCGCCCTCGCCTGGGACACCGACCGCGACTTCGACGACGACGCGCGTCAGACGGAGACGACGATCGCGTCGTACGTGGCGCACGCGCTCGACCGGGTGCGGCTGCTGGAGGAGCGGCACCGGGTGGCGGCGACCTTGCAGACGGCGATGCTCACCGAGCTCCCGACGGTGCGGCACGCCGAGCTCGCCGCGACCTACGCGTCCGCGACGCGCACCGACCAGGTGGGCGGCGACTGGTACGACGCCGTGGTCGTCGACGAGGACGCGTCGGTGCTCATGATCGGCGACGTCACGGGGCACGACATGCGGGCCGCGGCGCAGATGGGGCAGATGCGCTCGATGCTGCGCACGTTCGCGTGGTGCCAGGACGAGCCGCCGGCGACGCTGCTGCGGCTGCTGGACCGCGCCAACCGCGGTCTCGCGCTGCACGCGAGCGGCACGGCCGTCGTCGCGCGCCTGGACCGGTCGGGGGACGGGTTCGACGTCACCTGGTCGACCGCCGGGCATCCTGCCCCGCTCGTGCTCCGCGCCGACGGGTCGGTCGACGTGCTCGACGGCGCCCCGGACCTCATGCTCGGGGTGCTCCCCGGGACCGCGCGGCACGACCACCGGACGCGTCTGGCCCCCGGGGACACCCTCCTGCTGTACACGGACGGGCTGGTCGAGCGGCGCGGCGCGGCCTTCTCGGAGCGGGTCGCGGAGCTGGCCCGGACGCTCGCCGCCCATGCGGACACCGCGACGTCGGCCCTCCCGGACGCGCTCGTCCGGGCGCTGGTCGAGGGCCCGCAGCAGGACGACGTCGCCGTGCTGGCGCTGCGGGCCCGGTACACGGTGCCGCACCTGCCGCGACCGGGCCGGCCGGCGACGGCGCGGCGCGCGATGGCGTCGGTGTCCACGGCGATCGGGCCCACGCGCCGGTGGGTGGACGACCTGCTGGAGGACTGCGACGTGCCCTCGGGGGTGCGGCGCGTGGCGATGCTGCTCACGAGCGAGCTCCTGACGAACGCCGTGCAGCACGCGACGGGTCCGGTCGAGGCCGACGTCGAGGTGGGGCACCGGGTCCTGCGCGTGGGCGTGCGGGACGCGAGCACGACGCCGCCCCGGCTGCGCACCCCGGAGCCGCACGAGACCGGGGGGCGCGGCGTGCAGTTCCTCGAACGGTGCGCGCGGCGCTGGGGCGTGGACGAGCTGCCGGCCGACCCGGACGGCGGGACCCCGGCGGGCAAGCGGGTGTGGTTCGAGCTCGCGGTGTCGGGCTGACCCCCTGGGCGGTGTCGGAGCCCGGCGGTAACGTGTGGCGTGGGCCACATCCCGGTCCGCGTCGCGCTCGCCGCCCCCGTGAGACACCACCTGAGAGGCCACAGCCATGACCGACGTCGCCGCACCCGTCGACCGCAGCCTCGCCACGCCGGACGACCGGCCGGCCCGCGACGAGCTCGACACCGCGCTCTCCGGGTACCGCCGCGAGCTCACGGGCTACTGCTACCGGATGCTCGGGTCCGCGTTCGAGGCGGAGGACGCGGTGCAGGACACGTTCGTGCGCGCGTGGCGGTCCTACGACCGCTTCGAGGGGCGGTCGTCGTTGCGCTCGTGGCTGTACCGGATCGCGACGAACGTGTGCTTCGACGCCCTGGCGGCGCGCAAGCGGCGGGAGCGTCCGATGGGCCTCGGGGGTCCGCAGTCGGCCGACGTGGAGAACCTCGGCCAGGTGCTGCCGGAGGAGACCTGGGTGGAGCCGGTGCCGGACGACCGGGTGCTGCCGCGCGAGGGCGACCCGGCCCTGGTCGCGGTGGGCCGGGAGTCGATCCGCCTGGCGTTCGTCGCGGCCCTGCAGTACCTGCCGCCGCGCCAGCGCGCGGTCCTGCTGCTGCGCGAGGTGCTGCGGTGGCAGGCGAGCGAGGTCGCGGAGCTGCTCGACACGACGGTCGCGTCGGTGAACAGCGCCCTCCAGCGGGCCCGTGCGACGCTCGCGGCGCGGGCACACTGGGACAGCGCGGCCGCGGACGGCGAGCCAGGTCCGGCGGCGCCCGGCGGACCCGACGACGCGGCCCCGCTCGCGCCCGCGACGACGGACCAGAGCCTCGGCGACGAGGAGAGGCGCCTGCTCGAGCGCTACCTCGACGCGTTCGAGCGCTACGACATGGACGCGCTCGTCGCGATCCTCCACGAGGACGCGACGCTGTCGATGCCGCCGTACCCGCTGTGGATGCGCGGTACGGGCGACATCGTGCAGTGGATGGTGGGACCGGGCTGGGAGTGCGAGGGGTCGCGGCTGGTCCCGGTGCGCGCCAACGGCACGTTCGGGTTCGGCCAGTACCGGCGCGCCGAGGGCGGCGGGTACGAGCCGTGGGCGCTCCAGGTGATCGAGACGCACGAGGGTCGCGTGACCGCGATCAACGCGTTCCTCGACACGCCCGCCTGGTTCCCGCTGTTCGGGCTCCCGCCGCGCCTCGACGACTGACCGCGCCGACGCTCACGCCACCGACGACGGCCCTCAGCCGAAGGTGTCGAGGAGGGTCGCGCGCTCCGCCTCGGTGAGGTTCGTCGCGACGAGACGACCGTGGACGCCGTGGAACCGCTCGCCGACGGCGTCGAGGTCCCCGTCCTCCGTGACGACGAAGAGCGCCGACGTGCCCGGGGTGACGCCCGCCCGGATCCGGTCGAGCTGGTCGTCGTCGATGCCGACGGCCGCCATGGCCTTCGACGCGGCCCCGAACGCCGCGCCGGCCGCGGCGCCGACGAGAGGCGCGAAGAACAGCGACCCGAGCAGCAGGCCCCAGAACGCGCCCCACCCGGTGCCGCGCCACGTGTCCTGGTGACCGTGGCGCGTCGTGGGCTTCGACGCGCCCTCGGGCCACGACACCACGGCCGTGTCGACGAGACGGACGTGTCCCTGGGACGCGGCGTCGTGCAGGATCCCCGACGCCGTGTCGGCGCCGGCGGGGGTGTCGAACCCCCAGACGGTGAAGGTCGCCATGGTCGTCCTCCTGGAGTCTCGTGGGGTCGGCCGTCAGCCGAGGAGCTTGGCCTTGGCGGCGGCGAACTCCGCGTCGTCGAGCACCCCGGCCGAGCGGAGCTGGCCGAGCTTCTCCAGCTGGGCGAGCAGGTCCCCCTGCCCGGCCGCGGCGGGGGCGGCGGGTGCGGGAGCGGCGTACTGCGCCTGCGCCGCCTGCTGGGCGGCGGCCTGCTGCGCGGCGGCCTCGATGCGAGCCTGCTCCGCCTGGGCGGCGGCCTGCTGCTCCTCCCAGCTGCGCTGCTGCCGGGCGTTCTGACGGCGGGAGACGGCACCGGCGGTGGCCTGGGCGGTCCCGGCGATGACGGCGGTGCGGGCGGCGGTCCCGATGAGGCCGGGACGACCGACGCGGCGGATGGGCATGGCGTGACTCCTTCAGCAGTCGAACGGGGACGGGGGTGCGGGGGGGGTGACGTCCTCGTCAGCCCTCGACGAGCGCGAGGTCGGCGACCTCGTTGACGACCTCGGCGGGGATGCGCTCGCTGAGCAGCACCACGCCGTCGTTCTCGTTGGCGGCCGCGACGATGCCGCGCGCCCACGTGTGCTCGACGACGAGGACCGTCGCGGACGTCCCCGGCGCGAGGCCCGCGGCGACCTCGTCGAGGTCCTCCTCGCCGGCGAGGCCCGCGCTCGTGAGCTCGACGTCGGTGATCTCGACCTCGTCACCGAGGTCCGTCAGCTCGAGGATCTCGACGTCGCCGGCCTCGGACCGGCGCACCACGACGAGGTCGAGGAGCGTGACGGTCCCCGCGGCGAGGACGTCGCGCACGGCCGCCTGGACGGCGTCGGGGATGCGGCTGGTGGGGAACGCGAGAGCGACGATCTCGACGGGGCCGAAGCTGGAGATGGGCATGAGGTTCTCCCGGGTGTCGGAACGGGTGGGTGCGAGGGCCCGGCGCCTACGCGCGCGAGGCGCGCTCGGCCTCGTCGCCGTGGACCACGAGGGCCCACAGGACGAACACGTCGAGCGCGATGGTGACGAGAGACCACCAGGGCGTGAGCTGGAGCGTCGTGAACTGGGCGACCGCGTTGATGACGACGAGGACGATCGCGACGAGCCGGGCCCAGCCGCGCCCCGAGAGCAGGGCGAAACCGGTGACGACGATCAGCAGCCCGATCACGAGGTGGATCCAGCCCCACGTGGAGACGTCCAGCACGGCGACGCCCTGCTCGGAGATCTCCACGAGGCTCTTCGGCGAGAACACCGCGACGAGGCCGCTGATCGCGTTGAACAACCCGATCGTCACGAGCACGATCCCCGCGAACCAGATCCAGCCGACCCACGCCGTCACCTGAGATGACCGTGACATTCCTCCGCCTCTCGCCCGCCCGCCGACCGGTTCGGCGGCGCCGTCGTCCGCGCGTCGATCGTGGCACCGATCACGAGGTTCGGCATCCCGACGCGGAAGGGGTCCGGTGCGCCGCCGCGCCCGGGTCCGGGGGGCGCACTACGTTCGACCCATGACCGACCAGCCGACGCCCGTCGCCCGCGACGCCGACCCCTGGTCCGGCGTGCCCGACGACGGCACCCGTCCCGTCCAGCACGACTCGCGCAGGCCGCCCCGCTGGGTCCCGCGCGCGCTGGTCATGGGCGTGGTCGCGGTGTTCGTCGCGATCTTCGCGTGGCACGCGCTCGGTCAGCTCGAAGGCCTCGGCGTCAACATCCTCATCGCGTTCTTCATCGCGCTCGCCCTGGAGCCCATCGTCGTGTGGCTGGTGCGGCACGGGTGGCGGCGCGGCGTGGCCGCGGGGGTGTCGCTCATCGGGTCGATCGTCGTCGTCATCGTCGTGCTCGCCCTGTTCGGCAACCTCTTCGTGCAGCAGCTCGTCCAGCTCGTCCAGTCGTTGCCCACGCTCTACGAGCAGTTCCGCGACTGGCTCGGCTCCCGGTTCGACGTCGCGCTCCCCGAGTCCGACGAGCTGCTGCGGCAGGCGTTCGAGCAGTTCGGGCAGGACGTCGCGTCGGGCGCCATCGTGGTCGGCACGACGATCGTCGGGGGGATCTTCGCCGCGCTGACGATCCTCCTCGTCACGTACTACCTGCTCGCCGCGGGGCCGCGGTTCCGGGCCGCGGTGTGCCGGTGGCTCACCCCGGGTCGGCAGGAGGAGGTCCTGCGGCTGTGGGAGATCACGCAGGTCAAGGTGTCGGACTTCATCAACTCGCGCATCGTGCTCGCCGCGCTGTCGAGCGTGTTCACGCTCGTGTTCCTGCTCATCGTGCAGACCCCGTACGCGCTGCCCCTGGCCGTGTTCACGGGCGTCGTGTCGCAGTTCGTCCCCACGATCGGCACGTACATCGGCGGGGCGCTGCCCGTCGCGGTCGCCCTCACGTCGCAGGGCGTGCCGCAGGCCCTCGGCGTGCTCGCCTTCATCATCGGGTACCAGCAGCTCGAGAACCTGTACTTCTCGCCCAAGGTGTCCGCGCGGGCGCTGGAGATGAACCCGGCGGTGAGCTTCGTCGTCGTGCTCGCGTTCGGTGCCGTGTTCGGGGCCCTCGGGGCGTTCCTCGCCCTCCCCATCGCGGCGACGATCCAGGCCGTCGCGAACACGTACCTCCAGCGGCACGAGCTCATCGACTCCCACCTGCTGCACGACCCGGGGGAGGACGACGACCGGCCCCGGCGTCGCCGCCACGACGGGGAGGGCGGCGCCGGCCACCGGCGGCGCGCGAACCGGCGCGCGGCCGCGGAGGCGGCCCGCACGGTGGACGAGCGGCGGGCCGAGGGCATCGAGTAGCCCGTCGGCTCAGACGACGCTGATCCCGTCGCCGACCATCTTCGTCCCGAGGACGAGGAGCAGGACGGACATGACGACGGCGTTGTGCTGCACCAGCCACGCCTTGAGCGCGTCGAGGACCTCGGCGGCACGGTCGCCGGTCGCGACGTAGACGACGACCGGCATCGCGACGCCGGCGCTCGCCACGAGGCCGAACACGACCGCCGCGACCACGCTCGTGCCCGTGCTGCCCGCGGCGGCGGCCCCGATCGCGGTCCCGCCGGACACGGTCAGCAGCAGGTTCTTCGGGTTGACGGCCCCGAGGAGCACGGCGAGTCCGAGGGCCTGCACCGGTCCGAACCGGTCCACGGCCGCCATCCACCGCGGCTGCTCCGGCTCCACGCCCTCGCGGGGCCGGCCGCGCCACTGGCGCACCGCGACGACGAGGAGCAGGACGCCGAGGGCGATCTTCAGCCACCCGGTCCAGGGGGCAGGGCCGGCGTCGTCGGGCGACGCGGCCTCCGACAGGAGCGCGACGACGAGCGCCACCCCCGCGACGGACACGAACCAGCCGACGAGGAACGCCGCAGCGTTGACCGTCGCGCGGGCGCTGCTCAGCATGAGCACGACGGCGACGATCGGCAGCGGGCTGATCATCACGCCGACGGCGACGGGCAGGGACTGGCCGATCGCGGCTCCCACGGGTCGTCTCCCGGTCCCGCGCCGTCAGGCGTTCTCGTCGAACGCGGCGCGGAGCTTCGCCTCCTCGTCGGCGGACAGGTTCGTCTGCAGGAGCTCGCCGTGGAACCCCTGCGCCCGCAGGGCGTCGTGCACGCGGTCGAGCACCCCGCCGGACGTGAGGACGAACAGGGCGGACGTGCCCGGGGTGACCTTGCTGCGGACCGAGTCGATGAAGTCGTCGTCGATCCCGACGTCGGTCAGCGCGCCGGCGATCGCGCCCGAGGCCGCGCCGATCGCCGCGCCCAGCAGCGGGATGAAGAAGATGAGGCCGAAGAGCATGCCCCAGAACGTCCCGCCGAGGGCGCCCGCCGCGGTCGTGCTGTTCGCCTGCCGGGTCCGCGGCTTCTTCTTCCCCTCCTCCCAGGACACCGTCGCGGCGTCCTGCACCTGGATGAGCTCCTGCTTCTGCAGGGCGAGCAGGGCGTCCTCCGCCTGCTGGGCGCCGTCGGGGGTGTCGAACTTCCACACGGTCAGGGTGGCCACGTCGGTCCTTCTTCCGTCGTCTCGTCGGAGGCACGCGGGTGCTCCGCGCCGACTGCGTCGGCGTCTCGACGCTAGGGCCAGCCCCCAGGGACCGCCACCGGGCGGATCTCCGCTCCGGTGGCGGCATCCGCGCGGCACGAGAGGATCGGTGCCGACGCACGACGCGCCCACGAAGGAGGACGGCGATGGCCGGCAACCCGGTGCTGCTCGGCTCCCTGCGCGGGTACCGGGCGCAGTGGATCCGTCACGACGTGGTCGCGGGCCTCACCGTGTGGGCGGTCCTCGTCCCCGAGTCGCTCGCGTACGCGTCCATCGCGGGCGTCTCACCCGTGGTGGGCCTGTACGCGGCCGTGCCCTCGCTCGTCCTGTACGCGCTGTTCGGCAGCTCGCGGCACCTCGTCGTGGGTCCGATGTCCGCGACCGCCGCGCTCTCCGCGAGCGTCGTCGCCCTCTACGCGCCCGGGGACGACCTCGCCTTCGCCGCGCTGACCTCCGCGGTCGCCGTCGTCACGGGGCTGCTGTGCGTGGTGGCCGGCCTCGCGCGTCTCGGGTTCCTCGCGGCGTTCGTCTCGACCCCGGTGCTCAAGGGGTTCGTCGTCGGGGTGGCGCTCGTGATCATCGTCGGCCAGGTCCCCGCCCTGCTCGGGATCGAGAAGGGGGGCGAGGACTTCTTCGCGGAGGTGTGGCACGTCGTCACGCGACTGGGCGAGACCCACCTGCCCACCGCGGCCCTCGGCGTCGGCACCCTGGTGCTGCTGATCGTCCTGCGGCGCGTCGCGCCCGCCGTGCCCGGGTCTCTCGTGGCCGTGGTGGCCGGGGTCCTCGCGGTCGCCCTCCTCGCGCTCGACGACGACGGCGTGGCCGTCGTCGGGCCCATCGACGCGGGCCTGCCGACCCTCGGGCTGCCCGACGTCACGTGGGGCGACTACACGTCGCTGCTCGGGCCGTGCGCCGGGGTCATGCTCGTCGGCATCGCGGAGGCGCTCGGTGCGGCGAAGGCGTACGCGGCCCGGGACGGGTACGACATCGACGCGAACCGGGAGCTCCTCGGGATGGGCGCCGCGAACCTCGGGGCTGGTCTCGCCTCCGGCATGGTCGTCAACGGGAGCCTGTCGAAGACCGCCGTCAACGGTGGGGCGGGCGCACGGAGCCAGCTGTCCGGGCTGGTCGCGGCCGCGCTCACGCTCCTGACCCTGCTCTTCCTCACCCCGGTCTTCGAGTCCCTGCCGGAGGCGTCGCTCGCGGCCGTCGTCATCGCCGCGGTCGTGGAGCTCGTGGACGTGTCGGCGATGCGGCGCCTCTACGGCCTGCGCACACCGCTGATGCTCCGGCTGTACGGCGGCGCGGCGCGCAGCGACTTCTACGCGGCCCTCGCCACCGCGGTCGGGGTCCTCGTGCTCGACACGCTCCCCGGTCTCGTCGTCGGGATCGTGCTCTCCCTCCTTCTCCTGCTGTCGCGCGTGTCCCACCCGCACGTCGCCCGGCTCGTCCGCGGGCCCGGCGGCATGTGGGTGGACGCCGACCGTCTCGCGGCGCTCCACCAGGACGCCGGGACGGTCGTCCCCGGCGTGCTCGTGCTGAGGATCGAGGGCGGCCTGTTCTTCGCCAACGTCGACGTGGTCCGCGACCGCGTGCGCGAGCTCGTGACGAGCGAGCACCCCCGCGTCGTCGTGCTCGACGCGCACAGCGTCCCGTTCGTCGACGTGGACGGCGCGGAGACCCTCGTCCGGCTGCGCGACGACCTGGAGCGGGACGGCGTACGACTCGTCCTGGCGCGCGACGTCGGGCAGGTCCGGGACGAGCTGCGCACCGCTGTCGGGCCCGACCGGCCGGCCACGTTCCGCCGCATCGACGCCGCGATCGACGCGAACCGACCGCAGGACGCCTGACGGCGCGGCACCTCGGACCGCCCGGAAGGTCGGGACACGTGCCTCTGTGGCCCGGGACACCCCGTCGACGAGCCTTCCCTGGTCGATGACGGTGGCGCGGACGGCCGCGCCCGACCAAGGAGGACCTCCCGTGCAGGACGCACCGCTCACCACCTCGCCCCTCGTCGGGGCACCCGCCGCACGCCGCGCCCGCGAGGGGTCCTCGCGGGCCTGGGCCTGGACCGGCGCCGCCGCCGGGGTGCTCGGCCTCGTCTCCGTCCAGAGCTCGATGGCCTTCGGCGCCAACTGGGAGGAGACCGCCGGCGACGCCGACGCGATCGTGGCGGACATGGCCGGTCGCCTCGGCTCGCAGATCGTGTTCCACACCGCGACCATCGCCTGCGCGCTCCTCGTGCTCGTCTTCGCGGCGGGCCTGCGACGCCGCCTCGACGCGCAGGCGCCCACCGGGTCCCTGCTCCCGACCGTCGCCGGCTGGGGCCTCGTCCTCGTGTCCGTCGCCGGGCTGCTCGGCTCCGGCCTCGACACGCAGTTCCTCTTCGCGTTCTCCGAGCCCGAGCTGCTCGTCCCCGAGTCCGGCGCGTTCTACGTCGACTGGGTCGCGACGATCCCGTGGCTGTGGGTCGGCGCCGGCGTCACGGGCGTCGCGCTCGGCGTCGCCGCGCTGCGCCACGCGGCCGCCCCCCGGTGGATCGGCGTCGTCGGGGTCGTGCTCGGCGGCCTGACCCTGCTCACCGGCATCTCGCCGCTGCAGTACATGGCCGGCTTCGTCGGGCCGGTCTGGCTCGTCGTCACGGCGCTCGGCTTCGCGCTCGGGGACCGGCGCTGAGCGCCGCCCCCGGTCACGCACCCGCCGGTGCCCGACGACGCGAGCCCGCCCCGCGTCGTCGGGCACCGGGTGATCTCCCCGGCGAGGTCTGGTCGCCACGGGTGCCCCGGCCCTACCGTGACCCCGTGGCCGAGCCCGGTCCCGGCCGCGCCGGGATGCCCCGCACGGCGTGGACCCTCGGGGTCCTCGCCTGGGTGCTCGGCGTGACGGCGCTCATGCTCCAGCTCACGTCCGGCGTGCCGGTCCTGCTCGGCGACCTGCTGTTCGTCGTCGTCGACGCGACCGTCGCGTTCGTCTACGGCACGGTCGCCGCGGTGATCCTCGCGCGGCGCCCGCACGTCGTCGGGTGGCTCACGGCCCTCGCCGGGATCGGCGGGGGCCTCGCCGCGCTGGGCGGCGGGTGGCTCAGCTTCTCCTCCACGCACCCCGCGCTGCCACCGCTCGACACGCTCGCGGAGATGTACGGCTGGGCGTGGATCCCCGGCACGGTCGGGCTCTTCGTCCTCGTGCCGTGGTTCGTCCGGTCCGGCCGTCTGCGCGTCGGCGACTGGTGCGGCGTCGCCGGCGGCGTCGCGTCGATCGCGTACTTCCTGCTCGCCTCGGTCGAGGACCCGCGGCCCGCGATCGTCTCCGTCGTCGTCGCCGGCCTGGTCACGGCCGCCGCGACCGCCTGGCGGTGGCGGAGAGGACCCGTCGAGGACCGCCGCGGGCTGGGACTGCTCGCCCTCGGCACGACGCTCATGGCGCTGTCCTTCCTGCCGCTGCTCGGCCTGTGGGCGAACCCCGAGGTCGTCCTCGCGCTCCCGCTCACCCACCTCGCGTGCCAGGCGCTGTTCCCCGCCGCGATCCTCGTGTGCGTGCTGCGCAACCGGCTCTGGGGCATCGACCTCGTGCTGTCGCGCGCGACCGTCGCCGCGATGCTGACCGTCGGGCTCGCGGTCGTGTACGCGGTCGTCGTGGTCGTCGCCACGGCCGTCGTCGACGGGGCCGCGGCGCAGGTGCTCGCCGCCGTCGGCACCGCCGTCGCCGTCCAGCCCCTGCACGCCTGGCTCCGTCGCCGCGTCCGCGTGCTCGTCTACGGCGACGGCGGCGACCCCGGACGCGCCGCCCTCAGCGTCGGCCGACGCCTCTCCACCGCGTCGACCGCCGACGAGCTCGTCGCGGCGCTCGCGGGCGGCGTGCGCGAGGCCCTGCGACTGGAGTCCGTGACGATCGAGCGGCCCGCCGTGGCGGAGCCGAGCAGGACGGTCGTCCCGGCGGCCGGGCGGGTCGGGCCGAGGGGCGCCGGTGCCGTCACGCCGCCGGACGCGGTCGTGCGCGACGTCGTGCACGGCGGGCGACTGCTCGGGCGCGTGCACGCGGTGCCCCGGGCGGGCGAGCGGCTCGACGCACGCACGGGCGACGCGCTCGACCAGCTCCTGCCCGTCGTCGGCGCCGGGCTCGCGCTCGCCCGGGGTGCGCGCGAGCTGGAGGCGGCGCGCGACGCCACCACACGGGCGCGGCTGGCCGAGCGACGCGTCATCCGGCGCGAGCTGCACGACGGCGTCGGGCCCTGGCTGACCGGGCTCCGCCTCGGGCTGCAGGGTGCGCGCAACGTGCTCGCCACCGACCCGGCGGCCGCCGCGGCGATCCTCGACGCGCTCGGCGCCGAGGCGGAGCAGCGCGTCGAGGACGTGCGCGCGCTGTCCCGGAGCCTGCTCCCTCCGTCGCTTGACGAGCTGGGTCTCGAGGCCGCGCTCTCCGAGCTGGCGGGGCGGCAGGCTGTCGCAGGCTTCGTCGTCGACCTGCGGTGCGACCCCGGCGAGGGCCTCGACGCGCGCGTCGCCGCGGCCGCGTACGCCATCGCGAGCGAGTCCGTCGTCAACGCCGCGCGGCACTCCGGCACGGCGGAGTGCCGGCTCACGGTCGAGGTGCACGACGACGCGCTCGTCGTGACGTGCGAGGACCGCGGCGTGGGCGTGGCGCCCGGCACGCGCGCCGGCGTGGGCGCGCGGTCGGTGCGCGAGCGCGCGGACGAGCTGGGCGGACGGGTCGAGGTGGGGCCCGCGGTGCCCGGCGGTGCCCCGGCGCCGGGTCCGCTCGGCCCGGGAGCAGGTGGCCCCGGCACGCGCGTGCGGGCCGTCCTGCCGCTCGTCCCGGGCCGGACACCGCTCGCGGAACGGTCGGTCGTGCCGTGAGCGTCGACGTGGTCGTCGTCGAGGACCACCCCGTGTTCCGGCTCGGCCTCGTCGCGCTGCTCGGGTCGCTCGACGGCGTGCGCGTCGTCGGCCAGGCGGCCGGTGCGGCCGAGGCGCGCGCGCTGCTCGGGCTCGCCGGCGCACGGGCGGGGCGGCCCGAGGGCGGGCCGCCGGGCGACGGTGCGCGGGCGTCGTCGGGCGGCGGCGGTGTCGCGGCCGACGTGGTGCTCGTCGACGTCGACCTGGGCGACGGCTCCGGCGTCGACGTCACGCGCGACCTCGTGCGCGCGCGGCCGGACGCGCGCGTGCTCGTCGTGACGATGCACGAGGACGCGGACGTCGTCGTCGCGGCCGTGCGGGCCGGGGCGCGCGGCTACCTCGTGAAGTCGGCGGGCCCGGACGAGATCGAGCGGGCGGTGCGGGCCGTCGCCGACGGCGCGATGATCCTCGGGCCGGCGGTCGCCGACCGGGCGATGGCGTACGTCGTCGGCGGCCGTTCGGCGGTGCGCGTCCCCTTCCCGCAGCTCACCGACCGCGAGCGCGAGGTGCTCGACCTCGTCGCCGCCGGCCTCGACAACGCCGCGATCTCACGGCGGCTCGTGCTCAGCCCGAAGACCGTGCGCAACCATGTGACGAACGTGCTCACCAAGCTCGGCGCGCGCGATCGTGCCGCGGCCGTCGTGGCCGCGCGGGAGGAAGGTCTCGGCGGGGCGTAGCGTGCTCCCGCGCCTCCCGGCGCGGTGCCGCCCCCCGTCCCCGTCAGGACCCGGCGTCGTCGTCCTGGATCACCGACAGCACGTTGCCCGCCGGGTCGCGGAACCACGCGATGAGGGGCCCGCCGCCGCGGAACACGAAGTCGTCGTCGGTCTCGACGGGCGTGCCCTCGTACCGCTCGAACGTGACGCCGCGCTCGCGCAGCTCCGCGACGGTCGCCGGGACGTCGCGCACGGGGAAGTTGAGGACGGTGAACGACGCGGGGTCGTGCGCGTCGCCCTTGGGGTACACGAGGATCCCCGTGGTTCCGGCGAGGTCGAGCCAGAGCATGTCGTCGCCGCGGACCGGCAGGCCGAGCACGTCGCCGTAGAACCGCCGGGCCGCGTCGACGTCGTCGACCGAGAACCCGCTGAACGCCTTGCCGAGCATGGTGCCTCCTCCGTCCGTGGGCCGGCCGGCCGGTCGGCTCCTCCAGGGTCGACCGTGCGTGCACCGCTCGCTCATCGGCGTCGGTGGGGTGCGGCAGGATGGCGGCATGAGCACGGACCTGCTGCTGCTGGACACCGCGAGCCTGTACTTCCGGGCGTTCTTCGGCGTCCCCGACTCGATCAAGGCCCCGGACGGCACGCCCGTCAACGCGGTGCGCGGTCTGCTCGACATGATCGCGACGCTCGTGACGGACCGGCGTCCGCGGCGCCTCGTCGCGTGCTGGGACGACGACTGGCGGCCCGCGTTCCGGGTCGAGGCCATCCCGTCGTACAAGGCGCACCGGGTCGCGCGCGAGGTGCCCGGCACCACGGGTGTCGAGGAGGTGCCGGAGAAGCTCGTCGCGCAGGTGCCGGTGATCGTCGACGTTCTGGCGGCGCTCGGCGTCGCGCGCGTGGGCGTCCCCGGGTTCGAGGCGGACGACGTCATCGGCACGCTGACCGCGCGCGAGGTCGCCCGGGGGGCCGGCTCGGCGGCGGAGGGCGACGCGCGCGTGGAGGTGGTCACGGGCGACCGGGACCTGTTCCAGCTCGTCGACGACGCCGCGGGCGTGCGCGTCCTCTACCCGACGAAGGGCGTGCGGAACCTCGACGTCGTGGACCAGGCGCGCCTGGCCGAGCGCTACGGCGTGGGCTCGGGCACCGCGTACGCGGACATGGCCGCCCTGCGGGGCGACCCGAGCGACGGGCTGCCCGGCGTGCCGGGGATCGGGGAGAAGACGGCGGCCGCCCTCCTCGACCGGTTCGGCGACCTCGCGGGGGTGCTCGCGGCGCGCGACGCCGGCGACCCGGGGCTCACCGCGACGCAGCGTCGGCGCCTCACCGAGGCGGCGGACTACCTGGCGGTCGCGCCGACCGTCGTCCAGGTGGTGCGCGACGCCCCGGCGCCGGAGGTCGACGACACCCTCCCGACGGCGCCCGCGGACCCGCAGGCGCTGGAGGCGCTCACGGAGCGCTGGGGTCTGGGGTCGTCGGTCGAACGCGTCCTCGCGGCGTTCCGCGCCTCCTGACCTGGGACGGCACGAGCGGGTCGGGACGCCCTCCCTACCTCTCGACGCCGCCGGCCGGGCGGCGTCGTGGCACGGCGTCCTGTCGCCCGGGCCACGGTCCGACCAGAGGGGACACCCATGTCCGAGAGCACACCCACCACGACCGCGAGCAGCGCGCCGGACGTCACGCCCGACGCCGTGGCCGCGTTGCGCGCCCGCGTCAGCGGCGCGGTCCTGGCCCGCGGGGAGGTGCCCGACGGCGGCCCGACCGCCGCGGACGCCGTCGCGCCGCACAGCACGCTCGTCGTGCACGACCCGGAGGTCGTGGTCGTCGCGGCGTCGGAGGACGACGTCGTCGAGGCGGTCCGGTTCGCGGCCGACCACGACCTGCCCGTGCGCGTCCACGCGACGGGGCACGGCGCGGCGTGGCCCGTGGACGACGCCGTGTTCGTCGCGACGCCGGGCCTGACGGGCGTCGAGGTCGACCCCGCCACCCGCGTGGCGCGGGTCGGTGCGGGGACGCGCTGGCAGGCGGTGGTGGACGCCGCCGCGGAGCACGGCCTCGCCCCGGTCACGGGCTCGTCGACGCACGTCGGGGTGGTCGGGTACCTGCTCGGCGGCGGGTTCGGGCCGCTCGCGCGCAGCCACGGCCTGACCACGGACTGGGTGCGCGGTTTCCGAGTGGTCCTCGCCGACGGGTCGGTCGTCGACGCCGACGCGGAGACGGAGACCGACCTGTTCTGGGCGCTGCGCGGCGGCAAGGGCGGCCTGGGCGTCGTGACGCGCGTCGACGTCGAGCTCGTGCCGCTGACGACCCTCTACGCCGGGTCGATGACGTTCGACACCGCGCACGTGGAGGACGTGTTCCGCGGCTGGGCACGGTGGACGGCGTCGGTTCCCGACGACGTCACGACCTCGGTCGTCATGCTGTCCCTCCCGGACCTGCCGTTCGTCCCCGAACCCCTGCGCGGTCGGGACGTGCTCACGCTGCGGTTCGCCTTCCCCGGCGACCCGGCGGACGGCGAGCGGCACGCCGCGGGGCTGCGCGCCCTGGCCCCCGCCCTCGTCGACACGGTGGGTCCCCTGCCCGCGGCCGAGGTCGCGAGCATCCACGCCGACCCGGAGGACCCGGGGCCGACGTGGATCTCGGGAGCCGCGCTGCGCGACGTCGACGACGCGTTCGTCGACCGGTTCCTCGCCGAGTACGGTCCCGCGAGCGCCTCGCCGTTCCTCGGCGCGGAGGTCCGCCACCTCGGGGGCGCGGCGCGGACCGACGTGCCGGAGGGGTCGGCGGCGGGCGGCCGCACGGCCGGCTACCTCGTGACGCTGCTCGGGATGAACCCGCCGCGCGTGCCGGACATGGTGGCCAGCACGGCGGCGTTCGCGCAGTGGTCGCAGCCGTGGGCCGCGTCGGAGACGAACGTCAACTTCCTCCCCGGTCCGTGGACGGACGAGACGCTCGCCCGCGCGTGGTCGTCCGAGACGTACGACCGGCTGCGGTCCGTGCGGGCGCAGTACGACCCGCTGGGCCGCTTCCCGTTCGGTTCCTGACCCGCCGCCCTCAGGGGCGCGCGTGCTCGAAGATCACGGTGGTGCTCGTGCCCGCGACCTCGGGCCGGACGCTGATCGTGCGGGAGACGAGGTCGCGGAGCGCGTCGGAGTCCTCGACGGCGACGTGCAGGAGGAAGTCGCGGTCGCCGGTGACGAAGAAGACGCCCTCGACGTCCGGCAGCGCGAGCAGGTAGTCGCGGAACGCCTCCAGGCCCTGGCGGGCCCCGGCCTGGAGGCGGATCGCGATGAGCGCCTGGAGGCCGCGGCCGAGGGCGGCGGGGTCGACGTCGGCACGGAACCCCCGCACGACGCCGCGCTCGACGAGGGCGCGCACGCGCGCGTGGCAGGTGGACGGCGCGATGCCGACCCGCTCGGCGATCGCGGCGTTCGTCGCGCGGGCGTCAATGGTGAGCACGTCGAGGATGCGCCGGTCGGTGTCGTCGAGCTCGACGGGTCGTCCCGCGTGCCGAAGATCCTTCGTCACCATGTGGCCCACCTCGCCCGTCCCGCAGAAGATCCGATCCGTCTCGCGTACTCTACCGACGATCCTTCGCCTCCCCTTGCTCTCCCCCGAAGGTTCGACCACTGTGGGCGCTGCGCGGCACCACCCCGCCGCGCACCAGCCACACGCCCGCCTCGCCACCCGCGAGGCGGGCGTCGGTCGAAGGAGCCCGACGTGCGCCCCACCTCCCCTGCCCTGCGCGTCCCGCGCCCCGCCGAGCACCGCCGTCCCCGCACGGCGCTCGTCGTCGGCGCCGGCATGGTCGGCCTCGCCACCGCGTGGCACCTGCAGGAGCACGGCGTCGACGTGACGGTCGTCGACCGCACGGGTGTCGCCGCCGGGTCGTCGTGGGGCAACGCCGGCTGGCTCACGCCGGGCATGGCGATGCCGCTCGCCGACCCGTCCCTGTGGACGTACGGCCCGCGCGCGCTCCTCGACCCCGCGGCGCCGCTGCACGTCCCGCTCCGGTTCGACCCGCGCCTGTGGGCGTTCCTCGCCCGCTTCATGTCGCACGCGACGCAGCGCCGGTGGGACCGCGCGATGGCGGCGCTCACCCCGATCGACCGGGTCGCGCTCGCGGCGTTCGACGAGCTCGCCGCGGGCGGCTCCGCCGGGCACCCGGTCGCGGCCCGCACGACGCCCGGGCCGTTCACCGTCGCGTTCGAGCACGAGCACGAGTCGCTGCCCTTCCTCCACGAGCTCGAGCACGTCGACGCCGCGGGGCAGCACGTGCACGTGCGCCGCGTCGAGGCGGGCGAGCGCGCCGCCCAGCTCACCGACCGCGTGTCCACCGTCCTGGCCCTGGAGGGTCAGCGCTTCGTCGAGCCCGGTCCGTTCGTCGACGCGCTCGCCGACTCCGTGCGCGCCCGGGGCGGCCGCGTCGTGACGGGGCTGGACGTCGTCGGGGTCCGCCGCGACGGCCCCGCCGTCCGCGCCTCCGCGCGACCGCCGCACGCCCCCGGCGACCTCACGGACCTGCGGGCCGACGCCGTCGTGCTCGCCACCGGCGCGTGGCTGCCCGCGCTCGCCGCACCGCTCGGCGTGCGCACGCGCGTGCAGGCCGGTCGCGGGTACTCGTTCACCGTCAAGACCGACGAGCCCGTCGGGACGCCGATCTACCTCCCCGCACGACGCGTCGCCTGCACGCCCTACCAGGGGCGCTTCCGCATCGCGGGGACGATGGAGTTCCGCGGCCCCGACGAGCCCCTGCAGCCGCGCCGGATCGACGCGATCCTCGCGTCGGTGCGCCACCTGTTCCGCGGCGTCGACCTCGACGACCGGCACGACGAGTGGGTGGGCTCGCGCCCCGTCACGCCCGACGGCCTGCCGCTCGTCGGCGCGACGCGCGCCCCCGGCGTGTACGTCGCGGGCGGGCACGGCATGTGGGGCGTCGTGCTCGGCCCGGCGACGGGGCGCGCGCTCGCGGAGCAGGTCGTCACGGGGCGCGTCCCGGACGAGATCCGCCCGTTCGACCCGCTGCGCTGACCCCCCGCACGGGCCGCACCTCCGCCGGCGCGCCGCCTACCCTGGCGCGCATGGACCTCGCGCGCTCGATCCCGCTGTTCGTCCTCGCCGCGCTCCTGGAGATCGGCGGCGCCTGGCTCGTGTGGCAGGGCGTGCGGGAGCACCGCGGCTGGGTGTGGATCGGGGCGGGCGTCGTCGCCCTGGGCCTGTACGGGGTCGTGGCGACGCTCCAGCCGGACGCCCACTTCGACGTCGTGGGCGCGCTCGTGTGCCTCGCCGGTGTCGCGATCGTCATGTACGCGCCACGGCAGGCGTGACGCGCCCCGCCCGTCCTGCCAGGATCGTCCCGTGACCCGTGGCGGCCTGACCGACGACGTGATCCGGGACGTGCCGGACGCCCGAGCCGACCTCACGCTCCAGCGCCTCGGGTCCGGCACCGGGTCCGGCACGGGGTCCGGCCTCGTCTACGCCGGGTGGGCCCAGCGGGTCCTCGCCCACCTCCTCGACGCCGCGATCGTCTCGGCGGTGACGTTCCTCGCGCTCGGCCCGGTCGGCGGCTTCTCGATGCTGCCGTCGTTCACGCTCGGGCCGTCGACCACGGTCGACGTGACCCTCACGGACAGCGGGTGGTTGCTCGCGACCGTCGTCGCCGGGCTCGTGCTCCAGGCGTACACCGGGTCCACACCGGGCAAGCGGACGGTGGGGATCGTCGTCGTGCGGGAGGAGACGGGACGACCCGCGGGGCTCGTCTCGACGGTCCTGCGCCAGCTCGCCCACGTGCTCGACGCGATCCTGCTCGTCGGGTTCCTCCGACCGCTGTGGCACCCGCAGCGCAAGACGTTCGCGGACTCGCTGCTGGGCACGGTCGTCCTGTCGACCACCCGCCCTCCCGTGCCGCACCCGTGGGTCGCCGCGCTGGTGCGGTCGGCCCGCGCGCTGCGGCCCGTGCCCGACGACGCCCCGCCCCCGCCCGGGCGGCGCGCCTCGGCCGCGGTGACGGCGGGCGCGACGCTGCTGTGCGTCACGGCGGCGGCGTTCGCGCTCACCCCGGGGACGGTGACGCAGGACGACCTGTGGCAGGAGAGCTGCACGCCGCTCGTCGAGCCGGGCGCGTCGGACGCGCCGCTCGTCGCCGAGTCCGTCGGCGTCGTGTCCTGGGCGACGGGAGTGACCGAGACGCGGTGGGGCGTCTCGCGCACCCGCCCGCCGGAGGCGGCCCCGGACGACGCCGGGCTCGAGGTCCTCTACACCGTCCTGCCCGCCGCGGACGCCGCGCCGGAGGTGCCCGTCGAGGCCGAGCTCGTCCTCACCGTGCACGACGCGGACGGGAACCTCCGCGAGGACCGGGGATCGCAGATCGAGGTGACGCCCCACGCCGACGGCAGCGTCGACCACGTCCTGGTCGCCGGGACCCCCGGTGCCGACGTCGAGAGCATCCGGCTCCCCGCCTCGCAGACCGTCGACCTCGAGCCGGGATGGCGGTGGGAGGCGTCGGTGCGGGTCGACGGGTCGACGATCGCGTCGTGCGGGGGTCGCGGCCCCGCCTGAGCACCGGCGCGCGGCGGGACCGCCGCACGCGGGTCCGTCCCGGATGGTGGGACACGCACCGCAACACGGACGAAACGCGGTGATCGACCGGGCGAAACGTCCGCGTCCCACGATGGGAGGGCGCCGGGCACCGGCCCGGCGCACCAGCCCCGACCGGGCGGCGCGCGGCGCGTGCCGCCCGGCGGCGCACCACCGCCCGACCGACCCCCGGGAGCCCCCGTGCCGGACCGCAGCCCTCTCTTCTCCTCGCCCGGAGCCACCGACGCGCCCGTGATCGAGCCGGTCCGCGTCGTGCGGCCCACCACCGTCGACCTCGGGCTCAACATGCACGGGGAGCAGCGCAAGCACGCCAACCCGGGCGACGAGCTCACGGTCGACCCGGCGGACCGGCGGCGTCGTGCCCGTGCGGCGCTGCTGGACCTGCGGCGCGACGTCATCCGGCGCAGCGCGGCCACGAACCGCTGACCGGCCGCCCTTCCGTGGGCGGGGCCGCGTAGGTTGGTCCCATGCGGATCGGAGCGCACCTCGACCAGTCGGACGTCCTCAACCAGGCGAAGGCCCTCGGGGCGGACGTCGCCCAGATCTTCCTCGGCGACCCGCAGTCGTGGAAGGGCCCCGAGTTCACGTACCCCGGCGGTGCGGAGGCCCTGAAGGCCGACGCCGCCGCCGCGGACCTACGCCTCGTGGTGCACGCGCCGTACGTCATCAACGTCGCGAGCACGAACAACCGCATCCGCATCCCCAGCCGCAAGCTGCTCCAGCAGATCGTCGACGGTGCCGCCGCGGTGGGCGCGGTCGGCGTGGTCGTGCACGGTGGCCACGTCACCGCCAAGGACGACCCCGCGAAGGGGTTCGACAACTGGCGCAAGGCGATCGAGGCCCTGCAGACCGACGTGACGGTGTACGTCGAGAACACCGCGGGCGGCGACTTCTCGATGGCCCGGCGCCTCGACCGCATCGAGGGCCTGTGGGCCGCGATCCAGCAGGCCGACGGCGGCACGGACGTGGGCTTCTGCCTCGACACGTGCCACGCGTGGGCGGGCGGGATCGACCTCGCGACCGCCGTCGAGCAGGTGCGCGCGATCACCGGCCGCGTGGACCTCGTCCACCTCAACAACAGCCGCGACACCGCGGGCTCCGGCGCCGACCGGCACGCCGGGCTCACGGCCGGGACGATCGACCCGGAGGCGCTGCTCGGCGTGGCCCGCGCCGCGGGCACGTCGGTGGTGTGCGAGACGCACGCGGACGTCCCGGCCGACGTCGCGTGGCTGCGCGAGGCGCTCGCGTGACCGGGTCCGGGTCCGGGGCCTGGTCCGGGGCAGCGCACGCGCCGATGCCGTGGCGCAACGTCGCGCTCGACACGGCCGACCCGCGCGGCCTCGCCGAGTTCTACCGCAGCCTCCTCGGGTGGGAGTACACGCCCGGCGCGGAGGACCCGGAGACCGCCCGCGACGACTGGCTCACGCTCGAACCCCCGGCCCCGGGCGGGCCGCGGCTCGCGTTCCAGCGCTCCGACGCACCCGTGCGACCGTGGCCGGGCGGCGCGCGCGTCCACGCGGACTTCACCGTCCCGGACCTCGCCGCCGCGCACGATCACGCGCTGGCCTGCGGGGCGACGCCCCTGACGGGCACGCCCGAGGAGGAGGGTCACCCGGACGACCCGTTCCGGGTGTACGCCGACCCCGCGGGGCACCCGTTCTGTCTCTGCGCACCGGGTGCCTGAGCGCGTGCCTGAGCGCCGTGCCTGACCGGGTGCCCGAGCGTCCGCGGGCACGGACCGCCGCGCGCCGCGGACCTGTCCCCGGGTAGCGTCGCGCCCGCACCACGCCGTCGCCGTACCGCCACGGAAGGATCTCCGCGTGTCGTACCCCTCCGGGCCGCCCCGACCCTCCGGTCCGCCGCACCCCTCCGGCCCTTCGCACACGTCCGGGCCGCGGCAACCGGCCGGGCCGCCCGTCCCCGAGTACGGCACGCCGGGCCGGGCGGCACCGTACGGCACCGACCCGTACGGTGACCGCTCCCCCGCAGCGCCGCCGGCCGACCTGTTCGCCCCGCCGGTGCACGACACCGTGCTCCGGGCCGACGCACCGCACGCCCCGCACGACCCCTACGGCCCTCCGGCCCCGGCGCCCCGCAGACGTCGGCGCGCGTCGGACGTTCTCCTCCTGACCCTCGCCGGGGTCGGCGTGCTCGTGTTCGCGGTCTGCGTCGTGCTCCTGCTCGTCGGGCGCGACGACGCCCCGCCCGCCGCGCAGGAGGCGACGGCGTCCGCGACACCCGACCCCGCGCCGTCGGGCAGCCCGGCCGCGACGCCCGACCCGGCGGAGACCACCACGGACGACGAGACCGCGAGCGACGACCCCACGGGCGACGAGTCGACGGACGAGGACGCGCCGTGGCTCGACGCGCGCTACCGCGCGGGTGCGGAGACGGACCCCGTCGACGGCCCGGCGCTCGCGCCGATGTCCTGGGAGTTCTTCTCCGACAACGACTGGACGGTGAACGGCGACCGGATCGCGCTCACCGCCCGGCGGGACTTCGCGTGCGACGACCTGCCCGACGTCCCGGCGCTCGCCGTGGGCGTCGCGGACGTGTGCCAGGGCGGGTTCGAGGCGCGCGTCGTCTCGCACGACGGGCCGGCGGTGGGGCTCGACGCCGTCGTGGTCGAGGTCGGGTCCGAGGAGGCCGCCGAGCGGGTGGTGGCGGCGTACGACGCCGCGGGCAGCGGCCACCCGCTGGCGGACACGTCCGGCCCGGCGCACCCGACGCTCGCGGCGGCCGTGCCGCAGCCCGGCTTCGAGACGACGACGGAGATCCTCGACTCCGGGCAGGGGCCCGCGATCATGCTGCCGACGGGCAGCGTCGTCGTGCTCCTGCGGCTCGGGGTGGACGACGCCCTGGGTCGTGAGCAGGTGCTGCCGGTCGCGCGGGCGACGGGGTTCGTCGTCGCGGACCACGAGGCGGCGCAGCTCTTCGGCGGCTGAGCGTCACGCCGGGCGGTCGTCGTCGTCCACGACGGGGCCGCGTCGCAGCTCGAGGTCGATCTGCTCGGCGTCGAGCAGGTCGAGGGCGTGGCGCAGCGCCTGCGAGCTGTACACGCCGGACGACCGCGCGTCGAGGAGCGTGGTGCGCTGCGCGGCGATGGCACGCAGCCGCAGCTCCTTGTACTGGGCGAACACGTCGGCGGTGGTCGCGGCGTCGGTGTCGCGGGTCTCGAGCTCGTGGACGACGTCGCGGCGCACCCGGGCGACGACCCCCGGGTCGAACGGGCGGCCGTCGGCGCGGCGCAGGTCGGGGGCGTCGACGACGCGCGCGGCGGCGGCGTCGAGCTCGGCCCGGACGGCGCCGCGGTCGTTGTCGGCGGGCGACGTGCCACCCGCGAGGCCGAGCCGGCGCACGACCCACGGCAGGGTGCCGCCCTGGATCAGGAGGCTCCCGAGCGCGACGCCGAACGCGACGAGGACGAGGAAGGAGCGGTGGGGCGTGTCGAGCGGGAGGGTCTGGGCGGCTGCTACGGTGACGACGCCGCGCAGGCCGGCCCAGACGAGCAGGACGCCCTCGCGCGGGCCGAGGGGCTGGGCGCGCAGGTAGTCGATGTCGGCGGCGCGGCGGCGCAGCACGGAGCGGATGCGGCCGACGCGCCGCTGCGGGTCGGAGCCCGGTCCGCGCATGCGCTCCTTGGCCCCCTCGGGCAGCGCGGCGGCCCCGGCGCGCAGCGTGCGCCGGGCGGCGGGCGGGAGGGGGGACCGCACGTGCGGGCCGGCGGCGACGGCACGGAACTGGGCGGTGACGCCGGTCGCGCCGTCGGGGTCCGTGGACGCGTCGAGGGGGGTGCCGTCGGGGGCGAACCTCGCGTCGAGGCGGCGCTGCATCCCCTCGATGTACCCGCGGACCTCCTCGCCCCGCCGGGCTCGCCGCCCGGCCGAGTGCACGAGGGGCAGCACGTACGCGGCCCGGACGAGGAGCCCGGCGAGCAGCGCGAGCGCGGCGACCCCGACGGCGCTCCACAGGTTTCCGTGCGTGTCCACGACGTCCTCGACGAGGGCGAACAGCTCGAGGCCCACGAGGAGGAACACGCCGCCCTCGAGCAGCAGCTCGATGGTGCGCCAGTTCGACTCCTCGGAGATGCGGTCCTGCGGCCGCAGGTGCTTCGCGGCGCCGTTGCCGGTGACGAGCCCCGCGGTGACGACGGCGACGAGGCCGGACGCGCCGAGCAGCTCCGCGGGCAGGTAGGCGACGAACGGCACGACGAAGGACACGGCGACGCTGAGCGACGCGCGCCCGAGCCGGGACCGGACGGCCAGGCCGAGCAGCCCGACGACGAACCCGATCGCGACCGCGACGACGACCGCGACGACGAAGTCCCCCGCGACGGACCACAGGGACACGCTGGCGGCGGTCGCGGCGATGGCGGAGCGCAGCAGGACGAGGGCGGACGCGTCGTTGAGCAGGCTCTCCCCCTCGAGGACGGTCACGACCCGCGGCGACGCGCCCAGACGCTTGACGATGGACGTGGCGACCGCGTCGGTGGGGCTGACCACCGCACCGAGCGCGATGCCGACCGACAGGGGGATGCCCGGCACGACCCGCGTGAAGAGAAAGCCGAGCGCGACGGAGGACACGACGACGAGCGCGACGGACAGCCCGCCGATCGCGGTGAAGTCGCGGCGGAAGTCCATCGTCGGCAGGCTCACCGCCGAGGAGTAGAGCAGGGGCGGCAGGACCCCCGCGAGGATCCACTCGGGCTCCACCTCGATCGCGGGCACCACGGGCACGAAGCTCACGCCGATCCCCACGAGGACGAGCACCAGCGGGGCCGCGACACCGGCGCGCGGGGCGAGGACGTTGACGACGACGATCGCGACGACCACCGACGCCCCGAGCGCGACGATCCCGAGGATCTGGTCCTCCGTGAGCTGGAACGGGAAGTCCATCCGTACCTCCGCGGCGTCGGTCCGGCCGGGCCCGCAGCGCCCGGCCGCGTCCAACCTACCGAGGTCGGTGCCCGACGGCGCCCGGGGTCCTGGCGCGTCGCCGAACCCCGGGTTGTCGGTCACCGGACGCCCGTCGTGACGGGCAACCCGGGGTTCGGCACCTCGGGTCGCGAGGGCACCGGGTGTCGGCGAGGCTGCGAAGGACGCCCCGCCCGACGAGAAGACCCGACGACAAGAGGTGACGACGTGGACGCACGCGACGTGCTGGAGGACCTGTTCGGACGCATCGGACCGACGGCGACGCGCGCCGTCGAGGGACTGGACGAGGACGCGCTCACCGCGCGGGTCGACCCCGAGGCCAACACCATCGCCTGGCTCGCGTGGCACCTCGCGCGCGGCCAGGACGTCCAGGTGGCGGCCGCCGTCGGACGTGACGAGGTGTGGACGCGCGACGGGTGGGCGGACCGCTTCGGCCTGCCGTTCGACGACGCCGCGTCCGGCTACGGCCAGAGCGCCGACGAGGTCGCACAGGTCCGGGCGAGCGACGACGTCCTGCTCGGCTACGTCCACGCCGTGCAGGTGGAGACCGCCGACGTGCTCGCCTCCCTCGCCGACACCGACCTCGACCGTGTCGTCGACGACGCGTGGGACCCGCCCGTGACGCTCGGCGTGCGCCTCGTGAGCGTCGCCGTCGACTGCCTGGAGCACGCGGGCCAGGCCGCGTACCTGCGCGGCGTCCTCGAACGCACCGGCCGGGCCTGAACCGGGCGCCGGCCGGGCGCCGTCGTGCAAGATCCGCACCGCCCGGCACACGGACAGGGCGTGAACCCCGTCCGGGACCTCCGGCAGCGCACGCCCCGCCACACGGCCGCGGCGCTCGCGGCCGCCGCCCTCCTCGCCCCGACGCTCGGGGCGTGCGCCGCGCTCGGCGCGACCTCGGGCACGGAGTCGTGCGTCGACTGGGTGTCGTTCGACACCGCGGCCGACCGGGAGGCGGCCGCGACGCTCGTCGTCGACGCGACCGTGCTCCGCCGCGACGGCACGCGCCCCATGCTCGGCACCGACGCGCACGTGTGGGAGGTCGAGGTGACCGACGTCGTCCACGGCGACGCCACGCCCGGCGACCGGCTGGCCGTCGCCTCCACCCCGCAGACGTGCAGCGACGGGACTTACCCGGACGGCGACCCGCTCGACGTCGACCACGCCGTGCGCCTCTACCTCGCGGACGGCGACCACGCGGTCCCCGGCACGGCGGAAGGGTGGTCGCTGATCACCCCGTTCGACGGGGTCGGCGCGGCAGGCTGACTCCGAGCGATGCGCTCGCGCCCGAGCGATGCACCTCTGCGTGCATCGCTCGGGCGGACGTGCGTCACTCGCGGGTCAGGCGCTCGCGCGCACCACGACCGACGACCCGAACGTCGTACGACCGCCGGCGCGCGACCGGCCGAGGAGGTCGGCGGTGGCGGCGGCGGCGATCTGCTCCACGGGGTGGGTGGCGGTGGTCAGCGCGGGGCCGAGCTCCCGCACCACCGGGTGGTCGTCGAACCCGGTGACGGCGACGTCGTCGGGCACGCGCACGCCGTCCTCGGTGAGGGCGCGCACGGCGCCGACGGCGAGCAGGTCGCTCATCGCGACGACGGCGTCGGTCTCGGGCCACCGGCGTCGGGCCTCGCGCACGGCGGTGGCGCCGGCGCTCGCCGTGAGGTCGGCCGCGAGGACGTGTCGCGGCAGGCCTGCGGCGTCCATGGCGGCGGTGTACGCGGCGACGACGCGGCGCGACCCGGGGAGCCAGCGCGGCCCGGCGAGGAGCACGACGCGGCGGCGACCCGTGCCGAGGACGTGGGCGAGGAGACCGGTGATGCCGGCGGCGGCGTCGACGTCGTACGAGGGGACGCGCCCGTCGGCGGGCCCGACGGCGGCGACGCGCGGCAGGAGGCGGTCGGGGACGACGGCGAGGACGTCGGCGGAGTAGTCGACGAGCAGGACCCCGCCGACGCCGGGGTCGCGGGCGAGGCGGCCGAGCTCGTCGCCGGGGTCGCGGCCGAGCCAGCGCAGCGCGACGCCGACGCCCGCGGTGTCGGCGGTGCGGCTCGCGGCGGCGACGACGCGTGCGACGTACGGGTCGGCGAGGAGCTCGGACGACGGCGACCCGACCGCGACGACGACGCGTTCGCCGCGGCCGCTGGCGAGGGCCCGTGCGCCGGGGTGCGGCACGTAGCCGAGGCGGTCGGCGGCGTCGAGCACGGCCTGGCGGGCGCGGGCGGAGACGGGACCGGTGCCGGTGAGGACGCGGGAGGCGGTCGAGCGGGACACGCGCGCGGCGGCGGCGACGTCCTCGAGCGTCGTCTGCGACATGGCCCGCTCCCGGGGTCGGTGGTGCCCGGCGCCGTCCCGCCCGGGAACACAAGCCTACCGGGCGGTCGTGAAAGCGCTACCACTTTCTCGCGGTGGTCGCTCCCCGACCGTCAGAGCACCACGTCCGACCTGACTCCCAGCTCCCGCCACCCCGCGCGGTCGGCCACGCCCGCCGCCGCCGGGGCGGGCACGAGCACGTCGGCCGCGACGAGCGGGCCCAGATCGAGACCGGTCAGCGCCTTGACGTCCCCGACCGGCACCTGGAACGTCCGGAACGGCCCCAGGGGCGGCACGTCACCGGCCGCGAGCGCCCGCGCGTCCGCCGCGCGCAGCTCGAGCTCGCCGAGCTGCGGCGTCTGGTCCAGCACGAACGCCGTCGCCGCGAGCGTGCCGACCGGCCCGGCCGCAACGCCACCCCCGGCCGCCCACGTGACGACCTTCCAGAACAACCGTGGGATCCCGACGCCGCGGTAGACCGGGTCGTCGGCGGCGAGGACGGGCCCCGTCTCCACGACGAGGCGCAGGCCGAGGGTGCGCGCGTGCTCCAGGACGTGGTCCTCCAGGCCGTTCCACAGGTCGAGCGACTGGTTGAACCGGGCGGCCTGCGGCGCGGCGTTCGGGTAGGCGAACGTCTCCGTGTTCGCCCGGGCCGCCGTCGCCGGGTCGCCCCACACGGGGTCGCGGCGACGCACGAGGTGGCCGCGGTCGAGGTCGTTGCGCGCGTAGAGCTCCGGGCCGGTCTGCTCGTCGGCGGCGACGCGGGGGTCGAGGTGCCAGTCGTCGTCGCGCGGGACGTCGACGAGCTGGGCGCCGTCGACGTCCACGACGGTCGCCGCGGCGAGCCGCCGCAGCGGGTCGAGCAGGACCGTGAAGTGGGTCGACGGCAGCACCCGCACCTCACGGCCCACCTCGGGCAGCGGCACGGGGACGCCGAGAAAGTCGGGGTCGTGGCCGGTCACGGTCCGAGCCAACCACGGTGTCGGGCGACGCGCTCCCGGGTGCAGCGCTTGCGAGGAGGCGCGACCGCTCGGACGCTGGTCGCGGTCCAGCAAGCGGCCTGCACCACAGAGGGAGACACGCCGGGGAACCGGCCAGGAGGACGAGCCGTGGACATCGCCGAGACCACCCTGGACGCGTCCGGGAGCCGGCCCGCCGCCGCGCTCCCGCGCGCCGACCTCGCCCGCGCGGCCGAGGTGGGTGCCGACGTCGCGGCCACGCTGCGCTGGGTCGTGGACGTGGCGCCGCGCCTCCCGCACCCGGGCGGGGGCCGTACCGGCGAGCTGTGGTCGGCGCTCGCGTCCGTCGCCGCCGCCGACGTCGCGGTGGCGCGCATGCTCGAGCCGCACCTCGACGCGCTGGCCGTCCTGGACCAGGCGCCCGAGCCGCCCGACCTCGCCGTCGTGGGGGCGGGCCCGGGGAGCACGTGGGGCGTGTACGCCGCGGAGGGCCCGGGCGTCAGGCTCGACGCCGTGACCGACGGCGGCGCCTGGCGGCTCACGGGCACCAAGCCGTGGTGCTCGCTCGCCGCGGACCTCAGCCACGCGCTCGTCACCGCGTGGACCGACGACGGCCGACGCCTCTTCGCGGTCGACCTGCGGACCCCGGCGGTCCGGGCCGCGGACGGGCCGTGGGTGCCGCGCGGGCTCCCCCAGGTGGTCTCCGCGCCCGTGACGTTCGACGGCGCCCCCGCCGTCCCCGTCGGCGCGGCCGGCTGGTACCTGGAGCGGCCGGGGTTCGCGTGGGGCGGGATCGGGGTCGCGGCGTGCTGGTGGGGCGGCGCCGTCGGCCTCGCGCGCACGCTGTGGGCCGCGCTCGGCCGGCGCGAGCCGGACCAGCTCGCGCTCGCGCACCTCGGCGCGGTCGACGTCGCGCTCACCGGCGCGCGCGCCGTGCTCGCCGAGGCTGCGAGCGCCGTCGACGCCGGGGTGTCGGGACGCGAGTCGTCGGTCCTCGCGCGGCGGGCGCGGACCGTCGTCGCCGACGCGGTCGAGGAGGTGCAGCGGCGCTGCGCCCACGCGCTCGGCCCGGGGCCGCTGACGGCGGACGAGGCGTTCGCGCGGCGCGTCGCCGACCTCGGCCTGTACGTGCGCCAGCACCACGCCGAGCGCGACCAGGCGTCGCTCGGGCGCGACCTGCTCGCCGCGGGGACGTGCCCGTGGTGAGCTTCGACCACCGCGACCCGGGCACGCCCGAGGAGGCGTGGGTCGCGGCCGGGGTGCTCGACCGCCCGGCACCGCTCGACCTCGACGGCGTCGACGCGCTCGTCGTGCTCGCCGCCCACCCCGACGACGAGTCGTTCGGCGCGGGGGGCCTCGTGCACCGGCTCGGCTCCCGCGGCGTCCCGGTCACCGTCGTCGTGGCGACGGACGGGGAGGGGTCGCACCCGGCGTCGACCACGGCACCCGAGGCGCTGCGGGCCGAGCGGCGGCGCGAGGTCGTCGACGCGGTCGGTGCGCTGTGCCCGACGGCGCGCGTCGTGCTGCTCGGCCTGCCCGACGGCGGGCTGCGCGAGCACCGCGTGCCGCTGGAGCGCGCCGTCGACGCCGCGCTCGACCTCACGGACGGCGACCGTCCCCTGCTGTGCGCGCCGTGGCGCGGCGACGGCCACCGCGACCACCGGATCGCGGGCGAGGTCGCGGCGTCGGTCGCGGGACGCCGGGGCGTGCGGCTCGTCGAGTATCCGGTCTGGCTGTGGCACTGGGGCGACCCGGGCGGCCACGACGTGCCGTGGGAGGCGCTGCGCGGGCTGCGGCTGACCGACGCGGAGGTGGCGGCGAAGGCGCGGGCGCTCGACGCGCACGCCTCCCAGGTCCGGCCGCTGTCGGCGCGACCCGGCGACGAGGCGATCCTCGGGGCCGACATGCTGCGGCACGCCGCACGGCCGGTCGAGGTGCTCGTCCAGTCGGCACCCGACCGCGACGCGACGGCGGGGCGTGACGCGACGGCGGTGCACGACGCGACCCCGGCCGCGGCGCGCGAGTCCCTCGGCCGGGAGTTCTTCGACCGCTTCTACACCGGCCGCACCGACCCGTGGGGGTTCGAGACGCGCTGGTACGAGGAGCGCAAGCGCGCGGTGCTGCTCGCGAGCCTGCCGCGGCGACGCTTCCGGTCGGGTCTGGAGCTCGGCTGCTCCACGGGCGTGCTCACCGCCGCGCTGCGCGACCGCTGCGACCGCCTGACCGGGGTCGACATCGCCGACGCCCCCCTGCGCGTCGCGCGCGAGCGCCTCGGCGACGACGTCGACCTCGTGCGCCTCGACACCCCGGACGAGTGGCCCGACGGCGAGTTCGACCTGGTCGTGCTGTCGGAGGTCCTCTACTACTACGGCAGCGACGACCTCGACCGGGCGCTGGACCGGGTGCTCGGGTCGCTCGCGGCGGACGGCGTCGTCGTCGCGTGCCACTGGCGGCACGACGTGCCCGAGTACCCGCTCGGCGGCGACGAGGTCGCGGCGCGCGTTCAGGATCGCAGCGAGCTCGGCGTGCTCGCCCACCACGAGGAGGACGACTTCGTGCTCGACGTCCTCGCCCGCCGGCCCGTGGCGTCGGTCGCCCGTGAGGCGGGCCTGGCATGAGCGGGGCTGGGACGAGCGGGCCCGTCGAGGCGGTGCTCGTCGTCGTCCCCGCGCACGACGAGGAGGCGCTGCTCCCCGCGTGCCTCGCCGGGCTGCGACGCTCCACGGACCGGCTCGCCGCGGTGCGTCCCGAGATCGCGGTGTCGGTCGTCGTCGTGCTCGACGGGTGCACCGACGGGAGCGCCGGGGTGGTGCACGACGCCGGGCTCACCGCGATCGAGACGCCGCGGGTCGGCGTCGGGCGGGCCCGGGCGGCGGGCGTGGAGACCGCCGCGCGGGGCATGGGAAACGGCATCGGGAACGGAGCCGCGCACGAGGAGCGCACATGGCTCGCGTGCACGGACGCCGACTCGGTGGTGCCCGAGCACTGGCTCCTGCGGCACGTGGAGCTCGCCGAGGCGGGTGCGGACGTCGTCGTCGGCACCGTGCGCCCGCGCCTGGCCGACCTCTCCGCCGACCGCGCCGCGGTGTGGCGCGCGACCCACGTGCCCGGGCACGCGAACGGTCACGTCCACGGCGCCAACCTCGGCCTGCGCCTGTCCGTCTACCGGGCGGCGGGCGGCTTCGCGCCGGTGGCGGAGCACGAGGACGTCGCGCTCGTCGCCGCGGCACGACGCACCGGCGCCCGCCTCGTGCCCGACGCCGCGTGCGAGGTCCTCACCTCGGCCCGCCTCGTCGGGCGCACACCGGGCGGGTACGCCCGGCACCTGCGCGAGGACCTCGTCGCCGACCCGGAGCTGTCAGCGCTGTGACGACCCGGGGGTCGGTGGGTCGCTGACAGGTCGTCGGACGCGACATCGGCGGCGACATCATGTGGTGTCACATTGCCTCTTGTGTGACACCACTGATGGTGTCATAGTTGAGCCATGGACCTCACACGCTATGTCGACGAGCTGCGGCACCAGCTCGCCACCGCGGCCGCTGCGGGCGGTGACGACGCGCGCGACCTCGCCGACCGTCTGACCGCCTCGCTCGACGCCGCCGCCCGCCTCATGCTCCTCGACGCGCTCTCCGACGCCGCCGGGGAGATCTCCGCCGAGCTGGCCCCCGGGTCGGTCGACATCCGCCTGCGCGGCGGGTCGCCCGAGTTCGTCGTCGCGGCGCCGTCGGCACCGCCCGGGCCGCCGACCGCCGTCGACCAGCCCCCCGCGCCCACGTCCGCGTCCGCCGCCGACGTCCCCGCGTCCGGGGCGGCCGACGGTGACCGCGGCGAGAGCGTCCGCACCACCCTGCGCCTGCCCGAGCAGCTCAAGGCGCAGGTCGAGACCGCCGCCGCGCGCGACGGCGTCTCCGTGAACACGTGGCTCGTGCGGGCGGTCACCGTCGCGCTCGAGCAGTCCTCCGGCGGGCCGACCGCCTCCGGCCGCGCGCCGCAGCGCTCCGGCAACCGCGTCACCGGCTGGGTGCGCTGAGCGGCCCCGGCCGCTCGACGACACCACGCCGCACCCCTTCGCCCACTCTGACACCACGCTGACACCACCCGAGGAGCTCCGTCATGCCCACTTTCGCCGCCCCGCAGCCCGTCCCCGTCGTGGTGGACGTCCCGTTCGCCCACGTGCACGTCGTCGCCGGGGAGCGTGACGACGTCGTCGTCACCGTCCTGCCCACGGACCCCGGCAAGTCCGGCAGCGTGCGCGCCGCGGAGGACGTCCGCGTCGACCGCGACGGCGACGCCGTGTCCATCACCTATCCCGGGTCCTGGAAGCAGTTCGTCCTGCCCTTCGCCGCCGGCACCGCCAACATCACGGTCGAGGTCCCCACGGGTTCCGACGTGCGCGGCAAGGCCGGCTCGCTCTACGCCGAGGGCACGCTCGGCACGGTCGTGATGACGCTCTCCGCGGGCGACGTCCGCCTCGACGACGTCGACCGGCTCGAGCTCAAGGCGTCCGCGGGGTCCGTCACCGTCGGGCGGGTCCGCCACCGGGTGGACCTCACCGCGAGCGCCGGGTCGGTCCGCGTCGGGGAGGTGGCGGGCGAGGGGTCGGTCAAGGCGACCAACGGCATGACGTTCGTCGGCCTCGTCTCCGGCTCCCTCGACGTGCACGGCGCGAACGGCGACATCGCGGTGGACCGCGTCCACGGGGTGCTCGCGGTGAAGTCGGCCCACGCCGGGATCCGGGTCGGCAGCCTCGACGCGGGCACCGCCACCCTCGCGACGTCGTACGGGTCGATCGAGGTGGGCGTCCCCGAGGGGACGGCCGCGTTCCTCGACGTCGCGTCCCAGCACGGCACCGTCCGCAACCACCTCACGCCCACCGAGGGTCCCGTGGACCAGGAGTCCACCGCGGAGATCCACGCCACGACCGGCTACGGCGACGTCGTCGTCCGCCGCCCCTGACCGTCCACGTCCCGACCGGACCACGCCGACCGCGCGGCCCGCCGAGGAAGGAGCACGAACCATGACCACCGACCAGAACCCCCGCCCCGCGATCCGCGTCCAGGGCGTGCGGAAGTCGTTCAAGGACCTGCACGTCCTGCGGGGCGTCGACCTCGAGGTGCAGGCGGGCAGCATCTTCGCCCTGCTCGGCTCGAACGGCGCCGGCAAGACGACGATGGTCCGCATCCTGTCGACCCTCCTCACGGCCGACGCCGGCACGGTCACCGTGAACGGGCACGACGTCGCGACCCACCCGGGCGACGTGCGCGCCTCCATCAGCCTCACGGGCCAGTTCGCCGCCGTCGACGAGGTGCTCACGGGCCGGGAGAACCTCGTCCTCGTCGCGAGGCTGCGCCACCTGGACGACCCGGGTGCCGTCGCGGACGACCTCCTCGCCCGCTTCTCGCTCACCGAGGCGGGCGCCCGCCGGGCGTCGACCTACTCGGGCGGGATGCGGCGTCGGCTCGACATCGCGATGAGCCTCATCGGCGACCCGGCGATCATCGTCCTCGACGAGCCGACCACGGGCCTGGACCCGCAGGCGCGGATCGACGTGTGGCGCACCGTCAAGGACCTCGCGCACGGCGGCACCACGGTGCTGCTGACGACGCAGTACCTCGACGAGGCCGAGCAGCTCGCGGACCGGATCGCGATCCTCCACGAGGGCACGATCATCCAGCACGGCACCCTCGCCGAGCTCAAGGCGCTCCTCCCGCCGGCGACGGTGGAGTACGTGGAGAAGCAGCCCTCCCTGGAGGACGTGTTCCTCACCCTCGTCGGCGCCACGGACGGTGCCGCGCAGCCCGGAAAGGACGCCTGATGACCACCCACGTGCTCGCCGACACCGGCACGCTCACCGGCCGCTCGCTGCGGCACATCCTGCGCAGCCCCGACACGATCATCACCACCGCGGTCACGCCGACGGCCCTCATGCTGCTGTTCGTGTACGTGCTCGGCGGCGCGATCGACACGGGCTCCGGGGAGTCGTACATCGACTACATGCTCCCCGGCATCCTGCTCATCACCGTCGCGTCGGGCGTCGCCTACACCGCGTACCGGCTGTTCCTCGACCTCCAGGGCGGCATCTTCGAACGGTTCCAGTCGATGCCGATCGCGCGGTCCAGCGTCCTGTGGGCCCACGTGCTTACGTCGGTGGTCGCGAACCTCGCGTCGATCACGATCGTCATCGCCGTCGCCCTGCTCATGGGCTTCCGCACCGGGGCGTCCGTCGGGGCGTGGCTGGCCGTCGGCGGCATCCTCGTCCTGTTCACCCTCGCCCTGACGTGGCTCGCCGTCATCGCCGGGCTGTCCGCGAAGACCGTCGACGGCGCGAGCGCCTTCAGCTACCCGCTGATCTTCCTGCCGTTCATCAGCTCGGCGTTCGTCCCCACCGACACGATGCCCGGCCCGGTCGCCTGGTTCGCCGAGAACCAGCCGGTCACCTCCATCGTCGACAGCATCCGCGCCCTGTTCGCGGGGCAGCCCGTGGGGGCGGACCTGTGGGTCGCGCTCGGCTGGCTCGTCGGCATCCTCCTCGTCGCGTACGCCGGCGCCGTCGCGATCTACCGCCGCAGGATCAGCTGAGCGCCCGACGGCGCCCGGGCCCCCGGGCGGCCGTCGTCACCCCTGCACCGGCACGGGCCGGACGACGCACACCCGCGTCGTCCGGCCCGCAGCCGTTCGACAGATGTTGCACACTCACCTAGCCTGAGATCCATGCCGAACCGCACCATCGGGTTTCGCCCGACCGACGAGGACCGTCGGATCCTCGACGCCATCACGAGCTCCGGTCTGTCGACGACTGACGCCATCCGTCGTGGGCTTCACCTGGTCGCGCACGAGCAGTGGCTCGACCTGGCCCGCGCGGACGCCGAGCGCCTGCGGGACGAGAACGTCAACGACGCCCCGGACGCCTGGTGATCCGGGGCGCCGTCTACCGCATCGATCTGGGGAGCCCACGAGGCCACGAACAGGGTGGCCGCCGCTACGGGCTCGTCCTCTCGCCCTCGGAGATGCCGTGGTCCGTCGTGACCGTCGTGCCCACCTCGACCAGTGCGGCCGCCGCGGTCTTCCGTCCGGAGATCGAGGTCGCCGGCGAACGGACCGTGATCCTCGTCGACCAGATCCGGACGATCGACATCGACTACGTGGTCGGCGAGCCCGTCGACTTCCTCCACCATGAGGACCTCGCCACCGTGGAGCGGGCCGTGGTCAGCTACCTCGGGCTGCTCTGACCTGCCTCACCCACCGGGCGGCGCGCCTCGACCCCCGTCGGACGTGGGCCGGAGCTCGACGTCGCCGTCGGCGCTGATGACGATCTCCTCGTCCGGGCACACCGGGCCCCGGACGACGACCTCCTCGCCCGTCGCGAACTCGACGGTCACGTCGCCGGGGCTGCAGCCGTAGTCGAGCAGGGCCGCCCCGCCCCATCCCGGCGCGTCGAACTCCTCGTCACCCGTCGAGACGACGACGTCGGTGTCGCTCTCGTTGAGAACGGAAAGGCTTCCGGCGCTGCAAGCGGCCAGCCCGGCCACCAGCGCCGCGGCCGCCAGTCCGCCCGACACCCGTGGAGCCCGTGCGTTCATGAGGTCCCCTCGCTCGGTGAGCCGTCCCGAAGCCGTCGGAGCGCGGCACCGACCCAGAGGTCGAGCACGGCATCGGCCTCCACGGCCGCGGCGTCGACACGCAGCCAGCCGGTGCCCATCGACCGGCCGGCGCCCATCTCCGCGCGGGACGCCTCTTCTCGTCGACCTAGGTCCGCGTCGTCGTCGGGGGTCACCCGCACGAGGAGGCTGTGGTCCTTGTGCACGGCGACGACCATCGAGTCGTCCACCATGACCGCGACCGCCCCGAACATCGACACCTCGCGGACGGACGCTCCGGTCGGGAGGCGGTCGCGCACCCGGTCGAGGAGCGCGCGGGTCCGCGCGTCCGTGCTCCTGGCGCTCACGTCGCAGGAACCTTCGGCGTGTGGTTGTTCGTCACCGGAGGGCGCTGCCGGGGTGAGCCGCTACTCAGTCTCACGTGTCGCCGCGACCTCGCCGCCTCGGCGACTCGTCCATCGGTATGCCCGGGTCAGGGAGCGCGTCGATGACTTGGTCGCGCGGGGAATGTCGCTTCTCCGGGGATGCGTCACCTCTCGCATCCCATGATGTCGAGCGCTTCCCGGGATCGGACAGATCGTCGTCGTTGTCAGCCGTGGGTGCCTTCTCAGATGCGTTCATGAGTCGCTCCAAACAGTGAATCCGAGGACGAGGAGGATCGTCTGAAACAGGAGCAGCACGATCCCGATTCTGTACGAGACGACCTTTCGACCCAGTTTCTCCGCATTGATCACTTCGTGCTGTGCGACGGCGATCGCGAGCCGCCGGTACATCTCGTTTACCGAAACGCCCGCCGTGTCGATCCATTCTTCGACCAGTAGTCGGCCGTCGAGGTAGAAGATCCACCCCTTTGTCGGCAACAGGATGAGGGTCGAGCACCCCACGACCCCGATCACCAGACCAACGAGGACGAGTGCCAGCGGCGTCGGCAGCACGTTGCCCTTGGTGGGGTCGGAACCGATCAGGCCGAGGCCTGCGGCGAACGTCGCGACGACGGATGACGTGGTGACGAGTGCGGTCGCCCGCGAACGCAGATTGGTCAAGGTTGAGTCCTGGTGCGCGACGGCGGCTTGAGCCTGGTCGAATGCGAGCTTGAGGCGCTCGTCCACCGGGGCGCTCGACGTGGTCATATCGCCCCCGAGCGTGAAAGTAGGATCGTTCTCCGTTATACGGCAGCCCACGTCCACGGTCCAGGGTGAAACCAAACCACCGTGCGTCGACGTGCAGACATAGGGCAGTTTCCGGGCGTCGCCATGGAGACGGAGGGACCAGACCTCGCCGACGACGTCCATGAGCTGCGGATGGTCCGCGACGGTGACAGCACGCGGGCCGGGCCACCGCGAGGGTGACCCGGCCCGGTCAGCCGTCGGACCGTGACGCCCGTCAGACCGCCCCGAGCTGGGCGAGGCGGTCCCACGAGCGGTGCAGGCCGAGCGCGGTGCGCAGCGTCGCGGGCAGTGTCGTCGCGTCCCCGGTGACGGTGACGTCGGGCGCGGACGTGTCGACGCCCGCGGCGGCGAGCACGTCGGCGCCGTCGCCCACCGCGGCGATGGCCTTGCCGTGGCGGAACGCCTCCTGCAGCAGCACGGCCGTGCGCGGGTCGGTCCCGATCGGTGTGCCGGTGGTGCCGTCGGCGACGACGACGGCGTCGTACTCGATGGAGCGCGTGGTGAGGATCGTCCGGTCGACCACCTCGGTGGTCCTCCCCGAGGCGACCTCGCCGCCGTGCGCGGCGACGACCCGGACGACGACGCCCTCCTCGTCGAGTGCGGCCCGCAGCGTCCCGACGACGCCCAGGTCCGCGCCGTCGTGCACGAGGACGCCGACGACCCGGCCGTCGATGCGGCCCGGCTCGGTCGGGAGCTGGGAGAGCGCGGGCGAGGGCTGCACGCCGTCGGGCACGTCGCCCGACGGCGCGTCGAGCCCGAGGCCGTCCGCGACCCGGGAGGCGAGGCCGCCGTCGACCTTCGCGAGGCTGGCGAGCATGCGGGCGCGGATCTCCTCCGACGCGCACTTGCCGAGCTCGAACGTGAACGCCTCGACCTCGTGCGCCTGCTCGACCGGCGAGAGCGACAGCCAGAACAGCCGCGCCTGCGTGAAGTGGTCCTCGAACGACACCGGGTTCGCGCGGACCTTCTCCCCCTCGACCGGCGTGGGCAGCGTGACGTAGGCGGCCTCGGGCCGGGTGACCGGCCGGTCGCCGTCGATCGCGTTGGGCTTGTACGTCACGACGCCGGAGTGCACGGCCGTCTGGTGGATGCCGTCGCGGAGCATGTCGTTGACGGGCGCGTGCGGCCGGTTGATCGGCAGCTGGGCGAAGTTCGGCCCGCCGAGGCGCGAGAGCTGCGTGTCCAGGTAGGAGAAGAGGCGGCCCTGCATGAGCGGGTCGTTCGTCACCTGGATGCCCGGCACGAGGTGGTCCACGTGGAACGCGATCTGCTCGGTCTCGGCGAAGTAGTTCGTCGGGTTCGCGGTGAGCGTCATGATCCCGACCGGCTGCACCGGGCACAGCTCCTCGGGCACGATCTTCGTCGGGTCGAGCAGGTCGATGCCCTCGAACGTCTCGTCCGGGGTGTCGGGCATGATCTGCAGCCCGAGCTCCCACTGCGGGAACGCGCCCAGGTCGATCGCGTCCGCGAGGTCGCGGCGGTGGAAGTCCGGGTCGGCGCCCTGGGCGATCTGCGCCTCCTCCCACACGAGCGAGTGCACGCCCAGCACCGGCTTCCAGTGGAACTTCACGAGCGCCGTCGACCCGTCCGCCGCCTCGAGGCGGAAGGTGTGGACGCCGAAGCCCTCCATCGTGCGGTAGCTGCGCGGGATCGCGCGGTCCGACATGGTCCACATCGCCATGTGCGTCGACTCGGTGTGCGACGAGATGAAGTCCCAGAACGTGTCGTGCGCGCTCTGCGCCTGCGGGATCTCGCGGTCCGGGTGCGGCTTGCCCGCGTGGATGATGTCCGGGAACTTGATGGCGTCCTGGATGAAGAACACCGGGATGTTGTTCCCGACGAGGTCGAACGTGCCCTCGTCGGTGTAGAACTTCGTCGCGAACCCGCGCACGTCGCGGGCCGTGTCGGCCGACCCGCGCGACCCGAGCACCGTGGAGAACCGCACGAACACGGGCGTCTCCTTGTCGGCCTCGGAGAGGAAGCCCGCCTTCGTCACGCTCGACGCGTTGCCGTAGGCGCGGAACGTGCCGTGGGCGCCCGCGCCGCGCGCGTGCACGACGCGCTCGGGGATCCGCTCGTGGTCGAAGTGCGTCATCTTCTCGCGGAAGTGGTGGTCCTCCATGAGGAGCGGGCCACGCCGCCCGGCCTTCAGCGAGTGGTCGGTGTCGTCGACGCGCAGGCCCTGCGCCGTCGTCAGGTGGTCGCCCGCCTGGGCGCGCGGGTCGACGTCGTCCGCACCGGGCAGGTGGAACGGGCACCCGGTGGGGCTGCGCTGCTCCGGTGCGGCGGTCCGGGGCGCGGGCGCTCCCGGCACCGCGCCGCCGACAGGACGATCGTGCTGGTCAGAGGTCATCGTGCAGCTCCTCAGGGGGAAGGGGCGGCGCGCCCGGTGTCTGCAGGCACCGTCCCACCCTCGGGGCGGACGACGACGCTCGCACCCCTGGCGGCCCGTGGGCGGCACGCGGTAGGAACGCCCCATGAAGACGCCTCCCCCGACCGACGCCTGGTGGATCTGCCGCACGTGCGCCGTCGAGCACGCCGAGCGCCCGCACGTGTGCGCGATCTGCGCCGACGAACGCCAGTGGGTCCCCGCGACCGGGCAGGCCTGGACCACCCTCGACGCGCTCGCCGCGGCGGGAGAACGGGTCGTCGTCGCCGAGCTGGAACCCGACCTGCTGGGCCTGACGAGCGAGCCGAGCGTCGGGATCGGGCAGCAGGCGAAGGTCGTGCGCACGCCCGCGGGCAGTCTCCTGTGGGACCCGCTCGGCTACGTCGACGACGCGGCGGTCGAGGCCGTGCGCGCGTTCGGTCCCGTCGTGGCGATCGTCGCGAGCCACCCGCACATGTTCGGCGTCCAGGTCGAGTGGAGCCGCCGCCTCGGCGGGGTCCCCGTCCTCGTCGCGGAGGCCGACGCGCGGTGGGTCGCCCGGCCCGACCCGGTGATCGAGACGTGGTCGGGCGAGCGCGAGATCCTGCCGGGCGTCGTGCTGTCGCAGCCGGGCGGGCACTTCCCCGGCAGCGCGGTGGCGCACTGGGCGGCGGGCGCCGAGGGCCGCGGGGTGCTGCTCAGCGGCGACACGATCATGGCGAACCCGGACCGCACGTCCGTGAGCTTCATGCGCTCCTACCCCAACCGCATCCCGCTGTCCGCGGCCGTGACGCTGCGCGTCGCGCACCACGTGGCCCGCCGTCCCTTCGAACGGCTCTACAACAACTTCGAGGGCGTGGTCCCCGCCGACGCGCACGACGTCGTGCTGCGCTCGGCCGAGCGCCACGCCGCCTGGGTGCGCGGCGACTTCGACCACCTCACCTGAGCAGGCCGACGGTGGAACGCACCACGACCGGAGTCACGCGCCCACGACGAGCGAGACGGCGATCGTCGCCATGACGACGGCGATCGCGCCGTCGAGCACCCGCCACGCCACGGGCCGGGCGAACAGGGGCGCGAGGAGGCGTGCGCCGTAGCCCAGCGCGGTGAACCACATGACGCTCCCGAGGACGGCACCGGTCCCGAAGAGCCCGCGGACGACGTCGGGCCCGGGGGTGCCGTCACCGGCGTGCGCGGCAGCGTAGCCCGCGGCGAGCGTGCCGAGGAGGAGGACGGTGTCGAGGTAGACGTGCGGGTTGAGCCACGTCAGGGCGAGCGCCGTCCCGACGGCGGCCCGCGCCGACCCGGGCGCACGGGAGCCGCTCGCCGTGTCCAGCACCCCGGGCCGCAGCGCGCGGCGAGCCGCGAGCGCCGCGAGGACGAGGAGGAACGCGGCGCCGACCCAGCGGACGGCCGTGAGGACGGCGGGGGCTCCGGTGACGAGCGCGCCGAGTCCGGCGGTCCCGGCGGCGACGAGGATCGCGTCGGACGCCGCGCACACGACGACGACGGGGAGCACGTGCTCGCGGCGCAGGCCCTGGCGCAGCACGAACGCGTTCTGCGCGCCGATCGCGACGATGAGGGACAGGCCGGCGGCGAGGCCGGCGAGGAGGTGCTGGGCGAGGGAGAGCGCGGTCACGGTGTCGACGCTAGGCGCGATCCCTCGTGCAGTACAGCGAATGTTTCTGCACGATCGTAAGATCTGCTCATGGTCGACCTGCCGCCGGACCAGCTCCGCACCCTCGACGCCATCGCCACGACGGGGACGTTCGACGCCGCCGCCCAGCGCCTCGGCGTCACCCCGTCCGCGGTGAGCCAGCGCATGCGCGCGCTGGAGTCCGCCGTCGGGCAGGTGCTCGTACGGCGCGGACGCCCGGCCGAGCTCACACCCCCGGGCCACGTGCTCGTGCGGCACGCGCGCCACGTCCTCCTCCAGCAGGCGGACGTGCTCGCCGAGCTCGGCCTGAACGCCCCGGCCCGGGGCGACGCACCGCCCGCACGGCCCGACCTGCCGGAGATCACGCTCGTCGTCTCCGGCGACGCCCTCACCACCTGGGCGCTGCCCGCGCTCGTCGAGGCGTCGGCGTGGGCGCAGCTCGAGGTGGTGCGCGAGGACGAGGAGCACTCGATCGGCCTGCTGCGCGACGGCACGGCCGTGGCCGCCGTGTCGTCCGTCGGCGACGCGGTCCCCGGGTGTCGTGCGACGCTGCTCGGGTCGATGCGGTACCGGCCCGTCGCCAGCCCGGCGTTCGTCGCGCGCTGGTTCCCGGACGGGCCGACGCCCGCCGCGCTCGCCGTCGCCCCCGTCCTCGCCTTCGACCGCAAGGACGACCTCCAGGAGCGCTACCTGCGGGAGCGCCACCGGCGGGACCGTGCGGGCGGCGCGCCGCCGGACCCGCCGCGCCACCACGTCCCGGCGTCGCACGAGTTCCTCCGCGCGATCGAGCACGGCATGGGCTGGGGCATGCTGCCCGACCTGCAGAGCGAGACCGGGGTGCGCGCGGGGCGCCTCGTCGGGTTCGACGACGCGAACGCCGTGGACGTGCCGCAGCACTGGCAGCAGTGGCGTCTGCACTCGGCGTCGCTCGACCGCCTCGCCGCCGCCGTCGCCCGGGCGGCTCGCGCCGCACTGGGCTGACCGTCACCGAGATCGGCGGACCTGGCCGACGTCGGCACCCCCGACCTGCCGAGCTCGACGAGGTCTGCCGATCTCGGCGCGCGTGCCCGTCGCGAACGACGGCACCTCGGGGCAGACTCGCAGGGTGGACGAGCGGACGCGGACGCGGCACGTGGCCTGGACCGGGTGGGACGACGACCCACACCGGCTGGAGGCGGCGACGTTCACGCTGCACCCGAACCGGCTCGACGCGCACGGGACGTCCCGTGCCACCGGGTACGCGACCGCGTGGGCCCTCACGACGGGTCCGGGCTGGGTCACCGAGCGGCTGGAGGTCACGGCGCGCGGGCCCGGGTGGGCGCGGCACCTCGACCTCACCCGCTCGCCCGACGGCGCGTGGCTGGCCGACGTCGCGACGTCCGGCCGCGCTCCCGGGCACCTCGGCCCGCCCGGGCTCGACGACCCGTCGGTGCTCGACGGGGCCGTCGACTGCGACCTCGCGCTGTGCCCGGCGACCAACACGATGCCGGTCCTGCGGCTCGGCCTGCCGGGGGACGCCGCGCCCGCCGGCGAGACGTCGTTGGTGATGGCGTGGGTGGACCTCCCGTCGCTCCGGGTGCTCCGTAGCGAGCAGGTCTACGCCCCTGCCTCGCCCGTCGACCCGGCGACGGGCCACGGCACGGTCCGGTACACGAGCGCCACCCGCGACTTCACGGCCGACCTCACGGTCGACGCGGACGGGATCGTCGTCGACTACCCGCAGCTCGCGCGCCGCCTCGGGACCCCGGTCACTCCGACGGGGGACGACGCCGCGTCTGCTTGACCCCGGCACGGCGCTTCTTCGCGTCGATGCGCCGCTCCACGGACCCGCGCGTGGGACGGGTCGAGCGCCGCGCCGGGCCCGGCGGTGCGAGGGCGTCGGCGACGAGCGCGGCGAGGCGCGCCCGGGCGGCCTCCCGGTTGCGCAGCTGCGCCCGGTGCTCCGACGCCGCGACCGTGAGGACCCCGCCGACCAGGCGCCGCCCCAGCCGTTCCTCGACCCGGGCACGCTGCGCGGGCGTCAGCACGGCCGACCCGCCGACGTCCCACGACAGCTCGACGCGCGAGTCCGCCGTGTTGACCCCCTGACCACCCGGCCCGGACGACCGCGAGAACCGCCACCGCAGCTCGGCCTCCGGCACGACCAGGGCGCGCGTCACGCGCAGGCCGGGGCGGGCGTCGTCGGGCACGGCACCATCATGCCGGGCAGGGCGCGCCGACCGTCAGACGAAGCCGAGCGACCCGAGCACCCCGCGCAGGATCTCCTCGCCGCGCGCCGAGTCGGGGACGGAGAGCATGACGGTGTACCCGACCCCGCCCGCCTCCCGGACGTCGACCTGGACCTGCAGCCCGGGGGCGCCGTCCACCGTGAACGGGTACCGGGTCACGACGACGTGGTCCGCACCGGGCACGTCGACCGTCTCGACGGTCGCGCCCCACGACTGCTCCGCCTCCGCGAGGGAGGCGGCGTCAGGCGCCACCCAGGTGGCGTACCCGCCCGCCACCGACACCGTGAGGTCGGACGGCGTCCCGCTCCCGACCGCGTCCGCGGCGGCGGGGCCGGTGGTCCCGCTCGTCCACGAGCTGAGGCGCGCGCCGTTCCGCAACGGGTCGCGCGCCGGGGACCAGCCCGGGGGGACGGCGTACGACAGCCCGGCGAGCTCGTGCACGGCCCAGTCGTCCGGCACGCCCGTCACGACCCCGTCCACGTGCGGCAGGTCTTCCGTCCGTGCCGTCTCCCCCGAGTCGTCGTCCGTCGGTGAGGTGTCCGTGGACGCACGCTCGGTCGGGGTGGCGGCGGGTCCGGTCGGCGCGGGATCGCGGTCGAGGACGACCGGCGCGACGACCACGGAGGCCGCGACGAGCGCGGCCAGCCCACCACCGACCGCCCGGCGCGTCCGCACGGTCCGCACCGCGCGTGCCGCTCGTGCGTCGGGCTCGAGCTCGGGGACGTCGACGTGCTCGGCCGCGTCACGCAGCCGCTCCATAAGCGGGTCGGTCCGGGTCATGACGGCTCCACTCCTACGGTCGGGCGGACGGCGGGCTCCCCGAGGAGCTCGCGCAGCCGCGCGAGGCCGCGCGACGACTGCGACTTGACGGTGCCGACGGGCAGCCGGAGGGTCCGCGCGGTCTCCGCCTCCCCGAGGTCGAGCAGGAAGCGCAGCACGACGACGCGCCGCTGCTTCACCGGGAGCTGCGCCAGCGCGCGGACCACGCGGTCACGGTCCGCCACGCGGTCTGCCAGCCGGTCCTCGGCCGGCGAGGCCCCACGGGCGGCGACCGGCCCACCGGCGAGTGCGGCGAGGTCGTCGGGCTCGACGGCGTGCTCGCGGCGCGTGCGGCGCCACGTGTCGACCCGCAGGTTGGCCAGCACGGTTCGTGCGTAGGCGAGCGGCGACCCGTCACGCACGCGACCCCACGACCGGTAGGTGCGTTCCAGCGTCTGCTGGACGAGGTCCTGCGCTCGGTGCTGGTCGCCGCAGAGCAGGAACGCGACGCGGTACAGGGTCGCCGCGTGCTCGCGGACGAAGACCGTGAACTCCTCGCGGTCCGTCGCGGCGCCCCCGCCGGCGACGACGACCACGTCCTGCTCGCCGCTCATCCGCACGGTCTCTCGATGCTCATGCCGACGTAGACGCAGCAGCCGTGCACGAGGTTCCGTCCGGCTCCAGCCCTCTCCGGGCCGGACGTCTCAGTGCCCACCCAGCGCGGCGTCGATCTCCTCGACGCGCCGGGCGACCAGGTCGCGCAGCACGTCGTCGGGCAGGGGGTGGTCGGCGGAGAACCGGATCGTGCCCTTGGCGTGCGACCAGCCGTCGAGCCGGGGGGCGACGGCGGCGACGGCCGCGGGGCTGTACGGGTAGACGGCGAGGTGCCGGGCCGAGCTCATCGCGCTGAGCAGGGCCTTGCCGCGGTAGGTCAGCGCGGGCATGCCATAGCTGGTGCCCTCGGCGGCGTCGGGCACCATCTCGCGCGCGACGTCGACGACGTGCGCGAGCGTGCCGCGGTCCGGCTCGGCGAGGCCGGCGAAATAGTCCGAGACGGTCCCCATCGGCCCATGGTCCCGCTACCCGGCGGCCCGCGCCCGTCCGGCGTCGAGCACGGTCCGCTCGGTGGCGCGGAGCACGGCCTCGGCGATCGCGTCGTCGAGCCGCGCCGTGTCGACGGTGAGCACGAGGTCCACGCCGCCGCCGGGCGCGTCGACGAGGTGCAGGGCCAGGGAGATGCCGCCCTGGTTGTCGGGGGCGTCGGCCCGCGCGAGCCGCCGGCTGCCCGTCGGGCGGGCGTGGTGGTTGCGGTCCGGCCCGGTGCCGCGCCGGTCGTTGTACCAGCAGGTCGTGTCGTGCCGGGCGTCGAGGTCGGAGGCGGCGTCGTGCACGAGCCGGTCCTTGTCGTAGTACGCCGACCGGTACGCCGTCATGGCCGCGCGCCACACCCGGGCGGTCACGTCCTCGAACGGCGCGTCGAGACCGTCGACGTGCAGCAGGCCCTCCATGGCGACCGTCGCGACCGACCGCGCGAGCGCGGGCCGGAAGCGGTTGCTCGACATCACCTGGAGCACGACGTCGTCCCTCCCGGCCGCGTCCGCGAGCGCCCGGCAGGACGCGGCGAGGAGCACGACGGCGGGGCTCACCCGCCAGCGTGCGGCGAGCCGGTCCGCGGCCGGGCCGAGGCGGCGCGAGCGCAGGACGGTCTGCCGGTACCGGGCACGGGGTGCGGCGGGCGGCACGCCCGGGGACGTGGGTGCACCGGTGGAGGTCGGGGTGCCGCCCGGGGGGCGTGGGGGGAACGTCTCGGCGGGGGCGGCGCGCATGGTGCGCAGGACGCGGGCCCGGGCCGCGTCGTCGTGCCGCCGCCCCGCGGGGGACGCCTGCCAGGCCGCCTCGTCGAGCGGCGTCCACGTCCCGTCGAGGGCGGGGAGCGGCGTGCCGGACGCGAGGGCGACGAGGTCGGCGTCGAGCACGGGCAGCGCCCAGCCGTCCGCCGCGGTGTGCGCGACGACGACGACGGCGTGGTGCACGGCGTCGCCGACGGTCACCAGACCGGCCCGCACCGGCAGCTCGCGCGCGTACGCGAACGGCGCGCCCCACAGCTCGTGCCGCAGCCGCGCCGCGACGACCGGGACCTCCGCGACGGTCGCGACCCGCTCCTCCACGACGGGCACGGCCGCGTGCGCGGTGAGCTCCTGGGCGTAGCCGTCGCCACGCGGCACGAGGCGGGTGCGCAGCGCGTCGTGCCGCTCCACGACGTCCCGCACGACGCGGAGCGCCGTCGCGACGGGCACGGGCCGGTCGAGCGGTCCGCCCCACGTGAGGTTGAACTGGTGGTCGAGGGGCGCGAGCGCCGCGAGGGCGCGCCGGATCGCGGTCTGGCCCCACGTCGCGGGCCCCGACCCTGCGGGGCCGCGCACCTCGACGTCGTGCGTCGCCCTCATGCCGTCCTCCTCGGGGGTGCGTCGTCCGGTGCGGGCCAGGTGTGCGCTCGCCAGGTGTGCGGCGTCGGGCCCGGGGTGGCGCACGCCGCGACCGCCCCGTCCGGTCCGGGCAGGTCGCTCACCCACCACTCCTGGCCGCGCCACGCGCCGTCGGTGGCGCGCACGGGCCCGGGGTCGCGCACGTCGAGCCCGAGCACGTCGAGGAGCCGCCCCCCGACGGCCTTCGCGCACGCCTCCAGGCGGGCCACCCGCCGCCACTGCTCCTGCTCGTCCCCGTCGGCCCCGGTCTTCCAGAAGCGCCGGGCGAGCGCGGCGACGTCCACCCGCGCGTCCGTCACCTGCACGTCCACCCCCACGTCCGTGGTGGCGAGGGCGACGAGCGCGTGGTCGCCGCTGCGGCTGAGGTTCCACCGCTGCCCGACGACGGCCCCCGGCTTCCCGTGCGGCCCCACCTCCCACGCCACGTCCCCCGGCGCGACGCCGGTGCGTGCGGCGAGGACCTCACGGGCCGCGACGTGCGCGGTCACGTAGCGCGCGGCGTCGGCGGCCGAGGCGAGGCGCTGCGCGCGGGCCCTCTCCGCGGCGCCGAGCACCGACGCGGCGCGACGCGTCGACGGGCCGGTGCGCACGTACCAGACGTCGACCGTCGCGCCGTGGTGCCCCGTCACCGGGCCGCGACCCGCGAGGCCGCGGGGGTGCCGGTCGGAGCGTCCGGGGCGCGGCCGCCCGCGGTGACCGTGACGCCCGCCCCGTCGACGTGCGCGACGACGCCCCGCAGGTCGACCGTCCCGTGCGCGGCACCGGCGAGGACGTGCGGCGCGACGGACAGCACCGTCGCCCCCGCGGCGGATCCCGCGGCGACGCCCGCGGCCGCGTCCTCCGCGACGAGGCAGCGCCCCGACGCCACCCCGAGCAGGTCCGCGCCACGCAGGTATCCCTCGGGCGCGGGCTTGCCGTGCGCCACGTCCTCCGAGCACACGAGGTCCCGCGGCACGGGCAGGCCCGCCGCCGCGAGCCGGGCGAGCGCGACCTCGCGCGCCGCCGACGTGACGACCGCCCACCGGTCGGCGGGCAGCGCCGCGAGCAGGTCCGCCGCGCCGGGCACCGCGACGACGTCCTCGGTGTCGTCGCACGAGATGCGGTGCAGCCAGGCGGCCTCGCGGTCGACGTCGGCCCAGGGGGCGACGAGACGGACCACCTCGACGTCGCGCCGGCCGTGCGACGCCTCGACCACGGCGGCGCCGTCGAGCCCGTGCCGCTGCGCCCACAGCAGCGTGTGCCGCTCGATCGCCGCGGCCGAGTCCACGAGGGTCCCGTCGAGGTCGAGGAGCAGCGCCTCCCCCGACCACCGCCACGCCACGCTCACAGCAGCTCCTCGGCGCGCGCGAGCCGCGCACGGTCGTAGGCGGCGCCGAGCCGCGGGAGGAGCCCCGCGGGGTCGTGCGCGTGCGGCAGGCCGAGGCCCTCGTCGGACGGGACGGCGAGCACCCGCGGCCCCTGCCCGAGCGCGTCGAGGGCGTGCACGAGGTCCGCGACGTCGTCGTCCGGCCGCCCTGCCGCCCACAGCGCCCGCGTCACGTACCCGACCTCCGGGTCGACGCCGAGGACGGCGCGCGGCGGGACCCGCTCGCACGCGAGGAGCTCGACCACGGCACGGCCGTCCGCCGGGACCGGCGCCCCGAGGTGGCCGGAGTCGGGGGCGACGACGTGCTCCACCGCACCGTCGAGCGCGTGCCGGGCGGCCAGGTCGCCGAGCGCCGCCCCCGCGCGCACCCCGCACGCGACGCAGTCGTGCACCACCGCGAGGACCCGCGGCGCCTCGCCCGGCGCCGCCCGGCACACGGTCTCGGCGTCCGCGACGGCCAGGCGCCGCACCGCGGCGAGCAGGTCCGCGTCCGCCGTCCCCGGGTCGGCGTCGTCGGGGTCGCCGGCCGGGCTCCCCGCGCCGGCCGCGCGGCCGCGCGCCTCCCCGGCCGCCAGCGCGACGAGCCCGACGGCGACGAGGTCGTCCACGGGCGCGTCGCCCCGGTCCGCGGGGTCCAGCCCGGACAGCACCCACGTCCGCACGGCGGCCTCCCGCTGGGCGCCCGGCTGCGCGGCGACGGCCGCGGGCCAGGCCGTGCGGGCGACGTCGTACCCGAGCAGCCAGCACGCCGCCGCGAGCTCGGCGCACGCCGCGGGCGGCACCGCCGCGAGCGACGCGGGCGCCATGGCGACGAGACGCCGCACCTCCGTACCGACGAGGGCGGGGTCGGCGCCGAGCCACCCCGACCACCGGCGCCACTCCCAGTCGAAGGGGTGCTCCAACGGTTCGCCGACCGCCGGCCGCAGCACGCGCAACGCGCAGCGCGACCCCTGGAGCGTCACCGCGACGGGACGTCGGGTCGCGGGGGTGCGGGACGGCGTCGTGCCCGGCGAGGGCGCGTCCCAGGCGTCGGGGTCGACCGGGCCGACGGGCGGGACGGTCGCGTGGCGGGCGCCGTGCGCGTCGTTCCCGGCGAGGCTCGGGCCGTCCCCGTGCTCGACGACGTGCGGCAGCGTCGCGACCACCGGGTACCCCTCGCGCGCGCAGAAGTCGACGACGGCCTCGTCGTCGTCGCGCAGGTCGTCGGGCAGCGTGTCGAGGTACGCGGCGAGGGCGCGCGCGCCGTCCGCGGGGAGGACGAGCGCGAGGGTCGGCACCCACTCGTCGTGCCCGAGCGGGGCCCACGCCTGCCCGGCGACCGCGGCGGCGCGCACCAGGTACGCGTTGCGGGGGCTGTTCCAGTTCGAGTAGAGCGCCACGGCGTGCCGGTCCCGCGCCGCCACCGCGCGCTCCACGAGCGCCGCGAACCCGGGGACGGGCGTGACGTCGTCCTGCAGCACGAGGTGGTGGGTCGCCCCGGGCGCGACCGCCGCCCACGCGCGCCGCGCGGTCCGCAGCGGGCTCGGCGGGCCGTCGGGCTCCGGGTCCTCCACGACCCGCACGTCGAGGGGCGCGCACGCCGCGACGAGCCCGGACACGTCCCCCCGCGCCGGGTGGTGCATGACGACGGCGCTCAGCACGACCGTCACGACGCACCCCCCGCCTCCGGTGCCTGCGCCGCCCGGCGGCGCACGAGCACGACGGTGAGCGGCAGCAGCACGGCGAGCCCGACGGCGTTCGCCACCGCGACGGTCGTGTACAGCGCGACGGGCCCGCCGCCGGACCGCGCGAGCGCCGCCCCGACGCCGAGCGACATGGCGTAGTAAGCGACGTTCAGGGTCACGGCCAGACGCCCGTGCCCGAGCTGTTCGAGGAGCGTGACGAGGTAGAGCACCACGCCCATGCCCGCGTACGACGGGCCGACGACGCGCAGGTACAGCGCGGCCTGCTCGGCCACGGCGGCGTCCGCGGACAGCAGGCCCGCGACCAGCGGCGCGGTGCCCAGGACCACGACCCCCACCGCGACGTACACGAGCACGACGACGACCGTCCCCGCCCGCAGAGTGCGCGGCAGCAGGCGCAGGTCGCCCGCGCCCCACTGCTGGTTCATCACCACGCTCACGGCGGCGGCGAGACCGATCGCGGGGACGATGACGAGCGTCTGTACCGTCGCGGCACCGCCGTAGCCGGCCACGACGTCCGGGCCCGACGGCCCCAGCACCCACACCATGACGAGGTTCGTCACCGTGAGGAGCAGGTACGACAGCCCGACCGGCAGCCCGATGCCCAGCAGCAGCGGTCGCACCGCGACCGCTGCCCCGGCCGACCCCCTAGGCTCGGTCGTCCCCGCTGTCCCGGTCGTCCCCGCAGGCCCGGTCGCGCGCGACGGCCTCGTGGCGAGCCCGGCGCGGGCGAGCAGGAGCCACGCGACGGCACCGCCCAGCACCGCCGACGCGGCGACACCCAGGGGCACGGACATGACCCCGAGGCCGCCGACCCGGCCCGCGCCCCCCACGACGCCGACCTGCACCCCCGCGACGAGGAATGACACGACCGCCGACGCCCCCGGACGACCCCAGCCGCGCAGCGACGCGGCGGCGACCGTCGTCGGCACGGACAGCACGGACGCCACGACGGTCCAGCGCGCGAACGCCACGAAGTCGTCGACGAGCGGCGCCGGGACGTCGAGCAGCGCCGCGAGCGACGGCGCGAGCAGCACGACACCGAGCGCCGCCACGCCGAGCACCGCGGACCCGGCGCCCACGAACCGCAGCAGCGTGCCGGTCGCGCCCCGGCCCTGGCCGTCCCTCGCGGACGAGCGCGCTCCGCGCAGGCGCGCGAACCCGACCTGCGTCGCGACGTCCAGACCCTCCTGGACGGCCAGCACGAGGAACGACACAGGGATGAACACGGACCGCACGTAGAGCGCGTCGTCGCCCATGTGCCCCAGCAGGGCCGCCACGACGAGCTGCGCGAGCGCACCGACGACGAGCGCCGCGCAGATCGGTCCCGCGAGGCGCACCACGCGGCGACGCAGGACGCGGACGGACGGGTCGGCGTCGGGCACGGCGGCCGCACCCACGGGCGCGGGGGCGGGCGCCGGTGCGACCGCCGCCTCCTCAGACGAGCGCGACATCCCGTGCCCTGCCCTGCAGCCACCCCTGGGCGAGCGTGAGGCGCTGCACGGTCCGCGTGCCCTCCATCATCTCCAGGCCGGGCACGTCGCGGACGAGCTTGTCGAGGTACGGGTGCTCCCAGCGGCTGCCCGGACCGAGGAACGTCGGCGCGGCGTGCGTGACCTCCTCCGCGAGGTCGAGCGCGGCCGTCTTCGCCGCGGCGGGCAGCGTGCCGTCCGCCGGGTCGACGTCGGCCTCCGCCGCGGCGCGCAGCACTAGCGCGCGCACGGCGTGCAGGCGCTCGGCGTACGTCTCCAGGCGCTCGCGCTCGTCCGCGCGCAGGGTGCGCCGCTCCGCGCGCACGTAGTCGAGCGCGGCCTGCGTGACGCCGACGCCGAGGGCCGCGACCACGGGGCGCAGGCGGTTGAACGTGCGGACCGCGCCGATGAGGCCGCGCCGCGAGGGCGACAGGTGGCGGCCCAGCATGTCGTCCGGGTGCAGCGCGACGTCGTCCAGCACGACCTCGCCGAGCTGCACGGCGCGCATCCCCGTCGTCACGAGGGGGCGCGCGTCGAAACCCGGCCGGTCCGTCGTGACGAGGTGCACGCCGACGCCGAGAGGACCGGGGCGGTGCCGGGCGAACACGACGCCGAGGCTCGCGCGCGCCACGTTGCCCACGTACCGCTTGTGCCCCCGCAGCACGCTGCCGCCGTCGTCGGAGGTCGCGACCTGCGTCTCGAGCGCCGCGGCGTCCGACCCGCGCGCGGGCTCGGTGAGGCCGAAGAACGTCCAGGTCCGCGGCTGCGCGACACGCCGGTAGAACCGGTCGCGCTGCTCGTCGTCGGCGAGGTCGTCGACGACGATGCCGGACATCGACGGGCCGGGCGCGCCCACGACCACCGACGCGTCACCCCGCGCGAGGGTCTCCGCGACGACGACCCGCTCCACGCAGGTGCGCACGTGCACGGCCGCGCCGCGCACGCGCAGCGGGTCGACGTACCCGGGAGGGAACCCGCCGAGCTCGCGGTAGGGCAGCGCCCCGGAGTCGAGCAGGGCCCCCAGCGCGGCCGGGTCGGCGTCGATCGCGAGCGCATGGTCGCGCAGCGCGCGCGTCACCGGGGCGAGCTCGGCGCGCAGGGCGTCCAGGTCGGTCATGCGTGCACCTCCTGCGGGAGCCTCCCGCTCGCGTGCCCGAGCAGGTCGATCGTGCGTGCGAGCCGCGCCGGGGCGTCGTCGACGAACCCGGCGGCGCCCCACAGGTTGTGGACCGTGCGCGCCGAGCGCGTGAGCACGTCGTCGACGCGCGCGAGCCGCGCCGCCGTCACCGGCCCGGGACGGGACAGCAGGGTCTGCGCCTCCAGGTGCGCGAGCGCGGCGTCGGCGACCACGACCCGCACGGGCGCGAGGTTCACCGTCGCGGTGCCGCCGACGGTGCGCCCGCGCAGCCGGTCGACGGCCTGCTCGCAGAACCGCTCGCACAGCCCCGTGCGCACCCAGGCGACGCCGACGCGCCACGCGGCGTCCGCGGCCGGGCCGTCGGCGGCCGGGCCGTCGGCGGCCGTGCCGTCGGCGCCGCGGCCGACGCGCCAGGCGAGGAGGTCATCGGTCTCCCCCGCGACCGCCCCGACGCGCTGCGCACCCGCGGGCGGGGCGACGGTCTCGGGCAGCAGCACGCACTCCCCCGCCAGCGCCGCGACGGGGAGCAGCGCGGCGAGGGCGGCCAGGGCCTCGGCCGCGCCCGCGGTCCGGGCGGTGTCGCGCACGCGCACGAGGTCCGCGAGCGCCGTCGCCCCCGGGGTGGCCGTCGGCGACGGTGCCGGCGACGGTGCCGGAGCCGACGCGGAGGCCGGGGTCGTGGTCACGGCGCTCATGCGGGCACCGCCTCGACGACAGGCCGCTCGGCGGTCGTGCGCGTGCCCGCGTCCGGGTGCCCGACGCGCGGGCCCAGCCGCAGCGTGCACCGGTACCCGAGCCCGTGGCAGCGTTCGTGGACGACGAGCGGCACGTCGGGCGCGTCCGCCTCGCGGGCGGCGAGCACCTCCCACACGCCCGTGGTCGCGGCGCCGGGGTCGGCCCGTACCACGGAGGTCGGACCCACCCCGTCCGGGGAGTCGTCGCCGTCGTCGGCCGGGTCCACCTCGGCGCCGAGAACTCGCAGCCCGGTGGGCGCGCCGACCGGGCCGGACGCGCCGTCCGGCGTCCGCTCCCCGGGGTGCCGGGCGTACTCGGCCGTGGCGCGGGCGACCGCGGCCGCCACGTCCCCCCGGGGCGCGCGACGCACCGTGAGCTCCTCGACCGGACGCCCCGCCACGCCGTGGCCGACGACCAGCGCGACGACGCGGTCGCGCGCGGGGAGGCGCACCGTGCCCGGGTCGGGCAGGGTGCACTGCTCCAGGACCAGCACGAGCGCCGACCCGCCGGTCATCACGAGCTGCTCGTGCGCGAGGCGCAGCGCCGTGAACGGACCCGCCACGCCCTGCTCGGTCACGCTGAACGTGAACGGCCGGTCCGCGAACAGGTCGCTGACGAACCCGCCGAGCAGGCGTTCGTGCTGCAGGTCCGGCGTCGTGACGGCGAGCACGACGACGCGCACGTCACCCAGCGCCCCCCGGGCGGCGAGCGCGTCGCGCGCCGTGCGGATCATCGTCGGGTAGTCGCGGCCCGGCCCGTCGGCGAGCCAGTCCGTCGGGACGTCGGTGCCGTACACCCAGCGCAGGTCCTCCGCCACGGCCTGGCGCGGACCGTCGCCCGCGGGCGCGAGGTCGTCCACCGGGACGTCGACGACGTGCGCGACCCGCAGCGGCGCGCCGTCGGCGCTCACGAGGCGCACGTCAGCGCTGCGCCGAGTGGTCGACGACGAAGTCCGTCAGCGCGCCCACGCTCTCCAGGTGGTGCTGCTCCAGCGCCTCGGGGTCGACCTCCATGTCGAGCGAGTCCTCGAGGGCCATGAGCAGGCCCAGGACGCTCGTCGAGTCGAGGTCGAGCTCGTCGAAGAGGCGGGTGGACTCGGTGACGTCCGGCAGCGGTCGCCCGAGGACGCTCGACAGCGCCTCCACGACCGCGCCGACGACGCGCTCGCGGCTGAGCTCGGCGGTGGTGCTCACGGTGGTCTCCTCCGGTTCGGTGGCCGCCACGACGGGTGGCCGGGTCGGTGCCGTCCGGCCGTCGGGTGACGACCGGACGAAGGTCGGTCAGGTGAGCGCGGGCTCCGGCTCGCCGGCGGCGGCGCGCACGCCGGGGGCGACGCGCTCGACGCGGTCGCTCAGGTCGTGGAACACCTGGTTGCCCAGCAGGTCCTCGACCGTGTCGGGGCGTCGCACGAGGTAGGCGTCGCCGTCGGTCACGAGGACCTCGGCGGGGTAGCCGTGGCTGAGGAAGTGCACCGGCGACGCGGTCGCGCCGTAGGCGCCCGACCGGTCGACGGCGACGAGGTCGCCGGGGGCGAGGTCGGCGGGCAGCGCCACCGCCTTGCCGATGGTGTCGTTCGGGGTGCACAGCGGCCCGGTGACGTTCCAGGCGACGGCCTCGGCGGTGCTGTCGCGCCCCACCATCCGCATGGGGAAGTTCCGCTTGACGAACGACCCGATCCCGACCGCCGCCATGTGGTGGTTCGTGCCGCCGTCGGCGACGGCGAACCGCTCCCCCATGGACTCCTTGACGTACCGCACGCGCGCGACGTAGCTGCCGCACGTCGCGACGAGGTAGCGGCCGAGCTCCATGACGAGGTCCGTGCCGGGGTGCCGCGCGGCGAACTCCTCGACGACGGGGTTGATCGCGTCCGTGAGCACCTGGACGTCGAGGTCGCGCTCGCGCTCGAAGTACGCGACGCCCAGCCCCCCGCCCACGTCGACGAGCTCCAGCGGGAAGCCGACGTGCGCGGCGAGCCGCTCTGCGAGCTCGAAGATCCGGGTCGTGTTCTCCACGATCGTCGACTCGTCGAGGATGCGGGTACCCATGTACGCCTGCACCCCCACGACGCGCACCGCGGCGAGGTCGCGGAAGGCCTCCGGGGTGTCGAGAATCTGCTGCTCGTCGATGCCGAACTGCCGCGGCTTGCCGCCCATCGTCAGGCCCGAGCCCTTGACCTGGAACGACGGGTTGACGCGCAGCACCACCCGCGCCGTCGTGCCCGCTTCCTGCGCGAGCCCGTCGAGGAGGCGCAGCTCGCCCACCGACTCCACGACGACGGCCCGCACGCCCAGCTCGAGGCACGCCTCCAGCTCGCCGCGGCTCTTGCCCGGCCCGAGGAACAGCACGTCCTGCGGGGCGACGCCCGCCGCGAGCGCCGTGCGCAGCTCGACGAGCGACGACACCTCGGCGTTCGCGCCGAGGGTGTGCAGGAGCCCGCACACGCTGACGTTCGGGTTGGCCTTGAGCGAGTAGAAGATGCTCATCGCCGGGTGCAGGCGCTCGCGCAGCTCCCGGAAGTTCCGGGTGAGCTCGTCCGCGTCGTACACGTACAGGGGCGTGCCGAACCGCTCGGCGAGCGCCGCGAAGTCCGGCGTCGTGGTCCCGGTCATCGGGGGTCTCCTTCGGTCAGGCGCGCGGCGACGGCGCGGTCGAGACGGGCGAGGGCGGCGTCGTCGGGCGCGACGAGCAGGCCGTGCAGGCGTCCGGCGAACGTCCCGCCGTCACCACCGCGCGCGGCCCCGGCGTTGACCGTGCCGGTCCCCTGGACGACGAGCCCGGCGTCGCCGGGACGCGTGGGCAGCACGTCGCCGAGCCGGTCCGCGAGGGCCGCGAACGGCAGCGGCGTGTCGAGGACGAGCGGGTACTGGCGGGCGAGGCCGACCCACCCGTCGGGCAGGAAACGCTCCTGCAGCGGCACGGTGTAGGTGGACATGTTGCTGCGCGCGTTGATCTCCAGCACGGGCAGCACGCCGCCGTCCGTGCGGACGAGCGCGTCGACGCCGACGAGGCCGTGGAACCCGTCCGCGGCGAGCCTCTCCCCGAGGCGCGCGGCGACGTCGGCCAGCGCGTCGACCTGCGCCGGCGCGAGGCGCGAGGGGATGCGGTGCCCCTTGTGCACGCCGCCCTCGGTGATCGCCTCCTTGACGAAGTCGAACACGACCCGCCCGTCCGGGGCGACGGTGAAGTGGTAGTTCAGGTCGGTCGCCTTGTCGGCCCACACCTCGACGACGACGGCGAGCCGGTCGTCGCCGGACCGCGCGGCGCGCCGCGACACCATGCGCACGAGCTGGTCGAGGCGGCGGGGGTCGTCGACGACGAGGATGCCCTTGCCGGAGACGCCGTACGCGTCCTTGACGCCCACGGTCGCACCGTCCGCGACGAGGCGCGCCGCCTCCTCGCAGGCGCGCACGAAGTCGTCCACGGTGCGGCACGCCCAGCCGCGTGCCTGCTCGACACCGAGCGCGTCGCACAGCTCGCGGCTGTACACCTTCGAGTTCACGGTCTTCGTCGTCGCGGCCCCGGGGAGCAGGGAGCGCAGCCCCGTCGCGGCGGCGAGCTCCTCCTCGACCGCCGACGTACCGTGCGCGAGGAGGCGCACGCCGTCGGCCGCGAGGCCGCGGAGCGTCCCGAGCAGCGCGGGCGACGCGAGCGCGTCCTGCGTGACGGTGCGCAGCGGGTCGCTCACCTCCGCGACGTGCACGGTCGGCAGGTCGACGCCGAGCGCGTCGAGGTGTGCGAGGTGGTCGGGGTCGGGCGCGCCCTTGAGGACCACGTGGTCCCCGGCGCCCGCGAGCAGGAGGGCCAGCTCGTCCATGCGGTTGACGAGCGCGGCCGTCGCCGACGCGCCGCCGACGCTCGGCAGGCCCACCTCGCCGCGCGCCCACTCGTCCTCCACCTCGAAGTTCCCGAGGAGCACGAGCGGGGCGTCCGCGGAGCCCGCGAGGGCCTGCTTCACGCGGGCGCGGAACGGCCCCGTGCCCGACGCCGCGTGGGCGCCCCCGGGCGGGGCGGTGGTCTCGGTGACGCTCATGCTCGCTCCTCGCGGTGCCGCAGGACCATGGCGGAGAACGTGGCACCCAGGCCGACGGCCACCATGAGGTAGGGGTCGCCGTCGCGCAGCATCCCGGCGGACCGGGCGGCCGCGTACCCGATGAACGAGTCCGCGCCGAAGCAGTGCCCCGTGCGCGGCACGTCGTCGAGGCGCACGCGCGACAGGGGCAGGTCGAGGCGCTTGCAGAGGCGCTTCCACGACACGCGGTTGACGTTGTGGGGCAGGACGAGGGCGAGGTCGTCGACCGTGAGCCCGGCCTGCGCGACGGCCTCCTCGACGACCTCGGCGAGCACCTCCGTGTACGCGACGCCGAACGGCGCGACGAGATCCTCCGGGAGCGGCACCTGGTGGTACTCGCCGAGGGTCCGCGTCGCGTACGCGAGGACCGGGTCGCCCGGCGCGTGCGCCGACACCAGGCACGCCGCGGTGCCCTCCCCCATGACCGTCGTGCCCTCGATGAGGCGCGACCCCGGGCTGAACGCCTTCTCGCCCGTGAGGACGAGCGCCAGCGCGTCCGGGTCCCCGTCCGCGGCGAGCAGACGACCCGCCAGGTCGACCGCGAGGAGCGCCGACGCGCACGCGTGCTGCGTCAGCGTCCACACGACCGCGTCGTCCAGGCCGAGGCGCGCCGCGGCGTCGTGCAGGGGGTTCACGCCCACCGGGGCGACCGTCGCGATCGTCCGGGCCCCGAGCACGTACCGCACCCGGTGCTCGTTGCCCGCCAGCCCCGGCGTCGCCCGCGCCGCGCGCACGTAGATGTCCGCGAGGTCCTCACCGACCGCCGTGCACACCTCGCGCAGCCCGAAGAACCGCTCGAAGACCCGCAGCTCCGTGCCGTCGATGCCCAGCTCGTCCGCGATGTCGCGGATCGCCACGCCCGTCGCGGGGACGTACGCCCCGACGTCCACGACCGCCGTCATGCGCCCGCCCCCGCCCGCGCGTCCACGAGGGACGCGAGGTGCGCCGCGAGCGCCGCCGGCGTCGGGTGGTCGACCACCGCCTCCGGGTCGACGTCGACCCCCGCCTCGTCCTCGACGTCGCCCAGCAGGGCCAGCACCTGGACCGAGCCCAGGCCGAGCCCGGTGAGGTCGGCGTGCGGGTCGACGTCGGCCGGGTCGGTGCCGAGCGCCGCGGCGACGAGCCCGACGACGAGGTCGAGGAACCGGGCGTCGGTCGTGGGGTCCTGGGTCGTCATGCGGGTGTCCCTGCTGGCTCGGAGGGGACGCGCGACCGCCGGGACGCGCGCAGCGAGTGGATCTCGTCGAGGTCGCCGGAGCGCAGCAGGTCGCGGGCGCGCCCGCGCTGCACCTTGCCGCTCGTCGTGCGGGGCACCTGCCCGGGGCGCACGAGCACGACGTCGTGCACGGCCGCGCCCGACACCTCCGCGAGGTGGGCCGCCATCGCCCGCACCACGTCGTCCAGCGGGTCGGCGCCGTCGGTCGCGACGGGCGACGGGCGGAACTCCTGGACCGCGCACAACGACCCCGGGGCGGACTCGAACACCGCACCGGGCCGGCCCTGCGCGCCCGCGTGCAGGTCGCGCAGCTCGCGCTCCAGGTCGTACGGGTACAGGTTGCGGCCCGCGACGAGCAGGAGCTCCTTGATGCGGCCCGTGACGACGAGCTGGCCGTCGTGCAGCGCCCCGAGGTCACCGGTGCGCAGCCACGGGCCGCTGCCGTCGGCCGCGACCGCGCCGAACGTCTCGGCGGTCGCCGCGGCGGCACCCCAGTACCCCGCCGCGACGCCGCCGCCGCGCAGCCAGACCTCGCCGACGCGGCCGTCGGGAACCGCCGCGCCGTCCTCGTCGACGAGGCGCACCTGGACGCCGCGCGGCACGCCGCAGCCGACGAGGCGCGTCGCGCCCGTCCGGCCGTCGGCACGATCCTGAGGGACGGGCACGAGGCGGCCCGCACCGAGCTCGGCGGTGTCCGCGTGCACGACGAGCGGGTCGTCGCCCGTCGGGTAGGACACCGTGAGGGTCGCCTCCGCGAGCCCGTAGCCCGGGCCGTGCGACGCCGCCCGGAACCCGGCGGGCGCGAAGCGGCGCGTGAAGCCGTCGAGCGTCGCGGCGTCGACCGGCTCCGCGCCGTTGAGCGCCCACCGCAGGCGCGACAGGTCCAGCCCCTCGACCTGCGCGTCGCGCACGCGCCGCACGCAGTGCTCGTAGCCGAAGTTCGGGGACGCCGTGACGGTGATGCCCGCCTCGTCGACGAGCGCGAGCCAGCGCGCGGGACGCTTGAGGAAGTACGACGGCGACATCAGGTACGTCGTCGCGCCGAGCCCGAGCGGGACGAGCAGCATGCCCACGAGACCGAAGTCGTGGTACGCCGGAAGCCAGCTGCAGAACCGGTCGTCGGGCGTGAGGGCCAGGCCCTCGACGAAGGCCCCGTGGTGGTGCACGACGTTCGCGTGCGTGACGACGACGCCCTTCGGGTCGCTCGTCGACCCCGACGTGTACTGGAGGAACGCGACGTCCTCGGGCGCGGGACGGGGAAGGCGACCGACCGGCGCCGGCGAGCCCGCGGCGTCGGGCGTCGTGTCGTCGAGGGTGAGCACGGCGAGGGGCGACCCGTCGGCGCGGCGCACCCCGCCCGCCCACGCGACGACGTCGGGGGCCGCGGCGGCGTCGACGAGGACGAGCGCGGCGTCGCAGTCCGACGCGATGCCCTGCACCCGCGCACGCTGGTGCGCGTGCCCGCCGGGCAGCGGGCTCGGCACCGGGACGAGACCCGCCCGCAGGCACGCCACGAGCCCCACGACGAACGACAGGGTCGTCGTGTGCAGGAGCAGCGCGCGGTCGCCCGGCGCGTGGTCCGCGACGAGGCGGGCGGCGAGGGCGAGCGACCGGTCGTGCAGCGCGGCGACCGTGAGGGAGCGCGGCTCCCCCGCCTCGGGCACGACGACGACGGCGAGGGCCTCGGGACGGTCGCGGACGTGCACGTCCAGGAGGTCGACGAGCGTGGCGGCGCGCTCGGGCGCGTGTGCGTCCACTGGTTCCCCCTGGCTCTCGTCGGTCGGCGCGGTGCGTCGGCCGCGGGGGGCGATCCCGGGCAGCCCGGAGGACGCCCGGCTCTCGCCCGACACGGGGAGCCTAGGGAGAGGACGCCGGGGTGTAAACAAACTCGGCATGTCCGGAAGCGGACATTTGTCCTCCGCACCGGTACAGTCGCCGGACGTGGACCCTGCCGAGAGGGACGACGAGCAGCACGTCGAGCTGGGCGGCCGCACCTCGGCGCGGGTCGCCGCGCTGCGCCGCTCCCGCGACGTGCTCGTGCTCGACCGCGGGGACCCGACCGCGCCCCTCCCCCTGTGGGTCCGCGTCCGCGAGCACACCCGGCCCGGCGTCGTCGTGCGCGTCGTCGTGCCGGAGCGGCACGAGGACGACGGCGCCCCGTGCCCCGCCGTCGTCCACGGCCCCCCGGTCGACCTGCGCGCCGCGCCCGCCCTGCCCCTCTCGCTCGTCGTCGTCGACGACACCGTCGTCCTCGTCGCCGGTCACGGCCGGACCCGCGCCGTGACCGACCGGCACTCCGTCCGCGCCCTGCGCCTCCTCGCCGAGTCCGTGTGGGACGGCGCGCGCCCCGCCGCGGACTCGCTGCGCCCCGACGAGGACCTGCTCCTGCGCATGCTCGCCGACGGCAAGACCGACGCCGCCGTCGCCGCCCGCCTGGGCGTGTCCCCGCGCACCGTGCGACGCGTCGCCGCCCGGCTCATGGCACGGCTCGGGGCGACGAGCCGCTTCGCCGCGGGGGTGCGCGCCGCGCACCGCGGCTGGATCCGCACCACCGACCGGTGACACCGCGGTCCGTCAGGCCCCGCTGGGTCCCGACCTGCAAGATCACACCGCGTCGCGCTTGACCTCAACCGTGGTCGAGGTCCTAGCGTGGCGAGCACACCGACGGAAGGAACCCGAGGAACCATGCCTGTCTACACGCTGCCCGAGCTGTCCTACGACTACGGTGCGCTCGAGCCGCACATCTCCGGGCGGATCATGGAGCTGCACCACTCCAAGCACCACCAGGCCTACGTCACCGGCGCCAACACCGCCCTCGACAAGCTCGCCGAGGCCCGCGAGAGCGGCGACTTCGCCGCCATCAACCTCCACGAGAAGAACCTCGCGTTCAACCTCGGCGGCCACGTCAACCACTCCGCCTTCTGGACCAACCTCTCCCCCGAGGGCGGCGGCGAGCCCACCGGCGAGATCGGCGCCGCCATCGACGAGCACTTCGGCTCCTTCGACGCCTTCAAGAAGCAGTTCGCCGCCGTCGCCGCCGGCGTCCAGGGCTCCGGCTGGGCCATCCTCGCCTGGGACTCCATCGGGCAGAAGCTCGTCACCGTCCAGCTCTACGACCAGCAGGGCAACATCGCCCTCGGCCTGACCCCCATCGTCCTGCTCGACGTGTGGGAGCACGCCTACTACCTCGACTACCAGAACGTGCGCGCCGACTACGTCACCGCCTGGTGGAACCTCGTCAACTGGACCGACGCCGAGGCCCGCCTCCAGCGCGCCCGCACCCAGACCGCCGGACTCATCGTCCCCGCCTGACACCGCCGTCGGACCCCCGACGACACACCCGCACACGCCGAACCCCGGGTTCCTCGGCACCTGAGCACTCAGGTGCCGAACGACCCGGGGTTCGACGTCGCTCTGGTCCGGCAGTCCCCTGTCGGCTGCCCGTCCCGCCAGTGCCGGGCGCCTCCGTCCGCTGCGAGCACTCGATCGTCGGTGACCCTTCGCGGTGCGTGCGGACCTGTCGACTGATGAGCGCGAGCAAGCCGACGTGGCGGTCGTCGTCTCTCGTCGCACCTCGCCGATAGGGTGCCACCCATGACCACCCGTTCGGGCGCGGGCCGCCCGTGGACCCTGCTCATCTCCCTCGGCTGTCTCCTCCTCGTCGCGGCGGCAGCTGCCGCTGTGATCGAGGGGTACGCCTCAGACGCTCAGGAGCGCAGTGGGAGCCTGGCCGTCCCGTTCGCCCTCGCCGTGGGCGCGGTGCTCGTCACGACGCTCGGGGTCGTCGGCTCCGTCCGGGCAGCCCGCCGGACGACGAGCACCCCGACCACGGACTCCTGAGCTCGGCGCTCCTCTCGCCGGAGACGGGTACAGCACGAGGCCCCGGGCACCCCGCGAGGGGAGCCCGGGGCCTCGTGCTGTGCGGAGGCGCGGTCAGACGGTCAGTGCGCGTGCTGCCCGCGGGAGAACTCGAAGACCCAGCCCACGAGGGCGATGGCGCCGACGGCGATCCCGACGTAGACGAGCCACCAGCCCACGGCGAGACCGAGGAACGTGATCGCCGCGGCGGCGGCGATGGCGAGCGGCCACCAGCTCCACGGCGCGTACACGCCCTGGTCGCCGGCGCCCTGCTCGATGAGGCCGTCCGGGTCGTCCTCGGGCCGGTCGTCGATGCGCTTGGCCGTGAGCATGAGGTACGCGCCGATCATGGCGACGAGACCGGCCGTCAGCAGGATGGCGACGGAGCCGACGGGCTCCCACTCGCTCATGAAGCCGTAGACGATGCCCGCGGCCAGGAAGAAGGGCGTCCCCCAGAGGAAGAGCTTGTACTCGATCTTCACTTCCGGTCCTCGCTCTCGCCGCCCGTGCCGGGCTCGTCGATGATCGTCGTGCTGCTCGACGTGCTGCCGTCCTCGGAACCGCTGAGGCGGTCGAGCGCGACGCTCTTCTCGCCGCGTCGGTCGGCCTCGCCGTAGACCTTCTCCAGCACGTTCGGGTTGGGCTCCGCGTGGTCCATCGCCGCGACCTCGGGGTGGTGCAGGTCGAAGGCGGGCGACTCGGACCGGATGCGGGGCAGCGACGTGAAGTTGTGCCGCGGCGGCGGGCAGGACGTGGCCCACTCGAGCGAGCGTCCGTAGCCCCACGGGTCGTCGACCTCGACCTTGGGGGCGTTCCGCCAGGTCGTGTAGACGTTCCACAGGAACGGCAGCGTGGAGGCGGCGAGGATGAACGCGCCGATCGTCGAGACCTGGTTCTCCCAGGTGAACCCGTCGGAGGGGGCGTAGTCGGCGTAGCGGCGGGGCATGCCTTCGACGCCGAGCCAGTGCTGGATGAGGAACGTCGTGTGGAACCCGACGAACAGCAGCCAGAAGTGGAGCTTGCCGAGGCGCTCGTTGAGCATGCGGCCCGTGAACTTCGGCCACCAGAAGTAGAAGCCGGCGAACATCGCGAACACGACGGTCCCGAACACCACGTAGTGGAAGTGCGCGACGACGAAGTACGAGTCCGACAGGTGGAAGTCCAGGGCGGGGCTCGACAGGATGATGCCGGTCAGGCCACCGAAGAGGAACGTCACGAGGAAGCCGATGGACCAGAGCATCGGCGTCTCGAACGTGAGCTTGCCGCGCCACATGGTGCCGATCCAGTTGAAGAACTTCACACCGGTCGGGACCGCGATGAGCATCGTCATGAAGGCGAAGAACGGCAGGAGCACGGCGCCCGTGACATACATGTGGTGGGCCCAGACCGTCACCGACAGCGCGGCGATGGCGATCGTCGCGTAGACGAGACCCTTGTACCCGAAGATCGGCTTGCGGCTGAACACCGGCAGGATCTCGGTGACGATGCCGAAGAACGGCAGCGCGATGATGTACACCTCAGGGTGGCCGAAGAACCAGAACAGGTGCTGCCAGAGGATGGCGCCGCCGTTCTCGGGGTTGAAGACCTGCGCGCCGAGGCGGCGGTCCGCGCCCAGCGCGAACAGCGCCGAGGCGAGCGGCGGGAACGCCATGAGGACGAGGAGGCTCGTCACCAGCGTGTTCCACGTGAAGATCGGCATCCGGAACATCGTCATGCCGGGCGCGCGCATGGTGATGATCGTCGTGATGAAGTTGACGGCGCCGAGGATCGTGCCGAACCCGGCGAGTGCGAGCCCGAACACCCAGAGGTCTCCCCCGAGGCCCGGACTGAACGTCGTGTTGGACAGCGGCGCGTAGGCGAACCACCCGAACGACGCCGCGCCCTGCGGCGTGAAGAAGCCGGCCGAGGCGATGAGGCCGCCGAAGAGGTAGAGCCAGTACGCGAACATGTTCAGGCGCGGGAACGCGACGTCCGGTGCACCGATCTGCAGCGGCATGATGACGTTGGCGAAGCCGGCGAACAACGGGGTCGCGAACAGCAGCAGCATGATGGTGCCGTGCATCGTGAACAGCTGGTTGTACTGTTCCTTGCTCTGCACGAGCTGGATCCCGGGCTCGAAGAGCTCCGCGCGGATCACGAGGGCCATGAGGCCGCCGATGCAGAAGAAGATGAACGACGAGATCAGGTACAGGTACCCGATGGTCTTGTGGTCGGTGGACGTCACCCACTTGATGACGGTCCGTCCGAGGGTCTGTCGCCGAGGGGCGAGACCGGGGATGACTTCGGCCTGCGCGACCATCAGTGCTCACCCTCCGTGGTAGCAGCGTCGGTGTTCGGCGGGTCCTGGAGGCGGCTGAAGCCCTCCACCGGGATCTGCCCCTCCTGGCCCTTCTCGCGGAGCTCGGCCATCTGCGCGTCGAACTCGGCGCGGTCGACGACCTCGACGTTGAAGAGCATGCCGGAGTGGTGCTCGCCGCAGAGCTCGGCGCACTTGCCGGCGTAGACGCCCTCGCGCTCCGGGGTGACGACGAACTCGTTCGTCCGGTGCGGGATCATGTCCTGCTTGTAGAGGAACGCGGGGATCCAGAAGGAGTGGATGACGTCGCGCGAGTCGAGCACGAACCGGACGCTCTCCCCCACCGGCAGGTAGAGGGTGGGCAGGGCCTCTCCGGTACCGGGCGCGCCGTCGATCGTGGCGTCGTCGGTCAGCGTCTCGCCGACGTCGGCGAGGTGCACACCGGACTCGTACACGTCCTCGTCGACGTAGTTGAAGTCCCAGCTCCACTGCTTGCCGATGACCTGGACGGTCATGTCGGACTCGACGTCCTTGTCCTGGATCGCGGTCATGTCGCGGTCCGTGTAGACGAACAGGACGAGCACCATGACGATCGGCACGGCCGTGTACATGATCTCGAGCGGCAGGTGGTAGCGCGTCTGGACCGGCAGGACGTGGTCGTCCTTGCGCTTGCGGTAGGCCGCGACGCACCACAGCATGAGGCCCCACGTGATGATGCCGACGATGAGCGCGGCGATCCACGAGCCGGTCCACAGCGAGGTGATCCGAGCGGTCTGGTTGGTCACCTCCCCGTCCTCGTATCCGGGCAGGAACCCGCGCTGGACGGTGTCGGTGGCGCAGCCGGACGCCACCGCGGCGACGGCGACGGCCAGAGCCGTCGCCCGCAGGATGGTGCGCCGTGTGCGGCTAGGGGGTTGCGAGTGCAAGGGGGGCCTTTCACGTCACGTCCTGCACCGTCCCGTTCTCCACGAGCCCAGCACAAGACCTTCGTCCTCGACACACGAAGCCTAGCGCGGGATTCTGCGCTTCGTGGCCCGGACCGTGCCCGTCCGGGCGGAGATTCACCACACGTCGGGGCCGGTCAGCGCGGGTTCGGCACACCCGGGCCGGGTCTGTCAGATCGTTGCGGCTCGCCCGGCTCCCGGACCACCGGAGTACCGTGATCGTGCCCCCGGGACCCGGCGCGCGTCGTCGGCGCGAGCACAGCGTTTCCGCGGGGGTCGCCACGCCCGACGGCGCCCGGGCACCGGCTCGGCCGCCGCCCGGGCCGACCGCATCGTCCGGAACGCACCGCGGGAGCACCTTGTGACACACACCACCCGAGCGGCTCGCGTCCGCCTCGACAACGGGGGGCGGGCGCCGTGGCACCCGCTCGCCCGCCGGGCCTTCGAGGAGGCGCTCGACGACGGGTGGGCCGACCCGCGAAGGCTCCACGCCGAGGGACGCCGGGCCGCCGCCCTCCTCGCCGGGGCGCGGGAGGCCGTCGCCGATGCGCTGGGCGCCCGCACCGAGGAGGTCGTGTTCACACCGTCGCACTCCGCCTCGCTCCACGCGGCGGTGGCCGCCGTGGCGGGCGGGCGGCGACGCACGGGCCCGCGCGTCGTCGTCGGCGCCGTCGAGCGCGCCGCGCTCCTGCACGCCGCGGAGCACGGCGGGCTCGACCGCGAGGTGGTCGGCGTGGACCGCGCGGGGCGGGTCGACCCGGGTGCGATGACCGCCGCCGTCGCCGCGCCCGGCACGGCCCTCGCAGCGCTCCAGCACGCGAACGGCGAGGTCGGCACTCTCCAGCCCGTCGCCGTCGTGCACGACGCCTGCCGCGCGGCGGGCGTGCCGCTCCTCGTGGACGCGGGGGCGAGCCTCGGGCACGTCGCCGTGCAGGACGCGTGGGACGTGCTCGCCGCGGACCCGGGCGACTGGGGCGCGGCGCCGGGCGTCGGGGTGCTGGCCCTGCGGTCGCGCGTGCGCCGTCGCGGGCCCGGGCCCGAGGACCCCGACCCGTTCGCGCCGGGCGGGGTGGGCGTACCGGCGGCGTTCTCCGCCGCCGTGGGGCTGCAGGCCGTGCTCGCCGACCGCGCGGCCGAGGACGCCCGGCGCCGGGCGCTCGTGGAGCGCGTGCGTGAACGCGTCGCCCGAGTGCCCGACGTCGAGGTGGTCGGCGACCCGGTCGACCGGCTGCCGCACGTGGTGACCTTCTCGTTCCTCTACGTCGACGGGGAGGCGCTGGTCACCGAGCTGGACCGCGAGGGGATCGCCGTGGGGTCGGGGTCGGCGTGCACGTCGAGCACCCTCGAGCCGTCGCACGTGCTCGCGGCGATGGGGGTCCTCACGCACGGCAACGTGCGTCTCGCGCTCGACCGCTCGACCACCGAGGAGGACGTGGACCGTCTCCTCGACGTCCTCCCGGGCGCCGTCGCCCGCGTCCGCGCGACGCTCGGGGTGGAGGGCCTGTGACCAGCGACGACGCACCCCCGCCCGCCCGCCTCGACGACGTGGTGGACGCACGGGGCCTGCGCTGCCCGCTCCCGGTGATCCGCCTCGCCGCGGCGGCGCGGGACCGCGAGGCCGGGACGCGGCTCACCGTCTGGTCGACCGACCCCGCCGCACGGCTCGACGTGCCGGCCTGGGCCCGCATGCGCGGTCACCGGGTGGTCGACGAGCGGGAGCTGCCCACCGCGGGACCGGTCGCCTGGGCGGTCACGGTCGAGCTGGACGGCTGAGGGACAGGCGTGGTCTCCGTCGACCGTGCCCGGGACGCGCGAGAGCCCGGCCCCCAGCGGGACCGGGCACTCGTCGGGCACGTCAGCTGAAGGAGCCGCCGCAGGCGCAGGCGCTGCCCGCGTTGGGGTTGTCGATGGTGAAGCCCTGCTTCTCGATGGTGTCCGCGAAGTCGATCGTCGCGCCCTCGAGGTAGGGCACGCTCATCTTGTCGACCACGACCTCGACGCCGTCGTAGTCGCGCAGGGCGTCGCCGTCGAGCAGGCGCTCGTCGAAGTAGAGCTGGTAGATCAGGCCGGAGCAGCCGCCGGGCTGCACGGCCACCCGCAGACGGAGGTCGTCGCGACCCTCCTGCTCGAGGAGGGTGCGGACCTTGTCCGCGGCCCCGTCGGTCAGGTTCACGCCGTGGGTGGCAATGTCGGTGGTCTCGCTCATCTCGTCTCCGCGCTGTCGGGGGCAGGGACTGCCCCGGTGGTGGCCGGCTTCGTGATCCCCCGGGTCGTCGCTCGGGAGCTCGCGTCAGGTCCTCAACACCACACGTGCCGGTGGTGTTCCCGAGTCTACGCCGCGTGCAGGGCGTCCCGTCGAGCACGGTCGGACCGGACCGGGACGACAGCAGGCGGCGGACCGTCCCTGGGCGAGGTCCGCCCCGGTGGAGGTCCGCCGGCAACCGCCGTCAGGTGCGCGACCAGGTACGGGCGACGCGCTCGACGACGTCCTGCGGCTCGTCCTGCCCCCACGCGTAGGCGCCGCTGAGACCGGCGGCGGCCTGCTCGCGCCGCCCGGAGACGACCGACCGCGCGACGACCACCACCGGGACCGCGTGCGGCGCGGCGCGCCGCGCGACCTCACGGACCGCGCCCTCGCCGAGCTCGTGCGCACCCAGCGCGTCCGCGACGACGACCACGAGGTCCGCGGCGGCGAGGCGCTCGTCGAGACCGACGGCGTCCGCGACCACGCGCAGCGCCGGGACCAGGCGACCACCGAGCGCGGCGAGTGCGAACGCTGCGCCGCCCCCGCTGCCCGTGCCCGGGGCTCCGGACAGACGGCGCGGCGCCGCCGCCGCGAGCAGGTCCCGACCGCCGACGGGGGTGTCCCCCGCCCGGTCGAGCGCGTCGGCGGCGACGGCGACGTCGTGCGCGGCGGCGCCGAGCGCGCGTTCCAGGTGCTGCGCGAGCGTCCCGTCCACGCCGCGCGCCGCGAGCGCCGCGCTCGCCCCGTGGAGTCCGAGGAGGGGTGCGTCGGTCGCGACCGCAGCGACCGGGCGCACCCCGCGCAGGGCCGTGCGCGCCGCGCGCAGGAGGTCCGGCGTCACCCGCCCGACCCCCGACGCCGCGGTGCCGCCCGACGGCGCGTGGCTCGCCAGGGCGTGCAGCAGCCCGGTGCCGGCATCGTGGCTCCGCGCTCCCCCGGTCGCGACGACGACGCGGCCCGGCCGCCCGTCCGCGGTGCGTGCGGCGTCCGCGGCGAGGACGAGCAGGTGCCCGAGCGCGGCGGAGGACCGTGGACCTCCTCCGGCGACAGCGCCCTCGCCTGGTGCGCCGCGGGGCAGGTCGAGAGCGGGGACCTGGGACGCGTCGACGTAGACGGTCGCGGTGCGGGGGTCGCGGCGGACGGCGACGGGGACCTCGCGCGCGCCCGGCCCGGGCACGACGCCCGCGAGGAGCTCCGGCGCGGCGTCGGCGAGGGCGTCGAGGAAGCCGAGGCCGGCCGCGGCGAGCCCGAGGTGCTCGACGGTGCCGCTGCGCTCCCGGGCGGACGCCGACCACCAGCGGGCGACATCCTGCGGCCCGGGTCCGGGCGTCGCGGCGGGCGGGGTCGACCCGACCCCCGGGGCGTCGGTCGGTTCGGGGGCGGGCCACGCGCCGTCGGGCACGGGTGGGCCCGACGTTCCGGTGACGAGGACGCGCATGCGGGGATTGTGCCAGCCGCGGGAGCCGTCGGGGGTGCCGCGCGCGCGGCGCGAGCGGCTCGGGTCCGGCGCGACCTGCTGTGCGACGATGGTCCCGTGAGCACTGGGAGCACCTTGCTGGACGCCGGGCTGACCGGCCCCGACGCGGGCCGTCGCGCGGGCGGTACCGAGTTCGTCGAACCCGCACCCTCCGCCCTGCTGCTGCTGGGGCAGGGTCGCGACCTCGCGTCCGAGCGGGGCGTGGAGTGCGTGGGCGACCTGCCCGCGCCGAGCGACCCGGACCTCGTGGAGCGCGCGCGGGCCGCGCGCGCGGCGCTGGGCGAGCGCGCGTTCGTCCTCGGCCACCACTACCAGCGCGACGAGGTCATCGACTTCGCCGACGTCACGGGCGACTCGTTCAAGCTCGCGCGCGAGGCCGCGGCCCGCCCCGAGGCGGAGTTCATCCTCTTCTGCGGCGTGCACTTCATGGCCGAGAGCGCGGACATCCTCACCTCCGACGCGCAGCAGGTCGTCCTGCCGGACCTCGCGGCGGGCTGCTCGATGGCCGACATGGCCGCGATCGACCAGGTCGAGGACGCCTGGGACGTGCTCGAGGAGGTCGGGATCGCCGACTCGACGATCCCCGTGACCTACATGAACTCCTCGGCCGCGATCAAGGCGTTCACGGGCCGGCACGGCGGCACGGTGTGCACGTCGTCGAACGTCGAGGTCGCGCTGCGGTGGGCGTTCGACCAGGTGGGCGGCGTCGAGGGGACCGGCAAGGTGCTGTTCCTCCCGGACCAGCACCTGGGGCGCAACACCGCCGTGCTGAAGCTCGCGATGTCGACGGGCGACTGCGTCGTGTTCGACCCGCGCAGGCCGAACGGCGGCCTCACGGACGCCGAGCTGCGCGACGCGCGCATGATCCTGTGGCGCGGGCACTGCTCGGTGCACGGGCGGTTCTCCGCGAAGAACGTCTCCGACGTCCGGGCCGCCGTGCCGGACGTCAACGTCCTCGTGCACCCCGAGTGCAAGCACGAGGTGGTCACCGCGGCCGACTACGTCGGGTCGACGGAGTACATCATCAAGACGCTCGAGGCCGCCGAGCCGGGGTCGTCCTGGGCGATCGGCACGGAGCTCAACCTCGTGCGCCGCGTGGCGCGCGAGCACGCGGACAAGCAGGTGCACTACCTCGACTCGACGGTGTGCTTCTGCTCGACGATGAACCGGATCGACCTGCCGCACCTCGTGTGGGCGATGGAGTCGCTCGCCGCCGGTCGCATGGTCAACCGGATCGTCGTGGACGCCGACGACGCGCACTGGGCGCGCGTCGCGCTCGACCAGATGCTCGCCCTCCCCGGGCTGTAGGGGCGCAGCGGGAGGCACCGCATGGGGACCGGCAACGGCATGAACGTCGGCGTCCTCGTCTTCGACGAGGCGGAGGAGCTCGACGTCGCCGGACCGTTCGAGGTGTTCTCGGCGTGGGCCGAGCACTCGGCCCACAAGCCGCACGTGTCGACCTTCTCGCCCGACGGCGCGGGCGTGCGCCTCGCGAAAGGGCTGCGGCTGCTCCCGGACCGGTCGGCGGACGACGTCGGCCCGCTCCACCTGCTCGTCCACCCCGGCGGCCGGGGCACGCGGCGGCTCGTCGCCGACCGCGCCCACCTGGAGTGGTTGCGCGCCGTCCGGGTGCGGACACCGGTCGTCGCGAGCGTCTGCACCGGCTCGCTCGTCCTCGCCGCGGCCGGGCTGCTCGCCGGGCGACCCGCGACGACGCACTGGGCGCACTACGACGAGCTGGCCGAGATCGACCCGAGCGTCGTGCTCGACACCGAGGCGCGGTTCGTCGACGACGGCGACGTCGTGACGTCGGCGGGCGTGTCGGCCGGGATCGACATGGCCCTGCACCTCGTCGCCCGCCTGGAGAGCGACGACGTCGCACGCGCCGTGCGCCGGGCGATCCAGTACGACCCCGACCCTCCCGTCTAGGAGGCGGCCGTCGTGTGCGCGCCGTAGCGGCCCGTGCGGTGCGCCCAGACGTCGAACAGCACGGTGCAGAACGGCGGGACGGTCGCCGCGAGGGCGAGGAACGTCGTCCACAGCGACCAGGGGACGCGCACGGCGACGAGGACGGCCAGCGCGACGTAGACGAGCACGAGCCCGCCGTGGATCGGCCCGAAGATCTCGACGCCGAGCTCGGTGGTCCCGGCGACCCACTTGAGGTACATCCCCACGAGCAGTCCGGCCCAGGAGAACGCCTCGGCGACCGCCACGGCGCGGAACGCGCGGACGACCAGGTCGGGCCGGGCGGCGGTGGCGGAGGGGCGAGGGGCGGTGCTCGTCGTCGTCACGGCGCGCATCCTCGCACACGCTCCTGGGACGGGCGTCCAGGTCGGACGGGCCGCGCGCTCGGCGGCGCGTCCCGCGCGACGGGCGATACCTGATACCGCCGGTGCGAGACAGTAGTCTGCGACGGTGACCCGACAGATCCAGCTCCTCGTCGCCAGCACGATGCCCCGCAAGGCCGTCCCCGGGCGCGGGGTCCTCGACCCGTCCGTCACCCGGATGCGCGTCCACCCCGGGGACCTCGACTTCTACCTGCACGTGAACAACGGCGTCTACCTGCAGATGATGGACATCGCCCGCAGCAACTTCATCGCCGACGTCGGCGGCTTCGGGCTTCTCAAGGACAAGGGCTGGTACCCCGTCGTCGCCGCGTCGACGATGAAGTACCGGCGGTCGCTGCAGCTCGGCGACCGGTTCGAGATCACGACCCGCGTCCTCGGCTGGGACGAGCGGGTCGTCTACCTGGAGCAGGTGTTCGCGCGCCGGGGCGACCTGTGCGCCCGAGGCCTCGTCGCAGGCCGCTTCCTCGCGCGCGGGTCGGGCGACCGCGTCCCCGCGCCGGACGTCGTCGGGCTCCTCGGCGGTGACGTCACCTCGCCCGAGCTCCCCCACGACGTCGCGGCGTGGGCGCGCGCCGTCGACGTCGCGCACCGCACGGTCTGAGGTCACGCCCGGGTGTCCGGTCCCGGGTGGAACCCGGGTGGCACCCGGGTGGCACCCGGGTGGACCGCCGGCGGTTCGCCGGTGGTTCGATGAGGGGATGGGAACCGACCCCTTCGACGCGACGATGATCCCCGCGCTGCCCTGCCCCGACGTCGACGCGATGCGCGACTTCTGGGTCGCGCTCGGGCTCGAGGTCACCTACCGCCAGCAGCGTCCGAACCCGTACGTCTCCCTGCGGCGGGGCGGGTTCGACCTGCACTACTTCGGCATGGACGGCGTCGCGCCCGAGGACTCGTACAGCACCTGCATCGCGCTCGTCGACGACACCGCGGCCGTGTTCGCGACGTTCGCCGCCGGGCTGCGCGAGCGCTACGGGCGCCTCCCGCTCACCGGTGTCCCCCGGATCACCCGCCCCCGACGGCGCGCGAACGCCGGCGGGGCGAGCGGGTTCAGCGTCGTCGACCCGGCGGGCAACTGGGTCCGGGTCATGCGTCGCCCGTCCGCGGTCGACGCCGCGGCGGTCGACGGGACCGCGGTCGACAGCACGACGGTCGACGGGACCTCGGCCGAGGCGACGGCGACCGGGCGCGACGACTCGGCCGCACAGGTCTACGCCGCGCGACCTCCGGGCAAGGTCGCGCGCGCGGTCGACGACGCGGTCGTCCAGGCCGACTCCCACGGCGACCCCGTGCAGGCCCGCCGGATCCTCGCCGGTGCGCTGCGCCGCTCCGGAGAGGACGCGAGCGACGAGGACCGCGTGCGCGCGATCGCCTACCTCGCCGAGCTCGCGCTGCGCACCGACGACCCCGCGGCCGCTCGCGCCGCGCTCGACGACCTCGACGTGCTGTCGGCGAAGCTCGACCCGGCGGCGCGCGTCGTCGTCGGTCCGACGCTCGCCGACGCGGCGGAGCTGCGCTCCCAGCTCCCCTGAGCTCGACCGATGACGGTCACGCTCACCGTCGGGACACACGCGGAGCGCCGACGGTGCGCGCGTGGTTCACGCGGAGGCGGGTCAGAGGGCGGCGCCCAAGCGGGCGAGGAGCAACGCCTCCGCGAGCACGACCTTCTCGAGCTCGCCGAGGTGGACGGACTCGTTCGCGCCGTGCGCACGCGAGTCCGGGTCCTCCACGCCCGTCACGAGGATGGCCGCGTCGGGGAAGACGTCGAGCAGGTCGGCGATGAACGGGATGGACCCACCGACGCCGATGTCCACCGGGTCGGTGCCCCACGAGGTCGCGAACGCCCAGCGGGCGGCCTGCATGGCCGTGGAGTCGCCGGGGGCGAGGAACGGCTTGCCCTGCTCGCCGTCGCGGACCGTGACGTGCGCCCCGAACGGGGCGCGCGACTCCAGGTGCGCGCGCAGCGCCGCCATGGCCTCCGCGGGGTCCTGGCCCGGCGCGAGGCGCACGGAGATCTTCGCGGTCGCGCGCGGCGTGATCGTGTTCGACGCGTGCGCGACGCTCGGCGCGTCGAGACCGATGACCGCGATCGCCGGCTTGGTCCACAGCCGCCCGACGATGCTGCCCTGCCCCGCGAGCCGCGTGCCGTCCAGGAGCGAGGAGTCCGCGCGGAAGTCCGCCTCGGCGTAGTCCACGCTCGGCTCGTCCCCCACGACGAGGCCGTCGACGGCGACGTCGCCCACGTCGTCGTGCAGCGTGGCGATCAGGCGCGCGAGGAGCGTGACGGCGTCGAGCACCGGCCCGCCGTACATGCCCGAGTGCACGGCGTGGTCGAGCACGGCCACCTCGACCTCGCAGTCGACCAGGCCGCGCAGCGACGTGGTGAGCGCGGGGACGCCGACCTTCCAGTTCTGCGAGTCGGCGACGACGATGACATCGGCGGCGAGCAGGTCGCGGTGCTCGGTGAGGAACGGGAGGAACGTGGGCGAGCCGATCTCCTCCTCGCCCTCGACGAACACGGTCACGCCGACCGGCAGGTCCCCGAGCGCGGCGAGGGCGCGCAGCGCGCCGAGGTGCGCGACGATCCCGGCCTTGTCGTCCGCGGCGCCGCGCCCGTACAGGCGCCCGTCGCGCTCGGTCGGGACGAACGGGTCGGTCTCCCAGGTCGCAGCGTCGCCCGGGGGCTGCACGTCGTGGTGGGCGTAGAGGAGGACCGTCGGTGCGCCGTCGGGCGCGGGCCGGCGCGCGACGACGGCGGGCGCTCCCTCGCGCCCGTCGGCCGACGCGCGCAGGACCTGCACCTCGGGGAGCCCGGCGTCGCGCAGGAGCGCGGCCACGGCGTCCGCGCTCGCCGCGACGTGCGCGGCGTCGAACGCCGTGTTCGAGACGCTGGGGATGCGGACGAGGTCCTCGAGGTCGGCGCGCAGGGCCGGGAACTGGGCGGCGACGGTCTCGCGGAGCGTGGTCGCGAGCGGGGAGATGTCGGGTGAGTTCGTCACGACGAGCACGCTACGCCACGGTGCGTGGTGGGGACCGCTCGCGCGCTCGACTACCCTGGACCCGTGTTCTCCCGCAGCAAGCCCGGCGCGACCTCGCCCACCCCCGACCCCGTCGACGCCACGACGGAGATCGACCGGTCCGGCGAGCCCGTGGCCGCCGGCAAGGGCCGCCCGACCCCGAAGCGCAAGGTGTCGGAGGCGGCGAACAAGCGTCCGCTCGTGCCGGGCGACCGGCGTGCGGCGGCGAAGGCGGCGCGGGAGAAGCAGCGCGAGCTGCGGGACCGGCAGTACCGGGCGATGCAGACCGGCGACGAGCGCTACCTGCCGCCGCGCGACAAGGGCCCCGTGAAGCGGTACGTGCGCGACCACGTGGACGCCCGGTGGAACCTCGGGGAGTTCTTCCTCCCGGTGGCACTGGTGTTCATCGTGCTGTCGCTCTTCACGGCGAACAACGCCGGGCTGGCGTTCGCGACCGTGATGACGCTCTACGCGATCGTGCTGCTGACGATCGTCGACGCCGTGCTCATGTGGCGCGGCCTGCGCAAGCGGATCCGCGCGAAGTTCGGCGAGGTCCCCAAGGGCACCGTGATGTACGCCGTGATGCGCGCGTTCCAGCTGCGCCGCGCGCGCCTGCCGAAGCCGACGCACAAGAAGCACGGCGTCTACCCGGAGTGACCCTCGCGACACCGGACGCCTCGCCGTCCGGTTCCTCGGGCAACCGTCGCGCGCGCTAGGTTGGGGTCATGCCCCATTACCGCTACCTCGGCAACAGTGGTCTCAAGATCTCCGAGATCACCTACGGCAACTGGCTCACCCACGGCTCCCAGGTGGAGAACGACGTCGCGACGGCGTGCGTCCACGCCGCCCTCGACGCCGGCATCACGTCCTTCGACACCGCGGACGTCTACGCGAACACGAAGGCCGAGCAGGTCCTCGGCGACGCCCTCAAGGGGCAGCGCCGCGAGTCCCTCGAGATCTTCACCAAGGTGTACTGGCCGACCGGCCCCGCCGGCCCCAACGACTCCGGCCTGTCCCGCAAGCACGTCATGGAGTCGATCAACGCCTCGCTGACACGCCTCGGCACCGACTACGTCGACCTGTACCAGGCGCACCGGTACGACACCGAGACGCCGCTCGAGGAGACGATGCAGGCGTTCGCCGACATCGTGCGCCAGGGCAAGGCGCTGTACATCGGTGTCTCCGAGTGGACCGCGGACCAGATCCGCGCCGGCCACGCCCTCGCGAGGGACCTGGGCTTCCAGCTCATCTCGTCCCAGCCGCAGTACTCGATGCTGTGGCGCGTCATCGAGGACGAGGTCGTGCCGACGTCGCAGGAGCTCGGCGTGTCGCAGATCGTCTGGTCGCCCATGGCGCAGGGCGTGCTGTCCGGCAAGTACGTCCCCGGGCAGCCGCTGCCCGCGGGCTCGCGCGCCACGGACGACAAGGGCGGCGCGCGCATGATCCAGCGGTTCATGACCGACGACGTGCTCTCCCGCGTGCAGCAGCTCAAGCCGGTCGCGGACGAGCTCGACCTCTCGACGGCCCAGCTCGCGATCGCGTGGGTCCTCCAGAACGACAACGTCGCCGCCGCGCTCGTCGGCGCGTCGCGGCCCGAGCAGGTCGCGGAGAACGTCAAGGCGTCCGGCGTGACCATCCCCGCCCAGCTCATGTCCCGCATCGACGAGATCCTCGGCGGCGCCGTCGAGCGTGACCCCGGCAAGACCGCGGAGGGTGCGCCGAGCAAGCGCCCCTCCTGACGCCGGCCCTCGGGGCGGCGCGCGGACTTCCCCGCGCCGCCCCGAGGGTGACCGGGACCCGCTCATCCTGCGGGTGTCACCATCCGCCGGCCCGGCGCCTCACCGGCCGTCGTCGACGCGCCCCCGACGCGCACCGGGCGCGGTGCGAACCAGCGCGCCGTCGCCTGGACGACGGGCCCGACCCCGAGCGCGTACACGACCGTCGCCCAGCCGAGCGTCCCGCCGAGCGCCCAGCCGAGCGAGACGACGACGACCTCGATGACGGTCCGCACGAGCCGGACCGGGCGGCCGGTGCGGGCCACGAGCCCCGTCATGAGACCGTCGCGCGGGCCGGGTCCGAGGCGGACCCCGAGGTAGGCCGACGTCGCGAGGCCGTTGAGCAGCACGCCCGCGAGCGCCATCGCCACGGCGACGGCCGGGGCCGGCGTCGGGACCAGGTGCTCGACGAGCGCGAGCGCGGGGTCGATGGTGACGCCGATGACGACGACGTTCGCGAGCGTGCCCCAGCCGGGCCGCTGGCGCAGCGGCACCCACGCGGCGAGGGCGACGGCGCTGAGGCTCGCGACGACGACGCCGTAGGGCAGTCCGGTGCGGCGCACGACGCCCTGGTGCAGCACGTCCCAGGGCATGCCGCCCTGGCCGGCGTGCAGGAGGAGCGCCATGGACAGCGCGTAGGCGAGGAGGCCGAGGAAGAGTTGGGCGGTGCGCCGGGTCGGGGACATGGCCCCCATCCTCGATCGGCATTGGCCTGGACTTCCATGGCCAATCACGCCAGAGTGGCCTGCATGCTGCTGCCCGACGTCCACCGGCACCTGTCCCCCGCGGCGGCGACGCGGCTGCTCGGGCGCTGGCACGCGGGCGGGCCCGCCTACGTCGCGCTCGCCGACGCGCTGCGCGCCGCCGTCCTCGCCGGGACGCTCGCCCCGCACACCCGCCTGCCGTCCGAGCGCGACCTGGCCGGGGCGCTCGGGGTGTCGCGCACCACGACGGCGGCGGCGTACGGGCGGCTGCGCGAGCTCGGCTTCGCGCGGTCGCGCACCGGCTCCGGGACGGTCGTCGTGCTGCCGCGCGGGGGTGCGCGCACCACGGGCCGCCCGTCCGGCGGGGACGCGCCGCCGGTCCCCGGTCCGCGCCCGGCCGCGGTCCCCGCGCTCGCCGACCTCTCGCAGGCCACGTCCGCCGCCCCGTCCGGGCTGCACGGGGCGTACACCCGCGCGCTGGAGCGCCTGCCCGCGCACCTCGGCGACGGGGGGTACGAGCCGTACGGCCTCGCCGTGCTGCGTGAGGCGATCGCCGCGCGCTACACCGCCCGCGGGACGCCCACGACGCCCGACGAGATCCTCGTGACCACGGGGGGCCAGCACGCCATCACGACGATCGCCGCGACGCTGCTCGGCCCCGGGGACCGCGCCGTCGTCCAGTCCCCGACGTACTACCACGCGATGGACGCCGTCCGACGCGCGGGGGCGCGCCTCGTGCCGCTGCCCGTGGGCGACGGCTCCGACCCCACCCGGCCCGGTCTCGACCTCGCGCTCCTCGCGTCCACGCTGCGCGAGACGGGCCCCCGCCTGGTCTACCTCGTCCCCGACTTCCACAACCCCACCGGGTACACCCTCACGGCGCACGAGCGCGCCGAGGTGCGCGACGTCGCGGCACGTCAGCGCGTCACCGTCGTCGGCGACGAGACCCTGACCGACCTCGCGCTCGACCTCGGTCCAAGCGAGGACGACGGCGCCGTCCCGCCCCTCGCCGGGGACGGGACGTCGCCGTACGTCGTGACCGTCGGGTCGGCGTCGAAGTCGTTCTGGGGCGGGCTGCGCGTGGGCTGGGTGCGCGCCCACCCCGACCTCGTGGCGCGGCTCGCCCGGACCCGTCAGTCCGCGGACATCGCGACGGCGGTGCTGGAGCAGTTCGCCGTCGTCGAGCTCCTCGAGGACCGGCACGCCGTGCTCGCCGAGCGGCGTGCGATGCTCCGCGCACAGCGCGACCTGCTCTGCTCCCTGCTCGCCGAGGCCCTGCCGTCGTGGACGGTCCCGGTGCCTGCCGGGGGCCTGTCGCTGTGGGCGGACCTCGGGGCGCCCGTCGCGCAGGCGTTCGCCGCCACGGCGGCGGGCCGCGGGGTGCTCGTGAACGCCGGGCCGACCTTCACGCCGGACGGCAGCTCCGCCGACCGTGTCCGGATGACGTTCTCGCGACCCGCGGACGAGCTCGCGCGGGCCGTGCCCGCGCTCGCGTCCGCCTGGGAGCACGTGCGCCGCTGACCGCGCGGCGGGCCCTCAGCGTGCCCGCAGCTCCACGGGAGGGGTCACCTGGACGCCGTCGTGCACCAGGCGCGCGACGGCGACCCCGTCCGCCGCGAGCGACCGCCACGTCTCCCCGAGCCACTGCTCGGCGTCGAACTGCGTGGTGAACACCGGGCTGACGGGGGAGGTCCGGGGACGCCCCTCGGCGTCGTCGAGCTGCCACACCCACTGCGGCCGGATCATGCGCCCTCCTGCCCCGCGTGCGTGCCCGCGCCGCGGACCCGCGTCCCGGGCTCCGGGTGCCGCACGAGCGACCGGTTGATGCGCGCCGCCCAGAGCGGACCCTGGTAGAGGAACCCGGTGTACCCCTGGACGAGGTCGGCGCCCGCGTGCAGGTAGTCGCGCGCGTCGTGCGCGGTGGTCACGCCGCCCACCCCGATGATCGCGCGGCGGGGGCCAAGGCGCTCGCGCAGCCGGGCGACCACGGCGAGCCCGCGGGCCCGCACGGGCGGTCCGGACAGCCCGCCGGGTCCGCGGTCGTGCCCGATCGTCGTGTTCACGGCGACGACGCCGTCCAGGTCGAGCTCGTCGACGAGGTCGGCGACCGCGTCGACGTCCTCGTCGGCGAGGTCGGGCGCGATCTTCACGAGCAGCGGCACGCGGTCCGCCCCCGCCGCGGTCGTGGCCGCGTCTGCCGCGTCGCGGACGGCGACGAGGATGGGGCGCAGCGACTCGACCTCCTGCAGGTCGCGCAGGCCGGGCGTGTTGGGCGAGGAGACGTTGACCACGAGGTAGTCCGCCCACGGCGCGAGGAGTCCCGCGCTCGTCGCGTAGTCGCCGGGGGCCTCGTCCGCCGGCGTCACCTTCGTCTTGCCGATGTTCGCGCCGACGACGACGGCCCGCCCGGCCGGCGTCGCGCGCAGGTCCCGCAGCCGCTCGGCGGCCGCCGCGGCACCCTCGTTGTTGAAGCCCATGCGGTTGCGCACGCCGCGCACGTCCAGCTCGCGCCACAGGCGCGGGCGCTCGTTGCCGGGCTGGGCGTGCGCGGTCACGGTCCCGACCTCGACGAACGCGAAGCCGAGCATCGTCAGCCCGCGGACCGCGCGCGCGTTCTTGTCGAACCCGCCCGCGAGGCCGAACGGCGCCGGGAAGACCCGCCCGAGCACCTCGACGCTCCCCCGGCCCCCGGCCCCCCGCCCGAGGTACGGGGCGACGGCGCCCTGCACGACGTCGCGCAGCACCGGGACGCGCCCGGCCGCCGCGATCATCGTGAACGCGACCTCGTGGGCACGCTCCGGGTCCATCCGGGCGAAGACCGTGTCGAAGAGCAGCGAGTACAGGACCGGGCGGCGGCTCATGCGGCGTCCTCCGGGGTGTCGGGGTCGGTGGGGCGGTCGGGGTCCGGCGTGCGCGTGCGCCACAGCCACCAGAGACCGACGAACGGCAGGACGAGGGGGACGTACCCGTAGCCCTGGCCGAAGCCGGACCACACGGTCGCCTCCGGGAAGGCGGCGGGGTCCACGAGCGAGAGGGTCCCGACGGCGAGGACACCGACGAGCTCGACGCCCACCGCGGACCACGCGACGCGGCGCGCGACCGGGCCGCCGCGCGCGAGGGCGACCGTCGCGACGACGTAGACGACGGCGGCGAACGCCGACAGCCCGTACGCGAGGGGCGCCTCGTGCCAGTCGCGCAGGAGCTGCACGCCGGCGCGCGCCGTCGCGGCGACGGCGAAGACGCCGTAGACGACGACCAGCACCCGGCCGAAGCCGGTGCCGGTCGCGCGCGGTGCGCGCGCGGGTGCGCTCATCCTGCCCTCCGGGCTCACGAGTTCCAGATCTGCCAGACGCGCCACTGCAGGAACGCGACGGTCAGCGCCGCGACGGCGAGCACCACCGAGCTCCAGCGGGTCCGCTCCGCGAACGCCCACAGCGCGGCCACGGGGAGCACGAACAGGGCGGTCACGAGGTAGCCCCACAGCAGCACGGGATCGGTCGGTGCCGTCCCGGTCACGCCGAGGACCGCGAGGACGAGACACTGCAGGAGCATCAGCCCCTCGACGACGGCACCGCCCCAGAGCTGGCGCAGGACCACCGCGCGGTCGCGCACGACGAACACCGTCGCCCAGCCCGCGAGCGCCACGCACGCCGCGACGACGACGAGCACGAGGGGAAGGACCACGCCGCCGAGCGTACCGGCGCCCGCGGGTCCGCCGGGAATCGGCCCGGCCGCCGTCGGTCTCCCGGGTTAGCATCGCCGGTGTGGCTGAACTGACCGTCTCCAGCAAGAATCCCGCCGGTGCCAAGGTCGACGCACTCGTCGTCGGCACCCACACGACGTCGGACGGCGTCGCGATCGTCGGGGGCGACCTGCCCCGCGCGGTCGTCGCCGGCCTCGAGGACCTCGCGCCGTCGCTCGGCATCTCGGGCGCCGCCGACGAGGTCCGCAAGCTCCCCGCAGGCCCCGACGTCGCCGCCGGCGTCCTCGTGCTCGTCGGGCTGGGCGCCCGCCGCGGGGACGGGACCTTCAGCGCCGAGGCGCTGCGGCGTGCCGCGGGTGCCGCGGTCCGCGCCCTCGCCGGGACGTCGTCCGTCGCGGTCGCGCTGCCCGTGGCCGACGACGCGGAGGTCGGTGCGGTGGCGGAGGGCGCCCTGCTCGGCGCGTACGCGTTCGTGCGCTACCGCTCGGGCGACGCCGCGACGTCGCGGGCTGCCCAGCCGCCCGCGACGATCGAGGTGCTCGCCCCCGGCGCGCGCAGCGCGGCGACGAAGGCGGCGGTCGAGCGCGCCCGGGTCGTCGCGGACGCCGTGAACTCCGCGCGCGACCTGGTGAACGCCGCGCCGAACGACCTCTACCCGGCGGCGTTCGCGGACCTCGCGAAGCAGGCCGTCAAGGAGTCCGGCGCGAAGGGCCTCAAGGTCACCGTGCTGGACGACAAGGCGCTCGTCGCGGGCGGGTACGGCGGTCTCGTCGGGGTGGGCCAGGGTTCCGCCCGGGGGCCGCGCCTCGTCAAGGTCGCCTACGCGCCGTCGCGCCCGGCCGGGAAGGTGGCGCTCGTCGGCAAGGGCATCACGTTCGACTCGGGCGGCATCTCCATCAAGCCCGCCAAGGGCATGGAGGCCATGAAGTCCGACATGGCGGGGGCGGCGGCCGTGCTCGGCGCCGTCGTGGCGGCCGCGCGGCTCGGGCTGCCCGTCGCCGTGACGGGCTGGCTCTGCCTCGCCGAGAACATGCCGTCGGGGACGGCGCAGCGACCCTCGGACGTCATCACGATCCGTGGCGGCACCACGGTCGAGGTGCTCAACACCGACGCCGAGGGTCGCCTCGTCATGGCGGACGGCCTCGTCGCCGCGGTCGAGGAGAAGCCCGACGCCGTGCTCGACGTCGCGACCCTCACCGGCGCGCAGATGGTCGCGCTCGGCAACCGGGTCTCGGCCGTCATGGGCTCGGACGACGTGCGCGCGGAGGTCGTGGCGGCGGCGGAGGGCGCGGGCGAGCAGTTCTGGCCCATGCCCCTGCCCGAGGAGCTGGGCGCGTCCCTGAAGTCGAAGGTCGCGGACCTCGCGAACATCGGCGACCGGTTCGGCGGCATGCTCGTCGCGGGCCTGTTCCTCCAGGAGTTCGTCGGCTCGACGCCGTGGGCGCACCTCGACATCGCGGGCCCGGCGTTCAACGACGGCGCCGCGCACGGGTACACGCCCGTGGGCGGCACGGGCGTCGCCGTCCGCACCCTCGTGAGCCTGCTGGAGGGCCGCGCCGGGCGCTGACGCCCCGGTCCCCGTCCGCGCGGCGGCGTCGCTCAGCGGCGCCGCTGCGCGGAGTTCCAGTCCCGCATGCGCTGCGGGTAGCCCGTGAACCGCACGTTGTACACGGGCACGCCGAGCGAGCCCGCGACGTCGAACGCCGTGCGCTCGTCGGGGACGCGGCGGCGCGTCCACTCCCCCGTCGTCGCGATGAGCAGCAGGGTGGAGCCGGTGTCCTGCGTGGGCGGCTCCACGTACGCCTCGACGCCGACGCGCGTGCGGACGAACTCCTGCAGGTGCTCGAGCGTCACGCGGCGGCCGTCCGAGGTCGTCGCGCCGGAGCCGCCCGCGGCGGACGGGCCGCGGCGGGAGAACAGTCGTGAGAGGCGGGACACATCGGCAGGGTACAACCCGCCGCTGAGGCCGTCCCGGGTACGGCTGCCAGCCACGCCCACCGCGCGCCTGTCTCCATCGTCACAGGGGTCGACGCCCGTTTCGATTGGGGAGGGGGTGCGCGAGGTGCCAAGATGTCACAGGAGAACGTCCACCCGTCGCGGTCCGGCGCCCCGTCCCGGCCGGCGGCGCGCGGTGGGCGTCCGCACCGCTCTCCCCTCGCGAAGGAGTCGTCCGTGGCCGATCCCGGCACACCATTCGACGTCGTCGTCCTGGGCGGAGGCAGCGCCGGCTACGCGACCGCGCTGCGGTCCGCCCAGTTCGGCCTCTCGGTCGCCCTGATCGAGTCCGGCAAGCTCGGCGGCACGTGCCTGCACGACGGGTGCATCCCCACCAAGGCCCTGCTGCACGCGGCGGAGCTGGCCGACGGCGCCCGCGAGGGCGAGCGCTTCGGGGTCCGCAGCACGTTCGACGGCGTCGACATGCCGGCCGTGAACCGGTACAAGGACGGCGTGGTCGCCGGCCTGTACAAGGGCCTGCAAGGCCTCGTCGCGTCGCGCGGCATCACGTACGTCGAGGGCCACGGCCGCCTCGTGGCGCCGGACACCGTCGAGGTCGACGGGACGCGCTGGACCGGCCGCCACGTCGTGCTCGCCACCGGCTCGTCCTCCCGCACCCTCCCCGGCCTCGAGATCGGCGGGCGCGTCATCACGTCGGACCAGGCGCTGCGGCTCGACCGCGTGCCGTCGTCCGTCGTGGTGCTCGGCGGCGGCGTCATCGGGGTCGAGTTCGCGAGCGTGTGGCGCTCGTTCGGCGCCGACGTCCAGATCGTCGAGGCCCTCCCCCACCTCGTGCCGAACGAGGACGCGGCGCTGTCAAAGGCGCTCGAGCGCGCGTTCCGCAAGCGCGGCATCGCGTTCTCCCTCGGGGACCGTTTCGCGGGCGTCAAGGAGACCGACTCCGGCGTCACCGTGACGCTCGAGTCCGGGAAGACCTTCGACGCCGACCTGCTGCTCGTCGCGGTCGGCCGCGGCCCCCGCACGGCGGGACTCGGGTTCGAGGAGCAGGGCGTCCGCCTCGACCGCGGCTTCGTGGTCGTCGACGAGCGCCTGCACACCGGCGTCGGCAACGTCTGGGCCGCCGGCGACATCGTCCCCGGCCTGCAGCTCGCGCACCGCGGCTTCGCCCAGGGCATCATCCTCGCGGAGCAGATCGCGGGCCTCGACCCGACGCCGATCGTCGAGTCGTCGATCCCCCGCGTCACGTACTGCGAGCCGGAGGTCGCGTCCGTCGGGCTCACCGAGGCCGCGGCCCGCGAGACGTTCGGCGCCGACGCCGTGGAGTCCCTCGAGTACAACCTCGCGGGCAACGGCAAGAGCAAGATCCTCGGCACGAGCGGGTTCGTCAAGCTCGTGCGCCGCACGGACGGTCCCGTCGTCGGCGTGCACATGATCGGTGCGCGCGTCGGCGAGCTCGTCGGCGAGGGCCAGCTCATCGTGGGCTGGGAGGCGTACCCGGAAGACGTCGCCGCCCTCGTCCACGCCCACCCCACCCAGAACGAGGCACTCGGAGAGGCGCACCTGGCCCTGGCCGGCAAGCCTCTGCACGCCCACAACTGACCCCAACGATCGAAGGAGACCAGGCAGGTCATGTCTGAGAACGTGCAGATGCCGGCCCTCGGCGAGTCCGTCACCGAAGGCACCGTCACCCGCTGGCTGAAGTCCGTCGGCGACACCGTCGAGGTCGACGAGCCCCTGCTCGAGGTGTCGACCGACAAGGTCGACACCGAGATCCCGTCGCCCGTCGCGGGCGTCCTCGAGAAGATCCTCGTCGAGGAGGACGAGACCGTCGAGGTCGGCGCGAACCTGGCCGTCATCGGCTCCGGCGAGGGCGGCGGCGACGCCGCGCCCGCGCAGGACGAGGCGCCGGCGGAGCAGGAGGCCCCCGCCGAGGAGCCCGCCGCCGAGGAGCAGCCCCAGCAGGAGCAGGAGCAGCAGCAGGCGCCGGCCGCCGACGCCGCGCCCGCGAGCGGCGGCGGGGGCGGGGGCGAGGAGATCAAGCTCCCCGCGCTCGGCGAGTCCGTCACCGAGGGCACCGTCACCCGCTGGCTGAAGTCCGTCGGCGACACGGTCGAGGTCGACGAGCCCCTGCTCGAGGTGTCGACCGACAAGGTCGACACCGAGGTGCCGTCCCCCGTGGCGGGCACCGTGCAGCAGATCCTCGTCGAGGAGGACGAGACCGTCGAGGTCGGCGCGGTCCTCGCGATCGTCGGCTCCGGCGCGGCCCCGGCCGAGCAGGCACCCGCCCCGGAGCAGCCGGAGCAGCCGGAGCAGTCCGAGCCCGAGCAGCCGAAGCAGGCCGAGCCCGCGGCCCCGGCCAAGGCCGAGACCCCCGCGAGCGAGGCCGACGTCCCGGCGCAGGCCGCGCAGGAGGCCCCGTCCACCACCAGCGCGCCCGAGCCGAAGCAGGCCGAGCAGAAGCAGGCCGCGCCGTCGGCCCCGGGCGCCACCCCCGCCCCGGCCGCGAAGGCGGGCGGGACCTACCTCACGCCGCTCGTGCGCAAGCTCGCCGCCGACAAGGGCGTCGACCTCGCGTCGGTGACCGGCACGGGCGTCGGGGGCCGCATCCGCAAGGAGGACGTGCTGGAGGCCGCCCGCCAGGCCGAGGCCGCCTCGACGAGCGCCGCCGCCCCGGCGGCACCCGCCGCGGAGTCCGCCCCGAAGAAGCCGTCGGTCCCCGCGATCTCGCCGCTGCGCGGCACCACGGAGAAGACGAGCCGCCTGCGCAAGCTCGTCGCAAGCCGCATGGTCGAGGCGCTGAGCACGCAGGCCCAGCTCACGACGGCGGTCGAGGTCGACGTCACGCGCGTCGCCGCCCTGCGCAACCGCGCGAAGGCGGACTTCAAGGCGCGCGAGGGTGCGAACCTCACGTTCCTGCCGTTCTTCACGCTCGCGGCGGTCGAGGCGCTCAAGGCGTACCCGAAGATCAACGCGACGTTCGCCGAGGACGAGATCACCTACCACGGCCAGGAGAACGTCGGCATCGCGGTGGACACCGAGCGCGGCCTCGTCGTCCCGGTGATCAAGGACGCGGGCGACCTCAACCTCGCGGGCGTCGCCCGGAAGATCGCCGACCTCGGCGCCCGCACGCGGGCGAACAAGGTGGGTCCGGACGAGCTCGCGGGTGCGACGTTCACCATCACGAACACCGGGTCGGGCGGCGCGGTCTTCGACACGCCGATCGTCCCCGTGGGCCAGGTCGCGATCCTCGGCACGGGCACCATCACCAAGCGCGCCGCCGTCGTCACCGACGCGGACGGGAACGACACGATCGGCATCCGCTCGACGTGCTTCATCTTCCTGTCCTACGACCACCGTCTGGTCGACGGCGCCGACGCGGCCCGTTTCCTCACGGCGATCAAGAACCGCATCGAGGAAGGCGCGTTCGAGGCCGAGGTCGGCCTCTGACGATCCGCTGACACCGCCGCGCGGCGCACCCGCACGGCACGACCCCCCGAGGGCCCCGGCAGCACGAGCGCCGGGGCCCTCGGCGTGCCCGGCCCGTCCGGTGAAGTGGCGTCATGCCCCGTACCGTGGGGGCATGGACATCGTGGTGGCCGGCTCGCACGGCCTGATCGGCAGCGAGCTGCTCGAACGGCTGCGTGAGGACGGTCACCACGTGCGCCGGCTCGTGCGCCGCGCCCCACAGACGGCGGACGAGCACGAGTGGGACCCCGACGCCGGGATCCTCGACCCTGCGGCGCTCGACGGCGCGGACGCGGTCGTCAACCTCGCGGGCGCGGGGATCGGGGACCGCCGCTGGACCGCCGCGTACAAGCGCACCCTCCTCACGTCGCGCACCCGCACCACCGGTCTCCTCGCGCGCACGCTCGCCGGTCTCGACGCGCCGCCGCCCGTGTGGGTGCAGGGGTCCGCGATCGGCTACTACGGCGACCGCGGCGCCCAGGTGCTCACCGAGACCTCGGCTCCCGGCGACGGGTTCCTCGCGCGCCTCGTGCGCGAGTGGGAGGCCGCCACCGCCCCGGCGCAGGACGCCGGGGTCCGCGTGGTGCACGCGCGCACCGGGATCGTGCTCGCCCCGGGGGGCGGCGCGCTCGGCCGACTGCTGCCCCTCCTGCGCCTCGGGGTCGGTGGTCGCCTCGGGCCGGGCACCCAGTACTGGAGCTGGATCACGCTGCGCGACGAGGTCGCCGCCCTGCGCCACCTCCTCACCGCTCCCGTCCACGGCCCGGTGAACCTCTGCGCGCCGCTGCCCGCGACGAACGCCCAGGTCACCGCCGCGCTCGCGCGCGCACTGCACCGCCCGGCCGTCGTCGCCGTGCCGGCCGTCGCGCTCAAGGTCGTCCTGGGCGAGCTCGCGACGGACATCCTCGGGTCGCAGCGGGCCCTGCCCACGGTCCTCGAGGCGAGCGGGTTCCGTTACGAGGACCCCGAGCTCGACGGCGCCGCACGGAGCGTCGTCGCGCGCTGACGTCCACCCCTCAGGGCGCCTCGCGCGGTCAGCGCACCTCGCCCACGCGCCACCCGTGATCCGTCCAGCGCAGCACGAGCACCACCGTCGTGCGCGGCGACGCGGGGACGTGCACGTCCGTCCCGTCCACGCGCTGGCGGTGCGCGCCGACCGCGTAGTCCACCTCGACCTCGACCTCCGGCGCGACCTCCTCGCCCTGCACCCCGGACCCGGGTCGCACGGCGAAGACCTCGGCGCGCGCGTCGATCACGTCGACCCCGTCGAGCTCGGCGAGGACCGCACGCTCGGCGTGCTCGGCCGCCGAACCGGGCACGACGACCCCGGCCAGCTCGCCGGACCTCTCGGACAGCAGCGCGACGCGTCGGGCGGTGAGCTCGCGCGCCGCGGTGGCGGGGTCGCTCCTATCCGTCGTCGGGTCCGCCGTCGTCGGGTCCGTCGTCGTCGGGTCCGTCGCCGGCTCGGTCGTCGGCTCTGTCGAGGTCTCGGCGGGCGAGCCGGCCGCGGGCGCCGCCTGCGGGTCCGGGCGCGGGTCGGACGCCTGGCCGACCACCTGGACACCGACGAGGACGAACGCCCCGACCGCGACGGCCGCGCCGAGGGTGAGGAGCGCGACGCGCAGCCGCCCACCGCCCGCCGTGGCGAACGCGGAGGTCGGCCCGGTGCCGCCACGGGCGCCCACTCCGCCGGTTCGCGCCCGGCCTGCACGACGGGGGCGCCTCGGTACGGGCGTCGGTCCTGGGGTCGGCGACCCCGAGCGGCCCGCCCTCGCCTCCCGGGCGGCCCGGCGACCGGGTGGTGTCCCGCCCTCCCCCGTGCCTCGGCCGCTCACCGCCGCGGGCGCCGCCAGCACGCGGCGGCTGCCGAGCGCCGTCGCGACGAGACGCGCCGGGTCCGGCATGACGAGCGGCGACGGGGGCACCGCGTCGTAGCAGCGTGCGGCGAACGTCCCCGCCGCGGGACGGGCGGCCGGGTCGTCGCGCAGCGCGGCGACGAGCTCGGCGTGGAGCGCGGCGAGGGCCGCGGCGCGAGCGGGGTCGAGGGAGTGCGACGGTGCGGCGGGGTGCGACGAGGCGGGTGGCGGCACGACGTCGAGCACGAGCCGGGCCAGGTCGCGCACGTCGTCGGCCGGGGTGCCGCCGGGCGGGGTGAGCGGCGGTCGGACGACGGCGCGGCCGTCGGGGGCGACGGTCACCGCCCGCGCGTCGAGCGACCCGTGCACGCGACCGGTCCGGTGCAGCGCCGCGAGCGCCTGTGCCACGGGGACGACGAGCGTGACGGCCTCCCCCGGGTCGAGGGGCTCGCGCGCAGCCACGAGCTCGTCGAGGCCGAGCCCGTCGGCGTGCTCGACGAGGACCGCGAGGGTCCCCGTGCCCGCGTCGAGGACCTGTCGCACGGCGGCGAGGTGCTGCTCGTCGGTCGGGAGGCCGTGCAGGTGCTCGACGAGCGCGGCGCGGGCCGTCGGCCCCTCCGGGACGTCGAGAAGGTGGATCGTGCACAGCGTGCCGTCCGACCCCGCGGCGACGACGCCGGACGGCGCTCCGGGCCGGTCGCGGACGCTCCAGCCCGCTGCCGCCAGCGCGGCGGCGACGGGAGCGGGGACGGCGGGTTCGGACGGCGTCGGGTCCGACGGTCGGGGGTCGCGGCGCGGCCACGGCGCGGGCGGGACGGGCATGTCCCCATCTCACCGCGGTGGGGGCACTGCCGTGGAGTTATCCACAGGCCGGACCGTGACGGGCGGTCAGACCTCGACGCGCGACCCCGACCGGGCGCTGCGCCGGGCGGCGTCGAGCACCTCGGCCGTCCGGACGGCGTCGGCCGGGTCCACGGGGGCGGGCGCGCCGTCGTGCGCCCACGCCGCGACGGCGCGGTAGAAGTCCGCGTGACCGCCGGGCGCACGCGGTACGGGCGTCCGCTCCCGGCCGCGCGTGACCCAGCCCTCTGTGCCCGCGGGCGCGTCGTCGTCGAACCGCTCGAACGGCGAGGCGTCCTCCTCGAACGTCGTCACGACGTACGCGCCCGCCGTGCCGAGCACCCGCGTCCGCGGCCCGGGCGCACCGACCACCGACCCGGCCCACAGGCGGCTGACGACGCTCGCCCCGGCGTCGTCGGGTGCGTGGTGCAGCACGAGGAACACGTCGTCCTCGGTCGGCGTGGTGTGCGCGCGCAGCTCGGCGAGGACGGAGGTCACCGGGCCGAACAGCTGTGTCGCGGAGTCGACGAGGTGCGGGCCGAGGTCGAGGAGCAGCCCGCCGCCGACGGGGTCGTTCTCCTTCCAGCGGTCGCGGGGCACGGGCCGCCAGCGCTCCCAGCGGCGCTCGAACGTGTGCACGGTACCCAGCTCCCCCGTGGCGAGGAGGGCCCGCAGCGTGAGCTGCTCGGGGTCCCACCGGCGGTTCTGGAACACGGTGAGGGGTGCGCCCGCGGCCTGCGCTGCGGAGACGACGGCGCGCGCGGAGGCGGCGTCGAGGGCGATCGGCTTGTCGAGGACGACGGGCAGTCCCGCCTCGGCGACCGCGGCGGCGTGCTCCGCGTGCAGGGGCGTCGGGCTGGCGACGACGACGACGTCGTACGCGGCGCGGTCGGCGACGAGACCGGCCACGTCGTCGTGCAGGTGCACCCCGGGCCAGTCCTCGGCGGCCGCGGCGCGGCGCTCGGGCGATCGCACCACGACGGCGGTGACCTCGTGCCCCGCCTCGCGCACGAGTCGCGCGTGGATCCCGCGGCCCGCCCCTCCGTACCCGACGATCCCGACCCTCAGCGGACGTGCTGCGTTGACCATGCGCACCAATCTAGACGGCCCGGGTCGCGACGGGACCGAGCGCGCGGACGGTGGCCGGAGCACCCCCTCCGACCTGGCAGAATGTGCGCGTTGGTCCGGATTGGTGTATTGCGCACCGCTGCCCCTGTCTCGGGAAGGTCGTCCGTTGAGCACCTCGATCCGTCGGGTCACCCGACGTACCGCGCTGCGCTATGCCCTCGTCGCGCTCGCCCTGCTGATCGTCCTGGCGAACGTCCTCGACGACGAGTCGGCGGCGGTCGACGCCCCCGAGCCCGCCCCCGTGGCGGGCACGGCGCTGGCCGCGCTCGCGACGCTGGAGGTCAAGGGACCGGCGGCGGACACGGGGTACGAGCGCTCCGAGTTCGGCAGCGCGTGGGTGGACGTGGACGGCAACGGCTGCGACACGCGCAACGACATCCTCGCGCGCGACCTCGCGGACCTCACCTTCTCGACGCGCGACGAGCCCTGCCAGGTGCGCACGGGCACGTTCGTCGACCCCTACACGGGCGAGAGCATCGACTTCCGCCGCGGGAACGCGACGAGCTCCGCCGTCCAGATCGACCACGTGGTCGCGCTCCTCGACGCCTGGCGCAAGGGTGCGCAGGGCTGGGACGACGAGACGCGCACGCGCTTCGCGAACGACCCGCTCAACCTCCTCGCGGCGGACGGTCCGGCCAACCAGGCCAAGGGCGCACGCGACGCGTCGGCCTGGCTGCCGCCCAACCACGCGTTCCGCTGCCCGTACGTCGCGCGGCAGATCGCGGTGAAGTCCGAGTACGGGCTCGCGGTCACGCCGTCGGAGTCGGAGGCCATGGCGCACGTCCTCGCGGACTGCCCGGCGGAACCGGTCCCGGCGGGCTGAGCCGCACCGGCCGAGGACCCGGTGGGAGCCGGCAAGCACCCAGCGGGACCCGGCCGTCGCCCGACGGGACTCAGCGGGACGGCGACGCCACGTCGTCGGGCCGTGCCACGGCGTCGGGCCGCTCCTGGCGCGCGAGCGCGCTCGGCCACCAGGACCGCCGCCCGATGTCGTGCACGAGCGCCGGGACGAGCAGGCTGCGCACGACGAGCGTGTCGACGAGCACCCCGAACGCCACGATGAACGCGATCTGCGCGAGGAACAGCAGCGGGATGATCCCGAGCGCCGCGAAGGTCGCCGCGAGCACCACGCCGGCGGACGTGATGACCGACCCGGTGACCGCGAGCGCCCGCAGGACGCCGCGGCGCGTCCCGACGACGAGGCTCTCCTCCCGCACGCGCGTCATGAGGAAGATCGAGTAGTCGACGCCGAGCGCGACGAGGAAACAGAACGCGTAGAGCGGCACGGCGGGGTCGGCGCCGGGGAAGTCGAGCACGTGGTCGAACACGAGCGCGGCGACGCCGAGCGCGGCGCCGAACGACAGCACGTTCGCCGCCATGAGCAGCACGGGCGCGAGCACCGAGCGCAGCAGCACGATCAGGATGAGCAGGATCACGGCGAGCACGACCGGCACGATGACGCGCAGGTCGCGCTGTCCGGCGAGCTGCGTGTCGAGGCGCTCGGCGGCGGCCCCGCCGACGACCGCGTCCGGCGAGGCGTCGTGGACGGCGTCGCGCAGGGCGGAGACGGTCTCCACGGCCTCCTGGCTGTCCGAGGGGGCCTCGGTCGTGACGTCGACGCGCACCTGCCCGTCGACGACGAGCGGGTCGCCCTGCGCGGGCGCGCCGGGTGCGGGGGCGGGCTGGTCGGTGACGGGGGTGGCGGCGGCCACGCCGTCGGTGGCCTCGGCCGCGTCGAGGACGGCCTGGAGGTCGCCCTCGGGTGCGACGACGATCGCGGGCTGGGCGGAGACGCCCTCGAAGTGCTCGGTGAGGACCTCCTCCCCGTCGACCGAGTCGACCTGCGTGAGGAACACCTCGGAGTCGCCGGTGCCCTCGGCGTCGAGGGTGGGCACGAACGCGGCGCACGCGGCGAGCACGACGGCGGTGACGATCCACACGCGACGGTCGTGGCGGCCGACGAAGCTCGCGACGCGCGACCACACGCCGTGCCCCTCGACCGACACCGCGTCGTCGGGCTGCCTGGCGCCGGCGGGCTGCGGGGCTTCGGCGGGCGCGGTGTCCGGCACCGCTTCCAGGGCGGCATGGTCCCCCGCGTAGCGCGGCATGCGGGGCCAGAACAGCGCGCGCGACCGCTGGCCCGCGACGAGCAGAAGAGCGGGCAGGAGCGTCAGGGCGGCGACGAACGCCGCGGCGATGCCGATCGCGGCGACGGGTCCCAGGCTGCGGTTGGAGGCGAGGTCGGACAGCAGGAGGCAGAGCAGGCCGGCGATCACCGTGCCCGCGCTCGCCGCGATCGGCTCGATCGACGCGCGGACCGCGCGGCGCAGGGCCGTGGTGGTCGAGCGCACGAGGCGCAGCTCCTCGCGGTAGCGCGCGACGACGAGCAGCGAGTAGTCGACCGCGGCCCCGACGACGAGGATCGACAGGATGCCCTGGGACTGGCCGTTGAGGGTGAGGACGTCGTTCGCCGCGAGGTGGTACACGACGAGGCCCGCGAGGGTGAGGGCGAGCACCGCGGTGAGGATGACGAGGAACGGCAGGACGGGCGAGCGGTAGACGACCGCGAGGATGACGAGCACGGCGCCGAGCGCGACGAGGAGCAGCACCGTGTCGATGCCGCCGAACGCCGTGACGAGGTCGGCGACGAAGCCGGCGGGCCCGGTGACGTACACGTCGAGGCCGGTCCCGGCGAGCCCGCCGTCGGCGGCGTCGACGGCGGCGAGGTCGCGCAGCGCCGCGACGGCGAGCTCGCTCACGCTGTCCTCGTCCGCACCGACGTTGTCCGCGGCGACGGCCGCGTCGAGCGAGACGACGACGAGCGCGGCCTCGCCGTCCTCCGCGGGCACGAGGACGGGGTCCGCGACCAGGACGTCCCCGACGGTCGCGGGCTCGTCGCCCGTCGTCCCGTCGAGGGGCGCGTCGGGCACGGCGGCGACGTAGGCCTCGAGCGCCGCGAGGTCGTCGGGGTCGAGCGCGCTGTCGTCGCCGGTCGTGGCGACGACGAGGGCCGGCAGCGCCTCGGTGTCGACGAACTCGCTGCCGAGGTCGGCGGCCCGGGTCGACTCGGCGCTCTCGGGCAGGAACGCGGCGGCGTCGTTGGTCTGCACGGTGCTGAGGAGGCCCTGCGCCTGCCCTCCGAGCGCGCCGATCGCCATCCACACACCGATGACTGCGACAATGATCAGCCCGCGGAGTATCCCGCCCGCCCTGTTGCTCAGCATGCTGAGGAATGGTGCCATGTCGGAGGGAGGAATGCACGTGCACGGACAGACGGCGCCGCACGCGACCGGGTCGGACACCGGCCCGGCCCTCGTCGACCCCGCAGCCGTCGACCCCGGGACCGGGTTCGCCGACCCCGCCTCCCGCAACCCCGACGAGTGGCCCACCGGGCGCATCCTCTTCGCCGTCGCACGCCGCATCGAGCGCGAGTGGAACGCCCACCTCGCGCACTGGGACCTCAACCACGCGGGCTTCCCCGTCCTCATGCACCTGCTCGCGGGCCCTCGCTCGCAGCGCGCCCTCGCGGCCGAGTCCGGCGTCACCGAGCAGACGATGAGCCGCATCGTCGCGCGGCTCGAGCGGTCGGGCTACGTCTCGCGCACCGGCGACCCGGACGACCGCCGCCGCCGCGCCGTGGCGATCACGGACACGGGGCGCCTGGCCGGGCTGGCGGCCGCGCGCCGTCGGCCCGCGGAGGAGCTCGTCACGCGCGGGCTCGACGAGGACCAGGTCGAGGCGCTGCGCGGGCTCCTGCTCTCCATGCTCGAGCACTGGCCCCGCACTCCCGACGACGAGGGCTAGCCTGGCCCGATGGACGTGCTCACCCTGCCGGGCCGGACGGACTACCACGAGGCCTGGGACCTCCAGCGGGCCGTGCACGACGACGTCGTCTCCGGTGCGCGCGGGGACACCCTGATCCTCGTCGAGCACCCCGACGTGTACACGGCGGGGCGCCGCACCAACCGTGCCGACCGGCCCGACGACGGCACCCCCGTGGTCGACGTCGACCGCGGCGGGAGGATCACCTGGCACGGCCCCGGTCAGCAGGTCGTCTACCCGGTCGTGCGGCTCGCGGAACCGGTCGACGTCGTCGCGTACGTCCGCGCGCTCGAGGAGGCCGTCATGACCACGTGCGCCGGCCTCGGCCTGGCGACGATGCGCGTCGAGGGCCGCAGCGGCGTGTGGGTCGCCGCCGACGCCGGACGGCGCGAGCGCAAGGTCTGCGCGATCGGCGTGCGCGTCGCGCGCGGCGTGACCATGCACGGGCTCGCGCTCAACTGCGACCCCGACCTCGCCGTCTTCGACCGGATCGTGCCGTGCGGCATCACCGACGCGGACGTGACGTCGCTCACCGCCGAGCTCGGTCGGGACGTGACGCTCGCGGACGTCGCCGGGCCGCTCGTCGACGCGCTCCACCAGGCCCTCGCCCCGCTCCGCGCGGCGCCGCGCACCACCGAGCACGCGGACGCGCGCGCGACCGGACCGTCGGGCCTCGCCACCGCCACGCCGGGGTAGAGCGCCGCGCGCTACGCTGGAGGTCCAGGGAACGTGAGCGCGCCGGAGAACGGGTGGGTCGGCGCGCGGATCGCCGAACCCTGGACGCACGATGACCCGCACCACCTCTCCCTCCCCTGCCCACCCCTCCCCCGGCCGCCCCTCGCCCGCACCTGTCGCGACGCCGCGCGGCGGCTCCTACGCCCGGCTGCCCCGCCTCGCGGGACCCTGGTTCCTGCCGGTCGCGTTCCTCGCCCGGCTCCCCTTCTCGATGCTGACGATCGCGACGCTGCTGCTCGTCACCGAGGCCACCGGCTCCGTCGGCAGCGGCGGGCTCGCGTCGGCCGCCGCGGCGCTCGGCACCGCCGTCGGCGGACCGGTGCAGGGCGCGCTCGCCGACCGCGTGGGACAGCGCCGGGTCGTCGGCGCGTGCGTGCCGGTCTCGGCGCTGTCCGTGGCCGCGCTCCTCGCCACGACCACCGGCACGGACCTCCCCGCGATGCTCGCCTCGGCCGCGCTCGTCGGCGCGTCCGTGCCCCAGGTCAGCCCCCTCGCGCGCGTGCGCTGGCTCGCCCTCGCGGCCGACGAGCCCCGGACCCTCCGTGCCGCGACGAGCTACGAGAGCACCGCCGACGAGCTGGGCTTCGTGCTCGGGCCGGCGCTCGTCGGGATCCTCGCCGCGGCAGGGTCGCCGCGGACGGCCGTCCTCGTCGCCGCCGCGCTCGTGGTGACGGCGGGCACGGCCTTCGCGCTGCACCCGACCGCGCGGCTGGCCTCCGCCCGCCCGGGCGGCCCGACGACGGACCGTGGGCCGCGCGCCGTCGTGCGGCTCGCGCGGGCGCAGGCCGTGACCGTCGTCGGGATGCTCGCCATGGGCCTGCTCTTCGGCGGCACGCAGGCCGCGCTCACGGGGTTCACGCGCGACGTCGGCGCGCCAGGCCTCGCCGGGCTCGTCTACGCCGTCATGGGCGTCGGGTCCGCCGTCACCGCCCTGTCGGTGGTGGCCCTGCCGGACCGGTGGTCGCCGGCGGACCGCTGGACCGGGTTCGCCGCCGGGCTGCTGCTCTCCGCGGGCGCGCTCGTCGGTGCCGCCGCGTCCGGCTCCCTCGCGGCCGTCGTGGTCGCGGTCGCCGTCCTCGGCCTGTTCGTGGGCCCCGTCATGGTCACCGTGTTCTCCGTCGCCGGCGACCGGGCGGCCGCCGGGCGCACCGCCGCCGCGATGACGCTCGTCGCGAGCGCCAACGTCGTGGGCGTCGCGCTGGGCGCGACGACGGCCGGCCAGCTCGCGGAGGCGGGCAGCACGACGGCCGCGTTCCTCCTGCCCGTCGTCGCCGGCGTCGTGCTGCTCGCGGCCGGTGTGTCGCTGACGTCACGTCCACGTGCTGGGCTGCGCAGGGGAGCCGCGACCTCGGCTGCCGTACGCTGACCTGAGTCCGGCGTCGTACCCGGCGCACCGCCCACCGGTGGTCGCCGACCTGGCCGTTCGCGGTCGGACGCCGGCGCTCACCCGCCACGACGACCGGGAGACACCCGTGACGATCGCACCTGAAGGCCGGCGCATGCTGCGGGTCGAGGCCCGCAACGCCGCGACGCCGATCGAGAAGAAGCCCGAGTGGATCAAGACCCGCGCCACGATGGGCCCGGAGTACTCCGAGCTCAAGGGCCTGGTCAAGCGCGAGGGCCTGCACACGGTGTGCGAGGAGGCCGGCTGCCCCAACATCTTCGAGTGCTGGGAGGACCGCGAGGCCACGTTCCTCATCGGCGGCGACCAGTGCACGCGCCGCTGCGACTTCTGCCAGATCGACACGGGCAAGCCCGCCGACTTCGACGCCGACGAGCCGCGGCGCGTCGCCGAGTCCGTGCAGGCGATGGGGCTGCGCTACTCCACCGTCACCGGCGTCGCCCGTGACGACCTGCCCGACGGCGGCGCCTGGCTCTACGCGGAGACCGTCCGCCAGATCCACACGCTCAACCCGGGCACCGGCGTCGAGCTGCTCATCCCCGACTTCAACGCCATCCCCGAGCTGCTCGACCAGGTCAACGAGTCGCGGCCCGAGGTGCTCGCGCACAACCTCGAGACCGTCCCGCGCATCTTCAAGCAGATCCGGCCCGGGTTCCGCTACGAGCGCTCGCTGTCCGTCCTCACGCGGGCGCGCGAGGCCGGTCTCGTGACCAAGTCGAACATCATCCTCGGCATGGGCGAGACGATCGACGAGGCCAAGGACGCCCTGCAGGACCTGCACGACGCGGGCTGCGACCTCGTGACCATCACGCAGTACCTGCGCCCGTCGCTGCGCCACCACCCCGTGGACCGCTGGGTCAAGCCGGAGGAGTTCGTCGAGCTGTCGGACGCGGCGGAGGAGATGGGGTTCCTCGGCGTCATGTCCGGCCCGCTCGTCCGGTCGTCGTACCGGGCCGGCCGCCTCTGGGGGCAGGCGATGACGCGACGCGGCATGGAGGTCCCCGCCGCGCTCGCCCACCTCGCCGAGCCGACGACGGCCCGCCAGGAGGCCGCGAGCCTGCTGTCCCGAGCTCCCCACTAGACTGACCCCCATGGCCCGCAAGAACTCCGACGCCACCGGCGCGCCCGCCGCCGGCGAGCAGGTCGCCAAGCAGAAGAAGCCCAAGAAGCAGCGCTGGTACCACCAGGTGTGGGCCGCGTACCAGATGACCCGCAAGCAGGACCCCGCGGTCACGTGGGTCATGCTCGCCGTGTTCGTCGGGATCGTCGCCGTCGCGGTCGGCATCGGTCTGTGGTGGGGCCAGTGGGTCTACACCCTCATCGTCGGCATCCCGTTCGGTCTCCTGGGCGCGATGTTCGTGCTCACCCGCCGGGCGGAGCGCGCCGCGTACAAGCAGATCGAGGGCCAGCCCGGTGCCGCCCGCGCCGCGCTCGGCACGATCCGCCGCGGGTGGACGTTCGACGACGAGCCGGTCGCCATCGACCCGCGCACCCAGGACCTCGTGTTCCGCGGCGTCGGCCGCGCGGGCGTGGTGCTCATCAGCGAGGGCCCCGCGCACCGCGTGCGCCGCCTGCTCGAGAGCGAGCGCAAGCGTGTCGCGCGCGTCCTGCCGAACGTCCCCGTGACGCTGCTCCAGGTCGGCGACGACGAGGGTCAGCTCGCGCTGCCCCAGCTGCCGAAGAAGGTCCAGAAGCTCAAGCCGACCCTCACCAAGCCCGAGACGGCCGAGGTGTCCAAGCGCCTGCGTGCCCTCGGCGCGGCGCGCCTGCCGATCCCCAAGGGCATCGACCCCACCCGCGCCCGCCCGGACCGCAAGGGCATGAAGGGTCGCTGACCGCAGCGCCCGGCGTCGCCTCGACGCCACTCCTCGACCGAGCCCGCCCGACCCGCTCACGCGGGGACCGGCGGGCTCCGTCGTGCCCGGGTCACGTCCGGACGAGCACCGTCCCGGCCGCGCGGTCGTGCAGGCCGCGGCCGTCCGCGTCCCACACGACGGCAGGGATGACGAGGAGCAGAAGGACCGTGCGCAGGAGGCCGCGCCCGAGGCCGACCATGCGGGCCGGCTCGGCCACCCGGCGGACCCGCAGCCCGAGGAGCCGGTGCCCCACCGTGAAGCCCAGCGTGCTCACGAGCAGCACGTTCTCCACGGCGAACACGAGCGGCTGCGACCACACCGGCAGGGCAGAGATGCCCTCGAAGAAGCCGTCCGCGACCGGACGGAAGAAGAGGTACGCGACGAGGGTCGCGAGGGTCCAGTCGACGACGAGCGCGACGACGCGCCGACCGAGCGTCGCGAGCGACCCCGGGCCGTCGGGCGGGAGCCCCAGCCGCGCCCCTCGTCCCTGCTGCCCGTCCCCGGGGGCTCCTTCGAGCCACGACCCCATGTCCTCACGCGAAACCACGCCCCCAGCCTACGTGCCACGGCGTGGACGGCCCCGACGCGGGCCCGCGCCCCGGCGGTAGGGTGCGGCACGGCGCACCCGAGCGCCGCGGCTGGGCGCGCCCACGTGTAGCACGACCGTCACACAGGGACGCCGGACGTAACACGGACGAAACACGAGGTACACGGCGGGGAAACCGCGCCGCCCTAGGTTCGTGGGCGCCACGTCAGCGGCTCGTCGCCGCGCAGCCCGACGGCACCACCCGATTCAAGGAGCAACGGATGTTCAACAACGCGGAGGAGGCAATCGCCTTCACGCGGAACGAGGGCGTCGAGTTCGTCGACGTCCGCTTCTGCGACCTGCCCGGCATCATGCAGCACTTCAACATCCCCGTCTCGCAGTTCGACGAGGCGGCGTTCGAGGACGGCCTGATGTTCGACGGATCCTCGATCCGCGGCTTCCAGGCGATCCACGAGTCGGACATGAAGCTCGTGCCGGACGTCAAGACCGCGTTCGTGGACCCGTTCCGCAAGCGCAAGACGCTCGTCGTGAACTTCTCCATCGTCGACCCGTTCACGGGCGAGCCGTACTCCCGCGACCCGCGCAACATCGCGGCGAAGGCGGAGGCGTACCTGCGCTCCACCGGCATCGCGGACACGGCGTTCTTCGCCCCCGAGGCCGAGTTCTACGTCTTCGACGAGGCGCGCTTCGCGACGAACCAGCACTCCAGCTTCTACTACCTCGACTCGGTCGAGGCGGCGTGGAACACCGGTCGCGAGGAGGAGGGTGGCAACCTCGCGTACAAGACGCGCTACAAGGGCGGCTACTTCCCCGTCTCGCCATCGGACCGCTTCGCCGACCTGCGCGACGACATGGTCGCCTCGCTCGAGACCGTCGGGCTCGACGTCGAGCGCGCGCACCACGAGGTGGGCACCGCCGGCCAGCAGGAGATCAACTACCGCTTCAACACGCTGCTGCACGCGGCCGACGACCTGATGAAGTTCAAGTACGTCATCCGCAACGTGGGCTTCGAGGCCGGCAAGTCGGTCACGTTCATGCCGAAGCCGATCTTCGGCGACAACGGCTCGGGCATGCACTCGCACCAGTCCCTGTGGAAGGACGGCGAGCCGCTGTTCTTCGACGAGAAGGGCTACGGCGGGCTGTCGGACATCGCCCGCTGGTACATCGGCGGCCTGCTCAAGCACGCCCCGGCGCTGCTCGCGTTCACCAACCCGTCGGTGAACTCCTACCACCGCCTGGTCCCCGGCTACGAGGCCCCGGTCAACCTCGTGTACTCGGCGCGCAACCGCTCCGCGTGCATCCGCATCCCCGTCACGGGCTCCTCCCCGAAGGCGAAGCGCGTCGAGTTCCGCGTGCCGGACCCGTCGAGCAACCCGTACCTCGCGTTCGCCGCGATGCTGCTCGCCGGCATCGACGGCATCAAGAACCGCATCGAGCCGCCGGAGCCGGTCGACAAGGACCTCTACGAGCTGCCGCCCGAGGAGCACGCGCAGATCGCCCAGGTCCCCGCGTCGCTCGGCGAGGCCCTCGACGCCCTCGAGGCCGACCACGAGTTCCTCACCCAGGGTGACGTCTTCACGCCGGACCTCATCCAGACGTGGATCGACTACAAGCGCACCAACGAGATCGACCCGATCCGTCTGCGCCCGCACCCGCACGAGTTCGAGCTCTACTACGACATCTGATCCTCCGGGCCGCACAGGCCCACGGTGTCGACCACGGCGGCCGGTCCGCACGAAGTCCTCGGACGACGTGCGGGGCGGCCGCCTCGTCGTTCTCCCGCCGGGTCCGCGCGCGCCAGCGCGCGACAGGACGGAGGGAAGGTGCCATCCTCGATGGCGCCGCGCCCCCGGTGCCCACCGGCGGTCCGACGACGCGCGGCGGCGACGACGGACGAGGAGACGCGTGCCATGACCGGGACCCGCAAGGAGCCGACCGAGGCGGTGCGGCGACAGCACCGCCGGGCGCTGGAGACGCTGCCGTTCGACGACACCACCGACTTCGAGGACGCCGAGCGCGGACTGCTGGGACGCGCGGAGTCGTGCGTCGTCCGCGACGACGAAGGCCGGGTCGTGTGGGACAACGACGCGTACGGGTTCCTCGCCGGCGACGCACCGCCGTCGGTGCACCCGAGCCTGTGGCGCCAGTCGACGCTCACGGCGATGCAGGGCGTGTACGAGGTCGTCCCGGACCTGGTGTACCAGGTCCGAGGCTTCGACGCGTCCAACCTCACGCTCATCGAGGGCGACGAAGGCGTCGTCGTGGTCGACCCTCTCGTGTCGGCCGAGACCGCGGCGGCGGCCCTCGCGCTGTACCGGGCCCACCGGGGGGACCGGCCCGTCACCGGGGTCGTGTACACGCACTGCCACGCGGACCACTACGGCGGCGTGCGCGGCGTGACGACGCAGGAGGACGTGGACGCAGGCCGCTGCCCGGTCGTCGCACCGGCAGGCTTCGTCGACCACCTCGTCACGGAGTGGGTGTACGCCGGTGGAGCCATGGCACGCCGGATCGCGTACATGTACGGCACGGTGCTGGACCGGGACCCCTACGGACAGGTGGGGGTCGGGCTCGGGCAGACGAACTCGACCGGGTCGATCACCCTGATCCCCCCGACGATCGACATCACCACGACCGGTGAGGAGCACACGGTCGACGGCGTGCGCATGGTGTTCCAGCTCGCCCCGGGCACGGAGGCGCCCGCGGAGATGCACGTCTTCCTCCCGGACCACCGGGCCCTGTGCGTGGCGGAGAACGCGACGCACACCCAGCACAACCTGCTGACGCTGCGCGGCGCCGAGGTGCGGGACGCCCACGCCTGGGCGCACTACCTGCAGGAGATGATCGACCTTTTCGGCAGCGACGTCGAGACGATCTTCTCGCCGCACCACTGGCCGATGTGGGGCAACGCCCGCATCGTGGAGTTCCTGGCGCTGCAGCGCGACCTGTACGCGTTTCTGCACGACCAGACGCTGCGCCTGCTCAACAAGGGGTATGTCGGGGCGGAGATCGCCGAGATGATGACGCTCCCGCCCGCGCTGGAGAAGGCGTGGCACGCCCGCGGCTACTACGGCTCGGTCAGCCACAACGTCAAGGCCATCTACCAGCGGTACATGGGCTGGTACGACGGCAACCCGGCTCACCTCTGGCCCCATCCGCCGCAGGAGCAGGGCGTGCGGTACGTCGAGTACATGGGCGGGGCGGCGGCGGTGCTGGAACGCGCACGACGGTCGTTCGACGACGGAGACCTGCGGTGGGTCGCCGAGGTCGTGAGTCACGTCGTCTTCGCCGAGCCGGACAACGAGGAGGCGAAGGAGCTCCTCGCAGACGCGCTGGAGCAGCTGGGCTACGGCTCCGAGAACGGGACCTGGCGCAACATCTACCTGGCCGGTGCGCACGAGCTGCGCCACGGCAACTTCGGCACTCCCGTCTCGAGCCGCTCCGCCGACACGCTCGCACAGCTCACGCCGTCGCAGATCTTCGACGCGATCGCGGTCCAGATCGACGGGCCTCGCGCGTGGGACGACCACATCACGCTCGACGTGGTGCTGCCCGACCAGGACCTGACGTACCGGCTGGTGCTGCGCAACGGCGTCCTCACCCACACCGCGGCGCCGGCCTCGACCCCGTCCGACGTCACGGTGACCGTCCCCGGTGACAGGCTCTTCGCGGCGTTCACCGCGCCGGATCCGGCGGAAGCCGGCGTGACGGTCGACGGCGATCTGGCGGTCCTCGATCGCCTCCGCGGGTACATCGACCCGCCGGACCCGGACTTCCCCATCGTGCTGCCCTGACGGACGAACGGGCCTCTTGTCCGGATCGTCCTTCCCCGCTAGGTTCGTTCGGGGCGGTAACGATGCCGCCCGGGAACCTCCGAGGGGGAGACGATGAGGAACCTGGTCCGACGCGTGATCGCGTCGACGACGTCCGTGCTGGCCGTGGGCGTGCTGGCGGTGGCCGGCCCGGCGACGGCGCAGGCCGCCCCGGGCGGCGCGGGAGAGCCGGTGTGCGCGACCACGTGGTCCGCGACGACGGCGTACGGCGGCGGGGCGACGGCGTCGCACCACGGCCGGAACTGGACGGCTCGCTGGTGGACGCAGCGGGAGACACCGGGCTCGACGAGCGTGTGGACCGACGCGGGTCCGTGCCTGGACGGCGGCGACGACTTCGTCGTGAGCCGGGCGGAGTTCGACGAGATCTTCCCGAACCGGCACCCGTTCTACACCTACGACGGTCTCGTGGACGCCCTGGGTGCGTATCCGGCGTTCGCGAGCACGGGTACGCCCGAGACGCGCACGCGCGAGGTGGCGGCGTTCCTCACGCACGCGGACTTCGAGTCGGTGGGCCTGCGGTACGTCAAGGAGATCAATGAGGCGAACTACTGGATCAAGTGCGACCTGTCCCAGCCGTTCGGCTGCCCGGCAGGTCAGACGGCGTACTACGGGCGCGGCCCGATCATGTTCAGCTGGAACTTCAACTACAAGGCCGCGGGCGACGCGCTCGGGATCGACCTGCTGAACGACCCGTGGCTCGTGGAGGAGGACCCGGCCGTCGCGTGGCAGACGGCGCTCTGGTACTGGAACACGCAGAACGGGCCGGGGGTCATGACGTCGCACGAGGCGATGGTCAGCGGCGCCGGGTTCGGCCAGACGATCAACTCGCTCAACGGTGCGCTGGAGTGCGACGGCGGCAACCCGGCGTCCGTGCAGTCCCGGGTCGACCGCTACGTGCGGATCACGGAGATCCTCGACGTCGCGCCGGGGTCGGGCCTGACCTGCTGACGCGCGTGTGACCGTCGCGGGTCGCGCGGCACCCGGTCAGGTGCTGCGCGACCCGTGGGCGACGAACGCCGCTCCCGCGAGGACCAGGGCCGCGTGCAGCACCACGAGCAGCAACGCCACGAGGACCCGCGCCAGGACGTGCCTGCCGTCCGCCCGTCCGGCGGCGAGCAGGGGCACGGTACCGCGGATCAGGAACCCGGACGCCACCCAGAGCGCGGCGCCCGCGAGGGGCGCGGGGTGGTTCCGGACGATGGCGAGCGCCACCGCGTAGACGGCGAGCGCCCACGGCGCCCAGGTGGCGACCATCAGCCGCCAGCCCATCGTCCCCCCGAGAACGGGTCGTTTCCGGGGGGTCGCTTCGACGACGGTGGCCTCGGGCGTCGCGTCGGCAGGTCGTCGCGTCGACCCATCGTCACGAGCGCGACGCAGAGCACGCGGCTCGTGCCGCCGGAGCATCCCGGGGACAGGACCCTCCTCGTGCCCCACGTCAGTCCTCGCCGTAGAAGAGCCGCTCCATGACCGCACGGCCACGTCGGGCCGTGCGCAGGTACAGCTCCTCGAGCTCCGCACCCGTGTCCACGTCGGGCAGGTCGAGGACGCGTGCGAGGCCGTACAGCGCCTGGCGGTCGTGCGGCAGCACGTCCGCGCTCGTCCCGCCCGTCCGGCCGGACCACAGGACGAGGGCGCTGCGCAGCCGCGACGCGAGGTGCCAGGCCTCGCCGAGGACCGCCGCGTCGTCGTGCTCGACGAGCCCCGCCGTGACGGCGGCGTCGAGCGCGTCCACCGTCGAGGTGGTGCGCAGTCCGTCGACCTCGTGGGCGTGCTGGAGCTGGAGGAGCTGGACGGTCCACTCGACGTCCGCCACTCCCCCGCGCCCGAGCTTGAGGTGCCGGCTCGCCTCGACACCGCGCGGCAGACGCTCGGACTCGACCCGGGCCTTGATGCGCCGCACCTCGCGGACCTGGGACTGCTCGAGACCGCCCACCGGGTAGCGCACCGGGTCGACCGTGCGCAGGAACGCGGCGCCCAGACCGTCGAGGTCGCCCGCGACGGGACGCGCACGCAGCAGGGCCTGCGCCTCCCACACGCTCGACCAGCGCTCGTAGTACTCGGCGTACGAGGCGAGGGAGCGCACGAGCGGGCCGTTGCGCCCCTCGGGGCGCAGGTCGGCGTCGACCGGCAGGGCGGGCTCGCGCCCCACGGCCGACAGCAGGGACCGGAGCCGCGTCGCGACACCTGTCGCGTACGACTGCGCGTCGCCGTCGGAGGCTCCCGGGACGGGCTCGTGCACGAACATGACGTCCGCGTCCGAGCCGTAGCCCATCTCACGGCCTCCGAGACGACCCATCGCGACGACGAGCACGCGCGCCGGGGCGGAGGCCGGGTCCTGGGCGTCGTAGCCCAGCTCGCCGCGCGCGACGAACTCGGCGATCCGCAGCCCGCCCACGAGGACGACGTCGGCGGCGTCGGAGATGCTGCGCGCCGCCTGGACGGCGTCGACGAGGTCGAGGAGCTCGGCCGCCCCGGTCCGCGCGAGCTCGCGCCGTCGGACCGCGCGCAGGCTCACCGTCGCGGGCTCGGCCTGGTCGGCGCGCGTGAGGATCGCGTCCGTCTCGCTCGCGAGCCGCTCCGCGCCGCGGGGCCTGAGGGTGGCGTCGTCGGCGAGCCAGCGGACCGACTCGGGCGACCGGGCGAGCGCGTCCGCCAGGTACCGGGAGTTCGCGAGGAGCTGGGCGAGGCGGTATGCGGCGGAGCCGGAGTCGCGCAGGAGCTTGAGGTACCAGTGCGTCGCGCCGAGCTGCTCGGAGAGCGTGCGGAACGCGAGGAGCCCCGCGTCGGGGTCGGCACCCTCGGCGAACCAGCCGAGCATGACAGGCAGGAGCTGGCGCTGGATGGCGGCGCGTCGGCTCACGCCCTCGGTGAGCGCGGTGACGTGCCGCAGCGCGCCCGCGGGGTCCCGGTAGCCGATCGCGGCGAAGCGCGCCTTGGCGGCCTCGGGTGCAAGGCTCGCCTCGTCCGGGGAGAGCTGCGCGGTCGCGGGCAGGAGCGGGCGGTAGAAGATCTCCTCGTGGAGGGACCGCACCTCGCGCTTGGTGGCTCGCCACCGCTCGCCGAGCCCTTCGGCGCCCTCGGACCGCATGCCGAGCGACCGCGCGAGGCGGCGCATCTCGTCGTCGGACGTGGGCACGAGGTGGGTGCGCTTGAGGCGGGAGAGCTGGATGCGGTGCTCGAGCGCCCGCAGGAACCGGTAGCACACGCCCAGGCGGGCGGCGTGCTCGCGGCCCACGTACCCGCCGGCGGCGAGCTCGGCGAGCGCCGTGAGCGTCCCGCGGCTGCGGATCGTCTCGTCGGAGCGGCCGTGCACGAGCTGGAGGAGCTGGACGGTGAACTCGACGTCGCGCAGGCCGCCCTTGCCGAGCTTGAGCTGGCGGTCCGCCTCCGCGGCGGGCACGTGGTCCTCGACGCGGCGGCGCATCGCCTGGGAGTCCTCGACGAAGTTGTCCCGGCCCGCCGCCGACCACACGAAGGGCGCCACGGCCTCCTCGTACTCCCGGCCGAGCGCGCGGTCACCCGCGACGGTGCGCGCCTTGAGCAGCGCCTGGAACTCCCACGTCTTCGCCCAGCGCTCGTAGTAGGCGACGTGGCTCGCGAGCGTGCGCACGAGCGGCCCCTGCTTGCCCTCGGGACGCAGCGCGGCGTCGACCTGCCACAGCGCGGGCTCCGCGGACGTGCCGGAGCACACGCGCGCCAGGCTCGTCGCGAGCCGTGCGCCGACGGTCGTCGCGTACGCCTCGTCGTGCCCGTCGGCGGGTTCGACGACGTAGATGACGTCGACGTCGGAGACGTAGTTGAGCTCGCGGGCGCCGCACTTGCCCATCCCGATGACCGCGAGACGCACGCCGGCGCCGTGGTCGTCGAGCTCGGCCCGGGAGACGGCGAGCGCCCCCTCCAGGGCGGCGGCCGCGAGGTCCGCGAGCGCCGCGCCGACGGCGGGCATGCGGGTGAGGGGGTCGGGCACGGTGAGGTCGGTGGCCGCCACGCGCAGGAGCCGGGCGCGGTAGGCGCGGCGCAGGGCGTCGACCGCGTCCGGGCCGGGCTCGGCGGCGACGGGCACGTCCGCATCGGGGTCGGCGCCGACCGCGCGCAGCAGCTCGGCCCGGACGTCGCCCGCGTCGACGCCGGTCCCGGAGGCGGTGTCGGCGAGGACGTGCAGGAGGGCGGGGCGGCGCACCACGTCGTCCCCGAGCGCGACGGACGCGCCGAGCACGGCGAGGAGGCGGTCGCGCGCGGCTCCGGCGCCCAGGCACGACCGGGCGACGTCGTGCAGGGCGGCGTCCTGCGGGTCGAGCGCGCCCGCGAGCCGCACGACCTGCAGGAGCGCGAGGTCGGGGTCCGCCGTGGCGCCGAACGCGGCGAGCAGGTCGTCCCCCGGCCCGGCGCCGAGCAGGCGGGCGAGCTCGGGGTCCTCGACCAGGCCCGCCGAACGGGTGATGTCGGCGAACCCGAACCGGGCGAGGCGCCCGGTGAGGGTGGGCCGTCGGGAACCGGGGGTCGTCGAGCTCACAGGACCTGGAGGAACCGCTTCAGCTCGAACGGCGTCACCTGGGCGCGGTAGCCGTCCCACTCCTGGCGCTTGTTGCGCAGGACGAAGTCGAACACGTGCTCCCCGAGCGTCTCGGCCACGAGCTCCGACGTCTCCATGACGGCGATCGCGGCGTCGAGGGACTGCGGCAGCGGCTTGATGCCGAGCGCGCGCCGCTCGGAGTCCGTGAGCTCCCACACGTCGTCCTCGGTGGCCTCGGGCAGGTCGTAGCCCTCCTCGATGCCCTTGAGGCCCGCGGCGAGCATGACGGCGAACGCGAGGTACGGGTTCGCGGCAGAGTCGAGCGCGCGGTACTCCACGCGGCTCGAGTTGCCCTTGCCCGGCTTGTACATGGGCACGCGCACGAGCGCGGAACGGTTGTTGTGCCCCCAGCACACGTAGCTCGGCGCCTCGGCGCCGCCCCACAGGCGCTTGTACGAGTTGACGTACTGGTTGGTGATCGCGGTGATCTCGGCCGCGTGGACGAGCAGGCCGGAGATGAACTGGCGCGCCGTCTTCGACAGCTCGAACTGGGCGCCCGGCTCGTGGAACGCGTTCCGGTCGCCCTCGAAGAGCGACAGGTGGGTGTGCATGCCGGAGCCCGGGTGCTCCGCCATGGGCTTGGGCATGAACGACGCGAAGACGCCCTGCTCGAGCGCGACCTCCTTGACGACCGTGCGGAACGTCATGAGGTTGTCGGCGGTCGTCAGCGCGTCCGCGTAGCGCAGGTCGATCTCGTTCTGGCCGGGCCCCGCCTCGTGGTGGGAGAACTCGACCGAGATGCCCATCGACTCGAGCATCGTGATCGCCGCGCGGCGGAAGTCGTGCGTCGACCCCCGGGCGAGGTGGTCGAAGTACCCGCCCTGGTCGACGGGGACCAGCGGGGCGTCCGCGGTCGCGGGCTGGTTGAAGAGGTAGAACTCGACCTCGGGGTGCGTGTAGAACGTGAACCCCTTGTCGCTCGCCTTCGCGAGCGCGCGCTTGAGCACGTTGCGCGAGTCCGCGAGCGACGGCTCGCCGTCGGGCGTGAGGATGTCGCAGAACATGCGGGCCGTCCCGTGGCGCTCCCCGCGCCACGGCAGCACCTGGAACGTCGTCGGGTCGGGCCGCGCGATCATGTCCGCCTCGTACACCCGCGTGAGGCCCTCGATCGAGCTGCCGTCGAAGCCGATCCCCTCGGCGAACGCGGACTCGAGCTCGGCGGGGGCCACCGCGACCGACTTCAGCATCCCGAGCACGTCGGTGAACCAGAGCCGGATGAAGCGGATGTCGCGTTCCTCGACCGTGCGGAGCACGAACTCCTGCTGCCTGTCCATGCGGTACATCCTGCCTGATCCGTGTGACGAACGGGTGACACGACCGTGTGACGGACGCCGCGTCGTCGGGCCCGCGCCCTGCGCGTCCCCGGGGCGGACGGGCCGCGCGGCTCGTCTAGGCTGGCGGCATGGCTGATCTGCGCGTCGCGCTGGCACAGGTCGACACGTGCGTGGGCGACCTCGACGGCAACGCCGCCCTCGTCCTCGAGCACACCCGGCAGGCGGCCGCGGCGGGCGCGGACCTCGTCGTCTTCCCCGAGATGACCCTCACGGGGTACCCGATCGAGGACCTCGCCCTGCGCGCGTCGTTCCGCCGCGCGGCGTGGTCCGCCGCGGCCGACGTCGCGCAGCAGCTCGCCGCGGAAGGTCTCGGCGGGACGACGGTCGTCGTCGGGACGGTCGGCACCGCCGGCACGCCACGCGGCGCGGGGGCGGCGGAGCGCGAGGCCTCGGGCGCCCCGGCCGACCTGCCGACGAACCGCGCCGTCGTGCTGCGCGACGGCGTCGTGCAGGCCGCGTACGACAAGCACCACCTGCCGAACTACGGCGTCTTCGACGAGTTCCGCATCTTCGCCCCGGGCGCCACGACGACGGTCGTCGAGGTCGTGGGCCGCCGTGTCGGCGTCGCGATCTGCGAGGACATCTGGCAGGACGGCGGACCGGTCGCCGAGATGGCGACGTTCGACGAGGCCGGGAACGGCCTCGACCTGCTCGTCGTGCTCAACGGCTCGCCCTACGAGGAGGGCAAGGGGCACGTGCGGGTCGACCTGGCCGCGCGCCGCGCCCGCGAGGTGGACGCCCCCGTCGCCTACGTGAACCTCGTCGGCGGCCAGGACGACCTCGTGTTCGACGGCGGGTCGTTCGTCGTCGGGCCCGACGGGGAGGTCCTCGCGCGCGCCCCGCAGTTCGTCGAGGACCTGCTCGTGTGGGACCTGCCCGACGGCGCTCCCCCCCGCCCCGCCGACGGGCGTCGGCCGCTCGCGCCCGTGCTCTCGGCCGACGAGGAGGTCTACCGCGCGTGCGTCACCGGCCTCGCCGGGTACGTGCGCAAGAACGGCTTCCGCTCCGTCGTCCTCGGCCTCTCCGGCGGGATCGACTCCGCCCTCACCGCGACGATGGCCGCCGACGCGATCGGCGGGACGAACGTCGTCGGCGTCTCGATGCCGTCGGTGTACTCGTCCGAGCACAGCAAGGACGACGCCGCCGACCTCGCGAAGCGCCTCGGTGCCGACTACCGCGTCCAGCCGATCGCCCCGATGGTCGACGCGTTCCAGGGCGAGCTGCACGCGCAGGGCGTCACGGAGGAGAACCTACAGGCCCGGGTGCGCGGCGTCGTCCTCATGACGATCTCCAACGCCGAGGGTCACCTCGTCATCGCGCCGGGCAACAAGTCCGAGCTCGCGACCGGCTACGCGACGATCTACGACGCCGGCAGCATCGGCGGGTTCGCCCCGCTCAAGGACGTCGACAAGTCGCGCGTGTGGCAGCTCGCCCGGTGGCGCAACGACCACGCGCTCGACGCGGGCGAGATCCCGCCGATCCCGGAGTCGTCGATCACGAAGCCGCCGTCCGCCGAGCTGCGGCCCGGCCAGACCGACCAGGACTCCCTGCCGCCCTACGCCCTGCTCGACGAGGTGCTCGACGCCTACATCGAGCACGCCGAGGGGCGCGCCGAGCTCCTGGCCCGCGGCTACGACGCCACGGTCGTCGACAAGGTCGTCACCCTCGTCGACCGCGCCGAGTGGAAGCGCCGCCAGTACCCGCCCGGCCCCAAGGTGACGGCGCTGGCGTTCGGCCGTGACCGCCGCCTGCCGATCACCAACCGCTGGCGCGAGCCGCTCGACGGGATCTGACCCCGCGCGCCCCACACCGGCGCTCCCCTCGGACCCGAACCACGAAAGGTCGTCCATGTCCGCTCACACCGAGCCCGCCGCCGCGCCCCGCCGCGTGCGCGTGCACCACCTCACCGAGGCGAAGGAGCGCGGCGAGAAGATCACGATGCTCACCGCCTACGACGCGGTGACGGCACGAATCTTCGACACCGCCGGCATCGACATGCTGCTCGTCGGGGACTCCATCGGGAACACGATGCACGGGCACGCCACGACGCTGCCCGTCACGGTCGACGACCTGATCCCCCCGGCGCGGGCCGTCGCGGGCGCCGCCGCGCGCGCGTTCGTCGTCGTCGACCTCCCCTTCGGCTCCTACGAGGCCGGGCCCGAGCAGGCGCTCGGCACCGCCGTGCGGTTCCTCAAGGAGACGGGCGTCAGCGCGGTCAAGCTCGAGGGCGGACGCCGTGTCGCCGCCCAGGTCCGTGCCCTCACCGACGCCGGCATCCCCGTCGTCGGTCACCTCGGGTACACCCCGCAGTCGGAGAACGCGCTCGGCGGTCCCCGCGTGCAGGGCCGGGGGGACGACGCCGCCGAGCGCCTCAGCGAGGACGCGCTCGCCGTCGCCGAGGCCGGGGCGGTCGCGATCGTGCTGGAGATGGTCCCCGTGGAGGTCGCGGCGCGCATCACCGAGATCCTGCGCATCCCGACCATCGGGATCGGCGCCGGCGCGCAGTGCGACGGCCAGGTCCTCGTGTGGACCGACATGGCCGGGATGACCGACTGGTCGCCGCGCTTCGCCAAGCGCTACGCCGAGATCGGGGCGGCGCTCGGCCAGGCCGCCGCCGACTACGCCGCCGACGTGCGCGGCGGCGCGTTCCCGGACGAGACCACGAGCTTCGCCCGCTGACGCCCCCGCCGGGACCTCCGTCGGCACCTCCGTCGGCACCTTTGTCGGCACCTTTCTCGGCACCGCGGCCGGGGGGACGTCAGCCGCGGTCCCGCGCCCACGCGACGAGCCCGTCGGCCAGGGCGTCGGCGTACCGCTGACGCCCCGCCGCGGTCTCCATGAGCGCACCCTCCTCCGGGTGCCGCATCTCGCCCAGCTCGACCATGACCGCCGGGCGCTGCGCGTGGTTGAGCGTCGCGAGGTCCGACCGGCGCGACACCGCGCCGTCGTACGCCGACGAGGGCGCGAACCCGGCGTCCGCGAGCGCCGCCACCAGGTCACGGGCGAGCGCGACGCTCGGGGCGCCCTGCGGGTCGTGCACGGGCGGGTCGGCGACGATCGCGAAGAAGCCTCGGACGGTGCGGTCCTCGGTGCCGTTCGCGTGCACGGACAGCAGGACGTCGGCGTCGTTCTCCTGGGGCGACCGGCCCCGGGAGTCGACGCACGGGCCCACACCCGCGTCGTCGGACCGGGTGAGGACCACCGTGGCGCCGAGGTCCGTGAGCAGGTCCGTGAGGCGCGAGGACACGTCCCACGCGAACGCGTGCTCGGGGTAGCCGCCGTCCGTCGACGCCCCGACCGTGTTGCACGCCTTGGTCGCGCCGCGACCGTCCGGCACGGGCGCGTTCACCGTGAGCGGGTTCGCGGCGTTGCCGCCGTTGTGGCCCGGGTCGAGCACGATCGTGAGCCCGGCGAGCGGCGGCGTCTCCTGCGGTGTCGGCGCGACGGGAGACGGGTCGGCCTCCGACGGCGTCGCCACCGGGGCGGTGGCCTCGGCGGGCGCCCCGGCGGTCGACGTCACCGCCCCGCCGCCGCCCACGCCGTCGCGCACCTGCAGCGCCAGGAGGAACGTCAACGCCCCCACCGCCAGCCCCGCGAGGAGCAGGCCCGCGCGCCCGCCCCACACCCGGGCGCGCCCCGGGGGCGGGGCGTGCGTCACTCGCCGCGCTCGCGGCGGTCTTCCTCGTCCCAGGCGTCGGAGCGGCGGCGCGCGGTCTCGAGCGCCTCCTGCGCGGCCTCGCGCGTCGGGTACGGGCCCATGCGGTGCGTCCACGAGCTGCCGCGGCCGCGCTGCACCTCGCCGGTGCTCGTGTCGTACCAGTACTGCTCGTCGGGGGACTGCTCGTCGGAGGACTGATCGGCCGGGGACTGCTCGTCGGGTGCGCCGCCGTCGGCGCCGGGTCCGGTGCTCATGCCCCGATCCTCCCCCAGGTCAGGTGCACGACGCACCAGGGCGCGTGTTCGTAGACTGGCTCCCATGCCCCCGACGCCCTCCCCCGCCGGCACGCCCGGGACCCGGACGCCGACGCGCCGGGGACCGCTCACCCCCGGGGTCGTCGGCCCGCGGCGGACCGTGCCGGCCTCGATCCCCCGGCCCGAGTACGTCGGCCGGCCCGGACCGCAGCCGTACACGGGCAGCGAGGTCAACGACCCGGACACCGTCGACCGCATCCGGGTCGCGTCGCGCGTCGCGGCGCAGGCCCTCGCGGAGGTCGGGCGGCACGTCGCGCCGGGCGTGACGACGGACGAGCTCGACCGGGTGGGCCACGCGTTCCTGCTCGACCACGGCGCGTACCCGTCGACGCTCGGTTACCGCGGGTTCCCGAAGTCGCTGTGCACGTCGGTCAACGAGGTGGTGTGCCACGGGATCCCCGACTCGACCGTCCTCGTCGAGGGCGACATCGTCAACGTCGACGTCACGGCGTTCGTCGGGGGCGTGCACGGCGACACCAACGCGACCTTTCCCGTGGGCGAGGTCGACGAGGAGTCCGCGCTCCTCGTCGAGCGCACGCGGGAGTCGCTCGCCCGGGCGGTCAAGGCGGTCGCACCGGGGCGGCAGGTCAACGTGATCGGCCGGGTGACCGAGCGCTACGCGGCCCGGTTCGGGTACGGGGTCGTGCGGGAGTACACGGGTCACGGCGTGGGCCGCGCCTTCCACTCGGGGCTCGTGATCCCCCACTACGACGCCGCGCCCCTGCACGACACCGTCATCGAGCCGGGCATGGTGTTCACCATCGAGCCGATGCTCACGCTCGGCGGCCCCGAGTGGCGGATGTGGGACGACGGGTGGACGGTAGTCACCGCAGACGCCTCACGCACGGCACAGTTCGAGCACACCCTGCTGGTGACCGACCACGGAGCGGAGATCCTCACACTGCCATGAACGCGCACTCCTCCCACCACCCGGCCACCCCGGACCTCGCGTTCGGCATCGACGTCGGCGGCAGCGGCATCAAGGGCGCCCCGGTCGACCTGACGACCGGCGAGTTCGCCCAGGAGCGTCACCGCATCCCGACGCCGCAGCCCTCCACCCCGCAGGCCGTCGCCGAGGTGATCGCCCGGCTGGTCGACGAGTACGACCTCCCGGCTCACGTCCCCGTCGGCGTCGCGTTCCCCGCACCGCTCCAGCACGGCGTCGTGCGGTTCATCGCGAACCTCGACCAGTCGTGGACGGGGGTCGACCTCCCCGCGCTGCTGCAGCGCGAGACGGGACGGCACGTGGTCGCCGTGAACGACGCCGACGCCGCCGGGGTCGGCGAGGTGCGGTACGGCGCGGCGCGCGAGGCGGACGGGGTCGTGCTCGTCGCGACGCTCGGCACGGGCATCGGCAGCGCCCTCGTCGTCGAGGGCCACCTGCTGCCCAACACGGAGCTCGGGCACCTCGAGATCGACGGCCACGACGCCGAGACCCGGGCGTCGGACGCGGCCCGGGACCGTGACGGCCTGGACTGGGCCGAGTGGGCCGAGCGGCTGCAGCGCTACTTCGGCGTCGTCGAGGACCTGTTCTCGCCCGACCTCATCGTCGTCGGCGGAGGCGTGAGCAAGAAGCACGAGAAGTTCCTGCCGCTGCTGCACCTGCGCGCGCCGATCGTGCCGGCGCGGCTGCGCAACGCGGCGGGGATCGTCGGGGCGGCGTCGCTCGCGGCCGACGGCGCGCGGCGGGCCGCGGGCTCGTAGAGCGCCGGCGGCTCGGCCAGGAGCCGGGTCGCGCTCAGGCGGTCGTGACCTCGCGTCGCTGGGCACCGAAGATCTCGATGACGCCGAGCATCTCGAGGACGTCGGTGACGACGCTCGGCGGGTTGCGCAGCGTGACGGTCAGGCCCTCCTCGGAGCCGATCGTGTAGAACTGCACGAGGAACGCGATGCCCGTCGAGTCCATGAACGTCACCTTCGACGTGTCGATGACGACGGGGACGTCCCGTTCGAGGGCGTTCGCCAGAGCGGCGCTCGCCTCGCTGCGCAGGGCGACGTCGATCTCGCCCCACATGTCGACCACGCTCGCGTCCGGTTCCTCGATCAGCCGGATGCCGCCTGTCTCGGACACCGTCCCCGTCTGCCCCACCTCGTGCTCCGACACCGCCCTGCCCTTCTCCCGCACTGCCCCGCACCGTGCCGGCGAGGCCGGCGCCGCCTGCTCGGCGCCACCGACGCGCCGTCCTGAGGTCCGCGCACGCCGATGGGCGCAGAGCCAGGCCGGTGGCCGGTCCACGCAAGCGTACCCCACGGATGCCACGGAGAGGGAGGGGCCTGGCGAACGCTTTACCGAAGCATCCGAACCGTGCCCGATCCACCGCGATCGTTGATGATTCATTCAACTGTTGGACGTGCGTCCAGGGTGCGACGAGGGCGGACACGCGACCGGCCGCCGTCGGAGGGCTGTCCCTCCGACGGCGGCCGGTCGTCCACGTCCTGCCTGGGTCAGCCCGTGTTCTGCAGGCCGGCGGCCACACCGTTCACCGTGAGCAGCAGCAGGTGACGCAGCTCGTCCTTCTCCACGCCCTCCGCGCCCGCGCGCAGCCCGCGCAGCGCCCGCACCTGGAGCAGGGACAGGGCGTCCACGTACGGGCTGCGCAGCTGGACCGCCCGGCCCAGCACACGCCGACCGGCCAGCGGCCAGTCGTGACCCGTCACCGCGAGGACCTGCTCGCGCGTGAGCCGCAGCTCGTCGAGCACGGCCTGCGCGAGGTCGTCCCGGTCCCCCAGCGCGAGGTACCGCTCCGCGATGCGGGCGTCCGTCTTCGCGAGCGACATCTCGACGTTGTCCAGCAGCGTCGCGAACAGCGGCCACTCACGGTGCGCCTCACGCAGCAGCTCGAGGTCGCCGAACTCCGCGAGCGCCGTCCCGAGGCCGTACCAGCCCGCGAGGTTGATGCGCGCCTGCGACCACGAGAACACCCACGGGATCGCCCGCAGGTCGTCCAGCGACGACACCGACAGGCCGCGACGCGCCGGGCGCGACCCGATCGGCAGCAGCCCGACCTCCTCGAGCGGCGTCACCTCGGAGAACCACTGCGGGAAGCCGTCCGCCTTCACGAGCTCGTGGAACCGGCGGCGCGAGGAGGCGTCGAGCGCCGCCGCGAGGTCGCGGTACCGCTCCGTCGCCGCCGCGTTGCGCGCCTCCACCGACGGCGCGGACGCGAGGAGCGTCGCCGCCGCCACCTGCTCGATGTGCCGCGACGCGATCGTCGGGTCGCCGTAGCGGGCCAGGATGACCTCGCCCTGCTCCGTGAGCTTGAACCGGCCGTCCACCGAGCCCGGGGGCTGCGCCAGGACCGCCCGGTTCGCCGGGCCGCCCCCGCGGCCCAGCGCCCCGCCGCGCCCGTGGAACAGTGTCAGGGTGATGTCGTGACGCTGCGCCCATCGCGCGATGCGGCGCTGCGCGTCGTGCAGCGCGAGCGTCGCCGACACCGGGCCCACGTCCTTCGACGAGTCCGAGTAGCCGAGCATGACCTCGACGCGGCGACCGTTCTCCGCGAGCCGACGCTGCACCTGCGGCAGCGTGAGCATCGACTCGAGGATGTCGACGCTCGCCTGGAGGTCCGCGAAGGTCTCGAACAGCGGGATCGCGTCGACGACCGGCGCGTCCGTGCCCTCGAACGCGAGCTCGGCGAGCTGGTAGACCGCCGCGAGGTGCTCCGGCTTCTGCGTGAAGGACACGATGTACCGGCGCGCGGCGCGCTGCCCGTACCGCTGCTGCACCGCGCCGAGCGCGCGGAACGTGTCGAGGACCTCGCGCGTGCGGTCCGACAGGTCGCCGTGCACACCCTTCTCCGCGAGCTCGGCGAGCGCCGACTCGTGGACCTGGGAGTGCTGGCGCACCTCGAGCTCGGCCAGGTGGAAGCCGAACGTCTCGACCTGCCACACGAGCTGCTGCAGGTCCCCGTACGCCGCGCGCGGCGCGCCGGCCGCCACCAGCGAGTCCTGCACGACCCGCAGGTCCGCCTCGAGCTCCTCCGGCGTCGCGTAGGCGAGGTCGGCGTCCCGGGCCCGCGTCGCCGCCACGCGGTCCGCGACGACGAGCAGGACGGCACGGTGCGGCTCGCGCGGCGACGCCTCGGACGCCGCCGCGGTGACCGCCTCGGACAGCTGGCGCTGGCGCTGCCACAGGGCGCGCAGGCCGTCGGACGGCGGCGTGCCGTCCTGGTCGAGCGTGAGCTTGCGCCCCACACGCCTGGCCTGGTCCTCCAGCGCCGCCAGGGCACGGTCCGACGCGATCGCCGCCGCCTGGCGCGTCACCTCCGCCGTGACGTTGGGGTTGCCGTCGCGGTCGCCGCCGATCCACGTGCCCAGGCTGACGAACGGACGCACGAGCGGTTCCTCGCGGCCCGCCTCGTCACCGAGCAGCCAGTCGTCCAGGCGCCGGTAGACGGAGGGGAACGTGTCGAACATCGTCGCGTCGAACACGCCGAGCGCGGTGCGGACCTCGTCGAGGACCGACGGCTTGCGCTCGCGGATCGGCGCGGTGCGCCACATGGTGTCGATCTCGGCGAGGAGGCTCCGCTCGTTCTCCGCGAGCGACGTCCCGCCGAGGTGCGGCGCGTCCCGCTCGTCGAGCAGCGTCGCGATCCGGCGGACCGCGCCGGAGACGGCACGGCGGCGCGCCTCCGTCGGGTGGGCCGTGAGGACCGGGCGGAACTCGAGCTGGCGCAGGCGGCGCAGCGCCTCGTCCCGGCCGACCTCGCCGACGAGCTGCTCGAACGCCTCCGGCAGGGAGTCGTCGTGCGTCACCGCCCGCGTCGCGAACTCGGCCTCGCGCTCGCGCAGCACCCGGACGCGGTGGTACTCCTCCGCGAGGTTCGCGAGGTGGAAGTAGCAGGTGAACGCGCGGGCGACCTGCTCCGCACGCTCCATCGTCAGTCCGGCGACGACGTCCTCGGCCTCCGCGAGCGACTCCCCCGTGGGGTCGTCGTACGCGCGGATCGTGAGCTCGCGCAGGCGCTCGACGTCGTCGAGCAGGCCCTGCCCGCCCGCCTCGCGCAGCACCGTGCCGAGGAGTCCGCCGAGGAGGCGGACGTCGTCGCGCAGCGGTGTCGGGACGTCGTGGCGCGCGAGACCGCGGTCGTGCGCGTCCGAGGGTCCGGGGTTCGGGCCGCCGGTCACGCCGGGGTCGCCGACGCCGGGGATCAGTTCCGGTGGGGAGAGGTCGTTCACGGGGACGAGGGTATTCCTTGACCGACCCCCGACGTGAACCCGTCCGGTGGGTGGTCCCGACCGACCGGACGGTCGGGGGACGCGGCCGAGGGCGTCACCCCTGGTAGGCGCCCTGCCAGACCGTGTCGAACGGGGTCGCGGCCGGGACCCGCGCGGCGATGCCCTGCGTGACGACCTCCTTGGCGACCTCGACCGCGGCGCGCACCGCGGCGCCCTTGGCCAGCTCGGCCGTGATCGCCGCGGCGAACGTGCAGCCCGCGCCCGACACGCGCTCCTCGCCGACCTTCGGGCGCGTCAGGACGAGCACGCCGTCGTCGTCCACCAGCACGTCGACCGCGTCGGGGCCCGGGAGCTCCACGCCGCCCTTCGCGACGACGACCCGCGGCCCCAGGTCACGGATGCGCCGCGCGGCGTCGACGAGCTCGTCGACCGTCCCGATCGCGTCCACGCCCGCGAGCGTGCGCGTCTCGAACAGGTTCGGGGTCACGACCGTCGCGAGCGGCAGCACCTGCTCCCGCAGCGCCGTGTCGGTGTCGAGCGCCGCGCCCGGCTCCTGGCCCTTGCAGATGAGCACCGGGTCGAGCACCACGTGCTCCCAGGTCCGCGAGCGCAGCGAGGCGGCGACCACGTCGATCGTCGTCGGCGTGCCCAGCATGCCCACCTTGACCACCGACGGCGCGTGCGTCGCCACCGCGGCCTCGAACTGGTCCGCGATGACCTGCGGCTCGACCGGGACGAACCGGTGCCCCCAGCCCGCCTTCGGGTCGAACGACACGATGCACGTGAGCGTGCCCACGCCGTACGCGCCGAGCTGCTGGAACGTCTTGAGGTCGGCCTGGATACCGGCCCCGCCGGTCGCCTCGGAACCGGCGATCACGTAGGCGATGGGGGGCTGCTGCGTCATGGGTGCTCCTCGGTGCGGCACGCTGGGTCAGTCCCCCTCCCGCGTACCGCGGGAGAGGAGCGCGGACGAGTCGGTCTGTACGCCGGGTTCTGTCCCCGCGCGCGGTTGCCCCCGCGCGGGTGACGGTCATCCATCTAGGACGCACGTTGCCGTGCGCCTCCAGCGGTCTACCCGACTGTGCTTCTCGACGGAGAATCGGGCGGGCCGCCCTCCGACACAGTCTGTCTGACCTTGCTCCAGGTGGGGTTTACCGAGCCGGACCGGTCACCCGGTCCGCTGGTGGTCTCTTACACCACCGTTTCACCCTTACCGCGTGCGCCCGGCCGGAGCCCGGTGCACGTGGCGGTCTGTTCTCTGTGGCACTGTCCCGCGGGTCACCCCGGGTGGGCGTTACCCACCACCTCGCCCTGTGGAGCCCGGACGTTCCTCGGCGGGGAGGCCTCGCGACCTGCCCCGACGCGACCGTCCGACCGACTCGTCCGCACCGGCTAGCCTACCGCCGGATCCCGGCCGCTCAGACGTCGACCCGGTAAGTGAGCGCGAGCTCGTCGCCGCTCATGCCCCGGATCCCCCAGCTCTCGCGCGGCGCCTCGAGGACCACGAGCTCGAGGTCGTCGGCGCCGAGACCGAGCGCGGGGGCGACGTCGTCGTACAGCGCGGACACGAGAGCCCGCTTCGCGTCGCGCGTGCGCCCCGCGAAGCACACGACCTCGACGACGAGGTAGGCGTCCGAGCGTGGGGCGACGAGGTCGTCGTCGTCCAGGAGCAGGAACCGGTGGAACCGCTTGTCCTCGGGGAGCCGCCAGGCCCGGACGAGGGCGGCGTGCAGCGCGTCGGACACCTCGGCACGCCGCTCGCCCCACACGCGGCGCCGGCCGTAGATCTTCACGTGGGCCATCGCGAGAGCGTAGCGCCGTGCCCGACGCCGTGACGCACCCCACGTGACCGGACCGCCCCGGGCGCGGGCCGGGGCGAGCGGCGACCGTAGAGTGGCCGGGTGCTCGTGCTCCTCCCCCCGTCCGAGGGCAAGTCCCCGGCGCCCGACGGCGCCGCACCGGCCGACCTGGCGACCCTCACCTCCGCGGTCCTCACGCCCCAGCGGGAGCGGGTCCTCGACGCGCTCGTCGCCGTGAGCGCGGGCGAGGACGCCGTCGAGGTGCTGGGGGTGAGTCCCGGGCTCGCGGACGAGGTGCGCCGCAACACGGGCCTGCGTGCGGCGCCCGCGGCTCCTGCCGCGCACGTGTACACGGGCGTCCTGTTCGGGGCCGCTGACCTCGGCGGCGCGCTCGCCGCGGGTGGCGAGACCGCGCGGCGCGCGACGGACGACGTGCGGGTGGTCTCCGGGCTGTGGGGCGCGCTCTCCCCCGTCGACCGCATCCCGGCGTACCGGTTGTCGATGGGCGTCGCGCTCCCCGGCACGGGGCGGCTCGCCACGGCCTGGCGTCCCCACCTCGGCGCCGCGCTCGACGGCCGGGCCGCGGGCGACGTCGTCGTGGACTGCCGTTCGGCGACGTACGCCGCGGCGTGGCGTCCCCGGACGACCGGCGACGACGCCGCGCAGCACGTCGCCGTGCGCGTCCTGCGCGAGGCGGGCGGCAGGCGCTCGGTGGTGTCGCACAACGCGAAGCACACCCGCGGGGTCCTCACGGGCCACCTGGTGCGCCGGGCGGGCGTCGTGCAGTCCGTCGACGACCTGGCCAAGGCCGCCGACGAGCTCGTCGGCACCGCCCTGCTCGACGCCACGCTGCTCGACGACGGCCGCGGACGGTTCACGCTGGAGCTCGTCGTCTCCTGACCGTCGGCCGCCGGGTCAGAGGTCGCTCGGGACGCCCTGGGCGACGAGCTCGCTCGTGCCGTCGCCCCACAGGCGCAGGATGCTCACGGAGGCGGGCGGGACACGGAACCGCGACCACTGGTCGGGCGGCGCCTGGACCGCGACGCCGATCGCGGCGCGCACCTGCACCGCGTGGCCCACGACGACGACGGTGCGGCCCGCCGCCGGCGCGTCCGCGAGGTGGGTGGTGACGAGGTCCTGGAGCCCGGCGAGGACGCGCACGCCGACGTCGGCGGCGGACTCGCCGCCGGGTGCGGCGACGGTGCCCTCCTCGTACCAGGCGCGTCGCAGCCCGGGCCACCGCTCGTCGACCTCGGGCGGGGTGAGCCCTTCCCAGTCGCCGAAGTCGACCTCGGCGAACCGGTCGTCGGTCGTGACCGGCAGCCCCAGTCGCCGGCCGACGGCGCGGGCCGTCTCCTGGGTGCGGACCATCGGCGAGGCCACGAGGGCGGACGGCCGCGGCACGTCCGTCCATGCCGTGCGGCCGACCCGGTGGACCAGGTCGGCGGCCTGGGCGGCCTGCGTCCGGCCCCGTCCCGTGAGGGAGGGACCGGGCACCGACGACCCGCTGAACGCGCCGGCGAGGGTCAGGGGGGTCTGGCCGTGCCGGACGAGCACGACGGTGAGGGCGGGGGCGTCGTCGAACCGCACCGCGACCCCCGAGGGCCGCGCCTCGGCCGTCGGGGCGTCCTTCTCGATCCCGTCCGCATGGTCGCGGGCCACGTCGCCGCCGGTGTCCATGGCCTCGTTCGCGAGCCGGTCGGCGTCGGCGTTCTGCGCGCGCGGGATCCACTCGTAGGTCACCTGCCCGGCGGGCAGCACCTGCGCGGCCTCGTCCGCGAGCCGACGCATGTCGGCGTGCTTGACCTGCCACCGGCCCGTCATCTGCTCGACGACGAGCCGCGAGTCCATCCGGACGGTCACCCGGGCGTCCGGGTCGATCGCGGCGGCCGCGCGCAGACCCGCGACGAGGCCCGAGTACTCGGCGACGTTGTTCGTCGCGACCCCGAGGAAGCCGGCGCGCTCGGCGAGGACGCGCCCGGTTCCCGCGTCGCGCACGAGCGCGCCGTAGCCGGCGGGACCGGGGTTGCCGCGCGACCCCCCGTCCGCCTCGACGACGAGCGCGCGGTCCTCGCCCCGCCCTGCTCCCGGCTGCCCTGTTCCCTGCTGCGACGCGCTCACGCGCCCGTGGCCTCCGGACGGACGACGATGTGCCCGTAGTCCTCGAGCCGGACCACCTGGTCGGGGCCGGCCGACGTCACGGCGGCGAGCTCGGCGGGGCTGAGGTCCACGTTGAGGCCCTCCACCCGCCGGCCGCGCAGCGCGACGACGCCGCGCCCGCCGTTCTGGTCCCGCACCCGCTCGTAGAGGGCGAGGAGCGCGGCGTCGAGCCCGTCGACCGCGACGCGGCGACGGTTCGCGACCTCGCCGGCCTCCGCGTCGAGCTCCGCGAACCGCGCGTCGCGGGCGGCGACGACGTCCGCGCGGGCGGCCTCCAGCTCGGCGTGGGCGGCCTCCAGCTTCGCGAGGGCCTCCTCGTGGGCCTCGAGCCGTTCCATGACGTCGAGCTCGACCTCCTCGAGCACGCCCTGGCGGCGCGCGAGCGACTCCAGCTCCGCGACGAGCGCCTGCGCGTCCTTCGCCCCGACCTGCCCGGCGTCGAGCCGCGCCTGGTCACGCGCGGCGCGCGCACGGACCTGCTCGACGTCCCCCTCGGCCTTCGTCAGCTCGCGACGCAGGTCGGACGCCGCAGTGCGCGACTCGACGAGCGACGAGCCCAGGTCCTTGAGCTGGGCGTCGAGCTCGGTGACGCGCGCGAGCTCGGGCAGGTTCTTGCGCTGGTGCGCGAGCTGCTGGGCACGCGTGTCGAGCTCCTGGACGTCGAGGAGCCGCAGCTGGTCGGCGGGTGATGCGGTGGGCACGTGGTCGTTCCTCTCGTGGGCCCCGGTCGGTCCGGACGCGGGGTCGGTGCCGCGTCGCGCGGCGGGTCGTGGCGGTGGGGTCACCCGGCCGGGCGGGCGGGCACCGAGGGGAGCCGTGCGCTCCACGGGTCCGTGACGAGCGTGCTCACCCGGGTCTCGACGCGCTCGCCGCGCGCCTCGAGCGCACGCGCCAGGTCCTGGGCAGCGTAGCCGAGCCAGGGCCACTCCGACGCGAAGTGCGGGACGTCGACGAGGAACGGCGTGCCGGACGGCCCCGACTCCTGCCGGGCGCGCTCGCGCGCCTCGGAGACCGGGTGGTGGCGCAGGTCGGAGGTGACGTAGACGTCCGCACCGCTCGCGCGCACGGCGTCGAACAGCGAGTCGCCCGAGCCGCCGACGACGGCGACCGACTCGACGGTGGCGTCGAGGTCGCCCGCCACGCGCACGCCCTGCGCCGTCGCGGGGAGCGCCCGCGCGACGTGCTCGGCGAACGCGCGCAACGTCGTCGGGGCGGCGAGCCGCCCGACCCGGCCCGTGCCGGTCGTGACGCCCGCGCGCCCGGCCGCCGGGCCGCCGTCGGGCAGCCGGTGCGGCACGAGGGGAACGCGGTGCAGCAGGTCGAGGGCGTCCGCGAGCGCGTCCGCGACGCCGCGCTCCGCGGCGTCGGCGTTCGTGTGCGCGACGTGCAGGGCGCACCCGCCGCGCACGAGCCGGTGCACGAGCGAGCCCTTGAACGTCGTCGCCGCGACCGAGTGCACGGGGCGCAGGAACAGCGGGTGGTGCGTGACGAGCAGGTCCGCGCCCCAGTCGAGGGCCTCGTCGGCGACCTCCTCCACCGGGTCGACGGCGAACAGCACCTTGCGGACGGCGGCCTGCGGGTCGCCCGCGACGAGCCCGACGGCGTCCCACTCCTCCGCCGTGTCCGGCGGGTAGAGCGTGTCGAGCGCGCGGACGACCGTGGCGAGCGTCGGCGGGGTCGGGTTCGGGTCGGACGCCATGGCGGCAGGCTATCCCGCGCCCCCGCCCCGGGCCTCACTTGGCCTGGGCGTAGTGCTCGACCGTCGCGACCGTGAGGGGGAAGTCGACGGGGAAGTCGCCGAACAGCAGCCGGCCCGCCTCCGCGGCCGCCTCGCGCACGGCGTGCTCGACCGCCTCGGCCAGCTCGGCCGGGGCGTGGACGACGACCTCGTCGTGGAGGAAGAAGACGAGGTGGGCGCGCCCCCGGAACGGCGGCCGGGCCTCCCCCGGGACGTCGCTCACGGGCAGCTCCCACAGCCGACGCCGGATGGACGCCAGCCAGCACAGCGCCCACTCCGCCGCGGTGCCCTGCACGACGAAGTTTCGCGTGAACCGGCCCCACGCGCGCGTGGCGGACCGGGCGCGGGACTCGGCCTGCGCCCGGTCGGGGACACCGTCGTCGGCCGGGGCGTCGGCCGGGACGTCGACCGCGTACGCGCCCGACTGCACCTCCTGCCAGGCCGCGCCCGGCCTCGGCGAGCTCCGCCCGAGCCGCGTCGTGACGACCTCGCCCCGCTCCCCGGCCCGCGCCGCGCGCTCGACCAGCTCGATCGCCGCGGGAAACGCCTGCGCGAGGCGCGGCAGCACGAGCGCGCTGTCCCCCGTCGTCCCCCCGTACATCGCGCCGAGCATCCCGACCTTCGCGTGCTCGCGCGTCGCGACCACGCCCGACGCCACGATCCCGGCGTACAGGTCGACGCCGCGCCCGGCCTGCGCCATGCGCTCGTCGTGCGCGAGCCCGGCGAGCACGCGCGGCTCGAGCTGGGCGGCGTCGGCGACGACCAGGCGCCAGCCCGGGTCCGCGACGACGGCCCGCCGCACCTGCCGGGGGAGCTGGAGCGCCCCGCCCCCGCTCGACGACCAGCGTCCGGTGACCACTCCCCCGACGACGTACTCCGTGCGGAACCGCCCGTCGCGGACCCACGTGTCGAGCCACGCCCACCCGTTGGCCGTGAGGAGGCGCTGGAGCCTCTTGTACTCGAGCAGCGGGGCGACCACGGGGTGGTCGAGGCGTTCGAGCTCCCCCTTGCGCAGCGAGCGCGCGCCGACGCCCGCGTACTGCAGCGCCTTGAGCAGGTCCGGGTGGGAGTCGGGGTTGAGCGTGGGCGGCGCGTCGACCGCCGCCCGGATCGCGCGCGCGAGCTCCTCCATGCGTGCCGGGCGCTCCCCGGGGCGCGGACGCGGACCGAGGACACCGGCGAGGATCTCGTCGTGCACGTCGGCCCGCCACGGCAGGCCCGCGTGGTGCATCTCCGCCGCGACGAGCGCGCCCGCCGACTCGCCCGCGAGCAGCAGACGCAGGCGGCCCGCCGCGTCGGGCCCCTCGGCCGCGGCGGCGGCGGCGAGCTGGTCCACGAGCTCGGGCAGCGGGTCCAGGCCCGGCGGCGCGGCCCCGCCCCCGCGCCGGTCGTCGCCACCGAGGTCGAACAGGGGGTCCGGGCGCTCGGGGAGGGTCGGGTCCGGGCCGGCGGGTGCGGGGGCGAGCGCGTCCCACGGCCCGGGAGGCCGCGCCGCGAGCCCGGTCCCCGCCGTGAGCGCCGACGCGCGCAGGATCGCGTGCGCGAGGCGCAGGTCGTGCGCGCGGTCGACCCGCGTGCCGGCGGCGAGCAGCGCCGGGTACCAGCGGTTGGTGTCGTCCCACACGACGCGCGTCCCGGGCGCCTGCGCCCCGAGCGCCGCACCGAGCAGTCCCGGCGCGACGACGGCCGGGGCCGGGGAGGCCACGGGCGTCCCGGTCCCGGACACGTGCGTGAGCGCGACGGCGGGCCCGGCGTCGCCGGCCACGTGGGAGAGGACGACGGGCACCGGCCCATCCTCGCGCGGACCACCCACGTCCTCCGTGCGCCGACGCACCACCGTGAGCTCGTCGTCCCGCTCGTCGGGGTCAGTCCGGCCTCTCAGTCCGGCCTCTCAGTCCGGCCTCTCAGTCCGGCCTCTCAGCCCGGCGTCGCGTCCGCCGCCCCCGCGTCCGGCCCCGCACCCGCGCGCTCGAGCTCGAGCTCGGCGGTCAGCACCCCGCCCGCGAGCACGGCGATGCTGGACAGCCACAGCCACAGCACGCCCGCGAGGACGAGGCCGAGCATCTGCCCGGCGACGCGCACGAGCGCGGCCGCCCCGGCCTCGACCCCGGGCGTCTCGGGCACCGCGAGCGCGAGGTAGAGGCCGAAGCCCGACGACACGAGCAGGACGCCGAGCGTGCCGACCACCGCACCGGGCACGCAGCGGGTCCACGTCGTGTCGACGGCGGGCGCGTACCGGTAGAGCAGCGTGAGGTACGCGACGCACACCGCGACCACGACCGGCCAGCGCAGCACGTCCCACGACACCCGGAGCGCCTGGCCGAGGCCCAGGCGGTCGGCGAGCGTCGCGCCGTCGCCCAGGAGCGGGCCGACGACGACGAGCCCGAGCACCAGCACGAGGGTCGCGACCGCGCCGAGCGCGAGGGTCAGGCCGAGGACGTACTGCGCCACGACGCCGCGGCGCCGCTCGACCTGGTACGCGTCGTCGAGCGCACGCACGGCGGCGCGGAACACCCGGCTCGCGAGCCACAGCGCGACGAGGAACGCCCCGAGGGCGAAGCCGGTGCGCGCCTCGTCGAGCAGCCCGTCGACGAGCGGGGCGAGCACGTCGACCGCGACCTGCTCCGCGAACACCGTCGTCAGGGCGTCGACGAGGGTCCGACGGATCGCGTCGACCTGCTCGTCGCCGAGCAGCGGGCGCAGGAAGCCGAGGCTCGCGCCGAGGGCCGTGGTGAGCGGGACGAGCGAGATGAGGCCGTAGTACGACATCTCGGCGGCGAGCCCGGTCACGCGCACGTCGGCCGAGCGGAACCCGGCCCGCAGCGCGACCTCGGCGACGGGGACCCCGCGCACCCGTCCCGGGGTGCGCGCGGCACGGGCCAGGAGCCGGTCGCGGACCGTCGGGGAGTCCCGCGCACGCTCCGCACGCCGCGCGGCCAGCGGCCGGACGACGTGGACGACGACCCAGGCGCCCGCGGCGACGACCAGCGGCGCGAGCACGACGACGGCGACCGCGGCGACGACCGCGCGGGCACCGGGATCCTGGACGACGAGCGTCGCGAGGACGAGCGCGGCGCAGGCCGCCGCGACGACGAGGATCGTCGACGTCGCGGTGCTCGTCGCCGACCGGACGGCAGGGACGCGACGCACGACGACAGCGAGCACCAGCCCCGCGAACGTCACGACGGCGAGCACGGGCCTCCCCGATCGGAACGGGCCGCCGGTCGACCGGCGGTCGTGCGGGCGCGGACACCGCACGGCCTGCGCCGCACGGCACGCGTGAGCCCGGGGGCGTCCGGGCCGACGCCCCAGCGTAGACGCCGGGTGCCGACCCCGGCAGCGCGTCGCCGACCGTGTCAGCGGCTCACGTGGCCCGGTCCTCGACGACGTCCCGGAGGCCCTCGACGCAGGACGGGGAGGCGCCGCCGTCGGAGGAGGGGCGCGTGGGGTGGGCCCGGAGGGACTCGAACCCCCGACATCCACGGTGTAAGCGTGGCGCTCTGACCAGCTGAGCTACAGGCCCCGGAAACAGCGGTGCACAGCCTACCGGGTCGCCGGAGGTCAGAGCTGCTCGAGCGCGCGGTGGTAGGCGTCGAGGTCGCGGCGCTGCCCGCGGGGGTTGACGACGGACCAGCGGACCACGCCGTCGGCGTCGACGAGGAAGGATCCGCGCAGCGCGAGCCCGTTCTCCTCGTCGAGCACCCCGTAGGCCCGTGCGACCGCCCCGTGGGGCCAGAAGTCGGAGAGCAGGTCGAACTCGAAGCCCTCCTGGGCGGCCCAGGCCTTCTGCGCGAACACGGAGTCGCAAGAGATGCCGAGGACGGTGACGCCCGCCGCCTCGAAGTCCTCGATGTTGTCCCGCAGCTCGCACAGCTCCCCGGTGCAGATGCCGGAGAACGCGAACGGGTAGAACACGAGAAGGACGGGTCCGCCGCGCAGGTCCGCGAGGTGCACGGGCGTGCCGTGGGTGTCGCGGAGCGTGAAGTCCGGTGCGGGGTCGCCCGGACCGGGGACGGCCGGGGCGGTGCCGGCCGGGGTGGTGCCGGCCGGGGCGGTGTCAGCGTCCGCGGCCACGCGTGCCGAGCCGTGTGGCGGACCAGTCCGGGGCGAGCGAGAACGTGCTCGTCGCGTGGAGGCCGGCGGTCGTCGCGGCCTCCTGGATGTCGTTGTGGCCGACGTGACCCGGACGGCCGGGCTTGGGCGTGAGGATCCAGATGATCCCGCCGTCGTCGAGGACCGTCTGCACGTCGACGAGCGTGTCCGTGAGGTCGCCGTCGTCCTCGCGCCACCACACGATCACGCCGTCGGTGACGTCGCCGTACTCCTCGTCGACGAGCTCGCCGCCGACGACCTCCTCCACGTCGGCGCGCAGGCCGTCGTCGACGTCCTCCGCCCAGCCGAACTCCTGGACCACGTTCCCGGGCGCGAACCCCAGGCGGTCCACGCCGCGGGATCCTGCGGTGTCCGTCACAGTCGTGCCGTTCCTTTCCTCGTCCGTCCGCGTCACCGGCCCGCGCTGCGGACCGGCCGGCAGGTGGCGCACCACCGCGTGCCGTGTCTGGCAAAGGTAGCCCACCGCACGGTGCGGTGCTTGGCAAGGACGCGGTGGCGGACGCGTGGTGGCGCGGGAGAGGCCCGGTGGACGCCCGCCGTCCGCGTGTCGCGGAAATCACGCCTTCTTGACCACTGGTTGGTGTGACTTCACGCGCCGGGGAGAACACAATGGGGAGACCACCCTGGTCTCGTGATGGGGCGCGGTCGCCACCAGCGGCCGTGGCCGCGCGCCCGGAGTGGCTCCGAGACGGACGACGGCGTGTACCGCGCGACCGACGTCCGGCATCCGACGAGATATGAGGTTGCTGGTGGCTTCGTACGACGAGACCGGACCGCTGATCAACGGCCTGCTCAGCCAGGTACCGGACATCGACCCCGCCGAGACCGGCGAGTGGGTCGAGTCCCTCGACGGCCTGATCGACGACCGCGGGGGCCCCCGGGCCCGCTATGTCCTGCTGAACCTGCTCAAGAGGGCCCGGGAGCGCAACGTCGCGATCCCGACCTCCTTCGCCACGCCCTACGTGAACACGATCGGCGTGCACGAGGAGCCGTACTTCCCCGGCGACGAGGCGCTCGAGCGCCGGTACCGCTCGTGGATCCGCTGGAACGCGGCCGTCATGGTGACGCGCGCGCAGCGCCCGGGCATCGGGGTCGGTGGGCACATCTCCTCCTACGCGTCGGTGGCGACGCTGTACGAGGTGGGCCTGAACCACTTCTTCCGCGGCAAGGACCACCCGGGCGGCGGCGACCAGGTCTACTTCCAGGGGCACGCCTCCCCCGGCGTCTACGCCCGCGCGTTCCTCGAGGGTCGCCTGTCGGCGGACCAGCTCGACGGCTTCCGCCAGGAGAAGTCCCACCCCGCGGGCGGCCTGCCGTCCTACCCGCACCCGCGGCTCATGCCGGACTTCTGGGAGTACCCGACGGTCTCGATGGGCCTCGGCCCGGCGAGCGCGATCTACCAGGCGTGGACGGACAAGTACCTCCACAACCGTGGCATCAAGGACACGAGCCAGCAGGACGTGTGGGCGTTCCTCGGCGACGGCGAGATGGACGAGCCCGAGTCGCGCGGCATGCTCCAGCTCGCGGCGCAGCAGGGCCTGGACAACCTGACGTTCGTCGTGAACTGCAACCTGCAGCGCCTGGACGGCCCGGTGCGCGGCAACGGCAAGATCATCCAGGAGCTCGAGGCGCAGTTCCGCGGCGCGGGCTGGAACGTCATCAAGGTCATCTGGGGCCGCGAGTGGGACGTCCTGCTCAACGCGGACAAGGACCGCGCCCTGGTCAACCTCATGAACGTCACGCCGGACGGCGACTACCAGACGTACCGGGCCGAGGACGGCGCGTTCATCCGCGAGCACTTCTTCGGTCGCGACCCGCGCACGAAGCAGCTCGTCGAGAACATGACCGACGACGACATCTGGAACCTCAAGCGCGGCGGCCACGACTACCGCAAGCTGTACGCGGCGTACTCGGCGGCGCGCGCGCACACGGGTCAGCCGACCGTGATCCTCGCGCACACGGTCAAGGGCTACGGCCTCGGGTCGACGTTCGCGGGCCGCAACGCGACGCACCAGATGAAGAAGGTCAACCTCGCCGACCTCAAGACGCTGCGCGACTCGCTGCGCATCCCCATCACCGACGAGGAGCTCGAGGCGAGCCCGTACGAGCCGCCGTACTACCACCCGGGGGCGGACGCGCCGGAGATCCAGTACCTGCTGGACCGCCGTCGCCAGCTCGGCGGGTTCGTGCCGGAGCGGCGCTCGAGGCCGGCGCCGGTGACGCTGCCGGGCGAGAAGACCTACGAGATCCTCAAGAAGGGCTCGGGCCAGCAGGAGATCGCCTCCACGATGGCCTTCGTGCGCCTGCTCAAGGACCTCATCAAGGACAAGGAGTTCGGCAAGCGCATCGTCCCGATCATCCCGGACGAGGCGCGCACGTTCGGCCTGGACTCGATCTTCCCGTCCGCGAAGATCTTCAACACCCAGGGGCAGAACTACCTCGCCGTGGACCGTGAGCTCATGCTGAGCTACAAGGAGTCCGAGGCCGGGCAGATCATGCACACCGGCATCAACGAGGCCGGCTCGGCCGCCGCGTTCCAGGCCGTCGGCACCTCGTACGCCACGCAGGGCGAGGTCATGGTGCCGGTCTACATCTTCTACTCGATGTTCGGCTTCCAGCGCACCGGCGACCAGTTCTGGGCGGCGGGCGACCAGCTCACGCGCGGCTTCATCATCGGCGCCACGGCGGGTCGCACGACGCTCACGGGCGAGGGCCTGCAGCACGCGGACGGCCACTCGCCGCTGCTCGCGGGGACCAACACCGCGATGGTGCAGTACGACCCGGCGTACGGCTACGAGATCCGGCACATCGTGCGCGACGGTCTGGAGCGCATGTACGGCGACGGGTCCGACGGCCGGGACCAGAACGTCATGTACTACCTCACGGTGTACAACGAGCCGATGGTGCAGCCGGCCGAGCCGGAGGACGTCGACGTGGAGGGCATCCTGCGTGGCATCCACCGCCTGTCGGTGTCCGACGCCGAGGGCCCCAAGGCGCAGCTCCTCGCCTCGGGCGTGGGCGTGCCGTGGGCGCTCGAGGCCCAGCAGCTCCTCAAGGAGGACTGGGGCGTCTCGGCCGACGTGTGGAGCGTGACGAGCTGGAACGAGCTGCGTCGTGACGCGCTCGCCGCCGACCAGGCCGCGTTCCTCGACCCGGCGGCCGAGGTCCGCACGCCGTACGTCACCGCGAAGCTGCAGGGTGCCGAGGGTCCGTTCGTCGCGACGAGCGACTACGACCACCTCGTGCCCGACCAGATCCGCAAGTGGGTCCCCGGCGACTACGAGGTGCTCGGCGCGGACGGCTTCGGCTTCTCCGACACGCGCGCCGCGGCCCGCCGCCACTTCAAGATCGACGGCCCGTCCGTCGTCGTGCGCACGCTGCAGGCCCTCGCCCGCCAGGGCAAGGTCCCCGCGGACGCGTCGGCGAAGGCGATCGAGAAGTACCGCCTCATGGACGTCACGGCCGGCACGTCCGGCAACGCCGGCGGAGAGTCCTGACCTCTCCTCCACCAGAGCACGACGACGGCGGCCCACCTCCGAGGAGGTGGGCCGCCGTCGTCGTCGGGTGGTCCGCTCTGCCGGTCCCGGGCTCAGGTCCCGCGGGTCACGTCCCGGCGCGGTGCTGCTCGGCCTGCGCGACGGCGCGCTCCAGCTCGACGCGCAGCGGCGCGACGGCGCGCGGGTCGCCCAGGTCGACGAGCGAGGCGAGGTGCTGGCGCGCCTCCAGGACGCGGTCGGCCTCGATCGCCGCGAGGACGAGCTGGCGGCCCACCTCCGGGTCGTGCTCGCGGGCGCGCCAGTGCCCGACGCCGAGCCCGAGCGCCTCCTGCGGCAGGCCGGCCTCCCGCAGCACCTCCATGCCCCGGGCGAGGGCGCGCCCGGTGCCCTCCCGCTCGGCCGCCGTGGCGAAGCGGCGCAGCGCGGCCTCCTGGTCGTCGTCGAGGGAGAGCCGGCCGAGCTCGACGAGCGGGTACCAGCCCTTGGGGTGGCCGGCGAGCTCCTCGGCGAGCGCCCACACGGCCAGGTCGGCGGCGCGCTGCTTCTCCTGGTCGTCGGGCGGGGCGGCGAGCGGGTCCTGGTCGGTGTGCGCCTCGGCGGCGCGGCGGCGGACGAGCTCGGCGAGGGCGCCGAACGCGCGTTCGTCGTTCGGGTCGTCGACGAGCATGGCGCGCAGGGCGTCCTCGTGGACGGTGTCCCCGCGCCGCTCACCCGCGCGGGGGCGACGCGCGCCCACGGTCGAGGCGGAGGCGGGGCGTCGCATGAGCTGGCGCAGACGGGGCATGAGAGCCATGCACCGACCCTAGCCGCTCCGCCGTGGGCACACCCTCCCGTCGGCGTCCGACCGCCCGGGGCGCCGCGCCCGCTCCGGGGTTTGTGGACTGTCCACAACCCGGCCCGTATGCTCGCCGGGTGACGGCGACCTCCACCCCCGCCTCCGGCCGCCCCCGCACCTCGGGCGGGTCGGGCAACCCGGACAACCTCCAGCGGCTGCGCGACGGCAGCGGCCTGCTCATGGCCGCGGCGCTGCGGCGCCTCGACGACGAGATCCCCTGGTACCGCGAGCTCCCCGCGGAGGACCGGTCGTACGTCGGGCTCGTCGCCCAGTCCGGCATCACGGCGTTCGTGTCGTGGTACGCCGACCCGCAGGCACCGCCGCACGGCGTGAGCGAGATCTTCGCCGCCGCGCCGCCCGAGCTCACCCGCTCGATCTCGCTGCAGAACACCCTCCAGCTCGTGCGCATCGTCGTCGAGGTCGTCGAGGCGCACTCCGACCGTCTCGCCGCGCCCGGTGGCGAGCGCGACCTGCGCGAGGCGGTGCTGCGCTACTCGCGCGAGGTCGCGTTCTCCGCCGCGGAGGTCTACGCCCGTGCGGCCGAGGTCCGCGGTGCGTGGGACGCGCGGCTCGAGGCGCTCGTCGTGGACGCCCTCGTGCGCGGGGACGGGGACGACTCGCTGCGGTCGCGCGTGTCCGCCCTCGGCTGGGGCGGGCGCGGGTCCACGCTCGTCGTGGCCGGGACGACGGCCGCGCACCTCGACGAGGTCCGGACGGCGGAGCTGCGCCGGGCGACGCGGCGCGCGGCGGGAGACGCGCTCGTCGGGATCCACGGCGACCGGCTCGTCCTCGTGCTCGGCGGGGAGGGCGACCTCCAGGCGGCGGCCGCGTCCCTGCTGCCGCGGTTCGGTCCAGGCCCGGTGGTCATCGGACCGACGGTCGCGGGCCTGGAGGAGGCGGGCCGTTCCGCGCAGGCCGCGCTGGCCGCGCTGCGCGCCGCCCCCGCCTGGCCGCAGGCCCCGCGTCCCGTGCTCGCCGACGACCTCCTGCCGGAGAGGGTGCTCACGGGCGACACGACGGCGCGGCGCACGCTCGTGGTGCAGGCGTACCGGCCGCTCGCGGAGGCGACGGGCTCGGTCCTCGAGACCCTCTCCGCCTACCTGGGCACCGGGCGGTCGCTGGAGGCGGCGGCGCGCACCCTGTACGTCCACCCGAACACGGTCCGGTACCGGCTGCGCAAGGTGTCGGAGATCACCGGGTGGGACCCGCTCGACGCGCGCGAGTCGTTCGTGCTCCAGATCGCCCTCGCGCTCGGCCAGCTCTCCGACGCGCGCTGACGCACGCGGACGCACGCGGACGCACGCGGACGCCTCCCGGACCCGACCGGACCCGCCCGGCCCGTCGGCGCGGAGAGCACTTTGGAGGTTCGGCACAAACGCCCCGACCAAGGTTCGTGCGCGTCGTGACGTGGCGCCCGGGGTCGGGATTGGCACAGTTGACGGGTGCTCGCCGTTCTGTGCCCTGGACAGGGCTCCCAGTCCCCCGGAATGCTCGCCCCCTGGCTCGAGCTGCCCGGAGTCTCCGACCGGATCGCCGCCTTCGGCGCCGCCGCCGAGACCGACCTCCTCGCGCACGGCACCACCGCGGACGCGGACACGATCCGTGACACCGCCGTCGCGCAGCCGCTCATCGTGGCGGCGTCCCTCGTGGCGCTGCGCGAGATCCTCGACGGGCGCGCGGCCACGGACGTCGTCGACGTCACCGCGGGGCACTCCGTCGGGGAGCTCGCCGCGGCGGCCGTCGCGGGCGTGCTCGACGACGCGGGCGCCGTCGGGCTCGTGTCCCACCGCGCGCGGTTCATGGCCCGTGCTGCGGCGGCGAACCCCAGCGGGATGAGCGCCGTCGTCGGCGGCGACGCCGAGGAGGTCCTCACCGCGATCGAGGGCGCCGGCCTGTGGCCGGCGAACGTCAACGGCGGCGGCCAGGTCGTCGCCGCGGGCGCCCTCGAGCACCTGCTCACCCTCGCCGAGACCCCGCCTGCGAAGGCACGCGTCATCCCGCTGCAGGTCGCGGGCGCGTTCCACACGCCCTTCATGGCGAGCGCGCTCGAGCAGTTCGAACCGGTCGCCGCGGGCTGGGACGTGCGGGACCCGGCGCTGCCGTTCCTGTCGAACGCCGACGGCGAGCCGTACGGGCGCATCGACGTGGAGGGCAGCGAGCACGGCAAGGCCCGCGACGTGGTGCGCCGCCTCACGGCGCAGATCGCCGCCCCCGTGCGCTGGGACCTGTGCCAGGAGACGCTGGCGGACCTCGGCGTCACCGGCGTCCTCGAGCTCGCCCCCGGCGGCGTGCTCACGGGCCTGGCCCGGCGCACGCTGCCCGGTGTGGAGACCGTCGCCGTGAAGTCGCCCGCGGACGTCGACAAGGCGCGCGACCTGATCGCCCGCCACTCGGTCGCGGCCGGGGCCACGGGCGGGGAAGGCGCGTGAGCCGCGCGACCCTGCGCCAGGCCACGGGCCCCGCGCACTCCCGCATCCTGGCGATCGGCGGCGTGCGGGGCGAGCACGTCGTGACGAACGACGAGCTCGCCGGGCCCATCGACTCCTCCGACGAGTGGATCCGCCAGCGCACCGGGATCGTCACGCGCCGGCGCGCGGGCGCGGACGTCGACGTGCTCGACCTGTCCGAGGCTGCGGCGCGCGACGCGCTCGAGCGCGCGGGCCTGCAGGGCGCCGACGTGGACGCCGTGATCGTCTCCACGGTCACCTACTTCCACCAGACCCCGGCCGCCGCAGCGGTGCTCGCCGAACGCCTCGGCGCCACGCCCGCCGCCGCGTTCGACGTGTCCGCCGCGTGCGCCGGGTACACCTACGCGATCGCGCAGGCCGACGCCCTCGTGCGCTCCGGCGCGGCACGCCACGTGCTCGTCGTCGGCGCCGAGAAGATGAGCGACTTCGTCGACCCGACGGACCGGTCCATCTCGTTCCTCCTCGGCGACGGGGCGGGCGCGGCGATCGTCGGCCCCTCCGACACCCCCGGGATCGGCCCGACCGTGTGGGGCTCCGACGGCGGGAAGGCGCAGGCGATCCGCCAGACGCACGCCTGGTCGGACCTGCGCGAGGACCCGTCCCTGGGCTGGCCCACCCTGCGCCAGGACGGCCAGAGCGTCTTCAAGTGGGCGAGCTTCCAGATGGCTCCCGTCGCGGCGAAGGCGATGGCGGAGGCCGGGGTCGCGCCGTCGGACGTCCAGGCGTTCGTCCCGCACCAGGCCAACATGCGGATCATCGACCAGATGATCAAGCAGCTCCAGCTCCCCGACACCGTCGCGGTCGCCCGCGACATCGCCGAGACGGGCAACACGTCCGCCGCGTCGATCCCGCTCGCGACCCGGCGCCTCCTCGACGAGGGGCAGGTCCGCTCCGGAGATCTCGCCCTGCAGATCGGCTTCGGCGCCGGTCTCGTCTACGCGGCGCAGGTCGTCGTCCTCCCGTAGGGAAGAATCACCCCCGGACGGCACGTCGCCCGCGGGCGGCGCACGTCCCACCGAGTACCGCAGCACCGTTCGGGCCCGTCCCGAGCACCCGCCACAGGGACCGGCACCCCGGCCCCACGACAAGGAGAAACCATGGCTTACACCGAGCAGGAAGTCCTCGCCGGCCTCGCGGAGATCGTCGCCGAGGAGACGGGTCTGCCCACCGACGCCGTCGCGCTCGAGAAGTCCTTCACGGACGACCTCGACATCGACTCCCTCTCGATGATGACGATCGTCACGCACGCCGAGGACAAGTTCGGGGTCCGCATCCCGGACGAGGAGGTCAAGAACCTCACCACGGTCGGCGACGCCGTCTCGTACATCACGGGCGCCCAGGCCTGAGCACCCGCCTGCCGCGGCAGGCAGCGCGGACGGGTCGGCGGCACCCCGCCGACCCGTCCGTCCCCACGTCGACCGACCACCCCTCGAGGAGCTCCCCATGTCTGCCGTCCCTGAAGTCGTCGTCACCGGCCTCGGCGCCACCACGCCGCTCGGCGGGGACGTGCCCACGACGTGGGCGGCGGCGCTCGCCGGCGAGTCCGGGGCGCGCACGCTCGACAACGACTGGTCCGAGCGCTACGAGATCCCCGTGACCTTCGCCGCGACGATCAAGGTCAAGCCCGAGGAGGTCCTCGCGCGCCCCGAGATCAAGCGCATGGACCCCTCGACGCAGTACGCGATCATCGCTGCCCGCGAGGCCTGGGCCGACGCGGGCACCCCCGAGGTCGACGGCGACCGCCTCGGCACCGTCGTGTCGTCGGGCATCGGCGGCATCTGGACCACGCTCGACGGCTGGGACACGCTGCGCGAGCGCGGCGCCCGCCGCATGCTCCCGATGACGGTGCCCATGCTCATGCCGAACTCCCCCACCGCGTACGTCTCGCTGGAGCTCGGCGCCCGCGCCGGCGCGCACGCGCTGGTCTCGGCGTGCGCCTCCGGCGCGGAGGCGATCGGCTACGGCGTCGACATGATCCGCGCCGGCCGCGCGGACGTCGTCGTCGCGGGCGGCACCGAGGCGACCATCCACCCGATGCCGGTCGCGGCGTTCGCCGCGTCGCGCACGCTGTCGCTGCGCAACGACGACCCGCAGGGCGCGTCCCGCCCGTACGACGTCGACCGTGACGGGTTCGTGCTCGGCGAGGGCGCGGGCGTCGTCGTGCTGGAGAGCGCGGAGCACGCAGCCGCCCGCGGGGCGCGCGTGTACGCGCGGATCGCCGGCGTCGGCCTGTCGGCCGACGCCTACCACATCACGTCGCCCGACCCCGACGGTCGCGGTCAGGTCGCCGCGATGCGGCGTGCGCTGGAGGAGGCGGGCGCGACCGGTCGGGACGTGGTGCACGTCAACGCGCACGCGACGTCGACCAAGGTCGGCGACCTCACCGAGACCCGGTCGATCCGGTCGCTCCTCGGGGACGACGCCGACCACGTCCAGCTCTCGGCGACGAAGTCGATGACGGGTCACCTGCTCGGTGGTGCGGGCGCGCTGGAGTCGATCTTCACGATCAAAGCCGTGGCGGAGCGGCTCGCCCCGCCGACGATCAACGTGGCCAACCCCGACCCGGAGCTCCAGGTCCCGCTGGTGCGCGACACCCCCTCGCCGCTGCCCACGGGCGACGTCGTCGCGATCAACAACTCGTTCGGCTTCGGTGGTCACAACGTGGCGCTCGCGGTGACGAACGCCTGACGGTTCCGCCGCCCGCACGCGACGAGGCCGCCTCCCCCGACCTGGGGAGGCGGCCTCGCGCCGTCGTGCGGTGTCCGCTCAGCCCACGCGGTGCAGCCAGCGCACGGGGGCGCCGGCGCCGGCGTAGCGGAACGGCTCGAGCTCGTCGTCCCACGCCTTGCCGAGGGCGAGGTGCAGCGCGTCGCGCATCGCCCGGGGGTCCTGGGCCTGGTCGAGCGCGGCCCGGACCCGGTCCTCGGGTACGACGATGTTGCCGTGCACGTCGGTCGCGGCGTGGAAGATCCCGAGGTCGGGCGTGTGCGACCAGCGGCCGCCGTCGACGCCGTGGCTCGGCTCCTCGGTGACCTCGTACCGCAGGTGGGACCAGCCGCGCAGCGCGGACGCGAGCCGCGCGCCCGTTCCCTGCGCGCCCTGCCACGAGTGCTCGGCCCGGTACAGTCCGCGCGCCGCGGGCTGCTCGGTCCAGTCCAGGGCGACGCGCACGCCGAGGACGTTGCCCGCCGCCCACTCCATGTGCGGGCACAGAGCACGCGGTGCTGAGTGCACGTAAAGAACACCGCGGGTGATGGCACCGGCCATGTCTGCCTCCCTAGGTCGAGGTTCCGTCTTCCCCAACGTCCTCACCGAGGGTGGTGGCACAGCGTGTCGCGGCGTGTCTCGTGCTCATCTTGCCCGACGTCGCGGCGTCGCGCGAGGGATCCGCGCCCGCGTGCCGGGAAACGGGTCGGGCGGGGACGCCCGCCGGTGTCAGAGGTGCTCGCGCAGGGCGCGCATCGCCTTCTTGCGGACCGACCGGTCGAGGCGGTCGAGGTAGAGCATGCCGTCGAGGTGGTCGCACTCGTGCTGGAGGCAGCGGGCCATGAGCTCGGTACCTTCCACGACGACCTCGTTGCCGTCGAGGTCGGTCCCGACGACGCGGGCGTACCAGGCGCGGCGGGTCGGGTACCACAGGTCGGGGACCGAGAGGCAGCCCTCGTCGCCGTCCTGGTAGTCGTCGGAGAGCTCGACGATCCGCGGGTTGAGCACGTACCCAATCTCGTCGTCGATGTTCCAGGAGAACGCGCGCAGGTTCACGCCGATCTGGTTGGCGGCGAGCCCGGCCCGGCCCTCGTGGTCCACGGTCTCGACGAGGTCGGCGACGAGCGAGCGGACGCGCTCGTCGATCGTGGTGATCTCGTCGCAGGGGGTGCGGAGCACGGGGTCCGGGATGGTGCGGATCTCTCTCATCGCCATGCCCGCATTCTTCCACGCCGACGCGCTGCGGCGGCGCCCGTGCTGGGGCGCCGCCGCAGGGTGCGCGTCACATCCGGGCGTACCGCGCCCGGGCGAACGAGTAGAGCCCGTAGGCGGCGAAGCCGAGCCCGATGGCGACGAGGAGTGCGGTCCCGAAGGGCTGCGCGGCGACGGTCGCGAAGGCGGCGTCGAGGCCTCCGGCCTGCTCGGGGTCGTTCTGCACGGCGGCCACGACGAACAGGGCGCCGAGGACGCCGAGCGCGACCCCCTTGGCGATGTAGCCGACGCGGCCGAGCTGGACGACGGCGGTGCCGACGGTGCCGCCCGTCCCGCCGCGCAGGTCCTGGAGAAACTTCTTCTTCCAGCCCTTGACGACGTGGTAGACGCCGGCGACGACGATCCCGACGCCGACCGCGCCGACGACGAGCACGCCGCCCGGGTTCTGCATGAGGCGGGCGGTGAAGCTCTCCTCCTGGCCGGACCCGCTCGACGCGCCGGTCACGACCTGCACGGCGAGCGCGCCGAGCGCGAGGTAGACGAGGGCCTTGCCGACGGCCTTCAGGCGGTCGGACGTCTTCGGGGAGCCGCTGAGCGCGACGGTGAGCTGCCACAGGCCGAGCGCCGCGAACGCGACGACGGCGAACCACAGGAGCGCCGATCCACCCGGCGTCTCGGCGATGGCGGCGAGCGCACCCGTCTGGCTCGCCTCCTCGCTCGACGCCGACCCGGTCGCCACCTGGACGGCGAGCACGCCCACGACGAGGTGCAGCACGCCGCTCACGGCGTAGCCGGCGCGTGCCAGCATCTCGAGCGTCTTGCTGCTCCGGGCGCTGCGCGCCCCCGACTTGCCTGCCGAGCTCATGCTCGATGCCACTGGTCCTCCTCCGCTCGGGGCGCCGGGGCGCCCGCCGGGTCGTCCGGCCCGGACACCCTGGCAGCAGCCGGGGCTCGTCGCACGTCGTGGGCCGTCGACAGGGCGCGTTGATCACGTTTTGGTAACGTCGCGCAGATGTCCGAGCAGACGTCACCGACACCCTCGCGCCTCGTGGCCCTCGACGGGCTCCGTTTCGCGGCAGCAGCAGCGGTGCTCCTCTACCACTTCGTCGCCGTCAACCACCACGCCTGGGGCGGGCGCACCAGCGAGGTGATGCCGGGGGTCCAGCAGGTGGCCGCGTTCGGGTCGTTCGGCGTCCAGCTCTTCTTCGTGATCAGCGGCTTCGTCATCCTCATGACCGCCTGGGGTCGCGACGTGCGCGGCTTCGTCGCCTCGCGGGCCGGGCGCCTCTTCCCCGCCTACTGGGCGGCCGTCCTCGTGACGCTGCTGCTCCTGGTCGTCGTCATGCCCGGACGGCGGGACGTCGACCTGCCGCAGGCGGTCATGAACCTCACCATGGTGCAGCGGGCGTTCGGGATCGAGGACGTCGAGGCCGTCTACTGGACACTCTGGTCCGAGCTGCGCTTCTACGTCCTCGTCGGGCTCCTCCTCGCGGTGGGCCTCACCCGGGGCAGGCTCCTCGCGTTCGTCACGCTGTGGCCGGTCGCCGGTGCCGTCGCGACGCAGACCGGCTCCGACCTCCTCGCGAACGTGCTCGTCGCCGCCGACGCTCCCCTCTTCGCGGGCGGCATGGTGCTCTTCATGCTCACGCGCGAGCCGCGCTCGCCCGCCCTGTGGCTCGCGCTCGGGCTCGACGTCGCGCTCGCCGCCGCGCACTCCGGCCGCATCCAGGCGGTACGGATCGAGAACAGCACCGACCTCGCGCTCGGTCCGGCGACGTACTGGACGGCGATCGTCCTGTGCTTCGTCATCGTCGCCGCCGCGGTCCTCACCCCGCTGCGTCACCTGTCGTGGGGCTGGCCGACGGCGCTCGGCGCGCTCACGTACCCGCTCTACCTCGTGCACTCCTCCTGGGGGCGGTGGGTCATCGAGTCCGTGCACACGTCGTTGCCGGGCTGGGCGACGCTCGCCCTCGCGAGCGCGACCTGCCTGCTGCTCGCCCTCGCGATCCACCGGCTGGTCGAGCGCCCGTTCGGCCCGCGGCTGCGTCGCGCGCTCGACCGCGACCTGCGCCGAGGACCCGACCTGGGAGAGGGGCGGCCCGTCCAGGCGCCCGAGCGCTCCGCGGCGCTCCGCGGGTGAATCGTCCGCCCGGACGCTGACAGCGGACCCCGCTCCTCGGCACACTGGGCGCCATGGCGCGATCCCGCAGGAGAGAGACCCTCGTGGCGCTCGCCAACGTCCCGCTGCTGCGCCGCGCGACCCGGTTGCGCGTGCTGCGCCGTGCCGGCGTGACCTTCGAGGGGGACGCCGACGTCGCGACGGGCTTCTTCGTGAGCCACGACGGACCGCTCACCATCGGCGACGGCACGTGGATCAACCACCACGTCTACGTCGACACGGCGGCCGAGGTCCGCATCGGGGCCGGGGTCGGCATCGCGGACCACGTGCGCATCCTCACCGCCACCCACGACGTCGGCCCGCGCGCGTCGCGCGGCGGACCCTGGGTGACGGCACCCGTGACCATCGGCGACGGGTGCTGGGTCGGGTCGGGCGTGACGATCCTCCCCGGCGTGACCGTCGCGCCGGGATGCGTGCTCGGCGCCGGCGCCGTCGTGACCGCCGACACCGAGCCCGACGGTCTCTACGTCGGCGTCCCCGCCCGCCGCGTGCGCGACCTCGACGGAGACGCCGCACCCGTCACCGCGTGAGCGGCTCCAGGCCGACGACCGGTGCCCCGTGCAGGACTTGAACCCGCGACCGAGAGATTATGAGTCTCCTGCTCTGACCGGCTGAGCTAACGGGGCGCGCCGCGAGCATACCGCCGGACCTCCGACGTGCCCGGCCTGCGCCGCGGCACGGGCTACCGTGGGGACGTGTCCTGGTTCCGCCGCCCCGCGCTCCCCGACGACGTGCGTCGTTCGCTCGACCTGCCCCCGGGCGACCGGGTGCTCGCGACCGCCGAGCTGGACGACGGCGGGTGGGCCGTCGCCACGCGCTCCTCGCTCATGACGAGCGACCGGGACGACGGCGCCTCCGAGCGTCCGTGGTCGGACGTCGACCGGGCGTCCTACGCGCCCGAGACGTCGACCATCACCGTGACGTGGGTGGACGGCTCTCCCCCGCTCGCGCTCCGCCTGGTCGACGCGCGACGTTCCTCCCTGGTCGCGACGCTGCGCGAGCGGGTGCAGTCCTCGGTGGTCCTGTCGGAGACCGTGACGTTCGACGCCGGGCGCGCCGCACGGGTCGCCGTGCGACGCGGGCCCGACGGCGCGCTGTTCTCCCAGGTGGTGACGGAGCCCGGCGTGGACCTCGACGACCCCGAGGTCGCTGCCCGTGTCGACGCGGCCGAGGGACGGGTCCGGGCGGCGTCCGGACTACCCCTCTGAGCCTGCTAGAGTTTTCCCCGGCCGACACGGTGAACGCCGTGGCAGCCGACGGTCCCGCGTAGCTCAGCTGGCAGAGCATCCGACTGTTAATCGGACGGTCGTAGGTTCAAGTCCTACCGCGGGAGCCCAGGTGCGACATTGCACGACAGCCGGATCGACGTCCTCGTCGGTCCGGCTTCGTCGTTCCCGGGGTCGGCCTCGTCCGGTCCCGGCACGGTCGCTCGACGGCCTCAGGCGATGTCGGCCTCGCGGAGCGTGCGACGCTCGGCCTCGAGCCCGAGCAGCCGGGCGAAGGCGTCCTGGTAGCCGGTCGCGTCGGCGGACGGGTCGAGCCGTTGGAGGTGGCTCTTCGCGTCGGCGATGCGGCGCGTGAGGCCGAGGTCGACGAGACCGCGCACCACCCCGGCGACGTAGCCGCCGAGCACGCTCTCGCGGTCCTCGGGCAGCGGCGCGACGGCGAGCTGGGTGACGAGCGCGCGCACGGGCTCCGCGGCCTGCTCCGCGACGGCCTCGACCCAGCGTCCCGGACCCAGGGCCGCGCCGTCGCGCACTCCCCCGGCCGCGCGGATCGCGGCGTGCACGGCCTGCCACGCGGGCACGGCGAACGCGCCCTCGTCGAGCGTGTCGAAGACGGGCGGGACGTGCTGCGGGTACTGCAGGACGGCGACGAGCGCGAGGCGCTCGCGCCGCGCCACGGGGTCCCGCGGGTCGGGTGCCGGGAGCTCGGGGGCCGACGGCGCGGCGTCGGGCCCTCCGGCCGGGGCGCCGTCGTCCGTGCCGGGCCGGGTGGGCCGCACTGGACCGGGCGTGGTGCGGCGGCTCGCGTTCGCGACCTCGCGGCGCACCCGGTCGGTGTCGGTGCCGATCCACCCGGCGAGGAGCCTGGCGTACTCGGGACGCAGCGCGGCGTCGCGGATGCCCGCGACGATGGGCGCTGCGGCGCGCAGGGCGCCGACGCGGCCCTCGGCCGTGTCGAGGTCGAATCCGGCGAGCGTGGTGCGGATGACGAACTCGAACAGCGGCTGCCGCCCGTCCACGAGGGCACGGACCGCGTCGGGCCCGCGCGCCATGCGCAGCTCGCACGGGTCCATGCCGCCGCCCTCGACGGCGACGAAGGTCTGGGCGTAGAAACGCTGGTCCTCGCCGAACGCGCGCACGGCGGCCTTCTGCCCCGCGGCGTCGCCGTCGAACGTGAAGATCACCTCGCCGCCCAGCGACGTGCCGGACGCGAGCTGGAGGCCGCCGCCCGCCGTCGTGTCCCCCAGGAGGCGGCGCACGATGCGGGCGTGGTCGGTGCCGAAGGCCGTGCCGCACGTGGCGACCGCCGTCGTGACGCCCGACAGGTGGGCCGCCATGACGTCCGTGTACCCCTCGACGACGACAACCCGCTTCTGCTTCGCGATCTCCCGCTTGGCGAGGTCGATGCCGTACAGCACGTGCGACTTCTTGTAGAGCGTGGTCTCGGGCGTGTTGAGGTACTTCGGCCCCTGGTCCTCGTCGTACAGGCGGCGGGCGCCGAAGCCGACGACCTCGCCCGTGACGTCGCGGATGGGCCACACGAGGCGGCCGCGGAACCGGTCGTAGATGCCGCGCTGCCCCTGGCTCATGAGGCCCGACGCGACGAGCTCGGCCTGCGTGAACCCGCGCCCCTGGAGGTGCCGTTGCAGGTTGTCCCAACCCGTGGGGGCGTACCCGACGCCGAACCGCTCCGCGTCGGCCCGGTCGAAGCTGCGCTCGGCGAGGAACGCGCGCGCGGCGCCCGCACCGGGGCCGACGAGCTGCTCGGCGAAGTACTGCGCCGCGACGCGGTGCGCCTCGAGGAGCCGCTGGCGACGACCGGGCTCCTCGCGGGGGCGAGGTGCGCCGCCGCCGCGGCCGGACTCCTCGTAGCGGAGCTGGACGCCGGCCCGGTCCGCGAGGTACTCGACGGCCTCGGTGAACGTCAGCCCGTCGACCTTCTGCACGAACGAGATGACGTCGCCGCCCTCGCCGCACCCGAAGCAGTGCCAGCGGCCCACCCCGGGGCGGACGTGGAACGACGGCGAGCGCTCGTCGTGGAAGGGGCACAGCCCCTTGAGCGAGCCGACGCCCGCGGGCTTGAGGGTGACGTGCGCGGAGACGATCTCGTCGATCCGTGCGCGGTCGCGGACGGCGTCCACGTCCTCGCGTCGGATCAGGCCTGCCACGTGCCGAGTCTATGCCCCGACCGCGGTCCTGAGGGCCTCCCGGGACGCCGCGCACCGGCGGGCGTAGGCGGCCGGCGTGGTGCCGGTGACGCGGGCGAAGTCGGTGCCGAGATGAGCCTGGTCGTAATACCCGACCGCGGTGGCGAGCGCCGCGAGGTCCTGCCCGGGGTCGGCGGCGAGACGGTCCGCCGCGACGTGGACGCGGTGCCGGCGCAGCACCCACTTGGGGCTCACGCCGACCGTCGCGGCGAAGAGCCTCTGGAGCGACCGCGGGGTCGTGCCGACGAGGTCCGCGAGGTCCCGTACCGTCGCGCCCGGACCGAGCGTTCCGCCGACGACGGCGGCCATGACGTCCTGCACGCGCGCGAGGTCGCGCACGGTGCGCGCGGTGCGCACGACGCGTGCGCGCTCGCGCAGCAGCGGCTCGACCACGCGCACCGCCTCGTCGTCCCGGTGCTCCCGGACGAGGGTGAGGGCCGAGCGCCCGGTGGCGGGCGCCGTCGGACCGAGGAACGCCGCCGCGGGGACGAGGGCGCCGGGGCGCAGCGCGTCGTCGGACCCGGCGAGGACGCGGAACGCGCCCGGCCGCAGCTTGGTCCCGAGCACGGCGCCGGTCCCGGTGAGGGTGCGGTCGAACAGGCCCGGCGGGATGCCGTGCGCGGCGTACCCGGACGCCTCCGCGACGAGGTTGGCGACGGGGTGCGGCACGAGAGTCTGCGTGAACGACTCCCCCGGCGGCACGTCCCACCGTACGACCCAGTGCCGCTCGACGAGGTCGGCGAGGTCCGGGGCCGCGGGCAGCCGGTCGAGGGTGAAACCGCGCCGGGCCCGGGCAGGGTCGACCAGCCCGTGCCGCGACGTCGTCTCCCGCGCTCCCGACGGCCCTCGTTCGAACACCTGTCGCATTCCTCCAAGACTGGCACGGCCCGCCGACACGACCATGGTCCTGCCGGGGACGTCCCGGCGCCTGCGGGCGGTCCACCGAGGAGGACACCATGGAGATGTCGGCGCTGCACCCCAACGTGACGGTGACGGGAGCGCGCGACGCGATCGCGTTCTACGAGGCGGCCCTCGGGGCGGAGGTGGTCGACGTCGTCACCGCCGGCGACGCCGTGATCCACTCCGACCTGCGCCTGAGGTCGGCGGCGGGCACCTCGACGTTCACCGTCGCCGAGGCGTTCCCGCCCGACTCGGTCGCCCCGGAGCCCGGCGCGCCCACCCACGCGTCGTTCTCCGTCCCCGTCGAGGACACCGACGCCGCGTACGCGCGGGCGGTCGGCGCGGGCGCGACGAGCCTCGCCGAGCCCGGCGACTGGTTCGAGGGCTTCCGGCAGGCGGCGGTGCGCGACCCGTTCGGGCACCGCTGGTACTTCGTCACCGTCGCGGGATCCGTGACGGCCGCGGACGTCCAGCGCGCGAGCGACGCGTGGCTCGCGGAGCACGCCGACGGCTGAGGAGACGAGGTCAGGGACGACGGGTTCAGGACGGCGGGCGCACGAGCCGCGCGTGGAGCTGCATCGCCGAGACGTCGGTGAGCGCCGCCACCTGGTCGACGACGACGCGCAGGCGCGCGGCGTCGTCGGCCGCGGCCCGCCAGTCCGCCGCGAAGGACGGCTCGAGCGCGAGGGGTGCGCGGTCGGCGAGCACGTGGACGAGGTCCGCGATGACCTCGCGCTGACGCTGGTAGAGCGGCTCCTGCTCGCGCGGCGCCATGACGTACGCGACGGCGATGCCCTTGAGGACGAGGATCTCGGCGACCGTCTCGTCGGGCACGACGAGACGGGCGGCGTAGCGCGTCAGCGGGCCGTCGCCGTAGACGGCGCGCGTCGCGTCCTGCGCGGCCCCGGTGAACCGGCCGATGAGCTGGCTCGTGGCGTCCTTGAGCGCGGCGAGCGCGGGTCGCGACCCGTCGAACCCGGTGACGAGGTGCCCGGTGCCCTGCAGCCGCGTGATCGCGGCGTCGAGCTCGGCCGCGTCCAGCGCGGTGCCGTACCAGGCGTGCACGGCACGGACCACCCGCTCGCGCTCGTCGGCGTCGTCGAGCACGGCGAGCTCGATCCGCCCGCCGACGACCGCGTCCTCGACGTCGTGCACCGAGTACGACACGTCGTCCGCGAGGTCCATGACCTGCGCCTCGAGGCACTTCACGTGCCGGGGGGCGCCGGCGCGGAGCCAGTCGAACACGGGGCGGTCGTCCGCGTAGACGCCGAACTTGTGGGTGGGCCGTCCGTCGGCGTGCGCCGGGCCCTCCCCCGGCCCCCACGGGTACTTCACGCTCGCGTCGAGGCTCGCGCGGGTGAGGTTGAGCCCGACGGCGCGACCGTCGTCGGTCACGACCTTCGGCTCCAGGCGGGTCAGCAGGCGCAGCGTCTGCGCGTTGCCCTCGAACCCGCCGACGTCCACGGCGAGGTCCGCGAGCGCCCGCTCGCCGTTGTGCCCGAAGGGCGGGTGCCCGAGGTCGTGCGCGAGGCACGCGGTGTCGACGACGTCGGGGTCGCAGCCGAGCGCCTTGCCGATCTCTCGGCCCACCTGCGCGACCTCGAGCGTGTGGGTGAGGCGGGTGCGGACGAAGTCGTCGCTGCCGGGGCCGAGGACCTGCGTCTTGGCGCCGAGGCGGCGCAGCGCCGAGGAGTGCACGAGGCGGGCGCGGTCGCGCTCGAACGGCGTGCGCGCCTTCGACTTGGGCGACTCGACGAACCAGCGCTCGGTGTCGGCGTCGGTGTACGACGCCGTGCCCTCCTCTCCGGGGGCGGGGCGCGGCACGGTCCCGACCACGGAGGAGTCGAACGCGCCCTGCTCGAACGTCTGCACGGGCCCAGCGTAGCGAGGGCGTGTCGCCGGTGGTCAGGTGGCGTGTCCGCGCCAGACGGCGGTGCGCAGCTCGCGCTCCCACGCGTCGGCCCGCGGCATGCCGAGCGCGTGCGCGACGGCGATCTCCGCCTCGACGTCGTAGGGCACGCGCACGAGCTGGAGGGCGAGGGGCGCGCGCTCGGGCGAGCCGAGCACGCCCTCGACGACGGCGTAGACGGGCGTGGGCTCGTCGAGCGGGTTGCCGACGCTGCCGACGTTGAACAGGGTGCGCCCGGCGTCGGTCTCGACGTAGGCGTCGTGCGTGTCGCCGTAGCCGACGAGGTCGGGCGTCGGTCCGGGCCCGGTGAGGTCGGTGGGGTCGAACATGGCCGCGGCCTCGTGCGGCGTGTGCCGGCGGAAGAGCTTGGCGTGCAGGGACGCCGCGGTCGCGTGGAGGAGCCTCAGGCGCCGGCCGCTGACGAGGAGGTCGTGGCTCAGCGGGAGGGTGCGGGCCCAGTCGCGCTGGTCGGGGCGGAGCTCGTCGCGCCACCACACGTGCTCGGGGAGACCGTCGTCGGCGACCCCCGGCAGGAAGTCCTCCCAGTTGCCGCGCACGTTCACGCTGCACGCGGCGCGGCAGCGGTCGACGACGGCGCTGCCCCGCGGCCCCTTGCCGACCATGTCGCCGAGGTTGAGCACCTGGGTCACGCCCCGGCCCGCGGCGTCCGCGAGGACCGCGTCGAGAGCGGACAGGTTTCCGTGGACGTCCGAGAGGATCGCGAGGCGCTCGACGGTCACGCCCGCGATCCTGCCACGGGTCGCAGCCGCCGGGAAGCCGCCCCGAAACCGCCGGGAGGCCGCCCGGGAGGCCGCCGCCTACGCCGCGCGCGATCGGCGCCCGACGTCAGTGCAGACGCCAGACCCCGACGGCGGGGCCGTCGCCCGCGAGCCGCCACGCGCCGTCGGGCACGACGTCGAGGTCGAGGTCGCCGTGCAGCCGCTCGGCGTCGCGCGCGCCGGCGACCACCGCGGGGTGGAGCCGGACCCCGGGCCAGGGCGCCCGGGCGACGGCGACGAGCACGCGCTCGTGCGCGGTCTCGCGCAGGAAGACGAGCGCGTCGTCGTCCACGTGGACCCAGCGCATCCCGCCCGACCGCAGGGCGTGGGAGCCGCGACGGACCGCGACGAGCGAGCGGAACAGGTCGAACGTCGCACCGTCCCAGCGACCCGCGCCCGTGACGGCGTCGTCCCACGGCATGGTGGCGCGCGCGTGCTCGCCGTTGAGACCGGTGAGCCCGACCTCGTCCCCCGCGAACACGACGGGGGTGCCCGGGTAGGTGAGCAGGAGCGTGGCGGCGACCTCGACGAGCTCGCGCGAGCCGACGATCGAACGCAGGCGCGGCGTGTCGTGCGAGCCGAGCATGTTCCACTGCGCCGCGGTGACGCGCCACGGGTGGACGGCGTCGAAGTCGCGCATCGTCTGCACCACGGACCGACCGCCGCGGCGCGGGGTGCGCACGGGCAGCCCGAGGTACGGCACCGACGACCCCGCGGGCGACAACCACGTCCACACCGGGCGCGTGAACGCCGCATAGTTCATGGTCGCGTGCCAGCCGTCGCCGTCGAGGTCGCCCGTCGCGTCGTGGAAGTGCTCGGCGACGAGCGCGGCGTCGGGGCTGACGGCCGCCATCGTCGCGCGCAGCGTGCGCGCGACGTCGAGCGTGCGGTCCTCGGCGCCGTGGCGGCCCGTCATGTTGGCGACGTCGATGCGCCAGCCGTCGAGACCGAACGGCTCGCGCAGGTAGCGGCCGACCACCGACCCCGGACCGTCGATCATGCGGGACGCGAGCTCGGCGGAGCCGTAGGAGAGCTTGGGCAGCGACGCGTGCTCGAGCCAGCCGACGTACCCCGGCTCGCCGTCGGTCCAGTAGTAGAAGTCGCGCTCCGGCGCGGCGGGGTCCGCGAGCGCGCGCGAGAACCACTCGTGCCCGACGCCCGTGTGGTTCGTCGTGAGGTCGCCCATGACGCGCAGACCGCGCGCGTGCGCGGCACGGATGAGGGACGCGTAGGCGGCGTCGCCGCCGAGCAGGGGGTCGACGCGGTCGAACGTGCTCGCGTCGTACCGGTGGTTCGAACGGCCCGGGAAGACCGGCGTCGTGTAGAGCGTGGAGACACCGAGCGCCACGAGGTGGTCGAGGCGTTCCTCGACGCCGGCGAGGTCGCCGCCGTAGTACTGCGTCCCCACGTCGGGGCCCGCACCGTGGGGCTCGTCGTCCCAGGCGGCCGGCGTCGCCCAGCCCGGCAGCTCGCGTTCCCCCGCGGCCCGAGAGCGCGCGAACCGGTCGGGGAAGACCTGGTACACCACGCCGTCGGACATCCACGCCGGGGCGGGGTCGTGCACGGTGAGCCGGAAGTCCGCGGCGTCGGGCACGTCGCGCTCGTGCTCGCCGCGCCCGTTGAGCCAGCGGTAGCCGCTCGCGCCGTCCGCGCCGGGGGTGTCGAGGAAGAACCGGTAGGGCGTCACGGGGTTGTGCACGCGGACGTCGGCGACGTACCAGTCCTCGTGCTCGTCCGAGCGGTCCAGCCGGGCGGGCGCGAGCCGGGGCTCGCCGTCGCGGACCGTGCGCAGCCACACGTCCCGCACGCCCGCCCCCCGGGGGACGCGGACGCGCACCGGGACGGTGTCACCCAGCGACGGCGTCCCCTCCGGCACGTAGAGCGCGGAGCCGTCGTGGTGCGCCGTCGGCGCGGCCACCACCGGCACCCCGTCGTGCGGCAGGGTGTCGTGCGGCACGGTGTCGTGCGGCACGCGGTCAGCCCTTCACCGATCCGGCGGTGAGGCCGCCGACGATGTACTTCTGCAGGTAGAGGAACAGGGCGAGCACGGGCAGGGCCGAGATGACGGCGCCCGCGGTGAACAGCCCCCAGTTCGCCTCGCGCAGCGACGACACCCAGCCGTAGAGGCCGACGGCGAGGGTCCAGTTCGCCTCCGACGTCAGGACGATGCGCGCCACGATGAACTCGCCGAACGTGCTGATGAAGGACAGCAGCGCGACGACGGCGAGGATCGGGGCGACGAGCCGCAGGATGATCGTCCAGTAGATCTGGGCGTGCGTGGCGCCGTCGATCTTCGCCGCCTCGTCGAGCTCGCGCGGGACGGTGTTGAAGAACCCGTACATGAGGAACGTGTTCACGCCGAGGGCTCCGCCGAGGTAGACGGCGACGAGCGCGAGCTTGCTGTTGAGCCCGAGCGCGGGGACCACGTCCCCCAGGCCGAGGAGCAGCAGGAAGATCGCCACGAACGCGAGCATCTGCGGGAACATCTGGATGATGAGCAGGGACGTGAGCCCGGCCCGTCTCCCGGCGAACCGGAAGCGCGAGAACGCGTAGGCCGCGGCGGCGCCCATGAGGACCGTCCCGACCGACGTGACGATCGCGATGACGAGCGTGTTCGCCGTCCAGGTCCAGAACATCGTCGTGCCGAGCTCGGCGTAGTTCGCGGTGCTCACGTCGGAGAACAGGGTGTTGGACCCGGTGAGCGTGCCGTTCTCGGACAGCGACGCGGAGAGCACGTAGACGAGCGGGAAGGCCGCATACACGACGGCGATCACACCGACGAGGTGCCGCCAGCCCAGCTCGGAGAACCACCGACCAGGCTTCATGTGGCGGTCGGGGGCTGCGGAGGCCGGAGGTGCGCCGTCGACGACGGACGCTGCGTGGGTGGTCGCCATGTCAGCTGATCTCCTCGAACTTGCGCGTGGTCCGGAACGCCAGGGCGGAGATGGTGCCGACGATCAGGAAGATGACGATCGACAGGGCGCTCGCGAGGCCGAAGTCCTTCGCGGCGGAGCCGTCGACGCCCGAGATCGAGTAGACCATCGAGATGAGGATGTCCGTGTGCCCGAGGGGGACGGACGCGTCGGCGAACCGTGGACCGCCGCCCGTGAGCATGTAGATGAGCGTGAAGTTGTTGAAGTTGAAGGCGAACGACGAGATGAGCAGCGGCGCCGTCGCGACGAGCAGCAGCGGGAGCGTGATCGACCTCCACGTCCGCCACCGTCCGGCGCCGTCGATCTTCGCGGCCTCCATGACGTCGGACGGCAGCGACTGCAGCGCGCCCGTGCAGATGAGGAACATGTACGGGAACCCGAGCCACAGGTTGACGCCGATCACCGACAGCTTGGCGAGCCAGGGGTCGGTCAGCCACGGGATCTCGGCGCCCCCGAGCAGGACCGCGTTGACAAACCCGAAGCGGGTGTTGAGCAGGCCCGACCACAGCAGCGCCGCGAGGAACCCGGGGATCGCGTACGGCAGGATCATGAGCGTGCGGTAGAACCGGCGGCCCCGCATGCGCGTGTCGTTGAACGTGATCGCGAGGAACAGGCCGAGCAGGAACGTCGTCACGACCGACGCGACCGCGAAGACGAACGTCCAGACGAGGATCTTGACGAACGGCTCGGCGTAGCGGCCGTCCGTGAACGCCGTGGCGAAGTTGTCGAGCCCGACCGGCACACGCCAGCCCACGGCGAGCGTCGTGCCGTCCGGGGCCTCGAACTGCCCCTCGTCGTTCGACGTGTACACGACCCCGGTCGTGGTGTCGGTCATGGTGTCCGCCGCCTCGTCCCACTCCAGGGACGACGTGGAGACGTACCCGGTGCGGGCGTCCGACGTGCGGACCGACCCGTCCTCCGGGTCGTCGGAGACGGGGACCCGCAGGTCCGTGACCTCGCCCTGGCGCTGCAGCACCTCCTCGCGCGGGACGACGTCCCAGCCGGGGACCTCGGTGACCCGCCCGTCGACGACCGTGGCGCCGTCTGCGACGGCGAGCGGCGCCTCCGCCGAGCCGACCTCGACCTCGCCGTCCTCGGTGAGGACCGCGAACCCGAGCGCGTCGCCCCGCTCGACGACCGTGAGGGGCACGGAGGGCGACCCCTCGACGCGCCGCTCGTTCTGCACGAGGAGCGCGGAGACCGCCTGCTCCTTGGTGCCGTTGTGCCCGGTCCCGTAGTTCGTGAAGGCGACGTAGCCGGTGTAGGCGACGACGAAGATCTGGAACACGAGCAAGAAGGACAGCCCCGGGAGGATGTACTTCAGCGGCAGCGCGCGACGTGAGAAGTAGACCCAGTTCGCGGCGACGAGCAGCGCGAGCGTCGCGAGGAGGACGCCGAAGGAGTCCGCCTGCCACGCCGACCACACGACGTAGACGCCGAGCGCGTCGACGACGGCCATGAGCGCGAGCTTGACGAAGAATCCCGGCCGGTAGTCGCGGGCGTGCGAGGCGTCCGGGCGCGGTGCGCGCGGACGTCGCGGGTCGCCGGGTGCGCCGCCGGACGGCGCGCCGGCGTCGGTCGTGGTCTGTGGGGCGGACATCGTGGTGCCTCCGAGGTCGAGCGGCACGGCGTCGTGGCCGGGTCAGGGGCGTGGGACGGCGTGCACGAGGTGCGGCGTCGGACCGCCGGCGGGCCGTCGTCGGGCACGGGTCGTCCGTGCCCGACGACGGCCGGTGCCGGCCGGGCGGTGGTCAGGAACCGATCGCGCCCTCGATGTCGGCGACCATCTTGTCCCACGTGGCGACCGGGTCGGCGCCGGAGACGATCGCGGCCTCGGTCACGCCCCAGAAGCTCCAGACGGACGCCATCTCCGGGATGGAGGGCATCGGGACGGCCTCGGCGCCGACCTCGCGGAACCCGGCGAGGATCGGGTCCGTCGCGGCGGCGGAGTCCGCGGCAGCCGTCAGCGCGGGGGGACGGTTGCCCGCCTGGTACAGCGCGATCTGCGCCTCCTCGGTCGACATGAAGTTGACGAGGAAGTCGTTCGCGACGATCGCGTTCTCGCTCTCGGCGCTGAGGTAGAAGCCCTGCACGCCGACGAACGGCTGCGCGGCCTGGTCGCCGGCCGCCGGGACCGGGTCGATCGACAGGTCCATGCCCTCGAACGAGTCGATCATCCAGGGCCCGCCGACGATGAACGGCGACTCGCCGTTCTTGAACGCCTCGACGGCGATGTCGTAGGTCGTGTCCTGGCTGAGCACGCCCGCCGCGCCCTGCTCGCCGAGCCACTGCGCGTAGGCCTGGCCCTCGGGACCGCCCATGGCGAGCTCGGACGAGTAGCTGCCGTCCTCGTTCTGCGTGAAGACGGGAGCGCCGAACGACGTCTGGAACGGGTAGTGCGTGTACGGGTCGCCCTTGTCGTTGTCGGACTGGACGAGGATGGGGAAGGTGGTCCCGGCGTCCTGGCCCGCCGCGACGGCGTCGTCCCACGTCGCCGGCGCCTCGGGCGCGAGCTGGGTGTTGCGGATGAGCGCGATGTTCTCGATGGCGTACGGCAGCCCGTACACCTGGCCGTCCTGGGTGAACGCCTCGAGCGAGACGGGCTCGAACTCCGCGGCCTTGTCGCCGAGCTCGAGCGGGGCGACGACGCCGTTCGTCGTGAGCTCGCCGAGCCAGTCGTGCGCGCCGACGGTGACGTCGGGGCCCTCCCCGGTGGGCACCTGGGCGAGGAAGTCCGCGCGGATCTCCTCGTAGTTCTTGAGGACCACCTCGACGCTCGTCCCCGTCTCCTCCTCGAAGGCTGCGGCTGCGGTGGTCACGGCGTCCTGACGGGTCTCGTCGACCCAGACGGTGAGGGAGCCGGAGGCGGTGGCGCTCTCCTCGGGCTCCGCGGTGGTGTCGTCGCCGCTCTCGCCGGACGAGCAGGCCGCGAGGGCGAGCGTCGTCGTCAGCGCGGCGGCGAGAAGGATGCTCCGTCGCATCAGGGGCACTCCAAGCGTGTGAGGTGGGCGGCCCGGGCGGCTCGAGACCGTCCTGGACCCTGATGGCCCGACCGTAGATCGCCGAGTGGCGTTCCTGCAACTCGTTGCGGTAACTTTCATGCAACAGATTTCAGGGCGCCCGCCGGCGCCCGCCCGCCTCCTCCGGGCGGTGCTGTCGCGCGCGCCCCCCGCGGGTCGACGCGGCTCACCGTCCGGACGACCAGGACGAGGAGGTCCGGTGTCCCCTACGCTTCCCCACGTGCGCACCCGTCTCAGCGATCTCGCCGCCCAGGCCGGCGTCTCCACGGCGACGGTCTCACGCGTGCTCAACGGGAAGGCGGGCGTCGCCAGCGAGACGCGCCAGGCGGTGCTCGCTGCGCTCGACGTCCTCGGCTACGAACGCCCCTCTACCCTGCGCACCCGCTCGGCGGGCCTCGTCGGCCTCGTGGTCCCCGAGCTCACCAACCCCGTCTTCCCCGCCTTCGCCCAGGCCATCGAGTCGGTGCTGGCCGAGCACGGGTACACGCCGGTGCTGTGCACCCAGTCCCCGGGCGGCACGACGGAGGACGACTACGTCGAGGTCCTCATGGACCACGCCGTCGACGGGATCGTCTTCGTGTCCGGTCTGCATGCCGACACGCAGGCGAGCCACGAGCGCTACGAACGGCTGCGCAGCCGCGGGGTCCCGATCGTCCTGGTCAACGGCTACGCCGCCGGCATCGACGCGCCGTTCGTCTCCGGCGACGACGCGACGAGCGTCGAGCTGTCGGTCCGCCACCTCGTCGCGCTGGGCCACCGGCAGATCGGGCTGGCCATCGGCCCCGAACGGTTCGTCCCGGCGCAGCGCAAGGTCGCGGGCTTCCTCGACGCGCTGGTCCACCACGGGCTGGCGGACGACGTCGAGACGGCCCGGGAGCACGTCGTCACCACGCTGTACACCGTCGAGGGCGGCCAGGCCGCGGGCGGCGAGCTCATCGAGTCGCAGCACACGGCGATCGTCTGCGGGTCGGACCTCATGGCCCTCGGCGCGATCCGCGCGGCCCGCTCCCGCGGCCTGTCCGTGCCCGACGACGTCTCGGTCGTCGGGTACGACGACTCGCCGCTCATCGGGTTCACCGACCCGCCGCTGACGACGGTGCGCCAGCCCGTGGCCGCGATGGCCCACGCGGCGGTCAGCGCCCTGCTCACCGAGATCCAGGGCGACCGTGCGCCGCGCACCGAGCTGCTGTTCCAGACGGAGCTCATCGTGCGCGACTCGACGGGCGCGGCACCCCACCCCACGGACTGACCCACCGGACCGCCCCGGAGGCGGCCCGGTAGCACGCGTGCAACGGACCGCAACCGCTTACACTCGAAGTACGGGTCCGGCGCGCTCGCCCCCGTCGGCACGGCCGACGTCCGATCCACCCAACCCCCACGTGAGGACCGACACCTCGATGACTCGTATCGATTCGACGATGCCGACCACGACCGCAGCCCAGCCGCTGACCACCGGCGCGCTCGTCCACGCCGGACCGGGCGAGGCCCCCGAGTGGTGGCGCGACGCGGTGATCTACCAGGTCTACCCACGCTCCTTCGCCGACGGCGACGGCGACGGCATCGGCGACCTGCCGGGCATCACCTCGAAGCTCGACCACCTCGCCGAGCTCGGCGTCGACGCCGTGTGGCTCAGCCCGTTCTACCGCTCGCCGCAGAAGGACGCCGGGTACGACGTCGCCGACTACCGCGACGTCGACCCGCTCTTCGGCACCCTCGCGGACGTGGACGAGCTCCTCGCGCAGGCCCACGCGCGCGGCATCCGGGTGGTCGTCGACCTCGTGCCGAACCACACCTCCGACCAGCACGCCTGGTTCCTGGACGCGCTCGCGGCCCCCGAGGGCTCGCCCGAGCGGGCCCGCTACGTCTTCCGCGACGGGAAGGGCGAGCACGGGGAGCTCCCGCCGAACAACTGGCAGTCGATCTTCGGCGGCCCCGCGTGGACGCGCGTGACGGCCGGCCCCGACGCCCGTCCCGTCACGGGTGCCGCCGGCGAGGTCCCGGGCCAGTGGTACCTCCACCTGTTCGACTCCTCCCAGCCCGACCTCGACTGGCAGAACCCGCAGGTCCGCGCCGAGTTCGAGGACGTGCTGCGGTTCTGGCTCGACAAGGGGGTGGACGGGTTCCGCGTCGACGTCGCCCACGGCATGATCAAGGCACCCGGCCTGCCCGACTGGGACGGCACGGTGTCCATGGTCGAGGGCAGCGACCCCGGGGCTCCCGAGGACGGCTCGACGGGCGCGGGCAACGCCGGCCCCATGTTCGACCAGGACGGCGTCCACGAGATCTACCGTGCGTGGCGCCGCGTGCTCGACGAGTACGACGGCGACCGTGCGCTCGTCGCCGAGGCCTGGGTCGAGCCGCTCTCGCGCCTCGCGCGCTACGTGCGCCCCGACGAGATGCACCAGGCCTTCAACTTCTCGTTCCTCACCACGCCGTGGTCCGCGGCGCCGCTGCGCACCGTCGTCGAGGCGTCGCTGCGCGCGAACGACGAGGTCGGGGCGCCCACCACGTGGGTCCTGTCCAACCACGACGTCGTGCGGCACGCGTCACGCCTCGGGCTCGCCGACCCCGGTCTGCGGCCCAACGGCATCTTCGCGCACGAGCCCCAGCCCGACGAGGAGCTCGGCCTGCGGCGGGCCCGCGCGGCCTCGCTCCTCATGCTCGGCCTCCCCGGGTCGTCCTACCTCTACCAGGGTGAGGAGCTCGGCCTGCCCGAGCACACCGCGCTGCCCGACGACGTCCGCCAGGACCCGGCGTTCTTCCGGACCCGGGGCGCCGAGGCGGGCCGCGACGGGTGCCGCGTGCCCCTCCCCTGGACCGCCGACGCACCCGGCCACGGGTTCGGTCCGACCGGGAGGACCTGGCTCCCCCAGCCCGCGTCGTACGCGCGGTACGCCGCCGACGTCCAGCGGGGCGTCGACGGGTCGACGTACGAGATGTACCGGGCCGCCCTCGCGACGCGTCGCGTCGAGCGGCTCGGCAGCGGCACCCTCGCGTGGGTCGACGAGCACGCGGGCTCGGCGGACGTCGTGGCGTTCCGCAACCGGGACGTCGTCGTGCTGGCGAACCTCGGGGCCGAGCCGGTGCTGCTCCCGCGCGGCACGCAGGTGCTGCTCGCCTCCGGGCCCGTCGTGACCGACCGGTCGGCCGACCCGCAGGTGCGCGTCCCCGCGGACACCACGGTCTGGGTCCGCGCGGTCTGAGCACGGACGACGACGGCGGTCGCCCCGGCACGGGGCGACCGCCGGCGCGGGGCGTGCGGCAGCCGCCGGAGACGCGCAGCTCGGCCTCGCGCAGCCGCGCGCGGTGCTCGTCGTCGAGATCGCGCGAGTCGAGCCAGCCGTACGGCAGGTGCGGCGCCTTCGGGGACCCGGCGCGACCCCGCTGGCCCTCCGCGGGCTCGCCCGGGTAGGGCGCGTCGAGGTCGAGGGCGTCGAGCAGCGACCGCAGCTCCGCCAGGGTCGAGACCATCGACAGCGACCGGCGCGCGTCGCCGCCCACCGCGTAGCCCTTGAAGTACCAGGCCATGTGCTTGCGCAGGTCGCGCATGCCCTTGCCCTCGTCGCCGTCGAAGTAGTCGATCATCAGCTCGCCGTGCCGGTAGACCGTCTCCGCGACCTCGCGCAGGCCGGGCCGGACGCGCTCGGGGCGGCCCGCGAACGCCGCCGCGAGGTCGGCGAACAACCACGGACGGCCCTGGCACCCGCGACCGACGACCACCCCGTCGCACCCGGTCTCACGGACCATCCGCACCGCGTCCTCCGCGGACCAGATGTCGCCGTTGCCGAGCACCGGCACGCTCGTCACGGTCTCCTTCAGGCGCGCGATCGCCGACCAGTCCGCGGTCCCCGAGTAGTGCTCGGCGGCCGTGCGCGCGTGGAGCGCGACCGCGGCGACGCCGAGGTCCTCGGCGACGCGACCCGCCTCCAGGTACGTGAGGTGGTCGTCGTCGATCCCCTTGCGCATCTTCACCGTGACCGGCACACCGTACGGGCGCGCCGCCTCGACCGCCCCGCCCACGACGGCCGAGAACAGCTCCCGCTTCCACGGCAGCGCCGCGCCGCCGCCGCGGCGGGTCACCTTGGGCACGGGGCAGCCGAAGTTGAGGTCGACGTGGTCGGCGCGGTCCTCCGCGACGATGATCCGCACCGCCTCGCGCACGGTGGCCGGGTCGACCCCGTACACCTGGGCGGACCGCGGCGACTCGCCCTCGTCGAACGTGACGATGCGCAGCGCCTCCGGGTTGCGCTCCACGAGCGCCCGGCTGGTGACCATCTCCGCGACGTACAGGCCCGCGCCGTGCTCGCGGCACAGCGTCCGGAACGCCTTGTTCGTCACCCCGGCCATCGGTGCGAGGACCACCGGCGTGTCGACGACGTGCGGGCCGATGCGCAGCGGCGGCAGCACGGCACCGGGCGCGCGGGCGTGGTCGGCAGCGTGGTCGGCGGCAGCGGTCGAGGGGTCGAGGGTCGGAGCGGTCACGCGCTCCATTGTCCCATCCCCCGTCCCCGGACCGCGGCCCCCGCGTCGAACCCGCCGTTCGGCGCGCGAGCGGCCGCGGATCGTGGGAACGTTCCGACGTCGACAACCGGTCGACACCCGGACGAAAGGAACTCCATGCCCCTCTGGCTGATCCTCGTCATCGTCGGCGCCGTGCTCCTCATCCTCGGCGTGGCGATCGAAGCCGCGAAGGTTCTCCTGTGGATCGGTGTCGCGATCCTGGTCGTGAGCCTCGTCATCGCGCTGCTGAACCGCGCCAAGGGCGCGACGAAGAAGATCTAGCGCACGACGGCAGGGGGTACCCGCTCGTCCACGTGAAAGGAAGTCCTGTGCAGCTCTGGCTCGTCCTCATCATCGCCGGCCTGATCGCCCTCGTGCTCGGCCTCACGGGCATCTTCGGCGCGTTCGGCGGCATCCTGACCTGGGGCGGCGTCATCGCCATGGTCGTCGGCGTCGTCCTCGTCCTCGTGGGTCGAGGGAAGCGGACGGTCGGTCGCTGACGGACCCCGGGAGCTCTCCGGGCGGGACGCGAGAGGGCGCGGCCCCACCGGGGGACCCGCCCGCCGGCGTCGGCTCAGGCGCCGAGCAGGTGCCCGCCCAGGTACTCGGCGACCTTGTCGAGCGCGACGCGCTCCTGGGCCATCGAGTCGCGGTGGCGGATCGTCACGGCCTGGTCGTCGAGCGTGTCGAAGTCGACCGTGATGCAGAACGGCGTGCCGATCTCGTCCTGGCGGCGGTACCGGCGGCCGATGGCGCCGGCGTCGTCGAAGTCGACGTTCCAGTGCTTCCGCAGCTCCGTGGCGAGGTCCTTCGCCTTGGGCGAGAGCTGCTCGTTGCGGCTCAGCGGCAGCACGGCGGCCTTGACGGGCGCGAGGCGGTGGTCCAGACGCAGGACGGTGCGCGTGTCGACGCCACCCTTCGCGTTGGGAGCCTCGTCCTCGCTGTACGCCTCGACGAGGAACGCCATGAGCGAGCGGGTCAGGCCGGCGGCCGGCTCGATGACGTAGGGCACCCAGCGCTCGTTCTTCGTCTGGTCGAAGTAGGACAGGTCCTTCCCCGAGTGCTCCGCGTGGGTCTTGAGGTCGAAGTCCGTCCGGTTGGCGATGCCCTCGAGCTCGCCCCACTCCGAGCCGGAGAAGCCGAACCGGTACTCGATGTCGACCGTGCGCGTGGAGTAGTGCGAGAGCTTCTCCTGCGGGTGCTCGTACAGGCGCAGGTTGTCGCGCGCGATGCCGAGGTCGACGTACCAGTCGGTGCGCGTGTCGATCCAGTACTGGTGCCACTCGGCGTCCGTCCCGGGCTCGACGAAGAACTCCATCTCCATCTGCTCGAACTCGCGCGTGCGGAAGATGAAGTTGCCCGGCGTGATCTCGTTGCGGAACGACTTGCCGATCTGCCCGATGCCGAAGGGCGGCTTCTTGCGGCTCGCGCCCATGACGTTGGCGAAGTTCACGAAGATGCCCTGGGCCGTCTCCGGGCGCAGGTAGTGCAGGCCCGACTCGTCCTCGACGGGGCCGAGGTACGTCTTGAGCATCATGTTGAAGTCGCGCGGCTCGGTCCACTGCCCGCGGGTGCCGCAGTTGGGGCACGCGATCTCGGCGAGGCCGCCCTCGGGCGCGCGGCCCTTCTTCTCCTCGAACTCGTCGAGCATCTGGTCCTCGCGGAACCGCTTGTGGCACGAGAGGCACTCGGTGAGCGGGTCGGTGAAGACGCCGACGTGGCCCGAGGCGACCCACACCTGGCGCGGCAGGATCACCGAGGAGTCGAGGCCCACGACGTCGTCACGGCTCGTGACCATCGCACGCCACCACTGCTTCTTGATGTTCTCCTTGAGCTCCGTGCCGAGGGGCCCGTAGTCCCACGCGGAGCGCGTGCCTCCGTAGATCTCGCCCGACGGGAAGACGAACCCGCGCCGCTTGGCGAGGGAGACGACGGCGTCGAGACGGGCGGTCGGTGAGGGCGCTGCGGCCACGGTCATCACTCCTGGAGCTCACGGCCCCGCACGTGGCTCGTGGGGGCTGGACGGGGTTCGGACGGGCGCCCGCGGGCGCCGACCGACCAGCGTACCCCGCGGGGCCGACGTCCCGGTGAACGCCGACGGCATCGTCTTTTGACTTTCATTTTCAACAAGAGGGACACTGGTCCCATGCCCCTCTCGACGCCGTCCCGCCACACGCTCGCCCTCCCCGCCGCGCTCCTGTCCGCGGCGCTCCTCGTCGGCTGCTCGACCGGCGGCGGTGCCGGCGAGGGCGAGGACGGCCGCCTCCAGGTGCTCGCCTCGTTCTACCCCCTCCAGTACGTCGCCGAGCAGGTCGGGGGCGACCTCGTCACCGTCTCGAACCTCACCCCGCCCGCGGCCGAGCCGCACGACCTCGAGCTCGCCCCCGCGCAGGTGCGCGCCATCGGCGAGGCCGACCTCGTCGTCTACCAGTCCGGCTTCCAGACCGCGGTCGACGAGGGAGTGGAGCAGCGGCAGCCCCAGCACGTCGTCGACGCGGCAGAGGTGGCCGGCCTGGAGGAGCACCCCGGCGCGGTGACCGAGGAAGGGCACGAGCACGAGACGGAGGAGGAGCACGCCGAGCACGCCGAGGAGGAGGGCGACGGTCACGACCACGGGTCGCTCGACCCGCACTTCTGGCTCGACCCGACCCGCCTCGCCCCCGTCGGCGAGCAGGTCGCCGCCGAGCTCTCCGCGATCGACCCGGACAACGCCGACACGTACGCCGCGAACGCCGAGGCGCTCGTCGCAGACCTCGACGCGCTCGACACCGAGTACACGACCGCCCTCGCCCCGTGCGCCGGAGCGACCCTCGTCACGTCGCACGAGGCGTTCGGCTACCTCGCCGAGCGGTACGACCTCGAGCAGGTCGGCATCTCCGGACTCGACCCCGAGGCCGAGCCCTCCCCCGCCCGCCTGCGCGAGGTCGGCGAGATCGTGCGGGCCGAGGGCGTGACGACGCTGTTCTTCGAGACCCTGACCAGCCCGAAGGTCACCCAGACCCTCGCCGACGACCTCGGGGTCGGCACCGCGGTGCTCGACCCGCTCGAAGGGCTCGCGGACGACGCCACGGACTACCGTGGGGTCATGGAGTCCAACCTCGAGGCGCTCACCTCGGGCCTCGTCTGCTCATGACGGCCCCCGAAGCGCTGGTCGCGGCGCGCGGCCTCCACGTGCGCCTCGGGGGCAGCGAGATCCTCCGCGGCATCGACCTCTCGATCCCCGCCGGTGACGTCGTCGCGCTCCTCGGCGCCAACGGCTCCGGCAAGTCGACCCTCGTCCGCGCCCTGGTCGGGATCGTCCCCGTGTCGGCCGGCGAGGTGGAGCTGTTCGGGACGCCGCTCGGCCCGAAGGTGCCGTGGCGTCGCCTCGGCTACGTGCCGCAGCGCGTCGCCGCGCCCACGGGCATGCCGTCCACGGCCGGGGAGGTCGTCGCGTCCGGGCTGCTCGGGGGCGGGCGCCTGCGCCTGCCGCGCGACTGGCGCCCTCGCGTCACGGACGCGCTCGACCAGGTCGGCCTCGCCGACCGCGTCCACGACTCCACCGCCGAGCTCTCCGGCGGCCAGCAGCAGCGCGTCCTCATCGCCCGCGCGCTCGTCCGGCGCCCGGACGTCCTCGTGCTCGACGAGCCCGTCGCGGGCGTCGACCGGCCCAGCCAGGAGTCGTTCGCCGCCACCATGGCCCGGCTCGTCGACGACGGGCTCACCGTCCTCGTCGTCCTCCACGAGCTCGGCGCGCTCGCCCCGCTCGTCGGCCGGGCCGTCGTGCTGCGGCACGGGCGGGTGGTGCACGACGGCGCCCCGCCCAGCCCGTCGACGACGCACGCCTCCGCGACCCACCAGCACCAGCACCCCCACGAGCCCGCGCACGACGGCGCCCCCGCCGGCCCCGCGACCGGCCTCGTCGACACCCTGTACACCGACCTCGCGACAGGTCACGGCCCGAGGACGGCGTCATGACGGGCACGATCGGCTCCGAGCTCGCGGCGATGCTCACCGACCCCCTCATGCAGCGCGCGCTCGTCGCCGCGCTGCTCGTCGGGGTGAGCGCCCCCGTCGTCGGGACGTACCTCGTGCAGCGCAAGCTGTCGCTCCTCGGCGACGGGATCGGCCACGTGGCGCTCACCGGCGTCGCGCTCGGCTGGCTCGTCGGCGCCGCGATGGGCCTCGTCCCCAACGACGTCCTCGCCATCCCCGGCGCCGTCGTCGCCGCCGTCATCGGCGCCGTCGCGATCGAGGTCGTGCGCGAGCGCGGCCGTACCAGCGGCGACCTCGCGCTCGCCCTGCTCTTCTACGGCGGCATCGCCGGGGGCGTGCTGCTCATCGGCCTCGCCGGCGGGTCGTCCGGCAGCCTCATGCAGTACCTGTTCGGTTCCATCTCCACCGTCACGACCTCCGACCTCGTCCTCACGGTCGTCCTCAGCGCCGTCATCCTCGGCGTCGGTCTCGGGCTGCGCGCCGCGCTGTTCTCCGTGAGCCACGACGAGGAGTTCGCCCGCGCCTCCGGCCTGCCCGTCCGAGCGCTGAACATCGCCGTCGCCGTCGTCGCCGCCCTCACCGTGACCGTGTCGATGCGGGTCGTCGGGCTCCTGCTCGTCAGCGCGCTCATGATCGTCCCCGTCGCCGTCGCCCAGCTCGTCACGCGGTCGTTCCGCCGCACCATGCTCGTGGCGTGCGTCGTCGGCGTCGTCGTGTGCGTCGTCGGGCTGTCGATCACGTACTGGAACTTCCTGTCCCCAGGTGCGACGATCGTCGTCCTCGCGATCGCGACCTACCTCGTCGTGGCCGTGCTGCGTCCCCTGTGGGCGCGGCGTCGGCCCCGCGTCGAGCGCGACCCGCACCCCGACATCCCGGACGACGTGGACCTCCCCGCGGCCCGCCTCGTCCCCGCCGGCACGCCCGGCGCCGACCCCAGAGAACCGGGAGATGACCCGTGCAGCGGATGACCCGACAGCGCGCCGCGGTGTCCGACGCCCTGGAGGACCTCGACGACTTCCGCAGCGCTCAGCAGCTCCACGAGATCCTGCGCTCCCGCGGCGACTCCGTGGGCCTCGCCACCGTCTACCGCACGCTCCAGAGCCTCGCCGACGGCGGGGACGTCGACGTGCTGCGCACCGAGGACGGCGAGAACCTGTACCGGCGGTGCGAGCGCCGCGAGCACCACCACCACCTCGTGTGCCGCGCGTGCGGCCGGACCGTCGAGATCGACGGGCCGACCGTCGAGGCGTGGGCGACCCACGTCGGCGCGACGCACGGCTTCGTCGACATCCAGCACACCGTCGAGCTCTTCGGCACCTGCGAGTCCTGCGCCGCGTCGACCCGCGGGACCGCGGGGGGCTGAGCCGTGCCCGACGGGCTGGACGACGCCTCCTTCGTCGCGCTGTTCGCCTTCTTCTTCGCGATCGCGTTCGTCCGCACGCAGGCCACCTACTGGGTCGCCCGGCTCGTCACCGTCTGGACCCTCGACCGCTCCCGACCCGTGCGCCCCTGGGTCGCGCGCGTCCACGCCTGGCTCTCCGGACGCTCCGCGGCGCGCGGCGTCGAGGTCGTGCGACGCTGGGGCGTGCTCGCCGTGCCCGCGTCGTTCCTCGCCACCGGGACGAAGACGGTCGTCAACGCGGCGGCCGGCGTCGTGCGGATGCCGTTCGGGCGCTACCTGGCCGCGATGGCGCTCGGGTGCGCCGTGCACGCGACCATCTACGCGACCGTCGGCTGGGCGGCGTGGTCCGCCGCGCTCGCCGCCGCGACCGGTTCGCCCTGGGGCGTCGCGACGCTCGCCCTCCTCGTCGCCGCTGCCGCCGCCGGGGTGGCGCTCGCGGTCCGACGTCGCGCCGCACGACGCGACGAGACCCTCGCGGCCCCCGCTCTCGACGACCGGACCGGCCCCGCCTGACGCGGCCCCGCCCGCACCGACCGATGAGTCCTGGCCGGACCCGCGGTCCGCCCCGCATGACGACCTTCCTCCTCGTCCCCGGCGCCGGCGGACACCCCGGCTACTGGCAGCTCCTCGACCCCGAGCTCCGTGCCCGCGGCCACGACCCCGTGGCCGTCGACCTCCCGCAGCACGACGAGCGCCACGGCTGGACCGCCCTCGCCGACGTCGCGCTCGCCGCCCTCGGCGACACCGACGCCACGAGTCCGCCCGTCGTCGTCGCGCAGTCCATGGGCGCCTGGACCGGGGCGCTCGTCGCGACGCGGGTACCCGTCCGGCTCCTCGTCCTCCTCAACCCCATGATCCCCGCGCCCGGCGAGACCGGGGCCGCGTGGTGGGACGCGACCGGCCACGAGCAGGCGCGCGCCGACGCCGGCCTCGGCCCCTTCGACCCCGTCGACGACTTCTTCCACGACGTCCCCCCGGACGTGACCGAGCGCGTGCTCGCCGGGGAGGACCGATCGCCCTCGGCACGCTCGTTCGAGGACCCCTGGCCCGCCGCCGCGTGGCCCGACGTCCGCACCGTCGTGCTCCAGGCCCGCGACGACCGCCTCTTCCCCCTCGCGTTCCAGCGCACCGTCGCGCGCGAACGCCTCGGCCTCGACGTCGAGACGATGCCCGGTGGCCACCTCGTGGCACTCAGCCGCCCCGCCGAGCTCGCGGACCGGCTCGACGCCCTCGCCCGGGACACCGGAACCACCTGACCACGGGTCCGTGCGGCGCCTCAGGCGCCGTCCGGCCCCACCGCGTCGACCGCACCCCCGTACCGGCGGTCACGCCGCGCGAACTCCTCCACGGCACGCCACAGGTGACGGCGGTCGACGTCCGGCCACGGCTCCGGCAGGAACACGAGCTCTGCGTACGCCGCCTGCCAGAGCATGAAGTTCGACGTGCGCTGCTCCCCCGAGCTGCGCAGGAACAGGTCCACGTCCGGCAGGTCCGGCTCGTCCAGGTACTTCTGCACCGTGCGCTCCGTGACCTTCGACGGGTCGAGCCTGCCCGCCTTCGCGTCCCGTGCGATCGCCGCCGCGGCGTCCGCGATCTCCGCCCGGCCGCCGTAGTTCACGCACATCGTCAGGGTGCACACGTCGTTGTCGCGCGTCTGCTCCTCGGCGACCTCCAGCTCCTTCACCACCGACGACCACAGGCGCGGACGCCGGCCCGCCCACCGCACCCGCACGCCCCACGAGTCCATCTCGTCCCGCCGCCGACGGATCACGTCACGGTTGAACCCCATGAGGAAACGCACCTCCTCCGGGGACCGCTTCCAGTTCTCCGTCGAGAACGCGTACGCCGACACGTGACGCACCCCGATCTCGATCGCGCCCGCGACGACGTCCAGCAGCGCCGCCTCCCCCGCCTCGTGACCCGCCGTGCGCGGCAGACCGCGCGCGTTCGCCCACCGGCCGTTGCCGTCCATGACCACGGCCACGTGGTTCGGCACGAACTGCCGCGGGATCGCGGGCGGCCGCGCCCCCGACGGGTGCGCGAACGGAGGAACCACGTCCCGGCCCCGGCGCCCCATCAGGCGTCGACCCCGGCCGCGGACCCGGCACCGGCGTGCCGCCCCTCGACGTGGGCGTCGTCCCGCTCCACCATGCGCAGTGATCGCAACGTTCTCTCCAGGTGATATTGACCGTAGGCGGCGACGAGGCCGCTCGCCTCCTTGCGGTGCCGCGCGTCCGACGCCTCGGCGACGTCCCACTCCCCCGCCAGGAGCGCGGCGAGGAGCGCGAAGGTCTCGGGCGCGGGCGACGTCGAACCCGGCGGGCGGCACCGCGAGCAGACCGCGCCCCCCTGGGCCACGGCGAACGCGCGGTGCGGTCCCGGCTGCCCGCACCGCGCGCAGTCCGTGAACGACGGCGCCCACCCCGCCACAGCCAGCGCGCGCAGCAGGTAGGAGTCCAGCACCAGGGTCGAGGAGTGCGCCCGCTCCGACAGCGCCCGCAACCCCCCCGCGAGCAGCCAGTACTGCTGCACCGCCGGCTCCCGCTCGTCCGCGACGAGCCGCTCCGCCGTCTCCAGCATCACCGTGCCCGCCGTGTAGAGCGCGTAGTCCTCGCAGATCCGGCGCGCGTACGGCCCCACCGTCTCCGCCTGCGTCACCGTGTCGAGCGACCGGCCCGCGTGGAGCTGCACGTCGACCACCATGAACGGCTCCAGACGCGCACCGAACCGGGACGACGTGCGCCGCACCCCCTTCGCGACGGCACGCACCTTCCCGTGCTCACGCGTCAGCAGGGTGACGATGCGGTCCGCCTCGCCCAGCTTCTGGGTGCGCAGGACGATCGCGTCGTCTCGGTAGAGGACCACGCCGCCATTGTCCCGCATGCCGCCCACGGGCGGGGACGGGCGTGGGTCGGTGGGGTTGGGGCTGGGCGGCGGGATTGGGGCAGCGGGCCAGGACAGCGGGGGTCCGGGGGGCGGGGCGGCGGGCCAGGACGGCGGGGTCGGGGGCGAGGCGGCGGGTCTACCATCCGCGGCCTCGTTCCTCGGCCGCTCCCGCCAGACCCACCACGACCCGTCGCCTCGCCCCCGACCCCGCCTTCGTGGACCGTCACCACACGCCGTCGCACCGGCGACCGGCCTTCGGAGGGGCCCGGCATCCGTGGTACGTCACGCCCTGACGGGGTTAGCGGGCAACCGCCCTACAAGTGCGTCGCCGGGGGCGGCGAGACGTCGTCAGGCGGTGCGCTCGGCGCGGTTGACGGCGGAGACGATGGCCTTGAGGGAGGCCGTGGTGATGGAGGCGTCGATGCCGACGCCCCACAGGACGTCGTCGCCCACCTGGCACTCCACGTAGGCCGCGGCGAGGGCGTCGCCACCCTCGGACAGGGCGTGCTCGGCGTAGTCGAGGACACGGACGTCGACGCCGACCTGGGCGACGGCGTCGACGAACGCGGCGACCGGGCCGTTGCCGGTGCCCTCGAGCGTCAGCTCCTCGCCGCGGTCGAGCACGTCGATGCTCAGGGTGTCCGGGCCGTCCTCGCTCGACGACGCGCGCGTGGCACGCAGCTTGAGCCGACCCCACGGCTCCAGGCCCGAGCCGGGCTCGACGGGCAGGTACTCGTCCGAGAAGATCCGCCAGATGTCGCCGCCGGTGACCTCGGTGCCCTGGGAGTCGGTGTGCCGCTGCACGGCCTGGGAGAACTCGATCTGCAGGCGGCGCGGCAGGTCCAGGTGACGCTCGGCCTTGAGCAGGTACGCGATGCCCCCCTTGCCGGACTGGGAGTTGACGCGGATGACGGCCTCGTACGAGCGCCCGACGTCCTTCGGGTCGATGGGCAGGTACGGCACGGCCCAGACGAGGTCGTCGACCGAGCGCCCCTCGGCCTCGGCGTGCACGGCCATCGCCTCGAAGCCCTTCTTGATGGCGTCCTGGTGCGAGCCGGAGAAGGCGGTGAAGACGAGGTCGCCCGCGTAGGGGTGCCGCTCGGGCACGTCGAGCTGGTTGCAGTACTCGACCGTGCGGCGCACGTGGTCGATGTCGGAGAAGTCGATCTGCGGGTCCACGCCCTGGCTGAACAGGTTCATGCCGAGCGTGACCAGGCAGACGTTGCCCGTGCGCTCGCCGTTGCCGAACAGGCAGCCCTCGATGCGGTCGGCGCCCGCCTGGTAGCCCAGCTCCGCGGCGGCGACGGCCGTCCCGCGGTCGTTGTGGGGGTGCAGCGACAGCACGACGTTCTCGCGGTGGTTCAGGTGACGGTTCATCCACTCGATCGAGTCGGCGTAGACGTTCGGGGTCGCCATCTCGACGGTCGCGGGCAGGTTGATGATGACCTTGCGCTCCGGCGTCGGCTCGAGGACCTCCAGGACCTCGTTGCAGATGCGCGCGGCGAACTCCAGCTCGGTGCCGGTGTACGACTCGGGCGAGTACTCGTAGTAGACGGTGGTGCCCGGGACGGTCTCCTCGAACTTGCGGCACAGCCGTGCGCCGTCGACCGCGATCGCGATGATGCCCTCGGGGTCGGAGCGGAACACGACCTCGCGCTGGAGCACCGACGTCGAGTTGTACAGGTGGACGATCGCCTGCTTCGCGCCCTTGATCGCCTCGTAGGTGCGCGCGATGAGGTGCTCGCGCGACTGGGTGAGCACCTGGATGACGACGTCGTCGGGGATGCGGTCCTCCTCGATGAGGGTCCGCACGAAGTCGAAGTCCGTCTGGGAGGCCGAGGGGAAGCCGACCTCGATCTCCTTGTAGCCCATCTCGACGAGCAGCTCGAACATGCGCAGCTTGCGCTCCGCGTTCATGGGCTCGATGAGCGCCTGGTTGCCGTCGCGCAGGTCGACGGCGCACCAGCGGGGGGCGGTCTCGATGCGTCGGTCCGGCCACGTCCTGTCGGGCAGCGTGACGTCGATCTGCCGGTGGAACGGGAGGTACTTGTGGACCGGCATCCCCGACGGCTGCTGCGGGTTGGCGTGCGCGGCGTCGGACGTGGGAGCGGCTGCAGAGGCGTTCATCATGAGGTCCTTCGGGTCGTCCTGATCGGTGTCAGCCGGCATACCGACCACCGCGACGAGGGACCGGCTAGAGAGCCTCGCCGCGGCAACGAAGGAGGAGCTGCCGCATCAGGTGCACGGTGCCACTGTACCCCGGGCCCCGGTGTGCGTCGCGGACGTCCACCCGGCGGCCTCACCGCACCGGCCAGACCCGACCCGACCCGGCCCGGCCCGGCCCGGGGAGCGTTCCCCGGGCCGGGCCGGGCTCGGCGCGGTCCGGTCAGCGGCGCGAGCGCAGCGCGGCGTCGACGGCCGGGTCGCCCAGGTTCCCCAGCCACTCGAGCAGAGCCGGGTAGGTGGACGGGTTCGCCGCGACCTGGGGGCGCAGGTGCGGCGCGTCCTGCACGATCTGTGCCAGGACCTCGAGCGGCGTCGCCGGGTCCAGCGCCTGCTGCGGCGTGAACTGCGGCTGCGCGGGCTCGAACGCCGGCGCGGAGTACCCGTGCCCGCCGTAATTCTCCTGCCCGTAGCCCTGCTGGGCCCCGTAGCCCTGCTGGGCCCCGTACCCCTGCTGGGCTGCGCCGTACCCCTGCTGGGCGGACTGGCCGGGCGCCTGCTGGGGTGCGTACGCGGCGTGCGGGCCGGTCGCCGGGTAGCCCTCCTGGGCCGCCTGGCCCGGAGAGTTCTGCGGCTCCTCGGTGTAGGCCGGCATGACCGCGGTGGTCTGCGCGTCCACGGGGGTGAGCCCCGGCCGCGCCGCGTAGCCGCTGCGCTCCGGCTCGAGGTTCTGCACGGGCACGACCTGCGTCGGCCGGTCCGCGCCGGGCGCGTCCGACCACGTGCCCGCCGTGCCGGGCTCGGGTGCCGGGGCGGGGGCGGGACGCTGCGGCTTCGGCGCCGGGGGCTGCCACACGTAGGCGCGGGAGGTGTCCTGCCCCTCCTGCGCCGGGACGGGGCGGTGCTCGGCGAAGTAGTCCCGCACCTCGCGCGGGACGGTGAGGGCGCCGACGACGAGCAGCGGCAGGCCGAACGCGAGCAGCAGGTTCTCCACGGCGCCGCCGTACGGCACCTGGCTGGACGTCACGACGAGCAGCACGATCCCCAGGACCGCGACGACGCCCGCGGCTCCGAGCGCCAGCGGCCGACCCGCTGCCGAGTCCCGCGCGAGGGCGCGGCGTGCGACGAGCGCGACCCCGACCACCAGGAGGCCGACGACGATCGCCAGCACGAGGTGGACGCCCCGCATCCCGTCCGCGAGCTCGAGCACGCCGTGCACGGCGACGAACGCCCCGACGACCACGAGGAGGTCCAGCCCGCGCACCGCGACGGACACCCAGGCGTCGACCGCCGGGACCGGGGTCATCGCGCGGTGCACCGCGGGCGAGGACGCCACCGCGGCCAGCGCGGGGACGAGGACCAGCCCGAAGCGTCCGATGTGCGTCCCCTCGAGGAGCAGCAGCCCGTCGTTGCCCGAGCCGAGGACGAAGGCGGCGGCGAGGATGACGCCGAGGCCGACGAGCGTGAGCCGCCCCGCCTCGGCACGGCGCCACGTCGCGAGCACGGGCAGGCCCGCGAGGACGACGACGAACGCACCGCCGGCGATCACGTCGATCACGTCGAAGGCGGTGATCCCGTCCGCGCCGAGCACGGTGAGGACGATCGTGAGGGCCGCGCCCACCACGAGCACACCCGACAGGACCAGCAGGACCCGCAACCACTGGTCCGTGACGGACCGGTCGAGGTCCTGCGGGCCGAGTTCGCTCTGTCGCGGCTGCGCCGCGAGCAGCGCACCGGCGAGGCCCAGCGCCACGGCCGAGCCGACGCCGCCCCAGCCGTCCGACAGGTCGCCGCCGCCCACGACGTCGACGACGACGTAGACGGCCACGAGCAGCACGTAGGGCGCGTTCGCGAGGAGGCGCACCTGCCGGGTCGTGTGCACCGTCCAGGTGGGCGGGAGCACGCCCGTGCGCGCGAGGTACGGCAGCGCCAGCGACAGGAGCGACAGGATCGTCAGGAGGACGACCTCGACCTTGTCCGACGCCCGGTGCGCGACGTCCCACGGCAGGGCGAACGAGACGAGCAGCAGCACGGCGGCGACGCCGTCCCGGACGTAGTCGCTCACCGGGATGCCGGCGAACGGCGAGGACGAACCCGGACCGGACGCCGTCGCCTCCCCCGCGGGCTCGGGGTCGGGTCGAGCGGCCGCTGCGCCGCCGGCGGACGCGACGGGCGTCTCGCCGGAAGCACCGGGATCGGAGGTCTGCGGCGTCTCCACCGCTCCGCTCTCGTTGGTCATCGTGGGCTCCCTACGGTGTCGCGCGGTGCGGTGCGCACGCGCGCCGGGCCGGACGGCCCCGACCGTTTCTACCGGTTCATCCTGTGCGGCTCAAGCGGCCACGCTGCCGTCTCACCAGACGGCGGCGAGCCGGTCGCCGGTGAGGACGAGCAGGCGCCCGTCCGCCGGCACGACCCGGTAGGCGTCGTCGGGGACCTCCCAGCGCCAGCGCACCGACCCGTCCTCCAGCGCGATCGCGACGAGATCCTGCCCGCCGGTGCGCTCGTCGTCGGACACGATCACCGCGTGCCCGTCGGTGAGCGTGGGCCACGACCCCCGCTCGGGCAGGTCCACGTCCCACAGCCGCTCGCCCGACTCCACCGCGACACCGTGCAGCGCGCGACCGGTCCCCAGGACCACGACCCCGTCGACCCTCGCCTCCGCGTGGTAGCCCACGCCCTCGAGCGACCACCGGACCGCGCCGGTCGCCGCGTCCACGCCGGACACGCCGCCGAACGAGTTGACGACGAGCACGCCGGGGACGGAGCCGTCGCTCAGCGCCGTGTCGAGGAAGCGGCCGCGCACGCGGAACGCCTCGTCGCCGTCCGCGGTGTACACCGACGCGGTTCCCCGCCCGTACTCGTTGCCCGCGTAGCGACCGTCGGGCAGGCGGGCGATGCTCCAGACCTCGCCCTCCTCCAGCGCGCGCCCGTCCTCGGTGAACGTCGCGACGGCACCCGGCGCCGTGACGGACACCACACCGCGCCCGGCCTCCAGCCGGACCCCGGCGAGGCGGGGCTGCACGAGCCCGTCGAGCCTCCGCCGCTCCACCCGGTGCTGCCAGCGCACGCGGCCCGACGCCGCGTCCTCGCGCACGACGACCACGTCCGCGCCGACGAGGTGCGCCCGGACGACGTCGGACGACCCGACGAGCGCGACCGCGCGCGGCGCGGCCTGAGCGACCCGCTCCCCGACGACCTCCCCGGTCCTCGAGTCGAGCGTCGTGAGGAGCACGCCGCCCTCCCCCTGCGGCACCACGCAGACGACGACGTCGCGCGCGGGGTCGCCCGCACGGGGCAGGCAGCCGCTCGCCACACCGAGCGCCTCCGAGCGCCACAGCGCCTCCCCGTCCTCCACGGCGTAGGCCGTGAGGCGGTCGTCGACGGTCACGACCGCGTCCGGCGCGGCGACGAGGCCGGCGGCGGGGTCGAGGGCGACGGACCAGCGCTCGACCGGCGCCTCCCGCAAGGGCTCCAGACCGCCCGCGAGGGTCCGCACGTCCTGCTGCCGGGAGCCGTCGAGCACGGCCGTCACCGCCGCCGACGCGCCCAGCGCGAGCCCGGCGGCGACGACGAGCGCGAGCCCGACGCGGCCGGGTCGTCGCACCCCGTGACCGCCACGAGAGACCGGACCGGACTCCGGCCGCACGTCGTGGAGGTCGTCGCCGTCGTCGTCCTCCACCAGCTCGAAGCGCAGCCGCTCCCCCGACGCGGCGCGCGCGTCCACGGTCGCGGACGACCGGGCGCGAGCCGTCGCGTCGGACGCAGGCCGCCGACGCCTCACCACCCCTCCACTGTAGGCAGGCGCGGCCCGTCCCGCCGCCCCGCTACCGGAGGTCAGATGCCGAGCTGGTAGACGCCCCAGTAGGCGAGCACGAGGAGCAGCACCGTCGCCCCCACCACGACGCACCACACCATCGCGCGCGCCGACACGCCCGACGCGACACGAGGGACGTGCCCGCCCGCGGGCGCCGGGTCCCCGTCGGCCGCGAACGCCCGCCGGTGGGCGCGCACCTCGGCCGCACGGTTGAGGAGCAGCGCCGCGGCGACGAGCGTGGCGAGACCGACGAGGCGGACGGCGACCCACCCGCCCTGCACGACCCACGCGTCCTTCTCGTAGTCGAGGGCGAGGCGGGCGACGGCGACGAGGTAGGCGACGAGCGCGACCGTGGTCGCGACCGCCCCGGCGCCGAGCCCGGTGAGCGGACCCCGGACCCCCGGGGCGAGGCCGGTGGCGCGCGTCGTCGGGCGTCCGGAGACGCGTCGCAGGCGGTCGACGAGCACCACGGCGAGGCGCACGAGCGGGCCCAGGACGAGCAGCGCGACCGCACCGAGGACGAGTCCGACGAAGAGGTCGCCGTTGCCGAGCCACCGCGGCGTGGGGACGGGTCCGGCGAGGTACTGCTGGTCCGGCACGGCACCTGCGACCTGCGGGGCGGCGTCGGCGCTCGCGGGGAGCGAGGTGATCCAGGCGGCCGTGTCGCGGGGGAAGTCGGGGACGAGGACGTCGTCGATCTTGATCCCGTGGTTGGCGTCCTGGTAGTAGCGGACGGTGGTGCCGGCGCCGGGCTGGTCGGCCGTCGCGTCGAGGACCTGGACGGCGCCCTGCTCGACGGGCATCGACGGGTCGGCCGTGCCGTAGACGACGAGCACCGGCTGGGTGAGCTCCTGGAGGAAGGGATCGACGTCGAAGTCGGCGTACTCGAAGCCGCCCCCGGGGATCGCCATGCCCACGGCGCGGGGGATGGCGCGGAACACCCCGTGCGGCACGTCGGTGTTGCGCAGGTAGCTGTCGACGGCGAAGGCCGCCTGCTCGCGCGGCGGGACGACGGGTGCCGACACGAGGACGGAGAACGCCACGCGCGGGTCCGCGGCGGCCATCACGGGCACGATCCACGTGCCCTCGGACTCGCCGTAGAGCCCGACGCCGGCCGGGTCGACGCCGGGGCGAGCGCGCAGGAGGTCGACGGAGTGCGCGTAGTCGCGGGCCATGGCCTCGTAGTCGCGGTGCCGCGTCGTGTAGGTGTCGAGACGCTTGTCCGGGACGAGCGTCACGACCCCGGCGCTCGCGAGGTCGGTCGCGACGTCGACGAACGCCACGTCCGCGTCTCCCGTGCCCGCACCGTGCACGAACACGACGCCGGGCCGGTCGCCCTCCGCGCCGACGGGCTCCCGCAGGATCCCGTCGACCGTCGTGCCGTCGAGACGGACGGTCACGTCCGTCTCGCGCACGTCGTAGGTGCCGACCCCCGCGGCGCCGCCCGGGGGCTGTCCCCCGATCGTCGTGTCCGACGTCGCGGGCTCGAGGTGCTCGTCCACGGGCACCGGTTCCCACTGCGGTCCCGTCACCGCGCCGAGGACCGCGAGCACGATCGCGAGGGCGGCCGTCGTCGCTGCGGTCCGGAAGATCACCGGGGAATCGTACGCCGTGGCCTAGAACCCGAGGCGGTGCAGCTGCTTCGGGTCGCGCTGCCAGTCCTTGGCGACCTTGACGTGCAGGTCGAGGTAGACGCGCGTGCCGAGCAGCGCCTCGATACCGCGGCGGGCGCGGGTCCCGACGTCGCGCAGGCGCGCACCGCCGCGGCCGATGACGATGGCCTTCTGGCTGTCCCGCTCGACGTAGAGGTTCACGCGCACGTCGAGCAGGGGCGGTCGCCCGGTCTTCTCGTCGCCGGACCCCTCGCGCGGGACGATCTCCTCCACCTGCACCGCGAGGGAGTGAGGCAACTCGTCGCGCACGCCCTCGAGCGCCGCCTCGCGCACGAGCTCGGCGACCATGACGGCCTCCGGCTCGTCGGTGAGCTCCCCGCCCGGGTAGAGCTCGGGGCCCTCGGGCAGGTGCTGGACGAGCACGTCGGTGAGCACGTCGACCTGGTAGCCGTCCTGCGCGGACACCGGGACGATGTCCGCCCAGCCGCCCGCCTGCTCGCCGAGCCGGTCCACGGCCAGGAGGTGCGCGGCGAGGGTGCCGCGGTCCACGAGGTCTGCCTTGGTCACGACGGCGACGACCGGCGTGCGGCGCCGCCCGCGCCGGACCTCCGCGAGCTCGTTCGCGATGAACCGGTCGCCCGGCCCGATCTTCTGGTCGGCGGGCAGGCAGAACGCGACGACGTCGACCTCGGTGAGCGTGTCGCGCACGAGGTCGTTGAGGCGCTCGCCCAGGAGCGTGCGGGGACGGTGCAGACCCGGCGTGTCGACGAGGACGAGCTGGGCGTCCGGGCGGTGCACGATCCCGCGGACGGTGTGGCGCGTCGTCTGAGGCCGGCCCGACGTGATGGCGACCTTCTGCCCGACGAGCGCGTTGGTCAGGGTCGACTTGCCCGCGTTGGGTCGCCCCACGAAGCAGGCGAACCCGGAACGGTGCTCCGGTGGGGTGGTGCTCATGGGGGGTCCTTCACGGTCGGGAGGGCGGGGTCGGTGGTCGGTGCGCGCCCGGCGGACCGGGACGGACCGCGGTCCGGCGCGTCGTCCTCGGCGGCGGCACGACCCACGAGGAGGGTGGCGAGCTGCTTGCGGCGGCCCTGCACGCGGTCCGCCTCGAGCCGCAGCCCGTGCACCTGCGCAGACGACCCGGGCAGCGGGACCTTGCCGAGCGCCTTGGCGAGCAGCCCGCCGGCGGTGTCGACGTCGTCGTCGTCGAGGTCGAGGTCGAAGAGCTCGCCGAGCTCGTCGACGCCGAGACGCGCGGGGACGCGCAGGCGCCCGTCGCCGACGTCCTCCACCTCGGGCTCCGGACGGTCGTGCTCGTCGGTGAGCTCGCCGACGATCTCCTCGAGCGCGTCCTCGATCGTCACGAGCCCCGCGATGCCGCCGTACTCGTCGACGACCATCGCGATGTGCGACATCGACGCCTGCATCTCGCGCAGCAGGTCGTCGACCGGCTTGGACTCGGGCACGAACACGGCGGGGCGGGCGACGCCGCCCACGGGCAGGTCCGGGTCCGTGGCGCCCTGCAGCACCCGGACCACGTCCTTGAAGTACGCGACGCCGACGAGGTCGTCCGCGGACACGCCCGTCACCGGGACGCGGGAGAAGCCCGAGCGCAGGAACAGGCTGAGCACCTTGCGCAGCGGGACGTCGCGCGACGTCGTCACCATGTCGGTCCGCGGCACCATCACCTCGCGCGTGAGCGTGCTGCCGAGCTCGAAGACGGACCGGATGAGCTCGCGCTCCTCCTCCTCGATGACCCGGGACTCGTTCACCCGGTCCACCATGTCCTGCAGCTCGCGCTCGTGCGCCCCCGCGTCGGGGGCGGGTGCCAGCCGCGTGAGCCACCGGGTGGCGCCGACCACCGCGGTCATCAGCCCCGCGAGGGCCAGCAGGACGCGCACGGCGTGCCGCCGGCCCAGCGAGCGCGGGCTGACCCGCACGACGACGAGGCCCACCACGACGCTCAGGGCGAGCGCGACGAGCAGGATCTGCCACCACGGCTCGAGCCACGCGGCGACGAGCAGCGTGAGGCACGTGATCGCGACGATCTCCGCGACGACCCGCACGAACCCGACGGACCGGGCCGTCGCGGCCGGGTCCGCGAGGAGCGCGAGCGCGCGACGCGGCCCCGGCGCCTGCGGGTCGGCACGCCGCTCGGCCTCGTGGTCGCGCTCCGTCCCCCGCTCGGGCGCGCCCCGGCCGCCGACGGCCTGCAGCACCGCGGCACGCGTCACCCGCAGCACCGCGGCCTCCCCCGCGCTCAGGGCCGCCGCGAGGACGAGCGCCACGAGCGTGAGCGCCGCGAGCAGCGCGACCGGCTCGCCGCTCACCGGCTCGCGAGGAACGTCAGGAGGAGCTTGCGCTGCAGCGCGAACATCTCCTTCTCCTCCTCCGGCTCCACGTGGTCGTACCCGAGCAGGTGGAGGATGCCGTGCGTCGTGAGGAGGAGCATCTCCTCGACCGTGGAGTGGCCCGCAGCGCGCGCCTGCTGAGCGGCGACCTCCGGGCACAGCACGACGTCGCCCAGCTGGCCCGGGCCGGACACCTCGCCGTCGCGCCCGGGGCGCAGCTCGTCCATGGGGAACGAGAGCACGTCCGTCGGTCCGGGCTCGCCCATCCACCGCACGTGCAGCTCCGTCATCACGTCGGTGTCGACGAAGAGGATCGACAGCTCGCTCTGCGGGTGCACGCGCATCGCGTCGAGCACGTAGCGGCCCAGCGCCGCGAACTCGGCCTCGTCGACCTGGGCGTCGGTCTCGTTGTTGACCTCGATGCTCATCGTCCGCCTGCCTGCTCGCCCCGTCGGTGGTCCGTCCCGCGCGTCCCGCGCCCGCCGCCCGGCCGCGACCGGTCCGCCGTCGCCACGTCCCAGCGCGCGTACGCGTCGATGATGTCGCTCACGAGCCGGTGCCGCACGACGTCGGACGACGTGAGACGGCAGAACTCGACGTCGTCCACCCCCGTGAGCACGTCCTCGATGACGCGCAGGCCCGACGTCGTGCCGCCGGGCAGGTCGACCTGCGTCGCGTCGCCCGTGATGACCATCTTCGACGCGAACCCGAGCCGCGTGAGGAACATCTTCATCTGCTCGGACGTCGTGTTCTGCGCCTCGTCGAGGATGATGAACGAGTCGTTGAGGCTCCTGCCGCGCATGAACGCGAGCGGTGCGACCTCGATCGTTCCCGCCTCGATGAGCTTGGGGATCGAGTCCGGGTCGATCATGTCGTGCAGCGCGTCGTACAGCGGGCGCAGGTAGGGGTCGATCTTCTCCGTGAGGCTGCCGGGCAGGAAGCCGAGCCGCTCCCCCGCCTCGACGGCGGGGCGCGTGAGGATGATCCGGTTCACCTGCTTGGACTGCAGCGCCTGCACGGCCTTCGCCATCGCGAGGTACGTCTTGCCGGTGCCCGCGGGGCCGACGCCGAACGTGATGGTGTTCGCGTCGATCGCGTCGACATAGTGCTTCTGGCCGACCGTCTTGGGACGGATGGTGCGCCCGCGGCTCGACAGGATGTTGAAGGTCAGCACCTCGGCCGGTCGCGTCGCGGTCGCCGCGCTGAGCATCCGGATGGACCGGCGCACGACGTCGCCCGTGAGCTGCGTGCCCGCCTCGACGACCTCGACCAGCTCGTCCAGGAGGCGCGACGCGAGCGCGACGTCCCCCGCGGGACCGGTGACGGCGATCTCGTTGCCGCGCACGTGCACGTCGACGGCCGGGAAGCCGTCCTCGACGGCGCGGAGCACGGAGTCGCCGCTGCCGAGGAGGGAGACCATCGGCACGTGACCCGGGATGACGATGCGGTGCTCGACCCGGTGCTCGGCGGCGCGAGCGCCCCCGCGGGCGGGGTCGGGTGCGGTGTCACGGGGCAGTGATGTCATGAGCGGGCTTGCGCCGTCGTGCTCCTTCGTTCGGGCGTGCGTCGCGCACCGGGGACCGGGCGTGGCAGGGCCTTCCCATCGTACCGAGCGGGAGGTGCCTCTTCACGCGCATTGGACGGCGACGGCGGCCCGACCGGGCTCAGGCCGGCGACCAGCCGAGCTCCGCGCCGCCGATCACGTGCCCGTGGACGTGGAACACGCTCTGCCCGGCGCGGGGGCCGGAGTTGAAGATCAGCCGGAACTGGCCGTCCGCGAGCTCGCCCGCCACCTCGTCGGCGAGCGCGACGACGTCGCCGAGCAGCTCGGGATCGGCGGCGGCGAGCTGCGCGATGTCGCCGTGGTGGTCGCGCGGCACCACGAGCACGTGCACGGGCGCCTTCGGGTCGATGTCCCGGAACGCGACGGAGCGCTCGCTTGTCGCGACGACGTCGGCAGGGACCTCGCCCGCGACGATCCGGCAGAAGAGGCAGTCGGTGGAGGTGCCCTGGCTCGTCATGCGCCCGACCCTAGCCCAGGGCCGGTGCGGTCGCCCGCGACCGCGCCGGCCCGCGACGTCGGGACGATGTCCGGCGCCGGTGCGAGGCTCAGCCGTCCTGGGTGGCCCAACGCCCCAGCCGCTGCGCGAGCAGCGCGATCGCGACCGGGCCCGCCGTCGACGTCCGGAGCACGTGCGGCCCGAGGCGCGCCGCGACGGCGCCCGCCGCCGTCAGCGCGTCGAGCTCACGCTCGGAGATGCCGCCCTCCGGGCCCACGACGACCAGCACGCGCGGGGCGACGCCCGCGCCGGTCCGCCCGTCCGGCCCGGCGCCGGGCGCGGGCAGCGCGACCTCCGCGAGCGGCGTCGTCGCCTCCTCGTGCAGCACGACGACGCACCCCCCGCCCGCGACGACCTCCGCCGTCCGCTCGGCGAGGCCGCGCGAGTCGAGCGGCAGCCCCACCTCGGGCAGCCGCGCCCGCCGCGCCTGCTTCGTCGCGGTCCGGACCGTCGCGAGCCACCGCGCACGGGACTTCGCCGCACGCTCGCCGCGCCACACCACGACGGACCGCTCGGCCTGCCACGGCACGACCGCGTCCGCGCCCACCTCGGTCGCCGCCTCGATCGCCAGCTCGTCCCGGTCGCCCTTGGCGAGCGCCTGGACGAGGGTCACGACGACGTCCGGCTCCGGCTCGCGGTCGACCTCCTGCACGAGCAGCGTCACGGCGCCGCCGTCCGCCGACTCCACGACGCAGCGCAGCCGCAGGCCCAGCCCGTCGACGACGTCGACGCGCTCCCCGCGCCCCTTGCGCTGCACGACCCCCGCGTGGCGGCCCTCCGCGCCGTCGAGCACGTACCGGTCCCCGGGCGCGACGGCGTCGAGCCCGGTCTCCGCCAGGAACACGGGCGCGCTCACCGCTCGACCTCCCCCACGGCCGGCCTCAGCGCCCGGAGAGCTTGTCGCGCAGGCGCGAGAAGACACCCGGGTGCGCGGCGGACAGGCGCGGCTCCGGCCGCTCCTCGCCGCGCAGGGACGCGAGCGAGCGCAGCAGCTGCTCCTGCTCGTCGTCCATGCCCGTGGGCACCTGGACCTCGATGTGCACGTTGAGGTCGCCGCGGCCCCCGGCGTGCAGGTGACCGACACCCAGGTTCTTCAGCGTGACGATCTGGCCGGGCTGCGTCCCGGGCCGCAGGTCGATCTCCTGGAGGCCGTCGAGGGTCTCGAGCTCGAGCACCGTGCCGAGCGCTGCCGCCGTCATCGGCACCTGGAGCGTGCAGTGCAGGTCGTCCCCGCGGCGCACGAACGTGTCGTGGTTGCGCTCGCGGATCTCCACGTAGAGGTCGCCCGCCGGTCCGCCCGCCGGGCCGACCTCGCCCTGCGCCGTGAGCTTGATGCGGGTCCCCGTGTCGACGCCCGCCGGGACGTTCACCGTGAGGGTGCGGCGCGAGCGCACGCGGCCCTCGCCCGAGCACTCCGCGCACGGCTCCGGGATGACCGTGCCGAACCCCTGGCACGCGGCGCAGGGCGCGCTCGTCATGACCTGGCCGAGGAACGACCGGGCCACGCGCTGCACGGTGCCGCGCCCGTGGCACACCTCGCACGTGCGCGGCGAGGTCCCGGGGCGGCAGCAGGAGCCGCCGCACGTCCCGCACACCACGGCCGTGTCGACCTGGAGCTCACGCTTGGCGCCGAACGTCGCCTCGGCCAGCTCGATGTCGAGCCGCACGAGCGCGTCCTGGCCGCGGCGGGCGCGCGGGATCGGACCCTGCTGCGCCTGCCCGCCGCCGAAGAACGTCTCGAAGATGTCCTGGAAGCCGAACCCTCCGCCCATCGGGCCGCCCGCGCCGCCGCCGGGGGCGCTCGGGTCGACGCCGAGGTCGTACTGCTGGCGCTTCTCCGGGTTGGACAGCACCTCGTAGGCGCGCGCGACGTCCTTGAACCGGTCGCCCGCCTCCTCCCCCGCGACGTCGGGGTGCAGCTCGCGCGCGAGCCGGCGGTACGCCTTCTTGATCTGCTCCGGGCTGGCGTCGCGGGCCACGCCGAGGATCTCGTAGTAGTCGCTCACACGTCACTCTCTGCTGGTGCCGGTCGCCGGGACGAGGTCCCGTCAGGGTGGGTGGTCCGGGGTCGGAGGTCGGGCCGCGCGCGGGGCGGGGCGACCGCGCGGAACGGGTGGCGGGTCACGTGCCCAGCACCCGGGAGAGGTAGCGGGCGACCGCGCGGACCGCGGCGATCGTCCCCGGGTAGTCCATGCGCGTCGGGCCGATCGACCCGACCAGGGCGACCGTGTCGCCGTCGTTACCGTAACCGGTCGTCACGACGGACGTCTCCGAGAGGTTCTCGAGCTGGGTCTCGCGCCCGATCCGGACGCTCACCCCCGACTCCGCGGCCATCTCCGTGAGGAGCCCCAGGAGCACGACCTGCTCCTCCAGCGCCTCGAGGACGGGACGCAGGGCGTGCTCGAACCGCATGCCGTCGCGCGCCAGGTTCGCCGTGCCCGCGAGGACGAGGCGTTCCTCGCTCTCCTCCGCGAGGGTCTGCGCGACGAGGTCGCCCACCGCACGGGCGAGCGGGGCGTCGTCGGGGTGGAAGGACTCCGCGACCCGGGCGAGCCCCTGCGCGAGGGTCGCGAGCCGCTGCCCCGCGGCGGCGGCGTTGAGCCGTGCGCGGACCTCCGCGAGCGTCCCCTCGTCCGGGACCGTGCCGACCTCCAGCATGCGCTGCTCCACCCGGCCCGTGTCCGTGATGATCACCACGAGCAGCCGGGAGTCGGAGACGGGCACCAGCTCGAGGTGCCGCAGGCCCGAGCGCCGCAGTGACGGGTACTGCACGACGGCGACCTGGCCGGTCAACTGGGCGAGGAGGCGTCCCGCACGGGCGATGACGTCGTCGAGGTCCACCCCCTCGGACAGGAACGTCTCGATCGCGCGCTTCTCCGGCGAGGACAGGGGCTTCACCCCGGAGAGCCGGTCCACGAACAGCCGGTAGCCCTTGTCCGTCGGGACGCGACCGGCGGACGTGTGGGGCTGGGCGATGAACCCCGCCTCTTCCAGCGCCGCCATGTCGTTGCGGATCGTCGCCGGGGACACGCCGAGGTCGTGGCGCTCGGTGAGCACGCGCGACCCCACGGGCTCGCGCGTGAGGACGTAGTCCTCGACGATCGCCCGCAGGACCTCGAGCCGCCGCTCCTCGCTCACGTCCACCTCCTCAGGGTTCCCCGCGCGACCGTCCGACGGCCGGCGCGGGGTCGGCACTCTCGACCTCCGAGTGCCAAGCCTACGCGTCCGGACCCCCGGCCCCCGCGCCCTCCGCTCGCCGCGAACACCCGGCCGCGGACCACCCGGACACGGGGCGTGTCGTTCGCCCGCCCCGCCGCCCGGACGAACCTAGGGTGTGCCCGTGCCTACCGACCGCTACGGCTCCGACGTCCTCGGCGGACCCCCCGCCCCCCACCACCGCGCGCGCCCCGTCTCGCGCCCGCAGGCCGCCCAGCACGGCCTCGTCGTCGAGGAGGTGCAGTCGGGGTGGGTGGGCGCCGTCGTCCGCGTCGAGAAGTCCGGAGGGATGCACCTCGTCGTGCTGGAGGACCGCGCCGGCCGCACCCGGTCCTTCCCCCTCGGCCCCGGGTTCTGGGTCGACGGCGAGCCCGTCGAGCTCACGCCCCCCGTGACGTCCCGCGCACCCGCGCCCCCGGCCCGCACCGCCTCCGGGTCCCGCGCCGTCGCCGGGCAGCGCGCCCGCGTCGCGCGCGGCAGCCGCATCTGGGTCGAGGGCAAGCACGACGCCGAGCTCGTCGAGAAGGTGTGGGGCGACGACCTCCGGGTGGAGGGCGTCGTCGTCGAGCCCCTGCACGGCGTCGACGACCTCGCGGCGGCGCTCGCCGACTTCGGCCCGACGCCGCAGCGCCGCGTGGGCGTGCTCGTGGACCACCTGGTGCCGGGGAGCAAGGAGCGGCGGATCGCCGACGACGCGATCCGCCGCTCCCCCGCCGGCACCGTGCTCGTGCTCGGGCACCCGTACGTCGACGTGTGGCAGGCGGTGAAGCCCACGCGCGTGGGGCTCGACCGCTGGCCGGTGATCGAGCGGGGCACCGAGTGGAAGCGGGGCATCCTGCGCGAGCTGGGCTGGCCCGCGGACAGCGCGGAGGACGTCGGCCGCGCGTGGCAGCGCATCCTCGGCACCGTGCGCACCTACGCCGACCTGGAGCCGTCCCTGCTGGGCCGCGTCGAGGAGCTCATCGACTTCGTCACGGCTCCCTGACCGCCGGGCTCAGGCAGGCGTCTGCCCGAGGAGGCGCCGGTAGGCGTAGGCCGTCGCGACGTAGCTCAGGGGGATCGTCACGAACAGGCCGAGGCCGAGCGGGATCGCACCGAGGACGTTGATGCCCGCGAGCGCCAGGAGCAGCAGCAGGACGGAGCCGAAGCTCCGGGAGACGAGGGCCCAGCTCGACCGGATCGCCGTGAAGGCGTCCTGCCCACGGTCGAGCGTGAACGGGTACACGAACACCGAGAAGACGACGACGAGCAGGCCCGGCACGATGCACAGCACGAGCCCGACCCCGGTGAGGACGCCCACGACGAGGGCGGCGACGAGCACGTTGACCACGTTGCCGATGCGGAAGAACGCCGCGACGTCGGGCCGTCGTCCCGCGGTCTCGTCGAGCGCGCCGCGCGTGAAGAACGCCGTGACGAGGTAGCTGATCACCGTGCCCACCACGCCGAGCAGGACGCTCGTGAACGTCAGCCCGGTGACGGCGGCGAGGTTCGTGGCTCCGAGGTCGAGGGAGTCGGTGAGGCGGTCGACGCTCCCGGTGACGAGGTTCCACGCCACGTTCACGGCGACGAACAGCAGCGCGACGAGGACCCACGGCCCAAGGTTCGACGTCACGGCTCGCCACCCGTAGGAGACGGCCTCGCCCACCCGGAACCCGGGTTCCTCGTACGACGGCACCCGCGGGCCGGCGGTCGGGCCGGACGTCATGGGACCACCCCCTCCTCGTCGCGGTCGCGGCACCGTGCGCCGCTGTCCCTACGATGACCGCTCCGGCCACCGGGCGCGCGTCGGGCGCCCGGCGGCCGGTGACGGTCACCCGGCACGACCCGTCAGACGGGCTGCTCGTGGTTGAGGCGGCGGTACACGTAGGCCGTCGCGATCTGCGCGACGGGGAGCGCGACGAGCAGACCCACGTAGCACAGCAGCACGCCGATGATCTGGGCGACGTAGACCCCGAGGAACAGCACGACGACCGTCCCGAGGTTGCGGCTCACCGTGGTGAAGCTGGCCTTGAGGGCGTCGAACACCGCGAGGTTCTTGTCGATGACGTAGAAGATCGTGAACTGGGCGAAGAACGCGAAGACGATCCCGCCGACGATCGTGATGCTGAGGATCCCGACCGCGAGCCCGACGACGAGCGCCGCGAGGACGACGTTGAGCAGGTTCGGCACACGGAAGAAGTCGGCGAACTCGATCTTCTTGCCGCGCGTGATGAGCAACGACACGTTGACGACGACCGCCTGCACGAACAGGCCGAGCACCACGATGATCGCGACGTAGAGGAACGTGCCGAACCCGAACGCCAGACCACCGGTGGTGCTGAGCTCGCCCGTGTTCGGGTCGATCGTCGTGCTCGCGGTCCCGATGAGGAGGAAGAAGAACACGATGCTGAGGACCAGCAGCGCCGCCGCCCACGCGAGCACGCCGCCGATGATCACGCCGGCGTTCTGCGTGAACTTGTTCCAGCCGTAGTTGAACGCGTCGCCGATCTGGACCGGCTGGTCGGCCTGGCCGTACGGCTGGCCGGGGGGCGGGTAGGGCTGCCCGTACGGCTGGGCGGGCGGCGGCTGCTGGCCGTACGGGGCCTGCCCGGGCGGCGGGTAGCCCGGCTGGCCGGGCGGCGGCTGCTGGCCGTACGGGGCCTGCCCGGGCGGCGGGTAGCCCGGCTGGCCCGCGGGAGGCTGCCCCGCTCCGGGCTGCGGACCCACCGGGGGCTGCTGCCCGTACGGCGAGGCGGCGGAGGGCGGCCCGCCCGCGCCGTACGGGTCGGCCGCACCGGGGGCGCTCTCGGGTGCCGGCGGCTCGGCCGGTCGTCCGGGCTCCCGCGGGGTCTGCGGCTGGTCCTTGTCGCCCGGCGTCGCGCCGTCGGTCGTGTCGCTCATCGCGTCTCCTCGATCAGGTCGTGTCCGGCCGCGGTCCGTGACGCGGTGCGGACCGTGTGAAGGTCTCGTGCCGGTCACGCATTTCGCGGTCGGGTCCAGCCTGTCGAGGATCGGGGCCGAGCGCCAGAGGAACCGCCGGATCGGTGCCGCGAATCACCCGCCCTCAGCCGTCGGTGAGCGCCCGCACGACCGTGTCGGCGAGGAGCCGGCCGCGCAGCGTGAGGACGGCGCGCCCCGCGACGGCGGCGCGCCCGTCCAGCAGCCCGTCGGCGACGAGGCCCGCGACGGCGTGGCGGGCACCGGCGTCGAGCACGCCGAGGTCGAGGCCCTCGCGCAGCCGCACGCCGAGCATGACCCGCTCCAGCGCGCCCTCGTCGTGCGTGAGCAGCTCGCGGCCCGCGGCAGGGCTCGACCCTGCCTCGAGGAGCGCCGCGTACCGTCGCGGGTGCTTGACGTTCCACCACCGCACGCCCGTCGCCCCCGCATCCCGGGCCGCGTCGTCGTCCGCCGCGGCGACGTAGGAGTGGGCGCCGGGGCCGACCCCCCACCAGTCGTCGCCGCGCCAGTACGCGAGGTTGTGCCGGCAGCGGTCGTCGTCGGTCCGGGCCCAGTTGCTCACCTCGTACCAGGAGAGCCCTGCCTCGGTGAGCAGCGCGTCGGCGAGCTCGTACTTCGCCGCCTCGTCGTCGTCGTCCGGCGCCGGCAGGTCGCCACGCCGCACCTGGGCCGCCATGCGCGTGCCCGGCTCGACCACGAGCGCGTACGCCGAGACGTGGTCGACGCCCGTGTCGAGGGCGGCCTCCAGGCTCGCCCGCCAGTCGTCGAGGCTCTCCCCCGGCGTGCCGTAGATGAGGTCGAGCGACACCTTGAGGCCGGCGTCCGCGGCCCACCGCACGACGTCGGGCACGCGCCGCGGGTCGTGGGTGCGGTCGAGCGTCGCGAGGACGTGCGGCACGGCCGACTGCATGCCGAACGACACGCGCGTGAATCCCGCCGCGGCGAGCTCCGCGAGCGACGCGGGCGTCACGGAGTCCGGGTTCGCCTCGGTGGTCACCTCGACACCGGGCGCGAGCCCCCAGGCGGCCCGGACGCCGTCGAGCATCCGCACGAGGTCGCCCGCGGGCAGCATCGTCGGGGTGCCGCCCCCCACGAAGACCGTGGACACCGGACGCTCGGGGACCCGCGCGTCGCGCAGCACGCGCGCCGCGAGGTCGATCTCCCGCAGCGCCGTCGTCGCGTACGACGCCTGGCTCGCGCCGCCGCCGAGCTCGGACGCCGTATACGTGTTGAAGTCGCAGTACCCGCACCGCACCGAGCAGAACGGCACGTGCAGGTACACGCCGAAGCTCCCGCGGCCGGACCCCGCCCCGTCCGGGTCGCCCACCCACGCGGGCAGGGCGCCGTCGTCGGGCACGGGCTCGCCGTCGGGCAGGGCCGGGCTCACCGCGTCACTTCTTCGACTTGTCCTTCGCGTCCTTGGCGCCCGCGGAGTCGGACGAGAGCGCGGCGATGAAGGCGTCCTTCGGGACCTCGACGGACCCGATGTTCTTCATGCGCTTCTTGCCCTCCTTCTGCTTCTCGAGCAGCTTGCGCTTGCGGCTGATGTCACCGCCGTAGCACTTCGCGAGGACGTCCTTGCGCATCGCGCGGACCGTCTCGCGCGCGATGACGCGCGCACCGACGGCCGCCTGGATCGGCACCTCGAACTGCTGGCGCGGGATGATCTCCTTGAGCTTGGCGGTCATCATCACGCCGTAGTCGTACGCCTTGTCCTTGTGCACGATCGCGCTGAATGCGTCCACCTGCTCGCCCTGGAGCAGGATGTCGACCTTGACGAGGTCGGCCACCTGGTCGCCGGACGGCTCGTAGTCGAGCGACGCGTAGCCGCGCGTGCGCGACTTGAGCTGGTCGAAGAAGTCGAACACGATCTCGGCGAGCGGCAGCGTGAAGCGCAGCTCGACGCGGTCCTCGGACAGGTAGTCCATGCCGAGCATCTGGCCGCGCCGGTCGTTGCACAGCCCCATGACGGTGCCGACGAACTCGCTCGGGGCCAGGATGGTCGCGCGCACGACCGGCTCCTGGACCTCCTTGATCTTCCCGCCCGGGAACTCCGACGGGTTCGTCACCTTGACGACCGTGCGGTCCTCCAGCGTGACGTCGTAGACGACGTTCGGCGCCGTCGAGATGAGGTCGAGGTCGAACTCGCGCTCCAGGCGCTCGCGCACGATCTCCAGGTGCAGCAGGCCGAGGAAGCCCACGCGGAACCCGAAGCCGAGCGCGACCGACGTCTCGGGCTCGTAGTTGAGCGCCGCGTCGTTGAGCTTGAGCTTGTCGAGCGCGTCGCGCAGCGCCGGGTAGTCGGAGCCGTCGATCGGGTACAGGCCGGAGAACACCATCGGCTTCGGGTCGGAGTACCCGCCGAGCGCCTCGGCCGCGGGCTTGGCCATGTTCGTGACCGTGTCGCCGACCTTCGACTGGCGCACGTCCTTCACGCCCGTGATGAGGTAGCCGACCTCGCCGACGCCCAGCCCCTTCGTCGGGATGGGCTCGGGCGAGATGACGCCGATCTCCAGGAGCTCGTGCGACGCGCGCGTCGACATCATGGCGATGCGCTCGCGCGGGTTGAGGTTGCCGTCGACGACGCGGACGTACGTCACGACGCCGCGGTACGTGTCGTAGACCGAGTCGAAGATCATCGCGCGGGCCGGGGCGCTCGCGTCGCCCACGGGCGCGGGGACGCGCTCGACGATGCGGTCGAGCAGCGCCTCGACGCCCTCGCCGGTCTTGCCCGACACCTTGAGGACGTCCGCCGGGTCGCCCCCGACGAGCCCGGCGATCTCCTCCGCGTACTTCTCCGGCTGCGCCGCGGGCAGGTCGATCTTGTTGAGCACCGGGATGATCTCGAGCTCGTTCTCCATCGCGAGGTAGAGGTTCGCGAGGGTCTGCGCCTCGATGCCCTGCGCCGCGTCGACGAGCAGCACCGCGCCCTCGCACGCCGCGAGCGACCGCGACACCTCGTAGGTGAAGTCGACGTGGCCCGGCGTGTCGATCATGTTCAGCGCGTGCGCGTCGTCGCCCACCTGCCAGGGCATGCGCACGGCCTGCGACTTGATCGTGATGCCGCGCTCGCGCTCGATGTCCATCCGGTCGAGGTACTGCGCGCGCATCGCGCGCGGCTCGACGACTCCCGTGAGCTGCAGCATCCGGTCGGCGAGCGTCGACTTGCCGTGGTCGATGTGCGCGATGATGCAGAAGTTGCGGATGAGCTCCGGCGGCGTCGCCGCGGGCTGGATCCGGGCGCTGCGCTCGGGGCTGGGGATCGGGGACAACGCGGGTGCGCTCCTGTCACGTGGGCTGGGGCGTGGTCGGTCGGTCGACCGGTCGCGTCCTGCGGTGCGACGCGGACGGACCACCATCCTCCCACGTGCCGCCGCGACGACGGGACGCGCGGCCGACCTGCGAGCGGGTCCGCACCGGCCTAGCGTGACGAGGAGACGCGGGCCGGCGCGCGCCGCCGTCCGCACCGCCCCGACGAGAGGAGACCCCCGTGGCCACGACGGATCTCGGCGGCCGCCGCGTGCTGGCGATCGTCACCAACTACGGCGTCGAGCAGGACGAGCTCGTCGTCCCCCTCGACCACCTGCGCGAGGAGGGCGTCCGGGTCGACGTCGCGGCGTCGTCCACCGACGACGTGCAGACGCTCGTGGGCGACAAGGACCCCGGCCGGGTCGTCACGCCCGACCTCACCCACGCCGACGTCGACGCGACGGCCTACGACCTCCTCCTCGTGCCCGGCGGGACGCTCAACGCCGACGCCCTGCGCCTGCAGGACGACGCGATGCAGATCGTGCGGTCGTTCACGACGGCCGGCAAGCCGGTCGCGGCGATCTGCCACGGCCCGTGGGCCCTCGTGGAGACGGCGGCGGTCGAGGGCAAGACCCTGACGAGCTACCCGTCGCTCGAGACCGACGTGCTCAACGCGGGCGGCGGCTGGGTCGACCGGCCCGTCGTGCGGGACGACGAGGGCGGCTACACGCTCGTCACGTCGCGCACCCCGGACGACCTCGACGCGTTCCTGCGCGAGGTCGACGCGGTCCTCGCCGCCTGACCGGACACGGGGGCTTCCGCGCGCCCGGCCGCTCCGGCAGGATATCGCCCGTGCAGGCCACCACCGTGCCCGACGACGGCCGGGAGCCGCGCGCTCTCGACCACCTCGCCCTGCTGCGCGCGTTCCAGGACGCCTTCCTCACGGACGTCGCCGACGCCGACCCCCGCGCGCCCGTGCCCGCGTGCGGCCGGTGGCGCGTGCGCCACCTCGTCGAGCACCTGGGGCGGATCCACCACTGGGCGGCGGGCCAGGCGCGCCGCCGCACCGAGACGCCGCTCGGCCGCGGCCCCTTCGACCTCGCCCCGTTCTACGCGGCGCAGGCGGCGGAGCTGCGCGAGACCCTCGACGCGCTCGACCCGGACGCGCGGGCGTGGACGCTCCTGGAGAACGACGACCCGGGCTCGACCGTCCGGTTCTGGCACCGTCGCCAGGTTCACGAGACGCTCGTCCACCTCCACGACCTGCGCGCCGCGCGTGGCCGCACGGTCGACGACGTCGCACCCGCCGCCTGGGCCGACACCGTCGACGAGGTGGTCACCGTCATGCAGCCGCGCCAGATCCGGCTCGGTCGCGTCGAGCCACCCGACCACCCGGTCGCGCTCGTCGCGCCCGACGCCGGCCGCTCGTGGGTGCTCGGCGCGCCCGACGACGCCCCGACGACCGTGCGGGTCACGGCACCCGCGCGCGAGCTCGCCCTCGTCCTGTGGCGCCGCGTGCCGCCGGACCCGGGCACCGTTCCGGGTCTGGTGGCCGACGGCGACCCCGACGCGCTCGCGCAGACCCTCGCCGGGCGCATCACGCCCTGAGGACGACGCCCCTCACCGCAGGCGCGTCATCTCGACGGTGACCTCCAGGTCGCTCGCCCCCGGGCCGGCGTAGACGCCGACGAGCGGCGCCACGTCCCGGTACTCGCGCCCGCGCCCCAGCACGACGTGGTCGCGCCCGGCCGGGCGGCGGTTCGTCGGGTCGAACCCGTACCAGGAACCCACCCACCACTCGACCCACGCGTGCGACTCGCCCTCGACGGCCTCGCCCACCGGCGCGTCCGGGCGCGGGTGCAGGTAGCCCGAGACGTAGCGCGTCGGGATGCCGACGCTGCGCAACGCCCCCGCGCACAGGTGCGCCATGTCCTGGCACACCCCCTGCCTCGCCTCCCACGCCTCCGTCGCTGGGGTGTGCGCCGTCGTCACACCGGGGACGTAGTCCAGGCGGTCGCGGACCGCGAGGCACACGGCACGTGCCGCGGCGTGCGGGTCGAGACCGGCCGAGACGTCGAGCGCGAGCGCCGCGACGTCGTCCGGCACCGCCGTGGTCGGGGTGTCGGCGAGGAACGCCGCGTAGGCGTCGAGGACGACGTCGCCGCCCAGCTCGGTCCACGACGGCGGGTCCGCGGGCTCCTCCTGCTCGTCCACCACCACCGTGCTCGTCGCCCGCAGCCGCAGGCGGGAGTGGGGCTCGAGCACCTCGAACGCCGTGACCGTCGTGCCCCAGTAGTCCGCGTAGTCGTGCGACCACGTGGTGGGACGCACGCGGACGTCCGCCTCCTGGACGACCTGGTGCTCGTCCGAGACGGGCGTCATGCGCGCCTCGTTGTAGGACGCCGTCACCGGTGACGGGTAGCGGAACTCGGTCGAGTGCACGACCCGCAGGACGCTGCTCACAACGCCTCCCCCACCCACGTCGTCACGGCTCCCGAGGGGAAGTAGCGCGCCCGGACCGCGTCCGACGCCCTCGAGCACGCGTGCTGCACGCGTTCCATCGTCTCCGGGAGCGCCCCCAGCAGGTCGGGGAGCCGACCGAACTCCAGCGCGCTGCGCACGACGCCCAGCTCGCGGCGCGCCTCGTCCGCGACGCCGCGCCTGCCCTCGAGCGGCCCCAGCTCGCGCAGGCACGTCTCGGCCGTCTCCAGCGCGTGCACGATCGAGCGCGGGAAGAGCCGGTCCAGGAGCAGGAACCCGGCGGCCCGCTCGTCGGACGCCAGCCCCCGGTTGGCCCGCACGTACGACTCGTGCGCGCCGCACGAGCGCAGGAGGGTCGTCCACCCCGGCCCCGCCTCCCCGAGCCGCGCCTGCGTCGTCACGAGCCGCGCCGTCATGTCGGCCCGCTCGATCGACCGCCCGAGGATCATGAAGTGCCAGGTCGCGTCGCGGCTCGTCGCCGAGTCCATGAGCCCGGCGACGATGGCCGCGCGCTCGCGCACCCACGAGAAGTACTCGTGCGGCGGCGCGGTGCGGATCGCCCCGAACACCTGGTTGCGCGTCGTGTTGAGACACTCCCACAGCTCCGTCGAGACGATCTCCCGCGCGCGCCGCGCGTTCTCCCGCGCCGCCACGAGCGATCCCGCGATCGACGACGGGTCGATCTGGTCGTGCGCGAGGACCCGCAGGACGTGCGCGCGGTCGACGAGGCTGCCGTCCGCGGGCACCGGGTGGTCCATGACCGCGAGGAGCGACCGGCACGCGAGGTCCTCCTCCGCCCACGGGTCCTCCGAGAGCAGCTGGACGTGCACGTCGAGGATCCGTGCCGTGTCGTCCGCGCGCTCGACGTACCGGCCGATCCAGAAGAGCGACTCCGCGATGCGGCTCAGCACAGGCCCACCTCCGTCTCCGTCGCGCCCTGTCGTTCCGCGTCGTGCCGCTGTTGCTGCTGTTGCTGTTGCTGTTGCTGTTGCTGCTGTTGCTGCTGCTGCTGGGCGGCGCGGCCGGGGCTGCCCGGGTCGTCCGCGGGGTTGGTCACGAGGGGCACGCCCGGCGCGGCCGAGCCGCCGCCCGCGTGCGCGGCCACCGGGGACCCGCTCCCCCGCGTCCCCGCGGCGCCCGCGGCCTCCGGTCGGCGGTCGTCGCCCGTGAGGACCCACGTGTCCTTCGACCCGCCGCCCTGCGAGCTGTTGACCACGAGCTGCCCCTCCGGGAGCGCGACCCGCGTCAGGCCCCCGGGCAGCACCCACACGTCCCGGCCGTCGTGCACGGCGAACGGGCGCAGGTCGACGTGCCGGGGACGGAACGCGCCGTCGACGAACGTCGGGGTCGTCGAGAGCTGGACGACGGGCTGCGCGATCCAGCCGCGCGGGTCGGCCTGCAGCCGCGAGCGCAGGGCGTCCAGCTCGGCCCGGCTCGCCGCCGGGCCGACGACGATCCCCTTGCCCCCCGACCCGTCGACCGGCTTGACGACGAGCTCGTCGAGGCGTTCCAGCACCTCCGCGAGCGCCTCCGGCTCCTGCAGCCGCCACGTGTCGACGTTCGCCAGGACGGGCTCCTCGCCGAGGTAGTAGCGCACGAGGTCGGGCACGTAGGTGTAGACGAGCTTGTCGTCGGCGACGCCGTTGCCGACCGCGTTCGCGACCGTCACGGTGCCGATGCGGGCGCACGTGAGCAGGCCGGGCACGCCGAGCAGCGAGTCGGCGCGGAACGGCACGGGGTCGAGGAAGACGTCGTCGACGCGCCGGTAGACGACGTCGACACGCCGCCGCCCCTCCGTCGTGCGCATGTAGACGCGACCGCCCGCGCAGAACAGGTCGCGCCCCTCGACGAGCTCGACGCCCATGAGCCGCGCGAGGAGCGCGTGCTCGAAGTACGCGGAGTTGAACACGCCCGGCGTGAGGACGACGACGGTGGGGTCGGGGACGCCGTCGGGCGCGGCGGCGAGGAGTGCGTTGAGCAGCCTTTGCGGGTAGTCGATCACGGGCCGGACCCGCAGGCTGGAGAACAGCTCCGGGAACGTGCGGACCATGGCCCGCCGGTTCGAGAGCACGTAGCTCACCCCGCTGGGCACGCGCACGTTGTCCTCCAGCACGCGGAACCCGCCCGCCTCGTCGCGGATCAGGTCGACCCCGGCCACGTGCACGCGCACGCCGTTCGGTGGCTCGATCCCCCACGCCTCGCGGTGGAACTCCGTCGAGGACAGGACGAGGCGCTGCGGCACGACCCCGTCCGCGACGGCCCGTTGCGGCCCGTAGACGTCGGCGAGGAAGGCCTCCAGCGCCCGGACGCGCTGCGCGACGCCCCGCTCCACGACGTCCCACTCGTCCGGCTCGACGACGCGCGGCACCACGTCGAGCGGGAACGGTCGTTCCTCCCCCGCGAAGTCGAACGTCACGCCCTGCGCGAGGTAGGCGCGCGCGAGGGAGTCGGCGCGTGCGGCGACCTCGTCGGCGGTCAGCCGCGTCATCGTCGCGTGGACCTGCTCGTAGCGTGGCCGCAGCGTGCCGTCGCGGTCGAGCATCTCGTCCCAGGCCCGCGAGACCGGGTAGTCGTCGAACAGGTCCGCCATGCCCGCACGGTAGGCGCGACGGGATGCGGGGGTGTCACGCGCGTGTGTCGCCGCGGTAACGGCCGCCCGCCCGGTGTCACGAGCCCGCGTCCACGACGGGGTGTCCCCTCGCGCGTGGACAAGGTCCCCCTCGCGCGTGGACAAGGTCCCCCTCGCGCGTGGACGAGGTCCCCCTCGCGCGTGGACAAGGTCCCCTCGTCGCGCGTGTAGGGTGCGCGCGTGGCACGCAACCGATGGCTCGGCCTCCTGTCCGACGCGGCGCACGCCCTCGCCCGCGGGCTCTCCCGGTCGTCCGGCGCCCGCGCGTCCGGTTCCCGCACGTCCGGCTCCCGGACGACGTCGCGCGGCCCGGCGTCCCGCGCGTCGGGCGGTACGACGACCGCGCCCCGGCCGGGCGACGGGTACCCCGGCGACCACGAGGGTCCGGTCCGCGCGCAGTACGCGCCGCGCCTCGACGGCGACCCCGACCCGGGCGAGATCGTGTGGACGTGGGTCCCGTTCGAGGAGGACCACTCCCAGGGCAAGGACCGGCCCGTGCTCCTCGTCGGCACCGACGGGCCCTGGCTGCTCGCCGTGATGCTCACGAGCAAGGACCACTCGCGCGACGCGCGCGACGAGGCCCGCTGGGGCCGCCACTGGCTCGACATCGGCTCGGGACCGTGGGACGCGAAGGGTCGCGACAGCGAGGTGCGCCTCGACCGGGTGATCCGCGTGGACCCGGGCGCCGTGCGGCGCGAGGGTGCGGTCGTCGGCCGGTCCGTGTTCGACACGGTCGTCGCGGGGATCGCCGCGCACCGCTGATCCGTCGCGCGAGCCTGCGGCGGTCACGGCGCCGACTGGATCGAGACGGGGCCTGGCTGGTATTCTCGTTGGTCGCGTGTCCGCCCAGGTCGGCGGGCACCGCTCCAGCACCTCACCACGGGTTCCCCACCCCAGTCCCGGAGCTGGAGCCGCCCTCTACGACCTATCCGCTCGCTTCGGCGAACACACCAGAAAGCTCACACGTGGCCAACATCAAGTCCCAGATCAAGCGCATCCGTACGAACGAGAAGGCTCGCCTGCGCAACAAGGCGGTCAAGTCCGAGCTCAAGACGTACGTGCGCCGCGTGCGCGAGGCCGTCGCCGCCGGCGACAAGGAGGCGGCGACCACCGCCCTCCAGGCTGCCTCGCGCAAGCTCGACAAGGCCGTCTCGAAGGGCGTCATCCACGCGAACCAGGCCGCGAACCGCAAGTCGGCCATCGCGAAGTCGGTCAACGCGCTCTGAGCGACGCGTCGCCGTCCAGGCGACCACAGGCTCTCCACGAGGGGCGCCGACCCGCACGGGTTGGCGCCCTTCGTGCGTCCGCCGCCCCCCGCGAGGTAGTACCCCCGGTCTCGCGAGGGAGTCCCGAGGTCCGCGACGGGCCCGCGTCAGCGGCCGTGGGCGCGGGCGATGGTGAGGACGGCGCGCTCGACCGCGTACACGGGGTCACGCCCGGCGCCCTTCACCTCGGCGTCGGCCTGCGCGACGGCGGAGATCGCGGTCGCGAGCCCCTCGGGCGTCCACGACGCGAGCTCGCGGCGAGCCCGGTCGACCTGCCAGGGGGCCATGCCGAGGTCCTTCGCGGACGCGCCGCCGCGTCCGCGCATCGCACCGACCTTCGCGAGCGCGCGGAGCTTCATCGCGAGCGCCGCGACGATCGGCACCGGGTCGGCGCCGGTCGCGAGGGCGTGCCGGAGCAGCGCCACCGCCTGACCGGCGTCACCCGCGACCGCGGCGTCGGCCACGCGGAATCCCGTGGCCTCGACACGGCCCCCGTAGTAGCGGTCGACCACCTGCTCCGTCACGGTGCCCTCGGTGTCGGTGACGAGCTGCGCGCACGCCGACGCGAGCTCGCGCAGGTCGTTGCCGAGCGCCTCGACGAGAGCGCGCACGCCCGTGCCGTCGATGCGTCGGCGGGCACGACGGAACTCGGCCGTGACGAACGCCGACTTGTCGGCGTCCTTCTTGATCGCCTCGACGGCGACGACGGGGGCGCCGCTCGTGCGGATCGCGTCGAGCATCCGCTTGCCGCGCACGCCGCCGCCGTGGACGACGACGACCGTGGTCGCCGGGTCCGCGACCGGCACGTAGGCGACGACGTCGGCGACGAGGGCGTCCGTCGCGGCCTCCGCCCCCGTGACGACGACGATCTTCGCCTCGCCGAACAGTGACGGGCTGGCGGCCACCGTGAGCATCCCCGCCTGGTAGGCGGCGCCCTCGAGCACGACCTTCTCCGTGCCCGGGTCCTGCTCGCGGGCGAGGTCGACGAGGGCGTCGACCGCACGCTCCGCGAGCAACGACTCGGGTCCCTGGACCAGCACCACCGGGGCCAGACGGACGTCGTCCCAGCTCGTCGCGGCGGAGGGTCGGGCGGACCGGGAGGGTGCGGGCATGCGCCAAGCCTGCCACGAACCGCCGACCCGGCCCGCAGCCCGGCAGGCCAGCAGCCCGAGCCGGTCACGAGCCGTCCGCGCACCCGGGGACGGCGAGGCCGTCGTCGTGCGCCACGAGCGCGACGGTTCCGCACCGGTCCGTCCGCAGGACCGTGGCGCCCACGGACCGGTACAGGTCGAGCGCGTGGTCCGTGGGATGGCCGTAGGTGTTCTCGCCCGCGCTGACGAGCACGACGGAGGGCGCCAGCAGCCCGGCGAGGCGGTCCGACTGGACCCGCGAGCCGTGGTGCGCCATCTTCACGACATCGACGGGGTCCGCGCCGCGTGCCGCGAGCGTCCGCGCGAGCGCCTCCTGGCCGGGGTCCTCGAGGTCGCCGAGCGCGACGACGTCGACCGCGCCCACCTGGGCCCGCAGGACGACGCTCGCGTCGTTGGCGCCGCCTTCCCACGCCGTGCCGCCGGTGGCCGGTCCGGCCTGGAGGACCTCCCACGCGACGCCGTCCGCGCCCGTGCCGGCGACGCCGGTCGCACCCGCCTGCGCGACGTCGACCCGGACGCCCGCGGCCGCGAGCGCCCCGAGCGTGCGGTCGGCCTGGGCGGCAGGGTCGCGCGTGGCGGTCACGAGCGCGCCCGTGACACGTCGGCCCTGCAGGACGCGGTCGAGCCCGCCCACGTGGTCGGCGTGGAAGTGGCTGAGGACGAGCAGGTCGACCGTGTCCACGCCGAGCGTGTCGAGGCAGCGGCCGGCGGCAGGGCCGTCCGGGCCGACGTCGACCACGACCGCGGACGACTCGCCCGAGCGCAGGACGAGCGCGTCACCCTGCCCGACGTCGCACGCGACGACCGCCCAGTCGTCAGGGACGCGGGTCCCGAGGGTGGTGGCCGGACGGACCAGCAAGAAGGCCAGGACCAGGGCTGCCACCAGTGCCGTCACCACGAGCGCGCCGCGCGCCCGGCCGCTCCCGAGCGAGCGGGTGCTCCGGCCGGACAAGCGAGCGCCGCGCACCCGCCGGAGCCGGACCGTCCAGGGCGGGCGGTGCGCGCGGTCGCGCAGCCGGGCGTCGCCCAGCCGGTCGAGCGTCCGGGAACGCAGCACCAGCACGAGGGCGACCGCGGTGACGACGGCGAGGAGGAGCAGGCCGCCCGGCCCGCCCGGCCACGGGGTGCGAGCGCCGGGGAGCGCCGCGAACGTCGTCGCGACGGCCGCGATCCACCCGGTGAAGAGGCCCGCGCCTGCGGCGACGACGGTCGAGGCCGCGGGCCAGACAGGAGCGAGCAGGGTCGCGACGAGCCCGAGGACGGTCGCCGGGCCGAGCGCGGGGGCCGCCACGAGGTTGGCGAGGACGCCGTAGGTGCTCAGGCCGGGGTCGAGCAGCACGAGGACCGGGCCGCACGCGGCCTGCGCGGCGACGGGGACGGCGACGAGGTGGGCCGTCGCCCTCCCGCACCAGGGTTCCAGCCGACGGGCGATCGGTCCCGCGCCCAGCGCGAGCCCGGCGGTGGCCGCCACCGAGAGCACGAACCCGTAGGACCGCGCGAGCCACGGGTCGAGGACGAGCAGCACGACGACCGCGGCTCCGAGCGCGGCGACCGCCCGTGAGGGACGGCCCAGCAGCAGACCGACGAGTCCGACGGCGCCCATGGCGGCGGCACGCAGCACGCTCGGCTCGGGGTGGACGAGCAGGACGAACCCGGTCATGGCGGCCGCCGTGACGACGACCCGCACGGTGCGCGGCGCGCGCAGCACCACGCACAGGGCGGCGACGCACGCCACGACGATCGCGAAGTGCCCTCCGGACACCGCGGTGACGTGGGTGAGCGACGTGGTCCGCAGCGCGTCGTCGAGGTCGGGGTCGAGTCGCGACGTGTCTCCCACGGCCACGCCGGGGACGAGGCCTCGGGCCTGGGGCGAGAGCCCGTCGGTCCGGTCGAGCAGCCCGGACCGCAGGGCGTGGACGCCGCGCAGGAGCGCGGGCGGCTCCGTGAGGACGCGCGGGGCGTGGTCGACCTGGAGCACGGTGCGGTCGCCGTCGAGCCGGAGCTGCCCGCGCGCCTCGACCGTCGCCCCGTAGGCGATCCCGTCCCATCCGTGCCCGCCGCCGCGCAGGAGCACCGGCCCGGTCGCGGCCGTGGTGACGCCGCGCGCGGTGAGCGTCCGCAGCCCGACGCGCACCTCGTGCTGGTCCACGGCGCCGGTCCACGGGTTCGTGCGCGGCTCCACCGCGGACGTGGGCACGGCGACGACCGTCGCGGTGGCGCCGTCGGCGGCGAGCTCGGCCGTGGCCGCGCCGGCGCGGGCCGCGAGCTGCGCCCCGCACGAGAGCAGGACGGCGCCCGCGCACGCGGCGACGAGCACCGCCTGTCCCCACGGGAGGCGCCGGGCCGCGCGGCGCACCGGCGACCGCACGTCGTCGTCCCCGGACGCCGGGCGGAGACGGCGGACGGCTGCGACCACGAGGACGCCGCCGAGCAGCACCGCCGTGACGCCCGCGGCCACGAGCACCACGTCGGGTTCGGCCCCGACGGCGCACGCGGCCACCGCCCAGGCGACGAGTGCGGCGGGGGCGAGCCGGAGGTCGGTCACACGCGAACGAGGTCGCGCACGTCCGCGAGGACCGCGGGGCCGATCCCGCTCACCTCGCCGAGCTCGTCGACGGTGGAGAACCTGCCGTGCTCGACGCGCCACGCGACGATCCGTTCAGCCAGCACCGGCCCGATCCCCGGGAGCGCGTCGAGCGCGGTCGCGTCGGCGGTGTTGAGGTCGACGACCGTCCCGGCACCGGCGCTCTCGGCACCGCCGGACGCCGGGGGCGGCGGCGCGGGCGGCGTCTCGCCCGGGCGGGTGACGACGATCTGCTCCCCGTCGACGACGGTCCGCGCGAGGTTGAGGGCGGTGAGGTCCGCGTCGCCGGTCGCGCCGCCCGCGGCCGTCAGCGCGTCGGCGACGCGGGCGCCCGCCGGCACCTGCACGAGCCCGGGCGCGCCCACCTGCCCGACGACGTGCACCACCACGCCGGGCTCCCCCACCGCCGGGGCGCCCGCACCGACGACGGGGTCGCCGGCCTGCCCGGCCTCGGGGCCGGGGACCTGCGCCGCCCCCTCGGCCACCGCGCTCTCCTCCGCCCCCTCCTGCGGATGCCCGTCTGCCGCAGCGTGGTCCGCGGAGCCGTCGTCGTGCCCGTCGAGCGCCACGACGGTGCTCACGGGGTCCGGGCGGGTGGCCGCGACCGCGGTCGCGCCGCCGAGCGCCAGGACGACGACTGCCGCGGCGACCGCGACCCGCAGCCGGACCCTGGTCCGCGGCCTCGTCGCGTCCGTACCGTACGTGCCCTCGTCGGCGAGGTCCACGAACCCGGAGTGCACGGTCGGGTGGCCGTGCAGCGCCGCGTAGGCCTGCGCGGCCGTGGTCGCCGCCCGGTCCCTCGCGCGCGCGGCGACGTCCTCCGGGCCGCGCCGCGGCGGGTCGGCACGCCGCCGCAGGTCGGTGCTCCACGCGTCGTCGGCGCGCGCCGCGGTCGGCCGGTCCGGCAGCCACGCGCCGGCGTCGCCGCCGAGGTCCACCACCGCCGAGGTCCCTCCACCCTCCGAGCCGTCCGGCGGCCCCGCGCGGTCGGGTCCCGCCGTGCGGTCCGGGCCCGTGCGACGCGCGCCCCCGGCCGCCGGGACGAGGTCCAGCGCGGCGGTCGCCGGGTGCCACGCGAGCACCGGGCGTCCCCCGGCCGTGACGGCAGGGACGTCGGACGGTGCGGCACGGTCGCCACCGGTCACGGCGCGGAGCCGTTGCCGCACGACGGCGTCGCTGCGGCGCGGGGCGCGGGCCGTCGTCGGGGTCCGGTCACCGGGAGCGTGCCGTGCTGTCGTCATGCGCGGCACGCTAGGTCGTCGGGAGGTCCGGCGGGCCTGTCGTCGCGGCACCTGTGGATGCCGACGCGGGATCGCGGCCTGTGCACGGCCGTGTGACGAGACCTCAGGCCGGAGCGGTCAGTGCTGCGGCGCCCGGTCGGCGACGACGGCGGCCAGCACCCCGGGGCCGACGTGCGCCCCGAGGACCGCGCTCACCGGGGTCACGAGCACGTCGAGGCCCGTCCTCGCGGTCAGCTCGTCCGCGAGGCGGCGTGCGCCGTCCTCGTCCCCCACGTGGTGCACCGCGAGCGCCGGGTCGTTCCGGCGTCCCGCGGAGCCGACGACGACGCTCGTCAGACGCTCGACGGCGGCGGCCCGGGTGCGTACCTTCTGGACCACCTCGATCCGGCCGTCACGCACGGCGAGGAGCGGCCGCACGCCGAGCACGGTGCCGAGCGCGGCGGCGGCGGGGCTCAGCCGGCCCCCGCGCCGCAGGTGGTCGAGGGACTCGACGAGGAACACGGCCCGGCTCGAGTCGGCGACGGTCAGCGCTCGCCGCGCCACCGTGTCGACGTCGGCCCCCTCCTCCGCGGCCGTGACCGCCGCGAGGACGGCGAACCCGAGCCCCGCCGCGGCGGTCCGCGAGTCGACGACCCGCACCGGGACGGGGGCGTCGGACGCCGCCAGGGCCGCGGCGTGCACGGTGCCCGACAGCTCGCCCGAGAGGTGGACGGACACGATCGCGCGCGCCCCGGACGCGGCGGCGGCGGCGTACGCCCGGGCGAACGCGCGCGGCGTCGGCTGGGACGTGGACACCCGGTGCCCCGCCGCGAGGTGCGCGGCGACGTCCTGCGCGGTGATCTCCTCGCCCTCGAGGAACGAGTCCCCCTCGACGGCGACGTGCAGCGGGACGGTGCGCAGCCACGCCACGTCCTGCGGCGGCAGGGAGGCCGTCGAGTCGGTGACGACGTGGACGTGCGGAGCGGGGTTCATGGCCGCGCCACCCTACGGCGTCCGGGCCGTGGCACGCATCTCCGCCCGGCTGCGCCGCCTCCGCTGAGTGCTGGGGATGTGTCGCCGCGAACGTGTTCCGAGGACGAATGGGCCGCACTCAACGGAGGGTTCTCCACAGATCGCCGCGCGGCCTGTCCGGCCGTGCCTCACCACGGCCAGTCTCGGGCCATGACGACGACGATCCTCACCACGGCCGAGGCGCTCGCCGCCGGCCTGACCCCCGGCGTCCTGCGCGGACCGAGCGCCCACGCACCGACGTCAGGAGTGCGGGTGCTCGGCACCACCGACCCGACCCTCGCAGACCGGTGCCGCGCCGTCGCCCGCGTGCTCCACCCCGACAGCGCCTTCGCCCGGACGACCGCCCTCCGGCTGCTCGGGGTCGAGGTCCCGTGGGAGATCGCCCGCGACGACCGTCTCCACGTCGTCTCGACGCGGCGGGGCGATCGTGCCCAGCGGACCGCGGTCGTCTCCCACTACTGCGGGCAGGACCGTCTCGACGTCGTCGAGGTCGACGATCTGCGCGTCACGTCCCCCGCGCAGACCTGGCTCCAGGTCGCGCACGCGCTGCCGCCCGACGCCGTGGTCGTCCTGGCCGACTCGATGACGCGCCGGAGACACCCCGCGACCACCGTGGCCGAGCTGCGACGGCTCATGGACTCGACCTACAAGATGCGTGGGATCGTCCGGTGCCGGGAGGCGATCGGCCTCGTCCGGCCGGGCACGGACTCGAGCATGGAGACCCGCACGCGACTGATCCTCGTGCAGGCCGGGCTGCCGACGCCGGCCGTCAACCGCCCCGCCCTCGACGACGCAGGCCGGTTCCTCGCCCTGCCTGACCTGTCCTACCCGGAGCTGCGCATCGCGATCGAGTACGACGGCGACGTGCACCGCACCGACCCGGCGACGTGGCGACGCGACGTCGAGCGCCGCCAACGCCTGGAGGACGCGGGCTGGGTCGTCGTCACCGCGACGGCCGACGACGTGCTCCGCCTCCCCGAGCGTCTGGTGCGTCGGGTGCGGGCGGCGAGGGCTCGTCGTCGGGCACGGGCATGGCCGTGAGTGCATGAAAAAGTCGCGCCTGGGGCTCCCCGACGCGACTATTTCATGCACTCAACGGGTCAGACGACGATGTTCACCAGCTTCGGCGCGCGGACGATCACCGTGCGGACCTCCGCGCCGTCGATCGCGCGCACGACGTTCGGCTCCGCGAGCGCGGCGGCCGTGAGGTCCTCCTCCGAGATCGACGGCGGCACGTCGAGACGGCCGCGCACCTTGCCCTTGACCTGCACGACGCACGTGACCGTGTCCTCGACGAGGTACTGCTCGTCGGCCGTGGGGAACGGCTCGTGCGCGAGCGAGGTGTCGTGTCCGAGGCGCTCCCAGAGCTCCTCCGCGAGGTGCGGCGCGACGGGCGCGGTCATGAGCACGAGCGGCTCCACGGCCTCGCGCGGCACGCGGTCGAGGGACGTGAGGTGGTTGTTGAGCGTGATGAGCTTCGCGATGGCCGTGTTGGGGCGCATGTGCTCCATCTCGACGCGCACGTCCGCGATCGCACGGTGGACGGCGCGCAGGGTCGCGACGTCGGCGGGCTCGTCCGACACGACCGTCTCCCCCGTGTCTTCACTCACGACGTTCCGCCACAGCCGCTGCAGGAACCGCTGCGACCCGACGACGGCGCGCGTCTCCCACGGGCGCGACAGGTCGAGCGGACCCATCGACATCTCGTAGACGCGGAACGTGTCGGCGCCGTACTCGGCGTACATGTCGTCGGGCGTGACGACGTTCTTCAGCGACTTGCCCATCTTGCCGTACTCGCGCTGCACGACCTCGCCGTTCCAGCGGTAGACGACCTCGCCGGAACCGTCGGCAGCGGGCTCCTCGGTGACCTCTGCCGCGGGGACGTACTGGCCGCGCGCGTCGGTGAACGCGTACGCCTGGACGTACCCCTGGTTGAAGAGCCGGTGGAACGGCTCGATGCTCGACACGTGGCCCAGGTCGTAGAGCACCTTGTGCCAGAACCGGGCGTAGAGCAGGTGCAGCACGGCGTGCTCGACGCCGCCGACGTACAGGTCGACGCCGCCCGAGCGGCCCGCCGTGGCGTTGTGCTCCGGGCCCATCCAGTAGCGCTCGAGGTCGGGGTCGACGACGACGGGTCCCGTGCCGGCGGACCCGGCAGCCTCTCCCCCGGTCCACGCCGGGTCGAGGTAGCGCAGGTAGTACCAGCACGACCCGGCCCAGTTGGGCATGGTGTTGGTGTCGCGGCGGTACTGCTTCGGCCCGTCGCCGAGGTCGAGGGTGACCTGCACCCAGTCGTCGTTGCGGCCGAGCGGCGCCTCGGGCGAGGAGCTCGCGTCGTCGGGCTCGAACGTGCGGGGGGCGTAGTCGGGGACGTCGGGCAGCTCGACGGGCAGCAGCGCGTCGGGGAGGGCGACGGGACGGTCGTCGGAGTCCCACACGATGGGGAACGGCTCGCCCCAGTAGCGCTGTCGGCTGAAGAGCCAGTCGCGCAGGCGGTACGTCGTGGTGCCCTCGCCCAGGCCCTTCGCGACGAGCCACTCGGTGATGCGGCGCTTGGCGTCGGCGACCCCGAGCCCGTCGAGGGACACCTCGTCGTTCGACGACCCCACCGCGACGCCGTCCCCCGTGTACGGGCCGGTGAAGTCCTCGGGCAGCCCGCCCGCGGGCTCGACCGTGCGCACGACGGGCAGCCCGAACGCCTCGGCGAACGCGAAGTCGCGCTCGTCGCCGCCGGGGACGGCCATGATCGCGCCGGTCCCGTAGCCCATGAGCACGTAGTCGGCCGTGAAGACGGGGATGGTCGCGCCGTTGACCGGGTTGACAGCGAGGTGCCCGGTAAACACGCCGGTCTTCTTGCCGGCGTCGGCCTGCCGCTCGACGGCCGTCTTCGCCGCGGCCTCGCGCCGGTACGCCGCGACCGCCTCCACGGGTGAGCGGTGCCCGCCCGTCCACGCCGACGACGTCCCGTCCGGCCAGTGCGCGGGCACCTCGTCGAGCAGCGGGTGCTCGGGCGAGACCACCATGAACGTCGCGCCGAACAGCGTGTCGGGGCGCGTCGTGAAGACCTCGATCTGCGAGCCGGACTCCGCGGCGGCGTCGTTCGCGCCGTCCGCGGCGCCGAGCACCGCGAAGCGCACGAGCGCGCCCTCGCTGCGCCCGATCCAGTTGCGCTGCATCGCCGTGACCTTCTCCGGCCAGTCGATGAGGTCGAGGTCGTCGGCGAGGCGGTCGGCGTACGCCGTGATGCGCATCTTCCACTGGCGCAGGCTGCGCTGGAACACCGGGAAGTTGCCGCGCTCCGAGCGCCCGTCCGCGGTGACCTCCTCGTTCGCGAGGACGGTCCCGAGCCCGGGGGCCCAGTTCACGGGCGACTCGTCGACGTACGCCAGACGCTGGGAGTCCACGACGGCGCGGCGCTGGGCCGGCGTGAGCGTCGCCCAGTCCGCGCCCGCCTCGACGCCCTCGACGCCCGCGGGGACCGGACGCGACCCCGCGGCGAGCTCGGCCTCCAGCTCGGCGATCGGTCGTGCGCGGCCCAGCCCTCCGTCGGGGCGGGCGGAATCGGCGTCGTACCAGGAGTCGAAGATCTGCAGGAAGATCCACTGCGTCCAGCGCACGTACTCGGGGTCGATCGTCGCGAACGACCGCCGCGAGTCGTGCGCCAGGCCGAGGCGGCGCAGCTGGCGGCGCATGTTCGCGATGTTCGCCTCGGTCGTCACGCGCGGGTGCTGACCCGTCTGCACCGCGTACTGCTCGGCGGGCAGGCCGAACGCGTCGTAGCCCAGCGCGTGCAGCACGTTGTCGCCGCACATGCGCCGGAACCGCCCCACGACGTCGGTCGCGATGTATCCCAGCGGGTGCCCGACGTGCAGGCCCGCGCCCGACGGGTACGGGAACATGTCCATGATGAAGTACGGGCTCGCGCCGCCCGGGCCCTCACCGGCGCCGTCGGTGAGCGGACCGTCGGGGTTCGCGGCGAAGAACGTGCCGCGCTGCTCCCACAGGTCCTGCCACTTGAGCTCGATCTGCTCCGCGAGGGCCGGGGTGTACCGGTGGGCGGGCTGGCCGGGGGCGTGCGTGATCTCAGGGGCGGCGTCAGGGGTGGTCACGCGGGCGATTCTACCGGCGGCACCCGTGCGGGACGGCGGCCCGGCGACCGGGTGCGCCGTGGCAGGATGCGCGCATGATCGTGGTGACGACGAACGAGGTCCCGGGCTACCGCATCGACGCCGTGCTCGGGGAGGTGATGGGCATGACCGTGCGCAGCGCCAACTTCGGCGCGAACTTCACGGCGGGCTTCCGCGCGCTCGGCGGCGGCGAGGTCAAGGAGTACACCCAGCTCGTGTACGAGTCGCGCCAGGAGGTCATGCACCGCATGGTCCAGGAGGCGCAGCGCCGCGGCGCGAACGCCGTGATCGGGATGCGGTTCGACACCGGCGACATCGCGCAGCAGTTCTCCGAGGTGTGCGCGTACGGCACGGCCGTGGTCGTCGCCCCCATCCCCGCGGGTCAGCCGGGCGCCACGGCGCAGTCCGCGCACCAGGCGCAGTCGGCGCCCGCCCCGGCGTACGGGGCGCAGGGCGGTCCGCAGGACGCCGCCCCGGACCAGCCGGGCTGGCGCTGAGGCCCCGACGGCGACCACGGCCCGACGGCGCGGGGTCGCCCCGGGGCTGCCCCGCGCCGTCGTCCGTCAGAGGCTGCTGACGATGTACTGCCCCATGACGAGCAGCACCCACGCCACGAGCGCGACGTAGCCGATCGCGAGGAAAAGGTGGCGGTTGCGGACGAGCGTGCGGCGCACGCCGGCGCTCGCCGGGAGCCAGCCCTCCTGGACGGCGTGCACGACCTGGTACCAGAAGAGCGGCAGCACGACGGCCCACACCACCATGCACCACGGGCACAGCCGCACGAGCGCGTAGAGGCTGGTCCACACGAGGAAGACGACGAGCGCGAGCGCGAGCGTCGTCCCGCCCAGCAGCGCGAGCCAGTACCAGCGCGGGAGCCGGGCCCCCGCGAGGACGACGACGCCCGACGTGATGACGACGGAGAACCCGGCGATGCCGAGGAGCGGGTTGGGGAAGCCGAGCAGCGACCCCTGCCACGAGCCCATGGCGGGGCCGCAGTCGACGAAGACGCTCAGCGTGCACGAGAGCGCGTGGTCGGGGTCGACCAGCGTGAGGTAGCGCTCGATCGTGAGGTCGGCGGACGCGAGGAAGCCGATCGCCCCCAGCACGACGAGCAGCCATCCCATGGTCCGCGCGCTGATCGGTCGGGGTTCGCCGGGCTCGGGCAGGTCGGCCTCGTCGTGCCCGGTCTCGTTCGTCGCACCGGCGGTGGCGCTCTTGCTCACGGGGACGCTCCTCGTGGGTCGCCGGCTCGCGCCGGACCGTCGTGGTCGCGCCTGCGGCGCGGTGGGCACAACCTACCGCGTGTCGCTGGGACCTGGCTGTGCGCGGCCGCCCGCCGTCGGCCGGGGTGCTCCCTCGCGCGGCCGGGGTACTACCCTCGGGCGCCCTCGGTACTACCTCGGCGCGGCGGCGTCGGCCGTGGCGGGCAGCTCGCCGACCGTGACGCCGGCGGGGCGACGGCCCGCGACGAGGATGATCGCGAAGCCGACGAGCGTGAGCACCAGCCCGGTCCAGGCAGGGGCGAGGTAGCCCCAGCCCGCGGCGATGACGACGCCGCCGAGGAACGCCCCGCTCGCGTTGCCGACGTTGAGCGCGGAGTGGCACAGCGCGGCGCCCAGGGAGGGCGCGGCGGGCGACAGGTCCATGAGGCGCGTCTGGAGCGAGAGCCCGAGCACCTGGGACGTGACGCCGAGGAGGAAGAGCGCGAGCACGGCGGGCACGGGGTGCTGGCCGGTGAGGGCGAAGAGCACGAGCGACGCGGCGGTGGAGGCGAAGCCGAGGTGGACGGTGCGCATGACCGACCGGTCGGCGAGGCGGCCGCCCACGAGCGTGCCGACGGTCATCCCGACCCCGAAGACGGCGAGGACGACGGGCACGCCGGCGGACGCGAGCCCCGTGACACGCGTGATGGTGGGCTCGACGTAGGAGTAGACGGCGAACATGCCGCCGAAGCCGATGGCGGCGGCGACGAACCCGATCCACAGAGGCCCGTTGCGCAGCGCCGCGAGCTCCTGCCGGGCGCTGGACACCTCGTGCCCGGCGCGTGCCGGCACGAGCCACCACAGGGCCGCGAGGGTGACGAGCCCGAGGGCGCCGACGAGGACGAACGCGGCGCGCCACCCGAGCTGCTGCCCGACGAACGTGGACAGCGGGACGCCGACGACGTTGGCCACGGTGAGGCCGGTCATCATCATGGCGACGGCGTGGCCGCGGCGGCCGGGGCCGGCGACCGCCGCGCCGACGGCGGCCCCGACGCCGAAGAACGCGCCGTGCGGCAGCCCGGCGAGGAAGCGCCCGGCGACGAGCGTCTCGATGCTGCCCGCGGCGGCCGAGAGCACGTTGGCGACGGTGTAGAAGGCCATGAGCGTCAGGAGGAGCGTCTTGCGGGGCAGGCGGGCGGCGAGCACGGTGAGGGTGGGCGCGCCGACGACGACGCCGACGGCGTACGCGGTGATGGCGTGGCCCGCGGTGGGGATGGACACGCCGAGGTCGGTCGCGACGTCGGACAGCAGGCCCATGGTGGCGAACTCGGTGGTGCCGATGGTGAACCCGCCCATGGCGAGGGCGAGGAGCGCGGGGCCGGTCCTCGGTGCGGTCATGGTGCTCCCTGGGTCGTCGCGCGGTCGTGCGGTGGTTCCGGGCGGGTGGTTCCGGTCGGGTGGTGAGTACGCAACGCACGAGCGGATCGAATCGATTCGAGCCCGGTGTCGGCAACGCTGGCGACGAGAAGAGGTGTGGGGACAGTCTAGGCGGGCACGGCGTCGCGCACGACCCACACGTGGCCGGCCGCCCGCAGACCCAGCGGCGACGGGCGCGCACCGGCCGCGCCGGCACCCGACCAGACGAGCGTGAGGGTCCCCGCGTACTCGCGCCGCTCGGTGACCTCGACGCGCGTGTCGAGGCCGACCCCGAGCTCGGCGAGGTAGCGCAGGACGTCCGGGTCGGCGTCGGAGATGCGGGCGACCACGCCGCGGTCGCCCGCCGCGAGCTCGGACAGCGGCGTGGCGGGCGGCCGCACGACGCTCCCGTCGGCGCCGGGGATCGGGTCGCCGTGCGGGTCGCGCGTCGGTCGGCCGAGGCGGGCGTCGATGCGCTCGATCATGAGGTCGGAGACGGCGTGCTCCAGCACCTCCGCCTCGTCGTGCACCTCGTCCCAGCCGTACCCCAGCTCGGAGACGAGGTAGGTCTCGAGCAGGCGGTGGCGGCGCACCATCGCGAGGGCGAGCGCCCGGCCGCGGTCGGTGAGCGCGATCGACCCGTAGGGCGCGTGCTCGAGCAGCCCCTGCGCGCTGAGCCGGCGCACCGTCTCGGACACCGTCGAGGCGCCCACGCCCATGCGCTCGGCGAGAAGCTTCGTGGTGACCCGCTCGTCGGACCACTCGCGCGCCGACCACACGACCTTGAGGTAGTCCTGGGCCACGGGCGTGAGGTCGTCGGGGCGGTCCACGCCACCACCCTAGGCCACGGGCCGGTTCAGGCCCCGGAGCGGGCGAGGACCAGACGCATCTCGACGGTGCCCTGGTCGTCCACCTGGACGGGCGACGACGGGGCGAGCGTCAGCCCGAAGTCGGAGAACCGGACGCTGATCGCCCCCGCCACGACGACGCCCTCGCCGGAGCGCTGCGCCTCGAGCGCCGCCGTGACCGGTTGCGTCTCCCCGCGCAGCGTCAGGGTGCCGCTCGCCTCGAGGTGGACGGCGTCGGTGGTCTCCTCCAGCGCGGAGACGTCGAGCGGGGACGTGAGCGCGAACGTGGCCGTGGGGTTGAGGTCGACCTCGAGCACCTGCCGGACGAGACGGTCCTGCTCCGCGTCGCCCGTGGTGAGCGTCGCGGTGCGGTTCTCGACGGTCGCGCGGACGACCTCCCCGTCGCGGACCTCGACGGAGCCCGTGACGTCGTCCGTGGTCCCGACGACCTCGGCGTCGCCCTCGGGGACGTCGAGCAGCTCGGCACGGAACCCCGCGGCCGAGCCGGGGTTGACGGCCCAGCGGCCGTCGGCGTCGAACGCCCCCGGGGCGGGCGGGTCCACGTCGAGGGACGGCTCCCCCGGCGTCTGGAGGCCGAGCGGGGGCGGGGTCCGGCCCTCCGTGAGCTCGGAGTACACGAACGGGGCGAGCAGGACGACGACGAGGGCGAGCGCCACCGAGACGACGATCCACCGTGCCGACCTGCTCATACGTCACATCCTGCCCAGCGCGCCCCGGCTGCGCGGGGAGCGACGCGCGGGCCGCGTCACCCGTCCTCGCTCGGTGCGTCCGACGTCGCGCCGTCGCCCGGGGTGGAGGTGGCGTCGTCGCCCGGGGTGGAGGTGGCGTCGTCGGCCGGGGTGGAGGTGGCGTCGTCGGCCGGGGTGCCGGCGTCCTCGTCCGTCATGCCCGGGGGCAGCGGGGCGGGCCAGGCGAGGCGCGGCCACACCTTCGCGGACATGTCGGTGCCGACCTGCACGAGCTGCCAGTCGACGACGCGGCGCTGCTGCGGGTCGAAGCGCAGCACGGTCATCTCGGCGGTGCCCTTGAGCGGGCCGATGCGCAGCTGGTCCTTGACGGCGCCCGCGGTGCTGCCGCTGACGTACCGCACTCCCCCGCCCATCCGTTCGGGGCCGGACCGGGTGTGCATGTGTCCGGAGATCTGGTCGGGCACGCACCCGGACTCCATGGCCTCGTTGCCCATGCGGGGCGTGTGGATCATGAGCAGGTCGATCTCCTCGCCGTCCTCCTGGGCGGCGCAGGCGGTCTCCGCGAGGCGCGCCGCGTACTCCTCGGGCGTCTCCTCGCGCTCCGGCTGGGCGCCGACGGCGAGCCGCGTCTCCAACGGGTCGCGGTCGCCGAGGATGCGGATGCCCTCGACCTCGACGATCTCCCCGTCGAGCACGACCTGCCCGTGCGACCGTTCGGTGGCGGACGTCTCGACGCTGTCGTGGTTGCCGTCCGCGACGACCATGGTGACGTCCTGCGGGATCGCCGACGCGAACGCGTCGACGCAGTACGACTCGACCGACGTGCCGTTCATGGTGGTGTCGCCGGCGTTGAGCACGACCTGCGCGCCGGAGCGTTCGACGACGGTGCGGATGAGCGGCGCCATGCCGATGTTGCAGTGCAGGTCGGAGATGACGACGAGCGTGACGAGGTCCTCCTCGGCCGCGGGGGCCGGCGTCGCGGGTGCGTCGACCTGCGTGTCGGTGGCGCCCTCGTCGATGGCGCCCTCGTCGGAGGATCCCTCGTCGGCGGTGCCGTCGGTGGCGCCCTCCGTGGCGCCGTCGGTGGGGGTCTCGTCGGTGGGGTCCGACGGCGCGGGGTCGGGCGTCACGTCCTCGTCGCCCTGGCCGGCGCTCGCGGGGGGCGTGGTGAGGCGCTGGATGGTCGCGCGGCGGTCCCACGCGGCGACGAGGTTGTCGTTCGCCTCGGCGTAGAAGTCCTCGTTCTCGCGGTACAGGTCGATGACCATGCCGCCGTAGGTGTCGACGACGCCGGAGAGCCGCCCGGTGATGCGGGCGCCCTCCAGCGCGGTCCCGGCGAACACGGCGGAGGCGGGGACGGACGGGCCGCGTGTGGTGGCCGGGTCGCTGGCGGACAGCGACGCCCCGACGAGCGCGACGAGGACGACGCTCGCGGTGATCTCGTAGGTGCGGGGCGCGACGACGCGGGTGAGCTCGCGCCGTCGGGCGGCACCGAGGAGGGCGTACAGCCCCGCGCCGGCCGCCGCGACGACGACCACGGCGAAGGCGGTGCGCCGCGCCGCGTCGACGACGAGGGCGCGCGTGACGGAGCCGATGGTCTCCTGCGGCCCGCCGAAGAACCGCAGGTAGTCCTCGAGGTCCTGCTCGAGCCCGGCGAGCGAGTCCGCCTGGCCGACGGCGGTGAGGTCGGCGGGGATCTCCTGGACGGTGACGTCCACACCGAGGTCGAGGGGCAGCGGCGAGTCGATCTGGAGCGTGCCGAGCGGGCCGAGGTCGACGACGACGAGGCCGTCGGTCGAGATCTCGTACCGGGCCTCGTGCGGGCCGAGGCTGCGGTCGGCGGTCGCCGTCGTGACCCCCCACACGACGCAGGGCACGAGCGCGGCGAGGACCGCGAGGGTCCAGCGGGCCCAGCGGGGCGGGGTGCGGTGACGGCTGCTCATCACGGACAACCCTGGCGGATCTGCCGCCCGCCCGCCAACCCGTCCGGCACGGTGTCACACCCCATGCTCCGGTGTTACTCTCGGAGGATGCCGACGCTCAAGCCGCGACACGCGATCACCGAGACCGACGGCGTGGCGCGCGCCCTGGCCGTCGCGCGACGCCGCTGGCCGGGCCAGCCCGCGACTCGACTGCTCACCCGCCTCATCGAGGAGGGGGCGTCTGCCGTCGAGCGGGAGGAAGCGGCGGGACGCGACGAGCACGCACGCGCCGTCGGCGCGCTGACGACGCTCGCCGACTACTACCCCGAGGGGTACCTGGACGACGTGCGCTCCGGGTGGGACACGTGATCGTCGCGGACGCGAACGTCGTGATCGCCGCCTCGAACCCGTCGGACGTGCATCACGCCGGGGCGGTGGCCGTCGTGCTCGAGCACGGTCGTGACGGGATCGTGCTGCACTCGCTGACGATGGCCGAGGTGCTCGTCGCCCCTGCGCGCACGGGTGCGCACGAGCAGGTGCGGGCGCGGCTGGGCGCGGCCGGCTTCCGCCTCTCGCCGGAGGGCGAGCCGTCGCCCGAGGCCCTGGCCCTCGTCCGCGCCGGGACGTCGCTGAAGATGCCCGACGCGTGCGTCCTGGCGACGGCCGAGCACCTGTCCGTCGGGCTCGCGACCTTCGACGCGCGCCTCGCGCGGGACGCCCGCGCCCGTGGCGTGACGGTGCTCGGCCCGACCTGACCTGTGGACGACGAGGTCAGGCTGCGCGCACGCCGTCCCCGTGGTGCCGTCAGGCTCGCGCGTCCCGCAGCGTGACGAGCGCGACACCCGCGGCGACGAGCATGAGGACGACGCCGATGAGCGACGTGACCCCGACGCCGCTGCCGAACGCGGCGTGCGCGGAGTCGAGCAGCGCCTGGGCCTGACCGGCGGGCAGGGTCGAGGCGACCTGGGTCGCGCCGCCAAGGGTCTCGGCCGCGGCGACGGCGTCGGCCGCGGGGACGCCGTCGGGCACGACGACGTTCGCGTGGTACGAGGCAGTGAGGATGCTGCCGAGCACGGCGGTGCCGAGCACGGCCCCGACCTCGTACGCGGTCTCGGAGATCGCCGACGCCGCGCCCGCCTTCTCCGCGGGGACGGACGAGACGATGAGGTCGTTGGAGACGGTCTCGGCGGCGCCGACGCCGAACGACAGGACGACGAACGCGACGACGAGCAGCGCGAGCGTGCTCGTCCCGGCGCCCGCGGCGACGATCGCGTACCCGGCGGCGGAGAACAGCAGCGCGACGGCCACGACGCGTGCGGGCCGCACGTGCCGCACGACCTTCACGACGCCGAGCCCGGCGACGACCATGACGACGAGGCCGGGCAGGAGCGCGACGCCGGCCTGCATGGGCGAGAGCCCGAGGACGAGCTGGACGTCCTGCGAGGCGAAGAACAGGAACCCGACGAGGGAGAACACGGACAGCAGGTTGACGAGGACGGCCCCGCTGAACGCGCCGCGCGTGAAGAGCCGCACGTCGAGCATGGGGTCGGGGCGGCGGAGCTGGCGGCGCACGAACAGCGCACCGGCGGTGAGCCCGACGGCGATGCTCGCCAGCGCGACGCCGCTCACCCCGGACTTGGCGAGGGTCTTGATGCCGTAGACGACGGGCGTCATCGCGGCCATCACGAGCAGGATCGAGAGGACGTCGACGCGCCCGGGGTGCGGGTCGCGCGACTCGGGCACGAAGATCGGCGCGAGGACGAGCAGCAGGACGAGCACGGGCACGGCGAGGAGGAACACGGAGCCCCACCAGAAGTGCTCGAGCAGGAACCCGCCGACGATGGGCCCGAGGGCGGCGCCGGCGGCGAAGCCGGCGGCCCAGATCGCGATGGCGAGGCGTCGTTCCTCGCGGTCGGTGAACACGTTGCGCAGGAGCGAGAGCGTGGACGGCATGAGCATCGCGCCGAAGAACCCGAGGCCCGCGCGCGTGAGGACGAGCGCCTCGGCGGTCGGCGCGTAGGCGGCCACGACGGACACGGCGGCGAAGCCGACGGCGCCCGCGAGGAGCAGGCGGCGGCGTCCGACGCGGTCGGCGAACGACCCCATGGGCACGAGCAGGCCCGCGAGGACGAGCGGGTAGATGTCGATGATCCACAGGAGCTGCGTTCCGGTGGGGCGCAGTGCCTCGGAGATCTGGGGCAGCGCGAAGCTGAGCACCGTGTTGTCGATGGACACGAGCAGCACGGGGAGCATGAGTACCGCGAGCGCGAGCCACCGGCGTGCGGCACCGGGCTGTGGTGCGGCGGGGGTGCTCGGCGGGAGCGCGGGGCGCGAGAGCTGGGTCGCCGTCACGACGAGGTCCTTCCACGAACAGCGGACGGCTGGGGCGGGCACGGCGGCGCCCGGTCTTCCACACCGTCCAGACGGTACAGTAACGTGATCAGCAGGCTCCGGTCATCCCGGAACCGGTGTGACGCTCCGCACCGGCCCCGCTCAGGATCACGACCGGCAGCAACTAGGCTCGACGCCATGCCCCCGCCCCCCGCCGCCCGCGCCAAGGTGCTGCGCGCGTTCGCGTCGCTGCTCGTCGAGCACGGCGAACGCGCCGCGACGATCGAGGCCGTCGCCGACCTCGCCGGGGTGTCGAAGGGCGGGCTGCTCTACCACTTCGGCTCCAAGGACGCGCTCGTCGACGGACTCGTCGAGCACCTGCACGAGCTCACCGACGCCGACGTCGAGACCATGCGCGCCGCGCCCGCCGGACCCGTCGACTACCTCCTGCGCACCTCCACCGTGGTCGACAGCGAGTTCGAGCTCGTCTACCTCGCCGTCACCCGCCTCGCCCAGGGCGCCTACCCCCACGCCCGCGCCGCCCTCGACACCGCCCACGACGCCTGGACACGCACCGTCCTCGACGAGGTCGGCGACCCCGTCGTCGCCCGCGCCATCGTCCTCATCAGCGACGGCCTCTACGCCCACGCCGCCCTCGCCGGCTCCGCCCTCACCGACGGCCCGACGACGACCCGCGCCCCCGCACGCGACCTCACCTACCCCGCCCCCCGCCCCGGCGACGACGTCGATGACCTCCTCGCACTCGTCGCCGAGGTCGTCACGATGCGCACCGGCCGGACGGTCAGGGAGGGCCGGGCAGCCGGGGAGGACTGAACCCAGCGTGGCTGCCTGGGTGACCCTGGCTATTCACCACATGACACGCCAGCCGACAGTGTCACCAATCCACGCTTGGGGCTGCTGCACGATTCCGTGACAGTTGGTTAGGCAGCTTGGTCGGCGGCCTGGCTCATGATGATCTCGAACTCGATCGGGGTCAATCGTGCGAGTCGGGCCTGGCGTCGGCGACGGTGGTAGGTCCGTTCGATCCAGGTCACGATCGCGATCCGCAACTCCTCTCGGCTGGTCCACCTCTGCCGGTCCAAGACGTTGCGCTGAAGCAGGCTGAAGAAGCTCTCCATGGCGGCGTTGTCACCGGCTGATCCGACCTGTTGCGCCCCGGGTTCAGTGGAGGCTCGGAACTGACGCTTCGACGGTAGTCGCAGCGGTGTGGTGACGGTAGTAGGTGTCCTCGAGCTCGGCGGGCGGGACCATGCCGATCTCGCCGTGCAGGCGCCGATGGTTGAACCAGTCGATGTACTCCGCGGTGGCGATCTCGAGGTCGTCGATCGTCTTCCACGGCCCCTTGTTGCGTACGAGTTCGGCCTTGAACAGCGAGTTGAACGCCTCAGCGGCGGCATTGTCATACGAGTCGCCCGTCGAGCCGACCGAGGCGACCGCGCCGGCCTCGGCCAGACGCTGCGTGTACCGAATAGCGACATATTGGACTCCCTTGTCGCTATGGTGCGTCAGCCCGGTGACGTCGTGCCCGTCGCGGGTGCGGGTCCAGATCGCCATCTCCAGGGCGTCCAGCGCCAGATCGGTGCGCAGCGACTTCGACAACTGCCAGCCGACCACGCGACGGGAGAAAACGTCCGTGACGAAGGCGGCATACGCCCAGCCGGAGAACGTGCGGCAGTAGGTGATGTCGCAGACCCACAGTCGGTTCGGGGCGGTGGCGGTGAAGTCGCGCTCGACAAGGTCCGGGCGTGTGTCGGGCCCGCTGCCTTGGATCGTGGTGCGTGGCCCCTCGGCGCGGCTCATGCCCCGCAGCCCGGCCACCCGCATGAGGCGTTCGACCGTGCAGCGCGCCACCCGCTGCCCGCGGCGGCGCAGCTCGGCATGGACCTTGCGAGCCCCGTAGACCCCGTAGTTCTCCCCGTGGACCTGCTGGATCAGGGTCGTCGTGGCCGCGTCGGTGACCGACCTGCGCGACGGCGGGCGCGTCTTGGCCGCGTAGTACGTGCTCGCAGCGACCTGCATCCCTGCACCGGCAAGGACCCTGCAGATCGGCTCGACCCCGAACACCTCGCGGTGCTGGTCGATGTAGTCGACCAGCACCGCAGTACTCACTTGATCTTGCGGTCGAGCTCCGCCGCGGCGAAAAACGCTGACGCGGTCCTCAAAATCTCGTTCGCCCGCCGCAACTCGCGAACCTCACGCTCGAGCTCGGTGATCCGCGCCTGCTCCACCGTCGTGGTCCCGGGCCGCTCGCCGGCATCGACCTCGGCCTGGGTCACCCAGTTGCGCAGCGTCTCGGGGTTGATCCCGAGTTGCTCACCGACCCTGGCCAGCGCGCCCTTGCGGGTCGCAGGGTCACGACGCAGATCGACCGCCATGCGGATGGCGCGGTCCCGGAGCTCGTCCGGGTACTTCCTCGGTGCAGCCATGACTCTCATCCTTCCGTGGATTGAGAGCCTCCATCAGACCCGGGGCGCAACAAATCCGCCTCAAGCAGGCTGCCACGGAGCGGAGAGCGCTCATCGTCAAGAATCACGACGGCGACGCTGGTGCCAATCACTGGCACGTGACCTCCGGCCTTGGTCTTGTCGACGAGCACATCAGTGCCGTCCGTGAGTTTGACCAAGAGACCCCAGGGCAACTCCCGGTCTACCACGGCGGTGAACTCCCGATGCAGGTGCGCACTCATTGACCAACCCAAAATCCATTCATCGCTAGGTCGCTAAATGTGCCGAGTTGATCGGCAGGAATTGCCCACTCGGCTGCGCGCGGCTCCGCCATGCCCTTGCCAGTCTCCCGGACCGACGAGTCCGCCGACGAGGACCAGGCCCGTACTCGCCGCAACCGCGCGACCAGCACGACGAAAACACGAACGAGCGACCACCGACCACCGCTTCCCCGGCCCCGTCGCCCATCTCGAACGCGATCACATCACCGATCGTCCCGAAACCCACCAGCAGGCCCTTCACCGGTCATGCATCGGTACCGCCCAGAATTTCCCGCACCGCTAGATCTCCGCCATTGACTTCAAGACGCAGGACATCCGCTTCGAAGATAAGGTCCAAGGCAGCCATTTCCCCAACTTCATTAAACAATGGCATAAAGTTCAGCAGTCGTTTTCCAACCATTGCCAGGCCAGGTTCGCCCCTCCCGACCGACTCCTTCGTCCACGTGCCGAGGTCCCACGAGGGGTCGTCAGTGTTGATGCCAGCGTACGGGTTCCGCCATGGTCCGCCAGTGACGGCCAGAGTCCAGTCGGACTCCACGTCGAACACGAGAGTCGAACCGTCCTCCCAGGCCAGTTCAAGCGCACCTGGCATCGGTGATTCGCCGCGCCACCAAAAGACGGCGCGGTTCGCCGCCGTGCAGCGCGAGCCGACCCTGAGATGCTCATGAAGCGCCATCAGCGTGGCTGTGCGCCAGAAGCGCTCGCGACTCCCGGAACGACGAGTCCACCGACGAGAGCCAGGCTCGCACCCGCCGCAACCGCGCGAGCAGCACAACGAAAGAACAAACGAGCGACCACCGGCCACCGCTTCCTGTGCTCGGCGCCCGACGACGTCGACGAACGCAGCTTCGCCACGCGCCACACGGCGCGGGCCCTGCCCGGCTCAGACAACTCCCAGCCGACAGGTGCCCGGAAACTACAGTAATGGCCACACTCTGCACAAACACGTCCACGCGATGCCACGCCACTCAATCTCCAGCTTCCCGCCTTTACGGCAGAGACTTTCGGGCGGCCTCAGCCGGCGAACGCCTCGCGCAGCGGGCCGAGGTCGAGCTTGGCCTGGGTCATCATGACGTCGACGACGCGCTGGACCTTGGCGGCGTCGGGGTCCTGGAGCATCTTCAGGAACTCGACGGGCACGATCTGCCAGGACAGCCCGTACCTGTCCTTGAGCCACCCGCACTGCGACTCCTGGCCGCCGTCGGCGGTGAGCGCGTCCCAGTACCGGTCCACCTCGTCCTGCGACTCGCACTCGACGACGAACGACACGGCCTCGGTGAAGGGGAACTGCGGGCCGCCGTTGATGGCGTCGAACCGCTGCCCGGCGATCTCGAAGTCGGCGGACACGACGGTGCCGTCGGGCTGGCGGAGCACGTCCCCGCGCTTCACGTCGGGGAACACGGTCGCGTAGAAGTCGATCGCCTCCTCGAGGTTGTTGTCGAACCACAGGCTCGGGACGATCGCGCGCATGGTGCCTCCTCAGGGTCGCCGCGGCCCGTGCGGGCCGTCACGGGGTACGACGGCGCCCGCCCGCCGAAGTCATCGGCGCGGCACACAGGGCCGGTCGGGTCAGGCGGACTTCTTCTTGCGCGTGCTCGTCGACGAGGTCTTGCGCGTCGACGCGCTCTTCGACGTGCTCGTGGTCGAGCTCTTCGTCGAGGTGGACGTCGACCCGCTCGTGGACGCGCCGGACTTCGCCGTGCGCGTCGAGCCGGACGACCCGCCCTTGCTCGACGAGGCGCGCTTCGAGCCCGTGCCCGACCCCGACTTTGAGGAGGACGACGAAGACGACGAGGACGACGACGCCCCGCTCTTCGAGCCCTTCGTGCTCTTCGACGACGCGACGGACTTGCGCAGCGCCTCCATGAGGTCGATGACCTCGGCGCCCTCGTCGGCCTCGGCCTGCTCCCCGAACGTCTCGGACGTGTCGAGCGCGTCGCCCTGCTCGAGCTTGGCGTCGATGAGAGTGCGGAGCTGGGCCTGGTAGTCGTCCTCGTACTCGTCGGGCTCGAAGTCGGCCTCGAAGCTTGCGACGAGCTGGGAGGACATCGCGAGCTCCTTGTCGGTGATCTTGGCGGGCTCGTCGAGCGACGGGAACGCGGCCTCGCGCACCTCGTCGGCCCACAGCAGCGTCTGGACGACGAGCACGTCGTCGCGCACCCGCAGGGCGGCGAGGCGCGTGCGCTGGCGCAGCGCGAACTTCACGATCGCGGTGCGGTCGGTCTCCTCCAGCGTGCGGCGCATGAGGACGTACGCCTTGTTGGACTTGGAGTCGGGTTCGAGGTAGTAGCTGCGGTCGAGCAGGAGCGGGTCGATCTGGTCGCTCGGCACGAACTCGACGACCTCGATCTCGCGGCTGCGCTCGGCGGGCAGCGCGTCGAAGTCGTCGGACGTGAGCACGACGGTCTGCTCGCCGTCGGTGTACGCCTTGGCGATGTCCTCGTACGGCACCACCTCGCCGTCGATCTCGCACACGCGCCGGTAGCGGATCCGCCCACCGTCCTTCTCGTGCACCTGGTGCAGCGGCACGTCGTGGTCCTCCGTCGCGGAGTACACCTTGACGGGGACGTTGACGAGCCCGAACGTGATGGCGCCCTTCCAGATGGCCCTCATCCGTCCATGGTGGCGCGCCGCGCGCTCCGACGCGAGACCAATCGGGCACGGGCGCCCATGTGGGTGGTCCGGGGCACCATGATCGGGTGGGGACGACAGGGGAAGCGAGAGCGAGCGCGGGCACCCGCTACGAGTTCCGGGCGGAGCTGTGGCGTTGGGAGGCGCGCACCGACAGCTGGGTGTTCCTCGCGCTGCCGGAGGACGTGAGCGACGAGATCGCAGACCTGCCGCTGCTGCCCGCCGGCTTCGGGTCGGTCAAGGTCGAGGTCACGCTCGGCGGCTCGCGGTGGTCCACGTCGATCTTCCCCGACGCGGGCCGCAAGACGTACGTGCTGCCCGTCAAAGCGGCGGTGCGGCGCGCCGAGCGGGTCGACGTCGGGGACGTCGTCACCGTCCGCGTCACCACGGTCGGCTGAGGACCCCGGCCGCACCGCTCAGTCACACCGTTCAGTGGCACCGTCGAGTCGCGCCGTTCACCACCACCGCTCAGCCGCCCGGTCGCACCAGCCCCGTCTCGTAGGCGAGCACGACGAGCGCGGCCCGGTCCCGCGCGTCGAGCTTGGTGAGGAGCCTGCTCACGTAGGTGCGCGCCGTCGCGGGGCTGAGGTAGAGCACGCGCGCGATCTCGTCGTTCGTCAGCCCGCGGCCCACCTGTTCCAGCACCTCCCGCTCGCGCTCGGTCAGCGGCGCGAGGCGGGACTCGTCCACCGCGAGCGGCACGCCGTCCGACAGCGCGCGCATCACCGAGGCCGTGACCGTCGGGGACAGCAGCGACCCGCCGTGCGCGACGACGCGGATCGCCTCGCGCAGCGCACCCGGCGACACGTCCTTGAGCAGGTACCCCGCGGCGCCCGCGCGGATCGCCTCCAGCACGTGCTCGTCCTCGTCGAACGTCGTGAGCACGAGCACTCGCACGCCCTCCAGCGCGGGGTCGGCGACGACGGCGCGCGTCGCCTCGATCCCGTCCATGCCCGGCATGCGCACGTCCATGAGCACCACGTCGGGCCGGTGCTCGCGTACGCGCGCGAGCCCGTCGTGGCCCGACGCCGCCTCCGCCACCACCTCGACGTCGCCGTCGTGCACGGCGAGCGACCGCAGCCCGGCGCGCACGAGCTCCTGGTCGTCGACGATCACCACGCGGATCATGCGTCCAGCCTCGCGGGCAGGTCGGCCTCGACGGCGAACCCGCCGCCCGGCGCGTCGTGCGCCGCGAGCCGGCCGCCGAGCAGCGCGGCCCGCTCGACCATGCCCGCGATCCCCTGGCCCCGGCGGCCCGAGTCCGGCACGCCCGACCCCGCGCCGTCGTCCACGACCCGCAGGCGCAGCCGGCCGTCCGCGACGTGCGCCGCCACGGTCGCGCGCCGTGCACCGGCGTGGCGCAGCACGTTCGTCAACGACTCCTGGACGATCCGGAAGGCCGCGGCGTCGATCGCGCCGTCGAGCGCACCGCGCGGCACGTCGACGTCGAGCACGACGTCGAGACCGGTCGCGCGCGCGGGCCGCACGAGCGCGTCGAGCCCGGCGAGCGACGTCGCGCCGCGCGGGGCGCCGTCGGGCAGCGGTCCGCGCAGCACCTTGACCGTGGTGCGCAGCTCGCGCAGCGCCGCCGAGGTCGCGTCACCCACCTGGCCGAGCGCGGCGCGTGCGGCGGCATCGTCGGCGCCGACGGCCTCCCCCGCGACGTTCGCGTGCAGGGCCACGACGGACAGGTGGTGACCGAGGACGTCGTGCAGGTCGCGCGCGATGCGCACGCGCTCCGCCTCCAGCCGCCGGTCGGCGGCCTGCGCCTGCTCGGCCGCGGTGAGCGCGCGCACCCGCTCGGACTGCGCGCGCGCCTCGCGCGTGAGGCGTACCGCGACACCCAGCGCGATCGCCGCCGCGACCAGGGCGACGTTCGTGAGGATCTCGTACCCGTAGAGGTAGGCGAGCGGCTGGCCCTCGTCGACGCGGAAGTACGCCGCGACCCCCACGAGCACGGCCCCCGCACCCGCCGCCCACGCCGTGCGCCCGAGCTCGGCCGCCGAGTACAGCGCGGCGACCGCGGGCAGCGCCATCCCGATGACGGGCAGGCCGAGCGCGTAGTAGACGAAGATCCCCAGCACGGTAAGGACGAGGAGCGTGCGGGGCCACCGGCGGCGGATCAGCACGAGGGCGCCGAACCCCAGCGCAAACACGTACGACACCGGGCCGGACTCCCCCGGCCCGTCGAAGTCCGCGGCGATGACGACGGCGATCGCGAGCGCCATCGCGACGGCGAGGAGCGCGTCGATCAGGCGGGGGTCGACGACGCCCGGCTGCGCACCGGGCACCTCGTCCCGCACCGCTCGCCGCACCTCGTCCCGCGCCTCGTCCCGCCCCTCGCCTCCCGCCGTCATGCGGCCAGCGTACGGAGGGGCACCCCGAGCGGCATCAGCCCGTGGTCCCGGGGTGGTGTCGCCCCCGGGCGACACCCTCGGTCGCGGCGCGACGACCCCGACCGACGCCCCGGGCCCGATGTGCCGCCCACCGCTCGCCCGGCATCGTCGCCGGCATGAGCGTCGACGACCCCCTGCCCCCCGGCTACTCGCCCCACCTCTCCGGCCCCGGGCGCCCGTCCGGAGGCACGCCCGGCCCCCCGGAGCCCGACGGTCCCGACCGCGGCCCGGTCTCCTGGCCGATCGTCCTCGGGCTCGGCGCGACCGCGCTGCTGTGGCCCCTCACGGGCCTGCTCGGCGTCGACCCGGGCGCCCCGCGCGCGCTGACCCTCGTCGTGCTGACGGCCGCGCTGTGGGTCGGCGTCGTCGGGCTCGGCCGCGTCGCGCGCCCCGTGCTCACGCTGACGCTCGTCGGGCTCACCTACGGCGCGGTCGCGGCCGCCGTGTCCGCGCTCGTGGGCGTCGGCGCAGGCCGACCCGCGTGGACGGTCGCGCCCGCCCTCGCCCTGCACGCCGGGTGGGGCGCCCTCGCGGGCCTCGTCGCCGCGGCGGTCCAGCGACGCCGAGCGAGGTCGGACCGGTGACGACGCGCCAGCGAACCACGCGCCGTCGGCCCGCCCGCTCCGCGGGCCTCGCCGCACTCCTCGCCGTCGTCCTCGCCACGGGGACGACGGCGGGCTGCGCGCTCGCGCCGTCCGTCCACCCCGTCCAGGAGCAGGACTTCACGACGCCGCTCGCGATCCCGCCGCTCGCGCCGTCGCGCGTCGTCGACGGGACGCGCGTCTTCTCGCTCACCGCGCAGGAGGGCACGAGCGAGTTCCTGCCCGCTGTCGAGACCGAGACGTGGGGCTTCGACGGCCCCTACCTCGGCCCGACGCTGCGGGCGAGCCGCGGCGAGCGCGTCGCCGTCGAGGTGACGAACGACCTGACAGAGACCACGAGCGTGCACTGGCACGGGATGCACCTGCCCGCGGCGATGGACGGCGGTCCGCACCAGGAGGTCGCACCCGGCGAGACGTGGCGTTCCACCTGGGTCGTCGACCAGCCCGCGGCGACGCTCTGGTACCACCCGCACCCGCACGGCCGGACGGAGCAGCACGTGTACCGCGGGCTCGCGGGCGTCTTCCTCCTCGACGACGACGCGTCCGACGCCGCCGCCCTGCCCGGCGAGTACGGCGTGGACGACGTCCCGGTCGTCGTGCAGGACAAGGCGTTCGACGACGCGGGCCGGCTCACCACGGAGGGCGCGGGCGAGCCGGGCATCCTCGGGGACGTCGTGCTCACCAACGGCGTCGCCGGGGCCTACCACGACGTGACGACCGAGCGCGTGCGGCTGCGGCTCGTCAACGGGTCGACGGCGCGCACCTACTCCCTCGGCCTGCCCGACCGCCCCGTCGACCTCGTCGCGACCGACGGCGGCCTCCTCGACGCGCCGGTGCGCGTCGACCGGGTGCGGCTCGCGCCGGGCGAGCGGGCCGAGGTCGTCGTGACGATGTCCCCCGGCGAGACGACACGCCTGCACTCGTTCGCCCCGGACCTCGGGGGCGTCGCCGCGTCGTTCGCGATGGGCGGCAAGGAGGCGTTCGACGTGCTCGAGCTCCGCGCCGCCGACGACCTCACGCCCTCCCCCGCCCCGTCCTGGGACCCGTCGCGGCACGCGGACACCGACACGCTGCGCGCGTCCGAGGCCGTCGTCGAGCGCACCTTCGAGCTCGCCGACCGCCGGATCAACGGCCGCCGCATGGACCTCGCCCGGATCGACGAGACCGTCACCGTCGGCGACACCGAGGTGTGGACCGTGCGCAACGCCCACCCCGTGCCCCACAGCTTCCACGTCCACGACGTGCAGTTCCGCGTGCTCGACGTCGACGGCGAGCCCCCGCCCCCGGCGCTCGCCGGACGCAAGGACACCGTCTACCTCGAGCCGAGCCGCACGTACCGCCTGGTGCTGCGCTTCGACGACTACACCGACCCCGACGTGCCGTACATGTACCACTGCCACATGCTCCGGCACGAGGACGAGGGCATGATGGGCCAGCTCGTCGTCGTGGCGCCCGGCGAGACCGCGGGAACCGTCCCCGACCCGGTCGAGCACGGGCACGGGCACGGCTGACGGCCGTCGCCCGGATCGCGGTCAGCCGTCGTGGCGGCGCTCGTGGAACGCCTCGTCCGCGACCTGCACGGTCCGCATGAAGCTCTCCACCATCTCCCGCGGCGACATCAGCGCGTCCGTCGTCTCGACCGGCTCCGCACCGCCGTCGAGCTCACGGACCTCGTCGTGGATGCGCTCCATCGTCGTGTCGAGCGTCGCCGCGACGTCGGCCGCGAGCTTCAGCGCGTCCGTGAGGTGCTGCGGCACCTCGCGCTCGTACTTGTAGTAGATCTTGTGCTCGAGGCTCGCCCAGAAGTCCATCGCGATCGTGCGGAGCTGGATCTCCACCACGACGTCCTCGACCCGGTCCGACAGGAACACCGGCACCTTCACGATGAGGTGCAGGCTCTTGTACCCGTTGCCCTTCGGGTGCGCGATGTAGTCGCGCTCCTCCAGGACCGTGAGGTCCCGCTGGCCCACCAGCATGTCGCGCACCCGGTAGATGTCCGAGACGAAGCTGCACGTCACGCGCACGCCCGCGACGTCGAACATGCTCTCCCGCACCCCCTCCGGGGTGAGGGGGATCCCCTTGCGCTGCGCCTTCGAGAAGATCGAGTCGATCGTCTTCAGCCGCGACCCCAGGTGCTCGATCGGGTTGTAGTCGTGGATGTGACGGAACTCGTCGCGCAGCACCGTGATCTTGGTCATCACCTCGTCGATGCCGAACTTGTACGTCATCATCAGGCGCCGGAACTCCCGCACCCGCGGACGGATCTCCGCGCGGCTCTCCCCCGAGGGCGGCACGTCGTCGGTCGTCAGGTGCGTCACGAGGTTCCTCTCGCCTCCGGTCCGGGCCCGGTCCGGGCCCCGGGCGGCCCGACCCCCGGACCACCACTCCTCCAGTGTGCACGGTCGGACCGGCCGGAAAGTTCCCGCCCTCCGCGCGCCGGACCGGCGAACCTGACCGACGATGGACCATGGCCACCGGGACGGCGGCCGGCCAGACCGTGGACGTCGACGGCCACCGCCTCAAGCTCACCAACCTCGACAAGGTGCTCTACCCCGCGACGGGAACCACCAAGGCCGACGTGCTCGCCTACCTCGCCGCCGTCGCCGACGTCATGCTCCCCCACTGCGCGAACCGGCCCGCGACGCGCAAGCGCTGGCCCGACGGGGTCGACGGCCAGGTGTTCTTCCAGAAGAACGCCGGGCAGGGCGTCCCCTCGTGGGTGCGCACCCGCCGCATCCAGCACAAGAGCAGCGCCAACGACTACGTCCTCGTCAACGACCTCGCGACGCTCACGTGGCTCGGGCAGACCGCGTCCCTCGAGCTGCACGTCCCGCAGTGGCAGTTCGGCCGCACCGGCGTCCACCTCGACCCCGACCGCCTCGTCCTCGACCTCGACCCCGGTCCCGGCGCCGGGCTGCCCGAGTGCGCCGAGGTCGCGCGGCACGCCCGCCGCATCCTCCAGGGCATGGGCCTCGACCCCCTGCCCGTGACCAGCGGGTCCAAGGGCATCCACCTGTACGCCGCGCTCGACGGCACGCAGGACGCCGCCGCGGTCTCCGCCGTCGCGCACGAGCTCGCCCGCTACCTCGAGGCCGAGCACCCCGACCTCGTCGTCAGCGACATGAAGAAGTCCCTGCGGGGCGGCAAGGTGCTCGTCGACTGGAGCCAGAACAACGGCAACAAGACCACCATCGCGCCCTACTCGCTGCGCGGCCGCGAGCGCCCCACCGTCGCCGCGCCCCGCACGTGGGACGAGCTCGACGACCCCGACCTGCGTCACCTGGAGACGGACGAGGTCGTCGAACGCGTCCGCACCCTCGGCGACCCCCTCGCCGCCCTCACCGCCGGGCACCTGTCCGCGCTCGAACCGACACCCGCCCGCATGGCCACCTTCGACCGACTCGCCACCTACCGCTCCATGCGCGACGCCACGAAGACCCCCGAACCGGTCCCCGCCGACGCGCCCCCCACCAGCGAGGGCATGAGCTTCGTCATCCAGGAGCACCACGCCCGCCGCCTGCACTGGGACTTCCGCCTCGAGCACGACGGCGTCCTCGTCAGCTGGGCGCTGCCGCGCGGCGAGCCCACCGACCCCAAGAAGAACCACCTCGCCGTCCAGACCGAGGACCACCCCCTCGCCTACGGCTCGTTCGAGGGCACCATCCCGAAGGGCGAGTACGGCGCCGGCGACGTGACGATCTGGGACGCCGGCACGTACGAGCTCGAGAAGTGGCGCGACGGCGAGGAGGTCATCGTCACCCTCCACGGCGAGCAGCACGGCACCCGCCGCCTCGCCCTCATCCACACCGGCGGCCGGGGCGGTGACGCCGAGAACAACTGGCTGATCCACCTCATGGCGCCGCGGGGCGGGTCGGGTTCGGCACAGGGAGACTCGGCGCAGGGGAAGGGCCGGGACGCGGAGGACGGGGAGGGGGCGCCGGGTCTACCCTCCGCGGCGCGCGGTGGGCCGGAGACGGTGGGGGGCCGACGCGCGTCGGGTCGTGGCGGGTCTGGCGGGAGCGGCGAGGAACGAGCCGCGGATGGTAGACCCGGCGCGCGCCGGCCCCCCACCACCCGAGCCAGCCACGACATCGACATCGACACCGACACCGACACCGACACCGACACCGACACCGACACCGACCAAGGCTCCGGCACCACGCACGAGCCGCCGCGCGCGCGGACGGACTGGCGGCCGATGCTCGCGTCGCCGGGTCGGCCGTCGGACTTCGTGGCGGCCGGGGACGCGTGGGCGTTCGAGATGAAGTGGGACGGGTTCCGGTCGCTCGTCGAGGTGTCCGGGGGCGGGGTGCGGCTGGTGAGCCGGTCGGGCAAGGACATGACGGTGACGTACCCGGAGCTGCAGGCGGTCGCGGAGCAGGTGCCGGCTGACGCGCTGCCGCTCGTGCTCGACGGCGAGATCGTGGCCCTGGACGCGCGGGGCAGGCCGAGCTTCCGCCGGTTGCAGCACCGGGCGAACATCGCCAAGCCGGGTGACGTCGCGGTCGCGCGCCGGCGCGTCTCGGTGGACCTCATGGTGTTCGACGTGCTGGAGACGGCGGGGCGCTCGCTCGCGAAGCGTCCCTACGACGAGCGGCGCGCGGTGCTGGAGGACCTGCTCGCGGACGCGCGGGCGCCGTTGCACGTCCCGCCGGTCTTCGACGGCGACCTGGACGCCGCGATGTCCACGTCGAGGTCGCTGGACCTGGAGGGCGTGGTCGCGAAGCGGCGGGACAGCACGTACGTCGTGGGGCGGCGGTCGCAGCAGTGGCTCAAGCTCAAGCACGCGCGGTCGCAGGAGGTCGTGGTCGTGGGGTGGCGGCCGGGGCACGGCGACCGCACCCACCTCATGGGGTCGCTGCTGCTGGCGGTGCCCGACGGCGACCGGCTCGTCTACGTGGGGCGCGTCGGCTCCGGCTTCACGGACGCCGAGCGTCGTGGGCTCGTGGCCGAGCTGGGCCGGATCGGGCGGACGACGCCGGCGGCGGTGGGGGTGCCGCGCGAGGACGCGGCCGACGCGCGGTGGGTGTCGCCGCGTCGCGTCGCGGAGGTGGTGTACGGCGAGTGGACCGGGCAGTCCGCCGGGGACGACGGCGACCCGGACGACACCCCGCTCGGCAAGCTCCGGCACCCGGTGTGGAAGGGGTGGCGGCGCGACAAGTCGCCGGAGGACGTCGTCGTGGAGCATCCTCGGGTCTGATCCTGCCCGCGTCACCGAGACGGAGTCCTGATGTCCCTGCCTGCCCCCACCGCGCCCGCTCCGGCGACCGACCTCGTGCTGCGCGACGTCCGTCCCTGGGGCGGCGACCGCGTCGACCTGCACGTCGCGGGCGGTCTGATCGCGGCGGTGACGCCGCACGACCCGGCCGTGCCCGCGCCGTCGGGCAGCACGGGGGCGGTGGTCGACGGGAACGGCCTGCTCGCACTGCCCGGGCTGGTCAACGCGCACGCCCACGTCGACAAGAGCTGAGCGTTCGCGCTACTGCCTAGCGACGACGGAAGGGCCTCCGGGACCGCGACTCCAGAGCCTCCAGACGGCGGTCCAGCTCGTCGTCCCGCTTCTCCGCGTAGTCCATGTGCTCACCCAGCGCGGCTTCGATCCGGTTAACGGCGTCCGCCAGCGAGTGCCCGGAGTTGGGCCGTACCTCGTGGGCGGCAATCTCGGCCTTCTGCTTGACCTCCCGCACGTCCCGCTTCGTGTCCCTGGTGTTGATCCACGCGAGGATGCCTGGCCACATGAGCAGCCCGAAGACGATGAACGCTCCCACGAGCGCACCGGGCCAGGTGAGGACTTGGGAGGCGTCCGGCAGTCCATTCATCACAGACGTCCCGCGAGGGAGATCCCAAGGAACGGGTACGTGGTGCCTCCGAGTACGTCGAGGTTGCCCCTGGAGGTCTGGTAGACCTCCAGGCGCACGATGTCTGACGCCGCGAGCGGGTAGGCCACGGTGACGGTCGCGCCGGAGCCTGCGGCACCGGATGCGGCACCCTCCTGCACTGCGATGGTGTCGGTGTTGTTGACGGTGAGCAGGACGCGGCGCATCCCCGTGCCGTTGGACGCCCACCGGACCACGCCCGTGATCGTGTACCACCCGGCCACGGGTGCCCGAAGCCCACCACCGGAGCCCGACACACCGCCTGCGTAGGCGAACGCGGACGGCAGGACGAGAACCGCCGTCGTGCCGCTCGGAATGGCCTGATTGGTGCCGTTGGTGCGCCGGATGCCCGCGACGGCACCGAACTTGCCTTCGGCTGTGTCCATGCGGGAGTCGAAGTCGCCCACCCTGTCCGACGTGGACGCGGCCAGGAGGTTGAGCAGGTCCGACGCCGTGGCTTCGGAGTCGCCCTCGGTGTACTGCCAGATGCCGTTCGTGTCGAGTGCCACGTCTCAGCCCTCCTCGGGGGTCGTCGGGGTCGGGCTCTCCAGCGCCTCCAGGCGCGTCGCAAGGGCCTTGATCTGTGCGTCCTGAGACTTGACGACCGACAGGAGCGAGACGGCCAGGAGGTCGTACCGGATGCCGTCGATCTGGTCGGCGTACCAGGTGACAACCTCCGGCATCCCGGCGTCGTGCACGTCCTCCGCGATGAGCCCGAACTCACGCACTCCTACGGGGTCGTTCTTGTGCTGGTAGGTCACAGGCTGGAGCGCGAGGACCACGGCGGGGTCGATGTCGTGAGGCTCAATCTCGGACTTATAGCGTCGTGAGGACGTGGCCCTGCCGATGTTGCGGTCCCCGTCCATCCACATTGCGTAGCGCGATGCCCCGGCCTCACGCCCGTAGGCGGCACTGGTCACCTTGTCGGCGTCCGACGACGGCACGGACGTCAGGAAGCGCCCATTGGCCCACGCCTGCACATCGTCCACACGGTCCTCGACGTACTGCCGGTTTGCGGCATGGCTCGCACTCGTCGGGTCGGCCACGGCGGTCTGCCCCACAGCGTTGCGCGTCATGATCGTGTAACCGTCCGCGCTGGACGACAGGGTGGGCTTGTCCACCATCGTGTCCCAGTCCGAGGGGTACGTGGTGGGCTTGCCGGTGATCTTGGACCAGGCGTGCGTCCCGTTTGTCTCGTGGTCCGCGAGGTAGTCGCGAGTCTTGTTGATCTCGTCGTACCCCTGCCGCGCGTCGGCGGTGCCCGGGACGACATCCATCCCCGCTGCGGCTGCGGCGTCTCCGTTCGCCATCGTCAGTCCTCCACTTCCATGTGCCAGTCGAGTTCGTCCCAGGACATCCCCATCGGGATGGCGTCCCACGCCCACCCGGGGGGCATGAGCGCCCACGCCATCGGAGGCGTGTCCGTTAGGTCGCGCGAGCGGACCTGCATCTCGTCGGTGTCGAGCGACCACGTGACGCGGGTGATAAGTCCGGTCTGGATCGGGGTGTCCGCCAGGTTCACGGTTAGCGCCTGCCCCGGGGTCGCTTCGGGGTTCGCGACCGCCGACACGGCCTCCACTCGTCCACGCCCACGAGCGCGGTTGAGGATCGCCTGAGCGGCACCAGGGCCGGGGTAGCGCCGCTCATGCTCCACCGTGTAGACGCGAGTAGGCACGCCCACCTGCGCGGTGTCGTAGCGCACCTGTTCCTGCCCGGATGAGTCGGTCCAGCGATACCGGATCACTACGGCGTCGAACCACCCCGTGTCTCGGCTGAGCTGGTCCTCTAGAAGAGTTGCCGTCGCTCCGGAGAACGCAAGCGCGCCCTGAGTGGGAGACAGCGGCGACGTGAGGTGCCACCGTCGCGTCTCGTCGCAGTACAGGCGCATCCCAGCCGTGTCGATCAGTGGCTTCACGTAGTCCCACGCGCTGCGCCCTGGCTCCCATCCCGTCGAGTCCGCCTCAAGGGGAACGTCCGGCCCGTCGATGACCACCGTTGCGCCGATGGAAGCCAGCGCCAATGTGGCCACGCCCTGAACCGTGTTCGTCGGAGGCAGAGCCGCACTCGTGGCCACCAGAGCGAAGTCCTGAAGCAGAGCCTCATCCGAAGCCAGATCAACGTTCACGGTGCCGCGCTCATAGTTCACGACGCGAGAGCGAACGCCCAGGTTCAGACGCCGTACCCGCGAGGGACGCGCTCCGGAAGCGTTGAACGGCAGCGAGTGGCTACCCGTCCAGTTGGCAAGGGGACCGCCGTCGAGGTCTGCGGTCCACCCCGCAACCGACGAACCGACCAGATCCGTCAGGTGCTGGGGCGTGAAGGAAGTCCCGAACTGCTGAGCGAGCGTGAGCCGCACCCTTGCACCTACTCGGGGGTCAAGCGCGTTGAGCACGTCAGGATCGTTCGGCAGCGGGATGGTCAACGAAGCTTGCGCATACGGGGACCACGACTCATCGAGAGTGACGCTGCCGCCAACAGGCGACACACGATGTCCAGCGCCGACGACTTCGACCGAGTACGCAAGATGGGAGCGCGTCACGGAGACACCTCCGCGTAGTCCACGGTCACAGTCCACTTGTCGTTCTCGGCGTCGTAAGACGACCCGACCCGTCCCGAAGCAACGTAGGTCATGTTTGCCAGCGGGTCGTCGTCGCTCTCCAGCGTCAACGGCAACGCCGCCGTGTGGACCGCTTCCATGAACGCCGCCTGATCCCGGCTGGTGCAGAACAGGGCCAGGGTTCCCCGGCGAAGCCCGGTGTGGCGAAGCGTCACGTCAGGTTCTGAGCGATCAAGCACGGCGTGGACCATGGTCCGCGCCTCACGCTCATAGGCGTAGTTCAGCACAAGCTCAGGAGAGGCCGCAGTCTCCGTGCCAGGAACGCTGATCGTGGTAGTCATCAGATCGCCGCCTGTCCAAGTCGGGCCTGGACGACGATGGCGGGCACGTGCAGCCCGTTGACCGTGTTGTACACCGCGCGCTGCCAGGATGCCTGGTCGAACGAGGGGCGCACGGCCACCGTCGCCTCCCCGCCCTCGATGTTGTCGATCTGCTGCTGGGTCAGCTTCGCCGTGCCGTCGTCGGTGACCTCGATGACCTTCCCACCCGGCAGCGCCCGCATGGCGACCGTCACGCCGTCGATCTCGACCTCGAAGTCCTTCGCCTTGCCCGTGGAGTCCGCGAGGGCCTGCGCCTGGTCCGCGATGCGCCGGTTCGCGATGGCGTCCACCTCCGCCTTCGCGGAGGCCGCATCGGTCGCGGCGTTGAGCGCGTCCGTGTTGGTCTCGTAGGAGGACGTCACGTTCGCGATGGCGTCCCCCAGCCCGCGCGACTTCTCGCGCCACTCGTCGGCGGCGGCGGCGGTTGCTTCTGTCGCCAGCCCGTTGTCCTGGATCTGCTGCGCCTCGCGGTCCCACACCGCCACGGCCTCCTCGGTCGCGGCGGTGTGCGCCTGCGTCACCTCCGTGAGCGCCCGCTGGTCCCCCGCCATCGCCCGGAGCACCACGCCACGCTCCACCCCGAGGGAGTTGGCGACGCGAGTAGCGTCGGCCATCTTCTGCGTGTCCTCCGCGAACTCCCCCGCCACGGAGGTGATCGCGAGTTCGCGGCCCATCTCTGCGCCCGCCGTCGCGATGTTCTGGAAGGCGTCGGTGAACGTGGACTGGAACTCCTCCGCGCGCTGCTGCGCGCCCTCGATGAGCGGACCGGCGAACATCTGGGTGACCGACGCTGCCGCGAGCCCTGCGGCCACGCCGACCGGGCCACCGACCGCACCCACAGACACCATCGTGTCCGTGATGCCGTCCACGATGGTCTCCATGTCCTCGGAGTCGAAGCCATCCTTGAGCCCGCGAGCGATCTCCGCGCCCGACTCGGCGGCGTTGGACAGGATCTCCGCCTTGACCTCCGCCCCGAACACGTCATCGGCGGTGATCGCGTTGTCCTCGACGGACTGCGAGATGTCGCGCGCGGCGTCGTCCACGGCGTCCGCCGTCGTGCGGGCCGTGTCGTCCACGTCGCGAAGGGCCTTCTGCACCTTCTCGATCTCGGTGGGGCCGTCGCGCCCGATGCGGCGGGCCGCGTCGAGCAGGTCGTCCCGCGCGCCCGCCTCGCGGAGCGCGTCCTCGACCTTCTGGGAGGCACCCTCCCAGTCGCCCGCCATCCCGTCCGCCTCGCGCTTGATCTCGCGGCGCAGCGCGGAGAACTCCTGCCGGGTGGCCCTCGTGTCGGTGTCTACGACGATGCCAAGCTTGATGTCTGCCACGGGGTCACTTCCCTTCCAAGAGTTCGTGGAGAGTGCGGACGACGGTCTGCCCGTACGCACTCATCAGGCGCTTCACCGCTTCCTTGCCGTACCGGTAGACCACTCGCCCCTTGGCGTTTCGGGCCGGAAGCTGTGCCTGCGTGTTGCGCGTCACCCGGTGCGTCCCACCCCGACGGGAGCGCCGGGAGTAGGTCTGCTTGGTGTGGTTGCTGTCTCCGAACTCAACCGCGTAGGCCGGAACCCGGATGGTCGGTGCCGTGGCACCACTGAGGGTGGTACTGCGTGCCGATGACCGAACCCGAGTACCCGCAAGGGCTGCACGGTCCATCGGTGACTGCGCGTACTTCATCACCGTTGAGTTCGTCCACACGCGGCCAGCGATGGAGGGCACGTGAGCGCTCAGAGCCGCACGAATGCGAGCGTCCGCACCCTCCATCTTGGCTGCGCGCTGGTAGAGCTGATCCCAGTCACGAAGCCGCAGCTTCGACGGCATCGCTCACTCAGCCGGGACCAGAACGGGCTTCGCAGAGCAGGGCAGCGTCACCGACGCGGTAGCCACGGCGTTCACCGCACCACCGATAGCGCCGGGAACAATGGTGACCTCCACCGTGAAGGACGGCCCGCTACCCGACTGAGGCTTGAAGGTCATTTCGATCTTCTCGCCCTCGTTCGCGAACAGGTACTGAGACAGGCTGTTGGCCGTCTCCCAGTCCTGCGCGTACTCGATGGTCACGACCCACGTTGCGATGGACGCACCCGTGTAGCTGTTCTTGCCCAGACCGTTCCACGTAACAGTGGAGCTGGTCGGGGTGAGAGTCACGGACGACACGTTCTTGGCGTAGTCGTCAGTGGGGATGAGAAGCGACACGTCCGTCAGGACGATAGGAGCGACCTCGATGGTTGCCATTGGTTCTGTCCTTTCAGGACGTAGTGGGCTTGATGTTGGAGACGACTTCCGCCTGGACCATGAAGACGGGCACCTTCTCGTTCAGCACCTGGTAGGTAGCCGAGACGAAGACGGCGTTGTGTACGCCGTGAAGGGCAACGATCACTTCGTCCAGGGCCACGTCCAGGGCGTCCAGCGCCTTCGGGCCAACCTGGTTGGAGGTAGCGACATAGAGCGTCACCCGGTTATCCAGGTAGCCGGAGCCAGGAGCGTCCGGGGACGGGACGACGGAAGAGCGGAAGAACATCACCGTCTTACGGGACGGCGTGAACTCCTGGTCGTACGGCATGAGCAGCCACGAGGTACCGAGAGACGCGCGTAGCTGGTCCATGAGCCACAGCCGGACGTTGGCCATCAGAGCACCACCGGGACTGTCTTGGGCCGCAGAAGGTTCTTCACGGTCCAGTCCATCGGGAACACCGTTACCGGGAACTCAGCCCCAATCTGGTTGTTGCCCCCGGCGATGCTGGAGCGGTGCAGTGCGCGCGCCTGCAACACCTGCGCGAGCTTGAAGCGCTGCTGGTCGGTGCCCTCGGGGATGACCTCGAAGCCCACGAAGGCTGCGCACTGCGCGAAGGAAGTTGCGAGAAGCGTGGTGAGCGTCGCCTGATCGAGCGGTGCATCGGACCACAGGGTGGCGACAAGTGCTTGGTCCTCCGGGTCGTTCAGGTTGAGCCAGCTCACGACTTCGTCTCCCTTCGCAGTGTGTGGTGGACCGCTGCCCCTCCGGGCGGAATCGCAGAGGGGCAGCGGAAGGTCACGCGCCCTCAGCCACCAGAGCGAAGGCGTCCGCGCTACCGGTGTTGACCGCGTGGTAGGAGAAGACGCCCGTCTCGACGCCACCCGTCGCGATGTTCACCGTGTCCACGCGAACGGTCTTCTCGCCGTACCACTGGTGCGCCTCAGAGGCACCCACCAGCACCTTCCCGGCAAGCGCCGGGTCAGCCGAAGGAACGATCTTGAAGTTGTTCAGCGCGCCCTCAGAGGGGTCCAGGCCCACAGCCACCGACAGGTACGCAACGGCGTCCTGGTGGCGGGTAAGCGCCAGCTCCCGGTAGAGGTCCACACCGACGATGGCGAAGTCCGGAGTAGCAATGTCCTGAATCGCCAGGACGCCATCGACGGTGTAGGCCAGCGCGATGGGAACGCCGGTCGGGACCGTGCCACCCTCAACCTCCGTGTAGTTCGCAGAGGTCAGCATGTGCGCGAGGGCAGACGCGTCCTGCTTACGGCTCAGGTCGTTCGCGGCCTCTCGGTAGTACCCGGCCCAGAACTCCGGCGTGGAGAAGTCCACGAAGGCACGATCCACAGCGTTAGCACCCGCCAGACGCTGCGCATTGATCGTGACGGCCTCCGTCTTGACCTCAGTCGAGTTCGGCTCAGCCGGGAAGCCCGAGTAGCTAGCGACGGTCGGAGTCGCGGGCGGCTGAGGCGGCGTGCCGGTGCGAGCGGCGAACTTCCAGCCAGTGATCTTCAGGCCGGTGAGCGCCTGCCGGTTGAACAGCGGGACGAACTTCTGGCGGTGCGTACGGCTGTTCCAGATTTCCCCGGCCCACTGCGGCTGCTGAGCGGAGATGGCGTCCGCCTGGACCGTCTGGTCCAGCGCAGCGAGCATCTGCCGGTCACCCGTCGCGTGCGCGTTCGCGAGCGCGGCGAACAGCTCGTTGGCGCTCTTGTCGCGGTTCTCGTTGACCTTGACCGCCGTCGCACGAAGGCCCACGGGAGCGGACGCCTGCGTGGCGACGATCTGGTTGTCCTCGGCCACGGTGGCCTCCTCTTCTGTGTTGTCCTCGTCCGTTGCGAGGGCGTCTGTGGTGTCGTCGTCGGTGTCCTCGGGAAGCTCCCCGGCGTCCTCAGCCACGAGCTGAGCGGAGGGGAAGGCCGGGCGGACGACGGCCCCGGCACCCGTGAGCAGGCCAGCCACGAGACGGCCAGCGCGAATGACGGGGTTGTCCAGCTCCACCGAGACGGCGGGACGAAGGCCGTCCGCAGCCTCAGCCAGCAGGTCGTTGCCTGCCGTGGTGGCGGCAACCTTGAAGGTCGCGGTGAGACCGGCAGCGTCCTCGTCGATGTGGACTGCACGGCCCACCGGACGCTTGAAGTCGTGTTCGAGGTTGAGCGTCACGTCCCCGGCGTTCTCAGGGATGGTCACACTGCCCTTGCTGGCGGTGATCTTCCCCAGGTTCGTCCGGCCTTCCTCGCCGTACGGCAGAAGGCGGTACGTCAGCGTTCGCTCGTCCGCATTCGCGGTAAGCAGCGTTCCGTATGCCTGCATGGTCACGCGCCCCTCTCACGGAGAATCTGGGCCACCGTCTTGGCCTTCTTAGGCTTCGGCCTCTGCTGCGGCTTGGGCTTGGGCTTCTCGTTGGTCATTCCTCAGTCCTCCATGTCAGGTCCGGTGGTGGCCTGCGGAACGGCCAGAAGGTTGGACATGTCGAATGCCACCCGCTGGCCGCGAGGGACCACGTTGTCCATCGAGAGCTGCGCCTCAATCGGCATGGCCCACATGTTCGTCAGTGCGTCGATGAAGTCGTTGCGGCCCGTCTCCGTGGTCTTGTACGTGAGCGACGACTGAACCTGTGAGGCGTCGAGCATCGTTGCGGGGATGCCCGTCATTCGGGCCACATCCAGAGCGATGGCGTTTCGACCCTGGATGAACAGGTCAGTAACGGCGTCGCCGTGAATCCGGAGCTCGATTTCAGCCGGGGTGATGACGACCGCACCGTCCGGGTTCTTGCGTGCCTGGACGTACTCGTCCCGCAGCGTCGCCTTCTCTTCCTTGCTCAACTCGATGTTCGAGTCCGTGATGTGCAGCTCCACCACCGGGATGGGGTTACGCACACGAGCTGCCCAGGTCTGCTCAAGGTTGCGCGCGGCACGGATGGCCGAAGGCGCAGCGGCCAGAATCCCTTCGAACGGCCCCGGAATCAGGATGACTTCGCCGGAATCGACGGGGTTTCCATCGACCTCCACCCGCCCAACCTCATCGAAGCTCCAGCGGTCTGGAGAGACCCGCACTGCGTCGGTGATCTGGTCATCAGCTCCGCGCTGAACGGCCCACAGGCACCAGCCGTAGAAGAACAGATCATCGAGCGTGTAGGCCATGCGCATTTGCGGAGGCGTGTCACTGTTGGTGCGGTACAGCCACGCGGGCTGAGTGCTCAGCTCCGCCTCACCACGGAACACCCGCAGAGGCTGACGGGCCAGCGTCGTGGTGATGAGGTGCCGCGCCTTTGCGATGGCCGGGACACTCATTGCCTCTGCGCGAGACGGGGGAAGGTCCGGCGCACCGAGAACGTCAGCGATGACGAGATTTGGCGAGAGCGTCGAAGGGGTCCAGGGACTCTGAACAGATGCGCCGCTGATGCCGGGCATCTGAAGGCCGTGATTCGGCCGGAAGAGGTCGAGGAATCCCACACCCTTCTATATGCACTCAGCCGACGATGCTGATTCCGCCCGTCCGCCTGTTCATGGCGTCATAGGTGCGAAGAGCCACGGAGGCAGCGACAAGGGGCGCAACGTCGTTTGTGCTCAGCTTTCGAGCGAACAGGCGGGAGTGCCCCGACTCACGCCACGCCGCACCTTCCACTGCGTTGTTGAGCGCCGGTTGGTCAAGGTGCCGAACGCGCGCTTCCCGTACGTCGTTGGCGATGAGGGCAGCAGCAGCCGCCATGTCCTTCATGGAGTGCGTCACGATCTGAGGGCTAGGCCGAAGCCGCGCGATCTGCTCCCCCACGATCTGGTTGTCCCCGATGGAGTCGTACGCGACGGGAGCGCGGTAGGTACGCGCGACACGTCCAGCCTCACCAGGGAGCCAGGAGAAGCCGTCGCGGTACGCCACGACCTCCAGGAAGGCCGTACCGTCCTCGTCGCGCCATGCGGCCACCAGGGCAGCGCTGGTGCCTCCTGGGGCCACGTCGAAGCCCAGGGCCATGCGCTCCGGCCTCTCCGCGAAGTCGGTAGCTCCCTCTGCCCACTTCTCGACGTTGAGCGCTGAGGTCTGCGCGTCGAACGGGAAGCGGCACAGATACTCGCGCTCGAACTGTGGAAGCGTCATCTTCGCGAAGCGCTGTTCCAGCCGTGCCAGCGTGGTGAGCGTCCCGATACCCGGGTGAACGCGCCGCCAGACCTCACGGTCCAGGGAGTCTTCGTCGTCGCGGATGGAGTAGTCCACGACGCCCGTTCCAGGCTTGCCGCTGCGCCCTGACTCCAGCGTCTCCCAGAGCAGACCAGCGCGGACCTTCGAAGGCGTCCCGGCGATGATGGCTTGCCCGTTGGGACGGGTGTCGAGCAGCGGGAGCGCGCCACTCATCAGGTCTTCGGACTTGGCTGGGTCGTACTCGCCGGCCTCATCGAACAGCAGCGCATCCGCAGCTTCACCACGGAAGGCACCAGCGGAGGGAGCAACGACCCACAGCCGGGAGCCGTTGGCGAACTCGAAGCTCTCATCTCCGTTGGCCCAACGGATGCGGTGCCCCTGGCCCTCGAAGCCCGTAGCCTCCAGCGTGCGCGCGACCTCACGGAAGCGCTGGCGCGCGCGGGTGCCGTCCTGTGCCGTGGTGACGACCTTGTACCCGGGGATCATCAGGCACCGGCCCAGGAGCACGGCCCAGATGCTGGTCGTCTTGGTGCTACGACGCGGCATGAGAATGCCCGTCTCGGGGTACAGCGGGAATCCGTCTGCGTCCTTAGCCTCCAGGACGCGCGCAACGTTCAGACCCTGCTCGAACAGGTCCATCCCCAGGAGCTTCGCCCCAGCGTGGGCCGTGGTCAGGTCCACGTCGTCTGGAATCGCGCTCAGAGCCGTTGGAACCGCCATGCCTAGATATATGCCCTGGCGGTCCCCGTTCGGCCCTCACAGGCGCATCCAATCCCCACACAGAGGACAGAGAGATTGTCAGGGGCAAGCAAGCGGAGGCTATCGAGCTCGTCTCAAAACTCAGGCGACGATGTGCGCTTCACGATCACGTCGAACGTGTCGCTGCCATCGGTGGATCAGTTCGTCTTCGCTGACTCCGATGAACCGGTTGTCACATGAGCACACCAGCACGGTGGACCACTCGGTCACATCGAGGGTGAAGCTCTCGTCCCTGTCACTCGTACGGGTAGGTGATCCGTACCTACGCCACCGGGAGTAGTGGGTGCCACACCATCCCCTACCTACCTGGGGTTTGTTGCACCCGGGCAATGTGCATGGTTGTGCGTTGTGCTCCACGTACCACTTGCGATAGCAGGTGCTGCACATCCCCCGGCGAGACTTGGTGCCAACTCCCCTTCCGCACTGGCACGTGTGATCGGAGCAGTACCCGTTCGTGCCCGCGTACCTCTTGCACGTACGACGCTCACACCGTGATGTGCCGACAGTCGCTAGCGCATCCCCGTTCTTGTCCCATCGTTGGTAGTGCTTCCCGCACATTCCCCGCGCTACGTGCTTACCTGTGCACCCGCCGATAGAACGCACGTTCGACATGCGTTGAGCTTAGCTCTCACCACGGTCTGAGTCGCTGATCCTGCTGTTGTATCCGCGTCATTGTCGCTGCCCGTCTTGCCGCCGTCATGCGTCCCCCGCTTCTGTCGCTGCACGCACGGTGAGACACCCACTGATTGGACGGGTCGGTGAGTGATCCGCCCATGCTTCTCGGGACGATGTGCTCAACCACCCACGCCTGATCGGGAAGCACGGGATAAGGGCACAGGAAGCACGGGAGCGGGAGTCTGGGCTTCCACTTGGCACGTGCGTTCGTGACGGTCCTCCCGGCCCACTCAGAACTCATTGCCCTGCTCCCTCAGCTCGTCCAGGCTTCGGGCGTTCTTGATGGCCCACGCGGTGCCTCCTGGCTTGCCCCGGCCTACGTGCCGTTGCAGCTCGTTCCTGGCCGCTGAACGGGCGTGTACGTCCCTCCAGGCGTTCCAGGCTCCCTTATCCGGGTTGAACGTCTGTGAGGCCCGCCAGATGGCTTCTACGGCTGCGCTCTCCAGCTCGTCCCTCAAGTCGTACCGACGCCCGTTCCTCGCCACCTGATCTGCGACGACCACGGCCCTTTCGAGGTCTTCCTTCGACAGCTCCATCAGGACGCCTCCCCCACGATGCGGGGCGTGATCCGTGATGCCACCCGCAGCAGCTCGTGGGTCCAGCAGTAGCGGGCGTGAGCGTGAGCGATGAACTCGTTGCAGCCGTCTGCACGGCACTGAGCCGCCGTCTTCATCGGATCACCGCCAGCAGCAGCGCAGCCACGACCGCAGAGCCCCAGACAGTGAGCAGAGCCTTCAGAGGGGTCATCGTGCAGCCCTCCGCTGTGCGTCCTTGGCGTGGTGGCAGGCGATGCACAGCGGCTCCCAGAACCGGAAGTCCGTAGACGCCGTGAAGCGGTACCCACCGGGGGTGAGCAGTTCGTCGGGGTCGTTGCCCTTGTAGCTCCAGGTCTGAGCCTGCGAACCGCACTCGCAGAACCACTCGGAAGAGCTGCCCCAGCGCTTCGCCACGGCCCTGTGAACTCCGGGGTAGCTGGGTGCTGCGGTGCGCGGGTGAACGCTCCTGTCACCGCACGTCTTCGTGTTGCCGGACAGGAGGTTCTGGCTGGCGACGATGACCGTCCGCTTGCACGTGAAGCACCAGCACTTCCAGTGGGCGTGCCTGTTCCTGGCGTCTGCCCTACCGATCACCCACAGGGTGCCGAACTTCCGCTTGATGAGGTCTCGTGTTGCCATGTCGTCCGCCTTCAGATGGTGTGCGTTCGCTTACACACTCACCATGCGGAGAACGTCAACACCCTAAATCGGACATGCGAAAGGCCCCGACCGAAGCCAGGGCCTTCCTTGGATGGTTGATGCTCTAGAAGCCGCTCATGACGAACTCGCCCCAGGCGCTGGCTTCGACGTAGCAGCCCTCGGCCATGAGGTCACCATTGGCCCCAATGTCCTCCTGGAGCTGTGCGTATTCCTCGTTCGTGGTGAAGGGAGTTCCGTCCGCGTGCCCGTACTGGTTGGTCTCGGGGTTCACGGCGTACTTGCTCGTCCACTCCGCCTTCAGCTCTTCCAGCCACGCGGCACAGTCCACCGACTCTTCGACAGGCTCCGGGGTAGCCACGGTCTCGGGTTCGTTGTCGGCCCTGTAGCCCTCCATCGTGATGTCCACCAGGAGGTCCGATGCGTCGCTCCGCTCGATGGGGCAGCGGTCGTCCATCTCTTCCAGCATGGCGTCCCAGTCGTCGCTGCCCTCGGGACGAACGGTGTTCATCTGGTACTCGGCTGACGCTGCCCACTCGTCGTAGAGGTCCGTGCACGGTACGTCTGCGTACTCGCTTGGGGTGGAGCATCCGGACAGCGTGAGTGCCAGCACAGCAGCTCCAGCGAGGACCAGAGGCTTCAGGGTGTTCTTCACGCTGGCATCCTTCCATGCGGTTCCGGGAGCGTCGAGTTCTTGATGTTGAAGTGATATGTTGTAGCCACAACCGAATGAGTGTTCGCTAGGGAAGAGGGCTACCAGATGGTGGTCCTCTTCCCGTATCTAGTGTTCTTACGCTCTTCCCTCACTCGGGTAAGCACAGGTCGCCCTAGCCGTTCTTATCCGGCCTCCAGCAACCTGGCTAAGACTCATCGGTCTAAGCCCCAGGGTCTCGCACCCTAGAACCACCTGACTTGGTATCGCGTGTTCCCGGTCTTGCTGGGCCACTGTCCGAATCGCTGAACAGGTGCGGTCGAGCCGACATTCTCTGCCGGACCTAGCGCGGGCACTTTCCTCTGTCTCGCGTCTGTGACTCGGCGCGTTCCTCACCCGTTGTCTCTCGGGATCGTCCAGCGCTCTGCTCCCACGGCGCTCCTGGATGGGAGCGGGACAGAGGCTCCACCACAACGTGGTGCCGTCTTGTTAGTTGAGCAGTGCTGCCGTGACCGATGCCAGAAGGCCGGTGGTCCGACAAGTGTTCGCTTCGCTGGACTGATACTCACACGGGGTCCGGGCATCCTCCAGCCACACCACGCCATCCCTCCTAGGTTTAACCCGTCGTGTTGTCAGCGAGGGTGACGCTCACGGAGTCCTCGTCCCTCTTGGCCCCACGGGGCACGGGCTGAACCACGACCTCGAAGTACGCCAGAGCTGCACGCTTCGCGTCTGCGTCCTCACCCCGGAAGTTGGCCATGATCTGGGAGACGGGGACACCAAACCTGCGTGGTGCCTCTGCGGCTCCCAGAGCCTCCTGGACCGCCTCAAGCTTGGTGTTGAGGGCCTGAGTAGCAGTCGTGAGCTGAGAGAGCGTCACGTGGCCCTCTGCGAAGGCCGTAGCCAGGTCGTCCAGACGCTGGCGAAGGGTCTTGGCCTCCTGCTCCAGTCCCGACGTGTCCACGGCCTCACGCTCCGGCTCCAGGAAGCTCGCATCCGTGGACATGTAGAGCCGCATGGCTTTGCCCAGAACGATCCGCTCCAGAGCTTCGGCACGAACCGTCAGGTGGGACGTGGGGCACCGATAGCCCTTGTACCGGTTCGGGGACGTGCCGGTGGAGCAGGCCACCATCGTTCGCCCGCACTTGCCGCACTTGACCAGACCCGTGAGCAGGTTCCGCCGTGGCGACCCGCCCTTGCCGCGCGACTCATCCTTGAGCACGGCCACGGCTGCGTAGTAGGTGCCCTCGTCCACGATGGGCTCCCACGCTCCCTTGCCGACGACCTCTTGCCGGTACTCCCGCAGCCCTGCGTTACGGGCGGACAGCAGGAAGCTTCGGACGCGCACACCACGCCAGAGCTTGCCGCCCAGCTCTCCGTTGCCAGAGGTCAACAGACCGGCGTCGTTGAAGTCCCGCGCGATGGACGCAAGGGTCTTGCCCGCCAGGACAGCCTGGTACGCCTCCCGGACTGCCTGAGCTTCGTCCTCGCGGTGCGTGCCGTCCTTCTCGAAGCCGAACGGACGGTGTGCCCAGAAGTGCTTCCCGGAGGCTGCACGCTGGCGCAGAGCGGCCTTCTGGCGCTCCGCCTTCTGCTCACCCTCGTACGTGCTCCAGGCCGTCACTGTGCGGGCCACAGCGCGCCCCGTAGGCGTCGCCAGGTCCAGAGAGCCAGCCGTGACCGTGTGGACCGTCAGACGGGCGTCTAGCACCCTCTCCAGGTCTCTGGTCACTCGCAGCAGTCGGTCCTGGTGCCAGACGACTACGGGACGACCGTCCTTGATGACGGCTTCGAACCCGGGTCGGGTCTTGCCCTTCGTCGCGGACACGTCGTTGTCCGTGTAGACCTCCGCAACGGTCCACTCGCGATCTTGCGCGAAGCGTCGGCACTCGTCCTCCTGACGGGTCACCGCCAGCTCGTCGCCAGCTCGGTCCATCGACTGCCTGGTGTAGATCACAACGTCCATGCAGCAGACAGTAGCGTGAACCGCACTCTCTCGGACAAGTCGTGGTGGGGCCGGTCGTGGGTGAGCTACCGCGGCGAGCCGACGACGCAGGGTCGGATCGCGCACGAGCGTGCGCACCGTGACGAGCTCGGCATCCCGGGCGTCGAGGTCACGCTGGCGGTGCTGCGGGAGTTCGTGCGCCACGGCACGACGGCGGTCCGCACCCACGTCGACGTGGACCTCGGGGTGGGGCTGCGCGGCGTCGAGGTGGTGCGCGAGGCGCTCTCCGCGCTCGACGGCGCCGTGCACGCGGAGGTCGTCGCGTTCCCCCAGGACGGCGTGCTGCGGCGGCCCGGCGTGCTCGACCTGCTCGACGCGGCGGCCGCGGCGGGCGCGGAGCACGTGGGCGGGCTCGACCCGGCGTCGATCGACCGCGACCCCGTGGGCCAGCTCGACGGGCTCTTCGCGATCGCGGAGCGCCGGGACGTGGGCATCGACGTGCACCTGCACGACGGCGGCGAGCTCGGGGCGTTCCAGGTCGAGCTCCTGGTCGAGCGCACGCTGCGGTCCGGGCTCCAGGGCAGGGTCAACGTGGCGCACGGCTTCGCCGTCGGGGAGCTCCCGGCGTCGCGCCGGGCCGACCTCGTCGCCGCGATGGGCGAGGCGGGCATCACCATGACGACGGTCGCGCCCCTCGGCGCCGCGCCCCTCCCGCTGCACGACCTGCGGGGCGCGGGGGTCGCCGTCGGGCTCGGGACGGACGGGATCCGCGACCTGTGGTCGCCGTACGGCACGGGCGACCTGCTCGCCCTCACCACCCAGCTCGCGCGCCTGTCGCGGTTCCGGCACGACGACGAGCTCGTCACCGCGGCGCGCGTCGCGACGTCCGACGCCGCGCGGTTCGTGGGCCGCGACGTGCACGACCTCGTCGTGGGCGCCCCGGCGGACGTGGTGCTCGTCGACGCCGAGAACGTCCCCGACGCGGTCGTGCGGGCCCCGCGCCGCGCGCTGGTGGTGGCGGGCGGGCGGGTCGTCGCGCGCGACGGCGACGTGCTCGTCTGACCGGGTGCGGGCGGCGGCTCGCGGTGGCCGCCGCCCGCACGCGTCAGTCTGTCGCGGCCGGGGTGCGGGCGTGCTCGAGGGCCCAGTCGAGCGCGAGGTCGGCGACGGCCTCCCACCCGGGCGCCGCGCACGTCCAGTGGTCGCGGCCCTCGAGCTCGACGTACTCCGTGAGCGCGGGCGACTTCTCCCAGTGCTTCGCGTTGGAGCGGTTCACCGAGGGGGGCATGATGTGGTCCTTCTCGCCCGCGACGAACAGCAGGGGCGCACGGTCGACCGAGAAGTCGACCCACGTCTCCTGGTGGCCCGGCTTGAAGTTCGCGATGAGCCCGTAGTCCCACACCCACGCCCCCGGGGCGGGGATGGCGTACCGCTCCCAGACGGCGAGGGACTCCTCCGCCGAGAGCGTGTTGGTGAACGCGTAGTGGAACTCCTCGGGCGTGAAGCCGACGGCGCGGTGCCGGTTCGCGGGGTTGCGCAGCGCGGGGAAGAGGGAGCGTGCCTGCGACGGCGGCGTGACGCGCACGCCCTCGGGGGGCGCGGAGTCGACGACGACCCCCGCGGCGCCGAGGCCGCGGCCGAGCAGGAGCTGGGTGAGGGTCCCGCCGAACGAGTGGCCCATGATGATCGGCGGGGCGTCGAGCGCCTCGATCACGCCGGCGAGGTGGTCGACGGTCTCGGGGACGGTGAGCTCGGCGATGACCTGCGGGTTCTCCCGCAGCGCCTCGACCTCGATCTCGAAGCCGGGGTACCCCGGGGTCAGGACGCGCATGCCCTTCGCCTCGTAGTGCGCGACCCATCCTTCCCAGCTGCGCGGCGTCATCCAGAGGCCGTGCACGAGGACGACGGTGTCGGGTCGGGCGCCTCCCGGCGTCGCGGGCTGCGCCACGGGTCGTTCGGTGTCGGTCATGGCAGGTCCCTCCTACGGTGTGCTCGGACCTCCCGAGCGTCCCGCCGCGACGCGTGGGCCGGACCACGCGCGGCGCGTAGTGCGTCGGGTCCGTGCGGCGCGCCGGAGGGTCAGGCGACGGCACCGCCGAGCCGTTCCCGGAGCTGGCGGCGCGAGGAGACACCGAGCTTCTGGAAGACCTTGCGCAGGTGGTAGTCGACCGTGTTGGCGCTGATGAAGAGCGTCGCGCCGATCTCGGCGTTGGTGCCGCCGTCGGCGGCGAGCCGCGCGACGGCCTCCTCGCGGGCGGTGAGCGGCGACGTGCGGGGGCTGCGGCGCTCCGCGGGGTCCAGACCGGTCGCGGTGATCTCGGCCCGCGCGCGTCGAGCGAACGCCGACGCCCCCGCCGTCGTGAACGCCTCCTCCGCCGCGCCCAGCAGGTCCCGGGCCGACGACCGGCGCCGGCGGCGGCGCAGGAGCTCACCGTGCAGGAGACGCGACCGGGCGGCGTCGACCACCGCGCCGACACCGTCGAGCGTGCGCGCCGCCTGCGCGAACGCGTCGGCCGCGGCGTCGCCGTCGAGCAGCAGCGCGCGGCACCGCAGCGCGACGCCCGCGCTCCAGGGCGAGCCGTCGGCACGTGCGCCCGCCTCCAGCCGGTCGACGTGCGGGGCCGCCTCCTCCGGGCGCCCGGACCGTACCGCCGCCTCGACGAGGTCCGGGACCTGCAACGGCGTGACCTGGAGGAACGGGTCGTCGACGAGCGGGGCGAGGGTCGCGTAGGCGTCGCGGTACCGGCCCTCCGCGAGGTCGTGGATCGCGAGCGCACCGACGGCCGCCGTCTCGACGCCGCCGAACCCGGCCTCCCGGGCGGCCGCCGCCCCGGCGAGCACCTGCTCGCGGGGCGCGTCGACCCACGCGAGGTAGGCGAGGTTGACGACGTGCTCGCCGTCGTACCCGATGGACCGGCGCAGCTCGCGCACCTGCTCCAGGTGCTGCGCGGCACGGCGCGGCGTGCCGCCCGTGAGCTCGGCGAGCGACGCCATCCAGTGGCCGGTGTCGAGCATCTGCACGGACCCCGCCTCGCGGGCCGCCGCCAGGACGCGGCGCAGCCACGCGTCGCGCCCCGGCAGGTCCCACAGGGCCGTGGCGATCGCGACCCCGGCGGTCGCGTGGGCGAGGACGCCCGGACCGTCGAGCGCGTCGAGCGAGCGCCGACCGTCCCGCAGCGCCGCCACGGCGTCCACGCGGTCCCGCAGCACGAGAGCCGCGAGCGCGCGCAGCACGTCCGCCGTGGGCCCGGGACGGGCGTGCGCGCCGGCGGCGAGCCGGGCGCCCAGGGCCGGCAGCGTCGTGCCGCGCAGCCCCCGGTCGGCGACGGTGGCGTGCTCGAACGCGCGGACCAGGGCCTCCTGCTCGCGCGCCGGGTCGACCCCGTGGAACAGGTCGGCCACGGCGAGCATGTGGGCGGTCGCCCGCGTCACGACGGCGGCGTCGCCCGTGAACAGGCCCAGCGCCACGCGCACGGCGAGAGCCCGGGCACGCACCTCGGGTGCGAGGCCGTCCTCGGTGTCCGCCGCCCCGTCTCCACCCGTGCCGACCTGATGGTCGCGCCGCAGGTCGTCGAGGAGGGACGCGGCGATCTGCGCCGCCCCGGCGGCGACCGCCGCCTCGGCCGCCGCGACCCGCCGCCGGTCCCGGTCCGCTCCGGGCGGCGTGAGCTCCGCGGCGCGGCCCAGCACGCGCGCCCGCGACACGAACCCGCCCCGCGAGCCCGCGGCGTCGGCCACGGACTCGAGGCGGGACGCGACCGCGGGGTCGACGCCGACGGTCGCCCGCGACAGGTGCCACGCGGCCCGCTCCGGCGACGAGTCCTCGGTGGCGCGCGCGAGGGCGGCGTGCACGCGCCGTCGGTCACGCCCCGCGGCGGCGCCGTAGGCGGCCGCGCGCACGAGCGGGTGCCGGAAGCGCGCCGTCGTCCCGAGCTGCACGAGCCCGAGGTCCTCCGCGGTCTCCGCCGCGGCGTGGTCGACGCCGAGCGCGTCGCACGCGCGCGCCACGACGGCGAGGTCGCCGGTCGTGTCCGCCGCCGCGACGAGGAGCCAGGTGCGTACGGCGGGGTCGGCGCCCCGCACCCGGTCGAGGTAGTGCTCCCCGAGGTGCCGTCCCACCGGTACCGGGTCCTCCCCCACGCCCGAGTCGTGGAGCTCGCGCGCGGTGAGGTCGTGCGCGAGGTCGACGAGCGCGAGCGGGTGTCCCCCGGTCGCCCGCACGACGCGCGCGACCACGAGGGGGTCGACGCCGTCCCGCGCCCGCGCGGTGAGCAGGCGTGCGGCCGACACCGCGTCGAGACCGCCGAGCACGAGGGTCTCGATCCCGGCGGTGAGCGCGTCGAGACGGGGCTCGTCGCGGCACGCGAGGAGGAGCGCCACGGGCTCGGCACCGAGGCGCCGCGCGGCGAACGCGACCACCTCGGCCGACTCCGCGTCGACCCAGTGCAGATCGTCGACGACCACGACGAGCGGGGCGTCCCGCGCGACGGCCGCGAGCAGCTCGAGCAGTCCGAGCCCGACGGCGAGGCGTTGGGGTGCCCGGCCGTCCTCCAGGCCGAGGACCGTGCGCAGCGCGGCACGATGGGGCGCGGGCAGGGCCCCGAGCGCGTCGTGCCACGGGGCGACGAGGCGGTGCAGGGCGGCGTACGCGACCGCCGACTCGGCCTCGAAGCCGTCCGCCCGCACCACGCGGGTGCCGGGCAGGTCGCGCGTCGCGGCGGCGAGCAGCGTCGTCTTGCCGATGCCGGGCTCGCCGCGCACGACGACGGCGCCACCCACGCCGGCGCGTGCGGCGTCGACGAGCGCCGCCAGCCGCCCCAGCTCGTCCCGCCTGCCCACCGGCTCGTCCACCAGCGCGCCCGTCCTTCCTCGGACCGCGACCAACCCCCGGGTCGACGACCCCGCACCGGCAGGCTAGCGGCCTGGCGCGCGCCACGGATAGCCCCGGACTCCGCCGACCTGCGGCGATGAGTTCGCGCCCCCGGGCACGTCTACCCCGGCACAGACCCTCCGGGCGTGACCGACGACGCCCGACGACCCGAGGAGAGCCATGAGCACCCAGATCTTCGTCAACCTGCCCGTGAAGGACCTCGACGCGTCGAAGGCGTTCTACACCGCGCTCGGCTACGCGGTGAACGAGGAGTTCACCGACGAGAACGCGTCGTCGATCGTGGTGAGCGACGCGATCTACGTGATGCTCCTCAGCGAGGAGTTCGCCACCCAGTTCACGAACAAGGCGATCGCCGACGCGACGGTCACCACCGAGGTCATCAACGCGCTGAGCGTGGACAGCCGCGCGGAGGTCGACCGGCTCGCGGACGCCGCATTCGCCGCGGGCGCGACGCCCGTGAAGGACCCGCAGGAGGAGGGCGGGTTCATGTACTCGCGCAGCTTCGCGGACCCGGACGGGCACCAGTGGGAGGTGCTCCACATGGACCCGGGCGCGCTCGGCGGCTGACCCGGTCGGGAATCGTCCGCGGGGCCGGACCGTTGGCGCGGAGTATGCGAGCCATCACGTACTCCCGCTACGGCGGCCCCGAGGTCCTCGAGCTCACCGAGCTCCCGACGCCCAAGGTCGGGCCCGACTCCGTGCTCGTGCGCGTGCGCGCCGCGAGCGTCAACCCGGTCGACTGGAAGGTCCGTGAGGGCTACCTCGACCCGCTCCTCGACGCCGTCTTCCCGGTGGTGCCCGGGTGGGACGTCGCGGGCGTCGTCGAGCGGGTCGGGCTGGACACACCGGAGCTGCAGGTGGGCGACGAGGTGTTCGGCTACGTCCGCAAGGACGTCGTGGGCGGCGAGGTCGCGGGCGGCACGTTCGCCGAGCTCGTCGCCGCACCCGTGCGCACCCTCGCGCGCAAGCCCGCCGCGTGGTCGTTCGAGGAGGCGGCGGCCGTGCCCCTCGCCGGGCTGACCGCGTACCAGACGATCCGCCGCGCGGGCGTGCGGCCCGGGCACACGGTCCTCGTGCACGCCGCCGCGGGCGGCGTGGGGTCGTTCGCCGTGCAGATCGCGCGGGCGCTCGGTGCGCGCGTGATCGGCACGGCCTCGGAGCCCAACCACGACTTCCTGCGGACGCTCGGCGCCGAGCCGGTCACGTACGGCGACGGGCTCGCGGGCCGGGTCCGGGCTCTCGCGCCGGAGGGCGTCGACGTCGTCCTCGACTACGTGGGCGGCGACGCGCTCGACTCCGTGCCCGACGTCCTGCGCGACGGCGGCACGGTCGCCTCGATCACGGACGCGCGGGCCCGCGACGAGCTCGGCGGGCACTACGTGTGGGTGCGGCCCGACGCGGCGGACCTCGCCGAGCTCGCCCGGCTCGGGGACGCCGGCGAGGTGACACCGCACGTCGCCGAGGTGTTCGACCTCGCCGACGCCGCGGACGCGCACCGCGCGAGCCAGACCGGCCACGTCCGCGGGAAGGTCGTCGTCCGGGTCTGACCCGCGGCGGCGCTCAGCCGGGCAGCTCGCGCAGGGCGGACGTCATCGCCCCGCCCGCGTCGCCGGTGTTCACCGTGCCCTGGCGCTCGACGATCACCGCCGACGTCTCGACGTCCGCCCGCGGGCGGTGCTCGACGCCGCGCGGCACGACGAACAGGTCGTGCGGCCCGAGGACGACCTCCCGCTCGGCGCCGCCCTCCCGCAGCCCGATCGTCAGCGCGCCGTCGAGCACGAGGAACAGCTCGTCGGTGTCCGGGTGGGTGTGCCAGACGAACTCGCCGAGCACCTTGACGACCTTGACGTCGTGGTCGTTCGGGCTGGCGACGCGGTGCGGCTGCCAGTGCGCGTCGAACGCGTCGAGCGCGGCGAGGAGGTTGCGCACGTCGGTCATGCGTCCACCCTGCCACGGCCGGGTCGTCCGGAGGTCGCCGCCCGGCGGCTCTGCACGAACCCGTGCGCGGCTCCGGTCGAGCTCCCGCCCGACCGGTGGGAGGCTGGCGTCATGAGCAGCGACGACGCACGCCCGGGGGCCGCGTTCGGGCCGGAGGTCTACGCCGCCCGCCGGGAGCGCGCCGCCGCCCGCGCGCGCGACGCCGGGCTCGCGGGCCTCCTCGTCTCCCCCGGGCCCGACCTCGCGTACTTCACGGGCCACGCCCCGCCGACCACCGAGCGACTCACCCTCCTCGTCCTGCCCGCGGCGGGCGATCCGGCGGGCCCGCCGCGCGTCGTCGCGCCGCTGCTGGAGGCGGGCGACCTCGCGCACGCGCCCGGTGCCGCCGGGCTCGACGTCGTGACGTGGCGCGACGGCGAGGACGAGCACGCGACGACGGCCCGCGTCCTCGCGGCGGGCGGCACCTGGGCGGTGTCGGACGCGACCTGGGCGCTGCACGTGCTCGGCCTCCAGCGTGCGCTGCCCGTGGCGTCGTTCGTCGCGTTCACCGACGCCGTCCCCACGCTGCGCGCCGTGAAGGACGCGGAGGAGGTCGACCGGCTCGCCGCGGCCGGCGCCGCCGCCGACGCCGCGTTCGCCGACGTGCTCCGCGTGCCGTTCGCAGGCCGCCGGGAGGCCGACGTCGCGGCCGACCTGGACCGCTTCCTGCGCGCGCACGGGCACGAGCAGGTCGACTTCACGCTCGTGTGCTCGGGCCCGAACGGCGCCGACCCGCACCACGAGGCCGGGCAGCGCGTCATCGAGCGCGGCGACCTCGTCGTGCTGGACTTCGGCGGCCTGCGCGCCGGCTACGGGTCGGACACGAGCCGCACCGTGCTCGTCGACGGCGGCACCGACGAGGACGCGCTCGCCGTGCAGCGGGAGGTGTACGAGGTGGTCCGCGCCGCGCAGCAGGCCGGGGTGGACGCCGTCCGCCCCGGGGCGACCTGCCAGGACGTCGACCGTGCGGCGCGCGCCGTGATCGAGGACGCGGGCTACGGCGAGCGCTTCGTGCACCGCACCGGCCACGGCATCGGCACCACGACCCACGAACCGCCCTACCTGGTCGAGGGCGAGGACCGCCCGCTCGAACCCGGCATGTGCTTCTCCGTCGAGCCGGGCATCTACCTGCCCGGCCGGTTCGGGGTGCGCATCGAGGACATCGTCGTCGCGTTCCCCCCGGACGTGCCCGACGGCGCCCGGCGGCTCAACACGTCCACCCGCGCGCTCCAGGTGGTCACCTGACACCGGGCACGGTCCGGTCCTCGCGCGGCGGTGCTGACGCGGGTCAGCGGGGAACCGTCGAGCGGACGTGCTCGTCGCGGATGCCCACCCAGCTCAGCACGCCCCCGAGCACGAGGAGCGCCGCCGTCACCACGAGAGACCGGTGGAAGCCGTCGAGGTCGAGCGCCCCGCCGACGATCACCCCGGCGAGCGCGATGACGACCAGCCCCGCGACCCGCGACACCGCGTTGTTCACCGCCGAGCCGATCCCGGCGTCCGCGGCGGGGATCGAGCCGAGGATCGCCGACGTCAGCGGCGCCACCGTCATCGCCAGCCCGAGACCGAACAGCGCCAGGCCCGGCAGGACCTGGGTGAGGTAGGCCGCCTCCTCGGTGGTCGTGAGCAGCAGGAGGTAGCCGGCGCCCCCGACGAGCGGACCGACCGTCATGAACAGCCGCGGACCGAACCGGCCCGCGAGCGCCCCGAACCGGGTCGAGAGCCCGATGAGCAGCAGCGTGACGGGGATCTGCGCGAGCCCGGCCGCGGTCGCGCTGTACCCGCCGACCTGCTGGAGGAACAGCGTGACGACGAACCCGCCGAAGTAGAGCGCGCCGTAGATCGCCGCGGTCGCCAGGTTGCCCCACGCGAAGTTGCGGATCCTGAACAGGCGCGGCGGGAGCATGGGGTCCGGGGCGCGGCGCTCCCACGCGACGAACCCGACGAGGCACGCCGCACCGACGGCCGCGGGCACCCACACGACCGGGCTCGCCCAGCCGAACCGGCCCTGCTCGATGAGCGCGAACACGGTCCCCGCGAGCCCGACCGCGGCGAGCGTCGCCCCGAGCACGTCGATCCTGCGTCCCGACGCCGACCCCTCCTCCTCCGCGGCCGACCGCGGGATCCCGCGCAGAAGCCACAGCGTCCACGCGACCGGCAGCACGTTGATCCAGAACACCCAGCGCCACGAGATCGCGTCGACGAGCACCCCGCCGAGCAGCGGCCCGACGATCGACGCCGTGCTCGTCCATGCCGTCCAGGCGCCGATCGCGCGGGCCTGCCGCGCGCCGTCGAACGTCGAGATGATCATGGCGAGCGAGCTCGGCACGAGCAGCGCCCCCGCGACACCCTGCAGGCCGCGCGCGACCACGAGGAACAGGCCGTCGGGCGCGACCGCGCACGCGACGGACGTGACGGCGAACCCGACGAGGCCCACGGCGAGGACGCGGCGTCGCCCGTGCACGTCGGACAACGACCCCGCGAGCAGGATGAGCGCGCCGAGCGTGATCATGTACGCGTCGACGACCCACTGCTGCAGCGCGAGTCCCGTCACCGGGCCGGTCGTCAGCTCGTCGGAGATGGCGGGCAGCGCCACGTTCACCACCGACCCGTCGAGGAACGACACGAACGAGGCGAGGATCGCGACCACGAGCACGCGCTGCGGCACCGTCACCCGACCACGGTACGACCGGACCGTCCGGCGCACCGGGCGGCGGGGCGCCGTCGTGCACGGGCCCGGGCAGGTCAGGCGTTCGGCGCCTCCGCGGTGCCCGCACCGCGACGGCGCACCGCGACCCGGCCGGACCGCCCACCGGAGGGCGCGCCCACGGCGTCGACCTCGAACCCCGCGTCGGCGATCATCGCGCGGTCCGCCGACGCGTCCTGCCCCTCGCTCGTGAGGTAGTCGCCGAGGAACAGCGAGCTCACGACGTGCAGGGCGAGCGGCTGGAGCGTCCGCAGGTGGACCTCGCGACCCGCCGCGAGGCGCAGCTCGGCGGCGGGCAGGGCGAAGCGCGCCGCGGCGAGGACCCGCAGGCAGTGCTGCGGCGTGAGGTCCCACCGTCCGGCGAGCGGCGTCCCGTCGAACGGCACGAGGAAGTTCACGGGCACGGAGTCCGGCTCCAGCGCGCGCAGCGCGAGCAGCGCGTCGACCAGCTGTGCGTCGCTCTCCCCCGCCCCCGCGATCAGCCCCGAGCACGCCGAGAGGCCGGCGCCCTGCACGCGGCGGACCGTCGCCACGCGGTCGTCGAAGCCGTGGGTCGTGCACAGCTCCGCGTACGCCTCCTCGGACGTGTTGAGGTTGTGGTTGTACGCGTGGGCGCCCGCGTCGCGCAGACGCTCGGCCTGGCCGTCGGACAGCAGCCCGAGGCACGCGCACACCTCCAGGCCCGGGTGCTCGGCGACGATCCCGGACACGATCCCCGCGACACGGGCGACGTCGCGGTCCGTCGGGCCCCGCCCGCTCGCGACGAGGCACACGCGCGCCGCGCCCCCGTCCACCCCGGCGCGTGCGGCGTCGAGCGCCTCCGTGGGCCGCAGCCACGTGTACCGCAGGATGTCGGACGGCGCACCGAGCCGCTGCGAGCAGTACGTGCAGTCCTCCGGGCACAGCCCCGACCTGAGGTTGACGAGGTAGGCGAGCCGGACCCGCGTGCCGAACCGGTGCCGGCGCACCCGTGCGGCCGCCGCGACGACGTCGAGGAGGGCCTCGTCGGGCGTCCGCAGCACGGCGAGCAGGTTCTCCGGGTCGGGCACGTCGCCGCGCAGCGCCCCGGCGACGAGGCGGTCGAGCAGGTCGGCGGTGGGGCGGACGGGTCCGGCGGCGTCGTGGGTCATGACGACGATCCTCCCCAGGCCCGCCCGTCCGCCGCGTGCGCGGACCGCCCATGCCCGGCGCCGGTGGCCGGTGGGATCCGTGGCCGCGTTGGCGACCACCCACACCGTGTCGGCCCTCACCCTGCACGGTGCGCCCGTTGCGTGGTTGCCTGCTGTCGTGCGGTGGCCCGCACCGCAGGACCGCACGACGTGGAGGGGCGCGATGACCGACGAGACAGGACCGACGATCCGCGAGCGCCTGCGAGCGCTGCCCGTCCTCGGCGACGACCTGCCGGGCCTCGACCTCGACGCCGTGCCAGCCGATCCCGTCTCGCTGTTCGTGTCGTGGCTCGACGACGCCGTGACCGCCGGGGTCCTCGCGCCGCACGCCGCGACGCTCGCGACCGCGGACGCGAGCGGTCGCGTCGACGCGCGCACCCTCCTGCTGAAGGACGTCGGGGCGGACGGCTGGGTGTTCGCGACCCGTGCCGACTCCCCGAAGGGCGTCGCGCTCGCGCAGAACCCGAACGCCGCCCTGACGTTCCTGTGGCGCGAACGTGGCCGTCAGGTCCGGGTGCGCGGCGCCGTCGTGCCGCTGGGGGCCGAGGCCTCCGCGGCGGACTTCCGTGCCCGCTCGGACGCGTCGCGCGCGACCGCGCTCGCCGGCCCGCAGAGCGCTCCGCTGGCCTCACGCGCGCAGTACCGGTCCGCGTGGGACGCCGCGCTCGCCCGGGTGCGCTCCGACCCGGAGCTCGTCCTCGACGCGTGGACCACGTACGCGCTCGAACCCGCGGCGGTCGAGTTCTGGGCGTCGGCACCGGACGGCCAGACCCGCCTCCGCTACACCCCGACCGGCGCGGCCACCCCCACGCCCTGGACCACCCAGCTCCTCTGGCCCTGACGAGGGACGAGAGGAACCGCCCCTCGAGCCAGTCCCGCGGCCCGCGAGGTAGTACCGGAGTTGGCCGAGGTCGTACCGCAGTCCGCCGAGGGAGTACCCAGGTGCGCCGGCTACGGCCCATTCCCTGGTCGGTCCTGCCCGACGGCGAGCGGTCACCAGGGTGGGACGGCACCGGGAGGGGCGGGTGGGGCGCCGCGTCGTGGCGGGTCTGGCGGGAGCCGCGAGGAACGAGCGGCGGAGGGAAGACGCGGCGCCCCACCCGCCCCGACACCCCGGGCGACCACGCGACGTCGGGCACGAGAACCTCGGTACTACCCCGGCCAACCTCGGTACTACCTCGCGTCACCCCGGCACTCCCTCGGCGGCGAGGACTCACGCAGTCGTCCATGCCCGGGTCGCGCGGTGCGAGACGCGGCACGGTCGCGTACCGTTGACGATCGTGCCCCGGAGGTCCCGGGCCGTGGAGGAGACGCATCGATGACCGAGAGCGGGGTCCGGATCCAGGACGAGGGATCGCTGTGGGTCATGTACGGCGAGATCGACGCGGCGGTGCAGTCCCGGCACGAGGACGACCTGCTCCGTCACGCCCGCGCGGTGCCCGGACGGATCCGGATCGACCTCTCGGCCGTGACGTTCATGGACTCGGGCGGTCTGCGCCTGCTATACCACGCGGCGACGGCGGGCGACGACAGGCCGGCGCTCGTCGGGACGCCGCGGCGTGTCCGTGACCTGCTCGAGCTGAGCGGTGTGGACGGTCTCTTCGAGCTGGTCGAGGCACCGTGACGATCGCGCGCATCCCTGTCCCGCCCAGGTTCGTCGAGATCGGTTCCTGGCCCTTGCTGTCCATGGCGGACCTCGCACCGCTGCGGGCGGACCTGCACCGGATGCTCACCGGGACGCCGTGCCCGCCGGACCGTCCGCTGGACGCCCCTCAGGAGCGCATCGTGCTGGTCGCGAGCGAGCTCGCGACGAACGCTCTGCGCCACTCGGCGCCGCCGGCGCGCGTGCTGCTGCTGTCGGACGGCCGGGAGATCGTCGTGGACGTGGTGGACCACTCTCCTGACGCGTCTCCCCGTCTCGCTCCGGGTCGCCCGCCGGGTGCGGGTGGTTTCGGGCTGCAGCTGGCTCGGCGCACGGCCCAGGAGGTCGGCTGGTTCAGCACGCTCGCGGGCGAGAAGCACGTGTGGGCGCGGTTCGCCGTCCCCGTGTTCCGCGCGGGCGCGACGACGCGCAGCGCGTTCGCCCTGCAGGGCTGACCGCCCGCCCCGACCCCTCGGACCGGCGGTCCGACGCCGTCAGTCCTCGCGTCGCACCACGACGAGGGTCGCGTCGTCCGCGGAACGCGGGTCGCGGGCTGCCGCGACGATCGCGTCGACGTCGACCGCCCCGCCGGCGACGACGGCGTCCGCGAAGGCTGCTGCGAGCCGGTCGAGCCCGTCGCGGACGGACTCGTCCCGGCGTTCCACGAGGCCGTCGCTGTACAGCACGAGCGTGCCGCCGGGCGGGACGTGCAGTTCGTGCCCGACCGGGCGGTGGTCCACGAGCCCCAGCGGGGGCGACGTCGCGCGCGCGGTCCACACCGGTGTGCCGTCCGGGTCCACGACGAGCAGGGGCGGGTGCCCGGCGCTGACGTGCTGCACGACGCCGGTGGCCGGGTCGAGCAGCGCGACGGTGAGGGTCGCGATCTCGCCCGGCATGGTCCAGCGTGCGAACTCGCCGAGCCGGCGCACGGCCTCGACCGGGTCGTCCGACGCGACGAGCGCGGCCCGCAGGGTGGTGCTGAGCTGGGCCATCGTCGCGGCGGCCTGCAACCCGTGGCCGGTCACGTCGCCGACGACGAGGGCGACGCGGCCCGAGGGGAGGACGAGCACGTCGTACCAGTCCCCGCCGACGAGCCCGGACCCGGCCGACTCGTACCGCGACTCGACCGTCCACCCGTCGACGCGGGGCAGGAGGCCGGGCAGCAGGCTGCGTTGCAGCGCCTGCGTCGCGCGCAGGTCCTTGCGGCCCCGCAGGTACAGCGCCTCGACGAGGTGGCCTCGCAGTGCTGCCGCCGAGTCGGTCTGGTCGGCGGTCCACGGGTGGCTGTGCCCGCGCACGACCTCGCGCCAGCGGTCGAACGAGCGGCGGGGGCTGAGCCGCACCGTGTCGCCCTCGCGCCGCGCGATCGCCTTGTTGTGCGGGTCGCCGCCCCAGTCGACGGTGCGCAGCACCTCGTCGCGCACCCAGACGACGACCTGCCCGTCGGGCAGCACGATCCCCAGGACGCCCGCGACGTCGGGCGTCAGCGCTGACACCTCTGGCGCGGCCTCGCCCAGGCAGTCCGTGGACACGACCTCCTCGTCCTGGGCGAGCACCCAGGCGACGAGGGCGCGGCAGCCGTCGTCGTCGGGCACGCTGCCCACCGACGTCAGCCGGCCCTCCGCGACGACGGCCGCGCCGTCGGCGTGGACGAGCCGGCGCAACCAGCCCGAGCGGGTGATCGCCGTGCCGAGCGGCACGGTGTCGTCGTGGGAGTCCGCGGCGAGGTGGGCGAGCACGCGCTCGGCGCGCTGGACCTCCGCGTCGCGCTCCTCCTCCGCGCGGGCCACGAGCCGCACGGACAGGGTCGAGCCGAGGAACTCCGCGGCCGTGCGCACCTCGTAGGGCGGCTCGTGCGGGCCCGCGTAGTGGTGGCACGCGATGAGGCCCCACAGCTTCCCGTCGCGCAGGAGCGAGATCGACATCGACGCCCGCACGCCCATGTTCCGCAGGTATTCGAGGTGGATCGGGGAGACGCTGCGCAGGGTGGAGTACGTGAGGTCGATCGGCTCGCCCGTCGTGGGCAGGTCCGTCGGCACGACCGGGGACGGCTCGTAGTCGACGTCCGCGATGAGGCGGATCCAGTTCTTCTCGTACAGCGCGCGCGCCTGCGGCGGGATGTCCGACGCCGGGTAGTGCAGTCCCAGGAACGAGTTCAGGTCGTCCCGGCGCGCCTCCGCGACGACCTCCCCGTTGTACGCGGCGTCGAAGCGGTAGATCATCACGCGGTCGAAGCCGGTGAGGTCGCGCACGTGGCGCGCCGCGTCGTCGTACAGCTCCGCGAGCGTCGCGGCCCGTTCCAGGTCGCGCAGGGCGTGGCGCACCGCGAGGTATGTGTTGGGGAACGTCAGGGGGCGTGCCCCGGCCGCGTCCTCCAGCTCGACGACGAGCACGGGCTCCGCCCCGGGACCGTCGGCGGGCAGCGGCGGGCGGTGGAGCACGGCGTCGACCGTGCGGGTCGTGCCGCGCACGTCGAGGTGCAGGGTGACGGGGTTGCGGTCGGCGAGCTCCACCGACGCGCCGACGTGCTTCAGCACGCGCGCCGCGGGGGCCGCGCCGAGCGCCTGCGACAGCGGGGCGCCGAGCAGCGCGTCCGGCGCGGTACCGAGCACCTGATCGACGTTCTCCGAGACCTGGAGGACCGTGCCGTCGGCCTCGCGGACGACGAGCAGCGCGCCGCGGGGCTGGATCATCCCGGGGACGTGGATCGGTTCGCGCGCGCAGTTGTCGAGGTCGACGGGCGCTCCGGGCGCGAGCAGTCCACGTGGGTCGGCCGTCTCCACCTGACCTCCGTCCGTCTCCGCGCACGCCAGGGGACGGCGGGAGCTCGTCGACGGACCACCTGGGCTCGAGGGTCCGGATCGAACGGGACACGATACCGCGCCGTGCGCCCCCGGCTCGACCACGCGGGCGGCACGGCGTGTGAGCGGGCGCACGGAACTCCGCGGTACCGTCGTTCGTCTCACGACAGGGACGGGCCGGGACGGGGCCGCCCTCCGCGACCTCCCCACGGACCCGAAGGTGATCATGAGCACGAGCCCGAGCAGCACCACGCCCGTCCTGCGCGCCACCGGCCTCGCCGCCGGGTACGCCGGACCGGACGTCGTCCACGACATCGACCTCGACGTCGTGCCCGGCACCGCCCCGGTGGGCATCGTGGGCGAGTCGGGCGCGGGCAAGTCCACGGTCGTGCGGGTGCTCGTCGGGCTGGTGCGCCCCACCCGCGGGCACGCGACGTTCGAGGGCCGGACGGTCACCAAGCTGTCGCGACGCGACAAGAAGACCTTCAAGGCCGAGGTCCGGCGCGTGTCGCAGGACGGCCTCTCCGGCATCGGCGTCGACCCCCGGTGGACGGTCGACCGCACGCTCTCGGCCGCGCTCACCGACGCGCGCAAGGCCGGACGCCCGAGCGGCCGGTCCGTCGCCGACCTCCTCGGCGACGTCACGCTCGAGCCGCGCTACGCGCCGCGGACCGTCCACTCGCTCTCGGGCGGCGAGAAGCAGCGGGTCGCGCTCGCCGTCGCGCTCGCCACCCGGCCCCGCGCGCTGCTCCTCGACGAGCCGCTCACCGCCGTCGACCCGGCCATGCGGGGCGACGTCGTGCGCCGCCTGCGGGAGGCGACCGACGCCCTCGGCGCCGCCGTGCTCCTCGTCTCCCACGACCTCGAGCTCGTCGAGCGGCTCTGCGCCACCACGCACGTGCTCGCCGACGGCACGTTCGTCGCCTCCGGGCCCCTGCGCGACCTCTTCGCCGGCACCGCCCCCGGCGCCGACCACCCCACGGTGCGGGCGCTCGCCGAGGCCGCGCCGCTCGCGGTGCAGCGCTTCCGCTGAGCACCGGCGAGGACCCGCGCGGAACTCGTCGCGCGGTCGTGTCGAAACCGGCCGTACCTCGTTCGACGTCCTGGTGAACCCGCCCCCTCGGCACTACGGTCGAGGGGCACTCACCGAGGAGGAACGTCATGCGAGTCATGGTCCTGATCACCGGTACCGGCGCGGACGAGGACAAGATCGCCCCGACCGAGGAGATGCTCGCCCGGATGGGCGCGTACAACGAGGAGCTCGTCAAGGCCGGCGCCATGCTCGACGGCCAGGGTCTCCAGCCCAGCGCGACCGGCGCGCGCGTCGTCTTCGAGGGCGGCGGCACGTCCGTCGTCGACGGGCCGTTCACCGAGTCCAAGGAGCTGCTCGCCGGGTACTGGGTCTGGCAGGTCTCCTCGCTGGAGGAGGCCGTCGAGTGGGCGCGGAAGTGCCCGTCCGACCCGAAGTACGGCACCACCCAGGTGCTCGAGATCCGGCCGGTCTTCGAGGTGGAGGACTTCGGTGCGGAGTACACGCCCGAGCAGCGCGAGAAGGACGAGCGCCTCGCCGAGCAGATCAAGGCGCAGCACGGCTGAGGGCGAGGGCGGAGGGGTCGGCCGGCCCGCGCGGGCGAGGAGCGCACGCATGGACGCGCGACGCACCGTCGAGGCCGTCTGGCGCATCGAGTCCCCGCGCCTCGTCGCCGGCCTCGCCCGCACCCTGCGCGACGTGGGTCTCGCCGAGGACGTCGCGCAGGAGGCGTTCGTCGCCGCGCTCGAGCAGTGGCCCGTGGACGGCGTGCCCGACAGCCCCGGCGCGTGGCTCACGACCGTCGCCCGACGTCGCGCCGTCGACCTGGTCCGCCGCGAGCGCACGCGCGACGAGAAGTACGCGCGGCTCGCGGCGGACCTCGCCGCGCCCGCCGCGCGGGGCGGCGCGGCGCGCGGGCACGACGGCGGTGCCGTCCTCGTGGGGAGCGTCCCCGCACCCGACCGGGTGGTCGAGGATCCCGTGGACGACGACCTGCTCGCCCTCGTCCTCGTCGCGTGCCACCCCGTGCTCCCGCGGGAGGCGCGCGTCGCGCTGACGCTGCGGCTCGTCGGCGGGCTGACGACCGACGAGATCGCCCGCGCGTTCCTCGTCCCGTCCGCGACGCTCGGGCAGCGCGTCTCGCGCGCCAAGCGCACGCTCGCCGAGGCGCGCGTGTCGTTCGAGGTGCCGCAGGCCGACGAGCTCGCCGCACGCCTCCCGGCCGTCCTCGAGGTCGTGTACGTCGTGTTCACCGAGGGGTACTCGGCGACGTCGGGCGACGCGTGGGTGCGTCGCGACCTCGCGGAGGACGCGATGCGTCTCGGCCGCGTCCTCGCCGGTCTGCTGCCTCGCGAGCCGGAGGTGCACGGCCTCGTCGCGCTCATGGAGCTGCAGGCGTCGCGCTTCGCGGCCCGCACGGGGCCCGACGGCGAGCCCGTCCTCCTGGAGGACCAGGACCGTTCGCGCTGGGACCGGCTGCTCGTCGGGCACGGCCTCGCCGCGCTCGACCGTGCGTTCGCGCTCGGCACGCGCAGCGGGCGCGTGCTCGGCCCGTACACGCTGCAGGCCGCGATCGCGGCGTGCCACGCGCGCGCCGCCACGTTCGCCGACACCGACTGGGAGGCGATCGTGTCGTTGTACGACGCGCTCGCGAGCGTCGCCCCGTCGCCCGTCGTCGAGCTCAACCGCGCCGTGGCCGTGCTCATGGCGGACGGCCCCGAGCCCGCCCTGGCCGTGCTCGACGCCGTGCACGACGACCCCCGGCTGGCGCGCCACCACCTCTACGGGGCGGTGCGCGGCGACGTGCTCACGCGCCTCGGTCGGCACGCCGAGGCCGCGGACGTGCTCGAGCGCGCCGCCGCCCTCGCCCCGACCCGCCACGAACGTCGGCTCCTCCTCGCCCGGGCCGCCACCGCCTCGTCGGCCGCTAACACCTCGCCGACGGGGAACCGTGGTCCCGCGACGTAGAACCGTGGTCCGCCGAGGTAGTAGCCAGGTGCGCCGGCAACGGCCCAGTCGCTGGTCGGTGGTGCCCGACGGCGCGCGGTCACCCAGGTGGGACGGCACCGGGAGGGGTGGGTGGGGCGCCGCGTCGTGGTGGGTCTGGCGGGAGCCGCGAGGAACGAGCGGCGGATGGAAGACGCGGCGCCCCACCCACCCCGACTCCCAGGGCGACCACGCGACGTCGGGCACGAGAACCCCGGTACTACCTCGCGCGACCTCGGTACTACCTCGGCAGACCCCGGTACTACCTCGCGAGGGCCTTCTCGATCGCGGCGGTCTCGTCGTCGGTGAGCGCGGGGGCGGAGAGCGCGGCGACGCTGTTCTCGAGCTGGCCGACGCTGCTCGCGCCGACGAGGGCGGAGGTGACGCGATCGTCGCGCAGCACCCACGCGAGGGCGAGCTGTGCGAGGGACTGCCCGCGGCCCTGCGCGATCTCGTTCAGGGCGCGCGCCGTCGCGAGGTAGTCCTCGTCGAGGTCGTCGCCGGACAGGAACGGCGAGTCGGGGCGTGCGGCCCGCGAGCCCTCGGGGGCGGACCCGGACAGGTAGCGGTCGGTGAGGAGGCCCTGCTGGAGCGGGGAGAAGACGATGGTGCCGACGCCCAGGTCGCCGACGACGTCGAGCAGCGACTCGGTCTGCGCGCCGTCGTACCGGTCCTCGTGCGCAGGGTCCTCGACGTGGCGGTTGAGCATCGAGTAGCTCGGCTGGTGGATGAGGAGGGGCGTGCCGAGGTCGGCGAGGATCGCGGCGGCCTCGCGGGTGCGCGCGGGCGAGTAGTTGGAGACGCCGACGTACAGGGCCTTGCCGGCCTGGACGGCGTCGTGCAGGGCCCTCATGGACTCCTCGAGCGGCGTGCTGGGGTCCGGGCGGTGGTGGTAGAAGACGTCGACGTAGTCGAGTCCCATGCGCTGCAGCGACTGGTCGAGCGACGACAGGAGGTACTTGCGCGACCCGCCGTCGCCGTACGGGCCCGGCCACATGTCGTAGCCGGCCTTGGACGAGATGACGAGCTCGTCGCGGTAGGCGCCGAGGTCGCGGGCGAGGTGGCGCCCGAAGTTCTCCTCGGCCGACCCGTAGGGCGGCCCGTAGTTGTTGGCGAGGTCGAAGTGCGTGATCCCGAGGTCGAACGCGCGGCGCAGCACGGCGCGCTGCGTCTCGAACGGGTTCACGTCGCCGAAGTTGTGCCACAGGCCGAGGGAGATCGCGGGCAGGTCGAGGCCGCTGCGCCCCGTCCGACGGTAGGTCATCGTGTCGTATCGGTCGTCGGCGGCGACGTAGCGCGGGGTGAGGGGCATGACCCCATTCTGCCGCGCGCCGACGTCACGCGCCGTCCGCCGGTGGTGGCCCCGCGGGGGCGCCCCCGCGCAGCCTCCGGCGGACGGCGGACGACGACCTCAGCGCGAGGGCGTCTCCACGACCTGCCCGGCCCAGGCGAAGCCGCCGCCGAAGCCGAACAGCAGCGCCGGGACGCCCGCGGGGATCTTCCCGGCGTGCCACCACTTCGACAGGCCGAGGGGGATGGAGGCGGCGGACGTGTTGCCGGACTCGACGATGTCGGCCACCACCACGCGGGACTCCATGCCGAGGGCCTTGGCGAGCGGTTCGATGATGCGCAGGTTGGCCTGGTGCGCGACGAGCACCTCGATGTCGTCGAGCGCGACGCCGGACCGTTCGACGACGCTGCGTGCCCGCTCGGCCGCGCGCGTGATGGCCCACTTGAAGACGGCGCGTCCGTCCTGCGCGAACCGGTCGGCGGGGGCCTCGATGAGCACGGCTGGCGTGAGGTCGGGCTCGGACCCCCAGGTCACGGGGCCGACGCCGGGGGTGTCGGTGGCCTGGAGCACGGCGGCGCCCGCGCCGTCGGCGGTGAGGATGCAGGTGCTGCGGTCGGTCCAGTCGGTGAAGGCGGTGAGCTTCTCGGCGCCGATGACGACGGCCGTGCGCGCGGACCCGGCGCGGATCGCCTGGTCGGCGAGGGCGAGGGAGTGCGCAAACCCGGAGCAGGCGACGTTGACGTCGAGCACGGCGGGCCCGACGACGCCGCGCAGGTCGAGCTCGGACGCCTCCTCGGGCGTGGACCGCCCGGGCATGACGCCGGTGCGCAGGTGGTAGGCGACGCGGCCGGCGGTGTTGGGCGAGCGGTCGACGGCGGTCGCGGTGGCGACGATCACGAGGTCGACGTCGGCGGCGGCGACGCCGGCGTCGTCGAGCGCGTGGCGGGCGGCCCCGACGGCCATGTCGGCGACGGTCGTGTCGTCGTCGGCGACGTGGCGGGTGACGATCCCGGTGCGCGAGCGGATCCACTCGTCGTTCGTCTCGACGAGGCGGGCGATGTCGTCGTTCGTGAGGGTCTTCTCGGGCTGGTGGTGACCGAGGCCGACGATGCGCGACCCGGCCGCGCCGGTGGCGGGAGTGAGCATGGGGACGATCATGTCACGCGGTCCCGGGCGTCCCGGACGGGTCAGGTGACGGTCCCGAGCTGCCAGGGCACGAACTCCTCGCCGCCGAGGTCGAGGTCCTCGCTCGCGGTCTGCTCGCCCGACGCGACGGCGAGGATGCGGTCGAAGATCTCGTCGGCGACCTGCTCGAGCGTCGCGGTGCCCTCGACGACGCGGCCGCAGTCGATGTCGACGTCGTCGCCCATGCGGGCGAACAGCTCGCTGTTCGTCCCGAGCTTGATCGACGGGGTGGGCTTGCACCCGAACACGGAGCCGCGACCGGTGGTGAAGCAGACGACGGTGGCGCCGCCCGCGACGAGGCCGGTGACGGAGACCGGGTCGTAGCCGGGGGTGTCCATGAACACGAACCCGGGGGTGGTCATGGGCTCGGCGTACTCGTGCACGGCGGCGAGGTCGGCCTGGCCGCCCTTCGCGACGGCGCCGAGCGACTTCTCGAGGATGGTGGTGAGGCCGCCGGCCTTGTTCCCGGGCGAGGGGTTGTTGTCGAGGCTGCCGCCGCCGGCGGCGGCGTACTCCCGCCACCAGGCGAGCCGGTCGAGGAGGCGCTGCCCGACCTCGGGCGTGACGGCGCGCCGGGTGAGCAGGTGCTCGGCGCCGAAGACCTCGGGGGTCTCGGCGAGCGCGGACGTGCCGCCGTAGGCGACGAGGCGGTCGGACGCGATCCCGAGGGCGGGGTTGGCGGTGATGCCGGAGTACCCGTCCGACCCGCCGCAGTTCAGCCCGAGGACGAGCTCGGACACGTCGCACTCGGTGCGCTCGAACCGGGCGTCGATCTCCTCGACCATCTCGCGGACGGCCTCGACGCCGGCGCGCACGGTGGCCCGGACCCCGCCGGTGTCCTGGATCGTCAGGGTGCGCACGACGGTGTCCGGCGAGAGCTCGGCGCCCGCGAGGACGGTGTCGACGGCGATCATCTCGCAGCCGAGGCCCAGCACGAGGACGCCGGTGACGTTGGGGTGCGCGGCGTACCCGCGCAGGGTGCGCAGCAGCACCTGGGCGCCCTCGCTCGTCGGGACGAGCCCGCACCCGGACTGGTGGGTGAGCGCGACGACGCCGTCGACGTCGTCGTACGCGTCCGTCGCGAACCCGCGGAACTGGTCGGCGATCATGCGCGCGGTGCTCGCCGAGCAGTTCACGGAGGTGAGGATCGCGACGTACGAGCGGGTACCGACGCGGCCGTCCGCGCGGCGGTAGCCGCGGAACGTGGGCCGGGGCCCGGGCGGCACGGTGAGGTCGGTGCGGACGGTCGCGAGCTCGTGCTCGCGCTCTCCCTCCTCGAACCCGAGGTTGTGGCCGTGGACGTGCTCGCCGGGCCGGACGTCGCGCGTGGCGACGCCGATGACCTGCCCGTACTTGCGCACCGGGTCGCCCGCGGCAACCGCCCGCAGGGCCATCTTGTGCCCGCGGGGCACGGCGTCGCGGGCGGTGACGGGCGCGCCGTCGTCGGGGGCGACGATCTCGCCGGGGACGAGGTCGCGCGTGGCGACCGCGACGTCGTCCTGCCCGCGCAGCACGAGCAGCGGGGCCCGGTGGGCCGTGGGGGCCGCCGTCACCGGGCGCCGCCCGTGGCGAGGACGTGGGGAGCGTCGAGGCCGAGGTCGGCGACCCGCACGGTGCGTCCGGTGGCGGCGGAGGCGTTCGCCGCGAGCCCGACGGCGGTGGCGGCGACGCCGTCGGACAGCCCGGCGGCCCGGCCGAGGGGGTCCTCCGCGACGCCGCGGAACAGGTCCCGCAGCATGACGGCGTCCCCGCCGCCGTGCGCGCCGCTGCCCGCCGGGATCTCGACCTCGCGGGCCGGCTCCCAGTGACGCTGGACGACGAGGCGGTCGCCGCGTCGTCGGACCGCGTCCGCGGTGGCGTCCTCGACGGCGGACGGGTCGACGACGGGCCGCACGCCGTCGCGCAGCTCGATCGCGGCGCGCTCCACGACCTCGAGCTCGGCGCGCCCGCGCGTGCCCGTGACGGACACCCGGTACCCCTCCCACGGCCCGTAGGCGGTGAGCGAGTACGACAGCATGGCCCCGCCCCGGTACCCGACGAGCACCGACATGGTGTCGTCGATGGTGACGCCGGGCGCGAAGGGGTCCTGGTCGCGGCGGTACCCGTCGTGCGTCTCCGCGTCGAGGTACAGGGCGGCGAGGCGCGGGTCGTCGGTGAGGTCGAGGAGGAACGGGTCGCCCGTGCTGCCCGACGGCGGCCCGTCCGGCCGGCCCGGGGTGCCGCGGACGGGGCGGTGGCCGGGGGGCGCGTGCTCGGCCCCGTAGAACCGGCGGCGCGCCTGCGCGCTCACCGACTCCGGCTCGTCGCCGACCCACCAGTTCACGAGGTCGAAGTGGTGGCTGGCCTTGTGGACGAGCAGCCCGCCGGAGCGTGCCGCGTCGCGGTGCCAGCGGCGGAAGTAGTCGGCGCCGTGCACGGTGTCGAGGACCCACTCCAGGTGGACGGCGGTGACCTCGCCGATCTCCCCCGAGGCGATGACCTCGCGCAGCGCGCTGTTCCGCGGCGAGTAGCGGTAGTTGAAGGTGAGGACGAGCTCGCGCCCGGTCTCCTCGACGGCGGCGGAGATCGCGCGGACCCCCGCGGCCGACGTCGTCATGGGCTTCTCCAGCACGACGTCCGCCCCCGCGCGCAGGGCCCGCACGACGAGGTCGGCGTGGTCCGCGTCGGGCGCCGTGACGACGACGCGGTCCACGGCGTGCTCGGCGATCGTGCGCTCGAGGTCGTCGGGCGTGGTCGCCGCGACGGCGCGGCCCTGCTCGACCCACCAGGCGGGCGCGCGCTCGGCGACGAGGTCGTCGTAGTACGCGACGCGCTGCGGGTTGGGCTCGCACCAGGCGACGACGCGGCCGACGTCGGCGTGCGGCCCGCACAGCGCCTCGACGTACATCTGGGCGCGGTGGCCGGTCCCGACGACGGCGTACCGCGTGCTGCGGTCACCTGCGGTTGTCATGCTCTGTCCTCTCGGTGGTCCTCGCCGTGCGGCCTCGCACGGGCCCGGTGCGGCGTCCGCGCGGGGGCGCGCGCGGACGCTGCGGCGGACCGGCGCCCCGCGGACGGGGCGCCGGTCCGGCTGGGTCAGCCGCCGATCGCGGCGGTGACCTCGCTCGTGTACTGCGTCGCGGCGTCGGCGGGGCTGAGGCGGCCGAAGATCAGCTCGGTGTTGATGCGCGTCGTGATCTCGGGGACCTCGGCGGCGCCCTCCGGCGGCACGGGCGGGCCGTCGACGATCTCGCTCTCCAGACCGGCGAGGAAGTCGGCGGACTGCTGGTCGGCCGGGTCGAGGTCGTCCTGGATGGCCTCGCGCACGTCCGTGTTCGACGGCAGACCGCGGTCGGCGAGGATCAGCGCGCCGGCCTCGGGGTCGTTGAGGAGGAAGTCGACGAACGCCGCGGCGGCCTCGGGGTGCTCGCTCGTCTTGGAGACCGAGTAGTACATGGCAGGCTTGAAGTACATGCCGGTGCGCTCGGCCTCCGACTCGCCCGGCACGCGCAGGAGCTGCAGCTCGCGGCCCGCCGCGCTGGAGATCGCGGGGAGCTGGTTGGACCACCAGAAGCCCATCGCGCCCTTGTTCGTGCCGAGCAGCGACTGCTCGGGGCCGCCCTCGGCGATCTCGACGCTGCGGGCCGGGTCGGGCTGGCCGCCGCCCTCGATGAGGTCCATGGTGATCTGGTTCCACTCGGCGAGCAGCGCGTCGTCGTACCCGACCCCGCCGTCCGGGGAGTAGAGCGACTGGCCGTGCTGGCGGGCGAAGATGTTGAAGCCCGCCTCGTTGCCGCCGAACTCCTGCACGCCGTACACGTCGTCGGGCGTGTTCGCGGAGATCTCGTTCGCGATCTCGACGAAGTCCTCCCACGTCCACGTGCTGTCGTCGGGCATGGGGACGCCGGCCTCCTCGAAGATCGCCGGGTCGGCGACGATCGAGTACGCGTTGACGCCCGTCGCGACGCCGTACAGGCCGTCCTGGGTGGTGCCCGACTCGAGGACCGACTCGTCGATCATGCTCGTGTCGACGCCGATCTCGTCGAGGTCGGCGAGGACGCCGCGCGCGGCGTAGTCGGCGAGGTACCGCTCCTCCTGGGTGATGACGTCGGGCGTGTCGCCGCCGGCGACGGTCGTCGCGAGCTTGTCCCAGTAGCCGCCCCAGTCGGTGAAGTCGGGGACCACCGTGATGTCGGGGTTCTTGTCCTCGAACAGGTCGATGACGGCCTGCGTCGTCTCGTGCCGCGTGTCCGACCCCCACCAGGAGAACCGGATCTCCACGGGACCGGAGTCGGCCGACGCGTCGTCGTCGCCCCCTCCGTCGCCGGCGGCTCCCCCGTCGCCGTTGCAGGCGGTCAGGGCCAGGGTCCCGGCCGCGAGCAGCGCGGCGACGCGCACCCCCCGGCGGAACTGTCGGGTCGAGCTCTTCATCGTGCGTCTCCTTCTATCGAACGTCGTCGTTCTTCGAACAGGGTGGTCGTGCGGGTGGTGCGGGTGGTGCGGGCGTCGGCGGGCTACTTGAGGCCCGTGGTGGCGATGCCCTTCACGAGGTACTTCTGGCCGAACAGGAAGATGAGGAACAGCGGCAGCAGCGAGATGATCGACATCGCGAACAGCGGTCCCCACGAGCTCTCGCCGGTGGAGTCGATGAACGTCCGCAGGGCGACGGGCACGGTGTACATGTCCGGCCGGGTGAGGAACACGAGCTGGCTGAAGAAGTCGTTCCACGTCCAGATGAACGTGAAGATCGCGGTCGTGGCGAGGGCCGGGACGGACAGCGGCAGCATGATGCGCAGGTAGATGCGCCCGTGCCCGCAGCCGTCGATGCGGGCCGCCTCGTCGAGCTCGGTGGGGATGCCGCGGAAGAACTGCACCATGAGGAAGATGAAGAAGGCGTCGGTCGCCAGCAGCTTCGGCACGATGAGCGGCAGGAACGTGTTGATCCACTGGAGCTCGGAGAACAGGATGTACTGCGGCACGATGATCACGTGGATCGGCAGCATGATCGACATGAGCATGACCGCGAACCACAGGTTGCGGCCCCGGAACTGCAGCCGGGCGAACGCGTAGGCCGCCATCGAGCAGGACACGAGGTTCCCCAGGAGCGAGCCGAGGACGATCATCGCGCTGTTGAACAGGTAGTGGTCGAACGGGTGCAGCAGCGCCGTCCACCCGTCGGTGTAGTTGCTGAGCGTCACCTCGCTGGGGATGAGGCCCGTCTCGCGGAAGATGAGGTCGTTCGGCTTGAACGAGCTCACGAGCATCCACAGCAGCGGGTAGAGCATCGTCAGCCCGAAGAGGATCAGCGCCGTGTGCTTGGCGATGGTCCGCAGGCGCGAGCGCCAGTAGACGGGCTTGCGCCGGGGCTGGGGGAAGGTGTCGGCCACCTCGGTGAGCGTGGGCTTGGTGGGGGGCGCGTCGTCGCGCACGAAGACCTCAGTCATTGTAGAAGACCCAGTACTTGGAGGCGAGGAAGTTGACGGCCGTCATGCCCGCGACGATGGCGAGCAGGAGCCAGGCCATGGCGGAGGCGTACCCCATGTCGAGGGCGCTGAAGCCCTTCTGGTAGAGGTACAGCGTGTAGACCATCGTCGAGTCCGCGGGGCCACCGGTGCCGCCGCTGATGATGTTGGCCTGGGTGAAGGTCTGGAACGCGTTGATGACCTGGAGCACGAGGTTGAAGAACACGATCGGCGTGAGCAGCGGCAGCGTGATGGAGCGGAACTGCCGCAGCTTGCTCGCCCCGTCGATCGACGCGGCCTCGTAGTACATCTGCGGGATCTGGCGCAGGCCGGCGAGGAAGATCACCATCGGCGCGCCGAAGGTCCACACGTTGAGGATGATCAGCGTGTCGAGCGCGTAGTCGGGGTGGGAGACCCAGCCCTGGCCCTCGATGCCGAAGATCGCGAGGAACTGGTTGACCAGCCCCTCGGCGCCGAACACCTGGCGCCACAGCAGCGCGACGGCGACGCTCCCGCCGAGGAGGGACGGCAGGTAGAACACGGAGCGGTAGAACGACAGGCCCCGCAGTCCCCGGTCGAGCAGCAGCGCGAGGCCGAGGGCCGCGGCGAGCTGGAGCGGGACGGACACGAGCACGTACCGGAAGGTCACCGCGAGCGAGTTGAGCAGGCGCGGGTCCTCGAACATGCGGGTGTAGTTGTCGAGCCCGATCCACTCCGGCGGCGCCAGGAGGCTGTAGTCGGTGAACGACAGGTAGGCGGAGGCCACCATCGGCCCGGCCGTGATGACCACGAGACCGACGAACCAGGGGGCGAGGAAGACCGCTGCGGCGCGCCCGTCGTGACGGTGCGCGGCGGAGCGTCGCTTGCCCGTGCGGCCCGTCCCGCGGACGCTGCGGAGCTCATCCACGACGGCCATGCGCCACCTCCTCGCACAGCTCGGCGCCGCGGCTTCGTCGCCGTTGCGTTCCCGCCATCGGGACACCTCCGGATCGTCGTCGATCGTGCGGTCCCCCACGGCGGGAAACCGGTTCCACGTGGGGAACGTAACACATGGGGAACCGGTTTCCAATGGTGTACGGTCACGAGTGAGACACGGAGCGGTCACAGACGACCGCACCTCAGGAACCAGGAGACGACATGCCGGACGCGAAGCAGCGCAGTGCCGTCACCATCGCCGACGTCGCGGCTGCGGCCGGGGTGTCCCGCGCGACGGTGTCGCGCGTGATGAACGGCCGCGCGACCGTCGACGAGGCGATCAGCCAGCGCGTCCGCGAGACCGCACAGGCGCTGCAGTACCGGCCGTCCAACGTCGCCCGCAGCCTCTCGCTCGGCCGCACGAACACCGTCGCGCTCGTCGTCCCCGACCTCGGGAACCCCCTGTTCCAGCAGGTCCTGCGAGGCGTCACGAGCGCCGCGGCGCCCGCGGGCTACCGCGTCCTCGTCGCCGACACCGCCGAGGACCCCAGCGAGGAGGCCGGCATCGCGCTGGAGGCACGCCTGCGCTGCGACGCGCTCGTCCTCGTCTCCCCCCGCATGCCCGACGCCGAGCTCGCCGCCCTCCTGCCGACCGCGTCGCCCGTCGTCCTCGTCAACCGCGCGCTCGACGACGCCCCGGGCGTCCCGTCGCTCGTCGTCGACTACGCGCGCGCGGCCGAGCAGGTCGTCGAGCACCTCGTCGCGCTCGGGCACCGCCGCATCGTCTACCTCGCCGGCCCGCCCGGGAGCGCGTCCGACGCCCTGCGCCGCGCGGGGCTGCGACGGGTGCTCGACCGCCGCCCCGACGTCGAGATCGTCGACCTGCCCGCCGGGCCCGACATCGCCTCCGGCCACGGCATCGTCGACGAGGTGCTCACCGCGCGCCCGACGGCGGTCGTCGCCTTCAACGACCTCGTCGCGTTCGGCCTGCTCGCCGGTCTCAACGAGGCGGGCGTCGCCGTCCCCAAGGACATGTCCGTCGCCGGGTTCGACGACATCGACCTCGCCCGCTTCGCCACCCCCTCCCTCACCACCGTCGCCGTGCCGCAGGCCGAGCTCGGCCGCCACGCCTGGAAGGAGCTGTCCGCGTTGATCGACGCCACCGGTACCCCCTCGCGCGCCACCCGGTTCGAGCCCCGCCTCGAGCCCCGCGCGAGCACGGGCCCCGTCCCGCGCCAGGTCGCGCAGGCCCGTGCCGTCCCGCGCCCGCAGGCCCCCGCGCCCGCGACCGCCCCCGGCGCCCCCGGCGCGGGTCGCGACGTGCGCTGGGCGCCCGACGGCGACGCCGTCGTCCTCCGGCACGGCGAGCTGCGCCTCGCCCGCTACCAGCAGGGCGACCGCATCCCCCCGGTGCACGCGCCGCGCGCGCACCTCCACCCCGTGCACACCCTCGCGGGCGTGCCGCTCACGGACGCCGGTCCGGTGGACCACCGCCACCACTACGGCGCGTCGATGGCCGTGCCCGACGTCAACGGGACGTCGTACTGGGGCGGGCGCACGTTCGTCGCGGAGGTCGGCCCCACCCTGCTGCCCAACCACGGCCGCCAGGTGAGCCACGCGCTCCTCGTCGACCCCGTCGAGCAGCACCTCCTGCACGACGCCGTGCGCTGGCACGACGAGCACGGCGTGCCGCAGCTCGAGGAGCAGCGCCGCCTCGACGCGCGCGTGCTCGACGACGAGACCTGGGTCCTCGACTGGACCTCGACCCTGCGCGCCGAGCGCGGCGCCCTCGTCATCGGCTCCCCGGCCACGAACGGTCGGCCCGGCGCCGGGTACGGCGGGTTCTTCTGGCGGCTGCCCGTGGCGTCCGCGACGCACGTCCTCAGCGTGGGCGGCCCGGGCGAGGCCGCCGCCCACGGCAGCTCCTCGCCGTGGGTCGCGTTCGTGCAGGACCACCCCACCCACGCCACGACGCTCGTGCTCGTCCAGCACGGGGTGCCGCGGCCCTGGTTCCTGCGCGCCGCGGAGTACCCGGGCGCGGGGCCCGCGCTCGCCTGGGACGCGCCGCTGACGATCGCGGCGGGCAGCTCGGTGGACACGGGCGCCGCCGCGGTGCTCGTCGACCGCGCCCTCGACCTGGACGAGGCGGCGGAGCTCGCCGGGCGCGTGCGATGAGCGCGACGCCGGTCGCCGTCGTCGGCGTGCACGGGCACGGGGCGTCGCACGTGCGGGCCGTGCAGGGTCTGGTCGAGCGCGGGGTCGCGCGGCTGTGCGCCGTGGTCGACCCGCGCCGGCCCGACGACGCGCCCGCGCCCTGGTTCCCGACGCTCGGCGACCTGCTCTCCGCGCCGGAGCCGGACGTGCGCCCCGAGGTCGTGGTGCTGTCGACGCCGATCCACACGCACCTGCCGCTCGCGCGCGCGGCGATGGAGGCCGGGCTGGACGTGCTGCTGGAGAAGCCGACCGCGGCGTCCCTCGCCGAGCACACGGCGATCGTCGAGGCGGCGGAGCGCACCGGCCGGCTCTGCCAGGTCGGCTTCCAGTCGTTCGGGTCGCACGCCGTCGACGCCGTGACCGAGCTCGTCGAGGACGGCGAGATCGGCGACGTGGTCGGGTACGGCGCCGTCGGCACGTGGGTCCGCACCGCGGGCTACTGGGGGCGAGCCGCGTGGGCGGGGCGGCGACGCCTCGACGGGCGCGACGTCGTGGACGGGGTCGTCACGAACCCCCTCGCCCACGCGGTCGCGACGATGCTGCGCGTGGGCGGTGCCCGCACCGCGCAGGACGTCGCGCACGTCGTCGTCGACCTGCACCGGGCCAACCCGATCGAGGCGGACGACACGTCGTCGCTGCGCGTCGTCACCGCGGACGGCACCCGGTTCGGCGCGGGGCTGACGCTCTGCGCGCCGCACCGCCCGCCCGCGCAGGTGCTCGTGCTCGGCACCGCGGGCGAGATCGTGCTCGAGTACGAGCACGACCGCGTGCTGCTGCGCACACCGCGCCTCCAGGTGGAGAAGAGCTACGACCGCACGAACCTCCTGGAGGACCTCCTCGCCGTCCGCCGCTCCCCCGGTCGCCGCCTCCTGAGCGACGTGCGCGACACGGGCGCGTTCATGCGGGTGCTGGAGGCCGTGCGCACCGCGGCGCCGCCGCGCGCGATCACGCAGGGCGTCACCTGGCTCGGCGAGGGCGACGAGCGCCACCCCGTCGTGGACGACGTCGCGCGCTGGTGCGAGGAGGCCGCGCGTACCGGTCGCACGTTCACCGAGCTCGGCGTGCCCTGGGCGCGCTGAACGTCGTGGGACGCGGCGCGTAGCGGGTCGGTGCGGTGGTCGCGCGGACGACGGCGCGCAGGTCCTTGAGCCCGCCGGTGACGAGACCGGCGGCGCGCGCCTGGACCAGCACGTTGCCGATCGCCGTCGCCTCGACGGGACCGGCGAGGACGGGGAGGCCCGCGCGGTCGGCCGTGGCCTGGCACAGGAGGGTGTTCTGCGCCCCGCCCCCGACCACGTGGATCGCCGAGACGGTCCGCCCGGCGAGCCGGGCGGCGTCGTGCACCGCGTCGGCGAACGCCTGGGCGAGGCTCTCCACGATGCTGCGGACGACCTCGCCGCGCGTGCCGGGGACCGGCCGGTCGTGCTCGCGGCACCAGTCCGCGATGCGCGCGGGGATGTCGCCCGGCGCGAGGAAGCGGGGGTCGTCGACGTCGAAGAGGGTCACCGGGGCGCGGACCGCCGCGGCCTCGCCGAGCAGCTCCTGGAGGGTGCTCGACCGCTGCGCGGCCGTCGCCGCCCGGTCCCACGTGCGGATCGACTCCGACAGCAGCCACAGGCCCATGACGTTGTGCAGGAAGCGCGTGCGCCCGTCGACGCCGCCCTCGTTGGTGAACCCGGCGAGGCGCGCCTGCTCGGCGACGACCGGGGCGTCGAGCTCGAGGCCGACGAGGCCCCACGTCCCGCACGAGACGAAGGCGACGTCGTCGCCGTCGGCCGGGACCGCGACGACGGCGGACGCCGTGTCGTGGGACCCCACCGCGACGAGCGGCACGTCCCGGCCGACGAGCGCCGCGACGTCGGGCGTGAGCCGACCGAGGTCCGCTCCCGGGTCGACGAGCGGGGGCAGGATCCGCTCCGGCAGACCGACGCGGCGGACGAGCTCGCGGTCCCACTCCCCCGTACGGGGGTCGAGCAGGCCCGTGGTCGACGCGTTCGTCCGCTCGGCGACCTCGGCGCCCGTGAGCCAGTGGGCGAGAAGGTCCGGGACGAGCAGGACGCGGTCCGCGACGTCGAGCAGCGGGCCCTCGGTCGCGAGCTGGAAGAGGGTGGTGAAGGGCAGGTGCTGCAGCCCGTTGCGGGCGTACAGCGCGGCCGGGTCGACCCGGGCGTGCACGCGCTCGACCCCGGCCGCCGTGCGGTCGTCCCGGTAGTGGTACGGCAGGCCGAGCAGGCGCCCGTCGCGCAGCAGGCCGTAGTCCACCGCCCACGAGTCGATCCCGACGCTCCCGATCGCGCCGGGGTCCTCCCGCTCGGCCGCCGCGAGCCCGTCGAGCACGCTCCGGTAGAGCCCGAGCAGGTCCCAGTGCAGCCCGTCGCGCGTGCGCACCGGCTCGTTGGGGAACCGCGCGACGTGCCGCAGGCGCAGGTCCGGCCCGTCGAGGTGGCCGACGATCACGCGGCCACTCGTCGCGCCGAGGTCGACCGCCGCGACGGCGCCGGACCGGCGCCTCATCGCAGGAACGCCGCGGCGACGCCCGAGTCCACGGGGACGTGCAGGCCGGTGGTCTGGGCGAGGTCCGGGCCCGTGAGCGCGAGCACCGCGGCGGCGACGTGCTCCGGGAGCACCTCGCGCTTGAGGAGCGTGCGCTGGGCGTAGAACGCGCCGAGGTCCTTCTCCTCGACGCCGTAGACGGCGGCGCGCTGCGCGCCCCACCCCGCGGCGAAGATGCCCGAGCCGCGCACGACCCCGTCGGGGTTCACCCCGTTGACGCGGATCTGGTGCTCGCCGAGTTCGGCCGCGAGGAGCCGCACCTGGTGCGCCTGGTCCGCCTTCGTCGCGGAGTAGGCGACGTTGTTCGGGCCCGCGAAGACGGCGTTCTTGGACGCGATGTAGACGATGTCGCCGCCCATGCCCTGCGCGATCATCGCGCGCGCGGCCTCGCGGGCGACGAGGAACGACCCCTTGGCCATGACGTCGTGCTGGAGGTCCCAGTCCGCCTCGGTGGTCTCGAGCAGCGGCTTGGAGATCGACAGGCCGGCGTTGTTCACGACGAGGTCGACCCCGCCGAACGCGAGCGCCGCGGCGTCGACCATGGCGGCGACGTCGCGCGCGGAGGTGACGTCGCCGCCGACGGCGACCGCGACGTCGGGCCCGCCGAGCGAGTCCGCGACCTCCCGCGCGCCGTCGAGGTTGCGGTCCGCGACGACGACGCACGCCCCCTCGGCCACGAGCCGCTCGGCGATCGCCTTGCCGATGCCCGACCCGCCGCCGGTGACGAGCGCGACGCGCGTCGCCAGCGTCCTCGGCTTCGGCATCCGCCGGAGCTTGGCCTCCTCGAGCGCCCAGTACTCGATGCGGAACTTCTCGGACTCCTCGATGGGCGCGTACGTGCTGATCGCCTCGGCGCCGCGCATGACGTTGATCGCGTTGACGTAGAACTCGCCCGCGACGCGCGCCGTCTGCTTGTTCCTGCCGAAGGAGAACATGCCCACGCCCGGGACGAGCACGACCGCCGGGTCGGCGCCGCGGATCGCGGGGCTGTCCGGCGTGGCGTGGCGGTCGTAGTACGCGCGGTACTCCTCGCGGTACGCGGCGTGCGCCTCGCGCAGCGCCGCGACGGTCTCCTCGACCGACGCGTCGGCGGGGACGTCGACGACGAGCGGGCTCACCTTGGTGCGCAGGAAGTGGTCGGGGCAGCTCGTGCCGAGCGCCGCGAGCGGGGCGAGCTTCTGGCGGGCCAGGAAGTCGAGCACGACGTCGGAGTCGGTGAGGTGCCCGACCTGCGGGGCATCGGTCGACGCCAGGCCGCGGATCGTCGGCGCGAGCGCGGCGGCCTTGGCGCGGCGCTCGGCCTCCGGCAGGGCCTCGTAGCCCGGCCGCACGGCGCCGAACGGGTGCTCCCCGCGCTCGGCGAGCTCCGCCGTCCGGCGCGCGACGAACTCCTCCGCCGTGCGGACGATGCGCAGCGAGCGCTCCTCGGCCTCGGCCGACGTGTCACCCCACGCGGTGATGCCGTGCCCGCCGAGGACGCAGCCGATCGCCTGCGGGTTGGCCTCCTTGATCGCGGCGATGTCCAGACCCAGCTGGAAGCCGGGACGGCGCCACGGCACCCACACGACCTCGTCGCCGAACACCTCGCGCGTCAGCGCCTCGCCGTCGACGGCCGTGGCGAGCGCGATGCCGGCGTCAGGGTGCAGGTGGTCGACGTGCGCGGCGTCGACCAGGCCGTGCATGGCCGTGTCGATCGACGGCGCGGCGCCGCCCGTGCCGTGCAGGCAGTAGTCGAACGCCGCGACCATCTCGTCCTCGCGCTCGACGCCCGGGTACACGCCGGTCAGCGCGCGCAGGCGGTCGAGGCGCAGCACCGCGAGGTTCTTCTCGGTGAGCGTGCCGAGGTCGCCGCCCGAGCCCTTGACCCACAGGAGCTCGACGTCCTCGCCCGTCACCGGGTCCGTCGCCGTGCCCTTCGCGGACGTGTTGCCGCCCGCGTAGTTCGTCACGCGCGGGTCCGCGCCGAGGCGGTTGGACCGTGCGACGAGGTCGGCGACGGCCTCGGTGGCGTGCTGCCGCCCGCCACCCGCGGCGGGCCGGCTCGCGCCGGTGGTGGTGCTGGTCATCTCAGGCTCCCCATCCGGCCTGGGCGCCACCCACGCGCTCGGCCACGATCGTCTCGGTGTAGCCCGACGCCGCGAACGCGGCCATCGGGTCGGGCGCGAGGCCCTGGGCGACGCGCAGGTCCGCGAGGAGCGGGCGCACGTCGGTGCTGTAGGCGTCCATGAGCACGCCGTGCGCGGCGAGCACGTCCCCCGCGACCTGGGCGGCGTCGAGCGCGTCCGTGTCGACGAGCAGGGCCTTCGCGGTCGCCTCCTGGACGTTCATCACGGACCGGATCTGGCCGGGGATCTTCGCCTCGACGTTGTGGCACTGGTCGAGCATGAAGTTCACGCCGGAGTCCGGGGCGAGCGCCCCGGCCTGGACGATCTCGTGCATGATCCGGAAGAGCTGGAACGGGTCGGCGGCACCGGCCATGAGGTCGTCGTCGGCGTAGAAGCGCGAGTTGAAGTCGAACGCGCCGAGCCGCCCCTGGCGCAGGAGCTGCATAACGATGAACTCGATGTTCGTGCCGGGCGCGTGGTGGCCCGTGTCGAGCACGACGAGCGCGCGCTCGCCCAGGGCGAGGCAGTGCAGCAGCGAGGTGCCCCAGTCCGGGACGTCGGTGGCGTAGAACGCGGGCTCGAAGAACTTGTACTCGAGGACGAGTCGGTTCTGGGGGTGCGCGGCGGTGAGGGCCGCGTAGATCTCGGCGAGCGAGTCGGCGAGCCGGTCCTGGCGGGCGCGCAGCGCGTCCTGCCCGGGGTAGTTGATGCCGTCCGGGAGCCACAGCTTGAGGTCGCGCGAGCCGGTCGCCGCCATGACGTCGAGGCACTGCAGGTGGTGGTCGACGGCCTTCTTGCGGACGACCGGGTCGGCGTGCGTGAGCGAGCCCAGCTTGTAGTCGTCGTCCTGGAACAGGTTCGAGTTGATCGTGCCGATCTGCACGCCATGCTCGGCCGCGTGCCGCGCGAGGTCCGCGTAGTCGTCGACGAGGTCCCACGGGATGTGGAGCGAGACGCGCGGCGCGACCCCGGTGTGCCGGTGGACCTGCGCGGCGTCCGCGATCTTCTCGTACGGGTCGCGCGGCACGCCCGGCTGGGCGAACACCTTGAAGCGCGTGCCCGAGTTGCCGAACGCCCACGAGGGCAGCTCGATCGTCTGCTGCGCCAGTGCGGCGCGCGCCGCCTCGGTGCGGTCGGTCATGCTCGTCCTCCTCCGCGCGGCGTCGCGCGTCCTCGACCCGGGACGGCTCCCGGGGCAGTCCTGCTCGGCGTGAATGAATCGTTTCATTCACGTGGCCGTGACGGTACGCGGAACGGTCGGGAGCGGTCAAGCCGCCGTCGCGGCCCGGGTCAGGCGTCCCGGGTCTCGCCCCACCCGTGCCAGCGCTCGACCTCGATCCGGGCGCTCACGCGCGGCGCGGTCCGGTTCGGGTACGGACGGCCCGTGTAGTGCGTGGAGATCCGGTCGATGTCCGCGAGACCCTCGTCGTCGCGCAGCTCGACGACGCGCCCGATCAGCGTCACGTGCGTGTACCAGTCCTCCGCGAGCACCGTGAGGGACGTGCGCGGGTCGCCCCGCAGGTGACCGAGGCGCACCCGCGTCCCGTCGAGGTTCACCAGGACGTGGCCGTCGTCCTCCCACAGGTACCAGGTCGCGGCGGTGACGGGGGTGCCGTCCGCGCGCAGCGTCGCCATGACGGCGGCGTTGGGCAGGCGCAGGAGCTCGACGGCGCGGGGCGGCAGCGGGGGTCGGGACACGACGGTTCCTCTCACGACGGGACGAGCGGACCCCACGACCGTAGGACACCTCGACGGACCGCACGATCGGCGGACCCGATCGGCGGCCGGGTCGGCGAACCCGTCACCGCCCGAGCAACCAGCCGACCTCGCGCCGCAGGAGCTCGCACCGCGACGGCGAGGCGTACGACCCGACGTCGTGGCCGAGCCCGTCGTAGACCGCACGCGCACCCCCGCTGACCCACGCCACGGGCTGGTCCGCGTCGTCGTGGCGCGCCGTGAGCAGCACCCGCGACCCCGGTGCGACGACGAGGTCGCGGTACCGCTCGTCGTCGGCCACCACGTCGCCGAGGCCGCGCACGACGTCGTGGTCCCCCGCCGGGGAGAACCGTGCGACGTCCTGCGGCGGGTGCCACGACGTCCCGGGGACCCAGCGGCCGCCGAGGAGCGTCGCCCAGTGCGGGCTGTCCGCGAACGTGTTCGCCGCCTGGTGCAGCCCGAGCAGGGCGACGCCCGCGGCCGCGGCGTCGCGGACGGCGTCGTGCGCGGGCGCCCAGTCGGCGTCGTCGCCGTCAAAGGTCGCGTCCGTCCGGCCGCGGCCGGCGTTGACGACGACGAGGTCGAACGCGCGAAGGTCCGCGAACGCGTCGCGGAACGTCCCGCGGACGTGCACGTCGAGGCCCTGGTCCGCGAGGAGCCCCGCGACGACGTGGGACGTCGCGGCGTGGTCGTGCCACGGGTCCGCGTAACGCCCGCGACCGGCGAGCACGAGGACGCGCGGGTGCGTCGGCATGGGCCCGACCGTAGCAGCGGCGGCGGGACGCGTCAGGCCGTCGGGAGACCCGCTCGTGCGAGCTGGCCCTCCAGGTGGAACACCTCGTCGAGCAGCGTGAAGCCCTCGTCCGGGTTCCCGTCCGCGACGAAGAAGTCGCCCATCGCCGCCTGCCAGCGCGCGTTGACCTCCGTGCGGGCCATCGCGTCCTGCGCGGCAGCGTAGTCGTCGGTCTCGAGGAACCCGACGAGCAGCCCGTCGGGACGCAGGAACAGGTGGTAGTCGCGCCAGCCGGAGTCGCGCAGCGCCTCGAGCATCTCGGGCCACACGGCGGCGTGGACCTCGCGGTACTCCGCGAGACGTTCGGGACGCACCTGCGACGTGAAGCACACGCGGGCGGGACGGTGGGGCATCGACGACCTCCGGTGCGGCGCCCGGCACGACGCCATGATGAATCGGTTCATCACTCTAGCCGAGACGGTCCTGGGGGCGTCCCTGCGCCCGCGGTGCGCGAGGATGTCCCTCGGGCGAGCGGCGCCCACGGACCACGGGACGGAGGACCCATGACCACGGGGAGCACGCGCCGTCGGGCGTCGGTGAACGACGTCGCGCGGCACGCCCGGGTGTCGGTCGGCACGGTGTCGAACGTGCTCAACCGGCCCGAGCGCGTCTCCCCGGCGACGCGCGAGCGCGTGCTCGCCGCGATCGCCGAGCTCGCGTTCGTCCCCAACGGGTCGGCGCGCCAGCTGCGGGCGGGCACGATCACCACGGTCGGCGCGGTCCTGCTCGACATCGCCAACCCCTTCTTCACCGACGTCGCGCGCGGCATCGAGGACCGGCTCGCACGCGACGACTACACGCTCATGGTCGCGAGCTCCGAGGAGGACGCCGAGCGCGAGTCGCGCTACCTGCGGCTGTTCGAGGAGCACGGGGTCCAGGGCGTCCTCGTCGTGCCCGCGACGGACCGGGTCGACCACCTGCTCGCACTCCGGGAGCGCGGCGTCGGCGTCGTCCTCCTCGACCGGCCCGCCCCGACGCCCGACCTGTCCTCCGTCGCGGTCGACGACCGCCTCGGCGGCGCGCTCGCGGCGCGGCACCTGCTCGCCGAGGGCCGCACGCGCCTCGCGTTCCTCAACGGCCCCCACACGATCCGGCAGTGCGCGGACCGTCTGCGCGGCGTCGAGCAGGCGCTCGCCGACGCCGGGCTCGACCCTGCGGACCACCTCGAGGAGATCACCCTCGACGCGCTCAACGCCGACGGCGGGGAGGCCGCGACGCGCACGCTGCTGGCGCGCGACGACCGGCCCACGGCACTGTTCTGCGTGAACGACCTCGTCGCGCTCGGGGTGCTGCGCACCCTGCGCCGCGAGGGCGTCGCCGTACCGGACGAGGTCTGCGTCGTCGGGTACGACGACGTCGCGTTCGCCGCCGAGCTCGCCACTCCCCTCACGTCGGTCCGTCAGCCGACGCACCGGCTCGGCGAGACCGCTGCCGACCTGCTCCTGCGCGGGCGCGACGCCGCCCCCGAGCAGGTGGTCTTCCGCCCGGAGCTCGTCGTGCGGGCGTCGAGCACGCGACGCACGCGCTGACATCGCGGAACACCGCGCCGTCGGGCCCGCGCGGTCCACGGACCGGGACGCGGGCCGCGTGTCACGAGAACTTCACCGGGGGCGCCCGGAAGTCACCGCGGGGAAACGCTGCGCAACACCCCGGAAACGGTGGATACAGAACGCTGTCCAACTATGGATACAACGACGCCGGCGGAGCTCGAGACGCCTGGTGAGCCGCGGCGCAAGGCCCGGGTGCGGGTCTACGAGGACCTCCGGGACGAGCTGCTCTCCCAGGCCGTCTCGCCGTTCCTCCGCTACACGGAGGAGAGCGTCGCGCGGCGGTTCGACGTCTCCCGGACGCCCGCGCGGGACGCCCTGGCACGCCTGGAGGCCGACGGCCTGCTGGTCAAGCGCGACGGCGGGCTCTACCGGTACACGCCGACGCTGACCGAGTTCACGGAGCTGTACGAGCTGCGGGTCCTCCTGGAGTCCCACGGCATCGAACGGGCCATCGAGGACCCCACGGTCCGGCACGACACCCGGCGCATCGAGGCGGAGCTCGGGCTCTGGCAGGAGCGTGCCGGTGCGGGTCTCACGCCGGACGCCGGGTTCGTCGTCGCCGACGAGCAGTTCCACACGGTGCTGCTGGCCTCCGCGGGCAACGTCGAGCTCGTCCAGGCGCTCGACCGCGTCAACCGGCGGATCCGGCCGATGCGCATGCACGACTACCTCACCCAGGACCGCGTGGACGCCACGATCACCGAGCACATGGAGATCGCCGAGCTCGTCCTCGCGGGCCGCCTGCGCCAGGCGCGCGACGTCCTCAAGAAGCACGTGGGCCAGTCGCAGTCGATCGTCCAGGCCCGCGCCGCGCACGCCATGCACCTGACCCAGCTCGCCCCTTGATCGCAGAGGAGATCGAATGAGCCACACCGACCCGGTGGAGGCGGTGCGGGCCGCCTACGCCCGCATCGGAAGCACCGCGGCCCGTCACGTCTGGATCGGGCTGCGCCCCGAGGACGACGCCGTCGCCGACGCACGCGCCGTCCGGGCGCGCCTGCGCGCGGGCGAGCCGCTGCCCCTCGCGGGGCTCGTGTTCGCCGTCAAGGACAACATCGACGTCGCCGGGATGCCGACGACGGCCGCGCACCCCGCGTTCGCGACCGTCCCGTCGCGCACCGCGAGCGCCGTCACGCGGCTCACGGACGCGGGGGCGGTGCTCGTCGGGAAGACGAACCTCGACCAGCTCGCCACCGGGCTGGTCGGGACCCGCAGCCCGTACGGGGCCGTGAGCAGCGCGGTCGACCCGGGTCGGGTGGCCGGCGGGTCGAGCTCGGGCTCGGGGGCGGCCGTGGGGCTCGGGCTCGTCGACTTCGCGCTCGGCACGGACACCGCCGGGTCGGGGCGCGTCCCCGCGGCGTTCAACGGGGTGGTGGGGCTCAAGCCGACGCTCGGGCTGGTCGCCAAGGACGGCGTGGTCCCGGCGTGCCCCTCCTACGACACGGTCTCGGTGTTCGCCCAGGACGTCGTCTCGGGGGCGCGCGTGCTCGCGGTCGCGGTCGGGCCGTCGGCCGACGACCCGGGCTCGCGCGCGTGGCCCGCCGACGCGCCGCAGGGCGTCCCGCGGCGCCCGGTCGTGGCCGTCCCCCGGGACGAGGACCTCGCCGTCCTGCCGCCGGGGGCCCGTGCCGCGTTCGACGCCGCGGTGGCCCGCGTCGAGGCCCAGGGCGCCACGCTGCGCACGGTCGACCTCACGCCGTTCCTCGAGGCCGGGCGGCTCCTGTACGACGGCGGGCTGGTCGCGGAGCGCGCCTGGTCGTACGGCGACTTCCTCGCCGAGCACCCCGACGACGCGGACCCGTCGGTCGCCGCCATCGCGGCGGCGGCCGCCGCGGTCCCGGGGGTCCGGGTGGTCGCGGACCAGCAGCGGCTGCGCACCCTCACGGCGCAGGCGCGTGCGGCGCTGCGGGGCACGCACGCCCTGGTGGTCCCGACGGCGCCCGTCCACCCGACGCACGAGCAGGTCGCCGCCGACCCGATCGGGCTGAACTCGACGATCGGGACCTTCACGAACTTCGTCAACCTCATGGACATGGCCGCGGTCGCCGTCCCGGCGGGCCGGGTCGACGGCGAGGGGCTGTTCGGCGTGACCTTCGTCGTGCCGGCGTTCCACGACCAGGTGGCCGTGGACCTCGCCGCCCGCTTCCTCGGCGAGAGCGTTCCCGCGCTGCTCGGCGCGCCCGGGACCGACGTCGCGGTGTTCGGCGCCCACCTGCGGGGCGAGCCGCTCAACGTGCAGCTCGAGGCGCTCGGCGGGCGCTACGTCCGCGACGTCGCCACCGCCCGGACGTTCCGGATGCTGCTCGTCGAGGGGGACGTGGAGCGCCCCGCCGTGGTGCGGGGCGAGCCGGGCGCCTCGATCCCCGGCGAGCTCTGGCGCCTCTCGCCGCAGGGCCTGGCGGGACTGCTCACGAGCGTCGCCGCGCCGCTGGCCCTCGGGCCCGTCGAGCTCGCCGACGGGTCGACCGTCGTCGGCTTCGTCGCCGCACCGTCCGGGACCGAGCCCGACATCACCCACCTGGGCGGCTGGCGGGGGTATCGGCACGCCCGACCCCTCGCCGCGTCCGTCTGACCACCCCAGCACCACCCACGAGGAGATCCGATGCCCCTGAAGAAGCACGCTCTTGCCCTCGGCGCCGCCGGCGCGCTGGTCCTCAGCCTCTCCGCCTGCTCCACCGGGTCCGCCGAGAGCGCGGAGGACGGCACCGTCACCGTCGGCACGCTGCGCGCGCAGCCGCACCTGTTCACCCCGTTCCTCTACGAGTCCTTCGCGCCCGAGGGGCTGGAGTTCGAGGTCGTCCTGTTCGACTCCTCCACCGACATCAAGAACGCGGTCGTCTCCGGGTCGGTCGACTTCGGGGTGACGGGCGCCTCGTCGGTGCTCTCGGGGATCTCGCAGGGCCAGGACGTCACCGTCGTCGCCTCGTCCGCCGACGGCGGCACGCGCATCGTCGCCTCGGAGGGCGTCGAGACGCCCGAGGACCTCGTCGGCAAGAAGGTCGGATACCCGATGGGCGCGACGCAGGAGATCCTCCTCAAGCAGACGCTCGACGCGGCGGGGATCGACCCGGCCACGGACGTGGAGCTGGTCAACCTGCCGTTCGCGGAGATGGCGAACGCGTACGGGTCGGGGCAGATCGACGCGTTCATCTCCGCGGAGATCGGGCCGTCGGTCGCCATCGAGGCGGGCGCGCACGAGCTGATGTCGCCCTACGAGACCGGGATCGGCCGCACGAACATCGTCCTCGCCACCACGGGGGCGCTCGTCGAGGAGAACCCGGACCTCGTGCAGCAGGTCGTCGACACGCACGCCGCCGCGACGGAGCACCTGCTCGCCGACCCGGACGCCTGGGCGTCCGGCCTGGTCGAGGAGTTCGGCCTGGACGAGGCGGTCGTGCGGACCGCGATCGAGAACATCTGGCCCCGCTGGGAGATCGACGCCGCGTACCAGGCGACGCTCGAGGCGATGAACGACGAGATGGTGGCGTTCGACCAGCTCGGCGCGCCCGCCGACCCCGCAGCCCTCACCGACACCACGTTCACCGACGCGGTCACGGTCGGCTGACCCACCGCGCTGTCCAGGGAGGACGCCATGACGACCACGACACGAGCCGCCGCCCCGGCGACCGCCGGCACCGAGGGTGACGCCGGCCGGCGGACGAGCACCGGGCCGCGCCGCCGACGTCGCCCCTCCGCCCGGGCCGGCTGGCTGCTCGGCCTGCCGGTGCCGATCCTGATCCTGATCCTGTGGCACCTCGGGGTGCAGGGCGGGTGGACCCTGCCGTTCGACATCAAGATGGCGTTCCTGCCCACGCCCGTGGAGGTCGGGCGCCGGCTCGTCGACGTCGCGTTCGGGGGCGTGTACGACGACTCGTTCAGCGGGACGCTCTGGGTGCACCTGTGGGCCTCCACGGTGCGGGTGCTCCAGGGGTTCGCGCTGGCGGTCGTCGTCGCGGTCCCGCTCGGCGTGGTCATGGGTCGGTCCCGGCTGGCGTTCCGCATGCTCGAGCCGACCGTGAACGTCGTGCGGCCGATCCCGGTCACGGCGTGGGCCCCCCTGACCCTGCTGATCATCGGGTTCGGGGACCGGTCGACGGTGTTCCTCGTGTTCCTCGCCGCGGTGTTCCCGATCCTGCTCAACACGATCAGCGGCGTGCGCCAGGTGCCCGGACGTCTCCTCGAGGCGGCCGCCATGCTCGGCACGCCCCCGTTCCAGGCGCTCTACAAGGTCGTCATCCCGGCGGCGACGCCCAGCATCGTCGGCGGCATGCGGATCGCCATGGGCCTGGCCTGGGTGATCCTCGTCGTCGGGGAGACGGTCGGCATCAGCACCGGCCTGGGCGCGATGATCACGCAGGCCCGCGACCAGTCCCGCACCGACCTGATCGTCGTCGGGATGATCGTCATCGGTCTGGCGGGGTTCCTCGCGGACCGCCTCCTCGGCCTGGTGTTCCACCTGGCCTTCGGGCGCCGCCCGATCCTCAAGTAACCACGGTCCTCGAACGACGGAGAAGTGCTCATGGTGAAGATCGGACCCGACCGGGAGACCCGCCCGGCGGACATCGTCATGGACGGCCTCGGCAAGCGGTACCCCGGCGCGGAGCTCGCCGCCGTCGCGGACGTCGACGTCACCGTCGCCGCGGGGGAGGTGGTGTGCATCGTCGGGGCGTCGGGGTGCGGGAAGTCGACGGTGCTCCGGATGGTCGCCGGGTTCGAGACCGTCACGGACGGCACGCTGCTCGTCGGCTCGGAGCCCGTCGCGGGGCCGGGACCGGACCGCGGCGTGGTGTTCCAGGACTACGGGCTGTTCCCGTGGCTCACCGTCGCGGAGAACGTCGCGTACGGGCCCAAGCAGGCGCGCCACCAGGCCGGGGTCGTCAAGGACAGGACGCGCGCCGCCCTGGAGGCCGTCGGGCTCACGCGCATGGCGGGGTCGTTCCCGCACCAGCTCTCCGGGGGGATGCAGCAGCGCGTGGCGATCGCGCGCGTCCTGGCGAACCGCCCCTCGGTGCTCCTCATGGACGAGCCCTTCGGCGCGCTGGACGCGCTCACGCGCACGGAGATGCAGCACGAGCTGCAGCGCATCCAGCGCGAGGCGGGGATCACGGTCCTCTTCGTGACGCACAGCATCGAGGAGGCCGTGTACCTGGGCGACCGGATCATCGTCATGGCCGGGGGCACCTCGCACGGCGTCTCGGGGCACGTGCGGGAGATCGTCGACGTCGACCTCGGGGTCGACCGCGACCCGACGTCCGCGGAGTTCAACGCGATCGAGCGGCACGTCGACGCGCTCGTGCACGCCGGCCACGTCGTCCCCGCGTAGACCTCCTCAGCCCGGCGCGCGCGCGAGCAGGGCGGCGGCCCGGGCCGCGACGTCCTCGGCCACGGCCGCGAGGGGCCCGGCGGGGACGCCCGGCAGCAGACCCGGGGCGTGCACGAGCGCACGGACCGCCGCGTCGTCGTCCGGCGCCGCCCCGACGAGCGCGGCCAGCTCGTCCGCGCGCGGGTCGTCGACCGTGCGGCCCGCACGGGTCTCGGCGACGACGTACGCGGACCAGGCCGCGAGCGCCGCCACGACCCCGGCGGGCGCGGCACCGGCGGCGAGGCGGTCGGCGAGCGTCCCGCCCCAGCGGAACGGGATCTTCTGCGTACCGTCCATCGCGACCTGGCGGGTCGTGTGCCCGGTCGCAGGGTTGGCGAACCGGTCGAGGACCTGCTCGGCGTACGCGGCGAGGTCGAGCCCGTCGGGCGCGTCGAGCGTCGCGAGCGCGTCGGCCTGGAGCGCGCGCGCACCTGCGGCGAGCGCGGGGTCGGCGACGGCCTCGGCGATCGTCGCGTGGCCGGCGAGCGACCCCGCGTAGGCGAGGTAGGAGTGCGCGCCGTTGAGGAGGCGGAGCTTGGCGCGCTCGTACGGGGCGACGTCCGCGGTGAGGGTGGCGCCGCCGTGCTCCCACGGGGGACGGGGGCCCGCGAAGCGGTCCTCGACGACCCACTGGAGGAACGGCTCGGCGACGACGATGCCCTCGTCGCGCGCACCGAGCAGCGTCTCGACGTCGTCGCGCTGGGCGGGCGTCGTGGCGGGGACGATCCGGTCGACCATGCTGCACGGGAACGTCACGGACGCGGCGAGCCAGGTGCGCAGGTCGTCGCCCGCCGCACCGGGCAGGGCGGCGTCGACGGCCTCGCGCACGAGCGCGGCGAGGACGTGGCCGTTGTCGGCGAGGTTGTCGCAGCTCAGCACGGTGAGCGGCGCTCCCCCGGCCCGACGGCGCGCGGCGAGCCCGCGCACGAGCAGCCCGACCGCGCTCGTCGCCGGGACGGCGGTCCCCGCGTCGGCCGGTGTTCCGTCCACGGCGGGGGCCTGCCGCTCCTCGTCCGCGAGCGCGTCGAGGTCGGCGTGCACCGCACCGAGGTCGAGGTGGCCGTCGGCGCCGCGCGCGTAGCCCTTCTCCGTGATGGTCAGCGTGACGACGTGCGTCGTCGGGGCGGCGAGCGCGGCGAGGACGCGCGGCGTCTCCTCGGCCGGCCACGCGACGTCGGTCACGGACCCGAGCACCCGGGGGGACGCGCCGTCGGGCCCGACCGTGAGCACCGTGTACGCGCCGCCCTGCGGGCGGAGCTGGTCGCGCACGGACGCGGAGCGCTGCGTGACGCCGAGGATGCCCCAGCGCAGGTCGCCGGTGGCGAGCGCGGCGTCCTCGGTGACGACGGCCTGGTGGGCGCGGTGGAACGCCCCGATGCCGAGGTGGACGACTCCCACTTGTGCGGGGCGGACGGGCTCGGGGAGCCCGGCGGGGACGTGGTCGCGGTGCAGGCGGGCGCGCTGCCGGTCCGGTCGCTGCGGGGACTGCGGCGGGGTCGTCGCGGCGGGGGTGCTCACGGGATGGCCTCCGGGGTCGGGGGGACGGTGGTGGAGTCGCGGACGACGAGCTCGACGGGCAGCTCGTCGTCCGCCGTCGGCTCGGCGGGGTCGGTGCCGTCGGTGGCGTCGGCGGCGGGTCCGGCCGTCGCGGGCGGCGTCCCGCGGCGCGGGCCGAGGCGGGCGACGAGACGGTCGACCGCGCGCGCGCCGAGCTGTGCGAGGTCGGTGCGCACGGTGGTGAGGCGGGGCGTGACGAGCGTGGCGACGAAGGTGTCGTCGAACCCGACGACGCTGAGGTCGCGCGGCACGACGAGGCCGCGCTCCCGCAGCCGGTCGACGAGCCCCAGGGCGACGAGGTCGTTGTACGCGAGGACGGCGGTCGCGCCGGACGCGACGACGAGGTCCGCGGCGGCACGGCCCCCGTCGACGTGGGGCCGGAAGGACCCCACGGGCACGGTCTCCACGTCGGGGTGGCGCTCCCGGGCGGCGGCGAGGCCCGCGCGGCGGCGCGCGTCCGACCACGACCGTCCGGGCCCGCCCACGTACGCGACGCGGGTGTGGCCGAGCGCGCGCAGGTGCTCGACGGCGAGCAGCACGCCGTGCGCGTCGTCGGCCGACACGGCGGGCACGCCCGGCAGGCGCAGGTTGACGAGGACGACGGGCGCGTCCCCGGCGGCGGCGAGGTCCGCCTCGGCGGCGCGGGGCGCGCAGAGCACGAGCCCGTCCGTCTGGGCCCGCAGACCGGCGACGAGCTCGGTCTCCAGGGCCGGGTCCTCCGCTGCGTCGACGACGAACACCGCGTGGCCGGTGCGTCGTGCGCGCGCCTGCACGCCCTGCGTGACGGACGCGAAGTACGGGTTCTCGAGGTCGGGGACCACGAGCCCGAGCGCGCCGGTGCGCCCCGCCCGCAGCCCGCTCGCGGCGCGGTTGGGGCGGTAGCCGAGCCGGGTGGCCGCGGCGACCACGCGGTCGCGGGTCGCCGCGGCGACCCGGTCGGGCTCGGCGAGCGCGCGCGAGACGGTGGAGATCGACACGCCGCTGGCGCGGGCGACGTCGTGCACGGTGACCACGGCGGCCTCCTCGCTGTGCCGGAACAATGCTGCGAACGATTGTATCCCGGCTGCTCTCGGACGAGCGCAGACCACCTCTGCACTCCACGCGCGCGGCGGTGGGCTACGCTGCAAACGTTCGCATCGACGTCGAAGGAGATCCCCGTGACGAGCACCGCCCACCGTGAGCCCGCCACCACGACGGCGCCGTGGACGCTGCACCCCGACCGCGCCCTGCCCGCGGACCCCGTGCTGCGCCCCCTCGCGCGCGAGATCCTCTCGGCGACCCGGGGTCTGCCCGTCGTGTCGATGCACGGGCACGTGGACGCCGCGCTCCTCGCCGACGACGCGCCGTTCGGCGACCCGGCCGCGCTCTTCGTCACGCCCGACCACTACCTCGTGCGGATGCTCGTCGCGCAGAGCACGTCCCCGCACGGCGCCCCCGGAGTGCGCGGCATCCACGACCTCGGCGTCGCCCCGGCGCCCGGCGCCCCCGCGGGCACCCCGCCCGCCGAGACCGACCCGCGCGAGATCTGGCGACGCTTCTGCGCGGGCTGGCACCTCTTCCGCGGGACGCCCACGCGCTACTGGCTCGAGCACGCGCTCGTCGAGGTGTTCGACGCGCCCGTCGCGCCGTCCGCCGCGAGCGCCGACGCGCTGTACGACCACCTCGTCGACCGGCTCGCGCGCCCCGAGTTCCGGCCTCGGGCGCTGTTCGACCGGTTCGGCCTGGAGATCCTCGCGACGACCGACCCCGCGCAGTCGCCGCTCGCCGACCACGCCCGCCTCGCCGCCGACGGGTGGGGCGAGCGGGTCGTGCCGACGTTCCGCCCCGACGCCCTCCTGCACGTCGACCGCGCCGACTGGGCGCAGCAGGTGGCCGAGCTCGGCGCCGCGGCGGGGACCGACGTCGTCGACTACCGCTCGTACCTCGACGCCCTGCGCGCACGCCGGGCCGCGTTCGTCGCGGCGGGCGCCCGGGCCACGGACCACGGCCACCTGCGCGCCGACACGACGCCCCTGGACGACGCGGACGCCGCGCGCATCCTCGACGCCGCGCTGCGCGGCGACGTCGCGCCGGCCGACGCGGCCGCGTTCTCGGCCCACATGCTCTTCCAGATGGCCGCCATGTCGGCCGAGGACGGCCTCGTCATGCAGCTCCACCCGGGCGTGCTGCGCGACCACTGCGCGGGCGTCGCCCAGGGGTACGGCCCCGACACGGGCTACGACGTCCCCGAGCGGACGGAGTACGTGCGCGCGCTGCGCCCGGTGCTGGAGGCGTTCGGCCACCACGAGCGCTTCCGGATGATCGCCTTCACCGTCGACGAGACGACGTTCTCGCGCGAGCTCGCACCCCTCGCGGGCGTCTACCCGGCGCTGCGGCTCGGCGCGCCGTGGTGGTTCCTCGACACCCCGGAGGGCATGCGCCGGTTCCGCGAGGCCGCCACCGACACCGCGGGCTTCTACAACACGAGCGGGTTCGTCGACGACACGCGTGCGTTCTGCTCGATCCCCGCCCGCCACGACCTCGCCCGCCGCGTCGACGCGGGCCACCTCGCCCGCCTCGTCGCCGAGCACCGGCTCGACCTCGACGAGGCGGTGACGACCGCCGTCGACCTCGCGTACCACCTTCCCCGCGCGTCGTACCCCTCGCCCCGGGCATGACCCTCGCCGGGCTCGCCCACGACGCCGAGGCCCTCGGGATCGCGCTGCACGGCGTCGAGGTCGGTGTCGGCCGCGAGCTCGTGCTCTCCGCGGGCTGCGCTCCCGCCGGCCCGCACGTGCCGCACCGCGCGTACTCCGTGACGAAGACGCTCACGGCGCTCGCCGTGGGCACCCTCGTCGGCGACGGGACGCTCGACCTCGACGAGCCCGTCGCCGACACCTTCCCCGAGCACCGGTCCCCGCACCCGTGGGTCGCCCGCACGACGGTCCGCGACCTGCTCACCATGCGCGGCCCGCACGCCGCCTCCCCGTTCGCCCCCACCGACCCCGAGCCGCTGGCCTCGTGGTTCACGACGCCGCCCACGCACCCGCCCGGCACGCTCTTCACCTACGACACGAGCGGCTCGTACGCGCTGGGCGCCCTCGTGGAACGGCGCACCGGCACCACCCTCGTGGAGCACCTGCGCCCGCGCCTGCTCGACCCCCTCGGCGTCGCGCCCGACCTGCGCGTGCTCCCCGGGCGCGACGGCCGGAGCCACGGCGGGTCGGGGCTCGTGTGCCGGCCGCGCGACCTGCTGCGCCTCACGCACCTGCTGCTCGACGAGGGGACGCACGCGGGCGAGGCCCTCGTGCCCGCGGGGTTCGTGCGGGCGGCGACGTCCGTCCAGGCCGACACGTCCTCCCTCACGTGGGGCGCGGCCTTCCGCGGCGGGTACGGGTACCAGGTGTGGGTCCCGCCGCGCGGCGGCTTCCTGCTCTTCGGCCTCGGCGGCCAGATCGCCTACGGGTCGCCCGAGCAGGACCTCGCCGTCGTCGTCACCGCGGACGCGCAGGCGTGCGCGCACGGCGACCGTCGGCTCGTCGAGCTCGTGCTGCGGCACCTCGTGGACGACGCCCCCTCCGGTGCGGCCCCCGACCCAGGGACCGCACCGGGGTCCCTGCGGTGGCCCGCACCCCCGCACGACGCGCGGAACGCAGCACCGCGCACCGGCCGCGTCCACGCCCTCGGCACGGGCCCCGCCGTCCTCGACCTCGACCTCGGGACGGACGCCGGGCGCGTCGGCCCGCTCGGTGACGGGGTCCACCTCGCCTACGACGTCGCGCGGCCCGTCCCACAGCCCGTCGGACCCGCCCGGCGCCCGGGCGTCGTCACCGCCGGCTGGACCGCGCCCCGCACCCTGGACGTGCGGTGCTGGACCCTCGATGACGACCTCGACGTCCTGCTCCTGCGGCTGCACGTGGGCGACGACGGCACGGTCGCGGTCCGCGCGGAGGGTCTCGGCGAGGCCGTCGACCCGCGCTGGTCGTTCGTCGGCGGCTACGCGGACGCTCCCGCGCGCTGAGGGCCGCCGGGCGGCGGCCGTCAGAGCCCGGTCTCGGCGGAGAACCCCTCGATGTGGGTGCGGACGGCGCGCTCGGCCTCGTCGGCGTCGCCGGCGACGACGGCGGCGAGGATCGCGCGGTGCTCGGCGCGCAGGCGGGCGGCGGTGCGCTCCCACGACGGCAGGGCGGCGCTCCCGGCGGCGACGTAGGACTCGATCGCACCGCGCAGTCCCGTCATGACCGCCTCGACGAGGGCGTTGCCCGCGAGGCGGACGAGCACGAGGTGGAACGACGCGTCGAGCACGCGGAACTCGGCGGCGGTGAGCGCCGGGTCGTCCATGCGGTCGAGGAGCGCGGCGGCCTCGGCGTGGAGGGGCGCCCCGGCGCGCTCGGTCGCACCGCCGGCCGCGCCGGCAGTGGAGTCGGCAGTGGCGTCGGGAGCGGGGCCGGGTGCCGGGTCGGTCGCTGCGGCGCGCACCGCCCAGGTCTCCAGCAGGACGCGGGTCTGGACCACGTCGCGCACGTCGAGGGTGCCCGAGGCGACGTGCAGGCGCACGGCCGCACCGAGGGCGGCGGCGGGCCGGTCGACGACGGTCGCGCCGGCGTCGGGCCCGGAGCCGACGGCGGTGCGGACGACGCCCATCGCCTCCAGCACCCGCAGGGCCTCGCGCACGGACGGGCGGGAGACCCCGAGCTCCTCCGCGAGCGCCCGCTCGGCGGGCAGGCGCTCGCCGAGGGCCCAGCGGCCGGCGGCGAGGTCGGCCTCGATGCGGGCGAGGACGCGTTCATGGGTGCGCACGCGCTCAGCGTAGGCGAGCGGGCGCTGTGGTCAGACCACAGCGCGCTCGTGGTCTACAGTGGGCCGATGTGGTCTGACCACACCCCGCCGCCCCCGGCGGGGGTCCCGGCGGGCAGCGCGGCCGCTGCCCGGCGAGACCGGCACCGTCCCCTCTCCCCGGAGCACGCATGCGCATCGCCCTCGCCGCCACCTGTCTCGGGGACGTGATGTTCCCGGAGGCGCCGCGCGCCACGGCCCTCCTGCTCGAACGCCTCGGCCACGAGGTCCACGTCCCCGACGGGCAGGCCTGCTGCGGCCAGATGCACGTCAACACCGGGTACATGGACGAGGCCGTGCCCGTCGTCCGCAACCACGTCGAGGCGTTCTCCCCCGTGCTCGACGGCGAGTGGGACGCCGTCGTCGTGCCGTCCGGGTCCTGCACCGGGTCGATCCGTCACCAGCAGGGCATGGTGTGCCGGCGCGCGGGCCTCGACGCGCTCGGCGCCCGCGCGGACGCGGTCGCGGCGAAGACCTACGAGCTGTCCGAGCTCCTCGTGGACGTGCTCGGCGTCACCGACGTCGGCGCGTACTACCCCCACCGCGTGACCTACCACCCGACGTGCCACTCGCTGCGCATGCTGCACGTCGGCGACCGGCCGCTGCGCCTCCTGCGCGCCGTCGAGGGGATCGACCTCGTCGAGCTGCCCGGCGCGGAGTCGTGCTGCGGGTTCGGGGGCACGTTCGCGCTGAAGAACGCCGACACGTCGACCGCGATGCTCGCGGACAAGATGGCGCACGTGAGGTCCACGGGCGCCGAGGTCCTCACCGCGGGCGACGCGTCGTGCCTCATGCACATCGGCGGGGGCCTCTCCCGGATCCGCGCGGGCGTGCGCACGCTGCACCTCGCCGAGATCCTCGCCTCCACGAAGGACGCACCGGCCCCACGCCCCGCGGCCGCTGCCGGCCGCCCGGCGGGAGGTGCCCGGTGAGCACGTTCCTCGGCATCCCCCGCACCCGCACCGCCGTGCCCGACGGCGCCCGCGACGTCCCGCACCCCGACGCACCGCTGCGCTGGGGCCAGGCGTTCCCCGACGCCGCCCGGCAGGCCCTCGAGGACACCCAGCTCCGGCGCAACCTCGCGCACGCGACGTCGACGATCCGCGCCAAGCGGGCGGCGGTGGTCGACGAGGTCCCCGACTGGGAGGCGCTGCGCGACGCGGGCTCCGCGATCAAGACCGACGTCATGGCCCGCCTCCCCGAGCTCCTGGAGGAGCTGGAGCGCAACGTGGTGGCGCGGGGCGGCGTCGTGCACTGGGCGCGCGACGCCGCGGAGGCGAACCGGATCGTCGCGGACCTGGTCAGGGCCAAGGGCGTCGACGAGGTCGTCAAGGTCAAGTCGATGGCGACGCAGGAGATCGGCCTCAACGAGGCGCTCGCCGAGGAGGGCGTCGCCGCGTACGAGACGGACCTCGCCGAGCTGATCGTCCAGCTCGCCGACGACATGCCGTCGCACATCCTCGTGCCCGCGATCCACCGCAACCGGGCGGAGATCCGCGAGATCTTCCTCGAGCGCATGGGCGACGCGCCGCCCGACCTGTCGGACGTGCCGCGCGAGCTCGCCATGGCCGCGCGCGCCCACCTGCGCCGCAAGTTCCTCTCCGCGAAGGTCGCCGTGAGCGGCGCGAACTTCGGCGTCGCCGACACGGGCACGCTCACCGTCGTGGAGTCCGAGGGGAACGGGCGCATGTGCCTCACGCTGCCCGAGACGCTCATCACGATCATGGGGATCGAGAAGGTCGTGCCGTCGTTCACCGACCTGGAGGTGTTCCTCCAGCTCCTGCCGCGCTCGTCCACGGGCGAGCGCATGAACCCGTACACGTCCCTGTGGACGGGGGTCACGCCGGGCGACGGCCCGCAGGAGTTCCACCTCGTGCTGCTCGACAACGGCCGCACCGACGTCCTCGCCGACGAGGTGGGCCGGGCCGCGCTCCACTGCATCCGCTGCTCGGCGTGCCTCAACGTGTGCCCCGTGTACGAGCGCGTGGGCGGGCACGCCTACGGGTCGGTGTACCCCGGGCCGATCGGCGCGATCCTCACGCCGCAGCTCACGGCGTCGTCGGGCGGCCTGTCCGGGCACCACGACCCCAACGCGTCGCTCCCCTACGCGTCGACGCTGTGCGGCGCGTGCTACGAGGTGTGCCCCGTGAAGATCGACATCCCGTCGATCCTCGTCGAGCTGCGGGCGCGCGAGGTCGACGCCGACCGCGGCGGCCTCCCGACGGGGTGGGGCGCCGCGATGAAGGCGGCGTCCTTCGTGATGTCCGACGCGCGGCGGTTCGGGCTCGCCGGGAAGGCGGCGGCGGTGGGCCGCGTGGTCGCCGGGCCGAAGGGCCGCATCTCGACGCTCCCGCCGCCCGCGAGCGCGTGGACGCGCTCGCGCGACCTGCCCGCGCCCGCCCGCCAGTCGTTCCGCGACTGGTGGCGCGACCGCCCCGAGGGAGGTGAGGCGCGGTGAGCGCGCGCGACGCCGTCCTCGCGCGGGTCCGGAACGCCCTGCGCGGGACGACCGCCGGGCCGGCCGCTCCCCGGCAGGGCCCGACGCCGCCCGGTGACCCCGCGCCGTCGGCCACCCCGGTCCCCCGGGCGTACCGGACCACCGGGGAGCACGCGCCCGGCTCGGACGCGGCGGTCGAGGTCCTGGTGGACCGGCTCGTCGACTACCGGGCGCACGTGCACCACGCGTCGTCGACCGAGGAGGTGGCCGAGGTGGTCGCCGACCTGCTCGCCTCGGCGCGGTCCGTCGTCGTGCCGCCGGGGCTCGACGACGCGTGGCTCGCCGGGCTCGGGCCCACGACGGCGCGCGTCGCGGACTCGCGGGAGGACCCGCGCACCGCGGACGAGCTCGACGCGGTCGACGCGGTGGTGACGGCGGCCCGCGTGGCGGTCGCGGACACGGGCACGATCGTGCTGGACGGCGAGCCGGACCAGGGCCGACGAGCCGTCTCGCTCGTCCCCGACCTGCACGTGTGCGTGGTCCGGACGGAGCAGGTGGTGCACACCGTGCCGGAGGCGGTACGCCTGCTGGCGCAGCACCCGGAGCGGCCGCAGACCTGGATCAGCGGGCCCAGCGCGACGAGCGACATCGAGCTGTCGCGGGTCGAGGGGGTGCACGGTCCGCGCACGCTCCACGTCGTGCTCGCGCGGAACGGCGCGGCCAGGTAGCGTCTGCGACACCGGCCGGGCTCAAGTAAGGGCAGGTAACGATCACGTCACCGTCCCGTGAAATTTCTTCACCCACACCGCTGAGTGTGTGAGGATAAGTTTCACGCGCGGAGCAACACCGCTCCGCATCCGGACGGACAGGCCAGGTGATGACGCCTTGAGGACTACTCGTACGATCTCCGCGGTCGCGACGATCAGCGCGACCGCTCTACTGCTCGGAGCATGCTCGGGCGGCGGGGGCGACGACGCCGACTCCGCCGACGGCGGCTCCCTCGAGGTCTGGATCATGCAGGGCACCAACCCTGACTCCGAGGCCTTCTTCGACGAGGTCGCCACCGCCTTCGAGGAGGAGACCGGTGCGACGCTCGACGTCGAGTTCGTCGAGTGGGGCGACGCCCACGACCGCTTCGTCACCTCGATCGCCGGCGGCACGACCCCCGACGTCGCGGAGACCGGCACCACGTGGACGCCGGAGTTCGCCGCGGCGGGCGCCCTCGCACCCCTCGACGAGTACGTCGCCGAGGCAGGTGTCGACGGCGACCTCGTGCAGGGCCTCGTCGACGCCGGCACCTACGACGGCAGCCTCTACGGCATGCCGTGGTACGCCGGCGTGCGCTCCCTCGTCTACAACACCGAGCTCTTCGACGAGCTCGGCCTCGAGGCGCCCACGAACTGGCAGGAGATCGAGGACGCCGGCCTCGCCATCAAGGAGGCGCACCCCGACAAGCTGGGTGTCGCCATCGCGGGCGACGCCGAGTTCACGGTCTACCCGTGGGTCTGGGGCGCCGGCGGCGAGGTCGCGACCGAGGACGGCGGCGAGTGGACGTCGCAGCTCGACAGCCCCGAGTCCCAGGAGGGCATCGGCTTCTGGACGGGCCTGCAGACCGAGCACTCCCTCTCCTCGGCCGGCGCCACGACCTGGCGCGAGACCGACGTCCTCGACGCGTTCGCCCAGGGCGACGTCGGCATGGCCGTCATGGGGTCCTGGACCCCGGCCGCCATCGTCGAGGCCAACGCCGACATGGAGGGCAAGTTCGCGGCCGTGCCGATCCCCGGCAAGGACGGCGGCATCGCCCCCTCGGTCCTCGGCGGCTCGCACCTGAGCATGTTCGAGACCGCGGACGACAAGGACCTCGCGTTCCAGTTCGTCGAGATGATGACGACCGGCGAGTTCGCCGAGAAGTGGGCCGAGCAGTCGGGCTACTTCCCGGGCCAGACGTCGCTCCTCGACGCGGCCGTCGCGAGCGACGACCCGCTCGTCGCGCCCTTCGCCCAGCAGTTCGTCGACGGCGGCGGCGCGGTGCCGAACTCGCCGAACTACGGCGCCGTCCAGGCGAAGAAGACGACCAGCACGATGATGCAGTCCATCCTCTCCGGCCAGGCCGACGTCGCGACCGCGACGACGACCGCCGCCGACGAGATGACCGGCCTGCTCAACCAGGGCTCGTGACGACGACCGTCACGCGCACCGAGCCGACGGGGGCGGGCCGAGGGCCCGCCCCCGTGCGGCGCGGCGCGAGCATGCGCCGCATGGCGCTCGCCCGGCCCTGGATGCTGCTCGCCCCCGCGCTCGCGGTGCTCGCCGCGCTGCTCCTGTGGCCGCTGGTCCGCGTCGTCCTGTTCTCGCTGCAGGACTACGGGCTGCGCCAGATCGTCTCCGGCGAGCAGAACTGGATCGGGTTCGCCAACTTCGTCGAGATCCTCACGTCGGCCCAGCTCTGGCAGGTCGTCCTCCCCAACACGTTCGGCTTCGCCATCCTCGCCGTCGTCGCGACGGTCGCGTTCGGGACCGGCGTCGCCGTGCTGCTCGCGTCCCTCGGCCCGTTCTGGCGCACCGTGACGTCGAGCGCCATCATGGCCGCCTGGGCCATGCCCGCCGTGACCGGCACCTACGTGTGGGTGTGGATCTTCGACGCCGACCGCGGCGTCTTCAACGAGGCGCTGCAGTCCCTCGGCATCATCGACGGCTCCGTCAACTGGTTCACCGACCGCTGGTCGTTCTACGCGATCGTGCTCCTCAACGTCGTGCACCACGGCTTCCCGTTCGTCGCCGTCACCGTGCTCGCCGGTCTGCTCGGCGTGCCCAAGGAGATCCTCGAGGCCGCCGAGATCGACGGCGCCGGGGCGTGGCGCCGGTTCTTCCAGGTGACCGTGCCGCAGCTGCGCCAGGTCTTCGCCGTCGTCATCATCATGTCGACCATCTGGGACTTCAAGGTGTTCGCGCAGGTCTACCTCATGCCCGGCGGCGCCGGGTCCAACCGTGAGGTCCTCAACCTCGGCGTGTGGTCGTACGTGGAGTCGTTCGGGCAGAACCGGTACGGCTTCGGATCCGCCATCGCGGTGCTGCTCACCGTGCTGCTGCTCGTGATCACCGCCGTCTACGTGCGCACGATCCTCAAGGAGGAAGAGCTGTGAGGCGCCCCTCGACCGCGATCCAGGTCGTCAAGGGCGCCCTCGTCGCCCTGCTCCTGGTGTTCACGCTGTTCCCGATCTACTGGATGATCGTCAGCTCGCTCGACGCGCGCAGCGGACGCACCGGAGGGTTCTGGCCGACGGAGCTCACGTTCGACAACTACGTCTTCGTGCTCACCGACGGCGGGTTCGCGACGTTCCTCAAGAACTCGCTCGTCGTCGCCGGCGTGACCGTGCTCATCTCCGGCGTGCTGGCCCTGCTCGCGTCCGTCGCCGTGGCCCGCTTCCGGTTCCGCATGCGCACGCAGATCCTCCTGATGATCCTCGTCGTGCAGATGGTCCCGCTCGAGGCGCTCGTCATCCCCCTGTTCGTGCAGATCCGCGACCTGCAGCTGCTCGGCACGCTCGCCGGCCTCGTCGTCGTGTACGTCGCGCTCGCCCTGCCCTTCGGCATCTGGATGCTGCGCGGCTTCGTCGCCGCCGTGCCGCGCGAGCTGGAGGAGGCCGCGTTCCTCGACGGCGCGTCCTGGGGCCGCATGTTCCGCTCGGTCCTGCTGCCGCTCGTCGCCCCCGGCCTCGTCGCGACCAGCATCTTCGCGTTCATCACCGCGTGGAACGAGTTCATCTTCGCCATGACGATGCTCGGCGGCGAGGAGCAGAACTACACCGTCGCGATCGGTCTGCGCTCGTTCTTCGGGCAGCACTCCAACGACTGGGGCTCCATCATGGCGGGCTCGACGATCATCACCATCCCCGTGATGATCTTCTTCATCATCGTCCAGCGCCGCCTCGCGTCCGGGCTCACGTCCGGCGCCGTCAAGGGCTGACCCCTCCACCACCCGACGGGCCGGTCGCGTCGCACCCGCCGCGACCGGCCCGGCGTCGTCCCCGCACCGTCACAGCGCGCGGTAGTAGTGCACGACGGGCAGGGCCGTGAAGCCACCCGCCTCATACATCGCGCGCGCCGGACCGTGGCCTGCGTCCCCGCCCGTCCACACGTTCGCCCACGCGCAGCCCGCTTCCCGCATGAGGTCGAGGCTCGCGTCCAGGAGCAGACGCCCCGTGCCGGCGCGCTGCGCCCGAGGGTCCACCGCGATCATCTCCAGGTCGCCAGCGCGCATCCCTCGCGCGTCCGGATCCCCGACGACGACGGCCGCGAACCCGACGACGCGCCCGTCCCGCTCCGCGACGAGGGTCGTCCCGGCGTGCGTCGAGCAGGTGGACCGCACCGCGTCCGCCTGGGCGTCGCGCCACGACGGGTGCGCCAGCGCGAAGAGCTCGTCCCCCAGCACGTCGCGCCACGCCCTGAACACGGGCTCCCACGCCCGCAGGGACAGGTCCACCAGGGGATCGAGATCGGCGGTCGCGAAGGGGCGCAGCGTCGTGGTCACGCCGGGAGCCTAGGGTCGCCCGCGCGTCAGGAACCAGGTGTTTCCCGGCGTCCCCGCACCTCCGCGAGGACCGTCGCCAGGCGGTCCGGGAAGTCGGGCGGCGTGCCCGCAGGCAGGTCGTCGACGGCGAACCATGCGACGTCCTCGCTCTCGTCGCTGACGACCGTCCGCGCCGCGGGGTCGGCGAACGCGACGAACCCGACGTCCCGGTGGGCACGGCACGCGCCGAACGCCGCCGCCAGGTCGTGCCGGTGCACGTCCACCGGGAGCACCGCGCCGCCGTCGGGCGCGAACGGCACCAGGTCCGCGAGACCGCTCTCCTCGCGCGCCTCGCGCAGCGCCGCACCGGCGAGCGTCGTGTCGCCCTCCTCCGGGTGCCCGCCCACCTGGACCCAGAACCGGCCCTTGCGGTGGTAGCACAGCAGCACGTGCGCGAGGTCCGGGCTCAGCACGAAGCAGCTCCCCGTGAGGTGCTCGGGCCCTCCGTCGCGCCGCACCGCGTCCGCCCGCGCGCCGCCGTCGTCCGCCCGGAGGAAGTCCGCGTAGTCCGCCGCGAGCGCCGCCTGGGCGGGGTCGACGGGCTGCCAGCGGACGAGCAGGCCGAGCGCGTCGGCGGCGAGGAGCGGGAACGTCACCGGGGCAGCGTACGCGCCTGGGAGAATGGTTCCCCGTGAGCGACCCCGCCCTGTTCGACCTGCCGCCCGGCTCCCGCGACGTCCCCACGCGGGTGGTCCTCCTCACGGGCGCGTCCGGCTCGGGGAAGACGTCGCTCACGCGCCGTCTCGGCCTGCCCGTCGTCGCGCTCGACGACTTCTACCTCGACCACGACCACCCCGGTCTGCCGCGCCGCTTCGGCATCGTGGACTGGGACGACCCGCGCAGCTGGGACGCCGACGGCGCGGTCGCCGCGCTCGTGGAGCTCGCCCGCACGGGCCACGCCGACGTGCCCGTCTACGACATCCCCACGTCGACCCGCACGGGGACGGCGCACCTCGACGTGACGGGCTCGCGCGTCCTGCTCGCCGAGGGCATCTTCGCCGCGGAGATCGTCGCGGCGTGCCGGGCGGAGGACGTGCTCGCCGACGCGATCTGCCTCCGCCGGCCCCGGCTCGTGACGTTCTGGTTCCGCCTGCTGCGCGACCTCGCGGAGATGCGCAAGCCGCCGCTCACGCTGGTGCGGCGCGGCTGGGCGTTGCTGCGGGCCGAGCCCGCGCTCGTGCGGCACTGGGAGTCGCGCGGCTGCCGCGCGCTCTCCCCCGCGCAGGCCGAGAAGGCCGTGCGGGCCCTGCTGCGCCGCTGACCGGGCCCGGGGCGACCTGGCTACCGGGCTACCGGGCTACCGGGCTACCGGGCTCGGAGGGTCGCGACGACGGCGGTCGCCCCGGCCTCCGGGTCCCGCACGACGCGCGGGGCGAGGCCCGCCGACGCCAGCACCTCGACCGCGCCCGCGGCCTGCCGCTCCCCCGACTCCGTGAGCAGCACGCCCCCGGGCGCGAGCCAGAGGGGCGCCGCGTCCGCGACCCGGCGCAGCACGTCGAGCCCGTCGCCCCCGCCGTCGAGCGCGACGCGCGCCTCGTGGTCACGGGCCTCGGGCGGCAGCAGCGCGATCTGGTCCGTGGGCACGTAGGGCACGTTGGCGAGCAGCACGTCGACGCGGCCGCGCAGCCGCCCCGGGAGCGGGTCGAACAGGTCGCCCCGGTGCGCGGTGCCACCGACGGCGGCGACGTTCCGGGCCGCGCACGCCACGGCGGCCGGGTCAACGTCGCACGCGTGCAGCTCGACGTCGGGGCCGTCCGGGCGGCCGGCGCCGAGCTCCGTCGCCACGACGAGCCCGAGCGCCCCGGTGCCGCAGCACACGTCGACCACGACGAGCGACCCGCCGGGCCGCGGGGCGGCGCGGCGCACGTGCGCGACCGCCTCGTCGACGAGCAGCGCCGTGCGCTGCCGCGGGACGAACACCCCCGGGTCGACCCGGACCCGCACGCCGCGCAGCTCCGCCCAGCCCAGCACGTGCTCCAGCGGCTCGCCCGCGACGCGGCGCGCGACGAGCACCTCCAGCGCGGCGGCGTCCGCGGCCTCCGCGCGCAGCAGCGCCGCCTCCTCCTCCGCGAAGACGCACCCCGCCGCCCGCAACCGGGCGACGAGCGCGTCGGTCGGTCGCCCGTCCACCCCCGGACCGTACCCCGAGGCCCCGGGGCCCCGCCCGGCACGACGACGGCCCCGGCCCTCCCGCAGGAGGTCCGGGGCCGTCGTGGTCAGGCCGTGCCGATCGTGCCGCGCGTCAGGGACGCGTCACCCGGCTCCTCATTCGGCGCCGGCCTGCAGCTCGCCCGTCGGCGGCAGGTCGCGCACCGACACGCCGGACGGCGCGTCGAGCGCGGCGGCCGCGCCCACGCTCACCGGGCCGCGGTCGTGCTCGCCCTTGGAGACACCCCGGAAGGTGAACTCCCCGAGCAGACCCTCGCCCTCGGCGTCGACCAGGACGATCTCGCCGGCCTTGAGCTCGCCGAACAGGATCTTCTCGGACAGGACGTCCTCGATGTCGCGCTGGATCGCGCGACGCAGCGGGCGGGCGCCGAGCACCGGGTCGTAGCCCTTCTCCGCGAGGAGGAGCTTGGCGGCCGGCGTGAGCTCGATCCCCATGTCCTTGTCGCGCAGGCGCACGTCGAGGCGGGCGATCATCAGGTCGACGATCTGGATGATCTCCTCCTGCGAGAGCTGCGGGAAGACCACCACGTCGTCGACACGGTTGAGGAACTCCGGGCGGAAGTGCTGCTTCAGCTCGTCGTTGACCTTCGCCTTCATGCGCTCGTACGACGTCACGAGGTCGCCGCCGGCGTTGAAGCCCGTCTGGACGCCCTTCGCGATGTCCCGCGTGCCGAGGTTCGTCGTCATGATGATGACGGTGTTCTTGAAGTCCACGACACGGCCCTGCGAGTCGGTCAGGCGACCGTCCTCGAGGATCTGCAGGAGCGAGTTGAAGATGTCCGCGTGGGCCTTCTCCACCTCGTCGAACAGGACGACCGAGAACGGCTTGCGCCGCACCTTCTCCGTGAGCTGGCCGCCCTCGTCGTACCCGACGTAGCCGGGGGGCGAGCCGAACAGCCGCGAGACGGTGTGCTTCTCGGAGAACTCCGACATGTCGAGCTGGATGAGCGCGTCCTCGTCCCCGAAGAGGAACTCGGCGAGCGCCTTGGCCAGCTCGGTCTTCCCGACGCCCGTGGGGCCGGCGAAGATGAACGACCCACCGGGGCGCTTGGGGTCCTTGAGGCCCGCACGCGTACGGCGGATGGCCTGCGACAGCGCCTTGATCGCGGCCTCCTGGCCGACGACGCGCTTGTGCAGCTCGTCCTCCATGTGGAGCAGGCGGCTGGACTCCTCCTCGGTGAGCTTGAACACCGGGATGCCCGTGGCCATCGCGAGGACCTCGGCGATCAGCTCCTCGTCGACCTCCGCGACCGTGTCGAGGTCACCGGACTTCCACGCCTTCTCCTTGTCGGCGCGCTTCGCGGTGAGCTGCTTCTCGGTGTCGCGCAGGCCCGCGGCCTTCTCGAAGTCCTGCGCGTCGATCGCGGACTCCTTCTCGCGGCGCGCCTCGGCGATCTCCTCGTCGAGCTCCTTGAGCTCCGGCGGGGCGGTCATGCGGCGGATGCGCAGGCGCGCGCCCGCCTCGTCGATGAGGTCGATCGCCTTGTCCGGCAGGTAGCGGTCGTTGATGTACCGGTCGGCGAGCTGCGCGGCGGAGACCAGCGCGGCGTCCGTGATGGACACGCGGTGGTGCGCCTCGTAGCGGTCGCGCAGGCCCTTGAGGATCTCGATGGCGTGCGTGAGCGACGGCTCGGCGACCTGGATGGGCTGGAAGCGCCGCTCCAGGGCCGGGTCCTTCTCGACGTGCTTGCGGTACTCGTCGAGCGTGGTCGCGCCGATGGTCTGGAGCTCGCCGCGCGCCAGCATCGGCTTGAGGATGCTCGCCGCGTCGATGGCGCCCTCCGCGGCGCCGGCGCCCACCAGCGTGTGGATCTCGTCGATGAACAGGATGATGTCGCCGCGGGTGCGGATCTCCTTGAGCACCTTCTTCAGGCGCTCCTCGAAGTCGCCGCGGTAGCGCGACCCGGCGACGAGCGCGCCGAGGTCGAGCGTGTAGAGCTGCTTGTCCTTGAGCGTCTCGGGGACGTCGCCGCGGACGATGTCCTGCGCGAGCCCCTCGACGACGGCCGTCTTGCCGACGCCGGGCTCGCCGATGAGGACGGGGTTGTTCTTCGTACGGCGGCTCAGCACCTGCATGACGCGCTCGATCTCGAGGCTGCGCCCGATGACGGGGTCGAGCTTGCCCTCGCGGGCCGCCTGCGTGAGGTTGCGGCCGAACTGGTCGAGCACGGCCGAGCCGGACGGCTGACCCTCCGTGGGGCCGCCGGCGGCGACGGGCTCCTTGCCCTGGTACCCGGACAGGAGCTGGATGACCTGCTGGCGCACCTTGTTGAGGTCGGCGCCCATCTTCGTCAGGACCTGGGCGGCGACGCCCTCGCCCTCACGGATGAGGCCGAGCAGGATGTGCTCGGTGCCGATGTAGTTGTGGCCCAGCTGGAGCGCCTCGCGCAGCGACAGCTCCAGCACCTTCTTGGCGCGCGGCGTGAACGGGATGTGTCCGCTCGGGGCCTGCTGGCCCTCGCCGATGATCTCGGTCACCTGCGTGCGGACGCCGTCGAGGGAGATCCCGAGGGACTCCAGCGCCTTCGCCGCGACACCCTCGCCCTCGTGGATGAGGCCCAGGAGGATGTGCTCGGTGCCGATGTAGTTGTGGTTGAGCATCCGCGCCTCTTCCTGGGCGAGGACGACGACCCGACGGGCTCGGTCTGTGAATCTCTCGAACATCTGCTGCTCCTCACGAGCGGCGTACACCTGCCCGCCGGGACGACGGGTACAGCCTGACCGCATTGACTCTATGTGCTCCGAACGAGCCGCACCGCCTCCGTATGCCGTTGTTCGCCAGGGGCGTGAAAGTGCTGCCGGACCGTGACCTGCGCGCCCGTCCGGGGCGGGTCGCGGGGGCCGCCGCGCGGACCGGGGTGCCCGACACGCGCCGCGGGCGTTGACCCGGACCCCGCCCGGCGGCAGGCTCGGGGGTGCCGGTCCCGCACGGCCCGGCAGGAGGGTGGGACGCGCGATGCCCGGACAGGAGCAGCACCCCGAGGAGTCGTCGCCGCGCCACGACCGGCCGACCGGCGGCGTCCACCGCGCCCCCGGGTCCCCGGCCCCGTGGGAGCACGTGGTCGCCCGGTTCCAGGGCGACGTCGCCGAGGTGTCCGACCCGTTGACGTGGGGCCTCGACCTCGACGAGGAGACGCTCACCGGCTGGGCCGAGGACGCCCCCGACCCGACGGACGAGCGCTTCCTGCGGTCGTACGTGTCGTTCGCGGGCGAGACGCTCGACGTCGAGACGCTGCGCGTGCGCGCGACCGACACGGAGGCGGACGAGATCGTGCGCACCGCGCTGTCCGGCGCGCTCGCCGCGCCGCTCGACGCGGAGGCGGGCGACGACGACCACCTCCTCGACAACTACCAGGCCTACCGCGCCGCGATGCGCGCGATCGTCGACGAGGTCGACCGCACGCCGCTGGAGGACGTGCCGTTCGTCGTGGACGACGTCGCCCTGCCGTCCCGGCGCGGCGTCCTGCGGGACCGCGCCGCGGTGTACGTCGTCGCGGGCGGGCGGGGCGTCGTGGTGTCCGGGCCGGTCGACCTGGTGGACCAGGTCGACGTCGTCACGGGTCCGCTGCGGGCGATCCTGCACGACGACGAGCAGCACGGGACGTAGGGGGTGGACCGGATGGACGGCACGGTCGTCGGCGTCGACGGGTCGGACGGGTCGGACGCGGCGCTCGACTGGGCGCTGCGGGAGGCCGCGTCGCGGGGCGGGCCGCTCACGGCCGCGCTCGCGTGGGACCCGGGACGGCACGCGGGTCACGACGACACGGGGGACGACGACGCCCGTGCCGCCCGCCGGGTCGCGGCGGTCGCGGGGTGGGTCGAGGCCGCGCGCGGGCGCACCGGTCTCGGGCCGGACGCGGTCGCCGTCGACCCCGTGGAGCTGCGCGGCACGGCCGCGCCCGCCCTCCTCGCGCTCGCCGAGGACGCCGGGGACGAGCTCGTCGTCGGGCGGTGCGGGCGCGGGCGGGTGAGCCGCATGGTGGTCGGCTCCGTGACGACCGCGGTGGCGCAGCACGCGACCGTGCCCGTGACGGTCGTCCGCGGGCCGGACCCGGCGCGCGACGGGCCGGTCGTGGTGGGGGTCGACGGGTCGGCGACGTCCGTCCTCGCGCTCCGGCACGGCGCCGAGGTGGCGCGCCGCACGGGCGCGACGCTGGAGGCCCTGTTCTGCTGGCAGATCGTCACCCTCGCCCCCCTGCCCGACTCGTGGGGCTGGGCGCCGCCCGTCGACGACTACGAGGCGTTCGCCGCGAAGGCCCTCGACGGCGCGCTCGCGCGCGCGGGCGTCGACCTGCCTGCCGAGCAGGTGCAACGCACGGTGCGGCACGTCAACGCCGCGAAGGGCGTCATCGAGGCCTCCTCGCACGCGGGCCGACTCGTTCTCGGCAGCCGCGGCGTGGGCGGCTTCGACCGCCTCCTCCTCGGTTCGGTGACCCGGCACGCGGTCGAGTACGCGCACTGCCCCGTCACCGTGGTGCGACCGCCCCGCCCGGCACCGCCGGTCGACGCCCCGCCGACCGCGGCGCCGCCGACCGCCGAGCCGCCGGCCGACGGCGCCGCGACCGCCTGAGCGCGGGTCACCGCCCGGCGTCGCCCCGGAACGCGAAGACGAGCACCCGCACGCCGAGGACGGTCCCGGCGAAGCCGAGCGCCGCCCCCAGCACCGGGTAGAGGGCGACGTCGTCGCCGAGGCGGGGGCCGCCGTCGGCCACGAGCAGGACGACGGCCGCCACCACGGCCGCGCACGCGACCACCGTGGACACCACCTGCCGCACGAGCCCGGTGAGGAACGCACGGTCCTGCGGGTCCGCGAGCACGCGCACGTTCACGGCGAGGCGACCGGCCTCCAGGTCGCTCACGAGGCGCGAGGCGCGCCGCGGCAGGCGCTGCAGCTCGGGGGCGAGCCCGACGAGCTGCTGCGTCACCTTGCGCCGCAGCGCGTCGGGCGTGACGAGCCGGCGCACCAGGGGCTCCGCCTCGTCCCGGGCCCCGGCGACCAGGTCGAACCCGGGGCTGAGCAGGCGCAACGTCCCGTCGAGCGCCGTGAACGTGCGGAACGCCGCGGCGACCTGCGGCGGGACGGCGCACCCCGCGTCCGTGACGAGGCGGAACAGCGTGCCGAACGACGCGTCCACCGCCGCACCGGCCCGGAAGCGCAGCACGACCTGCCCGACGGCGCGCTCCAGCCGGCGCGCGTCGAGCCCCGGCGGGGCGTCGAGCAGCTCGAGGAGGGCGTCGGTCGCGGCGACCGCGTCGTCCCCGTCGACGGCGAGGAGCAGCGCGCCGAGCCCGAGACGCTCGGGCTCCCCCAGCCGCCCGACCGCGCCCATGTCGAGCAGCGCGAGCCCGCCGTCGGGCGTGACGAGGACGTTGCCCGGGTGCAGGTCCGCGTGGAACGTGCCCGCGACGAGCACCTGCTCCAGCGTCGCCCGCAGCAGACGCCGCGCCAGCCCGGCGCGCGCGGCCTCGTCGAGCGCGCCGAGCACGTCCTGCGCCCGCCCGACCGGCGTGCCCTCCAGGTGCTCCAGGACGAGCAGGGCCGGTCCCGACAGCTCCGGTACCACGTCCGGGACGGTCACGAGCGGGCCCGACGACGCGCCCTCGCCGTCCGGGACGACCCGCAGCGCCGCCCGCAGCGCCAGGGTGTTCTCCGCCTCCGCCGTGTAGTCCAGCTCCTCGCGCAGCGACGCGGCGAACCCGTCCGCGAGCGCCACGACCCCGAGGGACCGCCCCCACACCGTGTCCCGCTCGAGGCGGCGGGCGACGCGGGCGAGGATCGCGAGGTCGAGGTCGACCTGCTCGCGGGCGCCCGGTCGGCGGACCTTGACGACGACGCGCCGCCCGTCGACGAGCGTCGCCGCGTGCACCTGGCCGACGGACGCCGCGGCGAGCGGCTCGGGGTCGAGCCGGGCGAACGCGTCGTCCACCGGACGGCCCAGCGCCGCCACGAGCTCGCGCTCGACGTCGGGCCACGGCGCGGGAGGAACGTCGCTCTGCAGCGTGGCGAGGGCGTCGACGAAGACGGGCGGCAGGAGGTCGCGCCGCGTCGACAGGAGCTGCCCGAACTTCACGAACGTCACGCCCGCCTCGCCCAGGGCGTCCGTCAGCCCGCGGGCGAGACGTTCCGCGTCGCCCGGGACGAGACCCGTCGGGTCGTGCCGGCGTGCCGTGCGGCGCACCGCGCCGACGAGCCCGTGCCGCACCGCGATCGTCACCACCTGCGCGTAGCGGCGCGACTCGCGCCGCCCCTGCCGCAGCCCGCGCAGCGCGCGCCACGGCGTCGGCAGCGCCCCGGTCGGGACGAGCAGCTCCAGGACGAGGAGCACGCACAGCCCGAGGACGAACGTCCACGCGAACGTCAGCGCGATCCCGGCGAGCGCGACGAGCGGGTCGACGGCGAGCCGCCCGTCCGACGTCGCCCAGCCGGCCCGGCGCATCCCGTACGTCAGGGCGGACGACGCCACCGTGAGGGAGACCAGGGAGACGAGGCCCGCGCGCACCCACCCGACGGGTGCACCCATGACGCGGCGCGCCGTCGCGGCGAGGAGCGCGAGCATGACCGCCGTCGCGAGGAGCCCGACGAGGCCGGCGAGGAACCCGGAGACCGCCTGCATGCACCCCACTCTTCCCGACAGCCGCCCGCGCGGTCGTGCGCGCCACGCGGCAGGATGAGAACCCCGACCCTGGAGCCCGCCGATGACGAACGTCGACCTCCTCACGGACGCCCACCTCACCGGGGCGCGGTCCGCGCCGCACGGCCGCAGCGCCGAGGTCGTGCTGCACGACGGTCCTCTGCGCCAGACGATCATCGCCCTGCTCGCGGGCGTCGAGCTCGGCGAGCACAACTCGCCCCCGGCGGCCTCCATCCAGGTGCTGCGCGGCCGCGTGCGCGTCACGGCGCTCGGCGAGGGCGACACCGAGCTCGGCGCCGGAGAGCTGCGCGTGCTGACGCACGAACGTCACGCGGTGCTCGCGCTGGAGGAGAGCGCGTTCCTCCTGACGACCGTGACCGGGGTCGGCGGGGACTGATCTCAGCGGCGCAAGGCCCAGGCGGCGAGCGTGAGCGCCGCCGCGTCCTCGGCGACCGCCCCCGGCCAGTCGGGCCGCACCCCGACGGCGAGCCGCCGCCACGCGGCCCCGCCCCACGTCCCCGCGAGCGCGCCCGCCGCGCCGACGCAGGCCGCCACGACCGTCACGCCCGCCCCGTGGCGCCGACGCGCGAGCAGCACCGCCCCGGCCGCACCGCTCGCCGCGCGCACCGCCGGGCCGGGCGGGTCCAGGCGGCTCGGCGTGCTCGGCAGCTTGTCGCCGACCAGCTCGCCGACGACCGCCACGGCGAGCAGCGCACCGCCGAGTCGTCGCAGGGCGGGCCTCTGCCGTGCGGGCCCTCGCTGGCCGGGTCGCCGCGGGCCGGTGCGGGAGGGGCCGTCGGGCACGGGACGGGCGAGCAGCGGGGCGACGACACCCAGGCTGCCGCGCCCGCCCGCCGCGACACCGAGCGCGGCGGCCCGCGCGAGCGTGGCGGCCACGCCACCCGTGCCGTCGGTGCCGTCCGTGCCGTCCGTGCTGCGCGTCGTCGTCCGTCCCATGGGGCTCCCTCCGCCGGTCCGCCCCCGACGCTAGCCCGGCCACCGGGCAGCCGCTCGGCGGTCCCGGACCGCCCGCCGCACGCCCGCGCCGCCCGGTACCCTGGCCCCGTGGCCGGACCGACCCTGAGCGACGTCGCACGCGAGGCGGGCGTCTCGCTCGCCACCGCGTCCCGTGCGATCAACGGCAGCGCGACCCGCACGGTCCGTGCCGACCTGCACCAGCGCGTCCTCGAGGCCGCGGAACGGCTGCGCTACACGCCCGACCCGAGCGCGCAGGCCATGGCGCGGGGCCGCACGACGACCGTCGGGCTCGTGGTGCACGACATCGCCGACCCGTACTTCTCCTCCCTCGCCGCCGGGGTCGCCGACGCCGCCGAGCAGGAGGGCCTCATCGTCACGCTCACGAGCACGCAGCACCGCCCCGACCGTGAGACGGCGTTCGTCGAGCTCATGGACCGCCAGCGGGCCCGCGTCGTCGTGCTCGGCGGCGGACGGCTGGGCGACGACGACGCCGCGCTGCTCGCCGCGCTCGAGAGGTACCGCGAGGGCGGGGGCCGGGTCGCGCTGGTCGGGCAGCCGCTCGGCACGCTGCCCGTCGTCGAGGTCGCCAACCGGCAGGGCGCCGCCGACCTCGCGACGGCGCTCCACGGCCTGGGCCACCGGTCCTTCGGCGTGCTCGCCGGACCTCCCGGGCACCGCACCGCGCGGGACCGCGTCGCCGGCTGCACGGAGGCCCTCGCGGCGCTCGGCTCCCCCGTCGACCCGCGCGCCGTCGTGCCGTGCGCCTTCACGCGTGACGGCGGGTACGCCGGCATGCGCGCCCTGCTCGACGCGGGCACGCCCCGCCCGCGCGTCGTGCTCGCCGTGAACGACGTCATGGCCGTGGGCGCGATGGCCGCGGCGCGCGACGCCGGGCTGCGCGTCCCGGACGACGTCGCCGTCGCGGGGTTCGACGACATCGTCACGCTCCGGGACGTCGTGCCCGGCCTCACGACCGTCCGCATCCCCCTCGTCACGCTCGGCCGCGTCGCCCTGCGCCTCGCCCTCGGCCTCCCCCCGGGCGACGACCTCCCCCCGGGCGTCACCGTCGCCGGTCCCTCGGCCACGCCGGGCGCGACGGGCGCCGGACCCTCTGCCACGCCGGGCGCGACGGGCACGAGCGGACGGGACCGGGGCACGGACCGCGTCGAGGTGCGCGGCGACGTCGTGCTGCGCGACTCCACCCGTCTGCCCGCGTAGCACCGGACCGGCGGAGGCGCGCCCAGGACCGCGAGGGTAAACCGCGGCCACGCGAGGTAGTACCGGTCAGCCGAGGTAGTACCTCGCGCGGCCGCGCGTTCTCCCGCGGCGCGCCCGTTGACAGCGGAAAGCGCATTCCATACGCTCGGAGGACGCCTTTCGCGGCCGACGTCGCGACCGACAGGACGGAGCCGTCCCGATGACCACCACCCGCACCCTGCGCATCGCCATGAACGGCGTGACCGGCCGCATGGGCTACCGCCAGCACCTCGTGCGCTCGATCCTGCCGATCCGCGAGCAGGGCGGCGTCACCCTCCCCGACGGCACGCGCCTGCAGGTCGAGCCCGTCCTCGTGGGCCGCAACGAGTCGAAGCTGCGCGAGCTCGCCGCCCTGCACGACGTCGAGCACTGGACCACCGACCTCGACGGCGCGATCACCGACCCGGCGACCGACGTCGTGTTCGACGCGTCCATGACCGCGCTGCGCGCGAAGACGCTCACGAAGGCGATGCAGGCGGGCAAGCACGTCTACACGGAGAAGCCGACGGCGGAGACGCTCGCCGAGGCGGTCGACCTCGCCCGGCTGCGCGAGGAGACCGGGGTGACGGCCGGCGTCGTGCACGACAAGCTCTACCTGCCCGGGCTCGTCAAGCTGCGCCGCCTGGTCGACGAGGGGTTCTTCGGCCGCATCCTGTCGCTGCGCGGCGAGTTCGGCTACTGGGTCTTCGAGGGCGACCACCAGGCCGCGCAGCGCCCGTCGTGGAACTACCGCGCCGAGGACGGCGGCGGCATGACGACGGACATGTTCTGCCACTGGAACTACGTGCTGGAGGGGATCCTCGGCTCGGTCCGCACGGTCACCGCGCAGACCACGACGCACATCCCGACGCGCTGGGACGAGCAGGGCCAGGAGTACACGGCGACCGCCGACGACGCGGCGTACGGCATCTTCGAGGTCGAGACCCCGGGCGGGGACCCGGTCGTCGCGCAGATCAACTCGTCGTGGGCCGTGCGCGTGTACCGCGACGAGCTGGTCGAGTTCCAGGTGGACGGCACGCACGGCTCCGCCGTCGCGGGGCTGCGCAAGTGCGTCGCGCAGCAGCGCGCCCACACGCCGAAGCCGGTCTGGAACCCGGACCTGCCCGTCACCGAGCCGTTCCGTGAGCAGTGGCTCGAGGTGCCCGCGAACGCCGACCTCGACAACGGCTTCAAGGCCCAGTGGGAGGAGTTCCTCCGCGACGTCGCCGCCGGCCGCACGCACCGCTTCGACCTGCTCTCGGCGGCGCGCGGCGTGCAGCTCGCCGAGCTCGGCCTGCGCTCGTCCGCCGAGGGACGCCGCCTCGACGTGCCGGAGATCGCGCTGTGAGCGCTCCGACCACCACCCCCCTCCCCGGCGGGCGCGAGGTCCGCGACCGCGACGGGTCGGGCGCCGTCGTGCACCTGCCACGGTTCGCCGACGACGGGCGGGTCGCGGGCACCGAGGTGCGCGAGCTCCTCGTCCCCGGGCCGTGGACGACGCCGACCGCACCGATCACCTCGCGCGTCGCCTTCGCGGCGGCACACGTCGTGCCGCACGTCGGCGCCGACAACGTCCCGGGCGCGCCCGCCGCGGTCGACTGGGACACGACCCTCGCGTACCGCCACCGCATCTGGGAGCACGGACTCGGCGTCGCGGACGCGATGGACACCGCGCAGCGCGGCATGGGGCTCGACTGGGCGGCCACGCAGGAGCTCGTGCGACGGTCCGCGGCCGAGGCGCGCTCGGTCGGCGCGCGGGTCGCGTGCGGGGCCGGCACCGACCAGCTCGACCCCGCGGTCGTCGCGCGCTGGGAACCCGGCGACCCCGCCGCGCTCGCCGCCGTCGTGGACGCGTACCGCGAGCAGGTGCACGTGGTCCAGGACGCCGGCGCGCAGGTCATCGTCATGGCGTCGCGCGCGCTCGCGCACGTCGCACGCTCGCCCGAGGACTACGCGCGCGTCTACGACGCGGTGCTCGCCGAGGCGGGCTCGCCGGTGATCCTGCACTGGCTCGGCACGATGTTCGACCCGGCGCTCGCGGGTTACTGGGGCACCGGGGACGACGTCGCGGCGGCCACCGACGTGTTCGTCGACCTGATCCGCGCCCACCAGGACCGGGTCGACGGGGTCAAGGTGTCGCTGCTCGACGCCGACCACGAGAAGGGGCTGCGGGCGCGGCTCGCGGCGCTCGACAGCGCCGACCGGACCGGCACCGGCCAGAGCGCCCCCGGGGCCGTGCGCCTCTACACGGGCGACGACTTCAACTACCCCGAGCTCGTCGTGGGCGACGGCACCCTGCACTCGGACGCGCTGCTCGGCATCTTCGCGGCGATCTACCCCGCGGCGTCGACGGCGCTGCAGGCGCTCGACGCGGGCCGCCCCGACCGCGCGCACGCGATCCTCGCGGCGACGGAGTCGCTGGGTCGGCACGTGTTCGCCGCGCCGACGTTCTTCTACAAGACGGGCATCGCGTTCCTGTCCTGGCTGAACGGCGCGCAGCCGGGGTTCCAGATGGTCGGCGGGCTCCAGTCGGGGCGGTCGGTCGCGCACCTCGTGACGCTCGTGCGCCTCGCGGACCGGGCCGGGCTGCTGCTCGACCCGGACCTCGCCGCGCAGCGCACGCGCGCGTTCCTCGACACGAACGGGGTGACCCGATGAGCACGACGACCGCGGGGCGCGACCCGGGGACGACCAGCCCGGGCCACGCGCCGTCGGGCATCCCGCGCGACGCCGCCCCGGACCTGACGCGCTGCTCGCTCAACACCGCGACGGTCAAGCGGGCGACGCTCGAGGAGGCCGTGGCGCTCGCCGCGGAGGCGGGGTACGGCGCCGTCGGGCTGTGGCGCGACCGGGTGCAGGAGACCGGCGCGGCGCGCGCGGCGCGGGTCGTCGCCGACGCCGGGCTGCGCGTGTCGTCGCTGTGCCGCGGCGGGTTCCTCACCGCGCCGGACGACGCGGGGATCGCCGCCGCGCTCGACGACAACCGCCGCGCGATCGAGGAGGCCGCGACCGTCGGCACGCGCGAGCTCGTGTTCGTCGTCGGGGGCCTGCCCGCGAACGGCACGCCGGGCCAGGGCCCGCGCCCGGAGGCCGCACCGGAGGACCGGGACGTCGTCGCCGCGCGCGCCCGGGTCGCCGACCGGATCGGCGACCTCGTCCCGTTCGCGACCGAGCACGGCGTGCGGATCGTCCTGGAGGCCCTGCACCCGATCTTCGCCGCGGACCGCGCGGTCGTCTCGACGCTCGGCCAGGCCCTCGACCTCGCCGCGCCGTTCGACCCGGCGGCCGTGGGCGTCGTCGTCGACACGTACCACGTGTGGTGGGACCCGGACCTGCGCGGGGGCGTCGCGCGCGCGGGCGCCGAGGGTCGGCTCGCGGGCTACCAGGTGTGCGACTGGGTGCTCCCGCTCGCGCCCGACCCGCTCCTGTCGCGCGGGTACCCCGGCGACGGCTACGTCGACTTCCCCACGATCACGCGGTGGGTCGCCGAGGCCGGGTACACCGGCGACGTCGAGACGGAGATCTTCCACCAGGACGTCTGGGACGCGGACCCGCGCGACGTCGTGGCGACCGTCGCCGACCGCTACGCGCGGCACGTGCTCCCCCACCTGGAGGGCACCCACCGGTAGAGCACCCCGCCCGCCCCGGCACGAGGTCGGCGGACCTGGTCGAGATCGGCAGCCCCGCGCTGCCGACCTCGGTCGGGTCCGCCGACCTCGTCGTCGTGCGCCACTTGACGAACGGATGTCGAGGGGGCATGGTGGGCGACGTGCATACCCCGTAGGGGTATACGACGGAAGGAGTCACCGGTGGAGCACGCGGAGCAGACCTCGCACGAGCAGCACACCTCGCACGACGAGCACGCGGGGCACGGCGCCGGGCACGCGGGGCACGGCGCCCACGTCGCGCAGTACCGCCGGCTGTTCTGGGTCATGCTCGCGCTCGCCGTCCCGACCGTCGCGCTGAGCGAGATGTTCGCGACGCTCCTCGGCTACGACCTGCCCGACGCCGCATGGGTGGCCTGGGTCTCGCCGGTGCTGGGCTCCGTGATCTTCCTGTGGGGCGGGCGCCCGTTCCTGAGCGGCGCGGTGGACGAGCTGCGGGGTCGCGCGCCCGGGATGATGACGCTCATCTCGCTCGCGATCACGGTCGCGTTCGTGTCCTCGCTCGGCGCGAGCCTCGGCCTCCTGGCGCACGAGCTGGACGTGTGGTGGGAGCTCGCGCTGCTCGTCGTCATCATGCTGCTGGGCCACTGGATCGAGATGCGCTCGCTCGCGCAGACCGCGTCCGCGCTCGACTCCCTCGCCGCGCTGCTGCCCGACGAGGCGGAACGCGTCGCCGACGACGGGACCGTCACCACGGTCTCCCCGACGGACCTGCGCGCGGGCGACCTGGTGGTCGTGCGCCCCGGCGGCCGTGTCCCGGCCGACGGCGAGGTGACGGAGGGGGACGCCGACGTCGACGAGTCGATGATCACCGGGGAGTCGCGCCCGGTCCGGCGCGGGGTCGGCGACCCGGTCGTCGCGGGGACCGTCGCGACCGACGACGCCCTGCGCGTGCGGGTCACGGCCGTCGGCGACGACACCGCGCTCGCGGGCATCCAGCGTCTCGTCGCGGACGCGCAGTCGTCGTCCACGCGGACGCAGCGTCTCGCGGACCGGGCCGCGGGCTGGCTGTTCTGGTACGCGCTGGGCGCGGCCGCGCTGACGGTGGTGCTGTGGCTCGCGTTCGGTACCCCGGAGCAGGCGCTGATCCGGGCCATCACCGTGCTCGTCATCGCGTGCCCCCACGCGCTGGGGCTCGCGATCCCGCTCGTCGTGTCGATTTCGACGGAGCGCGCGGCGCGCGCGGGCGTGCTCGTCAAGGACCGGCTGGCGCTGGAGCGCATGCGCGCCGTCGACACCGTCCTGTTCGACAAGACGGGCACGCTCACCGCGGGCGAGCCGGCGGTCACGCACGTCGCCGTGGCGGGCAGCACCACGGAGGACGACCTGCTCGCGCTCGCGGCCGCGGCCGAGGCGGACAGCCAGCACCCGCTCGCGCGCGCGATCGTCGCCGCGGCCGCCGAGCGCGGCGTCGACGTCCCGCGTGCGTCGGGCTTCCGCTCCCTCACCGCCGTCGGCGTGGAGGCCACGGTCCGCGGCCGGGACGGGGAGCGGCACGTCGCCGTGGGCGGCCCGACGCTGCTCCGCGAGCGCGGGCTCGACCCCCTGCCCGACGCCGCGGCGTGGGCCGACGACGGCGCGACCGTCCTGCACGTGGTCACCGGGACGGACGACGACGCCACGGTGGTCGGCGCGCTCGCGCTCGCCGACGCCGTCCGGCCCGAGTCCCGCGACGCCGTCGACGCGCTGCACCGGCGCGGCCTGCGCGTCGTCATGATCACCGGCGACGCCGAGCCCGTCGCCCGGTCCGTGGCGCGCGAGCTCGGCATCGACCAGGTGTTCGCGGGCGTGCGGCCCGAGGACAAGGACGCGAAGGTGTCGCAGCTCCAGGACGAGGGCCGCGTCGTCGCGATGGTCGGGGACGGCGTGAACGACGCCCCGGCGCTCGCCAAGGCCGACGTGGGCGTCGCGATCGGCGCGGGCACGGACGTGGCCGTCGCCTCGGCGGGGGTGATCCTCGCCGGCTCGGACCCGCGTGCCGTGCTGTCCGTCATCGAGCTGTCCCACGCGTCGTACCGGAAGATGCGTCAGAACCTGTGGTGGGCCGCCGGGTACAACATCGCGGCCGTCCCCCTCGCCGCGGGCGTGCTCGCCCCGGTCGGGTTCGTCCTGCCGATGGCGGTGGGCGCGATCCTCATGTCAGCGTCGACCGTCGTCGTCGCCGCCAACGCCCAGCTCCTGCGCCGTGTCGACCTCGACCCCGCCCGGCTCGCCGACGCCTGAGGGTCTGCCGAGCACGAGGTTGCTGTCGTGAACGCGCTCAGAACGACAGCAACCCCGTGGTGAAGCGCGAGCAACCCCGTGCTCGCGGCGTGTCTGGCCGACGGCGCTGGGAGACTGGGGCGATGACGACCCCCTCCGCCCGACCGCCCGTCGCCGGCGTCCTGCTCACGCCCGGCGCGGGCGCGAGCCGTGACCACCGCGCGCTCGTCGCGATCGAGGAGGCGCTCGCGGCGCTCCCCGAGCCCGTCCCGGTGCGGCGGGTCGACTTCCCCTACCGGCTCGCCGGCAAGAAGATGCCCGACCGGCCGCCGGTCGCCGTCGCGCACGTGCGCGCCGAGGCGCAGGCGTTCGCCGAGGAGCTCGACACGACGACGGACCGGCTCGTGCTCGGCGGCCGGTCGTACGGCGGGCGCATGTGCTCGATGGCCGTCGCCGAGGGCCTGCCCGCCGCGGGGCTCGCGCTCGTCAGCTACCCGCTGCACCCGCCGGGCCGGCCGGACCGGCTGCGCGTCGACCACTTCCCGCAGCTCCGGGTGCCCGCGCTGTTCGTCTCCGGCCGCACCGACCCGTTCGCGACACCGGACGAGCTCGCCGAGCACACGGCCGCCGTCCCCGGCCCCGTGACGCGCGTCGAGCTGACCGGCGCGCACGACCTGAGGAACCAGGACGGGGCGGTCTGCGAGGCGCTGCTCGCCTGGCTCGCGACCCTCTGACAGCGTGGGACGGCGTGCGGCCCGTCCGGCGTCCGACGGCGCCCCGCGGCGTGCGTACGATGTGGCCCGTCCGTCCCCGCGAACCCGGAGGTCCCCATGCGCGCCGCAGCCCGCGCCGTCGCGATCACGCCCGTGGCGCTGGCGCTCCTCGCCGGGACCTGCGCACCGGCGTGGGCGGCCCGCGGCGGTGAGCTCGTCGTCACCCCGGAGCACGTCACGTTCGACGCGGACCAGGTCGACGAGGGCCGCGGCTGGCTGAACTACGCGGTGACCGCGCTCGACGGCTCGCGCCTGCGCTACCTCGGCAGCGGCTACGGCCCGGACGACGTCGCGGACGGTCGTCTCGAGCTCGACGTCCCCGGCCGCGGCGCGTACCGCGACGGGTGGTGCGTCGTGTGGGTGCACCTCACCGGTCTCGACGACCAGTTCGCCGGGTGGGCCGGGGACGACCCGGTGTGCAGCGACGACGAGCCCGAGCCGACCGCGTCACCGTCACCGACGGCGACGGCGACGGCGACGGCCACCGCGACCGCATCACCCGTCCCCCTGCCGTCGAGCACCGCCACCGCGTCGCCCGTCCAGGTCGCGCCCGCCCCCGCCGAGACGGTCGACGCCGCCCCGGCACCCGCGCCGTCGAGCACGCCGACCGCCTCCCCGACGAGGACCGAGGCCGAGCCGACCGCCGAGCCCACGACGACGGCACCCACCACGCGGGCCACGGCGCCCCGGCCCGAACCGTCCCGCACCCCGCTGGTCGCCGCGGGCGAGCGCAGCGCGCCGCCCGCCCCCGACGCCGCGTTCCCGGGCCTCGCCGTCGCCGGGGTCGGCGGGCTCGTCGCGGCCGCGGCGGGCGGCGCGATCCTTCTCCTGCGCCGCGCCGGCTGACCGTCCGCCGCCCGGGTGCCACGCCCCGCCACGCGTGGCAGGGTGGCGCCATGACCTGGACAGCGCGCTACGTCGGCGGCGACCTCGACGGCCGGACCACCACCCTCGACGACGACGCCCTCGACTGGTCCGGGCACGTGGTCCACGACCCCGCCGAGGGCACGACGACGCACATCCTCACCCAGACCGACCCGCCGCAGCACGCGCAGCGCTACGAGCGCCGCCCCGACCCCGACGGCGAGGTCGACTACCTGCTCGTGCTGGTGCCCTGACGGCGCTCGCGGACGAACATGCGGGCACGCACGACGAAGGCCCGGAACCACGAGGGTTCCGGGCCTCCTAGCGAGCCGCCTGTGGGAATCGAACCCACGACCTATTCATTACGAGTGAATCGCTCTGCCGTCTGAGCTAAGGCGGCGTGCTGCGTCCCGGTCCGCTCCGCGAACCGCTGGCAACGAGCGCCTACTGTACCCGGCGAACCGCCCAGACTCCAAAGCGGCTCCGGGCGGTCAGCAGACCAGCCCGTCCTCAGGCACGGTGCCGTCCACGAGGTAGTCGTCGACGGTGTCCTCGAGGCACGCGTTCGCGCGGCCGTAGGCCGTGTGGCCCTCGCCCTCCCACGTCACGAGGACGCCGGAGTCGAGCACGTCGGCGAGGCCCTGCGCCCACACGTACGGCGTGGCCGGGTCGTTGGTCGTGCCGAGGACGAGGACGGGGGCGGCGCCGCTCGCGTGGACGTCGAACTCGGGCTCGGCGACGGGAGCGGGCCAGTCGGCGCAGCGCAGCGCGCCGTAGGTGAAGAACGTCCCCATGGTCGGGGCGGCCGCCTCGATCCGCTCGCGCTGGTCCTCCATGACGTCGGGGTCGGTGTCTTCCCGCCCGTCGAGGCACCCGACGGCGCGGAACGCCTCGGCCGAGTTCGTGCTGAAGGACCCGTCGGCCTCGCGGTCGTTGTAGAAGTCGGCGAGGTACAGCAAGGTGTTGCCGGTCCCCTCGTCGATCGCCTCGGTGAGCGCCTGGGTGAGCGCGGGCCAGCTCTGGTCGTTGTAGAGCGTCACCGCGACGCCGTAGAACGCGAGGGTGGTGGTGACGGACCGCCCCGACGTCGTGGGGAACGGGTTCTCCTTGGCCCGGTCCAGCACCTGACGGACCTGGCTCATGCCCGTGTCGACGTCGCCGCCGAGCGGGCACGCCCCCCCGGCCTGGCAGTCCTCGACGTACGCGCGCAGGGCGTTCTCGAACCCGACGGCCTGCTGCTCGCTGGTCTCGGCGGCGCTCAGGGTCGTGTCGATCGCGCCGTCGAGCACCAGGCGGCCCACGCGGTCCGGGAACAGGCCGGCGTAGGTCGCGCCGAGCTGGGTGCCGTAGGAGTACCCGAGGTACGTCAGGGTCTCGTCGCCGAGGACGGCGCGCAGCAGGTCCATGTCGCGCGCCGCGCTCTGCGTGTCGACCTCGGCGAGCAGGGCGCCCGTGCCGTCCGCGCACGCCCGCGCCCACTCCGCGTAGGCGGCGCGGCGCTGCTCGACGCCCGCCGCGCCGTCGGGCACGTCGAACTCGGTGCTCAGCGCCTCGTCCTTCGCGGCGTCGTCGAGGCACTGCACGGCGCTCGACGACCCGACCCCGCGCGGGTCGAACCCGACGAGGTCGTACGCCTCCAGGACCCGCTCCCCGACCATCGACGCCGCGCCGGAGACGAACTCGACGCCCGACGCGCCGGGGCCGCCCGGGTTCGTCAGCAGCGACCCGACGCGCTCCCCGCTCGCGGGCAGCCGCTTGACCGCGATCTCGACGTCCCCGGAGCCGGCGTCCTGCCACGACAGGGGGGCGACCGCCGTCGCGCACTCCCACCCGCCGCCGCAGTCCTCCCAGGCGAGCGACTGCGCGTAGTAGTCCTCGAAGCCCGCGGGCCCGCTCTCCCCCGTGCCCTGCGCGCTCCCGGAGGCCGCGGCCTCGTCCGCCGGGGTCTGCGACTTGGGTGAGGCGGAGCACGCCCCGACGACGAGCGCGAGGGCGAGGGACGAGGCGCACAGCAGGGCGCGGCGGGACTTCACCCGGCAACGGTAGCCGCTGGCCGCGCCGCGCCGGGCACCCTCCGGACGCCGTCGTGGGCCCTTCACGCCCTCTTCACCGCGGGGGCCCTGAGACCTCGCCCGGTCACGACCCGGGTGACCGCTCGGGTCACTGCGCGGCGACCCACACCGCCCGGCCGGGGGTGCCCGGCTCCGCGGGCGGCAGGACGACGCTCCCCTGGTTCCCGAGCACGACCGTCACCTCCGCGGACGAGTCCACGTCGGCCGGCACGGCGGTGACCGACGTCGCGGGCGCGAGGTCCATCGTGCAGGGCGTGCCCCCGGGGATCTCCTCGAACGTCACGACGACCTCCCCGCCCCGCACCGCGGCGTCGGGCTCCGCGACGAGCGGGCAGCTGCTCGACCCGAACGTCACGACGTACAGCAGGCCGGGCTCCGCGCTCCACGCGGCACCCGTCCCCCCGCCGAGCGGCGCGTCGGCGCCGGGCGGCAGGCCGCGTCCGACGGCGCCCGCCTCCACGGCCATGGTCGCCGCGTCCGGCGCGGGCGTCGCCGTCTCCTCGGGCGACGGCGACGGCTCTGCGGTCGTCCCGGGCGACTCCGGATCGGTCGACGGCGTGCCCGACGCGCTCCCGCCGCCGTCCGTCGACGTCGCGCAGGCGCCGAGCACGGCGACGACGGCGACGAGCCCGGCGAGCACCACCAGGGGTCGGCGTGCGCGGGGGTGGGTGGTGGTCATCGGCGGGTCCCTCCGACGTCGGGATGTGCGGGTCGTGCCATCCTCTCGCCTCCTGCGCGTCCCGGCAGCCGCACCTGCACCGGGTGAACGTCAGGGTTCAGCGCGCGCACTTCGCCCGACATCGCTACCTTCTGCCCTGTAGCCGTCCTCCTGAAACGTTCCGGCCGAAGGGCGGTACTCGTCGAGAAAGGGCGGAAACATGGACTTCTGGGACTTCTTCTGGCTGCTCGTCTGGAGCTTCTTCTTCATCGCGTACCTCATCGTCCTGTTCCAGATCGTCGCGGACCTGTTCCGTGACAAGGAGCTGTCGGGCTGGTGGAAGGCGGTGTGGATCCTCTTCCTCATCTTCCTCCCGGTGCTCACGGCGCTGATCTACCTCATCGCGCGCGGCCGCGGCATGGCGGAGCGCCAGGTCGACGCCGTCTCCCAGGCCAAGCAGGACACCGACGCGTACATCCGCAAGGTGGCCGGGTCCTCGCCGGCCGAGGAGATCGCGAACGCCAAGGCGCTGCTGGACTCCGGGGCGATCACGCCCGAGGAGTTCGCCCACCTCAAGGCCAAGGCCCTCGCCGCCTGACGCGGTGCCGCTCCGGGCGGCGAACGCCGGGACCTCCGGGCCGGGCCTCCCCACCACGTGCGGGGCGGTCCGGCCCGACCCACGATCGGATCATGACCCGATTCGGCTACACCCTCATGACCGAGCAGTCCGGCCCGCGCGAGCTCGTCCGCTACGCCGAGCAGGCGGAGCGCGTCGGGTTCGACTACGAGGTGATGAGCGACCACTACTTCCCGTGGCTCGACACGCAGGGGCACTCCCCCTACGCGTGGTCCGTCCTGGGCGCCGTCGCCCACGCGACCGAGCGCGTCGGCCTCATGACCTACGTGACGTGCCCCACCCTGCGGTACCACCCCGCGGTCGTCGCCCAGAAGGCCGCCACGGTCGGGCTCCTCTCCGACGGCCGCTTCACGCTCGGTCTCGGCGCGGGCGAGAACCTCAACGAGCACGTCGTCGGCGAACGCTGGCCCGCCGTGGACGAACGCCACGCCATGCTCGTCGAGGCGGTCGACATCATCACCGAGCTCTCCACCGGCGACTTCCTCACCTACGAGGGCCAGCACTTCCGCGTCGACTCCGCGCGGCTGTGGGACGTGCCCGACGAGCCGGTGCAGATCGGTGTCGCCGTGTCCGGCGAGCAGTCGGTCGGGCAGTTCGCCACCGTCGCCGACCACCTGATCGCCACCGAGCCGAAGCCGGACCTCGTGCAGCAGTGGGAGTCGTTGCGGTCCGACGCCGCGCTCGAGCCCTCCCGCAAGATCGGCCAGATCCCCATCTCCTGGGATCCGGACGTCGACACCGCCGTCCAGCGCGCCCACGAGCAGTTCCGCTGGTTCGGGCTGGGATGGCCCGTCAACGCCAACCTGCCCACGACGGAGGCGTTCGCCCGCGCGACCGGGTTCGTCCGGCCCGAGGACGTCGCGGCGTCGATCCCGTGCGGCCCTGACCTCGACGCCGTCGTGGAGGCGGTGTCGGCCTACTGGGAGGCCGGGTTCACCGACGTCGGGATCGTGCAGATCGGCGACCAGAAGCAGCAGCAGTTCCTCGACGAGGCCGCGGGGCCGCTCCTGGAGAAGCTCCGCGCGGCCGCGCCCCAGGACTAGCGGCGCCGCTCAGCCCTGGGGCCGCAGCGCGATCGTCATCGCCTCGACGGCGAGCAGCGGCGCGACGTTGCCCTCCAGCCGCTCGCGCGCGACCCCGATCGCGTCCATGCGCCGCACCGTCTGCTCCGGCGTCGAGTCCGCCGCGAGGGTGCGGACCGTCTCCGCGAGACCCGTGTTCACGAGGTCGACGTCCGCACCGAGCTGCACCACGAGCACGTCCCGGTACAGCGACAGCAGGTCCACCATCGCCCGGTCGAGGACGTCGCGCTGGTGCCGGGTCGCCCGACGCTTCTGGTCGGCCTCGAGCTCGCGCACCTGGGACCGCAGGCGCGGCGGCAGCGTCTCCCCGTCGGTCACGCCGAGCGCGCGCAGCAGCTCCGCCTTCTCGTCCGCGTCCCGCTCCTCGGTCGCGGCCCGCGCCTCCGCCTGGGCGAGCTCCACGAGGTCGCCGGCCGCGAGCACCGCGTCGCCGACGCCACGGATGCGGCGGGCGAGCGCGAGCACCGACGACCGCCGCGAGCGCGCGTCCGCGTCCCGCGCGAGCCGCCGCGCGAGCCCGACGTGGCTCTGCGCCGCCCGCGCGGCCTCCTCCGCCAGGGCGGGGTCGACGCCGTCGCGCTCCACGAGCAGGCGGGCCACGGCGTCGACGGGCGGCACGCGCAGCACGACGCCGCGGCAGCGCGACCGGATCGTCACGAGCACGTCCTGCGGGCTCGGGGCGCACAGCACCCACACCGTGTGGGGGGCGGGCTCCTCGACGGCCTTGAGGAGCACGTTCGTGGTGCGCTCGCTCATGCGGTCCGCGTCCTCCACGACGATCACCCGGCGCCGGCCCTGGGACGGGCTGCGGCTCGCGACCGTGACGAGCTCGCGCACCTCCTCGATCTTGATCGTCACGAGCTCGGTCGCGACGAGCGTCACGTCGGGGTGGGTGCCCGCGAGGACCGTGCGGCACGCCTGGCACACCCCGCACCCGCCCTGCTCGCACTGCAGCGCGGCGGCGAACGCGCGCGCCGCGTTCGACCGGCCCGAGCCCGGCGGGCCGGTGAGCAGCCACGCGTGCGTCATCGCCGCGGGGTCGGCCACGGCGGCGCTCAGCGTCGCGACCGCCTGCTCCTGACCGACGACGTCGTCCCAGACGCTCATGCGGACCGCGTCCCGTCCGCGCGGGGGGCCGGGTGGTCGGCCCGGCCGGAGCCGGGCTCGTAGCCGATGGCGCTCTCCGAGTCGTCGAACCCGTCGTCCGGCTCGGCCGCGACGGTGTCCTCCGCCTCCTCGACGACCGGCGTCAGGTCCAGGCGCGCCGCGACGTCCACCCGGATCTGCGCCTGGAGGTCGTCGACCGGCGCGGACGCGTCGAGCACGAGCCACCGCTCGGGCGCGGCCGCCGCACGGGCGAGGAACGCCTCGCGCGCACGGCGGTGGAAGTCGAGGCCCGCGCGCTCCAGCCGGTCGTGCTCGCGGCGGATCCGCGCGGCGGCGACCGACGGCTCCAGGTCGAGCAGGATCGTCACGTCCGGCATGAGGTCCTGCACGGCCCAGCGCGAGATGAGCTCGACCTCGTCCGCGCCGAGCTCGCGCCCGCCCGCCTGGTAGGCGACGGACGAGTCGAGGTACCGGTCCGTGACGACGATCGCTCCGCGCGCGAGCGCGGGCCGCACGAGGCTCGCGACGTGGTGCGCGCGGTCCGCCGCGTAGATCAACGCCTCCGTGCGCGGGTCCATGTCCTCGCCGTGCAGCACCGCGGCGCGCAGCTCCGTGCCGAGCGACGTGCCGCCCGGCTCGCGCGTGAGCACGACCTCGCGTCCCGTCAGCTCGCCGAGCCACTGCCCGAGCAGGCGCGCCTGCGTCGACTTGCCGACGCCGTCGCCGCCCTCGAACGAGACGAAGTACCCGGGTGCGCTCACGGCGACCACCCTAGCCGCGGCGTCGGACACCACGCCCCGCGGCTAGCCTCGACGCATGACCGCGATCCCCGCACCCGGCGCCGCGTTCGCGGGCCGCACGTTCGACGCCGTCCTGTTCGACATGGACGGCACGCTCGTCGACTCCGTCCCCGCGGTGGACCGGAGCTGGCGCCGCATGGCGGCCGAGCACGGCATCCCGGACCCGGACGAGTTCGCGATCCCGCACGGGACGCCCGCCCGGACGGTGCTCGCCGCCGTGCTGCCGCCGGACCGGGTCGACGCGGCGTTCGACCGGCTGCACGAGCTCGAGCTCACCGACGACGAGGGCGTGACGGTGCTGCCGGGCGCACGGGACGCGCTCGCCGCGCTCCCGGAGGAGCGGCGCGCGATCGTCACGTCGTGCACGGCTCCGCTCGCGGCGGTCCGCGTGCGCGCGTCGGGGCTCGCGGCACCCGCGGTCCTCGTCACGGCGGACGACGTGGAGCGCGGCAAGCCGGACCCGGACCCGTTCCTGCTCGGCGCGCGGCGCCTCGGCGTGGACCCGGCCCGCTGCCTCGTGGTGGAGGACGCCCCGGCGGGGATCGCGGCGGCGCGCGCCGCCGGGTGCGCGGTGCTCGCGGTGACGGGCACGCACTCCGCCGAGGAGCTCGCCGCCACCGACCCGGCCCCGGACGCCCTCGCGCCCGGACTCGTGGCGGTGCGGCTCGCCGTCGGGCCGGACGGCGTGCGTGTCACCGACGCCTGACGCCGGACACCCGACGCCGGGCGTGGTCGACGACGCGGGTCGGGTTGGTCAGTAGGCCCCGGCGCGCGCGGCGGCCGCGACGACCTTCGCCGCGGCGGCGTGGACCTGGGCGAGCTCGTCGAGGCTCAGGCCGGTGGCGGCGACGATCGCGGGCGGGATGCGCTCGGCGTCGGCGCGCCGCGCCCGGCCCTGGTCGGTGAGGGTCACGTGGACCTGGCGGGCGTCGGCGGCGGAGCGGGCGCGGCGCACGTAGCCGAGCGCGTCGAGGCGCTTGAGCAGCGGCGAGAGGGTGCCGGGGTCGAGGTGGAGCCGGTCGGCGAGGGCGGTGACGGTGGTCGTCGTGCCCGCCGCGTCGTCCTGCCAGAGCGCGAGCAGGACGAGGTACTGCGGGTGCGTGACGCCGAGCGGCTCGAGCAGCGGCCGGTACATCGCGACCATCCCGCGCGCGCCGGCGGACAGCGCGAAGCACACCTGCGCCTCCAGGGCGAGCGGGTCCTCGGGCGGGGTCGTCGCGTCGGTCACGTGGCCAGGGTAGTCCGCGCCGCGCTATCGTGTGGTCCACCAATGGTTGGCCCACCAAATATCAGGAGCGCGACGATGGCACGACGCCCCCGCACCCCCGACCCGCGACCGCTCGGGCTGCGCATCACGGAGAGCTTCCTGCCGGTCTTCGGGCCCGCGCAGGTCGGCCGCCAGGACGCGGACGGCCGGGGCGTCTCCGACGCCGAGCGCGAGCGCGAGCACGCGCTGCGGACCCGCTTCGAGCGGGTGACCGGCCCGGACGGCCGCAGCTACGTCGTCGAGCACACCGACTGACCCGACGCCCCGCAGCCGCGCCCGCGCGGCCCGCCGCTACTCCCCCGGTACACGACCCCGACCTGGCGGCGCACCTCGTCGAGCGTGCGCATCACCTCGAGCGTCCCGTCCCACGACATGCGCGGGCTCTGCGTCTCGCCCGCGGCCACGCGCCGCGCCACCTCCGCGGCCTCGAACTGGAACCCGTCGACGGTCGTGCCGGCGTAGGACCACGTCGTCCCGTCGAGCCGCACCACCCGGAACGAGGTCGGCGCGTAGAAGTCCCCGTCGACCTCGATGCGCCCCTCGGTGCCCGAGACCACGGCGGTCGTCGCGGTGCGCGACCACAGGGTCGTCGACAGCGTCGCCTGCGCCCCGCCGTCGTACCCGAGGACCACGCTCACCTGCCCGTCCACGCCCGTCTCCGTGAGCGCACCCACGGCCGTGACGGACGACGGCGCGCCCAGCAGGTCGTGCGCGAACGACACCGGGTACACCCCCAGGTCGAGCAGCGCTCCACCGGCGAGCGCCGGCGCGTACAGCCGGTGCCCGGGGTCGAACGCGAACCGCTGCCCGTGGTCCGCGGCGACGTGGACGACGTCGCCGATCTCGCCGCGCGCGATCACGCCCCGCAGCGCGGCGACGTGCGGCAGGTGGCGCGTCCACATGGCCTCCATGACGAACACGCCCGCCGCGCGTGCGGCGTCGAGCACCTCGCGCGCCTGCGCCTCGTCGCGCGTGAACGCCTTCTCGACGAGCACGTGCTTGCCCGCCGCGATCGCGAGGAGCGCGTGCTCGCGGTGGTGCGAGTGCGGGGTCGCGACGTAGACCACGTCGACCTGCGGGTCCTCGACGAGCGCGTCGTAGCCGACGTGCGTCGTCGGGACGCCGTGCGCCGTCGCGAACCGCTCGGCCTTGACCCGGTCGCGCGACCCGACCGCCGCGACCCGGCCCTGCGTGTGCCGCCGCACGGCGTCGGCGAGCGTCGACGCGATCCCGCCCGCACCGAGGATCCCCCACCGCACGGGCGGCGCGGTCCGCGGGTCGGGCACGACGCCGCGCAGCTCGGTGGGCACGGACCGGTGGCCGGGGGCGTCGGCGCTCATGCGCCCACGCTATCCCGGTGGGACCGGTCCCACGACGTCCGTCCACGTCCCCCCGGGTGATGCGCCGTCGCGACGACCGGGCCACGATGGGCCCATGACGACGCCCGCGCGACCGACCGGACGGCACGCCGGACCCTCCGCCGACACGCCCGCCGATCCGCCCGCCGGGACCCCCGAGGCCCGCGCGAGCGCCCGCGACCTCGTCAAGGTCTACGGGTCCGGCCCGACGGCGGTGCGCGCCCTCGACGGCGTCGACGTCGACTTCGCGCGCGGACGCCTCACGGCGATCATGGGCCCGTCCGGGTCGGGCAAGTCCACGCTCATGCACTGCATGGCCGGCCTCGACTCCCCCAGCTCCGGCAGCGTCGTCGTCGACGGGCGCGAGATCAGCCGCATGTCCCAGCGGCGCCTCACCGCGCTGCGTCGCACCCGCGTCGGGTTCGTCTTCCAGTCGTACAACCTCGTGCCCACGCTCACCGCCGCCGAGAACATCACGCTCCCCCTCGACATCGCCCGCGCCCCCGTGGACCGCGCGTGGTTCGACGAGGTCGTGGACGCCGTCGGGCTGCGGGACCGCCTCCACCACCGTCCGTCCGAGCTGTCGGGCGGGCAGCAGCAGCGCGTCGCGTGCGCGCGCGCCCTCGTCTCGCGGCCCTCCGTCGTCTTCGCCGACGAGCCCACGGGCAACCTCGACTCCCGCTCCGCCGGGGAAGTGCTCGGCTTCCTGCGCCGCTCCGTCGACGAGCTCGACCAGACCGTCGTCATGGTCACGCACGACCCGCGGGCCGCGTCGTTCGCGCACCGCGTCGTGTTCCTCGCCGACGGCCGCCTCGTCGGCGAGCTGCACGACCCCTCGCAGCAGGACATCCTCGACGCGCTCGCGGAGGCGGCGGACGACGCCGCCGCGCCCGCATGATCCGCGTCGCGCTGCGCGGCGTGCGCGCGCACCTCGTGCGCTTCGTGCTGTCCGTGCTCGCCGTGACGCTCGGGGTCGCGTTCGTCGTGGGGACGTTCGCGTTCCGCGGCATGCTGTCGTCGACGTTCGACGACATCATCGCGACGACGCTCGTCGCCGACGTGTACGTGCGCGGGTCCCAGGAGGTCACCGGCGCGGCCCCGCAGGAGGGGGGCGGCGGGGGTGCGCCCGGCAGCGGCTTCGGCACCGAGCGGACCCTCGTCCCCGACTCCCTCGCGGCGACGGTCGAGGACGTCGACGGCGTCGACCGGGCCGTCGCCGACGTGTCCGGGCCCGCGGTGCTCGTCGCCGCCGACGGGACCGCCGTCGTGACGAACGGCCCGCCGAGCGTCGGTCTCGCCGTCGACGAGGAGGACCCCAGCCTCACGCTGCTCGACGGCGCGTGGCCCGGCCCCGGCGAGATCGTGCTCGAGGAGAGCGCCGCGCAGGCCGCCGACCTGCGCACCGGCGACGAGACGACGGTCGTGCTGGCCGACGAGCCGCGCCCCGTCACCGTCTCCGGCGTGTTCGGGATCGAGGCCGCGGCCGCCGGTGCGGTGCTCGTCGGCCTCGACGACGCCACCGCGCGCGAGGCGTACGCGCCCGACGGGCAGGTCGCGCAGATCGCGGTGTGGGCGTCCTCGGACGGTGCCGGTGACGCGTCGGGCGAGGCGGCGGGCGAGGGCGCGGCGGGCGAGGAGGCGCTCGCCGACCGGGTCGGCGCAGTGCTGCCCGACGGCGCGGAGGCCGTCACGGGGACGCAGGCCCGGGCCGAGGCGAGCGAGGCCGTGGAGGAGGTGCTGGGCTTCGTCGAGACGTTCCTCCTGGTCTTCGCGGCCATCGCGCTGTTCGTCGGCGCGTTCATCATCGCCAACACGTTCCAGATGTCCGTACGCGAACGGCTCCGAGAGCTCGCGCTCCTGCGCGCGCTCGGCGCGTCCCCCGGTCAGGTGTTCGCCTCCGTGCTGGTCCAGGCGCTCGTGGTCGGGCTCGTCGGCGGGGCGCTCGGCGTCGCGGGCGGCGCCGCGCTCGTGCGCGTCATCCGGTGGGGCCTCGCGGCGGCGGGGATGGAGTTCTCGGGCCGCGTCCCCCTCGGCGGGACGCAGCTCGCCGCAGCGGTCGGCCTCGGCGCGGCCGTCAGCGTGCTCGCCGCCGTCCTGCCCGCGCGCCGCGCCGCGGCGATCCCGCCCGTCCAGGCCATGCGCGACGACGTCGCCCCCGAGCGCGGGACCCGCACCCGCGCCGTCGGCGGCGTCGTGCTCGTCGCGGCGGGCGCGGGCGTCCTGTGGCTCGCGGCGTTCCTCGGCTCGTCCGTCTCCGACACCCCGACCGGGTGGGCGTGGGTCGACGACCTCAGCCCTCGTGTGCTGCTCGGGGTGGGCGCCGGGCTCGTGCTCGTCGGCGTGCTCGTCGGCTCCCCCGCCGTCGCGCGCGGCGTGCTCACCGTGCTCGCCTGGCCGCTCGTCGTCACGCTGCGCCCCCTCGGGCGGCTCGCGCGCGGCAACGTCACCCGCAACCCGCGCCGCACCGCGAGCACCGCCGGCGCCCTGCTCATCGGCATGGCGCTCGTCTCGGTCACGGGCGTCATCGCGGCCTCCACGCAGGCGTCGGTGCGCAGCATCGTCGAGACCGAGGTGCGGGCCGACCTCGTCGTCGACTCCGCGACCCTCACCGTGCCCGACGGCGCCGTCGACGCCGTGCGCGCCGTGCCCGGCGCCGAGACCGTCGACACCGTGCGGCTCGGGCTCGCGCCCGCCGCCGCGGTGGGGTCGAGCGGGTCGGGCGACGAACCGCGCGGGACCGACGTCGCGGGCGTCCCGGCGGCGTTCTTCGACACCGCGCTCGACCCCGTGACCCTCGAGGGGGACGCGACGTCGACGCTCGAGGACGGGGGCGTCGTCGTGCACCGGCGCACCGCGCGCGAGCGCGGCTGGGAGGTCGGCGACACGCTGCGCCTCGGGAGCCAGGCCGAGGGGACCGGTGCCGCCGACGGCGGCACGTCGGCGGTGGTCGACGTCCGGGTGGGCGCGATCATCGACAGCCAGCTCGTCGGCACGGGCGTCCTCGTGCGCGACGACCTGTTCGACACCGTCGTGCCGCCCGCGCAGGCGAGCGTCCGCATCGTCTACGTGAGCGCGGCGAGCCCCGCCGAGGTCGAGGCGTTGCGCGCGGACCTCACGGACGCCGTCGCGCCCTACCTCGTGCTCACCGTCCAGGACCGCGAGGAGACCGCGTCCGCGTTCGCCGACCAGGTCGACCAGGTGCTCGTCATCCTCTACGCCCTGCTCGCGCTGTCGATCGTCATCGCGCTGCTCGGCATCGTCAACACGCTCGCGCTGTCCGTCATCGAGCGCACGCGCGAGATCGGGCTCCTGCGCGCGGTCGGGCTCGGCCGCCTCCAGCTCGCCGGGATCATCGCCGTCGAGTCGGTGCTCACCGCCGTCTACGGGACCGTGCTCGGCGTCGCGACCGGCATCGGCATCGGCGCCGCCCTGCCCGGCGTGCTGGCCGACGAAGGCCTGAGCACCCTCGCGATCCCCTGGGGCCAGGTTCTCGTCATCCTCGCCGCCGCCGTCGTCATCGGACTCGTCGCGAGCGTCTGGCCCGCCATCCGCGCCGCCCGCCTCCCGGTCCTCGACGCCGTCACCGTCGACTGACCACGCCGCGAGGGAGTACCGAGGTCACGAGAGTGGTACCGAGGTCGCGTGAAGTAGTACCGAGGTCGCGTGAAGTAGTACCGAGGACCGCGAAGTAGTACCGCGGTCGCGCGAGGTAGTACCGCAGGTCGCCCGACCTGCACACCGTGGTGACGGACAGCAGCCGAGCGGTGCGGTGGGCTCGGATGCGAAGGGGCGTCAGGCCGCGCGTCGGGAACCCCAGCCCACAGGACGGGCCGACGGCGCGGCAGCCCCGAGCACCGAGGCCGCCGCACCGCGGACCCAGCCCAACCACGGTCCTACCTCGCGGAACCACGGTCCTACCTCGCGCGACCGCGGTACTACCCCGCGGGACTGGGGTACTACTTCGCGGACTTCGCAGCGGGCTTCTTCGCGGGGGCCTTCTTCGCCGCCGGCTTCTTGGCGGGCGTGCGCTTCTTCGCGGGGCCCTGGGCGCGCTTCTCCGCGAGCAGCTCGATCGCGCGCTCGGGCGTGATCGACTCGGGCGTGAGGTCGCGCGGGAGGGTGCGGTTGGTCTCGCCGTCGGTGACGTACGCGCCGAACCGGCCGTCCTTGACGACGATCGGCTTGCCGCTGGTCGGGTCGTCGCCGAGCTCGCGCAGCGGCGGGGCGGCGGTGCGTCCGCGGCCGCGCTTCGGCTGCTTGTAGAGCTCGATCGCCTCGTCGAGCGTGACCGTGAACATCGACTCCTCGCTGGGGAGGGTGCGGGAGTCGGTGCCCTTCTTGAGGTAGGGGCCGTAGCGGCCGTTCTGCGCGGTGATCTCCTCGCCCGACTCGGGATCCGTCCCGACGACGCGCGGCAGGGACAGGAGCTGGAGCGCGTCCTCGATGGTCACGGTGTCGAGGGTCTGCGTCTTGAGCAGCGACGCGGTGCGCGGCTTGGGCTGGGCGGCCTTGGCCTTCTTCTGCGCCGCGGCGGACAGCGACGTGTCGATCGGCGGGAGGTCGAGCACCTCGGTGACGTACGGGCCGTAGCGGCCGGCCTTCGCGATGATCTCGTTGCCCGAGCCGGGGTCGGTGCCGAGCACCTTGCCGTCGTCCGCGCCGGCGGCGAGGAGCTCGCGCGCCTTGGCGACGGTGAGCTCGTCGGGGGCGACGTCGTCGGGCACGGAGGCGCGGGGCGGGTTCTCGCCCTCCTTCACCTCGACCGACAGGTCCTCGACGTACGGGCCGTAGCGGCCGACGCGGAGCTGGATGCCCTCGCCGATCGGCACGGAGTTGATGCCGCGCGCGTCGATGTCGCCGAGGTTCTCGACGAGCTCGCGCAGGCCCTCGCCCGCGTCACCGCGTGCGGCGTCGCCGAAGTAGAACTGGGTGAGCCACTCGACGCGGTCGCGACGCCCGGTCGCGATCTCGTCGAGGTCGGCCTCCATCGCGGCGGTGAACCGGTAGTCGACGAGGCGGTCGAAGTGCTCCTCCAGGAGCCGCGTGACGGCGAACGCGAGCCAGCTCGGCACGAGCGCCTGGCCACGGCTGAGCACGTACCCGCGGTCCTGGATGGTCGAGATCGTCGACGCGTACGTGGACGGCCGCCCGATCCCGAGCTCCTCCAGCGCCTTGACGAGGCTCGCCTCGGTGTAGCGAGGCGGGGCCGACGTCGAGTGGCCGGCCGCCTCGACGTCCTCGCCGCGCAGCGCGTCGCCCTCGGCCATCCGCGGGAGGCGGGTCTCGCGGTCGTCGCCGCCCTTCGCACCGAGGGCGTCCTCGGCGTACCGGTCGACGTCGGCGCTCTCCTCGTACGCGGCGAGGAAGCCGCGGAACGTGATGACGGTCCCGGAGGCCGCGAACACGGCGTCGCGCCCGGCGAGGTCGCCGGCGGCACCGGCGAGCGGCGCGCCGAGGCGCACGGACGCCGTCGAGCCCTTCGCGTCGGCCATCTGCGACGCGACGGTGCGCTTCCAGATGAGCTCGTAGAGCTTGAACTGGTCGCCGCTGAGCTCCTTGGCGACCTGCGCGGGCGTGCGGAAGGAGTCCCCGGCGGGTCGGATCGCCTCGTGGGCCTCCTGCGCGCCGGCGTTCTTCGACGCGTAGACGCGCGGCTTGTCGGGCACGAAGTCCGCGCCGTAGAGCTCGCCGGCCTGGCGGCGTGCTGCGCTCGTCGCCTCGGCGGACAGCGACGGCGAGTCGGTGCGCATGTAGGTGATGTACCCGTTCTCGTACAGCGACTGCGCGGTGCGCATCGTCTGCCGCGAGGACATGCGGAGCTTGCGGCTCGACTCCTGCTGGAGGGTCGACGTCGTGAAGGGGGCGGCCGGTCGCCGCGTGTACGGCTTGGTCTCGAGGGACCGGACGGTGAAGTCGGCGTCCGCGAGGCCCGTGACGACGGCGCGGGCCGTCGCCTCGTCGAGGTGCGCGACGCCGTCGCGCGCCGAGGCCTTGAGCTGCCCGCGGTCGTCGAAGTCGCGGCCGGACGCGACGCGCGCGTCGCCGACCTGGACGAGCCGGGCGCCGAACGCCTTGCCGGCGTCGTCGGGGGCGGCGGCCGCGGCGTCGCCCGCGAGCCCGAACGTGCCGGTGACGTCCCAGTACTCGGCGGCGACGAACGCCATGCGCTCGCGCTCGCGCTCGACGACGAGGCGCGTCGCGACGGACTGCACGCGTCCGGCCGACAGGCCCTGGCGGACCTTGCGCCACAGCACCGGCGAGACCTCGTAGCCGTAGAGGCGGTCGAGGATGCGGCGGGTCTCCTGCGCGTCGACGAGGTGCTCGTCGAGGTCGCGCGTGTTCTCCAGGGCCCGCTGGATGGCCTCGCGCGTGATCTCGTGGAACACCATGCGCTTGACGGGGACCTTCGGCTTGAGGGCCTCCAGCAGGTGCCAGGCGATGGCCTCGCCCTCGCGGTCCTCGTCGGTCGCGAGGTAGAGCTCGTCGGCCTCCTTGAGGGCGCGCTTGAGCTCGGAGACCTTCTTCTTCTTGTCCGCGTAGACCTCGTAGTAGGGGTCGAACCCGTTGTCGACGTCGACGGCGAACTTGCCGTACGGGCCCTTCTTCATGTCGGCGGGCAGCTCGGACGGCTGCGGCAGGTCGCGGATGTGCCCGACGCTCGCCTCGACCTCGTAGTCGTCCCCGAGGTAGCCCTGGATCTTGCGAGCCTTGGCGGGCGACTCGACGATCACGAGCTTGCGTGGCATCCCATCCTGCTTTCCGTCGGTGGTGCGTCGTGCGGTGCGGGCCGCCGTCGCGAGGTGTGGCGGCCGGTGTGGTCCGGGTGGCGGTCGTGCGCGCGTCGTCGTGGGGTCGACGACGGCTGGTCGCCGTGGGCGTCGCACCGCTGCGCCTCCCGGGCCTCCGGTCGGCGGACCGGTCCAGGCAGCCTACGACGTTACGCCATCCGCGCCAGCCGCACCCTACCCCCGAACGGAGAGCCGGTCGGGGCGGGCCGTCGCCTGACGGACGAGGAGCAGGACCGCGAACGCGGCGGCCGTGACCGCGACGACCCCCGCCACGCCCCCGGCGTAGGCGCTCGCCTCCTGGACGGTCGTCGTGTCCCACGTCGCGGGTGTCGCGCGCAGGGCCCAGAGGGCGACGGCGCCCGCCGCACCGGCGCCGAGGAGGAGCAGGACGGCGGTCACGGTCGAGCCCGGGGACGTCCCCGCACCGGGGTCGAGCGCGGAGCGCGGCGTGAACGCGCACACGAGCGCACCCCAGGCGAGGACCACGAGCACGGCCGCGACGACGTCGCTCGGCCGGTGCCACTGCCCGACGAGCGTCGAGATGCCCGTCGCGGCCGTGTACCCGCCGCCGAGCACGGCGACCAGCGGTCGCCATCCTCGCGGCACGACGAGCAGGACGGCCGCCGCGACGGAGCCCGCGACGGTGGTGTGCCCGCTGGGGAGCGAGTTGTCGGCGGTCCAGCCGCCGATGAGGTTCTCGCGACCGAGGAGGACGTGCTTGACGGCCTGCGTGGTGACGTTCGCCCCGACGACGAGGAACGCGACCTGCACGGCCAGGCCCCACCGGCGGCGCAGCAGGGCGATGCCCATGGCTGCGCCGAGGCCCGCGACGACGAACGTCAGGGAGACCGTGTCGAGGACGGGCTTCGCGACGGACCACAGCCGCCCCTGCCCGTTCGTCGCGCCGTCGAACGCGGCCCGCTCGGCCATCTGCCCGGCGTACGTGTCGACGAAGTACCGCCACACCATCCAGCCGAGGACGGCCGCGGCCACCGCGACGAGCGCCGCCGCCACGCGCGACCCGACCCGGGCGGACGCGCCGGCCGGCAGGGTCGGTGGCGCGGTCGACGGCGCGGTCGACGGGCGCGAGACCGGAGCGGCCCCGGACTGCCCGGACGGGGGCGGCACGGCCGCGGGCGGCCCCGCGGACGGGGTGACCGGCAGGGGGCGCGTCGCCCCGTCCCCCGAGCTCGGCAGGGGGCGCGTCGGTGCGTGGTCGGCGGGCATCCTCCCACCGTAGGCGACGATCGTGCCGGTTCCGAGAAGACGACGGGAAGGTCGTGGTCGGTCCGACGGCGCGGCGCCCCTCTCCCGGCCGGTCCGGGCACCCGGGGACCGGGCTAGGGTGGCGGGCATGCCCGACGACACCGCGGGACAACCGCCCGTCGCGCCGCGCCCACCGGGTGCCGGACGCCGCCCGCGCGGCCCCCGCCCCGAGACGATCGCGCGGCGCGAGGAGATCCTGCGGGCGGCCGCGCGCGTGTTCGGCGCGAAGGGCTACCACCAGGGCTCGCTGGCCGAGGTCGCGGAGCAGGTCGGGATCACGCACGCCGGCGTGCTGCACCACTTCGGGTCCAAGGACCGTCTGCTCACCGCCGTGCTCGAGCACCGCGACCGCAGCGACGTCGAGCACCTCGACCCCCAGCACATCCCGGAAGGGCTCGACCTCTTCCGCCACCTCGTCGCGACCGCCGCCGCCAACGCCGAGCGGCCGGGCCTCGTGCAGACGTACACGGTGCTCACCGGGGAGTCCGTGACCGACGGCCACCCCGCCGCCCCGTGGGTGGCCGAACGGTTCCGCGTGCTGCGCGCCGACATCGCCACCGCGCTGCGCGCCGTCGCCGGGACGGACGTCGACCTCGACGCCGCCGCCCTGGACCGGGCGGCGTCGTCGATCATCGCCGTGATGGACGGCCTCCAGGTGCAGTGGCTCCTCGCGCCCGACGCCGTCGACCTCGCCCGGTCGACCGCCTTCGCCGTCGAGGCGATCCTCGCCGCCACCCTCGCGGGCGCCGACCGACCCCGGCCGCTCGGCTAACCGGCGACGGTCTCGGCGGCGACGGTCTCGGCGGCGACGGTCTCGGCCGCGACGGCGTCCCGGGTGTCCCGGCCGTCCCGGTAGGCGTCGATGGTCAGGGTGCGCAGGCGCGACGAGCGGCCGGTCGGGTTGTCGACGAACCCCACGGCGGAGATGTACGGCTCGATGACGTGGATCTTCTGCAGGGGCGTGACGATGAGCAGCTGGAGCCCGAGCCGGCGGAAGAGCTCGAGCGCGAACCGGGTGGACTCGTCCGACCCGCGCCCGAACGCCTCGTCGATGACGACGAACCGGAACGCGGTGGAGCGCACGGCGCCCCAGTCGAGCTTGAACTGGTAGGCGAGGGACGCGGCGAGGACGGTGTAGGCGAGCTTCTCCTTCTGCCCGCCGGACTTGCCGCCGGAGTCGGAGTAGTGCTCGTGCTCGGTGTCGTCGGCGCGGGAGCGCTCGGACGCGGAGAGCACGAACCAGTGCCGCACGTCGGTGACGCGGCGGCGCCACGCGTCGTCGAGGTCGGTCATGCCCTCGCGGCCGCGGAAGCGTTCGACGAGCGCCTTGACGCGCAGGAACCGGTCCTCCGAGTAGGACAGCGCGGCGTCGGCCACCGACCCGTCGCCCTCGGCCAGGGCACGGTCGTCCTCGGCGAGGATGCCGTCGCCGTCGGTGCAGGCCCGCAGGTCCTGCTGGAACTCGCGCACCTCCAGGTTGGGCGTGCGGGACACTTCGAGGCGGATGTACCGGCCAGGGTTGTAGTCGATCGCCCGCAGGGAGTCGTTGATGGTGTCGATGCGGTCGCGGATGAGGTCGGCCTGCTTGGCGAGCTCGGCGGCGAACCCGGCGATGTCGCGGATCGCGTTGGTGTTGAGGTACGCCTTGAAGTCGGCCTCGAAGCGGGGCAGGTCGTCGCGCACGAGCCGGTCGTGGATCTCGCGGTAGCCGTCGGCGGAGCGCACGTCGGCGTCGAGCTCGGCCGTCTCGACGGGGTACGCGGAGCGGAACGCGGCCATCTGCCCGGCGACGCGGGTGCCGAGGTCGGCGCGTTCGCGCTGCGCCTGCTCGGCCTCGGCGGTGAGGCGTGAGCGCACCGCGTTCTCGACCGCGTCGAGGTCGGTGGCCGACGCGAGCTCACGGTCGAACTCCTCGGTGAGCGCCGCCGTCGTCTCCGGGTCGAGGGGCTTGCCCGCGCCGTCGAGCACGGCCCGCGCCCGCTCGCGGGCGGTGCGGGCCTCGTCGAGCGCGTGCCGGTCCGCGCCGAGGGTCGCGACGACGTCGTCCCGGTCGGCCTCCAGGGCGGCGTGGGCGCGCGCGTTCGCGGTGAGCGCGGCGGCGATGCGCCCGAGCTCGTCGCTCGCCTGCTCCAGGCGACGCTTCTCGTCGTCGAGCTCGGCGACGCGGGCCACCTCGGCGCGCCAGTCCAGCTCGTCCCAGTCGCGGTACACGTCCAGGCGCCCGAGGGCGGTCGCGCGCGCCTGGAGCGCGGTGCGCCGGGCGACGACGGCGTCCCGACGCCGCGCGAGGTCGTCGCGCCGCGCCGTCACCTCGGCCGCCTGCTCCAGCAGCGCGTCGACCTTCGCCTGCGTGGACCAGCCGAGCACGTACCCGCGCCGGTCGTCGACGGCGCGCACGTCGTTCTTCTCGTGGTGGTCGGGCGAGTGCTTGACCTGGCCCGCGCGGGTCACGGCGCGCGGCAGGCGGCGGAACGCCGCGAGGTCGTCGGCGCACGCGTGGTCGGCGCGGCGCTCCAGCTCGGCCTCGACCCACGCGGTGAGCGCGGGCGCGTCGTCGAGCGCGCGGACGTCGAGCAGGTCGGCGAGGACGAGCACGCCGTCGGGCCGGTCGGCCTGTCGCGGCGGCGCGACCTGCTCCGGCACGCGGTGGTAGACGAGCCGCAGCCCCAGGTGCTCCCGGTCGACCCACGCCGCGACGGCGTCGGCGTGCGCGACCGGGACGAGCAGCGAGAGCGCGAAGGGGCGCAGGACCCGCTCGGCCGCGCCCTCCCAGTCCTCGTGCTCGGGCCGCACCGCGAGCAGCTCGCCGACGAACGGCAGGTCGCCCGGGGCGAGGCCGACGCCGGCGCTCAGCCGGTCCCGCACGTCGAGGTGGGCGCGCGGGAGGTTGGAGCGACGGTCGGCGAGGCTCGCGAGCTCGGCCTTGACCTCGGCGGTCTCCTGCTCGACGGCGCGCACCGCCGCCGACACCTCGCCCACCTCCTCCTCGACGCGGGCGAGGTCGTCGCGGACCGTGCGGGCGGCGTCGTCGGCGTCGGCGCGCAGCGCGGCGAACGCGGTGGCGTCGACGAGGGCGTCCGCGACGGCCTGCCGGGCCTGGCCCTCACCGTCGGCCGGGGCCCCGGACGACCCGCCCGCCTGCGCGGCGTACCCCGCGAGCTGGGTGACGCGGCGCTCGCGCGCGGCGCGCTCGACCTCGCGGCGCGCCACCTCGCCCTCGATCGCGGCCAGCCGGTCCCCGCCGTGGCCCGCGCGCTCGAGCTCGAGCCGCTGCCGCTCCGACCCGAGGGCGCCGAGCTCGTCGCCGATGCGCGCCCGCCGCGCGTCGCCGTCCGCGACCCGCTCCTCCAGCGCGCCGATGAGCCCGTCGAGGTCCGCGACCCGCCGCGACGCCGTGAACGCGCGCAGGGCGTCCCGTCGCGCCGTGACCGCCTCCGCACGACGTCCGAGCGCGTCGTGCGCGTCGCAGTCGGCGAGCAGCGGGACGAGCCGGGCGACCTGTGCCGTCGCGCGCACGACCGCGTCGTGCGCGCTCGTGAGGTCGTCGAAGTGGGCGACGAGCCGGTCGGTCCAGCGCTGCGCGTCGAACGGCTCGAGCATGTGCTCGCGGACGAACTCGCCGAGGTCGCCCACCGACTTCATGGACACCGTCTGGTGGAACAGGTCCATCGCCTGCTCCGACGGGATGCCGAGCAGGCGCCGGAAGTCGCGCCCGTACTCGGGGAAGTGGTCGCGCACCTGCGCGCCGGACTCGCGCAGGCGCCGCCGCAGCGCCGCCACGTCGCCGCCGAACCCGGCGAAGTCCTCCGTGACCGTCAGGGGCCGGTCGGCCGTGACGAAGAACCGGTCGGGCTGGCCCGTCTGCCCCGGCGCGAGCCAGAACACCTGGGCGAGCGTGGCTTCCTGCTCGAACCCGCGGTTCGCGAACCGCCCGAGGACCACGGAGTACGTGCCGCGCTCGCGCAGGCCGACGTGCCGCGTCGCACCCGTCGCCTCGTCACGCTCCGCCTTGTAGTGGCCCGCGACGTACGACCGCAGCGACCGCTCGCGCGCACCCGCACCCGCCGCCTTGTTGTAGGAGATGCGGTGCGACGGCACGAGGAGCGTCGTCACCGCGTCGACCACCGTCGACTTGCCCGAGCCGATGTCGCCCGTGAGGAGCGCGTTGCGCCCGTCCAGGTCGAACGCCCACACCCGCTGGTCGAACGTGCCCCAGTTGAGCACCTCGAGCCGTTCGAGCCGGAACCCGGCGCGCGCGTCGACGTCGGCCGCCGGGTCGTGCAGCTCTACCGCGCTGAACAGGCCCTCCATCACGCCACCGTGCCCTTCGTCGTCCCGTCCGTCCGGCCTGCCGCCACGTCGAGGTAGGCGGCGAGCCGCGCGTCGAGGTCCGCGAGCCACTGCGCGTCGACGAACGCCTTGAGGATGCGGCGCACCTCGTAGCGCCGCGCGTCGCCCGGCCCGTCGCCGTCCGCCGCCCCGCCGCCGTCCGGCGACCCCGCGGCGTCGTCCCCCGGGTCCGCCGGCCGCAGGAAGCCCAGCTCGACCACGCGGCGCACGAGCGCGTCCACGCGGTCCACGAGCCGTGCCTCGTTCGCCGCGGCGCCCGCGTCCTGCGCGAGGAACACGCGCAGCAGGTCGACGATCTCGGCGCGCGCGAGCACGAGCCGCGTCTCGCCCCCCTCGGAGTCGGCCTGCGCGAGCCGCTTGCGCAGCAGCGCGAGCAGGAGGCTCACGTCGAACGGCAGCTCGCGCCGCGGGACGAGCCGCGGCACCCGCTCGTCGCGCTCGTGCTCCGGCTGCGAGCGCAGGAACGCGTACCCGTCGCCGTCGTCGACCACGACCTGGAGGCCGAGCAGCGCCACCGCGTCGCGCACCTGCGCGTCGTGCGCGAGCAGGTCGCGCCACGTCTCGGGGCTCGTCTCGCGGTAGACGACGCCCTTGAGCAGGGACGTGACGACGACGGACAGCTCGGGGCTGCGCGCGGGACGGGTCGGGGCGGCCGACGTGCTCACTGGTCCTCCTCGGTGCGGGCGGGGGCGGTCGTGGGTCCGCGACGCGCGAACGTGACCCGGGGCAGGCGCGCGACGCGCACCACGGGCTGCGTCCCGGGGCGCTCCGCCGCGGGTTCGTCGGCGTGCCCGACGGCGGGCGGCGGCTCCCCGAGCCAGCTCACCTCGTCGGTGGCGTCGTCGTCGTGCACGACGGCGAACCGGGGGTCGTCGAGGGAGAGGTACGTGACGAGCTCCGCGAGCCCGTGCTCCAGCGGGGCGTCGCGGACGAGGTCGGTGAGCGAGACCTGCGACCGGGCCCCGGGCCCGGCGAGCGCGCCCCGCACGGTCCGGGCGAGGCGGTCGGGGTCGACGTGCACCTGCTCGTAGAGCGCCCCGACCTCGAAGTCGTCGTCGCCGCTCTCCACGTGGTCGGAGTCGACGCGCGCGACGGGCCGCGGCGCGAACAGGGGTCGCTCCGTGGGCAGCACGACCTCCGGGGCGACGGCGTCGACGGTCGCGCCCGGGGGCGTGCCCGCACCGGCGGCAGCGGCGTCGCGCACCGCGAGCGCCTTCGCCTCGATGCCGCGCAGGAGGTCCATGACGCGGCGGTTCTCGAGCCAGACCTGGTCGTCGAGGAAGCGTCGCAGCTGCTCGGACAGGGTCCGCACGGTCGCCTGGGTGCGCTCCCCGGCGTCGAGCCAGTCGTAGTGGACGCGCCGCAGCCGGCGGTGCTCGGCGGCGTGCGCGTCGGGGTCGTCGGCGGCGAGGGCGTCGAGCCCCTGGACCTGCTCGACGAGGCGGGCGAACTCCTCCTGCCGGCCGCGGTCGAGGAGGAAGTCGTAGAACGCGTGGAAGGAGCGGCCCTGGTCGGACTCGGCGATGGCGCTGCGCGAGCGGACGACCTCCTCCAGGAGCTCGCCCTTCGCGCCGTCCCACCCGGTGATCCGCTCCCGCAGCCCCCGGTCGAGGGTGCGGAAGTTCGCCTCGACCTCCCGGAAGTCGGAGAGCAGGTCGGCGGCGGTCTGGGTGAGCTGCTGGTAGCGGTCGCGCTGCGCAGCGGCGTCGAGGACGGCGAGCCGGCCGGCGCGCACCTGGGCGATCTCGTCGTCGATGCGGGCGCGCCGCTCCTCGAGCTCGCGGAGCCGCTCGGCCGGGTCGGTCTGCGTGCCGACGGCGAGCTGGCGCAGGAGCTCGAACACGGTCGCGAGGCGCGACTCCGTGCCGACGAACGCGCGCCCGTGCAGGGACGTGACCCACCGCACGGCCTGCTCGACGGCGGGCGTGGCGTCGTAGTGGGGCTCGGCGGACCCGGGCGGGTACCAGGCGCGCAACCAGCCCTGGTCGGGGTGCGCCCAGTGGTCGACGTACGCCTGCGGGGCGCGCGGGTAGCGGGGCTCGGTGCCGGGCGCGTCGGCGCGGTGCAGGGCGTACAGGTGGTCGTCGAGGCGGGCGACGAGCGCGCTCTCGGGGATGGCGCGCACGTTCTCCTCGACGAACACGGTGCCGAGGAAGGACAGGACGAGGGGGGCGGTGTCGGCGCGCAGGAGACGCCATGCCGCGCTCGACCGCCGCAGGTCCTCGACGTCGTCGTGCAGCACGCGGGTCCTTCCGGGCGGGGGCGGGCGGTCGCCGTGCCGGGAGGGCAGGGGCGCGGGGACGATCCTAGGTCGGGCGCACCGCGAACGATGCACGCCGGGCCGGGCGATGCACCTCTGAGCGCATCACCCGGCCCGGAGTGCATCGCTCGGGCCCGCGAGGGCAGGGACCATGGTCCCTGTCGCCCGACGTCGCGCGCTCCTACGCTGGATCCCGGCGCCTGGCCGGCAGCGCGCCCACCCTGCCGGCCGGTCGCCGCTCCCGCCCCCCGGAGGACCGCCCATGACCGACGTGACCACCGCCCTCGCCGACCGGCCGGGTGCGGGCGCGCGCGCGTCGTCGGGCACCCGGGGCGGGTACGACCCGCTGGAGCGGCCCACCGGGTGGACGCACTCCCGCGCCGTCCTGTTCGGCGAGATGCTCGTGTTCGGGCTGCTCAGCCTCACGGCCGCGTTCGTGCTGTCGTACGACGCGGTGGTGCTGGCCGCGAACCCCACCGCGACCCTGGCGTGCGACGTGAACACCGTGCTGTCGTGCGGCACGGTCGCGCAGTCGTGGCAGGCGCAGGTGTTCGGCTTCCCGAACGCGTTCCTGGGGCTGGTCGCGGAACCGATCGTCATCACGGTCGCGGTCGCGTCGCTCGGCGGGACGCGGTTCCCGCGCTGGTTCCTCTTCGCCGCGCAGTGCGTGCACTTCCTCGGCGTCGTGTTCGCGTACTGGCTCTTCTACCAGTCGATGGTCGTCATCGGGGCGCTGTGCCCGTGGTGCCTGCTCATCACCGTCTCCACGACCCTCGTGTTCGCCTCGCTCCTGCACTGGAACGTGCTGGAGGACAACCTCTACCTGCCCCGGCGCGCCCAGGAGCGGCTGCTCGGGTTCGTGCGGTCCGGCGCGTACGGGTACCTCGTCGCGGCGTGGCTCGTGGCGCTCGCGATCCTCGTCGTCGTGAGCTACGGCCCGGCGCTCCTCGCCTGATCCACCGCCGTCCGCCGCGCCCGGCCCACCGCGCTCCGCCGGGACGGGCCCGCCGCCGCACCCCGGGTGCGACGACGGGCCCGCCGGGCTCACGGCGTCGTGACTCCCAGCGTGTACGACCCGGAGCCCGAGTACGCGTGGACCACGTACCGGTAGTAGCCGGGCGTGCCCGCGTAGGTGACGGACTCGTTCGCGCCGGGCGACGTCGAGCTCGCGACCGACGCCCACGCGGACCCGTTCCACTTCTGCAGGTACAGGTCGACGTCGGTGCCGCTCGCACCGGTGACGCAGCCGCGGTGGGTGCCGGACGACCCGACGGTGAAGTAGGACCCGTTCGGCTGGACCGCGGTCGCGCCGGACGACAGCGAGCCCGTGTAGGTGCGCGCGTAGCCCGAGCACCCCGTCGGCGGCTCGGGGTTGCCGCCGCCGCCGCTCGTGACGAGGGTCAGCCCGTACGTCGAGAGGATCTCCCCGACGGGCTGGAAGTACGTCGTCCCGCCGCTGCGGCAGTTGCCCGACCCGCCGGACGTCACGCCCTGCGCCTGGTTGCCCGCGAGGAGGGAGCCGCCGGAGTCCCCCGGCTCGGCGCACACGTTCGTGCGGATGAGACCGGTGACCGTGCCCTGCGGGTACGTCACCGAGGCGTTGTACGCCTGGACGGTGCCGCAGTGCCAGCCCGTGGTGGAGCCGGAGCGGCACACCGACGACCCGACGGGGGCCTGCGTGGCGCCTGCGACCGGGACGCGTCCGCCGGAGTAGTTGTTCACGGCCCCGACGGGGGTGTTGCCGGCGTCGACCTGCACCCACGCGTAGTCGTTGCCGGGGAAGCTCGACCCGCGGAACGTGCCCGCCGGCCCGGACGTCCGCGCGCCCGTGGAGCCGCAGTGCCCGGCCGTGACGAACCCGCCCTGGACCGCGAACCCGACCGAGCAGCGGCTCCCGCCGCCGATCGTGTACGCGTTGCCGCCCACCACGTCGATCAGGGGCCGGGGCGTCTCCGTGGTCTCGGCGTACGCGACCGCGTCCGCCGGGACGCCCGCGGCCGCGACCTGCGCGGCCACCTCCGCGCGCTCGCCCGCCCGCACGGACACGACGACGCGGTTGCGCGTCACGTCCACGTACCAGCCGGGGAGGGCGGCGGGGTCGTCGGCGAGGGCGTCGTCGAGCGCACCGCGCCACGTCTCGAGGTCGTCGAGCGAGTGCGCGACGGCGACGGCGCGCGCCCCCTCGGCGCGGACCGCGGCGGAGTCCGCGGCGGACGCGCCCTCGGCGACCCCCACGTAGAGCACGTTGGCGTCGTCGTCGACCCACGCACCCGCGTAGTCCGCGCCGAGCTCGTCCTCGAGCTCGGCCTCGGTGCCCGCGGCGTCGGACTGGAACGCGAGACGCTGCCGTGCGTCGCGCGCGCTGAGGCCCAGGTCGCGCTGCAGCGCGCGCTCCAGGCCGGGGGCCGTCTTCGGGACCGCGCGCACCGTCGCGCGGGTCTCGTCGGGGGCCGGTGCGGGGGCCGCGGCGGCGGTCTGTGCCGCGGCGGAACCCGCGAGGAGCGTCGCGGCGGCGGTGACCGCGGCGAGCGCCCTGGGGAGTGGTCGTGTCATGTCGTCCGTCCCTTCGCCGGGCCCGGGTGACCCGGTCGAGGTCACGCTAGGCGGGCTCCCCGACGCCGCACAGATGCCATTCAGGTCATACCCGGGCGGTATGTCCGGGTGGTCCCGTACCCGTACCCGCCCCGTGCTCGACGAGCCACCGCGCGTAGTAGGGCGAGCGCGCGACGGCGTCCCGGTGCGCGGAGCGGGCCGCCGCGGCGACCACGTGCACGGGCAGGCGCTCCCCCGCGTCGTGCCGCCAGCCGACGTGGTGCGTCCAGCGCAGCGGCGCGCCGTCGAGCGCGACCGTCCGCACGCCGGGGGCGTCGAGCAGCACGGGCTGGACGAGCGCGACGGCGTGCCCGCCCCGGACCTGGTCGATGCACGCCGTCCGGTCCGACTCGCCCATCGCGCGCGGCGTGAACCCCGCACGGGCGCACGCCGCGACGAAGCACTGCTCGAAGCAGCCGCTGCCCGGCGCGGACAGCCACAGCGCGTCCGCGAGCTCGCCGAGGCCCACGACGCCACGCCCGGCGCACGGGTGCCGCTCGTCGACGAGGACGAACACGGGGTCGGTGCGCACCGCCGTCCACGTCAGCCCCGGGCCGGGAGGGCGCGAGTCGCCGCACATGCCGACGAGCGCGGCGTCGAGCGTGCCCGCCGCGAGCCGCTCGGCCGTGTCGTCGACGCTCCACGACGTGGCCGTCGTGACGGTCAGGCCGGGCGCCGCCGCGGGCAGCGTCTCGTGCAGGCGGCGCGCGAAGAGCCCGCCGATCGCCGTGCTCACCGTCCCCACGCGCACCGTCCGGCCCGACGGGACGGCGCTGAGGAGGTGGCGCGCGTCGTCGACCAGGGCCGACATCGCCGGCAGCAGGACGCGCGCGTGGCGCAGGACGAGCTCACCGAGCTCGGTCGGACGTGCCCCCTGACGGTCGCGCGTGAAGACGCACCCGCCCAGCGACCGGTCGATCCGGTTGAGCTGGGCGGTCAGCGCGGGCTGGGCCACGCCCAGCGACGCGGCGGCCTTCGTCACGCTGCCCGACTCGGCCACGGCCACGATCATCCGCAGGTGCCGCAGTTCGAGGTCCATGCCTCCCGAACGTAACCGCCCGCACGGGGCGTGTCGCGCAGTGCGGCCCGTCCGGTCCGGCGCCGAGCACGAGGTCGCTCGCCGTCGACCACGGGGTCGTCGTCGTTATCCGGGCTCTTCCGACAGCAACGTCGTGCTCGGCCGGAGCAGGCCGTCGCGCACCAGCCCCCGCACGCCCGGGACGAGCTCCGCCGCGAGGTCCGCCGCCGGGACCTCGAACAGCGCGGCGATCGCCCCGACGAGCTGACCGACGGCCAGCTCCCCGTCGCACGCGCCGACCAGCGCCGCGAGGCCCGTCGACGCGTGCACCGCACGGCCGAGACCCCCGCCCTGGCGCAGCAGCACGACGCTCGGGTCGGCGGCACCCGGCGTGTGGAACCGCTCCTCCGTGACGTCGCCGGCGACGACGAGCCGCTCGGCGGCGAGCGCCGCGTCGTCGCGCGCCGCGAGCCAGTCGTGGGCCGCGAGCGACGCCGCGAGGTGCGCGCCCAGCGGCTGGTGCACCGACCCGGTGTGCTCCTCCAGCCGACGCAGCGTGGGGGCGCCGTCCCGCGGGCGACGCAGCGTGACGATCCCGAACCCGACGGCCTCGACGTCGCGCGACGCGAGGTCGTCGAGCCACGCCTCGTACGCGGCGTCCCAGGCGCCGGGCTCGCGCTCGGCCGTCGTGCCGCCGTCGCGGATCCACGTCTCGGCGTACTCCGCAGGGTCGAGCACCTCGCGCTGCACCACCCACCCGTCGAGGCCCGCGGCGTCGAGCCACGCCCCGACGCGCTCGGTCCACGGCTCGCCGCGGCGGTGCTCCCAGTTGCCGAGGAGCTGGGCGACCCCGCCCGGGGCGAGGACGGCGCCGACGCCGGTGACGAGGTCGCGCACGAGGTCGTCGCCCGCGCGCCCGCCGTCGCGGTACTCGTACTCGGTGACGCCCGCGGTGCGCGGGGTGATGACGAACGGCGGGTTCGACACCACGAGGTCGAACCGCTCGCCGGCGACGGGCTCGAGCATCGACCCGGCGCGCAGGTCGAGGGGCGCCGCCCCGCCGCCGGACGACCCGGCGCCGCCCGTGGGCAGGTCGAGCGCGGCGTTGAACGCGGCGAAGCCGAGCGCACGCCGCGAGATGTCCGTCGCGACGACGTGCCGGGCGTGGCGGGCCGCGTGCAGCGCCTGGATGCCGCACCCGGTGCCGAGGTCGAGCACCCGCTCGACGGGGTCGCGGACGGTCACCTGGGCGAGCGTGAGGGACGCGCCGCCCGCGCCGAGCACGTGGTCGGCGGCGAGACGGCGGCCGGTCGCGAGCTCGCCGAGGTCGGAGGCCAGCCACCACGTGACATCGCCCGCGGCGTCGGACGCGGCGTACGGGCGCAGGTCCACGACGGCGCGCACCGGGTCGTCCGGGCCCGTGCCCGCCGCCTCGACGAGGCCGAGCCGCTGCGCGCCGTCGGTCCCGGTGCGGGCGAGGGCGGCGTCGAGGGCGCGGCGCGGGACGGGGTCACCGAGGAGGAAGAGCGCCGCGAGCGCCGCGGCGGGGTGGTCCGCGGACGTCGCGGCGCGCTCGCGCAGCACCCGGCGTGCGGGGGCGGCCTGCTCGCGGTGGAGCGCCGCGGCGGCGACGGGCCCGAGGACGTCCTCGACCCCGTCGACCGTGAAGCCCGCGCCCGCGAGGTCGGCGTGCAGGGCGTCCACGGCGGGCTCGAGCGCGCCGGGCGGCAGTCCCGTCCCGGGCGGCGGCGGGCTGGGACGGTCCTCGGGTGCGGGCATGGGTCCATCTTCGCGCAGCGGCGGGGACGACGGACCCCGAGCCGCACGGTGTGCCCGGTGGGGCGTGCCGCGCGACCCGGGGTCGGGTCGGTCAGGGTCGGGTCAGCAGTTCTGCGCGCCGTACGTGGCGACGTTCGTCAGCGCGGTCGTGAACGCCTCGTCGCTCAGCAGGCCCATCGCGGCGCTCGGGTCGGCGTTCTCCGGGTCGTTCGTCGCCGTCTCCAGCGTGTCCGTCAGGGTGCGGAAGCCCCCGGCGACGGTGTCCCAGTCGTCGGAGAGCTCGGCCGGGGCCTCGGCGGCCTCGAGCGTGCCCGTGAACTCCTCGAAGGTCGCGAGCGCAGCCTCGGGGTCGTTCATGTCGAGACCGGAGAGCTCGCCCTGGGCGGAGGTCAGGGTGCCGAAGGCGGTGCAGAAGTCGCCCTCGCCCTCCGCCTCGGTCGTGCCCTCCTCGGTCGTCTCCTCGGTGGTCTCCTCGGTCGTCTCCTCGGTGCCGGTCGACTCCTCGGTGGCGGTGTCCTGGGTGGTGGCCTCGTCGTCGCCGGACCCGCCGCAGGCGGCGAGCCCGAGGACGAGCAGGGTGCTCGTGGCGAGCGCGGCGGTGGTCCGGGTGATCGTCGTTCGGTTGCGCATGGACACATCGTGGCCGGTCCCGGGCCCGACGGCGCGCCGCACACCCCCGACCGGGGAGGTCTCCCCATGTGGCGTACGTCATGCGGGTGAAGTCCGGGGCGGCGTCAGGCCGGGCAGCCCGCCTGGAAGAACTCCGTGACGCGCTGGGAGGACGTCGTGAGCGCGCCCGCGTCGATGCGGCGGCCGACCCGGTCGATGGAGCGGGCCAGCTCCTCCGGGTCGTGGGGCCCCGCGGCCTCCACCGCGTCGGCGAGCATCGTCAGGTACGTGGAGACGACGGCCCAGTCGTGCGCGACCTGGGCCGGCGGCTCGGTCGCGGCGAGGGTGTCCCGCGCGGTGGTGAACCCCGTGACGAGCGCCGCCGGGTGGTCCACGCTGAGGTTGACCTGCGCCTTCGCGGCGGCCCCCCACGCGACCTCGGCCTCGCGGCACGCCGGGTCCGCGGGCTCCGCCGCGACGGGCTCCTCCCCGTCCGGTGCCGCGTCGTGCTCCGCGTCGGCGCCGTCCGCCGCCGTGCCCGACGTCGCGGGGTCGGTCCCGGGGTCGGCCGGGGCGTCGGCGGCGGCGTCCGCCGTGCTGTCCGTGGCGGCCGGGTCCGCCGACCCGCCCGACGACCCGGCCGACACCGCGCCGGGTGCCGCACCGAGCGTCACCACGTCGAACGCCCCGCTCAGGACCGTCGCGACGCAGAGGCCGGCCACCGCGACGAGCACGGCACCGTGGGCGACGGCACGCACCGGAGATCGCATGGCCCCTATGATGACGCGTCGCGGCCCGGAGCCGAACCCGTGCGTCCCGCGAACCCGCACACGACCCCTCCGCGCGTCTGCCTCCTCGCTACGATCGTGCCGTGAGCAGCGTCGATCACGCCCCCGAGCGCACCGCCGCCGCACCGGGCGCGGCACCGCAGCCGCGCACCACCGTCCAGGTCCGCAGCACCCGGCGCCAGCAGGCGATGGTCGACGCCGCGGCCCGCCTCCTCATCGAGCACGGCTTCACCGCCGTCACCCACCGGCAGGTCGCCCGCGCCGCCGGGGTCCCGCAGGGCTCCGCGTCGTACTACTTCCCCACGAGCGCGGCCCTCGTCGCCGCCGCCGTCGGCGCCGCCGAGGACCTGCGTGCGCGCGCGGCACGGGAGCACGCCGACGCGCTCGCACCCCGCGCCCGCTCCGCACGGGAGACGGCGCGGGAGGTCGTCGCGACGCTGTACGCCCCGCACGTCGACGACACCGTGGTCGACACCCGCCTCGACCCGATGATCACCGCGCTGCGCGACCCCGCGCTGCGCCCCCTCATGCGCGCCTCCCGGCCCCGGCTGCTCGCGGCGGTGCGGACCGTCCTCGACGTCTCCGGGCACGGCGCCGTGGACGACGTCGACCTCCTCGCCCACGTGGTCGACGCCGCGCTCGTGTCCGCCGCCGCACGGGAGGACGGCCACGTGCTCGACCACGCGACGTCGACCGTCGCCCGGTTCCTCGACCGCTGGACCTGACGGCGCCCGGCGTCGTCGACGTCCTCGGCGTCGACCTCAGGAGGCCGCGACGCGCTCCGGGACACCGACGGCCGACTCCTCGCGGTCGACGCGCGCGGCGCGCAGCCGGGACAGGACCACCGCGCCGAACGCGATCGCTGCGGCCACGACGGCGATGCCGATGCGCAGGACCTGGTTGGCGTCGGCCGGGACGCTGAGCATGACGACGGCGGGCGCGATGAGCACCGACACGAGGTTCATGACCTTGATGAGCGGGTTGATCGCGGGACCGGCGGTGTCCTTGAACGGGTCGCCGACGGTGTCGCCGATGACCGTCGCGGCGTGCGCCTCGGAGCCCTTGCCGCCGTAGGCGCCGTCCTCGACGATCTTCTTCGCGTTGTCCCACGCTCCGCCCGAGTTGGCGAGGAACACCGCCATGAGCACGCCCGCGCCGATCGCGCCCGCGAGGAACCCGGCGAGCGGCCCGACGCCCAGGCCGAAGCCGACGGCGATGGGGGCGAACGCCGCGAGGAGCCCCGGGGTGGCGAGCTCGCGCAGGGAGTCGCGCGTGCAGATGTCGACGACCCGGCCGTACTCGGGGCGCTCCTGGTACGTCATGATCCCGGGGTGCTCGCGGAACTGGCGGCGCACCTCGAACACGATCGCCCCGGCGGCGCGCGTGACCGCGTCGATCGCGAGCCCCGAGAAGAGGAACACCGTCGCCGCGCCGAGGATGACGCCGACGAGCGTGACCGGCGAGATGATCTCGTAGTCGAGCATCGACGTGACGAGCCCGGTGCCGGCCTCCTGGACGTCCGCCATCGCGTGGCTCACCGCGTCGGCGTACGAGCCGAACAGGGCGGTCGCGGCGAGGACGGCCGTGGTGATGGCGATGCCCTTGGTGATGGCCTTGGTCGTGTTCCCGACGGCGTCGAGGTCGGTGAGGATCTGCCCGGCCTCCGTCTCGCCGCCGTCCGCGACGTCCTCGCCGACGGACATCTCGTAGATGCCCTGCGCGTTGTCGGAGACGGGACCGAACGTGTCCATCGCGACGATGACGCCGACCGTGGTGAGCAGGCCGCAGCCCGCGAGCGCCACGAGGAACAGCGCGAGCCAGACGGACCCGCCCGCGAGGAGGAACAGGCCGCAGATCGCGGCGGCGATGACACCGGCGGTGTACACGGCCGACTCGAACCCGACACCGATGCCGGACAGCACGACCGTCGCCGCGCCCGTGCGGGAGGTGGCGGCGACGTGGAGGGTGGGCTTCGACGTCGTGCCCGTGAAGTAGCCCGTGATCCACAGGATGATGCCCGCGAGGACCACGCCGATGACGACGGCGAGGCTCGCCACGACGCGCGGGTCCGCGGCGAGGCCGGAGAGGTCGCCGAGGTCGGCGGTCCCGTCGAGGGCGTCGAACGACGACGGCAGGTAGACGAAGGCGGCGAGCGCGGCGAGGACCGCGCCGATGAGGGCGGAGAGGTAGAACCCGCGGTAGATGGCCCGGAGGCCGTTCTCCTGCCCCTTGACCCGGGTGATGAACACGCCGAGCACGGCGACGAGCGCGCCGACCGCCGTGACGACGAGCGGGAAGACGAGGCCCTCCTCGCCCATCGCGGCCTTGCCGAGGATGAGCGCGGCGACGAGCGTCACCGCGTAGGACTCGAACAGGTCGGCGGCCATGCCCGCGCAGTCGCCGACGTTGTCGCCCACGTTGTCGGCGATGGTCGCGGCGTTGCGGGGGTCGTCCTCGGGGATGCCCTGCTCGACCTTGCCCACGAGGTCGGCGCCGACGTCGGCCGCCTTGGTGAAGATGCCGCCACCCACGCGCATGAACATGGCGAGCAGCGCGGCGCCGAAGCCGAAGCCCTCCAGCACCGCGGGCGCGTCCCCCCGGTACAGCAGGACGACCCCGGCCGCGCCGAGCAGGCCCAGCCCGACGACGGACATCCCGACGACGCCGCCCGTGCGGAACGCGATGCGCGCCCCCTCGGTGCGCCCGCCCGGCCGCGTGGCCGCGTGCGCGACGCGCACGTTCGCCCGGACCGCGAGCCACATGCCGAGGTAGCCGATCGCCGCGGAGAAGCCCGCCCCCACGAGGAAGGCGACCGACCGGCCCACGCGGACGCCGCCGTCGCCGGGCAGGAGGAACAGCAGCCCGAACACGACGACCGCGAAGAGGGCCAGGGTGCGGAACTGCCGGTTGAGGTAGGCGCCGGCACCCTCCTGCACCGCCTGCGCGACGTCGCGCATCTTCGCCGACCCCTCCTCGGCGGCGAGGACCTGTCTGCGCAGGACGACGGCGAATCCGAGGGCGACCAGCGCGATGAGCGCGATCACCCCGACGATGGTCAGACTTCCGGTACCGAGGGTGGGCATCCGTCCTCCTTGACGACTGCGGCCGGCCGGCCCCCTGCCGACACGATGGGGGTGAGTCTACGCACGTGTGGCGCAGGTCACGCACCCCGCGTGCGGCCTCGCGTGAAGGACGTCACGAGCCGTCCGCCGGGTCGGCGAGGCGGAACGCCAGCTCGGTCTCCCACCGTTCCATGTCGTGCTCCTCGCGCGGGTCGGTCCGGTAGGACTCCAGGCGCACGCCCCAGCGCCGCTGCTCGGCGTCCGCGTCCCACGTCAGCCCGCGCTCCGCGGCCCACGCGAGCAGCTCACCGGTCGCCCGCTCGAGCCCGTCGGGGTGCCCCCGGTGGAGCACGACGGCGTAGCGCCCCCCGGGCAGCACGCCGAGGGCGGGGCTCGGGCGGGCCGGGTCGTCGGCGGTCCCGTCGCCGTCGGGCAGCCCGTCGGTCGTGGCGACCGGGACGCCCGCCTCGACGACGAGCCGGGAGTCCATCTCCACGGCGAGGTAGCGCAGGAACGGTGGCCCGGCAGGCTCGACGCCCTGCGCCAGGAGCCAGCCGACCACCCCGGGGAGGCGGTCGGCGATCTCGGGGACGGTCTGCATCGTCACCGTCCGGGTCACGCCGACGTACGGCTGGTCGGGCCGGTGCTGGATCTGCGGTGTCTGCTCCATGGCCGTCGGACCGCGGCCGGAGCGTCGACTCATCGGTGACGGGGCTCGCGCACGTCGCGCGCACCGCGGCGCGCACGGGCGCAGGGTGCGCGTGCGTAGGGTTGACGACGTGCCCACGCCGAACCCGTTCCCCCCGCAGCCCTCCGACAGCACCGCGCGCGAGCGGGCCCGGGCCCACGCGCACGACCTCGCGACGTTCGTCGAGGCCTCGCCGTCGTCGTTCCACGCCGCCCACGAGGTCGCCCGACGGCTCGTCGCCGCGGGCTTCACGCGGCTGGAGGAGACCGCGGCCTGGCCCGGCGCCGGGGACGACGGCGCAGCCGGCGGACGCTACGTCGTCGTGCGGGACGGCGCCGTGATCGCCTGGGTCGTGCCGCCGGGCGCGACGACGACGACGCCGTTCGCGATCCTCGGCGCGCACACCGACTCGCCCGGGTTCACGCTCAAGCCGCGGCCGAGCGTCGTGCGCGAGGGCTGGTGGCAGGCCGGGGTCGAGGTGTACGGCGGGCCGCTGCTCAACTCCTGGCTGGACCGCGAGCTCGAGCTCGCGGGCCGCGTCGTCGTCGGCGACGGCACCGGGCCCGACGACGTGCGCCTCGTGCGCACCGGGCCGCTCCTGCGCATCCCGCAGCTCGCGATCCACCTCGACCGCGCCGCGAACGACGGCCTCGCGCTCGACAAGCAGCAGCACACCCAGCCCGTCTGGGGGCTCGCCTCGGCGAGCGGGCCCGCGGGCTCGGGCGACGTCGTCGGGCACGACGGGGCCGACGACGGCCGCACCGCGGGGGCCGACGTGCTCGCCGAGCTCGCGCACCACGCGGGCGTGCGCGCGAGCGAGATCACCGGGTACGACGTCGTCGTCGCGGACACCCAGGCCCCGCGCGTGTTCGGCGCGCGCGACGCGTTCCTCGCGTCCGGGCGGCTCGACAACCTGCTCTCCGTCCACGCCGGCCTGACGGCCCTGCTCGAGGTCGCGGCGTCGGGCGCGGACGACGCCCGGGACACCGCGCCGACGACGATCCCGGTGCTCGCGGCGTTCGACCACGAGGAGATCGGCTCCCAGTCGCGGTCCGGGGCGTCGGGGCCGTTCCTCGCGGACGTCCTGGCGCGGGTCGCGGCCGGGCTCGGGGCGACCGAGGAGGAGCGGCACCGGCAGCTCGCCGCGTCGCTGTGCGTGTCGAGCGACGTCGGGCACTCGGTCCACCCGAACTACCCGGAGCGGCACGACCCGGTGAACCGCCCCCTCGCGGGCGGCGGCCCGATCCTCAAGATCAACGCCAACCAGCGCTACTCGACCGACGCCCTCGGCGCGGCGGCGTGGGCGCGCGCGTGCGCGGCGGCGGGCGTGCCGAGCCAGGAGTTCGTGTCCCGCAACACCGTGCCGTGCGGCTCGACCATCGGCCCGCTCACCGCGACCCGGCTCGGCATCCGCGTGGTGGACGTCGGCGTGCCCCTCCTGTCGATGCACTCGGCGCGCGAGCTCACCGCCGTCGTCGACCCCTGGTACCTGACGCGCGCCGTCGTCGAGGTGTTCCGCGGCTGACCCTTCCCCCTGCCGGGCCCAGCGCCGAGCAGGCGATCACCTCCCGATCCGGGGGCCCGACGGTCGCCAGGCACATGGTCGGCGGTCGCCAGGCGCATGCTCGGCGGGTGGGTACGGGGTGGGAGACTCGGGACGTGCCCGACGCCCCCGCCCCGCCGACGAACGCGCTGCTCGACGTGCTCGTCGCGGGCGGCCGCCGCGCCGACCGGCTCACCCACGTGCGCGAGCTGCCCGCGCGCGAGGGCACGCACGGCGAGTGGCCCGCGTGGGCCGACGCGACGCTCGTCGCCGGGTACCGCGCGCTCGGCGTCGACCGGCCGTGGGTGCACCAGGCCGTGGCGGCCGACGCCGCGTGGTCCGGCCGGCACGTCGCGCTCGCCACGTCCACGGGGTCGGGCAAGTCGCTCGCGTTCTGGCTGCCCGCGCTGACCGCCGTGCGGGCCGACGCCGCGGCCCGCACCCTCGACCCGGGGCGCATCGAGTCGGTGGGGCGCCGCGGCTCCGTGCTCTACCTGTCGCCGACGAAGGCGCTCGCCGCGGACCAGCTCGCCGGCCTGCAGCGGCTCCTCGACGCGGCCGGGACGCGGGACGTGCGCGTCGCCACCTGCGACGGCGACACGTCGCCCGACGAGCGCCGGTGGGTGCGCGAGCACGCCGACGTCGTGCTCACCAACCCCGACTTCCTGCACTTCGCGCTCCTGCCGAACCACCGCCGCTGGTCGCGTCTCCTGCGCGACCTGCGCTACGTCGTCGTCGACGAGGGCCACGCCTACCGGGGCGTGTTCGGCGCGCACGTGTCGCTCGTGCTGCGGCGGCTGCGGCGCCTCGCCGCCCACTCCGCGCGCGAGGGCGACACGGCGCCGACGTTCGTCGTCGCCTCGGCCACGACGGCCGACCCCGCCGTCAGCGCCGCGCGGCTCGTGGGCGTCGGCGCGCAGGACGTGGTGACGGTCGCGGGCGACACGTCGCCGTCGGGTCACCGCACGTTCGCGCTGTGGGAGCCGCCCGTCGTCGCGGGCTTCGACGACGCGCACGGCGGGTCGGACGCCCACCCCGACGACCCGCCCGTCCCCGCCACCGTCCGCACCGCGGCGGACCACCCGCGCCGCAGCGCGACGGCCGAGGCCGCCGACCTCCTCGCCGACCTCGTCCTCGCCGGGGCCCGCACGCTCGCGTTCACGCGCTCGCGCCGCGGCGCCGAGGCGGTCGCGACGCAGACCCAGGACCACCTGCGGCCCGTCGACGCCGACCTCGCCCGCCGCGTCGCCGCGTACCGCGGCGGCTACCTGCCGGAGGAGCGGCGCGAGCTCGAGGACGCGGTGCGCACGGGAGCGGTGCGGGCGCTCGCGACGACGAACGCGCTCGAGCTCGGCGTCGACATCTCCGGCCTCGACGCCGTGCTCGTCGCGGGCTGGCCCGGCACCCGGATGTCCGTGTGGCAGCAGGCGGGTCGCGCCGGCCGGGCGGGCGCCGACGGACTCGTCGCGTTCGTCGCGCGCGAGGACCCGCTCGACACGTTCCTCGTGCACCACCCCGAGGCGATCTTCGACGCCCCGCTCGAGGCGACCGTCTTCGACCCCGCGAACCCGTACGTCCTCGCCCCCCACCTGTGCGCCGCCGCCGCGGAGGTCCCGCTGCGCCAGTCCGACCTCGCCGCGTTCGGCGACCCCGCCGCCGTGACGAGCCTCCTCGGCGTCCTCGTCGCGCGCGGCGCGCTGCGCCGCCGGTCGTCCGGCTGGTACTGGACCCACGCGCAGCCCGCCGCGGGCATGACGGACCTGCGCGGCTCCGGCGGCGCGCCCGTGCGGGTCGCCGAGGCGAGCACCGGGCGGCTGCTCGGCACGGTCGACGCCGCCTCCGCGGACGGGTCCGTGCACGACGGCGCGGTCTACGTCCACCAGGGCTCCACCTACGTCGTCGAGCGCCTCGACCTGACCGACGGCGTCGCGCTCGTGCGCCGCACCGACGTCGACTTCGGCACGTGGTCGCGGTCCGTCACGTCGATCACCGTCGCCGACGACCCGGACGCCGGCGACGTCGCAGCCGGACGCGACGTCGTCGAACGGCGGTGGGGTCCCGTGACCTGGGGGTACGGGCCCGTCGACGTCAGCTCCCAGGTCGTGAGCTTCCAGCGCCGCCGCCTGCCCGACCTGCAGATCCTCGGCCAGGAGCCCCTCGACCTGCCCGAGCGCACCCTGCCGACCATGGCCGTGTGGTGGGCCGTCCCCGAGTCGGTGCTCGACGAGGCCGGCGTCGACCCCGACACCGCCCCCGGAGCGCTGCACGCCGCCGAGCACGCGTCGATCGGGCTCCTGCCCCTGCTGGCGACGTGCGACCGCTGGGACCTCGGCGGGGTGTCCACCGCGCTGCACGTCGACACCGAGCAGGCGACGGTGTTCGTCTACGACGCCTACCCCGGCGGCGCGGGCTTCGCCGAGCGCGGGTTCGAGCTCGGCGCGACGTGGCTCCGGGCCACGCGCGACGCGATCTCCCGCTGCCCGTGCCACGACGGGTGCCCCGCGTGCGTCCAGTCGCCGAAGTGCGGGTCGTACAACGCCCCGCTCGACAAGGACGCCGCGGTCCGGCTGCTCGACGCCGTGCTCGCCCACGCGCCCGCCTGACCGCCGTCACCCGTCCCGCGCGGTCGCGGGCCCGGCGCGCGCCGCCGCGGACGTCTCGCCGAGCGCGACGCCGAACGCCTCGACGGCGGGCCCGGACACGACGTCCACCCGGACGGAGCCGTCCCCGGCCGCGGTGCACGCCACGACCCGCACGGCGTTGCGCGCCGCGGTCTCGTGCGCGACCGTGCACGCGTCCCACCCGTCGCGCAGCGCCGTCGCGGCGGCGATCGCCGCGAGGTCCGCCCCGGTCTGCGCCCTACCCCGGCCCGCCTGGGCCTGGGCGAGCGCGGCGAGCGCGAGCAGCACGACGGCGACGGCACCGACGACGCCGAGGACCAGCGCCGTCCCGCTGCCCCGCTCGGCGCGCCGGTCCCCGTGCGGGCGCGCACCCGGGCCCGCCCGCACGGGGCCGCTCACGGCCCGACCCGCACGCCGCTCACGGCTCGACCCGGGCCACGGCCTGCCCGCTCGCGCGCAGCGGCGACGACGAGAGCCAGCCGGTGACGACGGGGCTGGTGACGGAGACCTCCACCCACGGGTCGTCCCGGTGGACGACCACGAGCGTCCCGTCGCCGGCGACGTGCTCCGCCGTCGCGCGGACGACCGCGTCCTCCTCGCCGATCGCCGCCGCGCGGGCACCCGCCCGTGCGGCGTCCGCGGACCGCATCTGGGCGCCCGACGCCGCGGAGACCGCGAGGACCCCGGCGAGGACGAGCACGACGGCGGGCAGCGCCACCGCGAGCTCGGCCGTGACGGCGCCCCGCTCGGACGTCGCTCGACGACGCGTGCCGGGCCGGTGGTCGGACCGCGCCCGCCGCCGCGCCCGCTCTCGCCACACGCTCATCCCAGCGCCAGGGCGCTGCGCACGATGCCGAGCAGCAGCTCGCGCACCTCACCGCTCTTCAGCACGACGATGAGCAGCCCGGCGAAGCCCGCCGCGGCGACGGTGGCGATCGCGTACTCGGCGGTCGCGAGCCCGTCCTCGCGCCGGGGCGAGCCCGGCCCACCGGTCAGGCGTGCCGCGATCCGTCCCCCGTGACGCCCCGCCGTCGTGCGGTGCCGTGTCCTCGACATCATTTCTCCCCTTCCTCGTGGCCCGCGCGGTCGCGGGCGGCCGGTCCACTGTGGCGGCGCACGGCACGCCGCGGGGCGGGCGTCGAGCGCCGCTGTGGAGGACGCCGTCGGGCACGGGCCTGTGCACGGCCAGGACGGGCGCGGACCCGGACCCCGGCACCCCGTGGGGCGGTCGGGGGAGCTTCTTGCCACAGTGGTGTCGATCTGCGGGGGCCTCGCACGTCACCACCACGAGACCTCGTCGAGGTCCTCGTCCGGGGGCCACTCGGACGGCGGGACGACGCCCGGAGAGACCATGAGCACCGAGTACGTGATCCTCGTCCACGACGACGAGAGCGCGTGGGTGGACCCGGCCCCCGAGCTCCGGGCGGCGACGTACCCGCGGCACGACGAGTTCGCCCGCCTCGCCGCCGCGCGGGGGCGCCGCGCTACGCGGTCGAGGTCCGACCCGACGACGCGCTGTGACGCCCGGCGCGGCCACGCCCGAGGCGCGCGCGGCCCGGACGCTGCGGTTCGTCGACGGGCTCGGCGTGCCCGACCTCTCCCGCCTGTTCGTCGTCCCGGAGACGACCATGGCGACGAGTCTCACCCGGGCCAAGAAGCGGCTGGCCGCCTCGGGCATCCCCTGCGCGGTCCCGCCGCCGGACCGGCTCGACGAACGGCTCGACGTCGTCGCGACCTGCTCCCCGGGCCGCGACCGTCCTGAGCCGACCCTCACCCGCCCAGCAGCCCCGCCCCGAGCGACAGCAGGACGGGGACCAGGCCGACGAGGACGAAGGCCGGGAGGAAGCAGGCGCCGAGCGGGAGCACGAGGTGCACGCCGAGCCGGGCGGCCGCAGTGCGCGCCGCCGCGGCCCGGTCCTGACGCAGCGCCTCTCCCGCCGCCCGCAGCGACGCGACAGGTCCCGCGCCGTGCACCCAGGCCGGGCGCAGCGCCCGGCGCACCACGTCGAGGCGGGCGGGCGTCCCCGTCCAGGCCGTGTCCCAGGCGGCGCCGAGGAGCAGGGCGGACGCCGCGCGCCGCAACCCGGCGCCGTCGGGCCCGCCGACCGCCGCGCCCACGGCGTCGAGGGCGCGGGGCACCGACGCGCCCGCCCGCACCGCGGCGGCGAGCAGCTCGAGCAGCACCCCGCTCTCCACGCCCGGCGCCGGGTCCTCCCCGCGCCGTGGGCTGCTCGTCGTCCGGCCCAGCGACGCGACGCGGCGCCCCGCCCGGGCGCGCGCCGACCACCACGGACCGAGGGCGACGAGCGCGCAGCACGCCACCAGCGTGCCCGTCACGTCGGCTCCTGCCCGACGGCGCGCGCCCGGTCCACGAGCTTCGCCGACCACGTGCGGCCCGCGAGGAGGAGCAGGACGCCGGTGAGCACGCCGAGGGTGCCCACGCCGCCGTCGAGCGCCGACGCCACCGGGTCCGCACCGAGGACGTACCCGAGCACGACGCCGACGGCCGGGAGCCACAGCAGCACGCGCGTCGTGGCGCGCGGGCCCGCGAGCGCCGCGTCGCGCTCCGCGCGCGCCTCGGCGTCGGCCGCGACCGCCGCGGCGACCTCGTCCAGGACCGTGGCCAGCGGCGCCCCCACCTCGGCGGCGAGCCGGCAGGCCGCGACGACGGCACGGGCGGTGGGCTCGCCGCCGACGTGCGGGGCGAGCGCGGCGACCCGTGGGGCGCCCGCGGCGTCCGCGGGCGCACCGGTGACGGCGGCCCAGGCGGCGGCGGGCGAGCGGCCCGCGCGCAGCAGCGCACCGACCTGCGCGACGACGAGCCGCACCGCCTCCGCCTCGCCGCGGCGGCGGCGACCCCACGGCCACGACCGGCCCGGGCCCGCGGTCGGCCGACCGCCGAGGGGCGTCCGCGCGGCGGGAGAGCCCCCGGCCACGGGCCGTGCCCGCCGTCCCCCGGGGTCGAGCGCGCTCCACGCCGCCAGGGCGACGAGGCCGCCGACGAGGAGCGTCATGCCGCCCACCGCCGGACCAGCTCGGCCCACGCCGGCCCCGGAGCGGGCGCACCCCGCCCGTCCCACGACGCCGCGAGCGCGACGTCGAGTGCGCCCCTCGCGTCGCGACCGACGAGCCCGACCTGCGCGAGGTACCGCCGCCTCGTGCCTCCCGCGCGGTCGCGGCGCAGGTGCAGCACGACGTCGAGCCCGCTCGCCGCCTGCGCCGCCACGGCGGCCCGGCTCATCCCGGCCAGGGACGCGAGCGCCTCCAGCCGCGCGGGGACGACTGTGACGTCGTTGGCGTGCAGGGTCGCCAGGCCGCCGTCGTGCCCCGTGTTGAGCGCCATGAGGACCTCGCGCACCTCCGCGCCGCGGCACTCCCCCAGCACGACGCGGTCGGGCCGCATGCGCAGCGCCGCGCGCACGAGCGCGGCGAGGTCGACGCCGCCCGCGCCCTCGACGTTCGGGCGGCGCGCGGTGAGCGGCACGACGTGCGGGTGGTCCGGGACGAGCTCGCGCGCCTCCTCGACGCACACGACGCGTTCGTCGTGCGGCACGAGCGCGAGGAGCGCGGCGAGCAGGGTCGTCTTGCCCGTCCCGGTACCGCCGGTGACGAGGACGGACGCGCGCCGCGCGACGAGGGCCCGCAGGAGCGGTTCCCACGCCGGCGGGACGGTCCCGCGGGCGACGAGGTCGGGCAGCGCGAACGCGTGGGGTCGCAGGACGCGCAGGGAGATCACGGCGCCGGCGGCGCAGACGGGTGCGACGACGGCGTGGAGCCGGGTCCCGTCGGGCAGCCGGGCGTCGACGACGGGGCTCGCGTCGTCGAGCCGGCCCCCGCCGGCGGCGGCGAGGCGCACCGCGAGCGCCCGCACGTCGGCGGGGCCACCGAGCGGGACGTCGGCACGTTCGAGCCCGGCGCCGCGGTCGACCCAGACCTCGTCGGGACCGTTGACGAGGACGTCGGTGACGTCGGGGGCGTCGAGGAGGTGCTGGAGCGGCCCCGCCCCGAACAGCTCGGCGCGGGTGGTCCGGGTGAGCTCGCGCAGCGCCGTGGACCCGAGCACGCGGCCGGTGGCGAGCAGCGCCTCGGCGACGGCGTCCGGGCCGTCGCCCACGCCCGCGAGGCGCTCGCGCACGGTGTCGAGGAGCCGGGGGTCGGCGGCGGGGCGCGTCATCGTCGCGGCCCGAGGTAGCGCGCGGCGAGCACGCGCCCGGCGCGGTCGAGCGGACCGCCCGCGGGGCCGTGCCCGCGCTCCACGGCGGCGGGCAGGCGCCGGTCCCGGCGGACCGTCGCGGCGACGTCGAGGCCGACGGCGCGCGCCACCTCCCCGGCGCCGAGCCGGCCGGGGGCGGGCCCGCGGACGACGAGCGCGGCGGGGCCCGCGCCGAGGCGGGGACGCAGGGCGGCGGCCCCGGCGACGGACGGCACGTCGAGCGGGGTGACGACGAGCAGCTCGTCGCACGCGGGGAGGAGGTCGGGCACCGGGCCGGTCGCGGCGGCACCGGGGCGGGGCAGGTCGAGCACGACGAGGCCGCCCCGCGGCACGACGCTCTCCGCGAGGGCGGTGACGACGTCCACGACGCACTCGGCCACCGGCCCGCTCGCCGTCGTCGCGCTGACCACGCCGACGCCGTCCCACCGGGGCAGGCGGGCCGCCAGGTCGTCCCCGTCGAGTCGACCCCGCGCGTCCGCGAGGTCCGGCCAGCGGACGCCCGGCTCGTCCTCGACGCCCAGCAGGACGTCGAGGCCGCCGGTGTCGGCGAGGTCGACCACGCAGGCGGGCACGCGGCGTCGGGCAGCGGCCCGGGCGAGGCACGCCGCGACCACGCTCGCCCCGGCTCCGCCACGCGCGCCGACCACCCCGACGACCGCACCGTCCACACGTCCTCCTCCGCCGACCACCCGTGACGGAGCGAGAGCCTGGCGCGCGGGGCGCGCCGTGACCAGGCGCCCGCGCCGACCTGGGGACGCGCCCGTCGCGACCAAGGCCTGTGGACGGCCACGTCGCGCCGCTAGGCTCACGGCGTGACCTCGCCGTCCGAGCAACCACACGTCCCCGACGACCGCGTCGCCGCGTTCTTCGACCTCGACAAGACGATCATCGCGACGTCGTCGGCGGCCGCGTTCTCGCGCCCGTTCTTCGCCGGGGGCCTGCTCAACCGCGCCGACGTGCTCCGCAGCGCGTACGCCCACTTCCTCTTCATGGTGGGCGGCGCCGACGCCGACCAGACGGAGCGGATGCGCGCGCACCTGTCGAGCCTCGTCACCGGCTGGGACGTCGCGACCGTCTCGCGCATCGTCACCGAGACGCTGCACGAGCACATCGACCCCGTCGTGTACGCCGAGGCGGTCGAGCTCATCGACTCCCACCACGCCCACGGGCACGACGTCGTCGTCGTGTCCGCGTCCGGCAGCGAGGTCGTCGAGCCGATCGCGGCGGTCCTCGGCGCCGACCACGTCATCTCCTCGCGCATGGCCGTCGAGGAGGGCCGCTACACGGGGTCGATCGACTTCTACGCCTACGGGGAGAACAAGGCCGTCGCGATCCGCGAGCTCGCCGACCGCGAGGGGTACGACCTGGACGCGAGCTACGCCTACTCCGACTCCGTGACCGACGTCCCGATGCTCGACGCCGTGGGGCGCGCGTCCGTCGTCAACCCGGACCGGGCGCTGCGCCGGCTCGCCGCCGAGCGCGGCTGGGGCGTCCTCACGTTCACCAAGCCCGTCGCGTTGCGCAGCCACCTCTCGCCCCGCGCGCCCGCGCTCGCCGCAGCCGGGGTGCTCGTCGTCGCCGTCGTGGCCTGGTGCGTGTGGCGCGCGGCCCGCCGTCGGGCCCGACGGCGCCAGGACGGCACCTGACCGGCCGGACCGGCCGTTCGAGGTGACCGTCGGAGGCGACCGTCGGGGCAGCCGTTCGAACACCGCGGTAGAACACCGTGTGCACGTCTCGCCCCGCACCCCTCGACCGCTTGCGCTCCCGGCCCTCCCGGGCTGTCATGGGAGGAACAGCATCGCGGCGGAACCCACGCGCAGGAAGTCCACGTAGGGACTCGCTGACCGGGCGGGACCAGGCCACAGCCGGCCCCCCGCACCGTTGCAGCGGAGACGAGACAGCACGCCTGATAGCCGCCGCGATGCTGGCGGGACGGCGTCCGCGAGGGCGCCGTCGTCGTGCCCGGCGCGATACTGGTCCGCATGACCAGTGCGCCCAGCGTGTCGTCGTCCATCACCGCCCGTCTCCAGGTCGAGGCCCGCCCCACCGCCGTGAGCGAGCTGACGACGGCGATCGAGCAGACCGGCGGTCTCGTGTCCGCGCTCGACGTCACGGCGTCGGGCCACGAACGCATCACCGTGGACGTCACCGTCGCGACGCGCGGCGAGGACCACGCCGCCGAGATCGTCGACGCGCTGCGCGGGCTGCACGGCGTCACGGTGGACCGCGTGTCCGACCGCACCTTCCTGCTGCACCTCGGCGGCAAGCTGAAGATCGAGTCGAAAGTGCCGATCCGCAACCGCGACGACCTGTCGATGATCTACACGCCCGGCGTCGCGCGCGTGTGCGAGGCGATCGCGGCGACGCCCGACGACGCCCGCCGCCTCACCATCAAGCGCAACACCATCGCGGTGGTCACCGACGGGTCGGCCGTGCTCGGCCTCGGCGACATCGGACCGCTGGCGTCGCTGCCCGTCATGGAGGGCAAGGCCGCGCTGTTCAAGCGGTTCGCCGACATCGACGCGTTCCCCATCGCCCTCGACACGACCGACGTCGACGAGATCGTGCGGACGGTCAAGGCGATCGCCCCCGTGTTCGCGGGCATCAACCTCGAGGACATCTCCGCGCCGCGCTGCTTCGAGATCGAGCAGCGCCTGCGCGCCGAGCTCGACATCCCGGTGTTCCACGACGACCAGCACGGCACCGCGATCGTCGCGCTCGCCGCGCTCACCAACGCCCTCACGGTCGTCGGCAAGGACCTGCCCGACGTGCGGGTGGTCCTGTCCGGCGCGGGAGCGGCGGGCACCGCGGTGCTCAAGCTCCTCCTCGCGGCGGGCGCGCGCGACGTCGTCGTCGCCGACGTGGAGGGGGTCGTCCACCCGGCGCGGCCCGGCCTCTCGCCGTCGCTCGCGTGGACCGCGGTGAACACCAACCCGCGCGGCGTGACCGGCACGCTGCGGGACGCCGTCGTGGACGCCGACGTGTTCATCGGCGTCTCCGCGCCCGACGTCCTCACGGGCGAGGACGTCGCGCGCATGGCGCCCGGCGCGATCGTCTTCGCCATGGCGAACCCGCGCCCCGAGGTCGACCCGGTCGAGGCGGCGCGGCACGCCGCGATCGTCGGCACCGGACGGTCGGACTTCGCGAACCAGATCAACAACGTCCTCGCGTTCCCGGGCGTGTTCCGCGGCCTGCTCGACGCGCGCTCGCACCGCATCACCGACGCCATGCTGCTCGCCGCGGCCCGCGCGCTCGCGTCCGCCGTGCACCCGGACCAGCTCAACCCGACCTACATCATCCCGAGCGTGTTCAACCCCGAGGTGACGACCCTCGTCGCCGCCGCCGTCGAGCAGGCCGCCACGACGACGCAGGAGGCGTGAGCGTGCAGCGCGTCACGACCCGCAACGCGGCCTTCCAGCAGTGGGAGGCCCTGCTCGCCAACCGGACCAAGCGGCACCGCGCGGGCGAGACGATCGTCCAGGGCGTCCGCCCGATCACCGTCGCCGTCGAGTCGGGGTGGACGGTGCGCACGTGGCTCGTCGACGCGGACCGCTCGCTGTCCTCGTGGGCGCACGGGATGCTCGACCGCGTCCGCACGCGCCGCTTCGCCGTGTCGAGCGCGCTCATGCGCGAGCTCGGCGGCAAGGACGACGACGCGCCCGAGCTGCTCGCCGTCGTCGCCACCCCGCCGGACGACCTGGGCCGCCTCACCGTGACCGACGACTTCCTCGGCGTCGTGATGGACCGGCCGACCAGCCCCGGCAACGTCGGGACGGTCGCGCGCTCCCTCGACGCGTTCGGCGGGACGGGCCTCGTCGTCGCCGGGCACGCCGCCGACCCGTGGGACCCGCGCGCCCTGCGCGCGAGCACCGGCTCGCTGTTCGCGGTGCCGACGGTCCGTGTCCCGGCGGGCCGCGACGTCCTGGGCTGGGTCGCGGCGCAGCGCGCCGCGGGTCGCCCGCTGACCCTCGTCGGCACGGACGAGCACGGCGACGTCGAGCTCGCCGACCACGACCTCACCGGGCCCACGCTCGTGCTCACCGGGAACGAGACGTCGGGCCTCAGCGCGGGCTGGCGCGACGCGTGCGACGTCATGGTGTCCATCCCCATGGCCGGGTCCGCGAGCTCGCTCAACGCCGCGAGCGCGACGACCGTCGTGCTCTACGAGGCGGTCCGCCAGCGCCGCGCGACCTGACGCCCACCGAGAAGGACGTCAGGACCGACCGACCGCCGCGCGCCCGGCCTCGGGACCGGCGTCGGCGTCGGGGCCAGGGCCCGGTGTGGGCTTCCCGGACGGGACGAGCTTGAGCCCGACCACCGCGGCGATGATGCCGACGATGAAGACGACCTTGCCGACGCTGACCGACTCGTCGCCGCTGAGGATCGCGTACGTGACGGTGAGCGCCGCGCCGACACCGACCCACACGGCGTACGCCGTGCCGATGGGGATGTGCTTGGTCGCCCAGCCCAGGCCGATCATGCTGAGGGCGAGCGCGACGAAGAAGACGATCGACGGCGCCAGGACGGACAGGCCGTCGGACATGCCGAGGGCGGTCGCCCAGACCGCCTCGAAGACGGCGCTGACGAGAAGGACGATCCACGGCACGGTCAGCTCACCGCCTTGAGACCGATGACGGAGCCGACGAGCAGCACGAGCAGGCCGACACGGGCCAGGGTCGCGCGCTCCGTGCCGGTGACGAAGCCCCAGACGACGGTGAGCGTCGCGCCGATCCCGACCCAGACCGCGTAGGCGGTGCCGGTCGGCAGGGACGTCATCGCCCAGGCCAGCCCGACCATGCTCAGGGTGATGGCGACGACGAAGACGACCGTCGGTCGCCACTTCCGGAAGTTCTCCGACGCGCCGAGCGCGGTGGCCCACACCGCCTCGAGCAGGCCCGAGAGGACCAGGACGAGCCATGCCATGACAGACACTCCTTCGAGGCAGTCTTGTCCGGTGCGGGTACTGCTCCCTCGTCCGCAGAGTCACCTCCGTGCAACTCTGGTACTAACGTACCACAAATGCGCCAGGCGTCGCGGGCGCCATGGCTCGGACGACTTTGCTACCGATCCCGCCGAATCGTAGGACGGTGTGACCGCCCTCACCCGGAGGGGTCTAGACTCCGCAGGGTCGGGGCCCGAACGGCGGGCGCCCGGCCGCCCCGCGTCCGTCGCCGCTCTCCCGGCGACCCGCGCGCGGGCGCCGCACCGAAGTCGATGCGCACCGGAGGTCAGCGTGCCAGAGAACGAGTCCACCCCTGCTCAGACCGGTCTGGAGAACCTCCTCCACGAGACCCGGAGCTTCCCGCCGAGCCCGGAGTTCGCCGCGCAGGCGAACGCGACGCCCGAGCTCTACGAGGAGGCGCGTACCGACCGGCTGGCCTTCTGGGCGAAGCAGGCGAACGAGCTCGTCTCGTGGCGGACGCCGTTCACCGAGACGCTCGACTGGTCGCAGGCCCCCGTCGCGCGCTGGTTCGCCGACGGCACGCTCAACGCGGCGTACAACGCGGTCGACCGGCACGTCGAGGCCGGCCTGGGCGACCGCGTCGCGATCCACTTCGAGGGCGAGCCGGGCGACACGCGCACGGTCACGTACGCGGAGCTGCAGCGCGAGGTGTCGCGCGCGGCGAACGCGCTGGCGGCGCTCGGCGTCTCCACCGGCGACCGCGTCGTCATCTACCTGCCCATGATCGTCGAGGCGGTCGTCGCGATGCTCGCCTGCGCGCGGCTCGGCGCGCCGCACTCGGTCGTCTTCGGCGGCTTCTCCGCCGACGCGCTGCGCAGCCGCATCGCCGACGCGGAGGCCACCCTCGTCATCACCGCCGACGGCGGGTACCGGCGCGGGTCCGCGTCGGCGCTCAAGCCCGCGGTCGACGAGGCGCTGGCACCCAAGGAGGGCGCGGAGCCGACGACCGTGCAGCACGTCCTCGTGGTGCGGCGCACCGGGCAGGACACCGCGTGGACCGAGGGGCGCGACGTGTGGTGGCACGACGCGCTCGAGTCGGCCGACACGACGCACACGCCCGTCTTCGTCGAGGCGGAGCACCCGCTGTTCATCCTCTACACGTCGGGGACCACGGGGAAGCCGAAGGGCATCCTCCACACGACCGGCGGCTACCTCACGCAGGCCGCGTTCACGCACAAGAACGTGTTCGACCTCAAGCCCGAGACGGACGTGTACTGGTGCACGGCCGACATCGGCTGGGTCACCGGCCACTCGTACGTCGTGTACGGGCCGCTGCTCAACGGCGCGACGCAGGTGATCTACGAGGGCACGCCCGACTCCCCGCACCAGGGCCGCTGGTGGGAGATCGTCGAGAAGTACAAGGTCTCCATCCTCTACACCGCGCCGACGGCGATCCGTGCGTGCATGAAGTGGGGCGCGGAGATCCCGGCGAAGTTCGACCTCTCCTCCCTGCGCGTGCTCGGCTCGGTGGGCGAGCCCATCAACCCCGAGGCGTGGATGTGGTACCGCCGCGTCATCGGCGGCGACCGCACGCCGATCGTCGACACGTGGTGGCAGACCGAGACGGGCGCGATCATGATCTCGCCGCTGCCCGGCGTCACCGCGGCGAAGCCCGGCTCCGCGCAGGTGCCGCTCCCCGGCATCGCCGCGACCGTCGTCGACGACGAGGCGCACGAGGTGCCGGACGGCGGCGGCGGCTACCTGGTCCTGTCCGAGCCGTGGCCGTCGATGCTGCGCGGCATCTGGGGCGACCTGGAGCGCTTCAAGGACACGTACTGGTCGCGCTTCCCCGGCATCTACTTCGCCGGCGACGGCGCGAAGAAGGACGAGGACGGCGACATCTGGCTGCTCGGCCGTGTCGACGACGTCATGAACGTCTCGGGCCACCGCCTGTCGACGACGGAGATCGAGTCGGCGCTCGTGTCGAACGACCTCGTGGCGGAGGCCGCGGTCGTCGGCGCGTCGGACGACCTCACGGGCCAGGCGGTCGTCGCGTTCGTCATCCTGCGCGGCGAGCACGCGTCCCGCGCGGCCGACGCCGACGGCGCGGCGGCGGTCCAGACGGAGTTGCGCAACCACGTGGCGAAGGAGATCGGCCCGATCGCGAAGCCGAAGAAGATCCTCGTCGTGCCGGAGCTCCCCAAGACCCGCTCGGGCAAGATCATGCGCCGTCTCCTGCGCGACGTCGCGGAGAACCGGACCGTGGGCGACGCGACGACGCTCGCGGACTCCTCGGTCATGGAGCTCATCGCGTCGGGCCTGCAGAAGCCGTCGTCCGAGGACTGACGTCGAGCACGGGGTTGTTGCCGTTCTCCTCGCGGGGGCGGCACCAACCTCGTTCTCGTCAGCACGTCTCCCCGTGCTCGTGGGGCCCCCGGCGGCGTAGCGTCGGGGGGTGCCCGCCTCTCCCCCGACCGACCGTCGCGCACTCGTGGAACGGCTCGACCTGCGCGCGGACTGCTCGCGCTGCACCGGGCTGTGCTGCGTCGCGCTGACGCTGCAGCGGTCGAGCGACTTCGCGATCGACAAGCCCGCGGGGACCCCGTGCCCGAACCTGCGCTCCGACTTCGGGTGCGCGATCCACTCGCGGCTCCGCACGAGCGGGTTCCCCGGCTGCACGGCATACGACTGCCTGGGCGCCGGGCAGCGCGTCACCGCGGCGGTCCGCGCGGCGCACGACGGCGCGACGTGGCGCGACGACCCCGCCGCGGCCCGCGAGTCGTTCGCCGCCCTCCCCGTCGCCACGCAGGTCCACGAGCTGCTCTGGTACCTGGCCGAGGTGCTGTCCCTCCCCGGCGCGGCCCCGGTGCACGACGACGCCCGGTCGGCCCTGGACCGCCTCTCCCGTCTCGCGGACCTCGCCCCGGCGGACCTGCTCGCGGCCGACGTCGCCGGCGTCCGGCGCGAGGTCGGGCCGGTCGTCGACGACGCGAGCGCGCTCGTGCGCGCCGCGGCCCGGCCGGGCGGCGGTCGTCGGCCACGCGGCCACCTGCTGACGCGGCTCCGGCCGGGCGCCGACCTCGTCGGGGCGGACCTGCGCCGACTGGACCTCTCCGGGACGGACCTGCGCGGCGCGCTGCTGCTCGGCGCGGACCTGCGCGACGCCGACCTGCACGCGGTGGACCTGCTCGGCGCCGACCTGCGCGGTGCGGACGTCCGGGGCGCGGACCTCGCGCGTGCCCTCTTCCTCACGCCCGCCCAGGTCGGCGCGGCCCGCGGCGACGTACGGACGCGCCTGCCCGCCGCCCTGGACCGCCCGACGGCCTGGAGGTAGCGCGGGCTCTCGGCCGGTCAGCCCCGGACCGACGGCGCGGCGGATCGGCGCGCGACCGCCCGGGCGAGCGGGAGGGCCACGGCGGCGCACACCGCGACGAGGACCGCCGCGCCCCACGCGAGCGCCCCGTACGAGGAGAAGCCGATGATCGCGCCCGCGAGGATCCCGCCGAGCGCGCCGCCGCCGTTCATCAGCAGGTCGGACAGTCCCTGCACGGCGGTGCGCGACCCCGTGGGCGTGGCGTCGACGAGGAGCGCCGACCCGGCGACGAGGCCGCACGACCAGCCGAGCCCGAGCAGCACGAGGCCGACGGTGAGCCGGGCGGAGTCCTCGCCGGGCGCGCCCGCGACGACGACGGCGGACGCGAGGAGCAGGAGGCCGCCGAGGTAGAGCACCCGGGCGTGGCCGAACCGGTCCGCGAGCCAGCCGACGACCGGGCTGAGCGCGTACATCCCGGCGATGTGGGCGCTGATGACGAGCCCGACGACCTGCAGCGTGGCGCCGCCGTGGTTCATGTGGACGGGCGTCATCGACATGAGGCCCACCATGACGAGGTGGCTGAGGACGATCGCGCCGAGGGCGAGCCGCGCCGTCGGGCTCGAGGAGACGACCGACCACCCGGCGCGCAGGCCTCCCCCGCGCGGCAGGGGGTTCGCGGGGGCGTCCGCGGGGCCTCCTGCAGCGGTGCCGCCCGCGGGGGCCCGGGAGACCAGCAGGGGGTCGGGCCGCAGGAGCACCGCGACGACGACGGCGGCGAGGGCGAACGCGATCCCGCCGAGCACGAACGGGGCGGCGCTCGGTGCCGTGTCGCCGTGGTGGGCGTGCGCGTCCCCGCCCAGCCGCAGCGCGGGCCCGGCGACGCGGTCGGCGAGCCCGGCGAGCGTCGGCCCGACGACGGAGCCGACCGTCGTCGCCCACACGACGACGGACAGGTCGCGTGCGCGGTGCGCGGGCGTCGCGAGGTCGGTGGCGGCGAAGCGCGAGGCGAGCCCCGCGGCCGTCCCGGAGCCGAACAGCATCATCGCGACGACGAGCAGGGGCCACGACCCGACGAGCACGGCCACCGTCGCGAGCGCCGCACCCCCGGTCGCGAGCGCGAAGCCGAGGAGGAGGGAGGGTCGTCGCCCGTGCCGCCCGGCGACGTGCGCGAGCGGGAGGGCGACGAGCGCCGCCCCGACGACACCGCCCGTCGCGGTGAGACCGGCGATGGCGTCGGACCCGGACAGCGCCGACGCGACGAGGGGCGCGACGGCGATGCCGCTCGCGACGCCGACGCCCGAGAGCACCTGCGCGGCGGCGAGCGTCGCGACCGTGCGCCGCTGGACGGCGGTGTCGGACGTCTCGGCCAGGTGCGGGGAACCGTCCTGCGACGGCGGGGGTGTGGTCACCCCCGCACGGTAGGCGGACGGAGCCGGTGCGGGCGAGCGTCAGGACCGCCACCGTCCGTCAGGATCCTGCCACGCCGCACGGGGGGCAAGATGGACGGGTGGAGACCGAGATCCTCTGGCACGCCGGACCCCTCATCGACGACGTCGAGATCGCCCAGGTGCACGCCCTCGCGGCGGCCGCCCGGGAGGCGGACGGCGTCGCGCCGCTCTCGGAGCAGCCGCTGCTCAACCTCCGGACCGACAGCGACGACGTGGTCCACCTGCTGACCTGGCGCCGGGGCGAGCTCGCCGGGTACGCGCAGGTCGACCGGCGGGGCGACGCACCGAGGGCGGAGCTCGTGGTGCGGCCGACGTACCGGCGCCGCGGCCTGGGGTTCCACCTCCTCGCGAGCGCGGCGGACCGCGCGTCCGAGTCCGCGACCGCACCGGGGTCGTCGTCCGGTCCCCCGACGAACGGCGCACCGGCGTCGCTGCGGGTCTGGGCGCACGGCGACCTCCCCGCGGCGCGCGCCCTCGCGGCCCGGTCCCGCTACGTCCCCGTCCGCGAGCTCCTCGTGCTCGCCCGACCGCTCGACGCCCTGCCGGAGCCGCCGCCGGTCCCCACCGGCCTGTGGCTGCGCCCGTTCGTGCCCGGGGACGACGACGCGGCGTGGGTCCGCGTCAACGCGGCGGCCTTCGCCCGGCACCCCGAGCAGGGGCGGCTGACGGTGGCGGACCTGCACGACCGCGTGCGCGAGGACTGGTTCGACCCGGAGGGACTGCTCCTGCTCGAGCGCGGGGAGGGCGGTCTCGTCGGTTTCGTCTGGACGAAGGTGCCCACGGGGCAGGACCCGTCGCGCGCGCCCGAGGGCGAGATCTACGTCGTCGGCGTGGCACCCGAGGCCCAGGGCCAGGGGCTGGGAGGGCTGCTCACCGCCGTCGGCCTCGCGCACCTCGCCCGCGTCGGGGTGGGCACCGCGGTCCTCTACGTGGACGGCGACAACGTCCCCGCGCTGCGGACCTACGAGCGCGCCGGGTTCACCCGCCGGGAGGTCCACGTCCAGTACGCGCCCGACGGGCCGTGACCACGAGGAGACCCACGTCACGCGCCGTTCATCCGGCGGTGACACGATAGGGCGCATGAGCACGACTGCGGAGAAGAGCGGACGGACCCGGGACTCCAAGGGGCGCTTCGCCGCCGACGACGAGCAGCGCCCGAACGGAGCGCGCGCCGCGATCGACCCGTCGCTCGCGGCGCACATCGCCGAGCACATCGCCGAGGAGCCGGAGATCGACGGCAGCGTGCTCGAGACGGACGCGCCGCCCCTGCCGGACGACCGGTTCGCCGACCGCGAGCTGAGCTGGCTCGCGTTCAACCAGCGTGTGCTCGAGCTCGCCGAGGACCCGCAGCAGCCCCTGCTGGAACGCGTGCGCTTCCTGGCGATCTTCGCGTCGAACCTCGACGAGTTCTTCATGGTCCGCGTCGCCGGGCTGAAGCGCCGCATGGCGACGGGCATCGCCGTCACCGCCGCCTCGGGGCTCTCCCCGCGCCAGGTGCTCGACGCGATCAGCGAGCGCGCCCACGCGCTCATGGACCGGCACGCGAAGGTGTTCGCGGGCGACGTCCAGCCGGCGCTCGCCGCCGAGGGCATCACGCTGGTGCACTGGGACGAGCTGGAGACGCGTGAGCAGGAGCGCCTGCACAAGTACTTCCGCAAGCAGATCTTCCCCGTCCTCACCCCGCTCGCCGTCGACCCGGCGCACCCGTTCCCCTACATCTCGGGGCTGTCGCTCAACCTCGCGGTCGTGGTGGCGAACCCCACGACGGGCAAGGAGCACTTCGCGCGTGTCAAGGTGCCGCCGCTGCTGCCGCGGTTCATCGCGGTCGACGCGCGGGGCCGGCCCTCCGCGCCGACGTCGAAGACCGCGGCGTCGGACCGCGGGCCCACGTCCTTCGTGCCGGTCGAGGAGGTCATCGCCCAGCACCTCGACCACCTGTTCCCCGGCATGGAGGTGCGGGAGCACCACACGTTCCGGGTCACGCGCAACGAGGACGTGGAGGTCGAGGAGGACGACGCCGAGAACCTCCTCCAGGCGATGGAGAAGGAGCTCCTGCGGCGGCGCTTCGGCCCGCCGGTGCGGCTCGAGCTCACCCACGGGATCAGCCCGCGCATCCGTGCGCTGCTCGTGCGCGAGCTCGACGTGGTCGAGGAGGAGGTGTACGAGCTCACCGAGCCGCTCGACCTCACGGGCCTCAACCTCATCGCCGACCTCGACCGGTCCGACCTGCACTACCCGCCGTTCGTCCCGACGACGCACCGCCTGCTCGCGGAGGTGGAGAGCGCGTCCCCGACCGACGTCTTCGCCGCGATCCGCGAGCGCGACGTGCTGCTGCACCACCCGTACGACTCGTTCTCCACGTCCGTGCAGACGTTCCTCGAGCAGGCCGCGGCCGACCCGGCCGTGCTCGCGATCAAGCAGACGCTGTACCGTACGTCGGGCGACTCCCCGATCGTCGACGCGCTCATCGACGCCGCGGAGGCCGGCAAGCAGGTCCTCGCGCTCGTGGAGATCAAGGCGCGGTTCGACGAGCAGGCGAACATCTCGTGGGCGCGCAAGCTGGAGCAGGCGGGCGTGCACGTCGTGTACGGGATCGTCGGGCTCAAGACGCACTGCAAGCTCTCGCTCGTCGTGCGCCAGGAGTCCGACGGGCTGCGCCGCTACTGCCACGTGGGCACGGGCAACTACCACCCGAAGACGGCCCGCCTGTACACCGACCACGGGCTGCTCACGTGCGACCCGGACGTCGGTCAGGACCTCACGCGCCTGTTCAACCAGCTCTCCGGCTACGCGCCGCAGTCCCGCTTCCACCGCCTGCTGGTCGCGCCCCGCACGGTCCGGTCGGGGCTCGTCGAGCGCATCGAGCGCGAGGCCGCTGCGGCACGCGAGGGCCACGAGGCGTGGGTGAAGATCAAGGTGAACTCCGTCGTCGACGAGACGACGCTCGACGCGCTGTACCGGGCGTCGCAGGCCGGCGTGAAGGTCGACCTCGTCGTCCGCGGCATCTGCGCGGTGCGGCCCGGCGTCCCCGGTCTGTCGGAGAACATCCGGGTGCGCTCCATCCTCGGGCGCTTCCTCGAGCACTCCCGCATCTTCGCGTTCGCGAACTCCGCCGGTCCGGCGATCGGCGAAGGGCCCGAGTCCGGGCCCGAGGTGTTCATCGGCTCCGCCGACCTCATGCACCGCAACCTCGACCGCCGGGTGGAGGCGCTCGTCCGGATCACCGACGAGGGCCAGGTGCGCGAGCTCCTCGACCTGCTCGACACGTCGATGGCCGACTCGACGGCGTCGTGGCACCTCGACGCGGACAACACGTGGCACCGCCCCGAGGCGGCGCCCGACGGCGGTCCCCTGGTCGACCTGCAGGCGGGGCTGGTCAACCGCCAACGGCGCCGGCTGGTGGGGAGGCGCTGAGCGCATGGGAGTTCCGCCGTCCGCACTCCAGGGCGGGGTCCCGCTCGTGCCCGCCCTCGGGCCCACGCACGTCGAGCACGCCCCCGTGATCGAGTCCGCCGGTGCGCTGGTGTGGCGCCGTCACGAGGGCGAGCTGCAGGTGCGGCTCGTCCACCGGCCCCGCTACGACGACTGGTCGTGGCCCAAGGGAAAGCTCGACCCGGGCGAGACCTTCCCCACGGCGGCGGCCCGCGAGGTCGCGGAGGAGACGGGCAAGCCCGTCGTCCTCGGCGTCCCCCTGCCGGGGCTGCAGTACCTCACCCCCGAGGGGCGCGTGAAGCGCGTGCACTACTGGGCGGCACGGCGCGCCTCGCGGTCGCGCGACGCCGGCGCGCTCGCCGCGCGCGCCCCCGTCCCCCCGGTGTCCCCGCAGGAGATCGACGACGCCACGTGGCTCTCGGTGCCCGACGCCGCGCGCCGGCTCACGCGGTACGCCGACCGCGGTCCGCTCGACGCCCTCGTCCGCGAGGACCAGGAGGGCCGCCTGGACACGCACGTCGTCGTCATCGCCCGTCACGGCAAGGCGGTCGCCCGTGGCACGTGGCACGGCGAGGAGCAGGACCGCCCGCTCACGCCGGCCGGCCACGCGCAGTCGGTGGCGCTGGTGCCGGTGCTCGCCGCGTACGGTGTCGAGGCGGTCGTGACGAGCCGGTGGGAGCGCTGCGCGCGCACCATCGAGCCGTACGGCCGCGCGGCGGGGCTCGAGCCGGTGCGCAGCGACCACCTCTCGGAGGCGCAGCACGAGCGGTCCCCCGCCCGGGTCGCGCGCACGGTGCGCGAGCTCCTGGAGGCCGGGCGGTCGTCGGTGCTGTGCACCCACCGCCCGGTCCTGCCGACGGTGCTCGACGTGCTCGGGCAGCACTCGCGCCGCGCGGTCGCGAACGCTCTGCCGACGCGCGACCCGTACCTGGAGCCGGGCGAGATGATCGTCGCGCACGTGGCGCGCACGCCGCGGGGTCCGCGCGTCGTCGCGGCCGAGAAGGTGGCGCCGCCGCTGCACTGACGGCGACGACGGGTCAGATGAGGATCGGGCCGAGCACCCAGTAGACGACGGCCGCGACGAGGGCCGCCATCGGGATGGTGAGAACCCACGCGGCGCCGATGTTCTTGGCGACGCCCCAGCGCACGGCGGAGAGCCGCTTCGTCGCACCGACCCCCATGATCGCGGACGTGATGGTGTGCGTCGTGGAGACGGGCGCGTGGAAGATGAACGCGTTGGCGTAGAGGACGAGCGCGGAGACGGACTCGGCGACGAACCCGCGCGCGGGGTCGAGCTCGATGATCCGCCGCCCCAGCGTGCGCATGATGCGCCAGCCGCCCGCGTAGGTCCCGAGCGAGATCGCGCCCGCGGCCGACAGCTTCACCCACAGCGGGATGGTGTTGTCGTCCTGGAACCCGCCCGCGACGAGCGCGAGCACGATGACGCCCATCGTCTTCTGCGCGTCCTGGAGGCCGTGCCCGAGGGCCATGGCGGCGGCGGACGCGGTCTGCGCGATGCGGAACCGGCGGAACGCCTTGGCCGGCGCCGCCCGGCGGAACAGCCACAGGACGCCGACCATGAGCGCGAACGCGAGGCCGAACCCGATGAGGGGCGAGAAGATCATCGGGAGCACGACCTTGTCGAGGATCGCGTCCCAGTGCACGGTGATGCCCGACGCGATGCCCACGCCGGTGAGCCCGCCGATGATCGCGTGGGTCGACGACGACGGGAGCCCGAACCACCACGTGATGAGGTTCCACGTGATGGCGCCGACGAGGCCGCACAGGACGATGACGAGACCCTGGTGCGGTGGCACGTCGCCGACGGCGACGATGTCCTCGGCGATGGTCTGCGCCACGGCCGTGCCCATGAGGGCGCCGACGAGGTTGAAGAACGCGGCCATCAGGAGCGCGGCGCGCGGCGTGAGGGCGCGGGTCGAGACCGACGTCGCGATCGCGTTCGCCGCGTCGTGGAAACCGTTGGTGTAGTCGAACGCGAGCGCGAACGCCACGACGACGACGACGAGCACTACCTCCACGGCGCTCAGGACTCCTTGAGCGCGATCGTCTCGACCGTGTTGGCGACCTTCTCGAAGGCGTCGGCGGCCGCCTCGAGCGTCTCCACGATCTCCTTGAGCTTCATGAGCAGGATCGGGTCCGACACCTCGTCGAAGAGCTGGGCGAGGAGCTTGCGGTGCAGCTTGTCGGCCTGGTTCTCCAGGCGGTTGAGCTCGACCCAGAACTCCGCGAGGTCGCTCATGGACCGCAGGCGCGGCATGGCATCGGCGGTGAGCTCGGCGGCGCGCTGGAGCACCTGGACCTGCTCGGACACCCGTGCCGGGAGCTCGTCGACCTTGTACAGGACGATGAGGTCGGACGCCTCCTCCATGAAGTCCATGCAGTCGTCGAGCGCGGACGCGAGCGCATAGATGTCGTCCCGGTCGAACGGGGTGACGAACGTCTGGTTGAGGCGCCGCATGATCGTGTGCGTCGAGTCGTCCGCGAGGTGCTCCGTCTCGCTGAGCTGCTTCGCGATCTCCTTGCGCGTCGCCCGGTCGGCGCCGAGCAGCTCTCCGAGGAGCGTGGAGCCGGTGACGAGGTGCTGCGCCAGGTCGGCGAGGAGGTCGAAGAACGAGGTGTCGCGCGGTGTCAGGCGCAGGCGCACGGGTGGCTCCGTTGTGGCGTGGTGGGCGTCGTCACGAGTGGGGACGGTCTCGGTGCGGTCCGGCACGGCCCTCCCCGGAACCGACGGCCTCCGAGGAGACATCGACGGGGTGCGGGTGAACGCCGGTCGAACTCTCGTCAAATGTAGCCGACCGTCACGCGTGCTCCGGCACCGGAACCTGTGCGTCGGCCACGAGGTCCGTCAGGGCCTGTCCGCGTCGTCGCGGCGGCACGCCGCCGAGGGAGCGACGCCGGGCCGGGAGCGCCTCTCGGCGCGTGGCCGCTCGGAGCGGCTGAGTGTGGAGCCCGGGGCTACCGCGGCCCGGCGTCGTCGTCCATCGTACGGGTCGGCCCGGCGTGCAGGCACCCCGGGGGCGCCCGTGTTCGCGGAGCGCGATCGGTCAGTCCAGGCGACCCGCGCGCCACAGCGAGGCCGCGTGCTCGAGCTCCTCGGCGGTCCGCTGGAGGGACGACGCGCCACGGGTCGTGCGCAGCGCGCCGTCGGGGTCGGCGACCTCGCGCGCGTCCGCGTCGAACGCGGCGCCCGTCGCGAGGATGCGGCAGAACGACGCCGCGCGCTCGAGCGCGACGGCGAGGTCGCCCGCGAAGACTCCGGAGAGCACGTCGTCGGCGAGCCGGCGCAGGTCCTGGGGCTCGGGCGGTCGCGGCACGCCGGCGATCGCCTCGTGGACGGGAGCCGCGTCGACGCCGAGCCGGTAGCGCAGGGCGACCGTCTGCGGGTCGCGGCGCACCCACTCCCGCAGGACGTAGAGCCGCCAGAGCGCGCCGGGGAGCGAGCCGGGGGCGGCGTCCGCCCAGAGCGAGGCGACGACGTCGAGCCCCTCGGTCTCGACGAGACGGACCAGACGCGCGACGACCTCCGGGTCCTCGGCGTCGCGTGCGCCGTGCACCATCGCGTGCGCGGTCGTGTGCGCGACCTGGTCGCGCAGGGCGGGGTCGAGCTCGCCCGGGAGGTCCTCGGCGTCGCGGGGGTCGAGCATCGCGGGGCGGCGGGGGCGGGGCGGCCGCGGGGCGTCGTCGGGCATCGCCCCAGTCTCCCCCTGCCGGTGCCGACGACGCACGCCCGCGCCGCCCGGTCCGGCGACGTGCCCGTTCGCCGCGCCCGGCCGACGTGTCCGCCCTACAGTGACGAAAGGGACCGGCAGGGCCCGGAGAGCGACCGGAGGGGATCCATGTCCAGCAGCGACGCCGCAGGTCAGCCGACAGCCACCGCGAAGGACGCGCAACGCAAGGCGATCGGTCTCGCCTTCGCGGCCGCGGTCGGCGGCTTCCTCTTCGGGTTCGACTCGTCCGTCATCAACGGTGCGGTCGAGGCGATCGAGGGCCAGTTCGAGCTGAGCTCGGGCGTGACCGGCCTCGTGGTCGCGATCGCCCTGCTCGGGTGCGCGCTCGGGGCGTGGTCGGGCGGCAAGCTCGCCGACCGCTGGGGGCGCACGCGCGTGATGGTGCTCGGGGCGGTGCTGTTCTTCGTCTCGTCGATCCTGTCCGCGATCGCGTGGTCCGCCGTCGACCTCGCGGTGTGGCGCTTCATGGCGGGGGTCGGCATCGGCATCGCGTCGGTCATCGCCCCGGCGTACATCGCGGAGATCGCCCCGGCCCGCCTGCGCGGCCGCCTCGGCTCTCTGCAGCAGCTCGCGATCACGGTCGGCATCTTCGCCGCGCTGCTCTCGGACCAGCTCCTCGCGGAGTCGGCCGGCGGTGCGGCGAACGAGCTGTGGCTGGGCTGGGAGGCGTGGCGCTGGATGTTCCTCGTGTGCGTCGTGCCGGCCGCGGTCTACGGCCTGCTCGCCGCGCGTATCCCGGAGTCGCCGCGCTACCTCGTGGCGAAGGGCCGGGACGACGAGGCGCGCTCCGTGCTGGCGTCTGTCCTGGGCCCCGACGAGGACGTCGACGACCGCATCGCGCAGATCCACCGGTCCATCGCGATCGACGAGCGCAACGCGGCGGAGGGCACGCTGCGTGGCCCGCGCTTCGGGCTCAAGCCGATCGTCTGGGTCGGCATCATCCTGTCGATCTTCCAGCAGTTCGTCGGGATCAACGCGATCTTCTACTACTCGACGACCCTCTGGCAGTCGGTGGGCTTCGACGAGAGCCAGTCGTTCCTCTTCTCGACCATCACGGCGGTGACCAACGTCGCGGTGACGTTCATCGCGATCGCGCTCGTCGACCGTGTGGGTCGACGCCCCATCCTGCTCATCGGGTCCGCGGGCATGACCGTGTCCCTGGCGCTCATGGCGCTGGCGTTCACCTTCGCGAGCGGCACGGGCGACGACGTCTCGCTCCCGGACCCGTGGGGACCGGTGGCGCTGGTGGCAGCGAACGCGTTCGTCGTGTTCTTCGGTGCGTCGTGGGGACCGCTCGTGTGGGTGCTGCTCGGCGAGATGTTCCCCAACCGCATCCGCGCTGCGGCGCTGGGCGTCGCGGCGATGGCGCAGTGGCTCGCGAACTTCACCGTGACCATCGCGTTCAAGCCGCTGCTCGACGCCTTCGGGGCGTCCGTCCCGTACCTCGCCTTCGCGGTCTTCGCGGCGCTGTCGTTCGTGTTCGTCCTCGGCAAGGTCCCGGAGACGAAGGGGATCGAGCTGGAGGACATGGGCAACGAGTCCCGGTCGCGGGCGTCGTCCTGACGGGACGTGCCCGCGCGGCGGGAACCGGTGCCGCCGCGCGGGCACCGGGTCAGCAGCTCGTGACGCCCCGGATGTAGGAGGGGTTGGCGCTGTTCTTCACCCAGTACCAGGAGACCGTGGCGTACGGGGTGACGGTCTGGCACGCGAGGTCGAAGCCCAGGGCGATGTCGAGCCGCTTCTTCACGGTGACGGAGGAGCAGTTGCGGAAGTACGTGGTGTACGGGGTCTGGCGGTAGATGCGGTTGCTCGCGACGTAGGTCCACGACGTGTGCTTCACCTGCGACATGCCGCAGGGCTGGGCGGCCTGGCTGGCCGGCGCGGCCACGACCATCCCTCCGACCGCCATCATGGCGGCCAGCAGGCTCGAGATCAGTCGACGTCTCATGTCTCTCCCTCGAAACGGGCCCCCTCGGACGGGGGGCGTGGCGGGAGGCTAGCAACGGGGCCGTGGTCCCGCTCGACGAGGGTTGGTGAGGCGACACGTCCAGATGGTTGCTACAAGCAACTTGCGGGCGTACTCTTGCCTGCAGCAACCAAGGAGTTCCCGTGCCCGTCACCCCCACCCTCGTGCCCGACGACGCGCCCCCCGCCTCCCCCGGCCGCACCCCGACCACCGCGCTCGTCCGCGCGCTCGACGACCTCGCCCGGGTGCAGAAGGAGAGCGCGGCGCGGCTCGCCCGCGAGCTCGACGTCCCCCGCGCCGCCCTCGGCGTCCTGCGCATGCTCGACCGCTGCGGCACCGTCCAGCTCGGCGACGTCGCCGGCCGCCTGCGCGTCGACCTGTCCGTCGCGAGCCGTCAGGTGAGCCACCTCGTCGACGCCGGCCTCGCCCACCGCACGGTCGACGACGACGACCGCCGCGCCCGCACCGTCGAGCTCACCGACGCCGGGCGCGAGGTCGTGCGCCACTCGGGCGCGCTCGTCGAGGCCATGGGCGCCGAGGTGTTCGCGGACTGGACGCCCACCGAGATCCACGCCGCCACCGAGCAGATCGAGCGCGTGACCGCCGCGGTCACCGCCGCGCACGCCCTCCCCGCGCCGCTCCCCGCCCCGACCCCCGCCACGACCGGGTGACCGTCGCGCCCGACGACCCCCACGCCGTCGGGCAGCCCCACCGCGCAGCGCCGCGCCCGACCTCCTGACCGCCTCTCCCCGAGGAGCCCCCTCATGACCACCGCCACCCCGGCGACGCCACCCGACGTCGCGCCCACCATGACGCGCCGCGAGGTGCTGGAGTCCCTCTCCGGCATCCTCCTCGGCATGTTCGTCGCGATCCTCGCGAGCTCCATCGTGTCGAGCTCGCTGCCCAAGATCGTCAGCGACCTCGACGGCTCGCAGGCGTCCTACACGTGGGTCGTCACCTCGACCCTGCTCGCGATGTGCATCTCCACCCCGATCTGGGGCAAGCTCGCCGACCTCACCGACCGCAAGGTCCTCATCCAGGTGGCGCTCGTCGTCGCCGTCGTCTCCTCCGCGCTCGCCGGCCTCTCGCAGAACGTCGGCACGCTCATCACCTTCCGCGCGTTCCAGGGACTCGGCGCGGGCGGCCTCATGGCGCTCGCCACCGTCCTGGTCACCGACATCATCTCCCCGCGCGAGCGCGGCAAGTTCATGGGCCTCATGGGCGGGATCATGGCCGTCAGCCAGATCGGCGGCCCCCTGCTCGGCGGCGTCCTCACCGACACCGTGAGCTGGCGCCTCAACTTCTTCGTCGGGCTGCCGTTCGCCATCGCCGCCATCGTCGTCCTGCAGCGCACGCTGCACCTGCCCACGGTGGCGCGCCGCGTCGTGCGGATCGACTACTGGGGCGCGGGCCTCATCAGCGTCGGCGTCGCGACGCTGCTGCTCTGGGTGACGTTCGCCGGCCAGAACTTCGACTGGCTCTCCTGGCAGACGTACGTCATGGTCGGCGGGGCCGTCGCGGCGCTCGTCGCGGCCGTGCTCGTCGAGCGTGTCGCCGCGGAGCCGATCATCCCGCTCCACCTCTTCCGCAACCGCACGTTCGTCCTCGCCGTCGTCGCGTCCGTCGCCGTCGGCGTCGCGATGTTCGGCACCGCCGTCTTCCTCAGCCAGTACATGCAGGTCGCCCGGGGGAAGACGCCGACCGAGTCCGGGCTGCTGACCATCCCCATGATCATCGGGACGTTCGTCGCGTCGACCCTGTTCGGCCAGCTCATCACGCGCTTCGGCCGGTACAAGGCGATCATGGTCGGCGGCGCGGCGCTGCTCACCGTGTCGCTCCTCGCGCTGTCGACGATCGACTACCACACGAGCTTCGTGCTCGTGAGCCTCTACCTGTTCCTGCTCGGCACGTCCATGGGCATGCTCATGCAGAACCTCGTCCTCGCGGTGCAGAACACGCTCGCGGTCGCGGAGATGGGCGCCGGGTCGTCCACCGTCGCGTTCTTCCGCACGCTCGGCGGCGCGATCGGCGTCTCGGTGCTCGGGGCGGTCCTCGCGTCGAAGGTGTCCACCTCGATCCGGTCGGGCCTGGAAGGACTCGGCGTCCCCGCCGACTCCATGGGTGGCAGCAGCGCCGTGCCCGACGTCGCGACGCTCCCCGCGCCGGTCCGGGACCTCGTCGAGCGGTCGTACGGCGACGGCATCGCGGAGATCTTCCTCGTCGCGGTCCCGCTCGCGCTCGTCGCCCTCGTCGCGGTGTCCTTCCTCAAGGAGGTCCCGCTCGGCACGAAGACGGGTCTGCAGGAGCGCCTCGAGCAGGAGGCGGCACGCACCGCCGACCCCGACGACGCCCCCGTCGACACCACCCCCGGTCGCATCACCCTGGCCGAGGAGACGGAGTCGACCCTCGTCGACGCCCTCGCCCCGGGCGGCGTCGTCGACGACCCGGCGGCCCGCACCCGCTGACCCGGCGGCGCCCCCCGTCCGCTGAGTGCGGGAGATCTGTCGTCCCGAATCGATTCGGGACGACAGATCTCCCGCACTCAGCGGACGGGGCACCCTGTCACGGGTGACGTTTGGGTCACGGGCGTGACCCGTCGGCGTGCGGGGCGCCATGATGGGCCTGTGCCCCACGAGACCCCCGCCCCGCAGCCCGCACCGACGCCCGCGCCCGACGCCGCGTACGTCGACCTCGAACGCGAGCTCCGCATCATGCTGCGCCGCGCCGGCGCGGTCGCCGGGTCCATGGCACGCCGCATCCACCCCGACCTCGACGCGAGCGCCTACCCCCTCCTCGCGCACGTCGCCGACCACCCCGGCGTCCGGGGGTCGGAGCTCGCGGCCCACTTCGGCGTCGGGCGCGCGACCATCTCGCGCCAGCTCAGCCGCCTCCACGGGCTCGGGCTCGTCGCCCGCGAGGTCGACCCGGACGACTCGCGCGGGCAGCGCATCACCCTCACGGCCGACGGCGCCGCCCGCCTCCAGGCCGCGCACGTCGGCCGCGTCCAGTCGATCACCGAGGCGCTCGACGGGTGGGACGAGCGCGACGTCGCGCAGCTCGCCACCCTGCTCCACCGCTACTCCGACGACGTCGTGCGGTGGAACGCCGCGCGGTGACCTCTCGTCGGCCGGTCCGGACTACTGGGCCGGCTCGAACGTCAGGCTGACCGAGTTCATGCAGAACCGGTCGCCCGTCGGGGTCTGCGGGGCGTCGTCGAACACGTGGCCCAGGTGCGAACCACAGCGTGCGCAGCGCACCTCGGTGCGCACCATGCCGTGGCTGCGGTCGGTCAGCAGCTCGACACGGTCGCCCGCCAGGGGGCTGAAGAAGCTCGGCCACCCGCAGTGGGAGTCGAACTTCGTGTCGGACCGGAAGAGCTCGTTGCCGCACGCACGACACGCGTAGACGCCCGTGCGCCTCTCGTCGAGCAGCTCACCGGTCCAGGCGCGCTCCGTGCCGGCGTGCCGCAGCACGGCGTACTCCTGGGGCGACAGCTCGGCGCGCCACTGCGCGTCCGTCTTGGTCACCGCGTAGGCGCCGGCCTCGGGGACGCTCTGCGGGGTGCTCGGCTGGGTGCTCTCGTGGGTCTTGTCGGTCATGATCCACCTCCGACGTGAGCAACCACGCCGGCGCCCGGCGTGTTCCGGCCCCGTGGCGGTCGACCGTCGGGCCGAGCATGATGGGGCGCGAGGGGCGAGGACCGCGAGGAGCGCCATGGCCGAGATGCCGAAGTCGTTGCGACGCCACGTGCACTCGCGCGCCGCGCCCGAGCTGCTGTACGGGGCGGTCGTCACGGGGTCGGTGCTCGCGGTGAGCAGCACGCACGCGCAGACGGGCGACCGCGTGGCGATCGGTGCCGCCGTGGTCGCGGCGATCTACTGGCTCGCGCACGTCTACGTCGACGCGGTGGGCGGCCGGTTCACGGACCCGGAGCACTCGACGGGCCAGCGACTGGCCGAGGCGCTGCGGACGAACACGGGCGTGCTCGTGGGCAGCGTCCCCCCGATCCTCGTGTTCATCGGCGCGCGCGCGCTGGGGATCGACGTCCCCGGGGCGGCGTTCGTGGCGCTGTGGTTCACCGTCGCCGTGCTCGCCGGGACCGGAGCGTACGCGGCAGCACGGGCGGGCGACCGCGGCTGGAGGCTCGTGGGCGAGACGTGCGTCGCGGCGGGTTTCGGGCTCGTCGTGATCCTGCTCAAGGTGCTGCTGCACTGAGCGGCGTCGGGTCGCGCGGACGGCGCGATCTCCCGCTCGCCGAGGTCCCGGTCGCCGCACCCCTTACGCCGTGATACAGATCACAGTGATGTGCCGACCGTGACCCGACGCGAACGCGGCCCGCCGGCCGCGACCGGCCCCAGGAGGCTCGATGCGCCCCGACACCCACGCCCGCGCCATGCTCCCGATCCCCGACCGCACGCCGCCCGGTCTCACCACGTACGACGCACGGGACCCCGACACGGCGTACCCCCCGATCGAGCCGCTGCTGCCGCCCGAGGGCGCGCCGAACGTCGTCGTGATCCTGCTCGACGACGTGGGATTCGGTGCGTCGAGCGCGTTCGGCGGTCCGTGCCGCACCCCCACGGCGGAGCGCCTCGCTGCCGGCGGGCTGCGCTTCAACCGCTTCCACACGACGGCGCTGTGCGCCCCGACGCGGCAGGCGCTGCTCACCGGCCGCAACCACCACTCGGTGGGCATGGGCAGCATCACCGAGACCGCGACGTCGGCCCCGGGGAACAGCTCGCTGCGCCCCAACACCAAGGCGCCCCTGGCGCTCACGCTGAAGCTCAACGGCTACTCGACCGCCCAGTTCGGCAAGTGCCACGAGGTGCCCGTGTGGCAGACGTCGCCCATGGGACCGTTCGACGCGTGGCCGTCCGGCGGGGGCGGGTTCGAGACGTTCTACGGCTTCATCGGCGGGGAGAACAACCAGTGGGACCCGGCCCTGTACGAGGGGACGACCCCCGTCGAGCCGCCCGCGACGCCGGAAGAGGGCTACCACCTCACCGAGGACCTGGTCGACCACGCGACGGCGTGGGTGCGCCAGCAGAAGGCCCTCATGCCGGACAAGCCCTTCTTCGTCTACCTCGCCCCCGGCGCGACGCACGCGCCGCACCACGTGCCCGCGGAAGGGGTCGAGAAGTACCGCGGGGCGTTCGACGACGGCTGGGACGTCCAGCGCGAGCGGACGTTCGCCCGGCAGAAGGAGCTCGGGGTCGTGCCGGAGGACGCCGAGCTCACCGCCCGTCACGACGAGATCCCCGCGTGGGACGACATGCCCGACGATCTCAAGCCCGTGCTCGCGCGCCAGATGGAGGTGTACGCGGCGTTCCTCGAGCACACCGACCACCACGTCGGGCGGTTCGTCGACACGCTCGACGAGCTCGGCGTCCTCGACGACACGCTCGTGTACTACATCGTCGGGGACAACGGGGCGTCGGCCGAGGGCACGGTCAACGGCGCGTTCAACGAGATGGCGAACTTCAACGGCATGGCCGCCCTGGAGACGCCGGAGTTCATGCGGTCGAAGATGGACGACTTCGGCTCGCCCGCGTCGTACAACCACTACGCGGTCGGCTGGGCGTGGGCCATGAACTCGCCCCTGCAGTGGACGAAGCAGGTCGCGTCGCACTGGGGCGGGACGCGCAACGGGACGGTGGTGCACTGGCCGCGGCGCATCGCGGAGCGCGGGGGGCTGCGGTCGCAGTTCACCCACGTCGTCGACATCGCGCCGACCGTGCTGGAGGCGGCAGGCATCCCCGAGCCGACCATGGTCAACGGCGTGCTGCAGTCGCCCATGGAGGGCACGTCGATGCTCTACGCGTTCGAGGACGCCACGAGCCCCGAGCGGCACGACCTGCAGTACTTCGAGATGTTCGGCAACCGCGGGATCTACCACAAGGGGTGGAGCGCGGTGACGAAGCACCGCACGCCCTGGATCCTCGTGGGCGGCGACCTCGTGCCGTTCGACGAGGACGTGTGGGAGCTCTACGACGGGTCGTCGGACTTCAGCCAGGCGCACGACCTCGCGGCGGAGCAGCCCGAGCGGCTGCGCGCGCTGCAACGCCTGTGGCTCATCGAGGCGACGAAGTACGGCGTGCTGCCCATGGACGACCGCACGGCGGAGCGCGTCGAGCCGTCCATGGCCGGGCGCCCCACCCTGCTGCGGGGCACGCGGCAGGTGTTCTACCCCGGCATGGGGCGGCTGTCGGAGAACAGCGTCCTCAGCGTGAAGAACCGGTCGTTCTCGGTGACGGCGCAGGTCGACGCACCCGACGCCGGGCTGGCAGGGGTGCTGCTCGCGCAGGGCGGCCGGTTCGGCGGCTGGAGCCTGTACGTGCACGAGGGGCGCCTGACGTTCCTGTACAACGTGCTCGGCATCCACCACTTCGCCGTCCGTGCGGACGTCCCCGTGCCCGCGGGCAGCCACCAGCTCCGGGCCGAGCTCGCGTACGACGGCGGCGGGCTGGGCAAGGGCGGTGACGTCACCCTGTTCCACGACGGCGAGCAGGTCGGCGCGGGGAGGGTCGACGCGACCCAGCCGATGATCTTCTCCGCCGACGAGACGACGGACGTCGGCTACGAGTCGGGCACGTGCGTCTCGCCGGACTACACGTCCCGCACGAGCCGCTTCACGGGTCGCCTGCACTGGGTGCAGCTCGACGTGGGCGGCGACTCGCACGACCACCTCGTCGACCCGGAGACGGTCCTGCGGATCGCGATGGCGAAGCAGTGAGTCGGGGGGGGGGGGGGCCTCGGGCCGCCCCGACTCACGGGTGCTGTGCGCGCGGAAGGTCAGCGCGGCGTGGACGTCGAGTAGACCGTGCCGCCCGCGGGGCGCTGGGCGCGACCGCGGCCGCCCCGACGACGCCCGGTGGACTGGCCGGCCCCGGACGCGGCGGCGCCGGCGCCCTGGTTCCCGCGGCCACCCTGGGCGCTCCGACCGCCGCCGGACGGGCGCTGACCGCCCTGGCCGCGCTGCGTCGTCGTGCCGGAACCCTGGGCGCCGCCCTGCGCGGCGCGGCCGCCACCCTGGCCGCCGCCCTGACCAGCACCCTGGCCACCACGGCCGCGACGCGACGCGCGCGAGCCGCCGTTGGACGACGCCGTCCCGCGCTTGGCCTGCGTCTGGGGCGGGGTGATGTCGGCGGGGCGCACGTACTCGGCGACCTCGCCGACGAGCCCGGTGATCGTCGCGTCGCCCGGCGCGACGGGCGTCGGCTGGGCGGTGATCTTCGCCTTGCGGGTCAGGTCGCGCACGTCGCCGCGCTGCTCGGGGAGCATGACGGTGACGACGACGCCCTCGGACCCGGCGCGGGCGGTGCGGCCCGAGCGGTGCAGGTAGGCCTTGTGCTCGGCGGGCGGGTCGACGTGCACGACGAGCTCGACCTCGTCGACGTGGATGCCGCGCGCCGCGATGTCGGTCGCGACGAGCACCTTCACGCTGCCCGACGAGAACGCCTCGAGGTTGCGCTCGCGCGCGCCCTGGCCGAGGTTGCCGTGCAGGTCGACGGCGGGGACGCCGGCGGCGGTGAGCTGCTTGGCGAGCTTCTTCGCCTGGTGCTTGGTCCGCATGAACAGGACGCGACGGCCGGTGCCGGACGCGAGCTCCTGCACGACCTGCTTCTTCGCCTCCGCGTCACGCACCGCGAGGATGTGGTGCGTCATCTGCGGGGGCGCGGCCGCGGCGTCGTCCACGGAGTGCCGCACCGGGTTGGACAGGTAGCGCTTGACGAGCTGGTCCACGCCGTTGTCGAGCGTGGCGGAGAACAGCATGCGCTGCCCCTGCTTCGGCGTCTTGTCCATGATGCGCTTCACGCCGGGCAGGAAGCCGAGGTCGGCCATGTGGTCCGCCTCGTCGAGCACGGTGATCTCGACGCCGTCGAGCGTGAGGAGCCGCTGGTTGAGCAGGTCCTCCAGGCGACCGGGGCACGCGATGACGATGTCCACGCCCTTGTCGAGCGCCGCGACCTGGCGGGACTGCGCGACGCCGCCGAAGATCGTCGTCGTCGTCAGGCCGAGGGCCTTCGCGACGGGCTCCATGGTGGCGTTGATCTGGTTGGCGAGCTCGCGCGTCGGGCACAGCACGAGCGCACGGGGCCGGCGCGGGTGGCGCGACGACTTCGCCCACGACAGGCGCGAGACCGTCGGGAGGGAGAACGCGAGCGTCTTGCCCGAGCCGGTGCGGCCGCGGCCGAGGACGTCACGACCCTTCAGCGAGTCGGGCAGCGTGGCGGTCTGGATGGGGAACGGGGAGTCGATGCCCTGGCGCGAGAGCTCGCGCACGACAGGGGTGGGCAGGCCGAAATCGGCAAAGGAAGTCACAGGTGAAAAGGCCTCTCGGGGCTGGGGGTCGGGGTCCGCCGCACGCAATCCGGGGGGATCTCCACGACGCGGGGCGCGCAGTCGGCGCTGCCCTCAGGGGACCAGTCTCTCATGCCCGACGCCGCCCGGCCCGGATCGTGGCGGGCGTCACGCCACCCCGCTCCCGCCGAGCACGAGGTTGGTGCCGTTCTGAGCCTCATTTTGGCAGCAGCCTCGTGGTCGACGGCGAGAAGGACCGTTCTCGCGCGACCGCACCTCACGTCCGGCCGGCTGTGGTGGAATGTCGCGCGTGGACTGGGGAGCGGTGACCGACGTCGTCGGGCAGATCTGGGACGCGGCGGTCACACCCGTCGCGCCCCCGGAACCTGCGGTGGTGCTCGCGACGGGAGCCCTCGCCCTGGCCGTCGTGCTCGTCACGCCCGTGTGGCGCGTCGCCCGGCACGCCGTGACCATCGCGCACGAGGGCGCCCACGCCCTCGCCGCCGTCCTCACCGGACGCCGCCTCACCGGGATCCGCCTGCACTCCGACACGTCCGGCCTCACCGTCTCGCGCGGCCGCCCCCGCGGCGTCGGCATGGTCGTCACCGCGTTCATGGGGTACGTCGGCCCCGGGCTGGTCGGGCTGGGCGCCGCCGCGCTGCTGCGTCAGGGCTACGCCGTCGGGCTGCTGTGGCTCCTCGTGCTGCTGCTCGCCCTCATGCTCGTGCAGATCCGCAACTGGTTCGGGCTGTGGTCCGTCCTCGTGAGCGGCGCCGCGCTCGTCGGCGTGTCCTGGTGGGCGACGCCGCCCGTCCAGAGCGCCGTCGCGTACACCGTCACGTGGTTCCTGCTGCTCGGCGCCGTGCGCCCCGTGCTCGAGCTCCAGGCCCAGCGGTCCCGCGGCCAGGCACGACGCTCCGACGCCGACATGCTCGCCGCGCTCACCCGCACTCCCGGCATCCTCTGGGTCGGGGTGTTCCTCCTCGTCACCCTCGGCAGCGCCGTGCTCGGGGGCTGGTGGATCGTCGGCCCCGCGCCCTGACGCCCCTGCCCGCCGCGCCGCGGCGTCACTCGGCGCGCTGGCCGAGCACGCGCACGTGGAGGTCGTCCCGCACGTCCGGCGCGGTGACCTCGACGTGCACGACGACGCCCGCGTCCGTGCGCAGGCACGCCTCCAGCCCGTCGCCGAGCAGGGCCACGGGCACGGCACGGGCCGACGCGCCGGCCTGCTCCCCCACGCCCCCGCCGGTCGACCCGGCGCTCTGCGCGAGGACCTCGTCGCACGTGTCGGGCTCGGTCCCCTCGACCAGCGCCGTCCCGACCGGGAGCGTCAGCCGCTCTCCGTCCCACGCCAGCTCCACCTCCTGGGAGGCCAGCACGACCGTCTCGCCGTCGAGGTCGACCTCGTCGCCCGGGCCCAGGGTCACCGACCCGTCCCGGACCGTCGGCGGGTCGTCGTGCGCGGCGCGCGCACCGCTCGTCACCGGGTCGTCCTCCGCGGGGAGCCGTGCCGGGGCGCACGCCCCGACCAGCGCCGCGACCCCCGCGGCGCACAGGACCGCGGCCGTCGTGCTCGTCGTCCTCGACGTCATCGTCTTCCCTCCCGGTCGCCGGTCGGCGACCCCACGTGACCGGGCTCCCGGCCACGGGAAGGAGGGAGTACCGCAGGCCCGTCCCTGATACGCGCAGCACGACGGGCCGCCCGCGTCAGCGGACGGCCCGTCATGGGGTTCGAGGACGCACCCGGAGGAGGTGGGTGCGCCGTCGACAGCTGGTGCGTCAGCCCTGAGGAGTCAGGACGAACGACGGACCCTGAGCGTTCGGGTCCGTGTCGAGGGTGAGGTTCGACAGCGTCTGGACGGTCTGGGCCTCCACGAAGACCTTCGCCTCGCCGTTCTCGACGACCTCGTCGTCGGGCTGCGGGGCGGGAACGAGCGCGAGCTCGAAGCTGCCGGCCTGGTCCGTCGACTCGGCGATCCGCAGACCGCCTCCCTCGGGGACACCGGCCTGCGTGGTGAGGTCCTGGACAGCGGTACGTGCGTTGTCGGTCAGGGTAAGCACGAGAGCTCCTCTCGTCGCCGGGCGGGGCTACGGGACACGTCGAGCGGCACGCACCTGGAGTGGTGCGACCAGCCGTCGGTGCACCCTCCCGCGGGCCCCTCGGTCTCTACCAACCAAGCAAGAACGCCGGGGGCTCGCAAGCGAATCGCCCCGATCTCACCGAACTTCTCACGGAGCAAGACCCCACCTGACAGGTCGGCCGACCCCGCGTACGGTACGCGCCCGCGCGAGCCGACGGCGCCCGCAGGACGCTCCCGTCCCGCGTACCCTGTGCGTGTCGACGTCCCGGCGCACCCGCGCGCAGACGGACGTCACGGGCCTCTAGCTCAACTGGCAGAGCTGCGGACTTTTAATCCGTAGGTTCCGGGTTCGAACCCCGGGGGGCCCACCCTCTGACCTGGGAAAACACCCCAGCGGACGAACGCACGTTCGAACTCGCTGGGCAGTTGTTGGGCACAGGGTTTGCCGCCGCACCGTCGCCGCGGCCCTCGCCCTGGCCACACCGGCGCTGCTCGCCGGGTCCGCCGCGAGCGCCGACCCGGCCCACGAGCCGGAGCGCTTCGCCGCCTACTCCCCCGCGACGCCGGGCACGTCGTGCGTGCCCGACGAGGCGCTGGGCACGCACGACGCGATCGCCTGGGCGGAGATCGAGCGTCTCGGGAAGGCCGGCCTGCCGGTGTGCGACGTCGACTGGCAGCTCGTGCCCGATCGGGACGAGTGGTGGTGGTGGGGCTGGGCCGCGCCGAGCCGCGGCGAGGGCGACCTGCCGACGGTGTGGATCGTGCACGACGTCGCGGCCTACGCCGAGGACGGCGAGGACCACGTCGACGGCGACCTGCTCGAGCAGCACGTGCGCACCACCGTCAGGCACGAGCTCGGGCACGCCCTGACCTACATGCTCGGCCTCGACGAGATCTCCCTCGAGCGCCTGTTCGTCGCGGACCTCGAGGTGACGCACCCCGGGACGAGGCCGTGGCACGAGGCGTCGGCCGAGGCGCTGGCGCTCGCCCTGACCCCCGACGACGAGCAGCGGACCGTCTTCTACGACGAGGACGTGCCCGCCCAGAACTCGACCGTGGCAGTGCTCGTGCTCAACGCGGTCACCACAACGCACAACCCCTATATGCAGGACGGCCCCGGACGATGCTGCCCCGGCGCCGTCCGGGCCGCCGTCCGCCCGATCTCAACCAACCGCGCGCTGTTCGCCGATCACGTCGAGGCCGCCGCCCTCGCACCACCGCGTCGAGCATGTCCGCAACCGTCCCCGTCCTCGCCAGGCTGCTCGTCGTGCTAGTCGCCGTCGCGGCCGCGAGCTTCACGCTGTCCTTCATGGGACTGTCCGCCGCTGCGCCCTGGGCGTCGATCCCGCCTACTTCGCATGGCGTGCCCCGGTCGCGCTCAAGGTTGCCATGCTCGCCTTCGTCGCCGTCGCGTTCATCCGCACCCACCGCGGCGAACGTGCCCGTCTCCCTGGACGCTCGTGTGGGCCCTGACCACGGTCTCGTCCGCACGGAACGCGCTGCACGCCTGGGGCGCTGGCGACCAGAGCTGGCAGGGCGCCGTAGAGGCGGGCCTCACGGGCATGCCCCCGTTCATGACGCTCGCCGCCGCGCACGTCGTCGCGCACGTCGCGTTCGCTCCTCGTCCGGACATCGCAGGCAAGGCAGACACCGAACAGACGTCCGCGAGCGCCGGACGGGCGGACGGCCGGACGGGCGACGAGCAGGACGCCGGACAGGACACGTCGCACGCCGGACACCCCGCCCGCGGACAGTGTCCGGGTCGCCGCTGAGACGACGGACAGCCCGACGGCGGACACGACGGACGTCCGGACGGAGGCCGGCGTCGCGCCCGAGCGGACGGACGTCCGCGCGCGGACGCGTCGCCGAGCACCGCGCGGACATCATCCGCCCGCACGGACGACCACCCAGTCCGGACGCGCCATCGCCGCCGAGCTCAGTCTGGACAAGTCCGCGGTGTGCGCGATCGTGCGCGCCGTGCGGACGCAGACGAGCCCTGGGGGGACCGACCGCCGGGTGAACTTCGCCGGTAGCCCTGTGATCGGCGCCGCGGCATCCGTAGGGTCGCTAGCATGACGCGGCGCCAGGGGGCCGCGGCCGCAGCATGGCCGCGCTCCTCGTCGCCGTGCTCGGAGCGTCGGTGTGGGCGGTCGGCTCGTCGATGGTCGCCGAGACCCGGCCCGCCTACTAGGCGTACAGGGCGACTACGCCGGGTACGAGCTGCGTCCCGGACGCCCCGGCCGGGGTCGTCGACCCGATCGCGTGGGAAGAGATCCGCCGACTGGGCGAGGCCGGACTTCCGGTGTGTGCGATGTCGAGTGGCCGTTCGTCCCGTCCTCCGACGACTGGGCCTACTGGGGCACGGTGATGGAGGCAGCGCCCGAGTGGGGCAACCGCCCGAAGGTATGGATCGCGAACGACGTCGCCGCCTACGCGACGGGCGGCGACGCCAGCGTCGACTACGAGCTGCTCGAGCAACACATCCAGACGACTGTGAGGCACGAGCTCGGACACATCCTGAACCAACTTCTCGACCTCGACGACGCGTACCTCAAGGCAGTGTTCGGCGCTCAGTTCGACTACACCGAGCCAGATACAAACCTCGGCTACGAGACCTCCGCGGAGGCGATCGCCGTCGCGCTCACGCCGCCCGCTGAGAGCAGGACCTGGTTCTACGAGGAGGACGTCACCGCGGCAACGTCGAGCAGGCGCGGCGGCTCCTCGCCGCGTTCACCGATCTAGGAGAGGATCCGACGTGACGACCTTCGAGCCTTACGACGCTGCGATCTCGATCGAGAGGTCATTGCGACAACTCCTTGATCATGCCTACCGGCGCGCCTTCGGGCCCGACTGGTACGACGAGCTCTCGAACACCAAGATCCGGGACAACGCGCGGAAGTCGCGTGCGGCGTTCGAGGCCGTCGCCGACGACGAAGCGCGCGTCGCCGGGGCCACGAGCGAGCTCGACTTCACCCGCCTGGAAGACCTCGTGATCATGGCGAGGAAGGAGTGGACACCGCTCGAGGAGGCGCTGGGCGACGAGCGTGACATCGACCCGCTGCTCCGTCGAGTCATCGAGTACCGGAACGACGTCATGCATGGGCGCGGCCTCCCGGCGTCGGCGCGCGACATCTTGTCCGGCGTGGCCGTCGAACTACAGAACAGGATCGGTAGGTACATGAGCGAGCAGCATCCGACCGGCACCTTTTACCCGCGCGTCGCCGCCGCTTCCGACTCCCGCGGCCGCGTCGCCACCGCCGAGAAGCTCTCGTCGTGGGCGAGCCGCAGGGTTGTCTACGTCGACGTCGACGTCCTCGTCGGACTGGGCGAGCGCGTGGAGATCGAGGCCACGTTCGTGGACCCGCACGACCGCGAGCTCGAGGTTATCGCGATGCCCGACCTCTCATCTGGGTTCCAGCAGCACCTTGACCGCGGCGAGACGATCGCCCACCACGAGTCGATCCCCTCCGGGGGTACCGTCCGCGTTGCCTACACCTTCACCGAAGTCCGGCACCAGTACGTGACGATCTCCGCGCGAGTCCGCGGCGTCGAGCACCACCAGCACGGTCGCGACGGCGCCGACGTCCACGTGTCCTTCCCGTTCGAGGTGCTTCCGCCAGCACCTGAGGGCGTCAACGACTCCGACGAGTGAGGTCCCCAGCGCCCATCCAGACCCCGATGCCCGCCCACCGGTGGTCGTCGCGCGGGCGCTGGACGAGCGCGGGGGGGCCGTCCACGCGTAGGCGTAGGTGTCGATCCGCTCCTCACCATCGAGCTCGCAGACTATCCGCGCGCGACACCGCGCCCACCCCGTGCGCTGCGCACGGAGCAGTGGTATGGATGCGCGTTGACGATGCGCTGCACCAAGTGGCCGTTCGCGTCCATCGTCCTACTCACTCACGCCCCCAGCGTGCGCGCGCTCGAACACCTTTCGAACTCTCCGAACCGATCTCGCTCCCTGGCTTGCTAGTTAGCAACGTGCGGCAGGGTTGTTCTCTTGTCAGAAAGACGGAAGGAGGAGACCATGGACAAGGACCTCAAGGAGATCCTCGCGGCGATCGAGGCAGCCGGGTACAAGTTGCAGATCAACCGCAAGGGTCACCCCGAGGTCTACACCCGGGACGGGGAGAAGGTCGCGACCTTATCGGGCACCCCGAGCGACCGGCGCAGCGTACTGAACGCGCTCGCCCGCTCAAGCGCCGCGGGTTCCGCTGTCCGCCCAGGCGGTAGCGGACAGGGCCCGGGAGCTGAAGAAAGCACCTCCCGGGCCCAGGACTCCATCCTCCCCCACCAGCACACCGCACGACCAGGAGGCGCCACCCGTGACGGAGTACAACGCCCGTATCGAGTGGCGCACCCGAACCACCGACGACGACCCCCGCGTCGACGAGCTCGTCGGCGCGCTCATCGACTATCGTCCCGCCGTCTCCCGCAGCGAGCGCGGGTGGATCAACGCCGACATCACTCTGCCCGCCGAGAACCTGCGCCAGGCACTGAGCACCGCCCTCGCGATCGCCACAACTGCAGGCACCACCGTGCTCGCCGACGCCGAGCCCCTCGTCCTCGAGGTCATGCCCACAACCGAGTTCGACCAGCGCAACGGCATCGCCCCCGTGCCTGGGCTCGTCTCCGTCACCGACGCCGCCGCCCAGCTCGGCATCAGCCGTCAGGCCGTCCTGCAGCGCCTCAAGTCCGGCTCCCTCGCCGGCTCCAAGGTCGGCAAGACCTGGGTCGTCCAGGCCGCATCCGTCGCCGCAGCCGACCCCGAGCGCCTCGCCGCGGACCTCGCACGCGACCGCGCCGTCCAGTTCACCGCCAGCCCCGAGATCGACAAGACGCGCATCTAGACCTCGTGGGCACGACGAAGGGCCCCACCTCGCCGGAGCGGGGCGGGGCCCGTCGTCGTGCTCTACTGCGCGCTGGCAGTGGTGCGAACTGACGAAGGCGACCACGCAGTTGTGGGGAGCCCTCAACCACTAGGACGCGTGAATCGCCCTGTTCGATGTCCGCTGACGTGCAAGCCGCAACTCGCGTTCCCGACGCTTCTCAGCCTCGCGTCGCGCACGGTCGCGAGCCTCGCGGAAGTAGCTGTCGGGATCCTGAATGATGCGTTGCGCCCTGTCATCGGGTCGAGTTACGCGAAATGCCATCAACCCTCCCTCGGTGTCTACAGACAGCGAAAGCCCCGCAGGTGCGGGGCGGTGCTGACTGGTGTTGACAGCATGAAGTATACCGATGCGGTATGCAAGGTCCGGGACCCTGACGTGTTGGTCACGTCGTGTCCTGGAGTCGCTTGCCGATGGCCAGGATCGTGGCGACGACTCTGACGAAGTCTCCGTGGCCCTCCTTCAGCGCGCCCTTGTACGGCGAGTCCACGGTGACCATGCCGTAGACGACGCCGTCCGCGCGACACGGTACGGAGAGGTAAGCCTTGTAGCTGCGCGGGAGCTTGCCCGCCATGCCGGGCGGAGGATGTTTGCGGACGTTGTCACAGAATTCGACGCGGTCTTCCTTGAGCTGCGCGAGCACGTGGTCGCCCTCGGGCGTCCCCTCCACGAACTCGTAGCGAGAGCGCGGCGCGCGGCCCGAGCTACCCCCTCGAAGACGCAGCCGCGCCTTCCCGTCATCAGTGGCCGCGCCATCCATGAGGTCGTAGTAGTTCACCCGCGCGCGACGGACGTTCAGGACGTGGATGATCGAGTTAAGCGCCTGCTTTCGCAGGCTGCCGAACGCCTCCTTGCGCTGGTCCGGATCGGATGAGGTGAGCTCGGCCAACGAGTCGACAAGCGGGTCCAGCGCGTCGTTGAAGGACATCTCCGTCTCGGCCCGCGCGTCGATGTCGTCGGCCTTGCGCTTCCTCTCGGCCGCGTCGTTGCGCATCTTCAGCACGAGAGTCAGCAACCCGGAAGCGGCGGCGAGGCCGATCTGAAGAGCTCGCGTGACTTGTTCGCCCTTCTCCGTCTCCGCCGCGCCCGCCTGGACACCGCACCACGTGGACACGCCGATGAGGGCGATGGCGAGCGTCGGGAGGATCCACGTCGTCCACCCGAAGTAGGGCAGGCGCTTGCGTACCCTTCGCAGCACCTTCCTCGACCCACTCACAGGTGCGAGGATACGTGCAGCTGTCACACAACCTGCACAGTTGTGCCGGGTGAGATAGGCGTCGACGCCCATCCCGCGTGATGACGCCAGGCCGCGGGCGTGCGATTCAACGGACGGTGATGTCGCCCGCCGCGCAGGAGGGGTTGCCACCAGTCAGGACGCGCGGCCCCCGTCGGCGGGGTGGGCGCTGCGCCCGGTGCCGGGCGGGTCGGGGACGGGGCGTGTCACGTGGTCGACCATCGACGTCGCGCCGGACATCTCGAGCAGGTCGTGGACCTGCTGGGGCGCGTTGACGAGGCGGGGCCGGGACGCGGCGGTGACCTTCATGAGCAGGAGGTGGAGGCCGGAGGAGTCCATGAACGTGACGCGGGACAGGTCGACGGTCTTGGGGAACCCGTCGATCGTCGCGGCGAGCGCTCGCTTGACGCGGTGCGTCACGGAGAAGTCGATCTCACCCGTCATCACCCACCGGGAACCGCCGTCCTCGATCGTCACGTCGCCTGCCTGGTCCGCACCCACCGTGCTCCTGCTCCTCTCCGTCGGCGGGCACGACGGTACGCGCGAAAGCGCCCGTCCGCCCAACGGGGGCCGGTGGGCGCGCTGGTTCGCGACAGGCAGGCGCCGGGACCGCCGCCGGGCAGGAGACGCGCCGGTGGCAGGTGACGCTCAGGCAGGCTCGTCGGTGGTGGCGACGGGGGTCGGGTCGAGGGAGGAGCGCAAGGTGTCCATGACGGCGTTCTCGACGAGCACGGGCACGAAGTCGCGCACGTGCGCGTCGTCGAACCGGTCGAGCTCGGCCAGGACCTGCTCGCGCACCTCGTCGGTGGGGAGCTGGGGGAAGCGGTCGGCGATGCGCTGCACCACGACGTCGATCTCGCGGGACTCGTCGGTCATGCGCGGAGCGTCGCACCCTTTGGTGGCGACCGGTGGAACTCCGGGTGAACACCGGCGGGCGGCGTGACGGTCCGATGAGTTCTGCCGGTCCGGCAGGTCGACGCCTTGGACCGGGCACGGGGCCCGGCACGAGAGGAGCACCCATGTCGTTCCAGGCGTACCTCGACGCGGTCGAGGACAGGACGGGGCTCACGCCGCGCGAGCTGGTGGAGAAGGCGCACGAGCGCGGGTTCGACGCGTCGACGAAGGCGGGGCCGATCCTCGAGTGGCTCAAGGACGACTACGGTCTGGGCCGCGGTCACGGCATGGCGATGGTGCACGTCATCACGAAGGGCCCGCAGATCGGCTCGACGCACGTCGGCACGCAGGGCAGCCACCGCGACGAGACGGACACCCTCTGGCTCGACGGGAAGGCGACGAGGCCCGCCCCCGCCTGAGGGCGGGCCGCGCGGGGCGGACCGGGCGCCGTCGGCCCGTAGACTCGAACGAGTGCAGTGCCACCACTTCGACGCCTGGCGGTGCCGCTCGTGCACCCTGCTCGACCAGGCGTACGCCGTCCAGCTCGCGGGCAAGGTGGGGCACTGCGCCGACCTGCTCGACCCGGTCGCGCCCGGGCTGCGGTGGCTCGACCCGGTGACGTCGCCGGAGGCCGGGTTCCGCAACAAGGCGAAGATGGTCGTCACGGGCACCGTCGACGCGCCGGTGCTCGGCATCCTCTCTGACGACGGCGGCGTCGACCTCACCGACTGCCCGCTCTACCCCGCGGCGCTGCGGGACGCGTTCGGTCCGCTCGCGGCGCTCGTCACGCGCGCCCGCCTCGTCCCCTACGACGTCCGCGCCCGCCGCGGCGAGCTCAAGTACGTCCTCGTCACCCTGTCGCCCGACGGCGACCTCATGGCCCGGTTCGTCCTGCGCTCGACCGAGTCCCTGCCGCGGTTGCGCAAGCACCTGCCGACGCTGCTCGACGACCTCCCCGCGCTGCGTGTCGTGTCCGCGAACATCCACCCCGAGCACAAGGCCGTCGTCGAGGGCGACACGGAGGTCCTGCTCACGGAGGCCGAGACGCTGCGCATGAGCGTCAACGGCCTCGACCTGCACCTGCGCCCGCAGAGCTTCTTCCAGACGAACACCGACGTCGCCGCCGCGCTCTACCGGCAGGGCCGCGCCTGGGTGGACGACGCCGCACCCTCCTCGGTCTGGGACCTCTACTGCGGCGTGGGCGGGTTCGCGCTGCACGTCGCGGGCGGCGGTCGCGACGTCGTGGGGGTCGAGACGAGCGCCGAGGCGGTCGCGAGCGCGCGCCTCACCGCGCACGACGCCGGCCTCGCCGGCACGACGTTCCGCGCCGACGACGCCACCGCTTTCGCCCTCGCCCAGCCGCCGACGGCGCACCCCGACCTCGTCGTCGTGAACCCGCCGCGGCGCGGCATCGGCGAGACGCTGAGCCGCTGGCTGGAGGACTCGGACGTCGGCCACGTCGTCTACTCGAGCTGCAACGCGACGTCTCTCGCGCGCGACCTCGCCCTCATGCCGTCGCTGCGCCCCGTCGAGGCGCGCGTCCTCGACATGTTCCCCCACACCGCGCACTACGAGGTCGCCGTCCTCCTCACCCGGACCACCGACCGGCCCACCCCGGCGAGGTAGGACCCTGGTCCTGCGAGGGAGAACCGTGGTCGCCGATGTGGCGTCCGGTCAGCCCTGCCCGACGCCGCGTCGCCCGGCCTCGAGCGCGGCCTCCTCGACGCGCTGCCGGTAGGCCGACCACTCGTCGTCGGTCAGGTCGGGGAGGTTGCGGCCGTCCCCCGCCGACCCGTCGATCAGCTCGCGGACGATGTCCGCGTGGCCCGCGTGGCGGGCCATCTCGTCGAGCACGTGGACGAGGACCTCGTGCAGCGTGACGACGTTGCGCCCCGGCGGCCACCACGGCACCTCGCCGCGCGCGTCGAGGTCCAGACCGGCCACGGTCGCGTCGCAGAGCTCGGACGACCGCCGGAAGAACGCGACGACGTCCTCGCTCGACTCGTCGGCCGTCGCCCACATGTCGGCGTTGACCTCCGCGTCGTCGTCGAACCACGGCATCGCGAGGTCGTGCGTGCCGCCGAACGCCTCGCACAGGTACCCCAGCTGCACGCTCGCCACGTGCTTGAGCAGCCCGAGCAGGCTCGTGCCCGTGCGCGTCAGGGGACGGTGCGCGTCGTACTCGCCGAGGCCGTCGGCCTTGGCGAGCAGCGCCTCGCGCTCGCGCGCGAGGTACCGCAGCAGGGTGGCCTTGGGGTCCGCGGGCGCCGTCGCCCCGCTCGTCGTCGAGTCGCTCATCACCCGGACGCTACTCCCGAGCCACCGCCGGCATGCCAGACTTTTCGCATGGCCACCGTCCACGCGGAGATCACCGAGAGGATCGCGTCGTTCGTCGTCGCCCAGCCGGTGTTCTTCGTCGGGACGGCTCCGCTGGCCGCCGACGGGCACGTCAACGTCTCTCCCAAGGGCATGGCCGGGACGTTCGCCGTCCTCGACCCGCACCGGGTCGCGTACCTCGACTACACCGGGTCCGGGGCCGAGACGGCCGCGCACCTGCGCGAGAACGGGCGCGTCGTCCTCATGTTCTGCGCGTTCGACGGACCACCGAACATCGTGCGGCTCCACGGCACGGGCCGCTACGTCGAGGCGGGCACCGCGGAGTTCGACGCGCTGCGTCCGGCGTTCGCGAAGCCGCGCGAGATCGGCCAGCGCGGGGTCGTCGTGGTGGACGTCGACCGTGTCTCCGACTCGTGCGGGTTCTCCGTGCCCCGCATGGGCTTCGTCGAGGACCGCGACGTGCTCGACCGGGCGCAGGAGCGCCGATCGCCCGAGTACTTCGAGACGTACTGGCGCGACCGCAACGCCCAGAGCCTCGACGGCCTGCCCGCGATCGGTTGACACCTGTCAGCACCCCACCGGTCCCCCGACCCGTGGAGCGCTGACAACAGGCCGTCAGCCGACGGTCGTCGCCGCCAGGTACGCCGCGCCGCGCGGCGAGATCCGGTAGCCGACGTCGAGGCTCTCCGTCAGTCCCAGCTCCTTGAGCCGTCGCACCCGCACCTTGAACGGGTCGCGCTCCATCCCGATCCCCGCGGCCAGCTCGCGCGCGACGACACCCGGGTTCCCGGCGACCAGCTCGAGGTACGCGCGCGTCCACGGCGCGTCGGCCGCGCGGTCCATGCGCCCGAGCCGCACCCGGATCGCCTCCACCGCGGCAGGGTCGAGGTCGGCGTCGGCACGCAGCGCGACGCGCGGGTCCTCGCCCGCGAACCGCAGCCCCACCCGGTACAGGTCGCCCTCCCGGGCGGCTCCCCGCGCGAGCACCCGCTCGGGCGACGCCATCCCGGCGAGGTGCGCGTCGTCGTCGGACACGAGCGGGACGCCGTCGGGGCCGACCGGCACGCGGTCGACCGACGTCACCTCGACCACCCCGATGCGGGTGCGCTGGCGCGTCCCGACCCGCACGCGCGGCGTCGTCCAGCGCCGGAAGGCGAGCGTCACCGTCCCGTCCTGGATGCCGCGGAGCGTCCGCGCGTCGAGCAGCACGTCTCCACGATCCCAGCCCGACGGCGTCCGTCAACCGCGCGACCGGGGTACTCCCTCGCGCGACCAGCGTTCTACCTCGGCGGGACGGGTGCTGCCGTCAGGCGAGCTCGGGGCGGCGGGCGACGGTGAGGACGTGGGTGTCGGGCCAGTCGACGGGCTCGCCCGTGACGGCGTCGTGCAGCGCGGCGACGGGCGCGAAGGAGTGCTCGACGAGCCACGCGTTGCGCCACGCGCCGCTGCCCGGCTCCAGGACGAAGCCGGCGTCCTCCAGGAGGGTGGCCCACCCCGCCCCGGTGAGGTCGCAGAACCGTTCGTGGGCCTCGGACAGCCAGTTGTCGACGTAGTCCTTGCGCGTCATGAACTCCATCGCCTCGCGCAGCGTGAGGCGCCACCGCCCGCCGCCGAGCGCCGCGGGCGCGAAGAGCGCGCCGGAGGACCGGGGGAAGTCGTGCGCGAACTGCGCCATGCGCGCGTCGGTCGACAGCGCGCCGACGTACGCGGCGACGTCCTCGCGGGCGAGCGAGCCGAGATCCGTGCGCGCCCCGTGCGGCCCGTCGCCCTGCGCACCCAGGCCGTCGTCCGTGCGCAGCGTGAGCACGACGGCGCGGGCCGGCTCCGCGGGCCCGCACACGTCCGAGTTGACCCACACGCCGCCGGGCCGCGTGTGGTCGTGCACGCGTCGCGCGAACGTCTCGACGTCGCGCACACCGTCGCCGTACGACGACACCTCGTGCGTGAGCGCGATCGTCAGCGTGGTGTCCACCGACGCGGCGGGCATGACGGACCGGGCGAGGATGTTCGCCTGGACGAACCACACGTTGGGGTTCGCGAAGACGCCCTGCGCCTTCTTGTGCTCCGCCTCGGCGACGAGGTGGCGGGCGACGTCGACGCCGAACAGGTCGGACTCGTGCAGGCGCGGCTCGCGCGCGGCGTGCTCGAGGAGGCCGCCCGTCGCGCAGCCGATGTCGACGACGCGCCCGGGGCGCACGTGCGGCGCGACCTGCGCCCACTTGCGCGCTGACGCCTCCTCGAACGCGGCGGCGTACGTGCGGTAGTCGCGCGTCGTCGTGAGGTCGCCGTCGCCGGACACGACGGGGTCGGCGAAGATCTCGCGCACCTGCTCGACGAGGCCGTAGCGGGCGTAGAACTCGGGGACGGCGGGGTGCGCGAGGTCGTGCCAGCGCGCGTCGCCGGCGGCGAGGAGCTCGACGGCGTCCCACGGCCGGGGCGCGGCGTCGGCGCCGTCGGCCACGTCGAGCTCGACACCCACGACCCGGAACCCGAGGTCCTGGTACGCGGCGACCACGGCGGGCGTGGAGCACGCCACGACCGTGTCGTCCGGGGTCGGGGCGCGGCCGGTCTGCGTGGCGACGCTCGTCACCACGAGCGCGGCGAACCGGGGGTGGGGCGCGACGTCGGGCACCGGCACGACGACGCCCGGCAACCCTTCGCGGACCGCGACGTTCTCGATCAGCGCCTCGCGCCGGTGGCCCGGCAGGGGGTTGCGCCGGGTGCCGGAGTGGTTCGCGGACGTGACCGCCCAGACCACCTCGACGTCGGGCGCGCACCGGACACGGTGCCCGTCGAGGTCGTGGACGAGGCCGGCGCGCAGCGCACGCAGGTAGTCGACCTGGAAACGGGTGACGAGGTGGTGCCGGCCGGGGAACAGGACGCGGCGGACGAGGGTGTCGGGCACGGGCACACCGTGGCGTGCCGGGGCCCCGCGGCGCAAGCCGCGACGGCACGACGGCCCGCTGTGCGGCGACCGAGAGCCCGTGGAAGGGTGGTCGCGATGCTGTGGATCGCCGTGGGCGCGTTGCTCGTCGTGTCAGGCGTCGCGGTCACCGCGACGGCCGTCCGGAGCACGCCTCGCGACCGCTCGACCGGCGCCAACGGACTGGCGATCGCGTGCGGGGCGGGCCTCGCGGTGTGGGGTGCGGTCGCCCTCGGGGTCGCGCTCGTCGTCCGGTCCTGAGCGGCGCCCGGCCGCCCTGAGCCGCACGGAGCCGCGCTCAGGCGTCCGACGGCTCCCCGGTGCCCGTCCCGTCCGTCGTACCGCACAGCTCGCGGTAGGCGGTCAGCCCCGCGTGCGCGGACGCGACGTCCAGGTCGACCGACTCCTCGGTCGCCGTGTCGAGGTTCTCCTGGAGCTGGAGGAAGGGGACGCGCACCTGGTCGACGGCGTCCGTGAACTCCTCCGGCACGCGCACCGAGAGCGAGCCCAGCTCGATGCCGACGGCCGTCATCGCCTGGACGCTCTCGGTGTCGGCTCCCTCGCTCACGTCCACGAGGGCGGCGACGACGCGCCGTTCCAACGGCTCGTCGCCGTCGACGTACATCGCGGCGCACGCCTGCTGCGCGCTGAGGGGCGCGTCGGGGTCCGCGGGCTCCGTCGTCGGGGCGGTCGTGGTCGTGGCCGACGGCGCGGGGTCGTCCGGGTCGTCGGACGTGCCGGTGCAGGCGCCGAGCAGGGCGGCGCAGAGCACGCCGACGACGACGGCGGGTCCCGCCGCGCGGGCGCGCCGGGTCACGGCGGGTCGCTGGGTCATGGTCAGCATGAAACCACCCGCACCCGCCGGACGGGAAAACCCGGGGCGTCACCGACCGGCCGGACCGGCTCGCCGGGTGGCTCGACGGTCGGCTCGGCACCCCGGACGCGCCGCTCGCCGGGTGAGGACCCGCCCGGCACCCTAGCCTCGACGGATGGACGCGACCGTACCGGCCTCCGGGCCCACGCCGGCCGGTTCCGCGGCGCCCGGGGCCGAGGGGCGCACGCCGACGGTGTGCGTCCTCGCCCTGACGCCGCTGCTGACGATCGAGATCGAGCCGTCGGGCCCGCACGAGACGTCGCCCGAGGTGCACGTGCACCCCGGCGGCCAGGGCCTGTGGCTCGGGCGCATGGCGTACTCGCTCGGGGCGCGCGTCGTCGTCTGCGGCCCGTTCGGGGGCGAGACGGGCCAGGTCGCGGCCCACCTGGCCCGCGCGGAGAACCTGGAGCTGCGCACCGTGGCGACGGGCGGCAACGGCGCGTTCGTCCACGACCGCCGCTCGGGCGAGCGCACGGAGGTCGTGACGATGGACCCGTACCCCCTCAACCGGCACGAGGTCGACGACCTCTACAGCACCGTCCTCGTCAGCGCCCTCGACGCCGCGGTGACCATCCTCACCGGGTCCGAGACGGCGGTCGGCGTGCCCGCGTCGTTCTTCGGACGCCTCGCGCGCGACCTCGACGCCTCCGACCGGCAGGTCGTCGCGGACCTCTCCGGCGACCAGGCCCGTGCGCTCGCGGGAGCCCCCGGCGTGGTGCTCAAGATGAGCCACGAGGAGCTCGTCGAGGGCGGCTTCAGCGACGACGACACGGAGGCGTCGCTGCTCGCGGCCGCCCGGGGGATGGTCGACGCCGGGGTGCGGGCCCTCGTCGTCTCGCGTGCCCAGGACCCCACGCTGCTCGTGACGCGCGAGCACACCTACCGCGTGACGACGCCGCGCGTGACGACCGTGGACCACCGTGGCGCGGGCGACTCGATGACCGCCGGCATCGCCGTGGGGCTGGGGCGCGGGCTCGCGCTGCCCGACGCCGTGCGTCTCGGTGCCGCGGCGGGCGCCCTCAACGTCACGCGCCGCGGCCTCGGCACGGGCCGCCGCGACCAGATCGAACGGTTCGCGCACCGCGTCACGGTGCGCGAGGCCCGCTGACCCCGACCCAGGAGGACGCCGTGCACGCGCTCGTGACGAACGACGACGGGATCGACTCCCCCGGCCTCGCGGTGCTCGCGGGCGCCGCGCTCGACGCCGGGTACGCGGTGACCGTCGCCTCCCCGGCGCGCGAGTCCTCCGGTGCGAGCGCGTCACTGCTCGGCGCGGAGCACGACGGTCGCCTCGTCGTGGAGCCGCGCGACGCACCGGGGCTGCCCGAGGGCGTGACGGCCTCCCTCGCGGTGCGCGCGGCACCGGCGCTCATCGCGTTCGTCGCGGCCTACGGCGGGTTCGGCCCGAAGCCGGACCTCGTGCTGTCCGGGGTGAACAAGGGCGCGAACACGGGCAACGCGATCCTCCACTCGGGCACGGTGGGCGCGGCGCTGTCCGCGACGACGCACGGCATCGCGTCGATCGCGGTGTCGGTCGACGCCGCGGACCCGCGGCACTGGGAGACCGCCCGGCTCGTCACGGACCACGTGCTCGACTGGGTGCGTCGCACGCCCCTCGAGGGACGCACCCTCAACGTCAACGTCCCCGACCTGCCCGTCGACCGGCTGCGCGGGCTGCGCGCGGCACCGCTCGCGACGTTCGGGCTGGTGCAGGCGCGCGTGCACGAGGACGGCGACCGGCACCTCATGCTCCAGTACTCGGGCACCGAGCGGCACTCCGAGCCCGACTCGGACACCGGCCTCCTCACGCGCGGGTGGGCGACCGCGACCCTCCTGCGCGCCCCGTTCGCCGACACGGAGGTCGAGGTCCCCGGGCTCGCCTGACCGCGGCTCAGCGCTCGCGAGCCGGTGGCTCGCGCCCCTCGGCCCCCGCGTCGTGCGCGGACCCCGGCTCGCCCGCGTCACCCGCCTCGGCGGTGCCGGTGCTGCCCGTCGCGTGCTGCTCGTCGTCGACCAGGTCGTGCTCGGCCGTGCGCTCGCGCTCGTCGATGACGTCCTGACCGGGCCCCGCGAACGCGCGCGACCGCTGCTCGCCCTCGGCGCTGCCGCTGAAGAACGCCGACTCGGCCGCCTCCAGGTGCTCCCCCGCGTCGGGCCCGACGGCGGGGAGCACCGTGGTCCCGCCGTCGTCCTCCGGGCCGGGCACCACCCCGACGAGCCGCGTCGGGTCGTCGCTCGGCGCCGCACCCGCGCCGCCCGCGCGGCGCAGCGTCCCCAGGACGACCGGGGCGTCGGCCCGCCGGGCCCCCCGGTCGGGCGGGAGACGCGGCGGTCGCGCGGGCGCGACGGGCGGCTCGTCGTCGGCGCGGTCCGACTCGTCGTCCGGGAACCCGCGCGACGCGGCGTCGTCCCGCGCGGCCCCGTCGTGCACGCCCGCCCCGGCGGGAGCCGACCCGACCGCCGGGGCCGACCGGGCGTCGTCGGGCCCGTCCACGGCGCCCTCGAAGCGCGTGCGCGGCAGGCCCTGCGGCGCGGCCCGCTGCAGCCAGTCGACCAGTCCCTCGCGCACGAAGCACCGCAGGTCGAACAGCGTCGGGGCGTCGTGCGCGCTCACGAGCGCCCGCACGCGCACGAGGCCGCCGACGGCGTCGGTCACCTGGAGGATCCCCACGCGCTCGTCCCACAGGTCCGTGAGCGCGAGCAGCCGCTTGAGCTCCGCCCGCATCGGACCCACGGGCACCTCGAAGTCCAGGTCCAGCTCCACCGTGCCGAGCAGGTCCGCGGCGCGGCGCGTCCAGTTCTGGAACGGCGTCGTCGTGAAGTACGTGGACGGCATGATGAGGCGGCGGTCGTCCCACAGGTGCACCACGACGTAGGTCATGGTGATCTCCTCGATCCGGCCCCACTCCCCCTCCAGCACGACGACGTCGTCGACGCGGATCGCGTCGGTGAACGCGATCTGCATCCCGGCGAAGACGCTCGCGAGCGACGTCTGCGCCGCGAGGCCCGCGACGATCGAGATGAGACCGGCGGACGCGAGGAGGCTCGCCCCGGCCGCCCGCGCCTCGGGGAAGGTGAGGAGCACGCCCGCGATGGCGCAGACGACGATGATCGCGACGGTGAGGCGCCGGATCACGGTGATCTGCGTCCGCACCCGGCGCGCGTGCCGGTTGTCCGTGGTGTCCACGCGGTAGCGCTGGAGCGCCGAGTCCTCCAGGACGAACGCGAACGCCCCCACCCACCAGGCCGCCACGCAGATGAGGGCGATGAGGAGGAGGTGCTCGACGAGCGGCAGCCACGGCGTCGCCGCGTCGGTGGTGACCCGGACGGCGATCCACACCGCGACGACCATGAGCAGCGCGCGGTCCGGCCTGCGCAGGCGCCGGGACAGGTCCCGCACGAGCTCGCTGCGGCGGCCGATCCTGCCCACGACGGCCGACAGGACCGTGCCGAGCAGGAACGCGACGACGAGTCCGCCCGCCGCGGCGGCGAGGGTCACGACGATGTCGGTGGCGTTCTCGATCTCCGGCTCCATCCCCCCAACGTAGGCAGGACGACGCCGCGTCGCGCGCCGCTGCGGGCGGGGCTCCTGCGCCCTACGGTGGTCGGATGATCTCGTGGGACCTCGCCCTCGCCCTACGGGACGCCGGTCTGCGCTGGTCCCCCGCGTCCGGCGACCGGTTCCGGCTCCTCGCGACCGGCCCGGGCGGCGACCTCTTCACCGTGAGCGACATGACGATCGAGCCCCACGAGTTCGACACCGGCGTGATCCTCGGGTTCAACGGCACCACGGAGTGGGCCCTGGACTCCGTGGCGCTCGAGGACGCGCTGTGGCACCCGACGGAGGGCCAGCTGCGCGACCTGCTGCGCTCGACGTTCCGCGCGCTGCGCCGCACGTCGGACGGGTACGTGGTCGAGGTGGAGATCCTCGGCGCGCCCCGGACCTTCGACGACGCCGACCCCGCCGGGGCGTACGGCCGGGCGCTCCTGGAGCTCGTCGCGCGGAGCCGGTGAGGGCGTCGAGTCGTGCCGGTCGTCCGCTCTTCACATCCCGGCCACCGACCCGCCACCCCATTCGCGTCGCTTCCCCGCGGAAACGGGTCTGGCTGGACGCCCGTCTAGTTGACCATTGAACGGCCGACAGGTCGCTCGCGGGCTCCCCGGACGTCGCCTGGCCGGCTCGCCGCGCGCCGGACCGTCCCCCGACGCCGCGGCCGCACACACCGTCGTGGCCACCCACCGCCCTGCGTGGGTGGCCTGCGCCCCGGACCGGACCGTCCGGGCGCTGCGCGACCCGACCGACGATCGGACGACGTCTTGACCACCTCGCTCCACCACGCCTGCGCGTCCCGCCGGGCCCGCACCGGCGGAGGCCGCTGAATGGGCCGCCACTCCGCCTCCCGCCCGTCCCTGCGCGCGGCCTTCCTCGCGACCCCCCTGCGCGCGCAGACCCGCCGCCTCGGCGGGACCCGACGCACCCTCACCGGGGCGGGCGCGGCCGTCGCCGCCGTCGCCCTCACGGCGAGCACCGCGACCGCGGCCCTGACGGCCGGCGGCGCGACGACCGGCGCGCCCACCACGACCGGCACGACAACCGGCACGACGACGGGTTCGACGGCCGACGGCACGAGCCCGGCGGCCGGCGCCACCGTCCGCGCGCTCGTCGCCGACGCAGCCATCAGCGACCCGGAGGTCCTCGACGCCGCGAGCGACGCGCTCGTGCGCGCCGAGTACCTGACCCAGGAGGGCTCGGGGGCGCTCTCGGCCGAGCAGTCCGCGAAGATCGAGAAGGCGCGCACGCGTCTCGCCGAGGTGATCTCCGCCTCCGGGTCCACCGCACCCGCCGTCGACGCCCTGGGGACGGTGACCCTGTCCTCCGCCGAGGCCGACGTCGCCCCGGACCGGGAGGCCGACGACGCGACCACCGCCGCGGACACCCCCACCGCCACCGACGCGGGCCCGCTCGGCGACCGTGTCGAGGACCGGGCGAGCCGCAGCGCCGGACGGACCGCCCTCGAGGACCTCGCCGCGCCGCTGACGGCCGACGGCGGCCTCTCGGTACCGCTCGTCCCGCTGGGTGACGAGGACACCGCGACGGCGTCCGCCGCAGAGCCCGTGGCCGGCGAGACCGCCGACGCGAAGAGCGCCCCGGACGGGGCCGGGTCGGCGGAGGCCGACGCCGACACGACCGACGCCGACCCTGCCGCCAGCGACGCTGCAGCCACCGACACAGCCGCCACCGACACGGCCGACGAGGAGACGACCAGCGCGGACGCCGCGCCTGGCGTGCCGTCGGTGGACGAGATCACCACGCTGACCGCGGAGCTCCGGGCGCTCCTCGACGCGTCGGAGGCCGGCACCGCGGTCGAGGTCGTCCCGGGCCCGCCGTCGGCGGCGGAGGTCGCCGCGCAGCTCGACGCCTGGGCGTCCTCGACCGAGGGGTACGGCAACGGGCGGATCCCCGAGTCGACGCTGTGCGAGCTGTCGTTCGCGCCGGGCGAGATGCTGCGCTGCGACGCCGACCACCAGATCGAGGCGCTCAACGTGAAGTACCGCGAGAAGTTCGGCACGGACCTGCAGGTCACGGACTCGTACCGCTCGTACGCCTCGCAGGTCGCGACGAAGGCGGCGCGCGGTCACTTCGCCGCCGTCCCGGGCACGTCGAACCACGGCCTGGGGCTCGCGCTCGACCTGAGCGGCGGGATCCAGAGCTTCGGCACCGCGCAGTACACCTGGATGCGGGAGAACGCCCCGGCGTTCGGCTGGGACAACCCGGAGTTCGCGCGCGCCGGCGGCGCCCTCCCCGAGGCGTGGCACTGGGAGTACGGCGACCCGTCCTGACCTACGACGCTTCGTCGGAGAACGAGACGTCGAACGTGAGAACCTCCGGCGCACTGAACGTCTTGCGGTGCTGCGTCATCCCGGACGTATCGATCCGTGAGTACTCGATGCTGCCCACCGGACGGAATGAGACCGTGAACGTCGTCGCGTCGGAGTCCACGAGGAACACGGCTCGATCATCGTCGGAGGTAGCGGGCTCGGCATGGATGCCCTCGTCGCCGAACTCCGCCACCCACGACTCCGACCAGTTCAGCGACGAGTCTGTTCCGCGGGCACCGTGGCTCGCGTTCTGCAGCGGGACGACGAGCCAGGCCCGCCCGTCCGGCGCCCACCCGTGTACAGCGTCGAACGGAGTGCGGTACACGCTCGCGATGTCTCCACCGTAGCTGTAGGAGATCGGGGAGCGGTCGTACGTCCCGCGCTCTTCCGAGGACACTGTCTCGAAGGTCTTCGTCCCCCACGCGACGGAAACCTGCCGCACGGTCGGGAGGTCGCTGTAAGCCGCTCGCGAGTGCTCCGTCTCCACCTCGCCTCCGGCGAGGTGAACGATCTCCTCCTCGCCGTCCGTCATCGCGACGAGAGCTGGTTCCTCCGACGACGACGAGGACACCACGAGGAGATAGCGCGCTGGATCCGGCGGTGTGCACGGCACGGCGGCGCAGGGAATCTTCGCGACCCCGTCACCGTCCTGCGCGCCGAGCGGGTTCGCGGTGTCGGCCGGTCCTCCCACCACCGCGAGCCGCTGACTACCGACGCCGACCGCGAGGCTGAGGGATGCGTCCCGATACTGCTCCCTCGCCGCCCAGGCGGAATACTCGTCGGAGGGCCCGAGATCCGGCGGGTCAGCGATGTCGATCTGCCAGCCGGTGAGTGTCTGGTTCTCGGCCGGTCGGTACAGGGATGCGTCGAGCGGCGTGCTCGGGTCGAGCGCACCGAGAACGGGGACGGGGATGTGCTCGAGCACGACCTGTGCAGACACGGTGACCGTCGCGGCGGGGGCACGGATCTCCGCAGGCTTCTCGATCCCGTTGAGCTCGATCGAGCGGACCGCATCGAGCGGTACGAGCGCGGCGAAGTCCTTCAGAGACGTTCGCGGTCCGTCTGGGGGCGCCAGGCTTGCGGGGTCATCGGGTTCCTGGCCGTCAGGACGAAACAAGGTCCCCGTCGGGCTGCGGTAGTCACCGACGACCGGCTCGGACAGGACGACCTCGTCGTCACGCACGTTGGTGGTGAAGCTCATCGTGAACCACGGCTCGTCGTAGCCGAGCAGGCGCACAGGGCCGCAGTAGAGCTCGTCACTGATCTCTCGATCGCCGAGGTTCTCGAGATAGCAGCGCGCGCCAGGAGCGACACGCGCGACGTCCACATCGACGTCGGCGAAGACCTCGTCGAAGAGCGCGTCCGCTTCGGTGAGGAACTCGTCCGCGTTTACGATCGGATCACGTCCATGGATCACCGCGTCGCTGCAGGCGGACGTGGCCATGAGAAGAAGGGCTAGTGCGCAGGCCCCGACGATCGTGCGAGTTCTCTCCATGCGTCCCCCTGGTGCCATGCAACAGAGGCGCGCCCCCTGATGCCGCGCGAGATGCTACCGGGACGGCGCCTCGCCCCCGCGGGTTCGTCCACAGATCGTGCACTGACCGATCGCGTCGGCTCCCTGGATCAGCCGGCGAGCGCCGTGACGAGCAGGAGCATCGTCACGACGAAGCCGGTCACGAGGTTCAGCCAGAGGAACGTGCGCCACCCGGCGTTGGCGCGCTCACAGTCGGCGTCGCGCACGTCCCGGAAGCGCAGGACGTTGAGCGCGTACGGCAGCGGGAGCAGGGCCGCGAGCCAGCCGGGCCACGGCAGCAGGGCGAGCACGGTGGCCGCGGCGACGTACGACGCCGCGGCGCCGAGCACCGTGGCGTGCGCGCCCACGACCGTGGCGACGGACCCGATGCCGGCCTCTCGGTCGGCCCGGACGTCCTGCACCGCGCCGAACGCGTGGGACGCGACGCCCCAGAGGAAGAACCCGACGAGCACGGGCCACACCGAGCGCGCCGCGAGGTCGGCGTCCACGAGGACGAGCGCGTACAGCAGCGGGCCCACGAAGTGCATCGACGACGTGACCGAGTCGAGGAAGGGCCGCTCCTTGAACCGCAGCACCGGTGCGGAGTAGGCGACGACGAGGAACACGACGAGCGCGAGCACGAAGCCCGCGGCGGCGTCGCCGAGCGCGAGCAGCCACGCGACGAGCGGCACGTTGGTCACGGCGCACGCCCACAGGATGCGCCGGTGCGTCGCGCGCGCGGTCGCGGGGTCTGCGAGCGCCCCCTCGATCCCGCCCTTGCGGGGGTTGCGCAGGTCGCTCTCGTAGTCGAAGACGTCGTTCACGCCGTACATGAGCAGGTTGTACGGGACGAGGAAGTAGAGGGTGCCGACGACGAGCGCGACGTCGACCCGGCCGCCGGTCGCGACGAGGTAGCCGGCGGCGAACGGGTAGGCGGTGTTGACCCACGAGAACGGGCGGGACGCGGCGAGGACCTCCTTCACCGGCCGTCCTCCTGGTGGGCGTCGTGGTCGGTGCCGTGGTCCGCGTCGTGGTCGGCGACCGGGCGTCGGCGGCGGCCGAGCACCGTCCACAGCACGGGCATGCCGAGCGCCGCGGCGACGGCGTAGGCGAAGTCCTCGAGGGGTGCGCCCCACAGGTACACGCCGAGGATCTTGTCCGGGTCGTAGACGTAGAGGTCGGCGGCGATCATGAGGGTGTCGAACACGAGCGTGAGGACGCACAGCGCGAGCACGGTGAGCCAGAGCGGTCCGGGCCGCAGGCGCCGCAGGACGCGCCAGGAGACGACGACGAGCACCGCGAGGACGATCGCGTTGAGGACGATGTTGGTCACGCCTGTCCCCCGTCCCGCGGTCGCGGTGCCTTCTCCAGGAGCCGCCACAGCACGAGCGCGACGTAGCAGAGCAGCGTGAGGAAGAAGACCTCCTCGACGGGCAGGTCGGGCGCGAGGAGGATGCCGGTCATCCAGGGGCTCTCGCCGCGCGCGAAGATCCCCAGCACGAGCCCGGCGACGTCCCACAGCAGGAACGCGACGACGCCGAGCCCGACCGTGAGGGCGGCGCGTCGTGCGTCGTGCCAGAACGCGAGGCGCCAGCGCCGGTCGATCATCGCCATGCCGCCGATCGACACGACGAGCGCCCCGAGGTAGGCGAGCCCGGTCACGCTCACCGGCGCACCTCGACGGGTGCGCCGAGGCGTGCGGGGCGTCGGCTCGCCGCGAGGTATCCGGGGCGCAGCGGCTCGGGCAGCGGGCGCGCGGACGTCTCGCCGAGGAGCCGCTTGGCGACGAGCTCGGCGCTGATGAGGCACATCGGCAGTCCCACGCCCGGGATCGTGCCACCCCCGGCGTGGTAGAGCCCGTCGACGCGCGGGGAGGCGACGCCTGGCCGCCACAGCGCCGACTGCCGCAGGGTGTGCTCCATGCCGAGGGCACCGCCGCGCCACGCGGAGAGCTCGGTCGCGAAGTGCGCGGGCCCGAGGACCCGCCGGGTGACGACGCGGCCCGGCAGGTCGTCGATCCCGGCCCAGTCACCGACCTGGGCGAGGTAGCGGTCCGCGAGCCCGTCGAGCGCGCGCCGCGAGGGCGCGTCGGCGCCGAGCGCCGGGTCGGCGGGGAACGGCACGAGCACGAAGAGGTTCTCGTGCCCGGGCGGTGCGGCCGGTCTGCCCGACGCCGCGGTGTCGGTCGCGGACGTGCGCGACACGTAGAGCGACGCGGGCTCGGGGACGCGGAGCCCGGCGACGGTGCTCGCCGTGTCGGTCCCGAGGATCGCGTCGAAGTTGCGCGGCCAGTCCCGCGTGAAGAACAGCGAGTGGTGCGCGAGCTCGGGCAGCTCGCCGCGCACCCCGGCGAGGACGAGCAGCGCCGAGATGCCCGGGCTGCGGGTCTCCCACCAGCTCTCGGGCCGCGTCGACCAGCGCGCGTCGAGGAGCCGCGTCTCGGTGTGGTGGAGGTCGGCCGCGCTCACCACGACGTCGGCGGCGACCGTCTCGCCCGAGGCGAGGCGCACGCCCGTGGCGCGCCCGCGGCGTCGGGCACCGGGCTCCACGTCGATCGCGGCGACCTCGCACCCGGTGCGCACGTCCACGCCCTCGGCACGCGCGAGCCGCGCCATCGCCTCGATGACCGTGTACATGCCCCCGCGGGGGTAGCGCACGCCGTCCACGAGGTCGAGGTGGCTCATGAGCGAGTAGAGGGCGGGCGCCCGGTAGGGCGAGGAGCCGAGGAAGACGGCGTGGTAGCCGAGCACCTGGCGCAGCCGGGCGTCGTCGACCGCCCCTGCGGCGTGCTGCGCGAGCGTGCGGCGCAGCAGCCCCGCGAGCCGCGGGAGTCGGCGCAGGACCTCGGGCGACAGGGCCCGGTCGGGGCGCTCGAACGTCGTGTAGAGGAAGTGGTCGAGCGCGAGGCGGTACGCCTCGCTCGCGTCGTCCGCGTACGCGCCGACCCGCTCGCCGGCGCCGGGTTCGAGGGCGTCGAGCGCGGTGAGCGTCGCGGCGCGGTCCGCCGACACGTCGAGCGAGGTCGCTGCGGCTCCGGCGGCGTCGTCCGGCTCGAAGAAGACCCGATAGGCGGGGTCGAGGCGCACGAGGTCGACATGGTCCTCGACGCGCTCCCCCAGGAGCCCGAAGAAGTGCTCGAACACCTCGGGCATGAAGTACCACGACGGTCCGGTGTCGAACCGGAACCCGTCGAGCTCCAGCGTCCCTGCCCGACCGCCCACGGTGTCGTGGCGTTCGAGCAGCGTGACGCGCGCGCCGCCGCGCGCGAGCAGGGCGGAGGTCGCGAGCCCGGCGATGCCCCCGCCGACGACGACGACGCGCGGCGCCCTCACACGCCCGCCCGGGTGCGCGCGCCGACGGGGCGGCCGAAGGACGGCGCGACCTGCACGAGGAGCTGCGAGCTCGCCGCACGTGCCGCGAGCGCGACCTTCGTGGGGTCGCTCACGCGCACCCGGGCACGCAGGATCTCCGCCGGCGGGGTGGCGCACAGGCGGGCGAGGAGGGCGTCGTAGACGGCGAGCGTCGCGGCGACGGCCAGGCGCGCCCGCGCAGGAAGGCCCGGCAGGGCCGCGCGCGCGGCCGCGAGGTCGGCGTCGATCTCCGCGCAGAAGTCGTCGACGTCGCGGCGCCGGAGGCGGTCCGGCGTGACCCCGGGCAGGTACGACCGGCCGAGCTCGGCGAAGTCGGTGCGCAGGTCGCGCAGGAAGTTGATCTTCTGGAACGCGGCGCCCAGGGCCCGCGCGCCCCGGACGAGCGTCTCGTCCGGGACGGTGAGGGGCTGCCCGAGGCGGCGGTGGGCGTTGAGGAACACGGCGAGGCACATGAGCCCGACGACCTCGGCGGAGCCGTACACGTACTGCTCGAAGCTCGCGCGGTCGTGCACCTGGACGGTGAGGTCCGCGCGCATCGACGCGAAGAACGGGTCGACCTCGTCGTGGCCGATCCCGCAGCGGCGCGCGGTGCGCGCGAAGGAGTGCACGACGAGGTTCGTCGACCATCCCGTGCGCAGCGCTCGCGCCGTCTCCTCCTCCAGGTGGTCGAGGAGCTCGCCGGCGATGTCGCCGCGGCACGTGTCGACCACCTCGTCGGCGATGCGCACGAGCCCGTAGACGGCGTCGATGCCGTCGCGCGTCTCGCGGTCGAGGATCTTCGCGCCCAGGCCGAACGACGTCGAGTACGACGCGAGCACGAGCCTGCTCGCCCGCGCCGCCGTCCGGTCGTACAGGTCCTGCTCGGCGCCCACCGCCACCACCTCGTCCCGGTCGTCGGAGTGCAGGGCAGACGCCGCCCCGCATTCCTCAGCATGCTGAGGGATGCATCCTCGCACGGGACGGCCCGGGCTACACGCCGGACGGCACCTCGATCCGGCGCGGGCCCGCCTGCCAGGCCTCCCAGGCGGAGGAGATGATCTCGGGCAGCCCCTGCGAGGCCCGCCACCCGAGCACCTCGTTGATCCGGCGCGGGTCCCCCACGAGCTGCGGCGGGTCCCCCGCACGGCGCGGCTCCACGTCCACCGTCACGTCGAGACCGCTCACGCGCCCGATCTCGTCGACGACCTCGCGCACCGACGACCCCTCGCCCGTGCCGACGTTGAACACGTCGAACGGGCGCTCGTCCGTCTCGAGGTAGTCGAGGGACGCGAGGTGCGCGCGCGCGAGGTCGAGCACGTGGATGTAGTCGCGGATGCACGTGCCGTCGGGCGTCGGGTAGTCGTCCCCGAAGATCTTCGGGCGCTCGCCGCGCGCGAGACGGTCCAGCACCATGGGGACGAGGTTGAGCACGGCAGGGTCGCCCAGCTCGGGCCACCCCGCCCCCGCGACGTTGAAGTAGCGCAGCGCGACGAACCGCAGGCCCCACGCGCGCCCCGCCGCACGACCGAGCCACTCGCCCACGAGCTTGGTCTCCCCGTACGGGTTGATCGGCTCGGCGTGCAGCTTCTCCTCGACGAGCGAGACCGACGGCATCCCGTACGTCGCCGCGGACGACGAGAACACGAGCCTGTCGACCCCCGCCGCCTGCATCGCCGACACGAGGTTGGTGAAGCCGCCGACGTTCTGCTGGTAGTACCACGCCGGCTTCTCCACCGACTCGCCCACCTGCTTGCGGGCCGCGAAGTGGATGACGGCGCGCACGTCGTGCTCGGTGAGCGCACGGGTCAGGACGTCCACGGCCTCGGGCGACGCGACGTCGACCTGGACCAGCTCGGCGCCGCCGACCCGGTCCGCCCTGCCCGTGCTCAGGTCGTCCACCACGACGACCTCCTCGCCCTTCTCCTGCAGCAGCCGCACCACGTGGGCCCCGATGTAGCCTGCTCCGCCGGTCACCAGAATCGTCATGCGGCCAGCCTATCGGCGGCCCCGGCCGCACCACCGCGCCGTCCAGGGCGCGCGCGGAGGGCGCTCGGCACGCACCTCAGTGGTGGGCCGACGCCTCCGTGCGGCGCATGTCCGGCGGCTCGATCTGGAACGTGCAGTGGTCGACGTCGAAGTGGCCGCTGAGGCAGGACTTCAGCCGCCGCAGCACCTCGGTCCCCTCGCCGCGCTCGATCCGCTCCGCCTCGACCTCCACGTGGGCCGAGAGCACCGGCACGCCCGACGTGATGGTCCACGCGTGGAGGTCGTGCACGCCGACGACGCCCGGCACGCCCTCCATGTGCTCCCGCACCGCGTCGAGGTCGACCCCCGGGGGCGTGGCCTCCAGGAGGACGTGCGCGACGTCGCGCAGGAGCAGGACGGCGCGCGGCAGGATCATGAGGCCGATCGCCACGGACGCGATCCCGTCCGCCCGGGGGAACCCGGCCGCGACCGCGACGCCCGCCGCGACGACCGCGACGGAGCCGAGCAGGTCGCCCAGCACCTCCAGGTACGCGCCCCGCACGTTGAGGCTCTCGGCCTGCCCGGCCGACAGCAGGCGCAGGCCGACCGCGTTCGCGACCAGCCCGACGACGGCGACGGCGATCATCACCCCGGCCTGGATCTCCGGCTCGGGCGCCGCGACCCGCGCCACCCCCTCGACGACCACCGTGACCGCGACGGCGGCGAGCAGCAGCCCGTTGGCGAGGGCCGCGAGGATCTCGGCCCGCTGCCAGCCGAAGGTGCGGCGCGTCGTCGCCGGGCGCCCCGCGAGCCAGCTCGCGAACAGCGCGATGGCGATGCCGGAGGCGTCGGTGAGCATGTGCCCGGCGTCGGCGAGGAGCGCCAGCGACCCGGAGACGAGCGCGCCCACCACCTCCCCGACCATGACGGCGAGCGTGATCGCGAGGACGACGGCGAGGCGGCGGCGGTGCGCGCCCGTCGCCGTCCCGTGGGCGTGGCCGCCGTGAGCGTGGCCCGTCACGTGGCCCGTCACGAGGTCTCCCCGGAGCCGGGGAGCGGGGTGAGCGCGACGTGCTCGGCGTCCGCCAGCAGGTGCGCGACCTCGGGCCTCAGCAGCCGGTACCAGGACGACCGTCCCTCCTGCCGGACCGCCACGACCCCGGCGTCGCGCAGCATCGTCAGGTGGGCGGAGACGGTCGACTGCGCGAGACCGAGCTCGCGCGTGAGGTCGACGACGCGCCGCTCCGTCCCGGTGAGCAGGTGGACGAGCGCGAGGCGGCTGGGCTCGGCGAGCGCGTGCAGCAGACGCGCCACCGCCTCGTGGTCGTGACCCGTGCCATTCATCGTCATGTGGCGATGATATCGGCGCTCGACGATGTCGGCCAGCCCGGGTCGACCGGGCGGGCGGCGTCAGCCCCAGCCGAGCTCGTGCAGGCGGTCGTCGTCGATGCCGAAGTGGTGCGCGATCTCGTGCACCACGGTGATGGCGACCTCCTCCACCACGTCCTCACGCGTCTCGCAGATCGCGAGCGTCGGGTTCCGGTAGATCGTGATCCGGTCGGGCAGCGACCCCGCCGCCCAGAACTCGCCCCGCTCCGTGAGGGGCACGCCCTCGTAGAGCCCCAGGAGCTCGGGGTCGTCGGCGGGCGCCTCGTCCTCGACGAGCACCACCACGTTGTCCATCCGGGCCGCGAGGTCCGCGGGGACGAGGTCCAGCCCGTCCCGCACCGCGTCCTCGAACGCCTCGCGCGTCATCTCCACCACGGGACCATCCTCTCCCGCTGTACACTGGCCGACGTCCTCGAGCCCCCATCGTCTAGCGGCCTAGGACCCCGCCCTTTCACGGCGGTAGCACGGGTTCGAATCCCGTTGGGGGTACGGCGAGGTCGCACCAGGACCGGTGGTCACCGGCCGATTTACGGATCGGCTCATCGGTACGGTACGATCCTCTCGGTTCGAAAGCGGGCCGCCGGACGGCGGACGTTAACGAATGCAAGGCCCTGTAGCGCAGTTGGTTAGCGCGCCGCCCTGTCACGGCGGAGGTCGCGGGTTCAAGTCCCGTCAGGGTCGCGCGAGGCGAGAGCCCGGGCCGGTCGACATCGGCCGCCCGGGCTCTCGTGTCAAGGCTCTGTAGCTCAGTTGGTAGAGCGTTCGACTGAAAATCGAAAGGTCACCGGATCGACGCCGGTCGGAGCCACCCACGAGACCCCCGCCCGGGACCGGGCGGGGGTTTTCTCGTGCTGCGACCACCTGCGGGAAGTTGCGGAGCAACCCCGCGGCCGGTTGAGTTGGACGAGGACGACCACCGGCGAGAGGCGGAGAGATGAGCGACTGGATCGACGGGCGCATCCCGCCCGAGGAGCAGAAGCCGACGGTCGGGCAGCTCGTGGAACGACTGTCCGAGCAGGCGACCCGCCTGGTCCGCTCCGAGATCGCGCTCGCCAAGGCCGAGCTCAAGGACAAGGCGGTGCACGCGGGAGTCGGCATCGGCATGCTCGTCGTGGGCGCCGTCCTCGTCCTCTACGGCCTGGGGTTCCTCTTCGCGTCCGGCATGGAGGGCCTCGCCACGGTCATGCCGACGTGGCTCGCCGCGCTCATCGTCGGACTCGCGCTGGTCCTCGTCGCCGGCGGCCTCGCGTTCGTCGGCGTCAAGCAGCTCCAGCGCGGGGTCCCGCCGACGCCGACGACCGCGGTCGAGAGCATCAAGGAAGACGTTGAGACGATCAAGAAGGGGGTCCGCCGGTGAGCGCGCCCGACAAGGCACCCACGCCGTCCCCGAGCCAGCTCGAGGACGAGATCGCCCGGACCCGCGCCGAGCTGGCCGGGACCATCGACGAGCTCGCGACCCGTCTCGACCCGCGGGTCCAGGCGACGCAGGTCGCGCAGCAGGCCAAGCAGGCCGCGACCGACACCGGGACGTTCCTCACCGGCGGCGGGCTCCCGGAGGAGGACCCCGACCGCTCGCGCAACGTCAAGGTGCTGCTCGGTGCGGCCGCCGCCGGCGCCGCGCTCGTGCTCGCCGCGGTGCTGCGCCGCCGCTCCTGAGGGCTTCCGACAGCCCGATCGACGGGCCGTTCGGCCCCGCCGGGACCGCCCCGGGGACGGGGTTCCCCGGGTCGGGCCGCGCGCGACCCGACCGATCGGGTCAGCTCTTGTCGGGGCCCTCGGCCGGTTCGCTCGCCGCGCCCAGCAACGCGCGCACCTCCGACTCGCGATACCGGCGATGCCCACCGAGGGTACGGATCGAGGACAGCTTGCCTGCCTTGGCCCAGCGCGTCACCGTCTTGGGATCGACCCGGAACAGGCTGGCGACCTCGGCAGGCGTGAGCAGGACTTCCGACTCTCCGTGCATCGACATCACGGCACCTCCTCCTGGAGCACGCTGGTCCCGCGGATTTGCCCCGGAGCACGACGACAGCGCGACGCCAGTGCCTTCTATTGTGGCAGGATGCGGAATTCGGGCGACTTGACGGACGGGTGAACTTATCGCTCTATGGTCCAAAGGGCCGGTGGGTCGCTCCTGCGCCTTACGGGCCCGATGCGCCACTGCTCCTCGGCCTGGTGACGGACGGGCGCCTCGACGGCGTGTGACGCTCTGCACGTCGCGGGCGCCACGGCCGCTTCCGAGTGGATGGAATAGCCGTCCAGCATGTACCGTTGGACTCTGAACAGACGAAACTACACCCCGGGGCCGCACGTCTGAGCACGTAGCCGCCCCGCTTCTACGTTGAGGGGGTCGGAGCCATGGGCCGCGGCCGTCAGAAGGCAAAGCAGACCAAGGTCGCTCGCGCGCTGAAGTACTACAGCCCCGAGACGAACTACAGGGCTCTCGAGCAGGAGCTCACCGGTCACAGCCATACGGATGTCGTGACGGACTCCCGCTACGAGGCCGAGTCCTCCGACGACGTCGAGCGGTACGACCAGCGGTACACCGGCTGGTCCGACGACCGCTGAGTCGGCACCCCCAGCATCTCCCGGTCCACAGCCGGACCGACGACGAACGGCGACCCCCGCGCGGGGGTCGCCGTTCGTCGTCGGGCGTAGTCCGTCGGGCCGCCCTGGACATGTCAGGCCCGGTAGTCACCCACGAGGCGCACGGCACCAGCCTGCACGCCCTTGGTCCCGGCCACGAGGTCGCCGTCCGCGACGTCGGCCGCGGCGGTCGGGTCGAACGCCTCGACCTGGCCGAGCACCCACGCGGGCAGGCCGAGCGCGGCGCAGCGGGCGAGCGCCGCGTCGACGCCGTCGGCGCCGACGACGGCGACCATCCCGACGCCCAGGTTCAGCGTGTTCTCCAGGTCGCCGCGCGGGACACCGCCGAGATCGCGCACGAGGCCGAAGACGGGCGGGACGGCCCAGCTCGACCGGTCCACGACGCCCACGAGTCCCGCGGGCAGCACGCGTGCGAGGTTCGCCGCGAGGCCGCCGCCGGTGACGTGCGTGAACGCGTGGACCTGCGCCGCGTCGTCGGCGGCGAGGGCGAGGCAGTCGCTCGCGTAGACGCGGGTCGGCTCCAGGAGCTCCTCGCCGACGGTCCGACCGAGGTCGTCGACGTGCCGCTCCAGCCCCCACCCGGCGTGCTGAAGCACCGCCCGCACGAGCGAGTAGCCGTTCGAGTGCAGGCCCGACGAGGCGAGGCCGATGAGCACGTCGCCCTCGCGCACCCGGTCCGGGCCGAGCAGCGCGTCCGCCTCGACGACGCCGGTGGCCGCACCCGCGACGTCGTACTCGTCCGGTGCGAGCAGGCCCGGGTGCTCCGCCGTCTCGCCGCCCACGAGCGCGGTGCCTGCCACCTCGCACGCCGCCGCGATGCCGCGGACGACGCCCGCGATGCGCTCGGGCACGACCTTGCCGCACGCGATGTAGTCCGTCATGAACAGGGGCTTCGCCCCGACCACGACGATGTCGTCGACGACCATGCCGACGAGGTCGAAGCCGATCGTGTCGTGGACGTCCATCGCCTGCGCGATCGCGACCTTCGTCCCGACGCCGTCCGTGGACGTCGCGAGCAGAGGGCGGCGATAGCGCGTGAGCTCCGCGGCGTCGTACAGGCCCGCGAACCCGCCCACGCCGCCCAGGACCTGCGGTCCCTGGGTGCGACGCACGGCGTCCTTCATGAGCTCGACGGCCTTGTCGCCCGCCTCGGTGTCGACGCCCGCGGCGGCATAGGTCAGGCCGGGGTTCTCGGCAGTCACGATCGTGGGCTCCAGGGTCTCAGGGGTGGTGCGTTCCCGCGGTTCGGTCAGGGGTGCTGCAGGGCGCCGGCGCCGCCGGAGCTCACGGAGAGGCTGCGCAGGCCGTCCTCCGGGGCACCGAGGGGAAGCTCGGCCTGCTCCAGCAGGTGCTTGCCGAGCTGGTCGTCCGGGGGCAGCTCGATGGGGTACTTCCCGGTGAAGCAGGCGGTGCAGAGCTGCGACGCAGGCTGCTCGGTGGCGGCGATCATGCCCTCGGTCGAGATGTAGCCGAGGGTGTCGGCACCGAGCGACTGGCCGATCTCGTCCGGGGAGAGACCGTTGGCGATGAGCTCGGCCCGGGACGCGAAGTCGATGCCGTAGAAGCAGGGCCACTTCACGGGCGGCGAGCTGATCCGCACGTGGACCTCCGCGGCGCCCGCCTCCCGGAGCATCCGGATGAGCGCGCGCTGGGTGTTCCCGCGCACGATCGAGTCGTCCACGACGACGAGCCGCTTGCCCCGGATGACCTCGCGCAGCGGGTTGAGCTTGAGCCGGATGCCGAGCTGGCGCAGCGTGTCCGACGGCTGGATGAACGTCCGTCCGACGTACGCGTTCTTCGTCAGGCCCTGCCCGAACGGGATGCCCGACTCGGCCGCGTACCCCACGGCGGCGGGCGTGCCCGACTCGGGGACGGGGATGACGAGGTCGGCGTCGACGGGGTGCTCGCGGGCGAGCTGGCGCCCCATCTCGACGCGGGCGGCGTGCACCGAGCGGCCCTTGATCGCCGTGTCCGGGCGGGCCAGGTAGACGTACTCGAACACGCACCCGGCACGCTCGACCGGCGCGAACCGCTGCGAGCGCAGCCCGTCGGCGTCGATCGCGATGAGCTCGCCCGGCTCGACCTCGCGCACGAACGACGCACCGACGATGTCGAGCGCCGGGGTCTCGCTCGCGACGACCCAGCCACGCTCCAGCCGACCGAGCACGAGCGGGCGGACGCCCTGCGGGTCGCGCGCGGCGTAGAGGGTGTGCTCGTCCATGAACACGAGGGAGAACGCGCCGCGCAGGCGCGGCAGCACCTCGAGCGCGGTCGACTCGAGCGTGTGGTCGGCGTCGCCGGCGAGGAGGGCGGTGACGAGCGCCGTGTCCGTCGTGTTGCCGCGGGCGAGCTCGCCGCGGCGCTGGGCGCCGTACCGCTCGGCGACGAGGTCGACGAGCTCGGCGGAGTTCGTGAGGTTGCCGTTGTGACCCAGGGCGACGGTGCCGGAGGACGTGGCGCCGAGCGTCGGCTGCGCGTTCTCCCAGGTTACCCCACCGGTCGTCGAGTAGCGGCAGTGCCCGACGGCGATGTGTCCCGTCAGGGCGTTGAGCGCCGTCTCGTCGAACACCTGCGAGACGAGTCCCATGTCCTTGTAGACGAGGATCTGCTCGCCGTTGCTCGTCGCGATGCCCGCGGACTCCTGGCCGCGGTGCTGCAGCGCGTAGAGCCCGAAGTAGGCGAGCTTGGCGACCTCCTCGCCGGGCGCCCAGACTCCGAAGACGCCGCAGGCGTCCTGGGGGCCTTTCTCGCCGGGCATGAGGTCGTGGTTGAGAAGTCCATCTCCGCGGGGGGCCACGTACTTCAGTGTCTCACGTGGACGCGGTGCCCTCCGATTCTTCGCTCTCGCTATCCTCGCCCGGTGTCCAGCCGCCGTCCTCGCGCCGCGCACGTGCGCGAACGGACGCTGTTCCGCTTCGTCGAGGTCGTGCCCGGTCGGGCGCTCGTCCTGCTGGACGGTCTGGCGACCGCCGTGGGAGCCGTGCTCGGCGCCGCGGTCGCATCCTTCCTCGCGCTGCTCGGTGTGGTGCTCGTCGGCGGCGAGGTGTTCGGGTCCTGGCGGTTCGAGCTCGAGGAGCTGGGACGGGGCGTCCTCGGCTGGTGGGCCCTGCTCGTCGTCCTCGCCGCCGTGGTGTTCGTCCCGCTGCGCGCGGCCGCGACGGCACGACTCGCGCACGAGCTCGCCGCGGCGGCTCGCCCTCGGACGCACGTGCCACCCCGCTCCGTGCGCGACCGGATCGCGCGGTCCGGCCCACCGGGCGCCGTGACCGGTCTGCTGTGGACGACGCTCGCCGTCGCCGGGGTCGGCGGTGGCGGCATCGGGGCGGTGATGCTCGCGTCCGACGACGCGTCCGGCCGCGCCGTCGTCGTCGCCGGGGTCGTGCTGGCCGGCGCGAGCGGGCTGGGCCTCGTCGCGGCGCGCGGGTGGCGCACCCGGTGGGAGAGCACCCAGCACTGGCTCCGGACGACCTGGGGGCAGAACGAGGCGCGCGCTGCGGAGGCCGCCGAGCGGCGTGCTCGCGCGGCCCTCGGCCCTGCGCCGGTCACCGGCCGTTCCCGCGCGGAGGACCGGGTCCGGTCCCGCCGGACCACGGTCGGGTCCGCGGTCGTCGGGGCCGGCGGGGCGGTGGGCTTCGTCCTGTTCATGGTGGGCCTGTTCCTGCGACAGCCCGGGAGGAACGCGCCGCGCCGGTACTACGGCCCGTTCGGGGAGACGCTGATCGACGTGCTCGTGGGCGTCGGAGGGGTCCTGGTCGCCGCAGCGGCCCTGTGCCTGGTCGTCTGGCTCGGCGCGACCGTCGTCCGGGCAGGGCTCCAGGAGCGCCGGGTCCGGGCCGCGCTGGCGGACCCCGCGCTCGCGCGCCCGCTGCCGGACGCCGTCGTGCTCGACGTCGCGACCGCGCCGCACACCACCGCCGGACTGGTGGCGGTGGGCTGGCTCGTCCTCCTGGGGTTCGTCTCCCCCGTGGTGACCGCGGCCGCGACGGGGACCCTGCCGGGGCCGTGGTCCGCGGGGTCGGCGCAGCTCGTCGCGATCGCCTGCGCGGTCACGGGACTCGCCGCCGGGTACGTCGTCGTCGCCGACGTCCGGCGCGCGGCCGCCCTGCGCGACCAGGTCCGGACCCGGTGGACACCCGGCGACCGGACCCCCGCCTGACCGGGAGCCGTCACCGACCCCGTCGGGGCGCGGCTCAGCGCCCGCGCATGCTCCGACGGTCCGCGACGACCGCCCACAGGCCCGCGACGCCCGCGCCGAGCGCGGCGCACGTCACGAGGATCACGGAGAAGTAGACGCCCGGCTTGAACACCGGTGCGGACATCGGCGACTGCAGCCACGCGCCGCCGAGCCCGAGCCCCACGACGAGACCGAGCACGACCCCCACGGTGAAGAACGCGCGATAGCGCGGCGCACGACGCACCGTGGCGGGATCGAGGACCTGCTCGACCTCCACCTCCTCCTGCGCCGGGGCACCGCCCTGCGGCGCGCCGGAGGTGTCGGAGGACGCGGCGTCGGGCACGGGGGACTGCTCAGAGCTCACGGGCACGACGATACCCGGGCTCCCTGGGAGGGAACGGAGCACGTCGCGCGCACCGGCGGGACGCACGCGGACGGTCGGCGGTGCGCGCGACGTTCACGCGTAGGCGCGGGCGGACGGCCCGCGGCCCGGCTGGACGCACCGCGACCCGGGTCCGTCGGACGGAACCCGGGTCGCGGTCTCGGTCTGCGCGTCAGCGCACGGGGGTCAGCCGCAGGTGATGCCCTCGTACGTGACGCGGTGCTGCTCGTAGCGCGGCGTCGCGCCGGACACGTAGCCCGCCACCGTCACCGAACCACCCTCGATCGAGGACTGGCGGCTGTTGTACGCCTGGTACGCCGACGACCCGGGCTGGACGCCCGCGAACCGCTTCTCGCCGAACGGCGTGTAGTGGCGGACGTCGATCCGCACGTCCTCGCCGTTGGTCGCCCGGACCGCGAGGTACGCCGTCCCGGCGAGGCAGCGCGCCTGCGCGGTGACGGCGACGTCGACGCCGGTCGGCTCCTCGGCCGCCTCCACCGTGACCGGGACGCGGCTCACGGTCCCGCTGGGCGACGCGACGACCCACAGGTCGTACGCCCCCTCGGCGGTGTCCTCGGGGACGGTCGCGGTGAGGGTCGCAGCGCCGTCGGTCGCGGTCGCCGTCGCCACGGCGTCGCCCGGGTTCTCCGGGTCGAACGTGCCGTCGGCGGGGACGAGGTACCCCGTCACCTCGGTGTTGCGCGGCGACCCGAGCGACGTGAGGTCGAGGGCGGAGAGCTCCACGCTCACGTCCTCGCCCGCCGTGACCGGGCCGGGCAGCGCGCCGACCACCACGCGCGACCGCGCGAAGGACGGCGTGAGCGGCGAGTTCTCCTCGAGGTAAGCGATCCACGCGTCGCGGTCGACCAGGCCCGAGTCGCGCGGGTTCGTGCCCTGCGTGAACACCCGGAAGTTGTCGCCGCCCGTCGCGAGGAACGAGAACGTGGCGACCCGGTACTCGCCGGCGGGGTCGACGGGCTCGCCGTCGATCGTCACCGACAGGACGTTGTCCCCGGGAGCGGCGTTGCCGTCCGCGGTCGCCGCCGTCCAGCTCACGTTGTCCGACAGCCCGAGCGCGAGGTACGGGCGCGACGGGCGCGTCCCGTTCGGGAGGGTCTGCCACTGCTGCTCGAGCATCTCCACGACCTGCTCGCCCGTGAGGGTCACCGTCCACAGGTTGTTGACGAACGGGAGCACCGCGTTCGCCTCGGCGAACGTGACGACGCCGTCCGGGCCGTAGAACAGCTCGTTGCGCAGGCCGCCCGGGTTGACGACGCCGAGGTCGGCGCCGCCGCGGTCCGGGTCGGCGAGCGTGTCGCGCAGCGAGTTCGCCACGAGGTTGCCCAGGGTCGACTCCGACATGCGGTCGTCACGGCCCGAGCTCGGCTGCGGACCAGGACCGACGTACGTCCCGCCCGGGCCCGTGTAGGCGCCGCCGGTGTACGCGGTCGTGATGTCGGCCGTGACCTCGCCCACGGGCTGCGAGCCGATGACCTCGGCCTCGGCCAGCGCCGGGTCGAGCACGTCCTTGACGGCCTGCACGCGCGGGTACGTCTCGACGAGCTGCTCCCACGGAGTGGTGGTGCGCCGCACGTTGACCGCCGCGTGGTCGACGACCTCGTGCGTCTCGTCGTCGATCGTCAGGGTGATGTGCCCGACGAACTCGCCGTAGCTGCCGGTCTGGACGATCGGTCGCGTCGCCCCCTCGACGCCCGGGACGGGCGCCTCCCACGCGTACTGCTTGTGGGTGTGGCCCGTGAAGAACGCCGCGACGCGCGGGTCCGTCTCGGTGACGAGCTCGGCGAAGGGGCCGCCCGCGGCGACCTCCTCCTCCAGGGTCGACCCGTCCGGCGTCCCCGCGCCCGCACCCTCGTGCACGAGCGCGACCACGACGTCCGCCTCGCCGTTCGCGTCGTCACCGTCCTGGAGCTGGGCGGTGACACGGTTGAGCGCCTCGACCGGGTCCCCGAAGTCGAGGTCCGCGATGCCGGCGGGGGTGACGAGCGTCGGCGTCTCCTCCGTGACGACGCCGACGAACCCGACGTCGATCCCGTCGATCTCGACCACCTGGTACTCCGGCAGGGCCGGGTCCTGGGTGCCCTTGTCGTAGACGTTCGCCCCCGTGTAGGTCCAGTCGGCGGCGTCGGCCACCCGACCCGTGAGGTCGTCGAAGCCCTGGTCGAACTCGTGGTTGCCCACCGCGGAGGTGGCGAGGTCGAGGGCGTTGAGCACGTCGATCGTCGGCTGGTCCTGCTGCAGCGCCGAGGCGAACAGCGACGCGCCGATGTTGTCCCCCGCGGACACGAACGCCGTGCCGTCGGGGTTCTGCGCCCGCAGCTCCTCGACCGTCCCGGCGAACGACAGCGTGTTGTTCGTGACGACACCCGTGGTCGAGTTCGTCGAGTACGGCTCGATCCGCCCGTGGAAGTCGTTGATCGCGAGCAGGTCGATCGTCGTGGTGCCCGGCTCGACGTCGCCCGCGAGGTCCAGGCCCACGAGGACCGGGTCGTGGTCGGAGGACCGGAACGCCGTCTCGTCGTAGAGGATCGACGCGTTGTAGTTGTACCGGCTGTACTCGTTCGCGATCGGCTCGACCGAGTTGATGTTCCACACGTCGGTACCCGTCACGGCGTCCGCCGCGGCCGGCGAGGCGAACACGTGGTCGAGCGACCCGACGTAGCCGTCGAACAGGTACGTCTGCTCGCCCGTGGTCGCGCCGAGGTCGACGTAGCCGGCCTCCTTGAACACCTCGAGCGGGTCCTCCTGCGAGTACGAGTTGAAGTCGCCCGCGAGCAGGACCGTGTCCGTCCCGGCGTCCGCCGCGACGTCCTCCGCGAAGCCGACGAGCGCCTCCGCCTGCGCGACGCGGGACGCGTTGAACGCGCCCTGGCCGTCGCCCGAGTCCTCGTCGCCGTCGAGCACCGGGGTACCCGAGCCCTTCGACTTGAAGTGGTTGGCGACGACGAGCACGTCGTCCTCCGCACCGTCGGCGCCACCCGCGGGCTGGAACACCTGCGCCAGCGGCTCGCGCGCGTTGACGAACGCCGCGTCGTCGAGCAGGATCTGCGACCCGCCCACCGGCTCGGCCGCGTCGACCTGGTAGATGTACGCGAGGCGGATGACGTCCTCGTCGTCCGGCAGCGCAGCCGGGGACGGGACGAACGCCCACTCGTCGGCACCGGCGGCGTCGTTGAGGGCGTCCACGAGGTCGGACAGCGCCTGGTCACGGTCCTTGCCGAACGGTGCGGAGTTCTCGATCTCCATGAGCGCCACCACGTCGGCGTCGAGCGCGTCGATCGCCGCGACGATCTTCGTCTGCTGCCGCTCGAGGTTCTCCGCGTCCGCCGCACCGCGCGCGGCGCACCCGGTGCGGACCGTGATCGGGTTGCCCTCACGGTCGGTGTAGAACTGGCAGCCCGCGAGCTGGTCGCCCGTCGTCGTGAAGTAGTTGAGGACGTTGAACGTCGCGACGCTCAGGTCCCCGCCCACCGCGGCAGGTGCCGCCTCGCGCGTGTCCGCGAACGTGGCCGGCTGGACCTCGTCCGCGTTGCCGCCGTCGCCCGCACGCAGGTGGGTGAGCGGCTGGAACGTCCAGGCGTCGAACCGGTAGTCGAGGATCACGGGCGTCTCGAACGTCACCCCGGCACCGACCCGGGCCGGCGCACCGCCGGTCAGGTACGGCAGGGGGATCGCCTTGTTCGCCGTGCTGTTGAAGTTCGTCGTCGCACCGTCGTCGAGGACGACGCCGCGCGCCGCCCGGTCCGCCACCGCGGCAGCCGCCTCCGCGCTGCCCGGGCGACCGGCCGACGTCGGCTGCAGGAACGGGTCCGTTCCCGCCGCCAGCAGGAACGAACCGTAGAAGTTCGTGTCGTAGTTGTCCGCGACGGTGTAGTCGCCGGCAGGCTGCAGCAGCATCCCCTCCAGCGCCTCCCGCTCGGCGTCCGACGCGGGGAACGCGACGTCCGCCGGCTTCACGGCCTCGGCCGGCTCGTCGAGCACGGTCCAGCCGCCCGCGGCGGGCGCGATCTGCGTCATCGAGAAGTACTCCGAGACCGGGCCCGTCACCTCGACGTGGTCACCCGCCTCGACCCCCGCGGCCGCGGCCGCCGAGTACACGAAGATCGCGTCGGACGCGTCGTGGTCGTCGGCCAGGTCACCCGTGCCCTCCGTCTGGAGGTAGAAGCCGTCGTAGCCGCCCGTCGGGTACGACGCCGTCACCACGCCCCGCGTCGTGACCGTCTGCCCCACGAGCGGGCTCGCCGCGCCCGTGCCCTGGATCTCGGCGATCGGGACCACCTCGCCCGGCTCCGGGTCCGGGCCGCCGTCGTCGCCGCTGTTCTGCGGGGTCACCGCGTCGAGCACCGCGAAGTCCGCGCTGTTGTCGTCCGTGTCGGCGAAGCCCGCGCGGTTGAGCGAGCCGCCGGCGGTGTTCGCGCGCCCCGCGGGCGCCGCCGCGGTCTCGAACGAGTTCGACGACCCGTACCCGACGAGGTCCACGACCCCGGCGGTCCCGGCGAGGTCACCCGTCCCCGGGTTCAGCGCCGTCGTCGTGCTCGCGAGCGCGATCGTCCCGTTCTGCCCCTGGAACGAGACGGTCCCGCTCGCGTCCGGCGTCGGCAGCGCCGCACCGTTCGAGCCGTTCGACGCCGCCTGCACGAGGTAGTACCCGCCCGCCTCGATGCTGCCGGACAGCGGGACGACCCCCGAGAACGCGGCCGAGCCGGTCGCGGACCGGTACTGGACCGACCAGCCGTCGAGCGCGACGTCGGCCGACGTCGGGTTGTACAGCTCGACGAACTTGTTCGTGAACGGGGCGTTGGCGCTCCCGCCGCTCAGGTAGGCCTCGTTGATGACGACGCCCGAACCGTCGGGCGCGGCGCTCGCGGCGGTGGCCGCGGTCACGGACAGGGGGACGGCGAGCGCCAGCGTCAGCCCGCTCGCCACCACCCTCCGTCGCCGCAGGTGCTGGTGGTCGGACACGCTGACTCCTTCATCTCGTGCGGACGGCCCGGTGACGCCCGCGGTCCACGTCGTGGACAGCGCGGCTCTCCGCCCCCGCAGGAGATCGCACCCCACCCACATGAACGCACGGTTGCATCCGTGTCACCGCCGCGAGAACGTCGTCGCACGTCGTCGTGCGTCGACCGTCCGGCACGGACGGTGGCCGATCATCCTCGGAACCTAGCCCTCCGGATCGCGGGCCGCCAGAGATCGCCGCGACTGTTACGCATCAGTAACACCCGCGACGGTATCGCCGGGCCGTTCCGCTCAGCGCGCCCGCGCCGCCTGCAGCGGCAGGTACGCCGACAGGTCGGTCCGCTCCCCCGACGCCCGCACCCGCCCCGCGGCGACCGCCTCCGCCCAGGTCGTCGCACCCGACGCCAGGGCCAGCCAGGTCTGCGGGTCCGTCTCGACCACGCCCGGCGGCGTCCCCCGCGTGTGCCGCGGCCCCTCCACGGCCTGCACCACGCCCGCCGGAGGCACCCGCACCTCGACCGCGTGCCCCGGCGCGACGTCGGCGAGCTCCTCGAGCGTGAAGCGCACCGCCGTCGCGACGTCACGGCGCTCCGCCGTCCCCTCCCGCCACGCGGCCAGGGCGAGACGGCCGGCGGACGGGTCGGTGCGGCGTCGGGCAGGCATGCGCCCAGCCTAGGCGTGCTCAGTCGACGGTGAAGAGCACGCGGCGGTCGGCCACGGAGACCTCCCGCAACGTCGCGCGCACCGCCTCGCCGAGGGGAAGGTCGACCCCCTCGGCACGGGCCCGCACGGCCGGGTCCGCGAGGACCACCTGCCCGCGACGCAGCGCGCCCGCACCGTCCTGCGCACCTCCCTCGCGGTCGACGCGACGGGCACGCTCGGCGTCGTCCTCGACGTCGACGACCACGGCGTCGAACTCCTCGCCCTCGCGCCCGGACAGCAGCACGGCCTCGACGACGTCGACGATCGCCCGCTCGTACGACCCGGCCCGCTGCCCCGTGCGCGCCATCGTCCGCGGCAGCCCGGGAAGCGCCTCCAGCACCCAGTCCGGGACCGGCTCGTCGGCGCACAGCGCCAGGCACACCTCGGTGCCGTACCGGTCGACGAGGCGCCGCAGCGGGGCCGTGACGTGCGCGTACTCCGCGCCGATCGCGGCGTGCACCGCGTCGTCCGGCACGCCCGGCTCCTGACCCGTGCCGCCGAACGCCTCGTACGACGCCCCCCGGAACAGCGACGTCGCCTCGTTGAGGAACGCCGCGTGCGCGGGCGACGACGAGTCCAGCGTCGGCACGAGGTCGGCGTACTCGACGTCGCGGGGCCAGTCGATCCCGAGCGCCCGGGCGGTGCGCCGCAGGCGGGCCACGTCACGCGCGTCCGCGGGCGGCAGCGCCCGGAAGACCCCCACGCCACCCGCCCGCATGAGACCGGCCGCCGCGATCCCCGTGAGGAGTGAGATCTGCGCGTTCCACGCCTCGACCGGCAGCGTCGCGCGGAACTCCAGCCCGAACGACCCGTCGTCGCGCACGACGACCTCCTGCTCCGGGACCTCCAGCGACACCCCGCCGCGCTCGCGCTCCCGCGCGAGCCGCAGCTCGCCCACCGTCCGCAGCAGCCCGAGCGTCCCGTCGGGCGAGACGGTGCCGGACGAGGTGCCGGGCGGACCGTCGGGCGAGTCGTCGGACGAGGCGGCGGGCGAGGGTTCGACGTGCGCGGCGTCGGACGGGAGGGCGTCGATCCGCCGCTGCGCCTCCTCGTAGGTCAGGCGCTGCCGGGAACGGACGACGGCGCGCCGGACCTGCGCGCCGACGATCTCGCCCCGGTCGTCGAGGACGATGCGCCAGGCCGCGGCGGGACGGTCCTCGCCCGGCAGGAGGCTTGCGGCGCCCTCCGACAGCTCGGCGGGGTGGAGCGGTGTGCGGTGGTCCGGGGCGTAGAGCGTCGTGCCGCGCTCGTGGACGGCGGCGTCGAGCGCACCACCGGGCTCGACGAACGCGCCGACGTCCGCGATGGCGTAGTGGACGACGAACGCACCCTCGCCGCCGGTCTCCCGTTCGAGGTGCAGCGCCTGGTCGAGGTCCATCGACCCCGGAGGGTCGACGGTGAGGAACGGGAGGTCGCGCAGGTCCGCGCGGTCCCCGACAGGCATCGCTGCCGCGAAGGAGCCTGCCGCAGCGCGCGCCTCGTCGAGAGCCTGCGGCGCGAACGCCTCGGGGATCTCCATCTCGCGGCGCAGCGCGGCGAGGGCGGACCGGGCGGCGGCACCGTCGTCGGGCGTGGCGGCAAGACGCACGTGGGGTCGAGGCACGGTCCCGACCCTACTGGCGCCGGGACGAGCGCGCGGGCCAGGACGTCCGACGGCCCTGGCCCGCGCCCCCGCACGCACCACCACCCGGCGCGCGGGAAGATGGCGGGCGTCCGGCGAACCGGACGCCCGCCCACCGGCCCGGGGCAGGGGCCGGTGCGTCTCAGAGGTCGCGCGTCCCGAAGCGGTCGCGCGTCGCGTCGTCCTGCGCGCCGGCGCCGGCCGCGGCGAGCTCGGCACGCACCTCCTCGCGCAGACGACCCTGGTTCTCCGGGTTGGGCGCAGCGCCCAGGAGCAGCTTCGTGTAGTCGTGCTGCGGGTCGAGGATCACGCGGTCCGACGGTCCGCGCTCCACGACGTTGCCGCGGAACATGACGATGATCTCGTCCGAGAAGTGCCGGGCCGTCGCGAGGTCGTGCGTGATGTACAGGACCCCGAGGTTCTCCTCGCGCTGCAGCCGCGCGAGCAGGTTGAGCACGCCGAGGCGGATCGACACGTCGAGCATCGACACGGGCTCGTCGGCGACGAGGAACCGCGCCCCCGGGGCGAGCGCGCGGGCGATCGCGACGCGCTGGCGCTGTCCGCCGGACATCTCGTGCGGCTGCTTGGCCGCGAACACGGGTGCGGGGGTGAGGTTCACGCGCTCCAGAAGCTCGTGCACCCGGGCGTCGATCGCCTCCCGCCCCCGCGCGACCTTGTGCAGGCGCAACGGACGCTCCAGGTGGTGCGCCACCGTGTGGAACGGGTTGAGCGACGCGAACGGGTCCTGGAACACCATCTGCACGTCGTGCCGGTAGGCGTCGAGGGCGCGCCCCCGCGTGGCGGACGGCCTGCCGTCGAGCAGGATCTGGCCCGACGTCGGCGTCTCCAGCTTGGAGATCATCCGCGCCACGGTCGACTTGCCGGAGCCGGACTCCCCGACGACGGCGATCGTCTTGCCGGGCTCCAGCGTGAACGACACGTCGTTCACGGCGCGCAGCGTGGACCGCTTCAGCCCCTTGCGGAGCGCGAAGTCCTTGACCAGGTTGCGGACCTCGAGGGTGCTCATGCGTGGGGTCCTTCCTGGTGCTCTCCGGTGCCCTCGCCCGTGCGCACGAACGCACCGCGCTCTCCCGTGAGGCTCGGGAACGACCCGAGCAGACGGCGCGTGTACGGGTGCTGCGCGGACGCGTAGACCGCCTCCGCCGTGTCGAGCTCGATGATCTCGCCGCGCAGCATCACGGCGATGCGGTCGCTGATCTCCAGCAGGAGCGGGAGGTCGTGGGTGATGAACACGACCGCGAACCCGAGCTGCTCGCGCAGGCGCATGATCTCGCGGAGGATGCCGCGCTGGACGACGACGTCGAGGGCCGTCGTCGGCTCGTCCATGATCATGACCTGCGGGTTGAGCGCGAGCGCCATGGCGATCATGACGCGCTGCCGCATGCCCCCGGAGAGCTCGTGCGCGTAGCTGTCGAGGCGCACCGGGTCGACGCCCACGAGCTCGAGGAGCTCGGCGGAGCGCACCGCGCGCTCGGCGCGGCTCATCCCGGGACGGTGCGTCTTGAGGACGTCGCCGAGCTGGTCGCGGACGCTGATGACCGGGTTGAGCGAGTTCATCGCGCCCTGGAACACCATCGAGACCTTGTCCCAGCGGAACGCCCGCAGCGCGTCCCCCGACAGCGCCACGACGTCGATGTCGTCGCCGCCCTGGTCGTGGAACGTGACGGTCCCGCTGGTGAGGAGCGCGGGCGGCTTGAGCAGCCGGTTCAGCCCGTACGCGAGGGTCGTCTTGCCGCAGCCCGACTCGCCCGCGAGGCCGAGGATCTCGCCTCTGTGCAGCGTGAGGGAGACGCCCTTGACGGCGTGGACGACCGGCTCGACCTCGTAGTCGATCGAGACGTCGTGCGCGGTGAGGACGGGCTCCTTGCCCACGAGGTAGGCGTCGTGGCTCGCGCTCGTCAGCGGCCCGGTGGCCGTCGGCGGTGTCGTGGCCGGCGTGGTGGCGGTCATGCGTCCACCGTCTCCTTCGCGTCGTCGTCCCCGTCGGTGCGCGGGGCCGCCTCGGTGGTCGGCGCGCCGTGCGCGTCGGTCTCGACGCCCAGGCCTGCCTTGCGCGCCTTGCGCACGCTCTTGACGGCGGCGGGCGCGAGACGCAGGCGCGGGTTGATGATCTCGTCGAGGCTGAAGTTGATGAGCGCGAGGCCGCACCCGAACAGTGCGATGAGCAGGCCCGGTGGCACGAACCACCACCACATGCCGAGGCTCAGGGCGTTGTTGGCGCTCGCCTGGTTGAGGATCGTCCCCCACGTGATCGACCCGGACGGGCCGAGGCCGAGGAACGACAGGCCCGCCTCGCCGAGGATGGCGAGCAGCACGGCCCCGAGGAACTGCGCGGTGAGCAGCGGCAGCAGGTTGGGGAAGATCTCGACGAGGATGATGCGCGGCGTCTTCTCCCCCGCGACGCGCGCCGCCGAGACGTAGTCCCGGCTGCGCAGCGACTTCGCCTGCATGCGGAGCACGATCGCCGCGCCCGGCCAGGCCGTCAGGCCGAGGATGACCGCGACGACGACGAGCGAACGGGTCTGCAGGTAGGCCGAGATGACGATGATGAGCGGCAGACCGGGGATGACCAGCATGACGTTCGTGACGAGCGAGAGCGCCTCGTCCGTGAACCGGCCGCGGTAGCCCGCGACGATGCCGAAGAGGATCGACATCACGAGCGCGATCGACCCGGCGATGAGCCCGACCATGAGCGAGCCCTGTCCGCCGTAGGCGACCTGGGCGAAGATGTCGACGCCGATGTGGTTGGTGCCGAGCAGGTGCTCGGCGCTCGGCGGGAGGAAGCGCTCGTTGTCCGACGAGCGCGGGTCCTGCGTGAAGAACGGCGCGACGAACGTGAAGAGCAGGATGCCGACCACGAGGGCGATGCCCGCGGTGAGCTTGCCGGAACGGCGCGGCAGCATCGCGCGCAGCCCGCGACGGGGCGGGGCGGGCGGTGCGCCCTGGTCCTGCATCGCCGGGGTGTCGCGGACGTCGGGGACGATCCCCTTCGTCGTGGTGGCGGGCGGGAGACCGTCCACGACGACCGTGGCGGCCGGCGCGGCGTCGGCGGCGGGGGTCACGACTTCCGTGTCGCGGGAGTTGTCAGACATTGGCGCGCGCCCTCGGGTCGATGAAGCCGTAGATGATGTCCATGAGGAAGTTCGCCGCCAGCACCGCGACGGTGATGACGAGGAACGTGCCCTGCATGAGGGCGAAGTCGCTCGCCTGGACCGCGTTGAACAGCAGCTTGCCGAGACCCGGGTAGCTGAACACCTGCTCCATGACCACGGACCCGGCGACGACGAACCCGAGCGCGACGCCGAAGCCGGCGAACGACGGGAGCGCCGCGTTGCGCGTCGCGTACGTCAGGGCCACCCGCATGCGCCGCAGGCCCTTGGCCTCGGCCGTGACGACGTAGTCCTCGGACAGCGTGGACACCATCATGTTGCGCATCCCGAGGAGCCATCCGCCGACGGACGACAGGACGATCGTCAGCGCCGGCAGGAAGCCGTGGTAGATCACGGACCCGACGAAGGCCCACGACCACTCCGGACCGTTGTCGAACCCGAAGATGTCGTAGTTGCCGATCCGCGGGAACCATCCCGTCGAGACCGAGAACACCGACACGAGGATGAGAGCGAGCCAGAAGTACGGGACGGCCTGGAGGAGCGTGGACGCCGGGATGATGCTGTCCACCCAGGTGCCGCGCTTCCAGCCGGCCCAGGCCCCCAGCCCGACGCCGAGCGCGAACGAGATGATCGTCGCGAGACCGACGAGGCCCACCGTCCAGGGCAGTGCCTGGCCGATCAGCTCGACGACGGGCTGGGGGTAGTACGTGATGGAGACGCCGAGCTCGCCCTGGAAGAGTCGGCCCCAGTACGCGAGGTACTGCTGCCAGAGGGTGGCGTCGTCGTCCGCGCCGAAGAGGAGGTCGACACTGTTCTGCATCTGGGGCGTCATCTCGCCGCCCCGTCGCATCAGCCGGTCGATGAAGATCTGCTTGGGGTCACCAGGCATGAGCTTCGGGATGAGGAAGTTCAGCGAGACCGCTGCCCAGAGGGTGATCACGTAGAACGTGATCCGCCGGACGTAGTACCTCATGATGCGTGCCTGTGCCTCTCGTTCCCCGGTCCTCCTCCTCGGCGCGTGAGCATCAGCTCTTGGGCTCGAGCTTCGAGAGCACGATGCCGTTCGCGACGTTCTCCCACGAGGGCGGGAAGGCATAGAGGTCGTCCTCCGTGGGCCAGCCCGTGAAGTCCTTCGTGTCCATGAAGGTCTGCGTCGCGTTCACGACGACGGGGATGTAGGGCAGGTCACGAGCGATCTCCTCCTGGATGATCGCGTACTGCTCCTGCTTGGCCGCCTCGTCCTCGGTGGCCGCGGCCGCCGAGACCGCGGCGTCGAGCTTCGGGTTGGTGTAGCGCACGAAGTTGAACTTGCCCGACTCCATGACCTCGCCGACCGGGAGCGTGTACTCCGTCGACATCCACTGGCGGTAGATCTGGAACGGGTCGTCGAGCGCGGTGCCCGTGATGCCGCCGACCATGAGCTCGTAGGTGCCCGCGGCGCGCGCGTCCGACATCTCCTGCTGGGAGACCTTCGTGTGCGTCAGGGCGATGCCCGCGGCCTTCGCGTCCTCGACGAACAGGTCGCCGAGGGCGTTGTAGTCGTTCCAGCCGTCGACCGTGATGAGGTCCATCTCGACCTTCTGGCCGTCCTTCTCGTAGATGCCGTCCGCACCCTTGGTGTAGCCGGCGTCCTCGAGGACCTTCGCTGCGGCCTCGGGGTCGGCGCTCTGCGGCGACTCGGCCTCGACGTCGGGCGAGATCCAGCGGTCGTCGCGCCCGAGCAGGGCGAACGTCGGGGACGCGGTCGCCGAGAGGCCGGCGAAGGCCTTCTCGTTGATCTCCGTGCGGTCCATGGCGAGGTTGAGCGCCTGGCGCACGGCGACGTCGGTCTGCGGGCCCTCGCAGCCGAGGTCCACCGAGACGCAGCTGTAGATCGTCGTCGGGTTCTGCGGCGTGTTGAGCATCGACAGGCGGCCGTCCGCGGTGATGCGGTCGGGGTCGGCGACGAACATCGCGGTCCAGTCGACCTTGCCCGTGGTCATGAGGTCCTCGGCGCTCTGGTTCTGGTCGATGCCGAGGTAGCGGACCTTCTCCAGCTTCGGCGCACCGTCCCAGTAGTCCTCGTTCGCGACGACCGTGTACGCGGCCTCGGTCACCGAGTCGAACTTGAACGGACCGGTGCCGACCGGGTTCTCGTTGGTGAACGTCACGAGGTCGTCGACCTCGGCGAAGATGTGCTCGGGGACCACGAACGCCGTCCCGAGGAGCTGCACCTCGGACGTGAACTGCGGCGAGCTGAACGTCCACTTCACCGTGTGGGTGTCGAGCGCCTCGACGGACTCGATGAAGTCGCGCTGCGCCGCGGCGTTCGTCTGGGAGAACACGACGTCGTCGGCGTCGAAGTCCTCGCCGTCGGTCCACTTGACGCCCTCGCGCAGCGTGACGGTGAGCTCGAGGCCGTCCTCGGACCACTCCATCGTCTGGCCGAGGCGGGGCTCCGGCTCGCTGGCCTGCGCCTTGTTGTAGTAGAAGAGCGGCTCGTAGATCGCGCCGTTCGCCGCGTGCAGCGGGTTCGGCGAGTAGGGGTTGAAGTTCGCGACCACGGGCGTCTGGGTCCCGGCCCAGATGTTGAGGGTCCGGCCGGCCGCGGCCTCGCCGTCGCCCTCGCCCTCGCCGCCACCGCCGGTGCACCCGGCCGCGAGGAGCGACACGCCGGTCACGAGCGCCGCCGCCGTGAGCAGACGCTTGCGCGTCGTGCGTCGAATCATCTTCGGTCCTTTCGCAGGGACGACGCGCCCTCGCGTCGTTCGTCGTGCGCCCCCGGAGGGCGTGTGGCAGGAACACTAACTAATGAGGAACCGTCTTCCGGTCGATACGACAGGAAAGTTACCTAACTGAGATTTCTCTCACGTCGGCGCGGGGTGACGAGACGACACGCAGACCGTCGTCCCGCTCTGCCGGGCGGTCCGGCGTCAGCCCTGGTGCGCGTCGTCGAGCCGCGCGAGCTGGTCCTCGTCCAGGCGCAGCGCCGCCGCGCCCAGGCACTCGTCGAGCTGCGCGACGGTGCTGACCCCCACCACCGGGACCACGGGCCGCGCCCGCCGGACCATCCAGGCCAGGACCACCTGCACCGGCCCCACGCCGTGCTCGTCCGCCACCTGGTCCAGCACACGCAGCGCCGCGTCGGACCGCGGGCCGCGGTACGCGTCCGGCAGCCGGTCGCGGGACGCGTAGGCGCCCGAGAGCAGCGGCGAGTACCCGAGCGCCGTGCAGCCGGGTCGTCGCCCCAGGTGGTCCAGCAGGTCGGCCCCGGCGAGCCGTTGCACGCCGAAGTCCGTGCCCTCCGCCGGCCGCAGGTACGTGAAGCGCTGCTGCACGGCGGTGTACCCCGGGACGCCGAGCTCGTCGGCCGCCCGGTGCGCGGCGCGCAGGGTGCCCAGGTCGTGGTTGCTGCAGCCCAGCGCACCGACCAGGCCCTCGTCCACCACCTCGGCGAGGGCGGAGACGGTCTCGCGCACCGGCGTCGCCGGGTCCGTCACGTGCGCGTACAGCAGGTCGACGCGGTCCGTGCCCAGCCGGCGCAGGCTGCCCTCGACCGCACGCCGGACCGCCGGGCGCGACAGGCCCTCCATGTCGGCCGGGCACCCTCCGGGCCGTGCCGGGTCGCTGCGGGCACCGACCTTCGTGGCGAGCACCGTCCCGTCGCGGGCGCCCGGCCGGTCGGCGAACCACCGGGCCAGCAGGTCCTCGCTCTCGTCCCCGCTGGCACCGTCCTCCCACTGGACGTAGTTGTTCGCCGTGTCCAGGTGCTGCCCGCCGGCCTCCCGGAAGCGGTCCAGCACCGCGTACGACGTCGCGCGGTCGACCCGCGAGCCGAAGGGCAGCGTGCCCAGGACGAACGGGACGGGACTGGTCAGGTCGAACATCGTGCTTCCCCCTAGGTCGTGCGGTGTCGTCGTGGTGTCAGGACTCGGGTCCCCGCGCGGCGTCCAGCGCCGCACGCGCGGCCGCGGCGACGCCGGGGTCGGTGACCTCGTAGCCGGCGTCCCCGCCCCCGCCCGGCCCGGCGTCGTCGGTCACGACCCGCTTGGCGGAGAGGTGGACCGCGTCCACCCCGGCCGCGACGAGCGCGGGGACGTCCTCGACCCGCACGCCGCCGCCCGCCATGACCTGGAGGCTCCCGTCGAGCACGTCGTGGGCGTGGCGGGCGAGGTGCGCGAGCCGGTCCACGCCGTCGATGCTGCGCGGCGCCCCGCCGGACGTCAGGACCCGCCGGACGCCGAGGGCGGCGAGCCGGTCGAGCGCGGCGAGAGCGTCGGGGACCACGTCGAGCGCGCGGTGGAAGGTGACCTCGGCGTCGCCCGCCGCCGCGACGAGCGCGGCGACCGCGTCCTCGTCGACCCGGCCCTGCGGGGTGAGCGCGCCGACGACGACGCCGTGGGCGCCGGCGGCGACCGCTGCCCGGACCTCGCGCACCTGCACGTCGAGCTCGTCGGCGGCGTAGACGAAGCCCCCGGGCCGGGGGCGGACGAGGACGTGCACCTCCGGTCCGGCACCCGCGGCCCGTGCCGCCTCCGCGGAGGCGTGCAGCGCGGCCTCCACGAGCCCCGCGCCCGGCGTCAGGCCGCCCGTGGCGCCCAGTCCGGTGCAGAGCTCGACGCGTCGCGCGCCGACCGTCGCCGCGACACCGACGCCTGCCGGGTCCTGGACCGCGATCTCGAGCGCGACGTCGCGCCCCTGCGGACCGGACCCCGTGCTGCTGCCTGCCGACACCTCGTGCTCCTGTCGCTCGCCGTGCGGCCGACGAGGACGACGGCCGCCCGTCAGGGTAGACGACGCTCAGATCACCCCGAGGGCGATGATCGCGTCCGCGACCTTCGTGAACCCGGCGATGTTCGCACCCAGCACGTAGTCGCCCGGCGCGCCGTACTCGTCGGCCGTCTCGACGCACCGGTCGTGGATCCCGGCCATCGTCTGCGCGAGCCGCTCCTCGGTGTGCTCGAACGACCACGAGTCCCGCGAGGCGTTCTGCTGCATCTCCAGGGCCGACGTCGCGACCCCGCCCGCGTTCGCCGCCTTGCCCGGGGCGACCAGCACGCCCGCGTCCTGCAGGAGCGCGACGGCGGCGGGCGTCGTCGGCATGTTGGCCCCCTCGGCCACGGCGACCACGCCGTGGGCGACGAGCTGCTTCGCGGCCTGCTCGTCGAGCTCGTTCTGGGTCGCGCACGGCAGGGCGACGTCCGCCGGGACGGCCCAGACGCTGCCGTCGGTGACGACGCGGGCGCCGGGTCGGCGTGCCGCGTAGTCGGCGACCCGGCCCCGCTCGACCTCCTTGACGTGGCGCAGCAGGTCGAGGTCCACGCCCGCCTCGTCGACCACGTACCCGGACGAGTCGGAGAAGGTCACGACGTGCGCGCCGAGCGCCTGCGCCTTCGCGATCGCGTGGGTGGCGACGTTGCCGGAGCCGGAGACGACCACCCGCCGCCCGTCGAGCCCCTCGCCGCGCGTGCCGAGCATCCGCTCGGCGAACAGCACGGTGCCGTACCCCGTGGCCTCGGTCCGCACGAGCGACCCGCCCCACGTGAGCCCCTTGCCGGTGAGCACGCCCGACTCGTAGCGGTTCGTGATGCGCTTGTACTGGCCGAACAGGTACCCGATCTCCCGTCCGCCGACGCCCGTGTCGCCCGCGGGGACGTCGGTGTGCTCGCCGAGGTGCCGGTAGAGCTCGGTCATGAAGGACTGGCAGAACCGCATGACCTCGCCCTCGGAGCGTCCCCGCGGGTCGAAGTCGGAGCCGCCCTTGCCGCCGCCGAGCGGCATGCCGGTGAGCGAGTTCTTGAACACCTGCTCGAACCCGAGGAACTTGACGATCCCGAGGTACACGGACGGGTGGAAGCGCAGCCCGCCCTTGTAGGGCCCGAGCGCGGAGGAGAACTCGACCCGGAAGCCGCGGTTGATCCGCACGCGCCCCGCGTCGTCGACCCACGGCACGCGGAACACGACCTGCCGCTCGGGCTCGCACAGGCGCTCCAGGACGGCGGCCTCGACGTAGCGCGGGTGCTTGGCGAGGACGGGCGCGAGGGAGTCGAACACCTCCCGGACGGCCTGGTGGAACTCGAGCTCGCCGGGGTTGCGACGCAGGACGTCGTCGAACACGGTCTGCAGGCGGCTGTCCATGGGTTCTCCTCGGTGCGACGGACAGAACTGCCGACTGTACGCCTGTACCGGAAACCCTCGGGCCGGGTGTTCCGCGGATCACGTGTCGCCCCCGTCACACGACGCGCGGGCCGCCCGCAGCGGTCACCAGCTCCAGCCGCGCGCGCTGAGCTCGAGCTCCTCGCGCAACCGCTCGTCGTCGTGCGCCCGCAGCCCCGCGCGCAGCGGCGCGTCCTCGACCGGCAGGCCCGTCAGGCGGCACGCCTCCCGCAGCAGCGCGTCGTACGCGCCCTGCACGGCCAGGTAGTGGTGGGCGCGCGCGTACACGTCCGGGTCCGCCTCGATGCGCCGCATCTCCGCCGCGAGCTCCGTGAGCCGCACCTGCAGCGCGAGCGTCCGCAGCGGGTCCGGGGGCCCGACCCGGCGACGACGCGGCACCGCCGCGCGCAGGGCCGCCACCACGTCCGGCCGGTGGCGCAGCAGCACCCGGACGACGGCGACCGTCGTGCACGCCGTCGCGCACCAGAACAGGAGCTGCCACGTCATCGTCAGCGACCTCGCACGCCCCACGGGTCCCGCGCCCAGGGACCCTCCCAGTCTAGGCACCGACCCGCCGCCCGGCCCAGGGAGTCGTCAGGGCCGCGGCACGTGCACGGTCGCGAGGATCGCCCGGTGGTCGCTCCCCCGCACCGCGACCGAGCCGACGTCGGTCACGACGTTCTCCCGGTCCGTCACCACGTGGTCGAGGTCCAGCAGGTCGGGCGTGCCGGGCCGCGCGGACCACGAGAGGTTGAGCCCATGCCCCGCGCTGCGCGTCGCGTCCTGGAAGCGGTCGCCCAGCAGCGCCCGGAACGACGCGTGGTCGTAGGTGGCGTTGAAGTCCCCCACGAGGACCTGCGGCTGCGCGTCGGCGCGCGCCCTCGCACCCAGGCGCAGCAGCTCGTCGTGCCACGTCGACGTGGTCCGCAGCAGCGGCGGCACCGGGTGGACGGCCGTGACCCGCACCGGGCGCCCGTCGAGCTCGACCGTCGCGGACGGCATCGCGAACGTCGAGAACGGCGTCAGGTCCACGTCGGTCAGCGGCAGCGCGCTCCACAGCCCGCTGCCCTCCGACCCGTTGCCCGCCTTGTCGTCCACGTGGTGCGGCAGGACCTCCTCCAGCCCCTCCGCCACGAGGCGCTCGCGGAAGTCCGCGGTGAGCTCGACGACGGCGAGCACCTGCACGTCCTCCGCGCGGACGAGGTCCACGACCTGCCGGGCGTCGGCCTGCCCGAGCCAGGCGTTGGCGCCGAGCACCCGCAGCGGCGCGGACCCGGTCGCGGGCGCGCGCTCCTCGGGGACGAAGAACGGCACGACCCACAGCGCCTGCCCGACGACGCACGCCGCCACGAGCAGCGCGAGGGCCCGACGCCGCGCGAGCAGCACCACGACCAGCAGCAGCGCGGCCGCGCCCGCGACCCAGGGCGTGAGCCCCACGAGCTGCGCGAACGGCACGGCCGCGTCGAACGGCACGAGGCGCACGAGCGTCATCGCGACGACGGCCGCCGTCGCCAGGCCCAGCACGACCCCGAGCACCGGGCCGCCCGGGCGACGACGGGTGGCGACGCGGGCGGGCGGGAGCGCGGTGGCCGTCGAGGTCATGCCCGGACTCTCCCAGCGCGCGCGGTCGCCGAGCCACGCCCCGCACCACGTCGCCCGCCGACCTCCACGAAACCCGCGCACGGCGACCGCCGAGCACGAGGTCGATGTCGTTCTGGGCCTCTTGACGACATCAACCTCGTGCTCGGCGGCCGGTCAGCCCACGATGTCAGCCGAAGATGCGCGGCAGCGTCCCGCGGAAGGCCTCGTCGGCCTCGGCCAGCGGGATCGTGAACAACCCGACGACGTCGAGCGTCTCGCCCGCGTCCGCCGCGGCGGCGGGGTCCGTGCCCGTCTCGCCGATCTTCACGACCGGGACGCCGCGCGCCACGCACGCGTCGACGAGCTTGCTCTCTTCACCCCGCGGCACGGAGACCAGCGCACGCGCCGTCGACTCGGAGAACAGCGCCTCGAACGGCGTGACGCCGTCGCGCTCGGTGATCGCGTCGAGCGACACGCTCGCGCCGACCCCGAACCGCAGCGACGCCTCGAGCAGGCCCTGGACGAGGCCGCCCTCGGACAGGTCGTGCGCCGCGGAGACGAGGTCGTCGCGGCTCGCGTTGACCAGCACCCCGGCGAGCGCCTTCTCGGCCGCGAGGTCGACGCGCGGCGGGACACCGCCGAGGTGGCCGTGCTCGACGTCGGCCCAGGCCGACCCGTCGAGCTCGCCGCGCGTGGTGCCCAGCAGGTAGATGGCCTCGCCGGTCTCGCGCCAGCCCGAGGGCGTGGCGTGCGCGACGTCGTCGAGCACGCCCAGGACGCCCACGACGGGGGTCGGGTGGATCGACGAGTCGATCTGCCCGGGCTCGCCCGTGCCGTTGTAGAGCGAGACGTTGCCGCCCGTGACGGGCGTGCCGAGCTCGCGGCACGCGTCCGCGAGGCCCTCGATCGCCTCGACGAGCTGCCACATCGAGTCCGGGTCCTCCGGCGAGCCGAAGTTCAGGCAGTCCGTCACGGCGAGCGGGCGAGCGCCCGTCGTCGCGACGTTGCGGTACGCCTCGGCGAGCGCGAGCTGGGCGCCCGTGCGCGGGTCGAGCTTGCCGTACCGGCCGTTCGCGTCCGTCGCGAGCGCGACCCCGAGGCCCGTCGTCTCGTCGACGCGCACGACACCCGAGTCGTCGGGCTGGGCGAGAGCCGTGTTGCCCTGGACGAACCGGTCGTACTGGTTCGTCACCCACTCCTTCGACGCGAGGTTCGGCGAGGCGAGCAGGCGCAGCGCCGTGGCGCGCAGGTCGTCGCCGGTCTCCGGACGGGCGAGGCGAGCCGCGCCGTCGGGCCCCGAGACGGTGTCCGCGTTCAGCCCGTCCTGCCACGTCGGGCGCGCGTACGGCCGGTGGTACACCGGGCCCTCGTGCGCGACCGTGCGCGGGTCGACGTCGACGATGCGCTGCCCGTGGTGGTCGATCGTCAGGCGGCCGGAGTCGTTGACCTCGCCGATGACGGCCGTCTCGACGTCCCACTTCCCGGTGATCGCGAGGAACGCGTCGAGCTTGTCCGGCGCGACGACCGCCATCATGCGCTCCTGCGACTCCGACATGAGGATCTCGCCCGCGTTGAGCGTGGGGTCGCGCAGCAGGACGTCGTCGAGCCACACGTGCATGCCGCCGTCGCCGTTGGAGGCGAGCTCCGACGTCGCGCAGGAGATGCCCGCGGCACCGAGGTCCTGGATGCCCTCGACGACCTTCGCCGCGTAGAGCTCGAGGCAGCACTCGATGAGCACCTTCTCCATGAAGGGGTCGCCCACCTGCACGCTCGGGCGCTTCGCGGGGACGCCGTCCTCGAACGTCTCCGACGCGAGGATCGAGGCGCCGCCGATGCCGTCGCCGCCCGTGCGCGCACCGAACAGGACGACCTTGTTGCCCACGCCCGAGGCGTTGGCGAGGTGGATGTCCTCGTGGCGCAGCACGCCGAGGCACAGCGCGTTGACGAGCGGGTTGCCCTGGTACGACGGGTCGAACACGAGCTCGCCGCCGATGTTCGGCAGGCCGAGCGAGTTGCCGTAGCCGCCGACGCCCGACACCACGCCGTGGACCACGCGGGCCGTGTCCGGGTGGTCGACCGCGCCGAAGCGGAGCTGGTCCATGACGGCGACCGGGCGCGCGCCCATCGAGATGATGTCGCGGACGATGCCGCCGACGCCCGTCGCGGCGCCCTGGTAGGGCTCGACGAACGACGGGTGGTTGTGCGACTCGACCTTGAACGTCACGGCCCAGCCGTCGCCGATGTCGACGACACCCGCGTTCTCGCCGATGCCGACGAGCAGGTGCTCCTTCATCTCGTCGGTCGTGGCCCTGCCGAACGACGACAGGTGCACCTTGGACGACTTGTAGGAGCAGTGCTCGGACCACATCACGGAGTACATGGCGAGCTCCGCGGCCGTCGGGCGGCGCCCGAGGATGTCGCGGATGCGCTGGTACTCGTCGGGCTTGAGGCCGAGCTCGGCGAACGGCTGGACCTCGTCGGGGGTGGCTGCGGCCTGCTCGACCGTGTCCAACGTCGGTCGAGCGGCGCTGGGAGCAGCAGGGCGTGCGGAGGCCTGGGGTGCGGGGGCGGTCATCGGTTCCCTCGGGTGGACGCTGACGGGGAGCGCACGACGGCGCGCGGCCAGTCTACCGGCGGTTCGCCGACCGGTCGGCTGCCGCCCGAGGCTCAGGACACCAGGCCCACGACGACGCCGACCGCGCCGAGGAGCGGAGGGACGAGCTGCACGAGCGCCGCCCGCGCCTTCGACGGCGACGACACGAGCAGCACGGCACCCGCCGCGACCATGCACCCGGTCCCCGCGAGCACGAGGGTCGCGCCCGCCGTCGTCCACCCCGCCGCGTGCAGGACGATCCCGAGCAGGACGAGGACGGCGAGGAAGAGGTTGTAGAACCCCTGGTTGAACGCGAGCTCCCTCGTCTGCTCGGCCTGCTCGCGGGTGGTCCCGAACGTCGCGCGCGTGCGCGCGCTCGTCCACGTGAGCGACTCCATGACGAAGATCCAGACGTGGACCGCCGCGGCGACCCCCGCGAGCACCAGCCCGACGACGAGCACGGCGCCTCCCTCCGGCCCTCGGGCCCCGACGGGAGCCGGCGTCAGGCCGTCGGCTCGGTGTCCTCACCCTTCCACAGGAAGGGCTCGGCGACCGCGAGCGCCACGGCGACCCCGGCCATCGCGACGCCGACACGGGTGTGCGGCAGGCGCACGCCGCGCTCGCGCAGCCTCTCGCCGCGGCGGTACGCCCACTTCTCCCCCGCGACGACGAGAGCCGCGCTCAGCGCGACCGCCCCGACGCTCGCGGCGGCGAGCACCGCCGGCGGGACGGGGAACGGGGCGTCGTCGACGGCGGGGACGTAGGCGTTGTCCTCGCGCGGGCCGTCGTCGGGCGTCCCGTCGGACGCCTCCCCGTCCGTGGGGAGGGTGCCGTCGGCGGCCGCGCGGGCCGTGTCCCGCAGGGTGCGCACCGCGTCCTGCAGGTCGCGACCGTCGCGCGTCGCGGTCACCGTGGCGACCGCACCGGCCACGCCGACCACCGACTTGAGCAGGGCGCGCACGCCCCGGCGGCGGGCGACGTCGGGCACGGCGTACCAGGCGAGGGTCATCGCCCCGGCGACCGCGACGGCCGTGGGGTCGGGGGTGCGTCGGGCGGTCGGGGTGTCCGCGGTCATCGGTGCCCTTCTCGTCGGGGCGCGGCGTCCGGTTCTCGGCAGCGCGCGGGTCGTGCGTCGAGGTCTCCTGGTGCCCAACGGCCCGGGCCCGGTCGGAGTTCCGGCACCGTCAGGGCACGACGTCGCGCAGCCGCTCCCGCAGGAACCGCACCGCGGGCGCGTCGGACATCGTCGCGCGCCACACGACGGTCACGGGCCGCGTGGGGACGGGCTCGCGCACCGGGACGGCGGCGACGTCGGCGGGCAGCGGTCCGCGGCCGAGGCGCGGGACGAGCGCCACGGCGAGCCCGTGCCGGACGAGCTCGACCTGCGACGCGAACTCCAGGCACCGGTAGTCGATGCGCGGCACGCGGGGCTCGCGGGCGAACATGTGGCAGAACCACTCGTAGCAGATCGTGCCGTCGGGCGTGCAGACCCACGTCTCGTCGAGGAGGTCCGCGGGCGTCAGGGTCTCGCGGGCGGCGAGCGGGCTCGACCGGTGCACGAGCACGTCCGCCTCGTCGCGGAACAGCTCCTCGCTGCGCAGGGCGGGCGGCAGCGAGATCCCCACACCCTCCCAGTGGTGCACGAGCGCGAGGTCGAGGGTGCCCGCGGCGACGGCGGCCACCGCGTCCCAGGGCTCGAGCTCCTGCACGACGACGCGCAGGTCCGGCTCGTCCGCGCGGACCCCGGCGAGCAGCGGGGCGACGACGCCGCGCGCCGCGGTGGAGAACGTCCCGAGGCGCACGGTGCCGGTGGGGCGGGCCCCGGCGTCGTGCAGGCGCGCGCGCAGCGCCTCGACCTGCTCGCGCAGGACGCGGCCCTCGTCGACGACGCGGCGCCCCGCGGCGGTGAGGACGACGCCGCGTCCGGCCCGGTCGAGCAGGCGCACCCCGAGCTCGCGTTCCAGCCGCTTGACCTGCTGCGACACGGCCGACGGCGTGTACCCCAGGTCGCGGGCGGCGGCGTGCACGGTGCCGGTGCGGTCGACGGCGACGAGCGCGTCCACGGCGGCGAGGTCGATCATCCCTCGACGGTACCGTGCAGCCACGCTTCCGGGAACTCGTCATGATCGTTCGCTGGACGTGCACGATCGGGCGGGGGCACGCTGACCGCATGCCCCTGCGCCCCTCCCTCCTCGCGACCCTCGTCGCCGTGCTCTGGGGAGCGAACTTCGTCGTCATCGACCTCGGCCTCGGCGACCTGCCGCCCACGCTCTTCGTCGCCCTGCGGTTCGCCGTCGTGCTCGTCCCCGCGATCTTCCTCGTCCCGCGCCCCACCGCCCGGTGGCGCGACGTCCTGCTCGTCGGCCTGTTCATGAGCCTCGGCCAGTTCGGCCTGCTCTACACGGCGCTGTCCCTCGGCATGCCGCCCGGCCTCGCCTCCCTCGTCCTCCAGGCGCAGGTCGGCCTCACCGTCCTCTTCGCCGCCCTGTCCCTGCGCGAGTCGCCGACACGCCGCCAGGTCGTCGGGGTCGTCGTCGGGGCGCTCGGCCTCCTCGTCGTCGGTCTCGGCCGCAGCGAGACGACGCCGGCGCTCGCCTTCCTGCTCACCCTCGCCGCCGCGTCGTCGTGGGCGGTCGGGAACGTCGTCGCGCGCCGGGCGGGCAGGCGTGACCGGAGTACTACCTCGCGGGACCAGCGTTCTACCTCGCGGGACCAGCGTTCTACCTCGCGTGACCAGCGTTCTACCTCGCGTGACCAGCGTTCTACCTCGCGCGACCGGGGTGCTCCCTCGCGGGGGCGGCGCGGTGCGCCCGCGTGGGCGGACGGGCTGTCGATGACCGTCTGGTCCGCGCTCGTCGTGCCGGTCCCCCTGCTCGGGCTGTCGCTCTGGGTCGACGGGCCGGACGCCGTCGGGCACGCCCTCACCCACCTGACGCTCGCCCCCGTGCTGTCCACGCTGTACACGGCGTGGCTCGCGAGCCTCGTCGGGTACGGCGTCTGGAACGGGCTGCTCGCGCGCTACCCGGCGTCGGCGGTCGTGCCCTTCACGATGCTCGTCCCTCCCGTCGGGATCCTCGCCGCGTGGCTCGTGCTCGGTGAGGTGCCGAACCCGGCCGAGGCGACCGGCGGCGTCGTGCTCCTCCTGGGCGTCGCGATCACCACCGGCGTGCTGCGCCGCGACACGCCCCGGATCGCCGTGGCGGCCAGGACCCCGGCGCGGTCCAATGGAGGTCCAGGACGTCCGTGAGCGCGAGGGGGCCGTCATGACCGAGGACGCCGGCACGACCACCGAGCGCGACGGGCGGCCCGAGCTGCGCCGCGTCATGGGCCCCAAGCTCCTCCTGCTGTTCATCGTCGGGGACATCCTCGGCACGGGCGTCTACGCCCTCACCGGTCAGGTCGCGGGCGAGGTGGGCGGGGCGGCGTGGCTGCCGTTCCTGCTCGCCTTCGTCGTCGCGACGATCACCGCTTTCTCCTACCTCGAGCTCGTCACCAAGTACCCGAGCGCCGCGGGCGCCGCCCTCTACACGCACAAGGCGTTCGGCATCCACCTGCTCACGTTCGTCGTCGCGTTCATGGTCATGAGCTCGGGCATCACCTCCGCGTCGACGGCGTCCAACGCGTTCGCCGGGTTCGTGTCCGACGGGTTCGGCCTCGACCTCGACGTCGGGGGCGCCGGACGCCTGTGGATCGCGCTCGGGTTCATGGCGCTCGTCGCGCTCGTCAACTTCCGTGGCGTCGGCGAGAGCGTGCGCGCCAACGTCGTGCTGTCCCTCGTCGAGCTGTCCGGCCTGCTCCTCGTGATCTTCGTGGGCCTGTGGGCCGCGACGCAGGGCAGGGCCGACTTCTCGCGCGTCGTCGTGTTCGAGTCCGCCGACGACAAGAGCGTGTTCCTCGCCGTCACCGCCGCGACGACCCTCGCGTTCTTCGCCATGGTCGGGTTCGAGGACTCCGTGAACATGGCCGAGGAGTGCACGAACCCCGTGCGCGACTTCCCCCGCATGATGCTCACCGGGCTGTCCATCACCGGTGTCATCTACGTGCTCGTCGCCGTCACCGCCGTCGCGCTCGTCCCCGTCGGCGACCTCGTCGACGAGTCGAAGGGCTCCGCGCTCACCCAGGTCGTCGCCGTCGGCGCGCCGAACCTGCCCTTCGCGACCATCTTCCCGTTCATCGGCATGTTCGCCGTCGCGAACTCCGCCCTCATCAACATGCTCATGGCGTCCCGCCTGCTCTACGGCATGGCGAACCAGGGCGTGCTCCCCCGCGCGTTCGGGCAGGTGCACCCCTTCCGCCGCACCCCGTGGGTCTCGATCGTCGTGACGACGGCCATCGCGTTCGGCCTCATCACGTACGTCGTGCGGCAGTCCGCGACCGAGGGCGGCGCGAACGCCGTCGCGCTGCTCGGCGGGACGACGTCCCTGCTGCTGCTCGTCGTGTTCACCGTCGTCAACGTCGCGCTGCTCGTGCTGCGCCGCCGACCCGTCGACCACGAGCACTTCCGGACCCGCACCCCCCTCGCCGTGCTCGGCGCCGTCACGTGCGGCTACCTCGCCGGCCCGTGGGCACGCAGCGCCGAGCAGCAGGAGCAGTACGTCATCGCCGGTGCGCTCGTCGGGCTCGGCGTCGTGCTCTCCTTCCTCACCTGGCTGTGGAACCGTGCCGTCCGCAAGCGGCAGATCGCCTTCACCGACGTCTCGCGCCTCGACGACGACGTCGACGAGCGCTGACGACCTGTCGCACGCGCCCGCGAGGCCCCATGATGAGCGCATGGACCTTCGCGCCGACACCGCGCGCCGCTGGGCCGGCCTCCTCGACGTCGTGGCCGCACTCGAGCGCCTGTGATCGCGTGCTGACCCGCGTCGCCGCGGGGTCCGTGGTCCTCGCCGTGCTCGCGACGGCGGCGTGCACGTCGGCGCCAAGCCCGAGCGGCACGGCCACCGGCACGGAGACGCACGCCCCCTCGGACGCTGCCCGAGACCCTGCGCAGGAGGACGGGACCGGCGACGGCCCGACCACCCCCGACCCGGCCGCACCGCCGGTCGTGCTGTCCTCCGGCGACGTGGAGATCGAGGTCGTCTCCCCGCCGGACGCCGGCGTGCGGCTCGACCCCGACGGCGAGGGGGCGACGACCCTGACCGTCGGGGGCGGCAGCGGCTCCGTCGGCCTCCGGCTCTCCGACGACGTGACCTTCCTCGCGAACACCGACGGGACCGTCACCGTGCTCGACGCCGCGGGGTCGCCCGTGGGTGGGCTCACCGCCCCGCGCGCCACCGGCACCGGCACACGCGCCGGGGACGCGCGGCTCGTCGTCGTGGACGCGCGACGCGTCGAGATCCGCACCCCGGACCGGGCGACCGACCCGGCCGAGGAGGGCGCGACGTCGGGCACGGGGACCACGAAGGGCACGGAGACCGAGGAGGGCACGGGGACCGTCACCGTGACGACGACGCTCGGCACCGACCCGCTGCGCTCCGCCGAGTGGGGCGAGAACGAGGGCGGGCGGTCGCTCGCCGTCGACCCGACGGCGTGGGCGCGGTCCGCCGGAGTCGCGGGACGCGCGGTGCTGTGGGAGGCGCTCGTGGCGGCGGAGCCCGAGGCCGGGACGCCCGGCATGCACGACCAGCTGGTCTGCCACGCCCTCGGCGCGCCCGACAAGGCGACGTGGAACCTCGAGCCGTGGAGACCCGACGTCGGGCTCGTCGCCGTGGTCGCCGCCCGCTGCAACCCGACCTGACCCGCACGCGACCCGCCCGGCCCGGCCCGCCTGCCGACCACGAGCCTCCTCGCCCGCGAACACGAGCCTGATGCCGTTATACGGGCGAGAACAACAGCAACCTCGTGCTCGGCGGGACAGGGTGCGGGACGCCGACGGGCGCCGTGACGGCTGGTGGTCGTCACGGCGCCCGGGAGGACCCTCGACCGGCGGTACCGCTCCGCCGTGCGTGGTCGAGGAGTGGGTCGCGCACCGGGCGGCCACCTCAGGTCGAGGCGGGCGCCCGGCGCGCGGCGTCAGTGGCGGGTGGCCACCGACGAGCCCTTCGAGGCCTTCTCGGCCTTGCGCAGCGACTTCTCGCTGACCGGCTGGTCGCCGCTCGCGCGCAGCCGCCGGTAGTAGTCGCGCGCCTCGTCCTGGCGCTCCTTCTCCGCGCCCGACGCGATCTTCGCGCGCAGGTGCTCCGGACCGTAGCCCCACGCGTCGACGAGGTCCTGCGCGTGCGGGCGCAGCCGGTCGATCAGGCGGTCGAGGTAGCTCGTCACCGTGCGGGCGCGCTGCGCCGACAGGCGCCCGTTGAGCAGGTACCAGGCGAGGTGACGCTCCACGAGGCTGAGACCGAACAGGTCGCGCACCGTCGTGAGCACCTCGCGGGTGCCGGCGTCCTCGACCGTCGACAGGGCCTGCGTGAACGCCTCCCACCGCAGCAGCTCCGCGTGCGCGCGGGCCGCCTCGACGAGCTCGACCTGGTGGGCGTTGAACAGGTTCGCCGCCGTCTCCGGGTCCGCCTTCTGCGCGGGGCGCAGCGCCTGCGCGACCTCCGCGACCATCGTCTCGACGCGGTCCGTGAGCAGCTCGCGCTGCGTCTCCGGGTCGCGCAGGTGACCCGCCGCACGACGCGGGTCGCCCACGTCGGCGAGCGCCTGCGCCGCGCGCTTCAGCGGCGTGCGGTGCAGGGCCATGTCACCGGCGCGCTCGACGACGACGCGCGCCATCTGCCCCGGCGTGATGCCCTTGAACTGCTTGCCGTAGTCGGCGAGCAGTCGCTTCGCGACGAGCTGGAGCAGCACCGTGTTGTCGCCCTCGAACGTCGCGTAGACGTCGAGGTCGGCGTGCAGGCTCGTGATGCGGTTCTCCGTGAGGAAGCCCGCGCCGCCGCACGCCTCGCGCGTCTCCTGGAGGGTGTCGAGCGCGAACCGGGTGCTCGTCGCCTTGAGCGCGGCGGCCGTGGTCTCCAGGTCCTCGCGCTGCTCCGGGGTGTCCTCCTCGCCGGAGAACACGGAGTGGAACAGGTCGAGCAGGCGGTCGTGCGCGAAGTGCGCGGCGTACGCCTCCGCGATCGGCACGATCAGCCGGCGCTTGTGCGTGCCGTAGTCGAGAAGCACGACCTCGTCCGTCGACGACGCCCCCGTGAACTGGCGGCGCTCGTTCGCGTAGCGCACCGCGATCGCCAGGCCGAGCTTCGCGGCGGTGACCGCGGCGCCGTCGAGCGACACCCGCCCCTGGACGAGCGAGCCCAGCATGGTGAAGAAGCGGCGCCCGGGGCTGTCGATCGGGCTCGAGTAGGTGCCGTCCGCCGCGACCGACCCGTACCGCGCGAGGAGGTCCGTGCGCGGGACGCGCACGTGGTCGAAGTGCAGGCGGCCGTTGTCGATGCCGTTGAGGCCGCCCTTCTGGCCGTCGTCCTCGCCGCCGACGCCCGGCAGGAACGGCAGACGGCCGAGCTCGTCGCGCTCGCCCTGCGGGTCGCGGATCGGCACGTAGAACGCGTGCACGCCGTGGTCGACGTTCTTCGTGATCAGCTGCGCGAACACGACGGCGGCGGTGGCGTGCACGGCCGCGTTGCCGAGGTAGTCCTTCCACGCCCCGCGGAACGGGGTGTGGATGACGAACTCGTCCGTCTCGGGGTCGTAGGTCGCCGTGGTGCCGATGCTCGCGACGTCGGACCCGTGCCCGGTCTCCGTCATCGCGAACGCGCCGGGGACGGACAGGTCCATCGCGCCGGGGAGCAGGCGGTCCTGCTGCTCGGGCGTGCCGAGATGGAGGATCGCCGAGGCGAACAGCCCCCACTGGACGCCCGCCTTGATCTGCAGCGACGGGTCCGCGGCGACGAGCTCCTCGAACCCGGCGAGGTTGCCGCCGGGGTCGTTCGCGCCGCCGAGGCGCTCGGGGAACGCGCGCCACACCTGCTTCTTGCCCACGAGCAGGTGCATCTGCTCCAGGACGTGCTCGCGGTGCACCTCCTTGCTCTGGCCCTCGACGCGCCAGAACGCCGGCTCGCCCGCCGTCGCCCGCGCCGTCATGCGCAGCTCGGCCCACCGGCCGAGGAGGAGACGCTCCAGGCCGGGCACGTCCACGCGCGCGTCGGAGCCGGTCGTGAGGGAGCCGTCCACCGGGCTGAGGGCGGGACGGTCGGACGTGGCGGTCATCGGGTCTCCTGGGGGTCTGAGGACGGCGCGGCCGACGAGGGCGCGGTCGTGCGGGGAGCGTTCTCGGGTCGGGGAGCGTTCTCGGGGCGGGAGCCGCCCGGGTTGTGGGAGAGGACGCCGACGGGCCCGGACCACAGCCACGAGGCGACGCGCTCGGTGAGCTGCTCACGGTCCGGGGTGTCCGGGGCGGCGCGGTGCGCGAGCCACCACTCGCCCGCCCCGCGGACGAAGCCGACGGCGCCCGCGGCCCACGCCGCGGCGTCGGCGGGCGGGACGTCCGTCACGCGGGCGAACGGCTCGGCGACGAGCTCGATGACGGAGTCGAGGAACGCGGCGAGCGGGGCCCGCGCACCGGTGCCCGCACCGGCGGTGACGACGCCCGCGGTGTCCTGCGTCCCGGCGACCGCGCTCGTGCGGGTGACGAAGTAGTAGACGTTGGGCGAGCTCTCGATCATCTCGAGATACACGCCGACCATCGCGCGCAGGGCGCGCTTGGGGGTCTCGGCGGCCTCGGCGGCCTGGGTCAGCGCGTCGTGCATCTGCCCGACGACAGCGGCGCCGAGCGCGACCTGCAGGCCCGTCTTGTCGTCGAAGTAGCGGTAGATGATCGACTTCGAGGTGCCCGACGCGGCGGCGATCTCGTCCATGGAGACGCCGGGGCCGCCGCGGTGCACGGCCTTGCTGGCGGCACGGATGAGCTCCGCGCGCCGTGCGGCCCGGTGCTCGTCCCAGCGGGTGGAGCGTCCGTCCACCGTGGGCCGGCCCGCTGCCGGGCGGGCACCCACCCCGCTCACGCTTGCGTTCACGCTCGTCCTCCGTCGCGACGTCGGTGTCGTCGTGAGCCTGCCCGGCACGTCCGGGCACGGCAGGTCCCTGTGACCCGACTCACGATACTGACAGTATCAGGTACTGTTGGTCTTGGACACCCGCCCTGGTCCGGCCCCTCCCGCCGGACGCGACGACGGCGGGGACGGGAGCGGGTCGACCAGGCCGCCCCGGAGACCGACGAGCAACGCAGCGCAGCGAGTGCGGACGAGGAAGGCAGGCGCAGTGGCCACGAGGAAGACGCCGGCGACGAGCACGACGAGCGACCGGACCACCCAGCAGAGCACCACCCCGGACGGCGCGGGCACGCCCGGCGTGCGCGACGCGTACGTCGTCGGCGGCAACCGGATCCCCTTCGCCCGCGCCGGCGGGAAGTACTCGCGGGCGAGCAACCAGGAGATGTTCACCGCCGCGCTCGAGGGCCTCGTCGCGCGCTTCGGCCTGCAGGGCGAGCGCATCGGCGAGGTCGTCGGCGGTGCTGTGCTCAAGCACTCCCGCGACTTCAACCTCGTCCGCGAGTCGGTCCTCGGCTCGTCGCTGTCGCCGCAGACCCCCGCGTACGACCTGCAGCAGGCCTGCGCCACCGGCCTCGAGGCGACGGTCACCGTCGCGAACAAGATCCGCCTCGGCCAGGTCGAGTCCGGCATCGCGGGCGGCACCGACACCGTCTCCGACGCCCCGATCGCCGTGAGCGAGGGCCTGCGCCGCGCGCTGCTCGACGCCTCGCACGCGAAGACCTTCCCGGCACGCCTCAAGGCCTTCGCGTCGATCCGCCCGTCGGACCTCGCACCCCTGACCCCCGCGACCGACGAGCCCCGCACCGGCCTGTCGATGGGCGAGCACCAGGCCGTCACGACGGCGCGCTGGGGCATCACCCGCGAGGCGCAGGACGAGCTCGCCCTCGCCTCCCACCAGCACCTCGCCGCGGCCTGGGACGCCGGGTTCTTCGACGACCTCGTCACGCCGTTCCGCGGCCTCGTGCGCGACCAGAACCTGCGCGCCGACTCCTCGCTGGAGAAGCTCGCGTCGCTCAAGCCGGTGTACGGAAAGCGCCTCGCCGGGTCGGAGGGCGGCGCCGAGCCCAGCATGACCGCGGGCAACTCCACCCCGCTGACCGACGGCGCGTCGACCGTCCTCCTCGCGTCGCGCGAGTGGGCGACGGCGCGCGACCTGCCGCTGCTCGCCCGCGTCGTCGACGCCGAGACCGCGGCCGTGGACTTCGTGCACGGGCACGAGGGTCTGCTCATGGCGCCCGTCCACGCCGTCCCGCGCCTGCTCGCGCGCAACGGCCTCACCCTGGGCGACTTCGACCTGTACGAGATCCACGAGGCGTTCGCCTCCACCGTCCTCTCGACCCTCAAGGCCTGGGAGGACGACGAGTACTGCCGCACCGAGCTCGGCCTCGACGGCGCCCTCGGGTCGATCGACCGGTCGCGACTCAACGTCAACGGCTCGTCGCTCGCCGCGGGGCACCCCTTCGCCGCGACCGGCGGACGCATCGTCGCGACGGCCGCCAAGCTGCTCGCCGCCCGCGCGGCCGAGACCGGCCGACCCGCCCGCGCCCTCGTCTCCGTGTGCGCAGCCGGCGGCCTCGGCGTCGCCGCGATCCTCGAGTCGGTGCCCACCGACGACCAGGCCGGCAAGCCCGCCACCCCCGACGCCGCGTGACCGGCCCGACGACCGAGAGGACCACCCCCGTGACCGACTCCTACGTCAAGGCCGTCAACTCCGGCTTCACCAAGACCCTCGCGAAGAAGCTCGGCCTGCCGCGCCCCGCCGCCCTGCGCCGCCACCGCGCGGGCGACCCGCTCACCGTCGGGCCGGTGCTCGTCCTCGGCGGGACGCCCGGCGTGCACGACGACGCGGACCGCGTCGCGACGGCGCTGCTCGCCTGGGACCTCGACGTCCGCCAGTCCCCGGACGACCAGGCCCGGTGGGGTGCGATCGTCGTCGTGCTCAGCGGCATCGAGCGCCCCGAGGACACCTCCGCGCCCGTCATGGCGCTGTCCGCGAACCTGCGACGCCTCGCTCCCAACGGGCGCGTCGTGACGGTCTCCCGCGCTCCCGGCGCCGATGACGCCCCCGAGCTCGCCGCCGCCCGCGAGGGCGTCGACGGGTTCCTCCGCTCCGTCGCCAAGGAGCTGCGCTACGGCGCGACCGGCAACGGCGTCCAGCTCACCGACGGCGCCGCCGTCGACAGCCCCAGCGCCCTCGCGACGCTCCGCTTCTTCCTCTCCGCGAAGTCCGCCTTCGTCGACGGCCAGCTCCTGCGCGTCGGCGACCCCTCAGGCGTCGACCAGGGTTCTCCCTCGGCAGGCGAGACGGCCGCCGAGGCGGGGGCGGCGGCGTCGGAGGCGAAGGGCGTGGCGGGCCTGGCGGGAGGAGCCCGAGGAACGAGGGCTCCGGATGGTAGCCCGAGCCTCGACGCCGCCTCCCCCGCCGGACCCGAGCCCACCACCCCCGCCGGACCCGACGCCGCCACCCCCGCCGGACCCGACACCGTCGGACCCGAGCACCCCCTTGCGGGGAAGGTCGCGGTCGTCACGGGGGCCGCGCGCGGGATCGGTGCGCAGGTGGCCCGGACGCTGGCGCGCGACGGCGCCAAGGTGGTCGTCGTGGACGTGCCGGCTGCGGGCGAGTCGCTCGCCGCGGTGGCGAACGAGATCGGCGGCACGGCGCTGCAGCTCGACGTGACGGCCGACGACGCGGGCGCGCGGATCCTCGAGCACGCGCGGGCGCGGCACGGCGGTCTGGACGTGCTGGTGCACAACGCCGGGATCCTGCGCGACAAGCTGCTCGCCAACATGTCTGCGGACAAGTGGGACGCGGTGGTCGCGGTGAACCTCGCGGCGCAGCTGCGGATCACGGAGTACCTGCTGGGGGCGAACGGCTTCTCGGGGGCGCCGCGTGTGGTGTCGCTCGCGTCGACGAGCGGTATCGCGGGGAACCGCGGGCAGGCGAACTACGCGTTCTCGAAGGCGGGCGTGATCGGGCACACGCGCGCGTTCGCGCGCCTCCTCGACGAGCAGGGCACGGGCGGGACGGCGAACGCGGTCGCACCGGGGTTCATCGAGACGGACATGACGGCGTCGATCCCGTTCGTGACGCGCGAGGTGGCGCGACGGGTGGCGTCGCTGCAGCAGGGCGGCCAGCCGGTCGACGTCGCGGAGGCGATCGCGTTCCTCGCGTCGCCGGGTGCGGCGGGCGTGAACGGTCAGGTGCTGCGCGTGTGCGGGCAGAACCTGGTGGGCCGGTGACGGGCGCGGGCGTCCCCGGGGCGGTCGGGGCGCCGGCGCGCGTCGAGACGCTGCCGGCCGTCCCGGGTCTCGGCGGTCTGTACGTGCGGGGGGTCGCGGCGTCGGGCCGGCTCGCGGCGGCGCGCCGGCTCCCCGGTGGTCGCGGGCCCGACCTGGTGCTGCCGGACGTGACGTACCGGGTGGCCGGGGTGCGGACGGGCGACGACGCGGAGCCGGGGGCTCCCGGCAGCGCGGAGCACGTCGCGCGGTACGGCGAGGTGGTGGGCGAGGCGCCGTCGGAGCTGCTGCCGGCCGGGTACCTGCACGTGCTCGCGTTCCCGCTGGCGACCGCGCTCATGGTGCGTGGTGACTTCCCGTTGCCGCTGCTCGGGATGGTGCACCTGGCGAACTCGGTGTCGCTCGTGCGGCCGGTGCGCCTCGGGGACTCGCTCGAGGTGCGGTCGTGGGCGCAGGACCTGCGGCCGCACCGCCGGGGCGCCCGGGTGGACCTCGTCACGGAGGTGTCGGTGGAGCGCACGGACGCAGAGCGCGCGGGGGGCTCCGGGCTGCCTGCGACGACGCTCGCGTACCGGGGCGTGTCGACGTACCTCGCGAAGGGGGTCGACCTCGGCGTCCCGACCGCGGAGGAGGAGGCCCCGCGGGGCGGCGCGTTCGTCCCGCCGTTGCCGACGGCCCGCTGGTCGCTCGGTGCGGGGACGGGTCGCGCGTACGCGGCCGTGTCGGGCGACCGTAACCCGATCCACACGTCGTCCCTGGGGGCGAAGGCGTTCGGGTTCCCGCGGGCTATCGCGCACGGCATGTACACGGCCGCGCGGGCGCTCGCCGAGGCGGGGCCGGCGCGGGGCGAGACGTACGACTGGACCGTCTCGTTCGCCGCGCCGGTGCTGCTGCCCGGCACGGTCGACGTCGCGCTGCGCCCGGCGGGGTCCGCCCCCGCGGAGGTGCGGCGCGCCGTCGGGCAGGTCGCGGCGGCGGTGTCCGACGGCGCGGGCGACCCGGGCACGGGTCTCGCCTACGAGGCCTGGGACCGGCGTGGCCGCCTCCATCTCGCGGGGCGCGTCGTCCCGCGCTGACGCGCCCGCCCCCGGAGGCACCGGGTCAGCGGAGGCGCGCGCGGGCGACCGACCGCTGCGCCACCCACGACCGGGCGTCGGCGCCGCGGAGGAGGACGATGCCGGTCGCGGTCGTGACGAGCCCCGCGGCGAGGACGGGCAGGCCGCCCCACCGGGCCCCGGCATGGAGCCCGGCCAGGAGCACGAGGTCGGCGACGGCGAGCGCGAGCAGCGAGCCTGCGAGCGCCACGACGGCTGCGCGGACCGTCCGGCCGCCCCGGACGAGCGACGGCGCGGTGGCGGCGAGCGTCAGACCGACCAGCGCCTGGACGACGAGCAGCGCACCGATCCCGGGAGGGACGTCGAGGCCGAGCACGAGGGTCGCACCGACGGGCACGAGCGCGGCACCGGCGACGAGGTGCCGGGACGCGACGACGACGGTGCGAGGCGCGACCGACCACCGGCGCTCCGCCGCGCCGCGCCGCGGTCCCGTGCGTCCGTCCCGGCGGTCCCGCCGCACCTCGTCGTCGTGCACCCGTGCCCAGTCGTCGAGCGTCCCGCGCGTGCCCTGCGGCCCGTGGTCGTGCACCATCCCGTCTCCCCCTCGTGTCCGGTCCGGCCGCCGCTCCGGCGCGCCCCGGTCACCGTAGCCGCGCCGCACGACCCCGCGGCCGTCGTCCACAGGCCCGGTTCCCCGGGGGACGGCGTGCGCGACCCCTCACCGCGTGCGAGCACGCCGAAGCCTGCCTACGTTCGGTGGTACCGACGAGAGGAGGTCCCCATGGGACTCGGCGACAAGATCGAGCACGCGGCCGAGGAGGCCAAGGGCAAGATCAAGGAGGGCACCGGCAAGGCGAAGGACGACGAGCGCCTGGAGGCCGAGGGCCAGGCGGAGCAGTCGAAGGCCAACCTCAAGCAGGCGGGCGACGACGTCCGGGACGCCTTCAAGTAGTAGCTCGGGTACGACGCACGAGGGGCCTCGCCGACCGGCGGGGCCCCTCGTCGTGCAGGCCCCTCGTCGTGCAGCCGGGGCCCGGTGGGCGTCACGACGCCGCGAGCGGCAGGGCCGGCGCGGGGGCGAGGGTCGCGAGGGCGGGCACGACGCGCGGGCGGGTGATCCGGTCGAGCAGGCCCACCTCGATCCCGGGCCACTCGGGCGCGAGGACGGAGAAGACGACGGAGTCGGCGCGCGACCCGTCGGGCGCGGCGCGGTGACCGCGCATCACGCCCTCCTCGTACGCGCCGAGACGACGCATCGCCGCGAGCGAGCGCTCGTTGCGCGCGTCGACGCGAAATCCGACGCGGTGCACGTCCCAGGTCTCGAACGCGTGCCGCATGAGCAGCCACTTCGTCACCGGGTTGACGAGGGTCCCCCACGCGGGGCGCGCGTAGAACGTGCGGCCGATCTCGACGCGCCGGTCGACGAGCGACAGGTCGCGGAACGCGGTGCTGCCGAGCACGTCGCCGGGGCTCCCGTCCGGCTCCGCCCGGCGCACGACGAAGCCCGTCAGGTCGGCCGCGGAGCGTGTCGCGGCGACGAGGTCGGCCATACCGTCGAGCCCGCGGGGCAGGGGTGTGCTCATGCCGGACCACATCGCCTCGTCGACGATGCCGGCGAGCGGTCCAGCGTGCTCCGGGGCGAGCGGTTCCAGGCGGAACCCGTACCCCGTGAGGACGACGTCGTGCAGCACAGCGCATATCAGAGCACACCGCGGGGCGCGCGCAAAGGGCCCGGGACGCACCGGGGGAGAACGTCGGTCGACGAGTGCGTGAACAGCCGTCCGTCGGGCGGTCGGCGGGCGGTCGGCGGGCGGTCGGCGGGCGGCTACGCGGGGGCCGGGCCGCAGCCCGCGGCCTCCGCGAGGAGACCGGCCGCGGCGGTCGCGACGAGGCCTTCGAGCCCGGACCCCGCGGGCACCGGACGGGGGTCGTCGACGACGGCCCAGCACCCGTCGACCACCGCGTACCGCGCGGCCGGGCCGTGCTCGACGTAGGCGCGCACCGCGTCGACGAGCCGGGCGACCTCCGCCCCCGTCGTGCCCACCCCGACGGACGCGCGGATCGCGCCCTCGTCGAGGCCGAGGCGCGCGAGCAGCGGGTGCGCGCAGAAGCGCCCGTCGCGCACGCCGATGCCGTGCTCGGCGGACAGGTATGCGGCGACGAGACCCGGGTCGTGCCCGGCGACCGTGAACGTCACGACGCCCACGGGGTCGGTCGCGTCGGGCCACACGCTCACGACCCGCACCCCGTCGACGTCCGCGAGCCCGGCCACGAGCGCGGCGCGCAGCGCGGCCTCGTGCGCGTGCAGCGCGGCCGGGTCGAGCGCGGCGAGCGCGTCGCACGCGGCCGCGAGCGCGACGGCGCCCACGACGTTGGGCGACCCGGCCTCGTGGCGCGCGGGCGCCGTCTGCCAGTCGGTGCCGTCGACGCGGACGTGGCGGACCGCGCCCCCGCCCGCGAGGTGCGGCGTCCCGGCGTCGAGCCAGTCGCGGCGTCCGACGAGCGCGCCCGCGCCGAACGGCGCGTACGTCTTGTGGCCGGAGAAGGCGACGTAGTCGACGCCGGAGGCGGCGAGGGAGAACCCGCGGTGCGGGACGAGCTGGGCGCCGTCGAGCACGAGGCGCGCCCCGGCGTCGTGCACCGTGCGCACGACGTCGGCGAGCGGCAGGGACTCGCCCGTGACGTTGGACGCCCCGGTGACGGCGACGAGCGCGTAGTCGAACCGGGCGAGCTCGGTGCGCAGCCCCGCGAGGGTCTCGGCGACGCTGTTCCCGCCCGCGAGGACTGTCGCGCCGCCCGTGCGCTGCCAGGGCAGGAGGTTGGCGTGGTGCTCGACGTCGAGGACGAGCACGCGGCCGGGCGTGCCGTCCGGGTTCGCGGGGACGCAGCCGGCGAGGAGGTTGAGGGAGTCGGTGGTGTTGCGGGTGACGATCGTGACGTCGTCCTCGCGGGCCCCGACGAACGCGCCGACGGTGCGGCGCGACGCCTCGTACAGCGCGGTGGAGACCTGCGAGAGGTAGCCCGCGCCGCGGTGCACGCTCGCGTAGAGCGGCAGGACCTCGGTGACACGGTCCGCGACGGACCGCAGGGCGGGCGCGGAGGCGGCGACGTCGAGGTTGGCGTACGGCACGGCGCGGCCGTCGACGAGCGGGACGAGCGTGTCGCTGCCGACGACGGGCAGGAGCGCGGGCCGGGCCGCGACGTCGGTGACGGCGGGGGGCGTCGTCGGACAGGCGGTGTCGGCGAGAGCGGTCATGGCACGGTCCTCCGAGGTCGTGTCGGGGAGGTGCTCCCCGCGCTTGCCGCACGCCGGTCGACGGGCGGCCTGGTCGTCACCCGGGGCACCCCGCCGCGAGAGGAGGGTTGCCGGCCAGCAAACCGGGGTTTCACGCTGGCGCTCATGACCTGCGTCCAGGATGTGCGAGCCCTTCCGGGGTGTCAACCCGTGGGCACGGGCTCTCGCATGGCGAGACGACGGCGGGACGCGCGTCCCTTCCACGACGCGAGACGTCCGTTCCGGCGGGCCCGCGAGGTGTCGTACGATCCGAGCAACCATCCGGAGCGGCCGAGTGACGTGGCACGTCGACGCCGCAGCAACCCCCCGGGGTCGCGACCTCTCGAGGCGCGGCACCGGGTGCAGGGTGCTACTGCCACGATCGATGGAGGAGACCCATGAGCGACCTCACCCCCCGCCCCGCCGTCGGCTACGCCGGCGACCTCACCCCGCAGCAGGCGTGGGACCTGCTCGCCGCCGACGAGCGCGCCGTGCTCGTCGACGTGCGCACCGAGGGCGAGTGGCGCACCGTCGGCGTGCCCGACTCCACGGACCTGGGCCGCGACGTCCTGTTCGACGAGTGGGTCACCCCCCTCGGCCCCAACCCCGCGTTCCTCGACACCCTCGTCGGCGCGGGTCTCACGCCGGGCGACGAGCGCCCCGTCGTCTTCCTGTGCCGGTCCGGTCAGCGCTCCATCGGCGCCGCGCGGGCCGCGACCGCCGCCGGGCTCGGCCCGTCGTACAACGTGCTCGAGGGGTTCGAGGGCGGCCAGGGGTTCTCCGGCGCGCGGGACGTCGAGGGCTGGAAGGTCCGCGGGCTGCCCGCCACGACGTACGACGCCGCGCTCGCGGCGCGTGCGGCGGACGGCGAGGTCGCGCGGTGACCGCGGTCCCTGACGCCGTGCCTGACGTCGTGCCCGGGTCCGGTGCCCTGCCCGGGGTGCCGGGCGGCTCGGGCCGCAAGCCCCTGCCCGCGGGCGTCCGCCCCGCGACGCTCGCGGTGCGCGGCGGCCACGCGCGCACCGAGTTCCAGGAGACGTCCGAGGCGCTGTTCCTCACGCAGGGGTACACGTACGACCGCGCGGCCGACGCCGAGGCGGCGTTCAAGGGCGAGCTCGACCGGTTCGTCTACTCGCGGTACGGCAACCCGACGGTGCACACGTTCGAGGAGCGCCTGCGTCTGATCGAGGGCGCCGAGGCGTGCTACGCGACGGCGTCGGGCATGTCGGCGGTGTTCACGTCGCTCGCGGCGCTCGTGTCCTCCGGCTCGCGCATCGTGGCGGCCCGCGCGCTGTTCGGGTCGTCGGTGGTGATCTTCGACGAGATCTTCCGCAAGTGGGGCGTGCGCACCGACTACGTCGACGGACACGTCCTGTCGCAGTGGGAGGAGGCGCTCTCCACGCCCGCGGACGTCGTGTTCTTCGAGACGCCGTCCAACCCCATGCAGGACGTCGTCGACGCGCGGCGGGTCGCCGACCTGGCCCACGCGGCCGGAGCCGTCGTCGTGCTCGACAACGTGTTCGCCACGCCGCTGATGCAGAAGCCGCTCGAGCTCGGCGCGGACGTCGTCGTGTACTCGGCGACGAAGCACATCGACGGCCAGGGCCGCGTGCTCGGCGGGGCGATCCTCGGGTCCGAGGAGTACATCGGCGGGCCCGTGCAGACGTTCGTCCGCAACACCGGACCGACCCTCTCCGCGTTCAACGCGTGGGTGCTGCTCAAGGGCCTGGAGACCATGCCGGTGCGCGTCGCCGCGCAGAACGCCCACGCCGAGCAGGTCGCGACCGCCCTGGAGCAGCTCCCGGGGATCGCCCGCGTGCGCTACCCGTTCCTCGCGTCCCACCCGCAGGAGGCGCTCGCGCGCTCGCAGCAGTCGGGCGGCGGCACGGTCGTGACGTTCGACCTCGACGTGCCGGGTGCCGACGACCCCGAGACCGATCCGGACCTGCTCAAGAAGCGGACGTTCGCGTTCCTCGACGCGCTCCAGGTCGTCGACATCTCCAACAACCTCGGCGACGCGAAGTCCCTCGTCACGCACCCCGCGACGACGACGCACCGCAAGCTCGGTCCGGAGGGGCGCGCCGCCGTCGGCATCGCCGAGACGACCGTGCGCCTGTCCGTCGGCCTGGAGGACCCGCTCGACGTGATCGAGGACGTCGAGCAGGCGCTGCACGCCTGAGCCCGCGCCGAGCATGCGGTCGGCTCCCGTTTCGGTCCCGGATCGGGAGCGAACCGCATGGTCGGGGTCGGCACGCGCAGGGTCGCCAGGCGCCCGGCGCGTCGTCGGCCGCGGCCGTCGTGGACCGCGGTTCGACGGTGTGGGACGCACCTCGTAGCCTCCTCGTAGCGCCCGGCCGTCCGGTCGGCGTGGTCGCCGCCGGAGGGGGTCGTCGTTGCTGCACGTGCACCGGTCGGAGCGCGCGGACGCGCTCGTCGCGCCGCTCGCCGCCGTGCTCGCCGACCCGCCGGAGGACCCGTTCACGCCCGACGTGGTCGCGGTCCCGACGCGCGGCGTGGAGCGGTGGCTCGCGCAGCGGCTCTCGCACGTGCTCGGGGCGGACGACGGCGTCTCCGGGGTGTGCGCGAACGTCGACTTCCGCGGTCCTCGGCGCCTCGTCGAGCAGGTCGTGGCCGACGTCACGGGCGTGGACCCCGACGACGACCCGTGGCGTCCCGAACGTCTCGCGTGGTCCGTGCTGGAGGTCCTCGACACGCACCTCGGGGAGCCGTGGGCCGCTCCCCTGGCCCGCTACGTGGGCGAGCCGGGCGACGAGGTGCGGCGAGGGCGACGCCTGACGCTCGCGCGGCGCGTCGCCGACCTCCTCGTCGACTACGCGCGCCAGCGGCCCGACGTCGTGCTCGCGTGGTCGGGGCCCACCGACCCGGCGAGCCGGGCGACCGACGACGGGACCGGCGTCGTGCCCGCCGACACCGTCCCCGCCGACACCGTGCCTGACGACCTCGCGTGGCAGCCCGTGCTGTGGCGCCTCCTGCTGGACCGGGTGTCCGGCGCGGACCCCGCGGCGCGCGTCGCCCGTGCGGTGGACGCGCTGCGCGCGGACCCGGGCGCCGTCGACCTCCCGCCGCGCCTGTCGGTGTTCGGTCCCACGCGGCTGCCCGAGGACGAGCTGCGCGTGCTCCGTGCGCTCGCCGAGCACCGCGACGTCCACCTGTGGCTGGTCCACCCCTCCCCCGCGCTGTGGGACGCGGTCGCGGCGCAGGGGCCCACGCTCCCCACCACCTCTGCCGTGGTGCCCGACGGCGCCCGGCCCCGCCGCGCGGACGTCCCGCCTCTCGCACGGCACCCGTTCCTCGCGTCGACCGCGCGCGACGCGGTCGAGCTGCAGCTGCGGCTCGACGATGCCGCGGAGGCGCACCACCCCGCGCCGGCTCCCCCGGCGACGCTGCTCGGCGCGCTCCAGGCGTCGCTGCGCGCGGACGCCCCGGACGGGACGTTCGCCCCGGGCCCGGACGACCGCTCGGTCCAGGTCCTCGCGTGCCACGGGCGCGCACGGCAGGTCGAGGTGCTGCGGGAGACGCTCGTCGGGCTGTTCGCCGCCGACCCGACGCTGCAGGCGCGCGACGTCATCGTGCTGTGCCCGGACGTGGAGACGTTCGCGCCGCTCGTCACGGCCACGTTCGGCGCGGTGCCCGAGCTCGGCGAGGACGCCCACCCCGGCCAGCAGCTGCGGGTGAGCCTCGCGGACCGCGGCGCGGGCACCACCAACCCGGTGCTCGCGCTCCTCGCGTCGCTGCTGCGCCTCGCGGACGGGCGGGTCACGGCGTCGGAGGTGCTCGACCTCGCGGCGAGCGCCCCGGTGCGCCGCCGGTTCCGGTTCTCCGACGACGAGGTGGACCGCCTGCGGCAGTGGGCCGTCGAGGCGGGCGTGCACTGGGGCGAGGACGGCGGTCGTCGGGCCCGGTTCGGCATCGACGCGCGCGTGCGGCAGGGCACGTGGGACGCGGCGCTCGACCGCGTGCTGCTCGGGGCGGCGATGGCCGACGAGGACGCACGGTTCGTGGGGCCCGCGCTGCCGCTGGACGACGTGGGCTCGACGGACGTCGACCTCGCGGGCCGTCTCGCGGAGCTCGTCGAGCGGCTCACGCTCGTGCTGGACGACCTCGACGGCGTGCACCCGCTGGGCCACTGGCTCGACGCGCTGGACCGCGCGGTCACGCTGCTCGCCGAGGCGCCGCCCACCGAGGCGTGGCAGGTCGGGTCGGCCCGACGCGTCCTCGGCGACGTCCGAGCGGCCGGGTCCGCGCACGGCGCCGTGCCGTTGCGCCTCGCGGACGTGCGCGCGGTGCTCGACGACCGCCTCGCCGGCCGCCCGACGCGCGCCGGCTTCCGCACCGGCGCCCTCACCGTGTGCTCTCTCGAGCCGATGCGCTCGGTGCCGCACCGGGTCGTGTGCCTGCTCGGCATGGACGACGGCGTGTTCCCCCGCACGACCGCCGCCGCGGGCGACGACCTGCTCGCCCGGCACCCGGAGGTCGGCGAGCGCGACGCGCGCAGCGAGGACCGGCAGATCTTCCTCGACGCGGTGGCCGCGGCGGGCGACCACCTCGTCGTCGTGCACACGGGCGCCGACGAGCGCACCGGCGCGGCCCGCCCGCCCGCCGTGCCCGTCGCGGAGCTGCTCGACGCGCTCGACCGTGTCGCGACGGCGCCGGGCGGCGGGTCGGTGCGCGACCACGTCGTGACGGCTCACCCGCTGCAGATCGTCGACGAGCGCAACTTCACCCCGGGGGCGCTGGGCGTGCCCGGCGCGTTCAGCCACGACGGCGCCGCGTTCGCCGGGGCGGTCGAGGCGCGCGAGCGCACGCGCCGCGGGCAGCGCGACAGGGTCGACGTGCGACCGGCCACCGTGCTCGTCCCCACGCCTCTCGACCTCGCGGCGCAGGACAGGGCCGCGGGCGCGGGAGCGCAGGACACCGCGGCGCGGGACGTGGCGCTCGACGACGTCGTCCGCCTCCTGGAGAACGCGCCGCGCTGGTTCGCGCAGACGACGCTCGACGTGGGGCTCGTGGTCGACGAGGACGACGTCGACGACCGCCTCCCGCTGTCGCTCACCGGGCTCGCGGGCTGGGGCGTCGGCGACCGTGTCCTGCGTGCCGCGCTCGCCGGGGTCGACCCCGGACGGGCGCTCCAGGCGGAGTGGCGCCGCGGGCAGGTGCCGCCGCGCGAGCTCGGCCGCGCGGCGCTGCAGGGTGTGCTGCAGTCGGTGGGACCGCTGCGGGGGGTCGCGCTCGACGCGGCGCGCGAGGCGGACGAGGCCGCGGGACGGCCGGTGAGCGGGGACGTCCTCGGCTCGGGCGAGACGGTCGACGTGCGCGCGCCGCTGCCGGGCGGTCGCACGCTCGTCGGCACGGTGCCGGGCGTCCACGGGCGGCGCGTCGTGCGCACGGAGTACTCGCGGCTCGTGCCGAAGCACCGCCTGCGCGCGTGGGTGCAGGGGCTCACGCTGGCCGTGAGCGAGCCCGGCCCGGCGTGGGACGCGGTGACGGTCGGGCGCGCGTCGCGCGGCCCCGGGGTCGCGTGGTCGACCCTCGTGCCGCCCGCGCCGGACCTCGCGGCGCAGGTCCTCGCGGACCTCGTGGCGCTGCGCGACGAGGCGGTCCGCGAACCCCTCCCGCTGCTGCCGGAGGTGTCGCTGAAGTACGTGGAGGAGCGCCGCGCGTCGGACGCCCGGGACGCCCTCATGCGTGCGGGCTGGCTGTGGAACAAGGGGTTCGAGCGCGCGGACCCGTACGTCGTGCTCGCGTGGGGGCGCGACCCCGCGCTGCCCGACGTCGCGGGGCAGGCCACGACCGCGGACCTCGCCCGGTTCCCCGACGACCCGTCCCGCCTGGGCGCGCTCGCGCGTCGCGTGTGGGAGCCCCTGCTGGAGAACGAGCAACGAGGTGCCCGGTGAGCAGCCCGACGCCCGCAGCGGCGACCACCCCGGCCGGCCCGGCCGTGTCCCCGCGTCGGTTCGACCCGTTCGGCGCTCTGCCGTCGGGGACAGTCGTGCTGGAGGCGAGCGCCGGCACGGGCAAGACGCACACGATCGCGACGCTCACCGCCCGGTTCGTCGCGGAGGGCGTCGCGACGCTGCCCGAGATCATGCTCGTGACGTTCGGGCGCGCGGCGACCTCGGAGCTGCGCGACCGGGTGCGCGCCCGACTCGTGGAGACCGAGCGGGCGCTGCGCTCCGCGGACGCCGCCCAGGACCCCGACGCGCTCGTCGCGTTCCTCGCGGCGGTGGACGACGCCGAGCTGGACCGCCGCCGCGAGCGCCTGCGCGTCGCGCTGTCCCAGCTCGACGCGGCGACGATCACGACGACGCACGGCTTCTGCCAGCGGATGCTCGCGGCGCTCGGGACGGCGGCGGACGTCGACCTGGAGACGGGTTTCCTGCCGGACGTGGCGGACCTCGTCGAGGAGGTCACGGACGACCTGTACGTGCGGCTCTTCGCCGACCGTGCGGACCCGCCGCTCACGCCGCACGACGTGCGGCAGGTCGCGCGGGTCGCGGTGAGCGACCACGGCGCGCTGCTCGGCCCGCCCGACGCCCCCGAGGGCTCGCTCGCCGCGCTGCGGTACGAGGTGGCGGTCACGGTGCGGCGCGAGGTCGAGGCGCGCAAGCGGGCGATGCACCTGCTCGACTACGACGACCTGCTCGTGCTGCTGCGCCGTGCCCTCGCGGACCCCGAGCACGGGGAGACGGCCGCGGAGCGGGTGCGGTCGCGGTTCCGGGTCGTCATGGTGGACGAGTTCCAGGACACGGACCCGGACCAGTGGGAGATCCTGCGCACGGCGTTCCACGGCCACCGCACGCTGGTGCTCATCGGGGACCCGAAGCAGGCGATCTACGCGTTCCGCGGCGCGGACGTCGTCACGTACCTGCGGGCCGTCGAGCACGCGCAGGACACGGCGACGCTGAGCCGGAGCTGGCGCAGCGACGCCCCGCTGCTCGCGGGCCTGCACGCCCTGCTGGGCGAGACGGCGCTGGGCGACCCGCGCATCGTCGTGCGGCCGGTCGACGCGCAGCACCCGGACGCGCGGCTCGCGGGCGAGCGCACGGTCCCGGTCCGGCTTCGCCAGGTCACGCGGCGTGCGTACCGGCTGGGCGGGTCGTCCGCGCCGTCGGCGCCGGACGCGCGCACGCTCGTCGCGCGGGACGTCGCGGCGGACGTCGCGGCGCGCCTCGGGTCGGAGCGCGTGCGTGACGGCGACGGCAGCACCGACGGCGAGCGCTGGCGCGCTCTGGAACCGCGCGACGTCGCGGTGCTCACCCGCACGAACGCGCAGGCGGAGGCGGTCCGGTCGGCGCTCGTCGCGCTGGGCGTGCCGGCGGTGGTGTCGGGTCCGTCGAGCGTGTTCGGGTCGGCGGCGGCGCAGGACTGGCTCACGCTGCTCGCCGCTCTGGAGCAGCCCGGGCTGCACCGGCGCGCGACGGCGCTCGCGCTCACGCCCTTCGTGGGGTGGGACGCGCAGCGGCTCGCGACGGCGGGCGACGCGGACCACGACGAGCTCGGCGACACCGTGCGCACGTGGGCGCGGCTCCTCGCGGACCGGGGGGTGGCGGCCGTCGCGGAGGTCGCGGCACGTGGTGGCGCGACCGCGCGCGTCATGGCCCGCCCCGACGGCGAGCGGTACCTCACGGACCTGCGGCACGTCACGCAGGCGCTGCACGAGGCGGCCGCGACGGACGGGCTCGGCACGGCCGCGCTCACGGCGTGGCTGCGCGCCCGCGTCGCCGAGGTCGGGACGGTGTTCACGGACGAGCGCACGCGGCGCCTGGAGACCGACGCGGCCGCCGTGCAGGTCGTCACGGTGCACGGCGCGAAGGGCCTGGAGTTCGGCGTCGTGTACGTCCCGTTCGGGTGGGACCGGTTCGAGCCCGACGACCAGGAGGTCTTCGCGTTCCACGACGACTCGGGGCGGCGCGTGCTGCACGTCGGCGGCGTGGGGTCGCCGGGCTTCGTCGACGCGCGGGTGCGCTCTCGCGACGAGGAGCTGGGCGAGGACCTGCGACTGCTGTACGTCGCGCTCACGCGCGCCCGTCACCAGGTGGTCGTGCACTGGACGCCGACCAAGAGGAACACAGCATCGGGACCGCTCACGCGCCTGCTGCTCGCCGACCGTCTGCTCGGCGGGGAGCCCGGCCGGCACGCGCGCCCGGACGCGATGCGCGACGACGCGGTCCGGTCCGCGTTCGAGGCGGTCGCCGCGCGCTCGGGGGGCACGGTCGTCGTCGAGCAGGTGGACGCCCGCCCGAAGGGCGAGCCGTGGTCGCCCGCGGCCGAGCGGCCCGCGGACATCGCGGTCGCGACGACCGTGCACCTGCCCGACCGGGAGTGGCGGCGCGCGTCGTACTCGGCGCTCACCGCCGCGGCGCACCACGGGCCGGTCGGCGGGATCGAGTCGGAGCCGGAGGACCCCGGCGTCCAAGACGAGCCGGAGGAGACCGCCGAGGACGAGGCGCCCGCCGTCGTCGTGCCGGGCACGGGTGCCGCCGGAACCGCCGCGGACGCGGCCCTCGGTGTCGCGCCGGGTGCCGACGTCCCGTCGCCGTTCGAGGGGCAGCCGGGCGGCACGGCGTTCGGCACGCTGGTGCACGAGATCCTCGAGTACGTCGACACCGCGGCTCCCGACCTCGACGCCGAGGTCCTGGCGCGGTGCGCGCAGGCCGCGACGGTCCGCGTGCCCGGCGTGGAGCCCGTCGCGCTCGCCGCGGCGCTCGGCCTCGCGCTGCGCACGCCGCTGGGCCCGGTCGCGGGCGGGCGCACCCTCGCGCAGATCCACCCGCGCGACCGGCTGCCCGAGCTCGAGTTCGAGCTGCCGCTCGCGGGCGGCGACGCGTCGGCGGGCGTGACGCCGTCGACGCTGCGCGATCTCGCGGCCGTGCTGCGTCGCCACCTGGTCGCCGACGACCCGTTCGCCCGCTACCCCGACCTGCTCGACGCGCTCGCCGACGAGTCCGGGGGGAGCGGGGCGCGCGCCGCGACGTCGGACGGCGTGCCGCTGCGCGGGTACCTCACGGGGTCGATCGACGCGGTGCTGCGCGTGCCGGGCGACGACGGCCGCGCGCGGTACCTCGTCGTCGACTACAAGACGAACCGCGTCGGTCCCCCGCCCGGCGTGCCGCTCACCGTCGCGGACTACAACCCCGCGGCGACGCGCGACGCGATGCTCGCCTCGCACTACCCGCTGCAGCTCGTGCTGTACCTCGTGGCGCTGCACCGGTACCTGCGCTGGCGCGTGCCCAGGTACGACGCCGACCGCGACCTCGCGGGCGGGGCGTACCTGTTCGTGCGCGGCATGGCGGGCCCGGACACCCCCGTCGGTCCCGACGGCGCGCCGTACGGCGTCGTCGCGTGGACGCCGCCACCGGGTCTCGTCGTCGCCCTGTCCGCCCTGCTCGACGGAGACCGCGCATGACCGCCCGCGCCCACCTGACGTCCGCGCCCGGCACGGCTCCCCTGCCCGGCCCGGCGCCCGCCCCGGCGACCGCCGCCGACGACGGCGACCCGCGCCTCGCCGTCGGGGTCCCCGCGTGGCTCGCCCGGTTCAACGCGGCGCGGGTCGTGTCGTCCGCGGACCTGCGGGTCGCGCTACGCCTCGGGCGTCTCACGCAGGAGAACGACGAGAGCGTGCTGCTCGCCGTCGCGCTCGCGGTCCGCGCGGTGCGCAGCGGCTCGGTGTGCGTGCAGCTCGACGACCTGGGCTCGCTGCGGCTCCCGGAGGACGAGGACGCGGTGCGCACCGACGCGGGCGACCTGCCCTGGCCCGACGCCGCGGCGTGGGCGGAGGCGGTGGCACGCAGCCCGCTCGTCGCGACGGGAGTGGACGGGCCGCCGGACCGGCCCGCGCGCTGGGTCGGCGGCCTGCTCTACCTCGACCGGTACTGGCGCGACGAGCTCGCGGTGCGCCGCGACGTCGACGGCCGGCTCGCCGCCCCCGACCTGCCCGTGGACGGCGCCCGGCTGGACGCGGCGCTGACGCGCCTCTTCCCGGCGGCGGGCGACGCCCGCCAGCGCCTCGCGGCCGCGCACGCCGCCCACCGCCGCTTCACCGTCCTCACCGGCGGGCCGGGCACGGGCAAGACGACGACGGTCGCGCGGCTGCTCGCCGTCCTGCACGACGCCGCGTCCCCCGCCGAGCGGGCGGCCGCACCCGGGCTGCGGGTCGCGCTCGCCGCGCCGACCGGCAAGGCCGCGGCCCGCCTCCAGGAGGCGGTCCGCGAGGTCGTGGCCGGGTTCGACGACCCCGACGACCGCGCACGCGTCGGCGCGCCCGTCGCGACGACCCTGCACCGGCTGCTCGGCTACAAGCCGGGCAGCAGCACCCGGTTCCGGCACGACGCGCAGCACCACCTCCCGCACGACGTCGTCGTGGTCGACGAGACCTCGATGGTCGCGCTGCCGCTCATGGCACGGCTGCTCGAGGCCCTGCGTCCCGACGCCCGGCTCGTGCTCGTCGGCGACCCGGACCAGCTCGCGTCGGTCGAGGCGGGCGCCGTCCTCGGCGACCTCGTCGACCGCGTCCCCGTGACCCCGCCCGCGGCCGCGGTCGCGCAGGTCGCGGACACGGCTCTCGCCGACGCCGCGGGACCGGCTCCCGCCGGCGCGCCGGAGCCGGCGGACGGTGAGGTGGACGACCGCGCGGCGCTCGGCAACGGCGTCGTGCGGCTGCGGACCGTCCACCGCCAGGACAGCGACTCGGCGATCCTGCCGCTCGCCGCCGCGGTCCGCCGCGGGGACGCCGACGCGGTCCTCGACCTCCTGCGCGCGGGGGCGGCGTCGGTCGAGTTCCGCGAGTGCCCGGACGGCGAGCCCGACGACGCGGCGCTCGCCGCCGTGCGGGCCGACGCCGTCGAGTCCGGCACGCTCCTCGTCGAGGCCGCGCGCGCCGGGGACGCCGCCGGGGCGCTGTCGGCGCTCGCCCGCCACCGCGTCATGGTCGCGCACCGCCGCGGTCCCGCGGGACGGGGCCGGTGGGCCGCCCAGGTGGAGGCCTGGGTCGAGGAGGCCACCGGGCACGGCGCGACCGACTCACCGTGGGTGGCGGGGCGTCCGCTCCTCGTCACGACGAACGACGCCGAGGTCGGGCTCTACAACGGCGACACGGGCGTGCTCGTCGCGGACGACGGAGGCGGCGTCGTCGCGGTCTTCGGCGACCCGCGCGCGCCGCAGCGGGTCCGCACGCACCGACTGCCCCCGGTGGAGACGGTGCACGCGATGACCGTGCACCGGGCGCAGGGCAGCCAGTTCGCCCGGGTCACGCTCGTGCTCCCGCCCGCGACGTCACCCCTGCTGACGCGCGAGCTGCTGTACACGGCGGTGACGCGCGCGCAGACGTGCGTGCGCGTCGTCGGCTCCACGGACGCGGTGCGCACGGCCGTGACCACGCCGGTGCACCGGGCGAGCGGTCTGCGGACGGCTCTGCCGAGCCCCTGAGCCGACGGCTCGTCAGCGCTGCGAGCGTAGGGCGGCGAGGACCTCCAGGTGCCGCTGCGCGACCGCCCGGACCCCGACGACCACGAGGCCGCCCACCAGCATCGCGACGCCCGCCAGGTGCATGGCGTACCCGACGGCCTTGACGTCCGTCTCGCGGTCGGCGGTCGCGAGGAACACGAACCCACCGAACACGAGGAGCACGGCGCCCACGACGAGCAGGAACGTGCCGACGCGCGGCAGCGGCAGGCGGGTCGGGGCGTGGTCGGGGGCGTGGTGTGCACCGGGGTCGGACATGGCCGCGAGGTTACCGCCCTCATGCCGTTCGCGGCCAGAGGCCGTGTCACGCGAAGCCGGGGTACTCCCACGGCTCGACGTCGAACAGCGCGCGGGACGCGGGCTCCCCGCGGACGAGCTCGTCGACCACGTGCCGGTGCAGCACCTCCGCGCCCTCGCGCGTGTACGACGAGCTGAACAGACCGCCGGGCTCGACCCGGGTCGAGTACATGAGCGGCATGCGCCCTTCGGAGCGGTCGTACCCGACCCAGCGTGTGAACACGGACCACCCTCCGACGACGTCCAGGCCCACGACGGACCGGTCGTCCCCGCGCAGCTCGTGCCAGGTCCGTTCGTCGACGGGCATGCCGTCGAAGTCGTAGTACAGCACCACGTCGGCGTGGAAGTTGATCTCCTCGTCCACGGCCGCTCCCCTCGCCCCAGGGTCTCGTCCCACGGTCCGGCGCCACGACCTCGTGGGCGCCTCACCGTCCTCGTGCTGCCGATGATGCCGCGACCTCTGCCGGACCGCCATCCGACGCGCTCGGCGCGTCGCGGGAATGCCCCGCGGGCGTCCCGGGGTTGTCGCCGGTGATGACCTCCTCGCCCGGCGCCGCGCCGTCCCCCCGCCTGTCCGTCCTCGACCTCGTGCCCGTGCGCTCGGGCCAGACCACCGCCCAGGCGGTCGCCGCGTCGCTCGACCTCGTCCGCCTCGCGGACCGGCTCGGGCTCGAGCGGTTCTGGTTTGCGGAGCACCACAACATGCCGGCGGTGGCCGCGTCGACGCCGCCCGTGATGATCGCCGCGGCGGCGTCGGTGACGTCGCGCATCCGTGTGGGCTCGGGCGGCGTGATGCTGCCGAACCATGCGCCGCTCGTCGTCGCCGAGCAGTTCGCGGCGCTGGAGGCGGTCGCGCCCGGTCGTGTCGACCTGGGACTCGGCCGCGCGCCCGGCTCCGACCCGGTGGTCACGCAGCTCCTGCGCGCGACGGGCCCGACGGCCGACGTCGACCGCTTCCCTCAGCACGTGACCGACATCCTCGCGCTGATGAGCCCGGAGGGCGCGCGCCTGCGCCTCACGAGCGGTCAGGTGTACGACGTGCACGCGACCCCGGCGGCGCAGAGCACGCCCACGGTGTGGCTGCTCGGGTCGAGCGACTACTCGGCGCGGCTCGCGGCCGAGCTCGGCCTGCCGTACGTGTTCGCGAACCACTTCTCGGGGCAGGGGGTCGACGAGGTGCTCGCGCTGTACCGGGACGGCTACCGGCCGAGCGAGGCGTTCCCCGAGCCGCAGACGTTCCTCACGGTGAACGCGGTCGTGGCGGACACCGACGACGAGGCTCGCGCCCGCGCGCTCCCGCAGGCACGCATGATGGCCCGTCTGCGCACGGGTCGTCCGCTCACCGCGCTGGAGACGGTGGAGGACGCCGAGGCGTCGCCGCTCGACGCCGTGGCAGAGCAGATGGTGGAGGACGGGCTCGCGCGCTGGGCCGTCGGGACGCCCGACGCCGCGGCCGCCGAGGTCCGGCGTCTCGCCGCACGGCACGGCGTCGACGAGGTCATGGTGGTCCCGGTGGCCGCGGAGCGTGCCGACGCGCCGCTCGACGCGACGCCGGGCCGCGCGCGCACGCTCGAGCTGCTCGCGGGCGCGCTCGCCGCCTGACCACGAGGTTCCTCCGCCTCGAGCACGAGGTTGTCGTCGTTCTGCGACGCATGGCGACATCAACGTCGTGCTCGGCACCGGCCGGGGCACCGCGCCGGGCGGTAGCGTCTCGACCATGACGACGTACGACGACGCGGCCTGGCACCACGACGGCGAGGGGTACCCGGCCGACGTCGGCCCCGCGGCGGGCGCGACCCACCTGGGCGTGTTCCTCGCCTGGGCGGTGCTCGCCGACCACGCCTCGACCGGGCTCCTCGACGCCGCGGGGGCGGAGGTGGAGGCGCTGCGGGACCGGACGACGACGCCCGGTGCGTTCGTGCTCGCTGCTCGCCAGGGTCGTCTGGACGCCGCCGACCTCGACGACGTCGCGCGCCCGTTCGCCGACGCGTACTACGCGGGCGAGGACGACGTGGACGGCGACCCCGAGAGCGACGGTGGCGGCGGCCTGTACCTGGAGGACTACGTCGACGCCGTGAGCCCGGGAGACGGCGACCCCGAGGACGTCTACCGCGTCCCCGACACGTGGGACACGTACGACCAGGTGGGGCCGCTGATCGACGCGCGGTTCGCCCAGTGGGAGGACGAGGGCCGGCCCGCGGTCCTGCGTCAGCGCGGCCGGTGAGGCCTGGCCTGGCCTGGCCTGGATCGGACTGAACTAGACTGACTAAGTCTGCCTAGTCATCACGCAGCTCTCGGGAGGTCGAGTGCGAACCGTCAACGTCCACGAGGCGAAGACCCACCTGTCGCGACTCCTCGCCGACGTCGAGGCCGGGGAGGAGATCGTCATCGCGCGCGCCGGCAAGCCCGTCGCGCGGCTGACGCCGACCGGCGACGCTCCGCCGTCCACGCGCCGCCTCGGGTTCCTCCGCGGCCAGGCCCACGTCCCCGACGACTTCGACCGCTGGGCGAGCGACGAGATCGCGGACTCCTTCGAGGGTCACCCGTGAGAGTCCTGCTCGACACGCATCTGCTGCTCTGGGCGGCCGACGAGGTCGACCGCCTCCCCGCGGCGGCGACCGACCTCCTGGCCGACCCGGACGTCGACGCATGGTTCAGCGCGGCGAGCATCTGGGAGATCGCGATCAAGCGCGGCCTGGACCGCCCCGACTTCCGGGTCGACGCCGGTGTCTTCCGGCGCGCGCTGCTGCGCGCCGGTTTCGTCGAGCTCGCCGTCACCGGCGCGCACGCCGCCGCGGTCGCGCTGCTCCCGCCCGTCCACCGCGACCCGTTCGACCGGCTGCTCGTCGCGCAGGCCGCGACGGAGGGGATCACGCTGGTGACGCACGACGAGGTCGTCGGCCGGTACCCCGGCCCGGTCCGGGTGGTGTGACGTGCCGGCGATCCCCACCCCGATCACGCGGCTCGCGTCCGTCCTGCGCGCCGACAACCCCGGACCGATGACGCTCGACGGCACGCGCTCGTACGTCCTGCGCGCGCCGGGCTCGCCCGAGTGCGTCGTCGTGGACCCCGGGCCCGACGACGTCGCGCACCTGGAGGCGCTCGCCGCGACGGGGTGCGTGGTGCTCGTCCTCGTCACGCACCGGCACGCCGACCACACGGCGGGCTCGGCACGGCTGCACGCGCTGTCGGGCGCGCCGGTGCGCGCCGCCGACCCCGCGTTCTGCCACGGCGGCGACCCCCTGGCGGACGGCGAGACGGTCCGCGCCGCGGGCGTCGTCGTGCAGGTCGTCGCGACGCCCGGCCACACCGCGGACTCGGTGTGCCTCGTCCTGCCCGACGACGGCCCCTCCCCGACCGTGCTGACCGGCGACACCGTGCTCGGCACGGGCACGACCGTGCTCGCGGAGCCGGACGGCTCGCTCGCCGCCTACCTCGCGAGCCTCGAGGTGATCGAGGCCCTGTGCGGCGACGGGCCGGCGACGGGCCTGCCGGGGCACGGCCCGGCGGTCGACGACCTCGCCGCGCGCGTCCGCGCGTACCGGACGCACCGGCTCCTGCGCCTCGCCCAGGTGCGCGGGGTGCTCGCGGAGCTCGGCCTCGCGCCCGGGGACGACGACGCGGTCGAGCGCGTCACCGAGCGCGTCTACGCCGACGTCGAGCCGTCCGTCCGCCCGGCCGCGCGTCAGTCCGTCGCCGCGCAGCTCGACTTCCTGCGGGCGGCGTCGGAGGCGTCGGGCACGATGGGCGCATGACGACACCTCGCCTCGGGATCGCGTTCGTGCCCACCCACGCCCCGGAGTCGCTGCGCGCCCTCGCGACCGGCGCCGAGGCCGCGGGCCTCGACGACCTGTGGGTGTGGGAGGACTGCTTCAAGCAGAGCGGGCTCGCGTCCGCCGCGGCCGCGCTCGCGTGGACGGAGCACCTGCGCGTCGGGCTCGGCCTCATGCCCGCACCGCTGCGCAGTACCGCGATCACGGCGATGGAGGTGGCCACGCTGGGCCGCGCCTTCCCGGGGCGGTTCGTCGCCGGCGTCGGCCACGGGGTGCAGGACTGGATGGGCCAGGCGGGCGTCCGAGCCTCCTCGCCCCTGACGCTCCTGCGCGAGCACACCGTGGCGCTGCGGGCGCTGCTCGCGGGCGACGCGGTCACGACCACGGGCCGCTACGTGACGCTCGACCGCGTCCGGCTGGACTGGCCGCCCACGGTCCCGGTCCCGCTGTGGCTGGGTGGCGTCGGGCCGCGGTCGGTGGCGCTCGCGGGCGAGCTCGGCGACGGGCTGATCCTCGCCAACGCGTACACCCCGGCGGAGGTGCGCGAGACGGCCGCTGCGGCGCGGTCCGCCGCGGGCGAGGCGGGGCGGGACGTGTTCGACGTGCACGCCACGCTCATCACCGCGACGGGTCCGGGAGCGCAGGAGCGCGTCGACCGGGAGGTGCCCCTGTGGGGTCGGGAGGCCGGCATCGGGATCGGCGCGGCGGGCGACGCCCGTGCGGTCGCCGACGCGGTGCTCGCGCTCGCCGACGCGGACGCGACGGCGGTCGCGATCCAGCCGACGGCCGACGAGCCGGACCTCGACGGCTTCGTCCGGTTCCTCGGGCACGAGGTCCGCCCGCTGCTGACCTCCTGACGCCCGGCGCGGTCAGCGACGCGGGCGCGCCGCACGGCGGCGCTCGCGCAGCCCGTGCACGATCGCGGCGGTCGCGCTCACGACGGCGACCACGAGCACGGCCACCGCGAGCCGCGCCGGGAAGCCCGCGTAGAGGTCGCTCAGCTCGGCGACGGGGATGCCCCACGCCGTGACCGTCTCGCGGACCTCGACGGCGACGACACCCACGCGGCCCGGGACGAGCGCGACGACCCCGAGGACCCATCCCAGCAGCTCACCGAGCAGCACGGGCACGGAGAACGCGGCGGGAAGGGTGGGGAGCACTCCCGCACCCTATCGGGCCGAAGGCCCCCGAACCAGGACATCTCGCGCGTCAGGTCAGCGGCTTGGCGAAGCAGAGCCCGATGCCCAGCGGGTCGTCGTCGTACGGCGGGTAGGGCAGCACGACGCGGAACCCCAGGGAGCGGTACAGCGCCACGGCCTGCGGCTGGCGTCGCCCCGTCTCGAGCAGGAGCGTCGCCGCTCCCGCACCGCGGGCCTCGTGCTCCGCCGCCGCCATGAGCGCCCGTGCGACGCCCGAGCGGCGGGCGTGGTCGCGGACGAAGACCTTCTTCACCTCCAGGGCCTCGCCGTGCACGTCCCGCACGGCGCCGGGCACCTCGCGCAGGAACGCGCACCCGACCGGCTCGTCGGCGCGCCACGCCACGAGCGACGCCACGACCCCCTCGCCGAGCCGCGCGTCGACGGCGTCGAACCCGCCGGCGGCCTCGAACCCCGGCAGCAGCTCGGGGTAGAGCACCACCGAGGACGTCTCGTGCATCTCGCGGCGCAGCCCGGCCGCCACGGGGTCGTCCCACGTGGTCGCACGGACCTCGACGACCGCGCGCGCTCCCGGCGCGGCCACCGGGGCGGTGACGGGACCGGAAGTCGGCGCAGAGGTCGGCGCGGTGTCGTCGCCGGGGAGCTCGAGCGCGAAGCAGCGGGTGAGCGGCGTGCCCGCGTAGTGCCCGTACGGCTCCGTCGGCGCGTAGCCGAGGTCGAGGTACAGGTCGACCGACTCGGGCTGCCGCGTCCCCGTCTCCAGGACCAGCCGCTCCAGGCCCGACGCCGCGGCGTGGGCGTGCAGCGCGTCCATCGCGGCGCGCGCGTGCCCCCGTCCCCGGTGCTCGCGGGCGACGTACAGGCGCTTGACCTCGCCGGTGCGGGCCGGGTGCAGGCCGCCCCGCCCGTCGTCGGTGGCCGACACGTCGCGCAGTGCCACGCACGCCACCGGCTCGGCGTCCGCCGCACCGTCGTGCACGACGACGGCCGCGAGGAGGTCCGCGGGGTCGAACGTGCCGGTGTCCGGCTCGCCGTACCGCTCCGCGAGCTCGGCCTGCTGGTGGGCGAACAGGGCGAGCGCCGCGGCGTCGTCCCCGGCCACCACGCGCACCGTGGCGGCCGACCGTCCGGCCGACGGGGCGCCGTCGGCCCCGCGCACCGCGACGGTCACCGCTGGACGAGCGTGCTCAGCACCGAGGTGAAGAAGCCGAGGCCGTCCGTCCCGGCGCGCGGTCCCGCCGCGGAGGCGGGACCGAAGCCTGCCTCGACGGCGTGCTCGGGGTGCGGCATGAGGCCGACGACGTTGCCCGCGGCGTTCGAGATGCCGGCGATGTTGCGGCGCGACCCGTTGGGGTTCCAGCCGTCGTAGCGGAAGACGACGCGGCCCTCCCCCTCGAGCTCGTCGAGCGTGCGCTCGTCGGCGACGAACTGGCCGTCCTGGTTCTTCAGCGGCACGGTGATGCGCTGCCCGGTCGTGTAGTCGCGGGTCCAGGCGGTGTCCGCGTTCTCCACGACGAGCGTCTGCTCGCGGCAGACGAAGTGCAGGTGGTCGTTCTTGATCATCGACCCGGGCAGGAGGTGCGCCTCGGTGAGGACCTGGAAGCCGTTGCAGATGCCGAGGACCGGCAGGCCGCCCTTCGCCGCGGCGACGAGGGACGTCATGACGGGCGCGAAGCGGCTGATCGCACCGGCGCGCAGGTAGTCGCCGTACGAGAAGCCGCCCGGCAGCACGACCGCGTCGACGCCGTGCAGGTCGGCGTCCGCGTGCCACAGCGCCACGGGCTCGCCGCCCGCCAGCCGGACGGCGCGCGCGGCGTCACGGTCGTCGAGCGTCCCGGGGAAGGTGACGACGCCGACGCGAGCCGTGGCCAGCGCCGTGGCGCCCGCGGTGGCGCTCATCAGGCGAGGCCCTCGGCCGTGACCGTGCCGGCGGCGTCGGTCGCGGCGTCGGCGACGCGCACGACGTCCTCGATGACCGGGTTCGACAGGACCGTGGTCGCGGCCTCCTGGGCGGCGGCGAGGATCTCGGGCGTGACGTCGCCCTCGACCTCGAGCTCGAACCGCTTGCCCTGGCGCACCGAGGTGAACTGGGTGAAGCCGAGGCGCGGCAGCGCCCCGACGACGGCCTTGCCCTGCGGGTCCAGGATCTCGGGCTTGGGCATGACCTCGACGACGACGCGTCCCACGGGGGCTCCTTGACGATGAGTGCGGGAGGGCCGGGGCTCCGGGATCCCGGCCACGTCGTGGGCGTCTGGGACGGCCGGTGCGACGGGACGAGCGGGAGCCGACGGCGGGATTCCGGGCCACAGTCTACCCGCGCCACCAGCGCGCTCCGGGCGATGCCCACCGCGGCCGTCACGCGCTGTCCGGCCGCGACCCGGTCAGCCGTCGACGGCGGGCGGGACTCCCGCCGGGAGGTTCCCGAAGACCACGTGCTTGCGCCATGCCCGGGCGACGTTCCGCTCCCGCCAGAGGAAGCCGGAGACGACCAGGACGACGAGGAGGGTCGCGACGAACCACACGGGGAGGAGTGTCATGTTCTCGATGCCCACGAGCTGCCCGAGCAGCGGCAACCCGTAGACGACCTGCAGCGTCACGACGGCGTTGAACACACCGAGGCGCCAGGCGAACAGCGCGCCCTGGACGTCGTCGGCGACCCACCACCAGTACCGTGCGGGGAGTCGCACGTCGAACAGCCTATAGAGCAGCCACCGGCCGAGGGGCGGGTGCTCGCGCCGGCGCAGCGACCACCCGGACCGGAGGAGGCCCCACGCCTCGCGCGCCCCGATCCCTGCCGCCAGGTGCCCACCGCCGGCCGCGGTCGGCGCGAGGTCGAGAAGCACGGCGACGGCTTCCTCCTCGTGGGCGACGCGCCACCGCCGCGGGTAGGCGCGGAGCCAGAGGCGCGCGGAGCGCTCGTAGCGCTCCGAGGCCTCGCCCCGGCGTGGCCTCGGCCCGCGGTCGCGGGCCGCCCCGTCGTCGGCGGTCATGCCCGGCCCCCGACCGCCCCGTCGACCCCGGGGTCGCGCCCGAGCGTGCGCCTCGCCCGCTCGGCGAGCGCGGCGAGCCGCAAGGTCTCGGCGCGCGCGGCGCGGCGTCCGTCGTCCGTGGCGCGGTAGTAGCGCCGCAGCCGCCCGTCGACGACCTCCTCACCCGCGTCGACGACGAGTCCCGCCGCCAGCAGCCGGTCGAGGTTGCCGTAGAGCGTGCCCGCGCCGAGCCGGGTCCGACCTCCCGAGAGGTCGCGCACGGCCTGGATCACGCCGTACCCGTGGCGCCGTTCCTCGGTGAGGGCGAGCAGCACGAGGTACGCCTGCTCGGTCATGCGGAAGCCGCCACGCGGCACGGGATCCATGGTCGATATATATCGCACGACGACCTATCAGGCCAAGGGGCGCCACGCGCACCTTCCCTGGTCACCTACGGCGACGGCGACCGAGACACCCGTCCACGCCTCCACGACGATGTCGGCGGCAGCCGCTACTGTCGAACACGTGTTCGAGACGCACGCTCGACCACCCGTGCGGGGGCGAGGTCCTGCCCCTTCCTCGCCCTCGCACGGCTCACCCCCAGCAGGACGGAGACCGGTCATGACGCCCCCACGCCTCCCCGCTCCCGGACGACCCACGTCCGGCACCGTCGCGGCGGTGCTCGCCCGCGACGTCACGTGCACGTTCCCGGGCTGCGCCGTCCCCGCGTTCCGGTGCGACCTCGACCACGTGGTGGCACCCCGGCCCGGCGACGAGGACGCGCACGACGCCGCGAACCTCGTCTCCCTGTGCCGTCCCCACCGCGTGGCGCGCGCCCGCGACGGCTGGCGCCCGGCGCTCCTGCGGGACGGGACCGTGCGCTGGACGGCGCCGAGCGGGCACGTCTACCTCCGGGCGGCCACCCGGAGCGCGTGATCGGGTCAGGCGAGGGGCGAGCCCGTCAGGCGCTCGTACGCCTCGAGGTAGCGCGCCCGGGTGCGGGTGACGACGTCGGCGGGCAACGACGGCGGCGGCGTGTCGCTCGCGCGGTCCCAGCCGGACGCGGGCGACGCGAGCCAGTCGCGCACGAACTGCTTGTCGAAGCTCGGCTGGGCGCGGCCCGGCTCCCACTGGTCGGCCGGCCAGAACCGCGACGAGTCGGGCGTGAGCACCTCGTCGCCGAGGACCGTCGCGCCGCTGGTCGGGTCGACGCCGAACTCCAGCTTGGTGTCCGCGAGGATCACGCCGCGCTCGCGCGCGACCTCCTCGGCCCGCGCGTACACGGCGAGCGTGAGGTCGCGCAGTCGCGTCGCGGCGTCGGCCCCGATCCGCTCCGCGACCACCTCGAACGACACGTTCTCGTCGTGCTCGCCGACCGCGGCCTTCGTCGCGGGCGTGAAGACCGGCTGCGGCAGTCGCGACCCGTCCACGAGCCCGTCGGGGAGCGGCACCCCGCACACCGCACCGCCCGCGCGGTACTCCACGAGCCCGGAGCCGGTGAGGTAGCCGCGTGCGACGCACTCGACGGGGAACATGTCGAGGCGGCGGCAGATCATGGCGCGACCCGCCACGACGTCGGGCACCAGGCCGTCACCCGGCTCGGCGGACACCTCCGTCGAGACCACGTGGTTCGGCACGAGGTCCGCGAGCTGGTCGAACCACCAGAGGCTGAGCTGCGTGAGCACGACCCCCTTGTCGGGGATCCCGGGCGACAGGACGTGGTCGAACGCGCTGACCCGGTCGCTCGCGACGACGAGCACGACGTCGCCGAGCGGGTGCACGCCGCCGAGCGCGGGCAGGTCCGGCTCGTACAGGTCACGGACCTTGCCGGAGTAGGCGTGCCGCCATCCTGGCAGGTCGAGCGTCGCGGTGTCGAACCCGTCCGCCTCGCCGAGCGAGAGCGCCGGTGCGGGATCCAGGGGGGTGTCGGTCACGGGCCCTAGTGTCGCACCATGTTCTTCGCCGCCGCCCCGGGGTCCACCGGTGACGCCGCGCACGGGCCCGTCACCGACGACCCCGCCGTCGCGCGCTTCCTCGACACGTTCGCGACCTTCATGGAGGTCGCCAACCAGCACGCCCAGCAGAGCAGGGGCCCCGCCCAGCGGTCCGTCGCCGACGCGCTGCGCGACCACCTCGGCACGGACCCGCGCGCACTGCCCGTCCTCACCGAGACCGTCTCCGCCCTGCGGACCGTCGACGCGGACGTCGCCCTGGAGGTCGTCGTGGCGCGCCACGGCGGCGGCACGCTCGTCGGGGTCGGGGGCGGCGAACAGCGCATGCACACGTCGTTCTCCGAGATCGTCGAGCAGTCGGCGCAGTGGAACCAGTTCCCCCTCGGCGCGGTGGACTACGCGCGCGCCGCGACCGGGCCGGAGTCGGAGCGGCGGACCGTCGCGTTCGGGCTGCACCTGTTCGGCTACGACGGGTCGCCGGTCGCCGTCCTGCAGCGGGCCGGGAGCCCTCGCCACGGGAACGAGTCCGCGCTGGAGGTCCTGTGCGCCGACGAGGACGCGGCGCTCGCGCTGCTCGCCGAGCTCCGCGCCGCGATGATCGAGCACAGCGTGCTGCGCGGCCAGGTCGTGACCTTCGCGGCCTCCGACTACGGCCCCGAGGCGGGCGGCATGACGTTCCTGCCGCGCGAGCGCGTCCCCGCGTCGGACGTCGTGCTCCCGGAGGGCACCCTGGCGAGGGTCGAGCGCCAGGTCGTCGGGGTCGCGCGGCACCGCGACGCGCTGCGCGGGGCGGGGCAGCACCTCAAGCGCGGCGTCCTGCTCTACGGCCCTCCCGGGACGGGCAAGACGCACACGGTGCGCCACCTCGTCGGCGAGAGCCCCGGGACGACCGTCGTCCTGCTCGCGGGCGGAGCGCTGCGGCTCGTGCGCCTCGCCGCTGAGACGGCCCGCGCGCTGCAGCCCGCCGTCGTCGTCCTGGAGGACTGCGACCTCATCGCCGAGGACCGCTCGTTCCACGACGGGCCCCAGCCCCTGCTGTTCGAGGTGCTGGACGCGATGGACGGCCTGGGCAACGACGCCGACGTCGCGTTCGTGCTCACGACGAACCGGGCCGACCTGCTGGAGCACGCCCTGGCGCAGCGGCCCGGCCGGGTCGACCTCGCCGTCGAGATCCCCCTGCCCGACCGCGACGCGCGCCGCCGCCTGTTCGAGCTCTACCGCTCCGGCCTGCCGTTCTCCGCGGACGCGCTCGACGACGCGGCGGACCGGACCGACGGCGTCACGGCGTCGTTCGTCAAGGAGGCGATCCGCCGTGCGGTCCTGCGCGCGGCGGAGGCCGGGCACGACGTCACCGACGCCGACCTGCGGACCGCCGTCGAGGAGATGACCGGCGACGCCGAGCGCATCACGCGCTCGCTGCTCGGCTCCTCCCCGGGCCTGCTGGGCGCCCTCGACGACCCCGACGACGGCCAGGTCGGGTCGTACACCTGACCCACCAGCTCGCCGAGCACGAGGTTGCTGCCGCTATCCGGCGCTTCGCGACAGCAACCGCGTGCTCGACGGCGAGGAACCTCGTGGTGGCGCGGCCTCAGCCCGCGAGCGTGACCTCGCCCGCCGCGGCCTTCGCGGCGATGTCGGTGCGGTGGTGCGAGCCGGGCAGGACGATCCGGTCGACGGCCGCGTACGCGCGGCGGCGTGCGTCGGCGAGGTCGGCGCCGCGAGAGACGACGGACAGCACGCGACCGCCGGAGGCGACCAGCGCGCCGTCGGCGTCGCGCGACGTGCCGGCGTGGAGCACGTGCACGCCCTCGACGTCCTCGGCCGCGTCGATCCCGGTGATCGGGTCGCCGCTGCGCACCGCGCCCGGGTAGCCCTGCGCCGCGACGACCACGGTGACCGACGCGTCGTCGGACCACGAGAGCGCCGGCTGGTCCGCGAGCCGACCCTGCGCCGCCGCGAGCATCACCGCGGACAGCGGGGTGCGCAGGCGCGCGAGAACCGACTGCGTCTCCGGGTCGCCGAAGCGCGCGTTGAACTCGACGACGCGCGTCCCGCGGCTCGTCAGCGCGAGGCCGACGTACAGCACGCCCACGAACGGCGTGCCGCGCCGCGCCATCTCGTCGACCGTCGGCTGCGCGACCCGGCTGACGACCTCCTCGACGAGGCCCGACGGCGCCCACGGCAGCGGGCTGTACGCGCCCATCCCGCCCGTGTTGGGCCCGGCGTCGGCGTCGAACGCGCGCTTGAAGTCCTGGGCGGGCTGCAGCGGGACGACCGTCGCGCCGTCGGACAGGCAGAACAGTGACACCTCGGGGCCGTCGAGGTACTCCTCGACGACGACACGGGGGTCCTCGGGCGTGCCGTCGGCGCCGACGCGCGGGGACGCGAAGCACGCGGCGGCGTGCTCGAGCGCGGCCTGACGGTCCTCCGTGACGACGACGCCCTTGCCCGCGGCGAGTCCGTCGTCCTTGATGACGTAGGGCGCGCCGAACGCGTCGACCGCCGCGGCCACCTCGTCGACGTCGGTGCACACGTGCGCGAGCGCCGTCGGGACGGACGCCGCGGCCATGACCTCCTTGGCGAACGCCTTCGACCCCTCGAGGCGGGCCGCCTCCGCGGACGGGCCGAAGACCGGGATCCCCGCCGCACGCACCGCGTCACCGACCCCGGCGACGAGCGGTGCCTCCGGGCCGACGACGACGAGGTCGGCCCCGAGCTCCGTCGCGAGCGCCGCGACCGCCGCGCCGTCGTTCTGGTCGACGCGGTGCAGCGTCGCGTGGTCGGCGATGCCCGGGTTGCCGGGCGCCGCGTGCAGCTCGTGCGGGGCCGTGCCGAGACGGCCGGCCTCGTGCGCGAGGGCGTGGACGATGGCGTGCTCGCGGGCACCGGTACCGACGACGAGGATCTTCACGGGCGCCGAGTCTACCGAGGGCCGTCGGGCGACCTGTCAGCGTCTCACCGACCCCGGGGCCTGCGAGGCGCTGACAGGTCCGCGGATCAGTGGATGAGGTCGTGCCGCGGGATGATCGCGTCGCGGCTCGGGCCCACGCCGATCGCGGAGATGCGCGTGCCCGACATCTCCTCCAGCGCGAGCACGTAGCGCTGCGCGTTGACGGGCAGGTCCTCGAACGTCCGGGCGCCGGAGATGTCCTCCCACCACCCGTCGAGCTCCTCGTAGACCGGCGTCGCGTGGTGGAACGCCGTCTGGTCGAGCGGCATCTCGTCGTGCCGCACGCCGTCGACGTCGTACGCGACGCAGACGGGGACCTTCTCGAACCCGGTGAGGATGTCGAGCTTCGTGAGCACCATGTCGGTGATGCCGTTGACGCGCGTCGCGTAGCGGGCGATGACGGAGTCGTACCAGCCGCAGCGGCGGGCGCGGCCCGTCGTCACGCCGTACTCGCCGCCCTGCTTGAGCAGGTACTCGCCGTGGTCGTCGAACAGCTCGGTGGGGAACGGCCCCTCGCCCACGCGGGTCGTGTACGCCTTGATGACGCCGATGACCGACCCGATGCGCGTGGGCCCGACGCCGGAGCCGGTGAGCGCGCCGCCCGCCGTCGCGTTGGACGACGTGACGAACGGGTAGGTGCCGTGGTCGACGTCGAGCATCGTCGCCTGACCGCCCTCGAAGAGGACGTTCTTGCCCGCGTCGAGCGCCTTGTTCAGCACGACGGAGGTGTCGGCGACCATCGGCTTGACGCGCTCGGCGTACTGGAGCAGCTCCTCGACGGTCTCGTCGACGGTGATCGCGCGGCGGTTGTACACCTTGACCAGCAGGTGGTTCTTCTGGTCGAGCGCGCCCTCGATCTTCTCCGCGAGGATCTTCTCGTCGAACAGGTCCCAGATGCGGATGCCGACGCGGTTGATCTTGTCCGCGTAGGCCGGGCCGATGCCGCGACCCGTCGTGCCGATGCGGCGCTTGCCGAGGAACCGCTCGCTCACCTTGTCGATCGTGCGGTGGTAGCCGGCGATGACGTGCGCCGAGCCCGAGACGAGGAGCTTCGACACGTCGACTCCGCGCGCGACCAGGTCGTCGAGCTCCTGGAACAGCACGTCGATGTCGACGACGACGCCGTTCGCGATGACGGGCGTGACGCCCGGCGACAGGATGCCCGAGGGCAGCAGGTGCAGCGCGTACTTCTCGTCGCCGATGACGACGGTGTGGCCGGCGTTGTTGCCGCCGTTGAACTTCACCACGTAGTCGACGCGCGACCCGAGGAGGTCGGTCGCCTTGCCCTTGCCTTCGTCGCCCCACTGGGCACCGACGAGCACCACGCCTGGCATGGATTCCCCACTTTCGACTGCCTGTTCCTCGGGCCGGTCAGTCGCGCACGGTGGTCCGCGCGGCGGGGCGGGGTCGTGCCCGACGGCGCGTCCCCCGCGAGCCCGAGGCGTCGCCCGGGCGGCAGTCACCCGGGGACCGCGACGAGTTTACCCGCCCATGACCTTCACGGCGGGCCAGGACGCTGCCGCGCACCCCGGGGTTCGGCACAATGAGGTCATGAGCGACTCCCACCGCAACCTGCTCGACGGGCCGGCACCGGTCCACCTCCCCGACGACTTCGCCGCCGTGCGCGACGCCCTCGACGCGGGCGGCGACCCGTACGAGGTCGCGGCCCGCGAGCCCGCGTCGTCGCTCGCCTGGGCGTTCCTCGCCGAGGACTACCTGCACGAGAACGGCTCCAAGGGCGCCGTCACCGCGTACGCGTTCGCCCGCACGGGCTACCACCGCGGGCTCGACGCGCTGCGTCGCGCCGGCTGGCGCGGTCAGGGCCCCGTGCCCGCCGACCACGTCCCCAACCAGGGCTTCCTGCGCGCGCTCCTCGCGCTCGCGGAGTGCGCGGCGTACATCGGCGAGATCGACGAGGCCGAGCGCTGCGAGGCGTTCCTGCGCGACTGCGGCACGTCCGCCGACGCGGTGCGCGCCCTGCGCTGACGACCCTGCGGTTCGCGCCCGCCGAGCATGCGCCTGTGGCCCGTTCCGGCGTCGGGACGGGCCACAGGCGCATGGTCGGCCGTGGACGGGCATGCTGCCGGAGCGGCGTCTAGAGTCGAGGGCATGATCGAGATCGCCACCTCCCCTGCGACGACGACCCTCGTCATCGCCGGGGACCTGGATCTCGCCGAGCGCGACCAGTTCCCCGAGATCGCGGCCCGGGTGGTGGGGCTGCGGCGTCAGCTCCTCGTCATCGACATGTGCCGCGTCACGTTCATGGACTCCACCGGCGCCGCGTTCCTCATCTCCCTCGCCGACGCCGGTCGCAAGCGCGGCGGGGCCACGGTGCTGCGCGGGTGCGACGACCGCGACCTGTTCGTCCTCGAGGTGTGCGGGGCGCTCGAGCTGTTCCGCATCGACGGCGACCACCGCTGCGAGCCCGCCACGCCGCCGTCGGGCTTCGCCAAGGTCGAGCCCCGCACCTGACCGGCCCGACCACGCGGGCGCCCGAAGCGAGCGAACGGCGCAGGACTCAGCGGGGGGACGCGGGCCGCAGCGTCGCCCACACGAGCTTGCCGGCCGTCGTCGGCCGCCACCCCCAGTCCGCGAGCCGCTCCACGATCTGCATGCCGAAGCCGCCCATGCGGTTGGCGTGACCGTCCGTCGGGACCGGCGGTGCGGGGTTGGAGTCCTCGACCTCGACGCGGATCCCGTCGCCCGTGTCGAACAGGCGCAGCGCGAGGTGCCCCCACCCGTGCAGCACGCCGTTCGCGACCAGCTCCGACACCACGAGCTCCGCGTTCGCGCTGTCCCGCACCCCCCACGCCTGGCACGTCCGCACGACGGCGTGGCGCGCCCGCCCGATCGACGCCGGCTCGCTCGGCAGCAGCCAGCGGCGGCTGCGCGGGCTGAGGACGACCGCCGACGCGTCACCCACCGGGTCGGGGATGCGCACGACGACGAGGGCGACGTCGTCCTCCGGGGCGTCCGCGAGACGGGACAGCAGCTCCTCGCCCACGCCCGCGGCGTCGACGGCGGTGATGACGCCCGACGCCGCGACGAGCGCGTCCAGGCCCACCCGCAGCGCGCGGTCGCGCCGCTCGATGAGGCCGTCGGTGTAGAAGACGAGGGTGTCGCCCGGGCGCAGCGACACGACCCCGGTCGACCGGCTGCGGGCGCCGAACCCCACGAGCGCGCCGCCCGCGTCGTCGAGCTGGGTGACGTCGCCGTCGCGCAGCAGGAGCGGCGGGAGATGGCCCGCGCGGGAGTACTCGATGCGCCACACGTCGTCCGGGTCCGTCGCGTCCGGCCGCGTCAGCGCCGCGTAGACGAGGCTCGCGGAGCGCGGGATCCGCATGCCCTGGACGAGCTGGTCCACGCGGTCCAGCACCGGGCCGGGCGTCGTCAGCTCGTACGCGTACGAGCGCACCACGCTGCGGAGCTGTCCCATCGCGGCCGCCGCCTCGACGTCGTGCCCCACGACGTCACCGATGACCAGGCCGACGACGTCCGGCGTGATCTGCAGGACGTCGTACCAGTCCCCGCCCACCTGGGCGTGCTCGGAGTTCGGCGCGTAGTACGTCCACACGTCGAGCCCGGTGACGTCCGCCTGCTCGGGCAGCATCGCGCGCTGCAGCGTCTCCGCGAGACGGTGCTCCCGGGCGTAGAGCCGCACGTTGTCGATCGCCGTCCCGGCGCGGCGCGCGATGACCTCCAGGAGGGTGTGCACCCCCGCCTGGACGTCCAGCTCGACGCCGCCGGAGCCGTCCTCGGGCGGGTGCGGGTCGCCGCTCGTCACGAGCAGACCGAGGATCCGGCGCCGACCGGGCACGGCGAAGACCGTCACCGTGCGCGGCCGCTGCGCGAACCGCGCGTGGCGGTGCTCCAGGTCCCGCTGGATCCAGCCGGACGCCGACCACTGCGGGTACGCCGTGCCGAGGTCCAGCGTCACCGGCCCCTCGACCCGGCCGTCGAGGAGGTCCTGGACCCGGTCCGGGACGTCGACCAGCCGCGCGCGGGTGGGGGCGTCCGGGACGGGCGAGTCCCCCAGCGCGTCCGTGTCGTGGGGGCCGGAGGCGGAGACCAGCGCACCGGGCGTGTACCGCCCGTGACGCTGTCCGCGCCCGCTCGGCGGTGCCGCCGTGTCCACCCCCTCCGCGAACCGCAGCCCGTCGTCGTTGAGGTAGAACCCGGCCCAGTCGACCACGTACCCCGTGAGCAGCTCCGTGATGTCGCGCAGCGCGTACGGCTGGTCGAGGTCCGCGAGCAGGTCCGAGCTTCGCGCGACGACGTCGAGCACGGCCCGCTCGCGACGCTCCAGCGCGAGGGACGCGACCTGCGCGGCGTAGCGCTCCAGGTGCTCGGACACGTCGACCTGGACCCCGACCCAGTGCGTGACCTCGCCGTCGGGACCCGCCAGCGGAGCGAGCGAGAGCTGGGCCCACACGGGCGCACCGTCCCGGCGACGGGCCCGCACCGTCTGGGTGATCTCCCGGCCCTGGGCGATCGCGAGACGCAGCTCGTCGGCGTCCACCGGCTCGGTGAGCAGCGCCTCCAGGGCGCGAGGGCTGCGCCCGACGACGTCCTGCGCGGCGAAGCCCGTCTGACGCTCGAACGCCTTGTTCACCCACACGATCGGCATCCCGTGCGCACGCGAGCCGGTGACGAACATCGCGACGCCGGCACCCTCCATCGCCCGCGCGCAGAGCTCGAGGACGTGCGCGGGCAGGTCGGTGCCGAGGCCCGGCGATCCGCCCATGCTCACCTCCGAGGCTCCTGCTCCCGGTGCGCGCAGCCGCGCGCTCCCCGCGTGGCTCTGGCTGCGCACGCCCCGGTCGCGTTACTGTCCCGACTGGACATTCAACCGTAGATTGGGACTTCCCGAGACCGGAGACGGTCGAGAGCCCCGCTGAGAGGAGCGCCGGTGCGCGAAGGTACGACCCCGGCCGCCGACCGTCCCGTCGGCGTCGCCGGCGACCCCGCAGGGAGCGGCGAGCCGGCGAGCGTGCACGTCATCGTCGGGACGACGCGTGCGCGCATCGTCCTGTCCGGCGAGATCGACGCCGACCTCGGGGCCGACCTCCAGGAGGCCACCGCGGCCGCCGAGGACTCCGGCCTCCCCGTCGAGATCGACGCCCACCACGTGACCTTCATGGACTCGTCCGGCGTGGCGTTCCTCGCCCGCCTCGCCTCGCGCGGCCCGCACCGGGTCCGGGTGCTGCGCGCCCCGCCGACGGTCCGGTTCCTGCTGGAGGTGACCCGGATCGGCGAGCTCCTCGACATCGTCGACACCGACCCCGGGTTCGACCTCGACGAGCGCGAGCAGCCCTCCCCCACCGACCGGGACTGACGGGACGCACGCACGCCCGCGACGTCGGGCACGGCCTGCCGGACGCGCGACGGCCCCCGCTCCGTGGAGCGGGGGCCGTCGTCCGTCGTCCGGGCCCGTCGGGCCCGGTCGGGTCAGCGGAGCTTCTGGCCCGCCGAGCGCAGCTGCTGCGCGGCCTCGACGATGCGCGCGGCCATGCCGGCCTCGGCCAGCTTGCCCCAGGCGCGCGGGTCGTACGCCTTCTTGTTCCCGACCTCGCCGTCGACCTTCAGGACGCCGTCGTAGTTGGTGAACATGTGGGAGACCACGGGACGCGTGAACGCGTACTGCGTGTCCGTGTCGATGTTCATCTTGATGACGCCGTTGTCGACCGCCTCGGAGATCTCCTCGGCCGTGGAGCCGGAGCCGCCGTGGAACACGAGGTCGAACGGGTTGGCCTTGCCGACCTCGGCGCCGACGCCCTCCTGGATCTCCTTGAGGAGCGCCGGGCGGAGCCTGACCGCGCCCGGCTTGTACACGCCGTGCACGTTCCCGAACGTCAGGGCCGTGAGGTAGCGGCCCTTCTCGCCCGTGCCGAGCGCGCGGACCGTCGCGAGGCCGTCCTCGACCGTCGTGTAGAGCTTCTCGTTGATCTCCGCCTCGTGGCCGTCCTCCTCGCCACCGACGACGCCGACCTCGATCTCGAGGATCGTGCGCGCGGCGACCGAGAGCTCGAGCAGCTCCTCGGCGATCTGCAGGTTCTCCTCCAGCGGCACGGACGAGCCGTCCCACATGTGCGACTGGAACGTCGGCAGGCCGCCGTTCTTCACCTGCTCCGCCTCGATGGCGAGCAGCGGGCGGACCCACGAGTCGAGGTTCTGCTTGGCGCAGTGGTCCGTGTGGATCGCGATCTGCACGGGGTAGTTCTTCGCGACCTCGGCGGCGTACGCGGCGAGCGCGAGCGAACCGGTGACGCGGTCCTTGACCGTCGCGCCCGAGCCGTACTCGGCGCCACCCACGGAGACCTGGATGATGCCGTCGGACTCGGCCTCGGCGAAGCCCTGGAGCGCGGCGGTGATGGTCTGCGACGACGTGATGTTGACGGCCGGGTAGGCGAACGAGCCTGCCTTCGCCCGGTCGATCATGTCGGCGTAGACCTCGGGGGTTGCGATGGGCATGCGGATCTCCTGGGGAGTCGTGCGGGGGTGGTCTGTCCTTCGAATTCTGGCACGGATGGGCGCCGGACGGTCAGGGCCGTTCGGCCCGTGGTCCGCGGACGGCCGTGGCGTGGCGGGCAGCCCAGGCGTGCAGCGCGATCGCGCCCGCGGCGCCCGCGTTGAGCGAGCGCGTGGAACCCGTCTGCGTGATGTGCAGGACGTCGCGGCACGCGGCGAGCGCCTCGGGCGTCAGACCCGACGACTCCTGCCCCAGCAGCAGCACGCACGACGCCGGCAGCGCGTACCCCTCGATCGGCACCGAGCCGGGCACGTTGTCGACGCCGAGCAGGGGCAGGTCCGCGACGTCGGCCCACGCGGCGAGGTGCGCGACGTCGGGGTGGTGGTGCACGTGCAGGTAGCGGTCGGTCACCATCGCGCCCCGGCGGTTCCAGCGGCGCCGGCCGACGACGTGCACCCCCGCCGCGTTGAACGCGTTCGCGGTGCGCACCACGGACCCGATGTTGAGGTCGTGGGACCAGTTCTCGATCGCGACGTGCAGCGCGCGCCCCGGCGGGCGGCGCGCGTCGAGGTCCGCGACGACCGCCTCGACGGTCCAGTACCGGTAGCGGTCGACGACGTTGCGCCGGTCGCCGTGCGCGAGCAGCTCGGGGTCGTAGCGGGGGTCGAGGGGGTCGTGCGGATCGGTCGACGGCGCGCCCGCGGCGTCGACGCGCGGCCACGCGTCCGGCCCGCCCGGCCACGGCCCGACGCCGACCTCGCGCACGTCGTCCCGCAGGCGGTCCTCGCCCGGCGGGTGCGCCCCGTCGGTCACGCGGCGCCCCGGGTCACGCGCGGACCGCGGCGCGGCGCGTGACGCGCGCCTCCCAGACCATCGCGACGAGCACGACGGCGGCCCCCGCGAGCGCGAGCAGCACGGGCCCCAGCACGGATCCGGTGGGCGCGAGGAGCGTGCCGTCCTCGGTCTGCCAGGGCCACAGCGCGCGCAGCGACCCGATCATGAGACCGGCGAGCACGGCCATCGTCGCCTGCCGGCGGTGGTGCAGCAGCCACTGCAGGAGCTTGACGAACGACCCGAGGCCGATCGCCGCGCCGAGCACGAACGTGCCGACGAACGCGAGGTCACGGTCCGAGACCGCCTCCTGCACCGGCACGTACAGGCCCATCGCGAGCAGCACGAACGACCCCGAGACACCCGGTAGCACGAGCGCGTTGATCGCGACGGCCGCGCCGAGGAACACGAGCCACAGCGACGGGTCGTCGACCTGCCCGGGAGGCAGGCTCGTGAGGAGGAAGCCGACGACCGCCGCCACGGCGAGCAGCACGCCGTCGAGCACGCGGAACCGCCCCGGCATGAGGCGCAGGGGCACCGCGACGGACACGACGATCATGCCGAAGAACACCGACCGCACCGGGACGGGGTTCGACTCCAGCAGGGGCGCGACGAGCTGCAGCGACAGGAGCAGCACGACCACCATGCCGAGCAGCACGGGGACGAGCAGCGGCCAGTCGACGGCGCGCAGCGCACCCAGCGCGGGGCCGACGCCGCGGCGCCGCACGACCCCGGTGACGAGCTCGCGCGCCGCGTGCAGGAGCTGGCTCGCCGCGTCGATGAGGTCGTCGTAGAGACCCACGACGAGCGCGATCGTGCCGCCCGAGATGCCGGGGACGGACTCGGCGGCGCCGACCAGGCCGCCGCGCACGGCGTTGCCGGGCGCGGAGCGCCACGCGGTGCGGCGGTGCGCGAGGTGCGCGGGGTGCTCGTCGGGCCCGGGGGTCACCGGCTGCTCGTCAGGCGTGCTCGTCACCCGCGAAGGGTAGCCGGTGCCGGTGGCCGGGCGGGGCGGGCCAGTAGGCTGGCCGCGGTATCACCGGGCAGAAGGAGCGCAGCGTGACCGAGCGGACCACCGAGTCGTGGCTCACCGACATGGACGGCGTGCTCGTGCACGAGGGTCACGCGATCCCGGGGGCGCCCGAGTTCGTCCGGGCCCTGCGGGACAAGGGCCGCCCGTTCCTCATCCTCACGAACAACTCGATCTTCACGGCCCGCGACCTGCGGGCGCGCCTCGCGACGTCGGGCATCGACGTGCCGGAGGAGGCGATCTGGACGTCGGCGCTCGCCACCGCGCAGTTCCTCAGCGACCAGGTGCCGAACGGCAGCGCGTACGCCGTGGGCGAGGCAGGGCTGACGACGGCGCTGTACGAGGCCGGGTACACGCTCACGGAGTCGGACCCGGACTACGTGGTCCTCGGCGAGACCCGCACCTACTCCTTCGAGGCCATCACCAAGGCGATCCGCCTCATCCTCGGTGGCGCCCGCTTCATCTGCACCAACCCGGACACGACCGGGCCCTCGCAGGAGGGCCCGCTGCCCGCGACGGGCGCCGTGGCCGCGATGATCACGTCGGCGACGGGGCGCAAGCCGTACTTCGTCGGCAAGCCCAACCCGATGATGTTCCGCTCGGCCCTCAACCGCATCGACGCGCACTCCGAGAAGACCGCGATGATCGGCGACCGCATGGACACCGACGTCGTCGCGGGCATCGAGGCCGGCCTGTACACGTACCTCGTCATGACGGGCTCGACGCGCCTGTCCGAGGTCGACCGCTACCCGTTCCGGCCGAGCAAGGTCGTCGACTCCGTCGCGGACCTCGTCGACCTCGTCTGAGCGCCCGGCCCCGTGCACGACGGCGCCCGGTCACCTGGGGTGACCGGGCGCCGTCGTGCTCCTGCGGCTCAGGCCGTCAGGCGAGCGCTCCTGCCCGGGTGCGGCGTCGCGCCGCCCCGACGAGCAGCGCGCCGGTGAGCAGCAGGCCGAGCGCGAGGAGCGCGACGTCGCCCTCGTCCGACCCGGTGGCCGCGAGCCCGGAGTACACGTCGCACGCGACGTCCCCGCCGACGGGGAACGAGAACGTCACGGGCGAGAGCGCCGTGCCGGGCTCGTAGAAGCCGGCGAAGGCCGCCGCCCCGGCCGCGGTGAGCGTCGCGGGTGCGCCGCTCCACGTGATCGTCGAGCCCGAGGTGGACTTCGCCCCGGACAGGTTCAGGCTCGCGAACGCGACACCGTTCGACGAGGACGTGTTGCCCTCCATGTCGCTGCTCCGCACGTCGACCACGAGCGTGCCCGTGGAGCCGTTCACGACGACGCGCGGGTTCGAGATCCGCAGGTCGAGGATCCCGTCGTGCCCGGAGAAGGACACGGTGCCGCCGTAGCTCGCGCGGCCCTTGCCGAGCTCGGTGTTGAACGACCCCGTGCCGCCGCTCCACGTGAACGTCGTGCCGTTGTCCCGCACGCCGCTCGTCGAGACCGCGCCCTGCGCGATCGGGCCCGTCACGTAGGCGCGGAAGCGGTCGCTCACGCCCCACGTCAGCGTCGCGCCGTTCACGCCCTGCGCGAAGCACTTCTCCTCGGTGGCCGTCGCCGAGCCCTGGTCGGAGCCCGAGCCGGTGGTGCCCGCGGCGACGATGGTGATCGGCGCCGTCGCCTCGTGGTCGGCGCCGACGAGCGCGAGCGTGTGCTCGCCCGGGGCGACGTCCGTGGGGATCGTCACCGTGGCGCTCGCCGCACCGCCCGCGTTCGCGGTGAGGCCCGTGGCGAGCGTCCGCGGCGTCGAGCGGATCTCCGAGCGGATGCCCGCCTCGTTCGCGCCGAAGCCGATGCCGCTGATCGTGACGCGGTCGCCGGGGGCCGCCTGGGAGACCGAGAGCGTCGCCTTCGCCGGGTCGGCCGAGCCGCCCGTCGAGCCGTCGCCCGGGTCGCCGATCGAGCCGCCGTCGCCGTCGCCCGGGGCGGACGTCGCCGCGCCGACCGTGAAGGTCACGTCGTCGAGCTCCGTCCCGGCCGGGTAGAACCCGGAGAACGCGGTCGAGCCGGTCGCCGTGAGCGTCGCCGCGGCGTCGCGGTACGTGACCGCGCCGTCCGCGCCGGTGCTCGGGGTGCCGAGCGCGAGCGTCGCGAACGCGACGCCGTCGCGGTCGAACGTGGAGCCGTCGAGGCCCGTCGAGGTCACGTCGACCAGGAGGCGGGCGGTGCCCGACCCCGTGATCTCGACCGCCGGGTTCGTCAGCGTGAGGTCGAGCAGACCGTCGTGCCCGGTGAAGCGGACCGTGCCGCGGTAGTCCGTCACGACGCCCGCGGCGGGCGCGTCCCACGCGCTCGACTGCTGGAACGTGAACACGTCGCCCGCGACAGCGGCACCGTCGGACGCCGTCGCGCCGCCCTTCGCGACCGGGCCGCTGATGTAGTCGCGGAACGACTCCTTGACGCCCCACGCGAGGCTCCCGACCGTGGTCGGCTCGGAGGGCTCGGGCTGCGGCTCGGCGCCCTGGACGGCGACCGGCGTGAACGTGTCGAGGCGACGGTCGGTCGCGGACAGGCCGTGCGCCGCCGACGTCGCGACCACGTACTCCACCTCGGGGTCGAACGACCCCGCCGGAACCGTCAGCGTCGTCGAGAACGCACCGTCCACGACCTGGTTCGGACGCACCCACGCCAGCTGCAACCAGCCGCTCGCGACCAGCGGGCCCGACCCGTCCCAGATCGACGCGTCACCCAGCAGCACGTACGCGCCGTACTGCGCCGCATCGCCCACGAAGCCGGTCCCCGACACCGTGAACGAGTTCTCCACCGACGGGTCCACCGCCCCCGACGGCGACACCGTCACCTTCGGGTCCGCGACGAGCGGCGCCTCCACGGTCAGCGTGGCCGACCCCGCGACGCCGAGCGTCGACGTCACCGCGACCGTCAGGTCGCCGTCCTGCGCGTCGGCGGGGATCGAGACGACGAGGGTGTCGCCGTCACGCGTGTACGTCGCGGCCTTGCCGCCCAGCGTCACGCCCGCGACGGAGTCCCCCTCGACGAGGCCGGACACGGTGAGGGTGGCCGAGCCGCCCGGCTCGACGGTGGCGGACTCCGCCGTCACCGTGAGCGGCGCCGGGACGTCGTACGCGACCGGGACGGAGAGCTCCTGGTCGGCGTTGACGACCCCGCTCGCCGGGTAGGTGTAGACGCCGTACCGGCCGCCCTCCAGCGCCGCGGGGTTCTTCACGACGAGCTCGGCCTCGAAGGTGCCGTCCTCGGCGATCTCGGTCCAGGCGGCGCGGATCGCGCCCTGGAACTGCGGCGGGACCTGGTCGAGCACGTCGGCGGCGAGCGCCCACGACTGCGACCCGACCTTGCGGGTCGCGGAGCCCGCGCCGGTCGACGGCTGCCACGCCTCGGCGAAGCTGCCGAACACGACGTAGGTGCCCTGCGGGAGGTGCGCCGGGATCGGCATGCCGCGTCCGCCGACGTTCCCTGCCGGGTCGAAGCCCGAGCCCCTGACGACGACCGTGTCCCCGAGCGACACCTCGGAGTCGCCGAGCGGCGTCGTGCCGTCGCCCGCGAACACCTCGATCGCCGGCTCCCACACGGGCTCCGGCACCGCGACCTCGAGGGGCGTGAAGGTGTCGAGGCGACGGTCGGTCGCGGACAGGCCGTGCGCCGCCGACGTCGCGACCACGTACTCCACCTCGGGGTCGAACGACCCCGCCGGAACCGTCAGCGTCGTCGAGAACGCACCGTCCACGACCTGGTTCGGACGCACCCACGCCAGCTGCAACCAGCCGCTCGCGACCAGCGGGCCCGACCCGTCCCAGATCGACGCGTCACCCAGCAGCACGTACGCGCCGTACTGCGCCGCATCGCCCACGAAGCCGGTCCCCGATACCGTGAACGAGTTCTCCACCGACGGGTCCACCGCCCCCGACGGCGACACCGTCACCGCCGGGTCCGCGACCGGCTGGGGCTCCGGCTCGGGCTCCGGCTCCGGCTCCGGCTCGGGCTCCGGTTCGGGCTCGGGCTCGGGCTCGGGCTCGGCGGCCGTCACGGCGTGCGCGACGGTCGCGGACGTCGACCCGACGAACGCGGCCGCGTCCGCGGGCGTGAAGACCGCGCTCAGGGCGTGGTCACCGGCGGTGAGGTCCGAGACCTCGAGGCGCGCGACGCCGTCGGACACGGCCTGCGTGCCGAGCACCGCGCCCCCGTCGCGGAACTCGACCGAGCCGGCCGCGGCGGGCGCGACGGTCGCGGTGAGCGTCACCGCGCCGCCCTCGGCCGACGTGCCGGACGGGTCGACGCCGAGCGTCGTCGTCGTCGGTGCGGCCGGGGCGACGGGCTCGGGGACGGTGACCGTCGCGGTGAGGGTCGACATCGCCTGGCCGACGTAGCCGGCGAGCTGCGCGTCGACCTGGCCGACCTCGGCGCCGATCGGACCGTTCGCCGTGAGGACGAGCGTGTCGCCGTCGCGAGCGGCCTCGACGACGACGTCGGCGACCTTCACGTCGTCGGAGACCGTCCCGGCCGTGGTGAAGTCGGCGGTGAGGACGCCCGTCGTCGGGCTGGTGACCGCGAGGCGGGTGTCGGAGATCGTCACGTCCAGGGCGCCACCGTGCGCCGAGTAGTGCACCGAGCCGCCGAGCCGGACCTCTCCGACCCCGGTCTCGGGGTCGACGGACCCCGAGGCGGACGGGTAGACCGACTTCCCGCCGACGAGTGCGGGCGTGATCGTCCCGCCGGCGTTGGAGATGTAGTTCGTCCAGGAGTCCTTGAAGTTCCAGGTGGCCGAGCCGCTCTGGATCTCGACCGGCTCCGCCGCCTGCGCGGGGGCGACGACGCCCCCGACGGCCAGGCCGGCGACCAGGGCGCCGGTGAGGAGGGAGGCCAGGCCGCGGCGGGCGCGTCCGGGCCGTGGGGGCAGTGTTGTGCGCACAAGGTCTCCCGTGCTGTTCCGTGCTGACCCGCCACGGTGGGGTCCGGGCGGTGGGCGCGCGCGTGATCTGACACGCCGTCGCCACCCGGACTGTATAAGGCAAGCCTCACCGAAACAAGGTAAGGCTTGCCTGCCAAGGTGTGAGATAGGCCCGGCGGCACCGCCGCCGGGCCGCCGCGGTCAGACCAGACCGAGGTCCTCCAGGCTGAACAGGGCGTGGTACGGCACGCCCAGCGCCTCGATCTTCTGCGCCGCGCCCGTCGCGCGGTCCACGATCGTCGCGACGCCCGCCGCCTCGCCGCCCGCTGCCCGGACGGCCTCGATCGCGGCGATCGGCGACCCGCCCGTCGTCGTCGTGTCCTCCACCACCACGACCCGACGGCCCGCCACGTCCGGGCCCTCGATCTGGCGCTGCATCCCGTGCGCCTTCGCCGCCTTGCGCACGACGAACGCGTCGAGCTCCTGGCCGCGCGACGCCGCCGCGTGCAGCAGCGCCGTCGCGATCGGGTCGGCGCCCAGCGTCAAACCGCCCACCGCGTCGATCTCCGCCGTCCCCAGCCCCTGCTCCTCCAGGAGGTCGAGCATCTGGTGGCCGATGAGGGGCGCGGCGCGGTGGTGCAGCGTCACGCGGCGCAGGTCCACGTAGTAGTCCGCCTCCTTGCCCGAGGAGAGCGTGACCTTGCCGTGCACGACGGCGAGCTCGCGGATGAGGTCGAGCAGCTGCTCGCGCGGGGTCGAGGAGAGGTCGGTAGTCACGACCGTCAGGGTAGTCGCCCCGGCCCGCACCGCCGCCCCGCGCGACCGCCTACCGGTACCTGCCGATCGCCCGCACGGCCGAGCGCGGCATGACGCGCAGCGCGGCCGACGCGAGGCGGTACCGCGTCGACGGCGTCGAGATGACGACGCCGCGGCGCACGTCCGCGAGCGCCGTCGCCACGACCCGGTCGGCGTCGAGCCACGCGACCTCGGGGGTCGACGACATGTCGATCCCTGCGCGGTCGTGGAACTCGGTGTGCGTGAACCCGGGGCACAGCACCGTCGCGCTCACGCCCGTGCCGGCGAGCTCGACGGCGAGCCCCTCGGTGAAGGTGCGCACCCACGCCTTCGCGGCGGCGTACGTGCCGCCCGCGGTGAGCGCCGCGACCGACGCGACGTTGAGGATCGCCCCGCGCCCGCGGGCCGTCATCTGCCCGGCGGCGGCGTGGGAGAGCACGAGCACGGCCCGGACCATGACGTCGAGCGCGCGCACCTCCGCGTCGACGTCCCCGCCGACGAACCGCTGGTGCGTCGCGAAGCCCGCGTTGTTGACGAGCAGACCCACGGGGCGCTCGTCCCCGCCCCCGGCGGAGGCGAGCCGTGCGGCGACGCGCGCGACGTCGTCGGGCACGGACAGGTCCGCGGGCAGCACCTCGACCCGGACCCCCGCGGCAGCACGGATCTGCCGCGCGACGTCGTCGAGACGGTCCTCGTCGCGGGCCACGAGGACGAGGTCGTGCCGGGCGGTGGCGAGCTGCCACGCGAACTCCAGGCCCAGTCCGGCGCTCGCGCCGGTGATGAGTGCTGTCGCCATGGCCACAGCCTACGGGCGCCGGTCGAGGGTGCGCCGACGCCCGCGGGCCGTGTCCCGAGGCTCAGGCCGGAGCCTTCACCGCGAGGACCGGGCAGCGCGCACCGAGCAGGATCTGCTGCGCGGTGGACGCGAGCACGAGCTTGCCGACCGGCGTGCGGGGCCGTACCCCGACGACGACGAGGTCGGCGTCCACCTCGTCCGCCACGCCGAGCACGACCTCGGACGGCAGGGCGGACGAGCGCAGGTGGCGCACCTCGTGGTCCACCCCGGCCGCCTCCAGGGCCGTGCCGACCTCGACGAGGTCGTCGTGGTCGGCCCAGCGCGGGTCGACGAGCCGGTCGCCGCGCGTGGTGTTCACGACGACGACGCGGGTGCCGAGCAGCGCGGCGGCCCGCCCGGCGGCGCGGGTCGCGGCCGACCCGAGCTCGCCGGGCGCGTAGGCGAGGACGACGGTCATCAGCGCACCTCCTGGTCCTGGGACTCGACACGCACGTCCTCGGCGAGGGCGGCGAGCTCGGCGTCGGTGCGGCGCTCGCGGCGGCGCACCCACAGCCCGGCGACGACGACCACGGCGAGCAGCGCGTACGCGGTCGCCGCGAACGGGCTGGTCACGAGGGTGGAGAGGTCGCCCTGGCTGATCGCGAGGGAGCGGCGCAGGCGGTCCTCCGCCATGGGGCCGAGGATCATGCCGACCACCATGGGCGCGACGGGGTAGCCGTAGCGCCGCATGACGAACCCGGTGAGCCCGACGAAGAGCAGGATGAGCACGTCGACGGGCGAGAAGTTCAGCGCGTACGAGCCGAGGGCGCCGAACAGCAGGATCCCGGCGTACAGGTAGTGGCGCGGGATCTGCAGCACCTTGACCCACATGCCGACGAGCGGCAGGTTGAGCACGATCAGCATGAGGTTGCCGACGTACAGGCTCGCGACGAGCGCCCACACGAGCGCGGACTGGTTCTCGAAGAGCAGCGGCCCGGGCTGGATGCCGTACGACTGGAAGGCGACGATGATGATCGCCGCGGTGGCCGTCGTCGGGAGCCCGAGCGTGAGCAGCGGGACGAGGACGCCCGACGCGGCGGCGTTGTTCGCGGCCTCCGGGCCGGCGACGCCCTCGATGGCGCCCTTGCCGAACTCGTCGCGGCGGGTGCGGGCCGCCTTGCGCTCCGTCGCGTACGACAGGAAGGTCGCGACGTCGGCGCCGCCCGCGGGGATGGTGCCGACGGGGAACCCGATCGCGGTGCCGCGCAGCCACGGCTTCCACGACCGTCGCCAGTCCTCGCGGCTCATCCACGACCGCCAGCCCTTCGCGACGGGGATGACGTGGACCGGTCCGTGCCGCAGCCGCGACCCGACGTACAGGGCCTCCCCGACGGCGAACAGGCCGACCGCGACGACGACGACGTCGATGCCGTCGGCGAGCGCCGGGACGTCGAAGGTGAAGCGCTGCTGCCCGGTGAGGGTGTCGGTGCCCATGAGGCCGAGGAACAGGCCGAGGGACAGGGACGCGAGGCCGCGCGGGACGGAGGCGCCGAGCAGGGCGCCCACGGTGACGAACGCGACGACCATGAGGGCGAAGTAGTCGGGCTCGCCGAGCTGCACGGCCCACCGTGCGAGGTACGGGGCGACGAAGGTCAGGGCGACGGTCGCGAGCGACCCGGCGACGAACGACCCGATGGCGGCGGTGGCGAGGGCGGCGGCGCCGCGGCCCGCCCGGGCCATGCGGTTGCCCTCCAGGGCCGTGACGATCGACGACGACTCGCCCGGCGTGTTGAGCAGGATCGACGTGGTCGACCCGCCGTACATGCCGCCGTAGTAGATGCCCGCGAACACGATGATCGCGGCGGTCGCGTCGAGGGAGTACGTGAGGGGCAGGAGCAGCGCGATGGTCATGGCGGGGCCGATGCCGGGCAGCACCCCGACGGCGGTCCCGACGAACACCCCGAAGAGGGCGTACAGCAGGTACTGGGGCTGGGCGACGGTCGCGAAGCCGTCGAGCAGCGCGGACATCTCACCCACGGAGCCAGCCCACCCCCTCCAGCAGCGGGCCGGGCGGCAGGGACAGGCCGAGCAGACCGCCGAACACGACCTGGACGACGAGCCCGAGCAGGAGCCCGAGGAGCGCGGCGCGCCACCACGGGCGCGCGCCGAGCGCGACGGCCGCGCCCGCGAACAGCAGCGCCGCGGCGAACGGCCAGCCGAGCAGGTTGATCGTCCAGACGTGGACCAGCAGCACGGCCCCGAGGAGGCCGACGGTCAGCCAGTCGGTCGGCGCGTCCGGGTCGACGTCCTCCCCCTCCTCCGGGCTCCCGCCGTGCCCGCGCCACACGGCGACGAGCAGCACGAGACCCGTGACGAGCAGCATCGCGCCGACGAGGTACGGGAACGCGCGCGGGCCGAGCGTGTTCGCCGAGCCCGGGACGACGATCGTGCCCGCGTCCAGGAGGACGAAGAGGCCGAGCCCGGCCGTCGCCCCGGCGAGCACCAGCGCGCCGGGCCGACGCCGGGGACCCGGTGCCGCCACGGGGCGGGTGGCGGCACCGGGGGGACCTGCGGAGGGGCCCGTCACGACGTGACCAGCCCGATGTCGGTCAGCGTGGCCTGGACGTCGGCGATGTTCTGCGTGAGGTAGTCCTCGAAGTCCGCCCCGCCGAGGTACGCGTCGTCCCAGCCCTTCTCGTCGAGCGTCGTCTGCCAGTCGTCGGACTCGACGAGGTCGGCCACGACGGCCTCCAGCGCGGCCCGGTCGGCGTCCGGCACGTCGCCCGGGGCGACGACGCCGCGCCAGTTCGTCAGCTCGACGTCGTACCCGGCCTCGGTGACCGTCGGGACGTCGGGCAGCGCCTCGACGCGCTCGGCGCCGGACACCGCGAGCGCCCGCAGGTTCCCGGCCTTGACCTGCTCCGCGTACTCCCCGACCCCGGAGATCCCCGCGCTCACCTTGTTCCCGAGGAGCGCGGCGAGCGACTCCCCGCCGCCCGAGTAGGCGACGTAGTTGAGCTGCGCCGCGACGTCCTGCGACTCGACGCCCGCGGCCTGGAGCAGCATGCCGGCGAGGATGTGGTCCGCCCCGCCCGCGGAGCCGCCGGTCACGGAGACGTCCTTGCCGTGCGCGACGACGTCGTCCACGAGGTCCTGCAGCGTCTCGTACGGCGACGACTCGGGGACGACGACGACGAGCGCCTCCTCGGTGAGGCGCGCGATCGGCGTCGTGTCCTCGATGCGGGCCTGGGACTGGTTCGTCTCGACGGCGCCGACCATGACGAGGCCCATGACCATGAGGGTGTGCGGGTCGGTGGTGTTGGCGAGCGACGCGAGGCCGACCGTCCCGCCGGCGCCGCCGACGTTCGTCACCGTCACGGTGTCCACGAGGCCGGTGCCCTGCAGGTCCTGCTGCAGGGCACGACCGGTCTGGTCCCAGCCGCCGCCCGGGTCGGCAGGCACGACGACCGCGAGCTCGGTCACCTCGGCCGGGCCGTCCGCGGCGTCGCCGGAGCCGGCGGGCGCCTCCGGGTCGAGGGCCGAGCACGCGCCGAGCGCGAGCACGAGGCCCGCGGCGACGGTCCCGGCGGCGAGGGGGTGCCACGGGCGGGCGGGGTGCCCGGGGCGCGGGCGCACGACGGATCGCATGTCTCCTCCTTGAGCGGGACCCGCACCGGCGCGGGCCCGACGACCTTGGTCCGGGGAGCGTAGGGACGCCGCGGCGCCGGGCGGGGCTTGGGGTCGTAGCGGACGTTGCGGACGCTGCGGAGGTTGTGGTCGTTGCGGTCACGGGGCGTGCGGGGGGACGCCCGCGGCTGGGGCACACTTGTCCCCGTGGGTCGGGCAGTGTCGCTCCGGGTGCAGCTCCTCGTGCTGCAGGTCGCCATCGTGCTGCTCGTCGTCGCGGCCACGGGCGCCGTCGCGTCGACCCTCCAGCAGCGTCAGCTCCGCGACGCCTACCTCGACCGCATGACGGCGGTCGCGCTCTCCGTCGCCCGCCTGCCCGCCATCATCGACGCGTTCGACGACCCCGACCCTGCCGCCACGATCCAGCCCATCGCCGAGGTGATCCGCGAGGCGTCCGACGTCACGTACGTCGTCGTGACCGACGACGCGGGCGTGCGCTACTCCCACCCGGAGCCCGCCCGCATCGGCGAGCAGGTGTCGACCGACCCGTCGGTGCCGCTGTCCGGCGAGGTGTGGACCGGGACGCAGACGGGCACGCTCGGCGAGTCGTGGCGCGTCAAGGTACCCGTGTTCGGCCCGGACGGCGACGTCGTCGGCACCGCGAGCGTCGGCATCCTCGAGTCGGACCTCGCGGAGGACCTCGCCGACGACCTCGGCTGGCTCCTCGCGGCGCTGTCCGTCGCGGCGGCCCTCGGCGTCGTGTGCGCCGCCGTCGTCACCCGGGTCGTGCGGCGCCGCATCTTCCGCCTGGAGCCCGAGGAGATCGCGTCCCTGCTGGAGACGCGCGACGCGATGCTCCACGGCATCTCGGAGGGCGTCGTCGCGCTCGACCGCGAGGGCGGCGTCGTGCTCGTCAACGACGAGGCCCAGCGCCTCCTCGGCCTCGTCCCCGCCGACGCCGTGGGCCGTCCCGCGCGCGACGTGCTCGACCCGCAGCTCCTCGCCCTGGTGCCCGACCTGACGGCGGCCGACCCCTCGGCGGCCGGCCCCTCGGCGGACGGCGGGCCGGGGACGGTCGCTCCCGACGACGGGGGCGTGCTCGTCCTCGCCGGAGAACGCGTGCTCCTCGCCCGCGCGGACCGGGCCCGGGTCGACGGCCGCGCCGTCGGCACCGTCCTCGTGCTGCGCGACCACACCGAGCTGCACGCCCTGCTGCGCGACCTCGACGGCGCGCGCGGCCTCACCGACGCCCTGCGCGCCCAGTCGCACGAGTTCGCGAACAAGCTGCACGTCGTCTCCGGGCTGCTCGAGCTCGGGCAGCCCGACGAGGCCGTCGCGTTCATCGAGCGCGCCGGGCACGGCGGCCTCCTCACGGCGTCGGGCGTCGCGCCGGGCGTCCACTCCCCCGAGGTGGGCGCGCTCCTGCTCGTCAAGGCCACGACGACGCGCGAGCGCGGCACCCGGCTCGACGTCGCGCCCGCCACGCACCTCGCCGCGCCGTCCGGACCCGACGGGGCGGCGCTGCACGGCGACGTCCTCACCGTGCTCGGCAACCTCCTCGACAACGCCGTCGACGCGACCGGGCCGGGCGGGTGCGTGCGCGTGCTCGTCACCGACCGGGACCGGCCCGACGGGTCCGTGCACGTCGTCGTCGAGGACGACGGGCCCGGGATCCCCGCCCGGCACCGGTCCTCCGTGCTCAGCGCGGGCTGGACGACGAAGGCCGACCCGCAGGGCCGCGGCATCGGCCTCGCCCTCGTCCACCGGGTCGTCGAGCGGCGCGGCGGCGACGTGACGGTCACGACGTCCGACCTCGGCGGCGCACGCCTCGCCGTGCGCCTTCCCGCCGCCGTCCCCGCGGTGACGGCGTGACGGCGACCGGCGGGCACGGCCGCCCGCCCCTGCGCACCCTCGTCGTCGAGGACGACCCGACGATCGCGCGCCTGCACCGCGGGTTCGTCGAGTCCCACCCGCGGTTCGTCGTCGTCGGCGAGGCCCGGACCGCCGCCGAGGCGCTGCGCGCCTTCGCCGCGCTCGACCCCGACGTCGTGCTGCTCGACATCTACCTCCCCGACGCGACGGGCCTGCACGTGCTGCGCCAGATCCGCCGACGCGCCGCGCCGCCCGTGGACGTCATCGCCACGACCGCGGCGCGCGAGCTGGAGAGCGTGCGCCAGGCCATGGCCGGCGGGGTGCAGCACTACCTCGTCAAGCCGTTCACCGCCGCGACGCTGCGCGGCCGCCTCGACGAGGTCGTGCGCCTGCGCGACGAGCTGCGGGGCCTCGGCGACGACCTCGACCAGGACGCCGTCGACCGCCTGGTGCGCCGCGGCCCGACGACGCCGACGCTCCCCAAGGGCCTGTCCGAGCGGTCCCTGCGCCTCGTCGCCACGGCGCTCGCCGCGGCGTGCACCGATGGCGGCGACGTGTCCGCGGGCGAGGTCGCCGAGCGCACCGGCATGTCGCGCGTGAGCGCCCGCCGCTACCTGGAGCACCTCGTGGCGACGGGGCACGCCGACGTCACACCCCGCTACGGCACCGCCGGACGACCCGAGAACGGGTACCACCCGCTCTGAACGGACCACGTACGGTGGGCCCCGTGCGTCTGGCGACCTGGAACATCAACTCCGTCCGTGCCCGCGTCGACCGTGCCGTCGCGTTCCTCGAACGCTCCGGCACGGACGTCCTCGCCCTCCAGGAGACCAAGTGCACCGACGCGCAGCTCCCCGTCGCGCCGTTCGAGGCCGCGGGCTACGAGGTGGCGCACGTCGGCGTGAACCAGTGGAACGGCGTCGCGATCGTCTCGCGCGTCGGCCTGGACGACGTCGAGACCTCCTTCCCCGGCCAGCCCGCCTTCGGCGACCCGGCCCGGGTGGAGGCCCGCGCGCTCGGCGCGACGTGCGGCGGCGTGCGCGTGTGGAGCCTGTACGTGCCGCACGGGCGCGAGATCGACGACCCGCACTACGCGTACAAGCTGCGGTGGCTCGACACGCTCCGCGAGCAGGCGCACGGCTGGCTCCTCGACGACCCGCGGGCCCAGGTCGCGCTCGTCGGCGACTGGAACGTCGCCCCGCTCGACACCGACGTGTGGGACGTCGCGAAGTTCGCCGGGAAGACGCACGTGACCCCGGCCGAGCGGGACGCGTTCGCGGCGTTCGCCGCCGCCGGGTACACCGAGGTGACGCGCGAGGCGATCCCCGCCGAGCGCGCCTACACCTACTGGGACTACCAGCGTCTGCGCTTCCCACGGAACGAGGGCATGCGCATCGACTTCGCCTACCTGTCGCCCGCCGCGCGCGCACGCGTCACGAACGTCGTCATCGACCGCGACGAGCGCAAGGGCACCGGCGCCTCCGACCACGTGCCCGTCGTCGTCGACCTCGACGCCGCGACCGGCTGACGTGCACGGGTCGCGGCCCGGGGAGCGCCCGCACGTCGATACGGTGTGTGCATGACGTCGCCCCCCGACCCGCCGTACGGCACCCCCGGCCCCGAGGACCCGTACGCTCCCCGCCGCCCGCAGCAGCCGCCGCTGTCGCCGTACGGCCTGCCCGCGGAGGACGACGCGGGGGCGACGGACGCGGACGGGTTCGCCCCGCCGTCGGGCGCGACGTACCCGGCGAGCCCGTACGGGCCGCCCGCGGGCTACGCCACCGGCCCGTCCCCGCAGCCCCCGTACCCGCAGCAGGCGTACCCGCAGCCCGGATACCCGCAGCAGGGATACCCGCAGCCCGGGTACCCCCCGGCGAGCTACCCCGGGTCGGGGTACCCCCCGCCCGCGTACGCCGCCTACTCCCCCGTCCGCACCAACGGACTGGCCGTCGCGTCCATGGTGGTGTCCGTCGCGAGCCTGCTCCTGTGCCTGGGACTGACCGGTGTGATCGGTCTCGTGCTGGGCATCGTCGCGCTCAACCAGGTCCTGCGGGACGGCACGCGCGGCAAGGCGTTCGCCGTGACGGGGATCGTGGTCGGCGCGGTCGGGACCGTGATCCTCGGGCTCCTGCTCATCGGCCTGGCATCGGGGAGCTGACGGTGGGCGACGACCTGTTCGCGGCCCCCGGCAGCACGCCCGCCGCGCCGGTGCCCGCACCTCCGCACAGCCCCGCGCCTCCGCACAGCCCGGCGCCCCCGCACGGCGCTGCGCCCCCGCAGAGCGCCGGAGGGTTCGCGCCCGGGACGTACCACGCACCGGGCTGGACACCGCCCCCGCCGCGCACCGATCCGCTCGCCGTCGCGAGCGTCCCCGCCGGGCTCCTGCTGGGCCCCGTCGGCGTGGGCCTCGGTGGCGCCGCCCTCTCACGCGTGCGCGCGCAGGGCACGCGCGGCCGGGTGCTCGCCCTCACCGGCATGGCGTTGGGCGCCGCCGTGACCCTCGGCTGGGTCGTCGGCGGGGTCTCGTGGTGGCAGCAGGACCGCGCCGCCACGCCCCTCGCGGGCGACGTCGCAGCACCGGTCACCGTGCACGCGCGCCAGCTCGTCCTCGGCAGCTGCGTCGACGAGCTCGGGCCCGACGGCGCGGTGTCGCGCGTCCGCGTCGTCCCGTGCGCCGACGAGCACCGGGCGCAGGTCGTCGCCCGGACCGACTTCGGCGACGCCGAGATCTGGCCCGGGCAGGACGCCGTCGACCGGCGCGTCGGGCGCGTGTGCGGGCCCGAGGTCCTCGGCGCGCACGCCCCCGACGGGGTGGAGCGCGTCGTGTGGGCGCCCACCGAGGCGTCCTGGGCGGACGGCGACCGCACCGGCCTGTGCCTCGCCACGAGCGCCGACCCCCTGCCCGGCGACCTGCTCGACTGATCAGGCAGTCGGCGCGGGCGGGTCGTGGACGACGAGCCGGAGGAAGTCGCGCAGCACGGCGGCCATGTCGACAGGCTGCGCGGGCTCGGACCCCAGGGAGAGGAGCCACTGCACCTGGAGGCCGTCCATGACCGCGACGAGCTGGCGGGCGGCGACCTGCGGGTCCACGCCGTCCCGCAGCGCCCCTGCGGCTCCCAGCCGGGCGAGCTCCTTCGCCGCGCGCGCGACCGTCGACTCGTAGCGGCGCACGAAGTACGCGTGCGCCGGGTGGTCCGGTGACGTCGCCTCCGCCGCGAGCGCCGTGAACGCCTCGACGATGGGGCGCCGCGTCGCGTTGCGCTCGACGAGGTGGACGAGGGCCTCGACGTACGACGCGCCCTCGGCGCGGTCCTGCTCGAGATCGGCGCGGTCGACCTCGTCGCGACGTTCCAGGACGGCCTCCAGGAGGGCGACCTTCGTCGGGAAGTGGTGGAGGAGGCCCGGGTGGGACATCCCGACCCGGCCCGCGAGCTCACGCAGCGACGCGGCGTGGTAGCCCACCTCGCCGAACAGCCCGACCGCGGCCTGGACGATCTGCTCCCGCTTCGCACGCCCCTTCGCGTACCCGCGCGGTGCGACCGCCCGCCCCCTGCCGTGCGGGGCAGCCTGCCCCTGCGAATACCCGCTCATCGTGCTCGTCGTCGTCCCGTCCTCGTGTCCTGCCGACGAGCCAACCTATCGGACGGATCAGCCGTCGGCGTTCTCCGTCTGGTCCGGGGTCGGGGCGGCATCGCTCTCCGCGACCGAGGAGGACGCGTCCCCGGTCGGCTCGGACGTCGACGGCGGGGGCACCGGGTCGGGGGCGGCTGTCGTCTCGTCGCCGCCCTCGGCGTCGGTCGGGTCACCCGCGAGCGCCGCCCGCGTCGCGTCGTCGAGGGCGTCCCCCTCGGGGGCGACGAGGCCGTGGGCCTCGCGGAACGCGCTCAGGGCGGCGCGCGTCGCGTCGTCCATCGACCCCGTGACGGCCACGTCGGCGCCGTGGGCGCGCAGGCGCTCCTGGAGCCACGTGACCTGGAGGACCCCCGGCGCGGTCGTCGGCTCGTCCGGCGTGGGCGTCGGTGTCGGTCGCGGCGTGGGCGACGCCTCGTCCGTCGGGGTGCTCGACGGCGGCTGCTCCGGCTCCGCGACGACGGGCGGCTCGGACGCACCCGGGGCGGGGGCGTCGTCGGCCGATGAGTCCTCGACGTCGTCCTGCCGGTCGACGGGGAGGTCGACGGCGGCGGGCGGCGGGATGCGGGTCACGACGGGACGCGGCTCGTCGGGACGCGGGAGGACCGTGGGGTCCCCGCCCGCCTGCCACTCCGCGGCGTGGTCGCCGGTGACGACGGCCGGGAGCGGTCCGCCCGTGGCAGCCCCGACCATGCCCGCGGCCGTGACGACGAGGGTCACCGCACCCGCGCCGGCGACGACCGCGCCCCAGGGCAGCGCCGAGGGGCGCGCGGGCGCGTGCCGGGCGGTGTCACCGGGTGGTCCTGGACGGCGCAGCACGTCGCCTCCTTCCAGGGCTGTCGGGGCCGGGAGGGCACGACGTGCGGCCCACCGGCGGTCGGTCGGGCACACCACACTGCCCCATGGCCGGTGAGCTTGTCACGCCCACCCCCATGACCTGGGCGAACCCGGGCGAGGGGCGTGCCGGGCGGGGCGCCGTCGGGCCGGAGCCGTCGCACGCGACCGGCCCCTCGTCACATGACCCGGTAGAGCGCTCCCTGGGCGAACGAGACGACGAGCCCGAGGATCGCCGACGCACCCAGAGCGACTCCTGCGGCCGCGAGCGCGGTCCCGCCGGCACGCCGCACGAGCACGACCGCACCGGTGACGACCGCGACGAGCCCGAGCAGCGCGGAGAGCACGCCGTTCACCGTCTGGATGGTGCCGAGGACCGCGTAGTCGTACCGGGCAGAGGACAGCACGAGCGGGATCGCGAGAGTCGTCGCGACGCCGACGAGCACGGTCGCCACGCCAGCCACGAACGCCACGACGGCGAGGGGCGAGCGGCCGCCACCCGCGGTCCCGGTCGGGGCTGGGCCGTACGGTCCCTCCGTTCCGTACGGCGTCCGTGTTCCGTAGGGCGGCTGTGCTGCATGCGGCGGGTGCGTTCCGTCGGGCTGTCGCTCGGCGCTCGCGCCGGGTCGAGGCCAGGACTCGGGTTCGCTCATGCGCCCATCCTGCCGAACGTCGTCGTCCCGGCGCGGCCCGCGTCCACGGGTGCGCCGCCCGCGGACCGCGCTCGGGGACCCGGCTCAGCGGGTCCCCGGCGCCCCCTCGGCGATGTCCGCCGACTCCTCCGGCTGGTAGACGCACACGTGCAGGGCTGCGGGGCGCACGGTCACGTCGAGGCGGCGGCCGGGCTCGACGACGTCGCCGTCGAGCTGGCGGGGCTGCGGCCGGTCGCACACGACGCTCACCTGCCTCCCGCGCACCACCTCGCGGCTCGGGACACGGCTGCGCCCGCGCACGACGCCCCACAGCAGCTGGACCCAGTGCTGCAGGTTGCGGGGCGCGATGATGGCGACCTCGAGCTGCCCGTTGTCCGGCTCGGCGTCGGGCAGGAGGTTCGTGCCCGCCTGGAGCCGGCCCACGTTCCCCACGACGACGGTCCGGGCGCGACGCCGCCGCGTCGTCCCGTCGACCGTCACCTCGACGTGCATCTCGTCGTCGGCGAGGTGCTTGAGGGCGGAGAACACGTAGGCGACCGAACCGGCCCGTGCCTTGAGCGCCGTCGGCGCGTCCTCCATCATCGCGGCGTCCAGGCCCATCCCGGCCATGACGGCGAACACCTGGCCGTCGACCTCTCCCACGTCGATCGTGCGGCGGCCACCCTCCAGGGCGATCCGCACCCCGTCGACGGAGCGGGTGGGGATGCCGAGGTTCGTCGCGAGCAGGTTGCCCGTGCCGCCCGGAAGGATCGCGAGGGCGGCGTCCGTCCCCGCCAGCCCCTCGATGCACGCGCGCACCGTCCCGTCGCCTCCCGCGACGAAGACGACCTCCGCGCCCTGCGCCACGGCCTCGCGGGCCTGCCCGGTCCCCGGGTCCTCGGCCGTCGTCTCGAACCATGCCGGGGCGGGCCATCCCGCCGCGGCGAGCTCGTCCTCGATGGTGCGACGCAGCGTGTCGGCACCCTCGACCCGGTTCGGGTTGACGACGACGGCGGAGCGCAGCGGTGCGTCGTCGGCTCGCGTCGCGGCGGTGGTCTCGGTGGTCTCGTCGGTCGGCACCACCCGAGTATGTCCCGCACGCCCCCGCCCCGCCCGGGAAGGCCCAGGTCACCGGTCCTTGACGTACCGGAACAGGTGCTTCTCGCGCGTCGCCACAGCGCGCCGAACCCCGGGTTGCTGGTCACGACGAGCGTGTCGTGACGAGTAACCCGGGGTTCGGCGGGTCCGTCAGGCGGTGAGGACCTCCGTCGCGAGGGTGAGGCCCTCGGCGTCGGGGTCGCGGTCCACGCGCACGAGGTCGCCGTCCGCGACGTCGCCCGCCAGGAGCATCCGAGCGAGCCGGTCGCCGATCTCGCGCTGGACGAGCCGGCGCAGCGGTCGCGCGCCGTACGCGGGGTCGAAGCCCTCCAGGGCGAGCCACTCGCGCGCCGCGGGCGCGACGTCGAGCGTGATCCGCCGGTCCGCGAGTCGACGCCCGAGGGCGGCGACCTGCAGGTCGACGATGCGGCCGAGCTCGTCGAGGCTCAGCGGGTCGAAGACGACGACGTCGTCGAGCCGGTTGAGGAACTCCGGCTTGAACGCGGCGCGCACGGCCGTCATGACGCTCTCGCGCTTCGCCGAGGCGTCGAGCAGCGGGTCTACGAGGAACTGCGAGCCGAGGTTCGACGTGAGCACGAGGATGACGTTGCGGAAGTCGACCGTGCGTCCCTGGCCGTCGGTGAGACGACCGTCGTCGAGCACCTGGAGCAGGATGTCGAACACCTCGGGGTGCGCCTTCTCCACCTCGTCGAGCAGGACCACCGAGTACGGCCGACGTCGCACGGCCTCCGTGAGCTGGCCGCCCTCCTCGTACCCGACGTACCCGGGGGGCGCCCCGACGAGGCGCGCCACCGAGTGCTTCTCGGAGTACTCCGACATGTCGATGCGCACCATGGCGCGCTCGTCGTCGAACAGGAAGTCGGCGAGCGACTTCGCGAGCTCGGTCTTGCCGACGCCCGTCGGGCCGAGGAACAGGAACGAGCCCGTCGGCCGGTCCGGGTCGGCGACGCCCGCGCGCGAGCGACGAACGGCGTCGGACACGGCGGACACGGCCGCCTGCTGCCCGATGAGGCGCTCCCCCACGACCTCCTCCATGTGCAGGAGCTTCTCCGTCTCGCCCTGCAGCATGCGCCCGGCCGGGATGCCGGTCCACGCCGAGACGACCTCCGCGATCTCGTCCGCGCCGACCTTGTCGGCGATCATCGGCGCCTGGGCGACGTCGGCCGCGGCAGCACCCTCGATGGCCGCCTCCTCCGCCTCCGCCGCGTCGAGCTCGCGCTGCACCTGCGGGATCTCGCCGTACTGGAGCCGGCCCGCGGTCTCCAGGTCGCCCTCGCGCACGGCACGCTCGACGGCGGTGCGCAGCTCGTCGAGACGCACCCGGAGGTCGCCCACGCGGTTGTGCCCGGCCTTCTCGGCCTCCCACCGCGCGGTGAGCGCGGCGAGCTCCTCGCGCCGGTCGGCGAGGTCCGCCCGCAGGCGCTCCAGGCGGTCGACCGACGCGGCGTCGGTCGAGTCCGAGAGCACGACCTCCTCCATCTCGAGGCGCGTGACGGCGCGCTGCAGCTCGTCGATCTCCACCGGGGAGGAGTCGAGCTCCATCCGCAGGCGCGACGCCGCCTCGTCGACGAGGTCGATGGCCTTGTCGGGGAGCTGGCGGCCGGTGATGTACCGGTCCGACAGGGACGCGGCGGCGACGAGCGCGGAGTCGGCGATCGTCACCTTGTGGTGCGCCTCGTACCGCTCCTTGAGCCCGCGCAGGATCGCGACGGTGTCCTCGACCGACGGCTCGCCGACGTACACCTGCTGGAACCGGCGCTCCAGCGCGGGGTCCTTCTCGATGTGCTCGCGGTACTCGTCGAGCGTCGTCGCGCCGACGAGCCGCAGCTCGCCGCGCGCCAGCATCGGCTTGAGCATGTTGCCCGCGTCCATCGACGAGTCGCCGCCCGAGGCACCCGCACCGACGACGGTGTGGAGCTCGTCGATGAAGGTGACCACCTCGCCGTCGGACGACCGGATCTCCTCCAGGACGGCCTTGAGCCGCTCCTCGAACTCGCCGCGGTACTTCGCGCCCGCGACCATGCTCGCGAGGTCGAGCGAGACGAGCCGCTTGCCCTGCAGCGACGTGGGGACGTCGCCCGCGACGATGCGCTGCGCGAGCCCCTCGACGACGGCCGTCTTGCCGACGCCGGGCTCGCCGATGAGCACGGGGTTGTTCTTCGTGCGGCGGCTCAGCACCTGTACGACGCGCCGGATCTCGGCGTCGCGCCCGATCACGGGGTCGAGCCGCCCGTCCGCGGCGGCGGCGGTGAGGTCGGTGCCGTACTGCTCCAGCGCCTTGTAGGTGCCCTCCGGATGGGGGCTCGTGACGCGCCCGCTCCCGCGCACCGCGGGCAGGGCGGCCCGCAGCGCCTCGGCGGTCGCGCCCGCCTGCTGGAGCGCGGCCGCGGCCTGCGACGCGCCGGCGGCGAGGCCGATGAGCAGGTGCTCGGTGGACACGTACTCGTCGCCGAGGCCCTGTGCCTCCTTGGCCGCGTTCTCCAGCACGACGGACGTCGCGCGCGACGGCGTGGGCTGCGCGACGGCGGACCCGCTCGCGGTGGGGAGGGCGACGAGCGCGGCGCGCACCTTCTGGCCGATCGCGCGGGTGTCCGCCCCGACGGCGTCGAGGAGCCCGACGGCGACCCCGCCGTCCTGCGCGAGCAGCGCGGCGAGGAGGTGGGCCGGTTCGAGCTGCGGGTTCCCGGCGGCCGACGCGGTCTGGATCGCCTCGCCGATCGCCTGCTGCGACATGGTGGTGAACTTCGTGTCCATCGGTGCTCCGGTGGTGATCAGGGACAGGGTCTGACCAGGGAACGGTCCTGAAGTTGAGTGTATTCCGCTCAACTTCGTTCGTCAGCCCGTGCCGCCCCGGTCCCGGCGGGTCCCGCGACGACCGGATGAAGTCGCGGCGCATTCCGTCTCACATCGGCACCGGCCCTGGCCCCGCGCGACGATCCGCGACATGCTGGGCAGGTGAACTCCTCCGGCTTGCGCAGACGTCTCGGCATCGGTGCCCTCTTCGCCACCCTCGCACTGTTCCTCGCGGGGTGCATGAAGATGGACATGAACCTCACGCTCAACGAGGACGACACCGCCGACGGCACGATCATCATGGCGTTCTCCGACGAGTTCGCCGAGTCCCTGGGCCAGGACCCGCAGGCGCTGTGGGACCAGATGGGCTCCGAGATGGAGTCCGACCTGCCGCCGGGTGCCACCCAGGAGCCGTACGCCGAGGACGGCTACACCGGCACCAAGATGACGTACACGGGCCAGCCCATCTCCGAGATGTCGACGGGTAGCGCGGACGAGCTGTCGATCACGCGCGAGGGCGACGAGTTCGTCGTCTCGGGGACCATGGACATGTCGGACGAGGAGTTGGGCCTGGACGGCTCCGACCCGAGCACCGACGAGATGACCCGCCAGATGATGGACGGCTTCGAGGTCATCATCTCCATCACCTTCCCCGGCGAGGTCGGCGAGACGAACGGCGAGGTCGACGGGAACACCGTGACCTGGCGCCCCGTGATGGGCGAGGTCAACGAGATCTCGGCCCGCGGGTCCGCCGTCGCCGGCGGCGCGTCCGCCGGGTCGGGCTCCGAGGGCGGGACGACCGACGAGGGCACCACCGGCTCGGACGGTTCCACGTCGGGCTCCACCGCCGGGTCCGACTCGGACTCCGGCAGCGGCTTCCCCTGGTGGCTGCTGGGGCTGATCGGCGGGATCGTGCTGCTCGCGATCATCGGCCTCGTGCTGTGGCTCGTGCTGCGCAAGAAGCCCGACGGCGCGGACACCGCCACCGCCCAGGGTGGTTACCCGGGCCAGTACCCGCCGCCCCCCGGCACCTACCCCGGCCAGTACACGCCCGCCCAGGGCTACCCCGGTCGGCCCGGCCCGCAGCAGCCCGGCCAGTACCCGCCCGCCCAGGGCGGCTACCCGGGACAGTCGTACCCCGGTCAGCCCGGTCCGCAGCAGCCCGGCCAGTACCCGCCCGCCCAGGGCGGCTACCCGGGACAGCCCTACCCCGGTCAGCCCGGCGGCCCGTACGCGCCGCCGCAGGGCGCACCCGCGCACCCGCAGCAGAGCCCGACCACGCCGTACGCGCAGGGCCCTGTCCCCACCCAGCCGCTGCCCCCGGCACCGGGCCCCGTCCCGCCCGCACCGACGCAGCCGCTCCCGCCGCAGCAGGGCGCACCAGGCCCCGAGAACCCCGGGTCCGACGGCGACGACGAGATCGACGACGCGACGCGGCTGCGCCCGCCGTCCTGACCGCTCCCACGACGGCCCGCCCCGGACGTACCGGGGCGGGCCGTCGTGCGTCCGCACCCCACCGGAGCCGGGCCCGCGTCACGACCAGAGCGGCTCCGGCGGGACGTAGGCGAGCGCCTCGTCGCCGAGGGACGGGTCGACGACGGCGAGGGACGCGGGCGACCAGCGCGGGTCGCGGTCCTTGTCGACCACCTGAGCGCGGATGCCCTCGACGAGGTCGGGCCGGGTGTCGACGAACCACGAGACGACGCCGTACTCGTGCGCGAGGGCGGACCGCAGGTCGCGCAGCCCGCGGGCGTGGCGCACCGACGCGAGCGCGACGGTGACCGCGGTGGGCGACAGCGCCTCGAGCTCGTCGGCCTCGGCGGAGGCCGCGGCGTCGCCCGCGGCTCCCGCCGCACGGAGCCGTCCGACGATCTCGGGCACCGTGGCCGCGGCGTAGCACGTGTCGACGCGCGACCGTCGTGCCGCGAGCGCCGAGGGCGGCGGCGTGGTGGCGTGCCGCAGGGCGACGGCGTGCACGGCCTGGGCGTCGAGGGGGTCGACGCCGGCGGTCGCGAGGGCGACGAGGTCCTCGCGCAGCAGGTCGAGCCGTTCGCTCGGCACGTAGTGGTCGGCGAGGCCGGCGTGGACGGCGTCGGCGCCGTCCATCGTCACGGCGCCGAGCGCGAGGTGCTCACCGAGGCGCCCGGGTGCGCGGGCGAGGAGCCAGGACCCGCCGACGTCGGGCGTGAAGCCGATGCGCGTCTCCGGCATGGCGACGCGGGACCGCTCGGTCACGACGCGGACCGTCGCGTGCCCGCCGAGGCCGATGCCGCCGCCCATCGTGATGCCGTCCATGAGCGCGACGACGGGGACGGGGCTCTCGGCGACCGCCGCGTCGACGGCGTACTCGCGCCGGAAGTAGCGGCGTGCGTCCTCGGGTCGTCCGGCGGCGACGGACGCGTGCAGCTCCCGGATGTCGCCGCCGGCGCAGAACCCGCGGTCGCCCGCGCCGTCGAGCAGGAGCACGCGCACCGTCGGGTCGTCGCGCCAGGCGTCGAGGACGGCGGCGATCTCGCCGAGCATGGCGAAGGAGAGGGCGTTGAGCGCGCGGGGCCGGTCGAGGGTGAGGTGCCCGACACCGGTGTCGGACCGCGCGATGATCTGGCTCGTCACCCGAGCCACGGTACCGTCGGGCATGGCTCTCGTGACGGAGGACTGGCGTCCTGACGTGCTCGGCGACGACTGGCAGGCCCGCGACCTCGCCCTGCCCGACGGCGCGGTGGCGACCCTCGTACGACGAGCGAGGGACGCCGTCGGGCACCCGGGCGGCGGAACCGCGGACGACCCGGCCGGTCCGCGGCCCGCCGTGCTGTACGTGCACGGCTTCATCGACTACTTCTTCCAGACCCACGTCGCCGACGCGTTCGCCGCGCGCGGGTACCCGTTCTACGCGGTCGACCTGCGCGGGTACGGGCGCTCCGTCGGGCGGGGGTCGGGGGCGCCGTCCCGCCCGGACGACGACCCGAACTTCGTCACCGACCTCGCCGTGTACGCCCAGGACCTCGACGCCGCGGCGCGCGCCGTCCGGGCCGAGGGCCACGAGCGCCTGGTGGTGCTGGGGCACTCGACGGGCGGGCTGGTCGCGAGCCTGTGGGCCGACGCGCGGCCGGGGCTGCTCGACGCGCTCGTGCTCAACAGCCCGTGGTTCGACCTCAACAAGCCGTGGGTGTTCCGCGGGCCGGTGACGTGGGTGCTCGACGCGGTGGGGAGGGTCGCGCCGCGGCTGGTCGTCGGGCACCTCGACGAGCACTGGGCGCGCGCGCTGCACGCGAGCACGGGCGGCGAGTGGGAGTTCGACCTCGCGTGGAAGCCGCTGGAGGGGTTCCCCGTGCGGGCGGGGTTCCTGCGCACGGTGCGTCGCGCGCACGCGCGCGTCGCCCGGGGGCTGCACGTCGACTGTCCCGTGCTCGTGCTCGCGTCCGCGCGCAGCGGCCCCGCGGCGGGGTGGCACCCGGAGCTGCTCACCACCGACTCCGTGCTCGACGTCGGGCACATCACGTCGCGCGCCCGCGGCCTCGGTGACGACGTCGCGGTCGTGACGGTCGAGGGCGGCGCGCACGACCTCGCGCTCTCGCCGGAGCCTGCTCGGTCGACGTACCTGACCGAGGTCCTCGACTGGCTCGGCACCGCCGTGTCCGATTCCCGCTAGCCACCACACCCTCGCGCGGGTCAGGATCGACCCATGACCACGCCCCCGACGCGACCCGGCGCAACGACGTCGACCGACGACCCGGTCTTCGCCGAGCGCTACCGCGCCATCGCGTCGCGCGACGCGCGCTTCGACGGCCAGTTCATCACCGCCGTGCGCACCACCGGCATCTACTGCCGCCCGTCGTGCCCCGCCCGCACGCCGCGCCCCGAGAACGTCACGTTCTACCGCACCTCCGCCGCCGCCCACGAGGCCGGCTACCGGGCGTGCAAGCGGTGCCTGCCGGAGGCCGTGCCCGGCTCGCCGACGTGGGACGTCGCGCAGGACCTCGCCGCGCGCGCCATGCGGCTCGTCGGGGACGGCGTCGTGGACCGCGAGGGCGTCGAGGGCCTCGCCGCCCGCCTCGGCTACTCGTCGCGGCACGTGCACCGCGTGCTCGTCGCCGAGCTCGGCGCGGGACCCGTCGCGCTCGCCCGCGCCCTGCGCGCCCAGACCGCCCGCGCGCTCGTCACCGGGACGGACCTGCCGCTCGCCGACGTCGCGTTCGCGGCCGGGTTCGGCAGCATCCGGCAGTTCAACGACACCGTGACCGAGGTGTTCGACACCACCCCGAGCGAGCTGCGCGCCCGCGTGCGCCGCGGCACCCCCGCGGCCCGCGCCCACGCGGTGCCCGCCCCGAGCGGCGGGACCGCCGACGTCGGCACGACCGACCAGGACGCGCCCGCCGGGCTGTCGCTCGTCCTGCCGCTGCGCGAGCCCTACGACGCGCGGGGCGTGTTCGGCTTCCTCGCCGCCCGCGCGGTCGACGGCGTCGAGGTCGCCGGCCCGCTCGACGGCACCGTCCTCACCTACGCGCGCGCACTCGCCCTCCCCCGCGGCCCCGGGGCCTTCCGCGCGTCGTACGACACCCGGGCCGACGCCGCCCGGTTCCGCCTCGACCTCGAGCTGTCGACCGTCGCGGACCTTCCCGCCGCGATCGCGCGCGTGCGCCGCCTGTTCGACCTCGACGCGGACCCCCTCGCCGTCGACACCGCGCTCGGCACCGACCCGGCGCTCGCGGGGCCCGTCGCGGCGACGCCCGGCGTCCGCGTGCCGGGCGCGGTGGACCCGGCGGAGATCCTGGTGCGCGCGCTCGTCGGGCAGCAGATCTCGGTCGCGGCGGCACGGACCCACCTGTCCCGCCTCGCCGCGGGCCTCGGCACACCCGTCGCCTCACGGCTCGGCCCCACGCTCCTGTTCCCCGCCGCGGACGCGATCGCGGCCGACGGCGCGGGGCTGCTCCGCGGACCGGCCCGCCGCACAGCCGCCGTCGTCGGCGCCGCCCGCGCGCTGGCCGACGGGACGCTCACGCTCTCCCCGGCCGCCGAGCCCGCCGCCGCACGCGCCGCGCTCGAGGCGCTGCCCGGCGTCGGGCCGTGGACCTCCGGGTACGTCGCGATGCGCGTCCTGCACGACCCCGACGTCCTGCTCGACGGCGACCTCGCACTGCGCGCCGGGGCGCGCGCGATCGGGCTCCCCGACGACCGGCGGGACCTCGTCGCCCGCGCCCGGGCCTGGGCGCCGTGGCGCTCCTACGCCGCGATGCACCTGTGGCGCGCGGCCGCACCCACCCACCCCGACACCTCGACGCTCACCACCCCTCAGGAGACCCCGTGACCACCACAGCAGCAGCCACCGCACGCACCGCCGCGCCGGCCACGGCGCCCGTCACCGCGCACGCCACCGCCCTCACGACGACGGTCCGCACCGCCGACGGCCCCTTCACCCTCGTCGTCGCGCCCGACGGCGCAGTCCTCGCCTCGGGCTGGACCACCGACCCGGACACGCTCGTCGCGCTCGTCCACCCCACGCTGCGCCCCGCAGCGCTCGACCCGGTGCCCGACGACCACGCCGCCGTCGCCCGCGCCGTCGGCGCCGTCCGCTCCTACTACGCGGGCGACGTCCACGCGATCGACGACGTCCCCGTGCGCCAGACGTCCGGGCCCTACCGGGCGCACGCCTGGGACGTGCTGCGCACGGTCGAGCCCGGCGCACCCGTCACCTACACGGGCTACGCCGAGCTCTCGGGACGACCGGCCGCGGTGCGCGCCGCCGCGGGCGCGTGCGCCATGAACGCCGCGGCCCTGTTCGTGCCGTGCCACCGCGTCCTGCGCACCGACGGCACCCTCGGCGGGTACCGGTACGGGCTCGACGTCAAGCGCAGCCTGCTCGACCGCGAGCGCCGCACCGACGACGTCCCCGCCCTGTGACGGGACCACGGGGCACGAAATCCCCTACCGCGGGCGCCGCCCGGACCGCGAGGATCGACGGGTGAACCAGCTCCGGCCCGTCGACACCGCCTCCTGGCCACGCCGGGAGCACTTCGAGCACTACCGCCACCGCGTGCCGTGCACCTACGCCGCGACCGTCGACCTCGACGTGACCGCGCTCGTGGCGGCGCTGCGGGCCGCGTCCCGGAAGACGTACGTCGCACAGGTGTGGGCGCTCGCGACCGTCGTCGACCGGCACGCGGCGTTCCGCACGGACGTGACGCCCGACGGCGCGCCCGGCGTCTGGGACGTGCTCCACCCGGCGTTCACCGTCCTCAACCCGGAGCGGGAGACGTTCGCGAGCGTGTGGGCGCCGTATGACCGCGACTTCGCGTCGTTCCACGCGCACGCGGCGGCGCTGCTCGCCGAGCACCGGGGCGCGACCGCGTTCGTCCCGCAGGACGACGTCCCGCCGAACACGTTCGACGTGTCGAGCCTGCCGTGGACGCGGTTCACCAGCTTCACGCTGCAGCTCGCGCACGGGTGGGAGCACCTGCGGCCGATCTTCACCCTCGGGCGGCAGGAGCCCCGCGGGGACCGCACCCTGCTGCCGCTCGCGATCCAGGTGCACCACGCCGCCGTGGACGGGTTCCACCTGGGCCGCTTCGTCGAGGACCTGGAGGCGCTCGTCGCCGACCCCTCCTGGGTCGTGTGACCCGGGCGGGCCGCGCCGTCAGAGCAGCGACGGCTCCTCCGGCGTCGAGACCGTGAAGACGGCGCCCGCGACGAACGACGACCGGGTGGCCGCGCGCTCGAGCTCGTCCAGTCGACGGGCGACCGAGACCTCCGCCTCGTCGCCCACGAGGTCCACGCTCGCGACGAGGTAGAGCGAGCGCGGACCCACGTACTCGAGCCGCAGGTAGGTGACACGCTCGACCACCGGCATCGCGGCGATCGCACGGAGCACGGCGTCGCGCGTGCCGGGCAGGGCCGCCTCCCCCACGAGGAACCGACGGTTGCGGTCGATGAGCACCACGGACACCACGGCCAGGACGGCGCCCACCACGATGGACCCGATCGCGTCCGGCACCGGGGAGCCCGTGAGCTGGTGGGCCAGCACGCCCGCGAAGGCGACGACCAGGCCGACGAGCGCCGCGGCGTCCTCCGCGAACACGGCGCGCAACGTCGGGTCCGACGTCGCGAGCACGTGGTGCAGGGTCTCCTGGTCCGCACGCCGCGCCTCGGCCCGCACCTGCCGACGCGCCTGGAGGAACGACACCCCTTCCAGCACGAACGCGAGCCCGAGCACCGCGTACGCGACACCGAAGCTCCCCGCCGGCTCCGGGTGCACCAGCTCCTGGATGCCGTGCGTGATCGACACGCCGGCGCCCACGGCGAACAACCCGATCGCCGCGAACATCGACCACACGTACGCCTCGCGGCCGTAGCCGAGCGGGTGCGCGGGGTCGGCGGGGCGGCGCGACCGGCGGTCCGCGACGAGGAGGAACACCTCGTTCCCCGTGTCCGCCCAGGAGTGCACCGCCTCCGCGAGCATCGAGGCCGAGCCCGTCAGCGTCGCGGCGACCGACTTGGCCACGGCGATGAGGGCGTTCGCCACGAACGCGATCACGACCGTGAGCGTGCTCTCCCCGCCCTCGTGCGCGTCCCCCTGCACGACGCGCGGGCTGGTCCCCGGGAACGGGGCGGACGCGGTCGGGTCGTCGCGCTCGGGCATGGGTTCGGTCTACCACGGGCGCGACCTCGGTACTACCTCGCGGGCTGCGGTACTACCTCGGCGGACCTGGGTACTCCCTCGCGGGGCGGTCCGACGCCGGGGGATGGGCCTCGCCCTCCACCTCCGGGAAGTCGTGCTCGCCGTCGTCCTCGCGGTCGGCGTCGTCCTGGTCGCGCGTGAGCTCGTCGACGACGAGCCCTGCGGTGCCCGCCTTGCCCGTGCGGTAGCCCGCGCGGCCCACCATGTGCGCGGCGACGGGCGACGTGAGGAGCTGGAAGAGCACAACGAGCGCCAGCGTCGCGACGGCACCCCACGAACGCAGGCGCAGCGCGAGGCCCAGGAGGACGAGGATCAGGCCGAGGACCTGCGGCTTCGTCGCGGCGTGCATGCGCGCGAGCAGGTCCGGGAAGCGCACCACCCCGACCCCGGCCGCGAACGCCAGGAACGCCCCCAGCAGCAGGAGCACGGCGGAGACGACGTCGGCGACGGCGTCCCAGGTCGAGCCGTCCATCAGCGCACCTCCCCCTCGGCAGAGGTGCCGTGGTGGTCGCGGTCCACCGCACCGTCGCGCTCCGCGTCCTCCGCGGCCCGGCGCTCGGCGTCCTCGCGCGCAACCTCCTCGGCCGTGAGGATGCGCCCCTCGCCCTCCGGCTCGACGGACGCGAACCGGGAGATCGTCACCGAGCTGACGAACCCGACGAGCGACAGCACCACCAGCAGCGGGATGGTGTCGGTCCGCCGGGAGAACGCGGCCTCGAGCGCGATCGCGGCGACGAGCGTCGTCGTGAACACGTCGAGCGCGACCGTGCGGTCGAGCATCGACGGGCCGCGCTCCGCCCGCACGACGGCGAGGGTCGCCGCCGCACCGAGCAGCAGGGCCGCACCGATCACGACGACGAGGTACACGGTGTCCGTCATCGTCCGTCCTCCGTCCCGTCGCCCCCGGCGGCCGCCGTGGACGCCCCCGTCTGACGCCCCGGCCGCCCGCCGCCCTCGCCCGGGTCGACACCCGGCGGCGTGCCGCCGGGGCCGTGGTAGAGACCGGCCGCCCGCAGGTCCTCGTTCGACGCGAACGCGTGCAGCACGCGCGCCTCCAGCGCCAGCGCGTCCGCGCGCACCTGCTCGACGCCGCCCGCCTGCTCCAGGTCGAGGACGTGCAGGTACAGCATCCCGGTGAGGCGGTGGGCCTCCACGACGAGCGACCCCGGCACGAGGGACGTGAGCTCGGCGGTCAGTGTCATGTACACGTCGGAGGGGTTGCGCAGCCGCACGCCGACCACCGCGCCCCGGGGCGTGCGGCGCGGGTCGATCGCGAGGGCGCTCACCTGGAACGACGCCGTGACGAGGTCCGCGACGAACCGCGCCAGCAGCACCAGCAGGTGCCACGGCCGCAGCCGGCCCCGCGTCGCCACGGACGGGAGCGGGAACAGCACGATGACGAGCGCACCGACGAGCACGCCCGCCACGACCGTCCCCCACGCGAGGTCGCCCCACAGCATGACCCACACGAGGGTGAGCCACACGACCGTGCGCCACTGCGTCGTGAGCCGCCGGAACCCGCCGGTCGCGAGGGCGCTGCGGCGCCGGTGCAGGCTCACGAGTCCTCCTCTACCACGTCGCTCGACACGCCCTGGCCGCGGTCGGACCCGTCGACGAACACCGCGTCGACGTACGTGTGCCCGTCGAGCAGCGTCGCGGCCGCGCGCTCCGAGTACGAGTAGAGCGGCCCCGCCACCACGGTCAGGGCGACGCCGAACGCGACGAGCGCCGTCGCGGGCCCCACCATCCCGCGCGGCATGGTGACGCCCTGCGGCACCTCGACGGGCGGCGTCTGCCAGAACGCCTTGTTCCACGCCTTGACGATCGCGTACAGCGTGAGCAGCGACGTCACGACCGAGCCGACGACCAGCGCCCACGTCAGCGGCGTGCCCTGCGCGACACCCTCCTGGAGCAGGCCGAGCTTGCCGAGGAAGCCGGACAGCGGCGGGATGCCGGCGAGGTTCATCGCGGGGACGAAGAAGAGGATGGCGAGCCCGGGCGCGAGCTTCGCCAGCCCGCCGAGCCGGTCGAGCGACGTCGACCCGCCGCGGCGCTCCACGAGACCGACCACGAGGAACAGCGTCGTCTGCACGGTGATGTGGTGCACGACGTAGAAGATCGCCGCCGCCATGCCCGGCTCCGACGCCAGCGCGACGCCGAAGATCATGAAGCCGATGTGGCTGACGAGCGTGAACGACAGGAGTCGTTTGATGTCGTTCTGCGCGACCGCACCGAGGATGCCGACGACCATCGTGAGCAGCGCGAGCCACATGAGCACCTCGTCGACCCGGCTGTCGTCGGGGAACAGGAGGGTCTGGGTGCGGATGATCGCGTAGACGCCGACCTTCGTGAGCAGGCCCGCGAACACGGCCGTGACGGGCGCGGGTGCCGTCGGGTAGGAGTCGGGCAGCCACGACGACAGGGGGAACAGCGCGGCCTTGATCCCGAACGCGAGCAGCAGGAGGAGCTGGATCGTCAGCCGCACCCCGGGGTCGATCTCGGCGAACCGCTCCGAGAGCTGCGCGAGGTTGACCGTGCCCGTCGCGGCGTAGGTGAGCGCGATCGCGACGAGGAAGATCACCGAGGACAGCAGCGCCACGACCACGTAGATCGACCCCGCGCGGATCCGCTCGCCCGTCCCGCCGAGGGTGAGCAGCACGTAGCTCGCCGCGAGGAAGATCTCGAACCCGACGTAGAGGTTGAACAGGTCTCCGGACAGGAACGCGTTGAACACGCCCGCCGCGAGCACCATGAACGTCGGGTGGTAGATCGCGACCGGCGCCTCCTCGTCGCCGTCGGCGACGCCCTGCGCGAGCGAGTAGAGCAGCACGCAGAGCATGACGAAGCTCGACACGGTGAGCATGAGCGCCGAGAGGCGGTCCGCGACGAGGTCGATCCCGACCGGCGCGGCCCACTCCCCGATGTCGACCACGACGGGCCCGGCGTCCGCCGCGACGAGCAGCAGGACCGAGACGACGAGGACGAGGGCGAGCGTGGTCGCGGCGATGACCCGCTGGGCCCGGGTGTGGCGCCACAGCGCGAGCGTCAGGCCCGCGGCGACGAGCGGCAGCACGACGGGCAGCGGCACGATCGAGCGTGCGACGTCGGCGAGCTCCATCAGCGGCCCCTCCCCTCGTCGCGCGCTGTGCCGGTCGGGCCGGTCGGGCCGGTCGGGCCGGTGCTACCGGTGGTGCCGGTCGGGCGGGCGTCCGTGAGGCGGGCGTCGGTGATGCCGTCGCCGTCGGCGTCGGTCTCGTCGTGCACCTCCGCCGCCTCGTCGTCGAGGGTCTGGCCGCTCTCCAGGGAGTCCAGGTCCTCGAACGCCGGGGCGTTGCGGGCGGCGTGCCGCGCGACACGGCGGTCTTCGAGGTCGTCCTGCACCTCGTCGTGCCCGTGGAGCTGCCACGACCGGTACGCCATGGCGAGGACGAACGCGGTGAGCCCGAGGGTGATGACGATCGCGGTGAGCGCCATCGCCTGGACGAGCGGGTCGCTCATCTCCTCCTCGGGCGTCGTCCCGACGATCGGAGCGCCGCCCGGCCTGCCCCCGGCGACGAGGAAGAACAGGTTCGCCCCGTTGCTCAGGAGGATGAAGCCGAGGAGCACGCGCGTCAGGCTCCGCTCGAGCAGCAGGTACACGCCGACGGCGAAGGACACGCCGATCGCGAGCACGAGCACGAGGCTCGGCGTCATGTCGATCACGCCCGCGGGGGTCATCGCCGACCACCCCCGATGGAGTCCGGCTCCATCGCCTCGAGCGGGCCCGTGTCCTCGCCGGGCTCGCGCCCGGACGCCGCGCGCTCGGTCTGCCGGTCGATCTCCGCCCCCAGGGTGCGCAGGATGTCGAGCACGAGCCCGACGACGACGAGGAACACGCCGACGTCGAAGAACAGGGTCGTGACGAACTTGACGTGGCCGAACACCGGGACGGTGACCTCGTAGATCGAGCTCTGCAGCACCGAGTCGCCGAAGAACAGCGGGACCAGGCCCGCGCCCGCGGAGAGGAACAGGCCGAGGCCCAGCAGCAGGCCGGGGTGCACCGGCGCCGCCTCGCCGAGCTCGTACCGGCCTCCCGCGAGGTAGCGCACGGTCAGGGCGATGCCGACGACGAGACCTGCCGCGAACCCTCCTCCGGGGTTGTTGTGCCCGGAGAACAGCAGGAACAGGGCGAAGACGATCATCGAGTGGAACAGCACGCGCGTGACGACCTCGAAGATCACCGAGCGGCGCTGCGGCGCGAGCGTGCGGCCCGCGCTGAGCCACACCGACATGCGCGGCTGGGCCGTCGGGTTCACGCCCCGACGGCGCAGGGCCGCACCCGGGTCGGGCTCGCCGCCCCAGACGCCCGGGTTGGTGCGCGACCCGGTGCGCCCCACGACCTTCGCCGTGCCGAGCCGCAGCACCTCGCCGGAGCGGGTGCGCAGGAACACGAGCGACGCCACGCCCGTCGCCGCGGCGAGCAGGACGGAGATCTCGCCCATCGTGTCCCACGCGCGGATGTCGACGAGGGTGACGTTGACGATGTTCTTCCCGCCGCCCCACTCGTACGCCTCCTCCGGGAAGTCGACGGAGATCGGCGTCGCGACCCGCGCGAGCGGCACCACGAGGGCAAGGCCCATCATGACGACGCCCACGGCGACGCCGATGCCGAGCCGCACCCACCGGCTGCTCGCGAGGGGGCGGTCGGAGAAGTACGGGGGCAGGCGGCGCAGCACGAGCACCATGACGACGAGCGTGATGGTCTCGACGAGCACCTGGGTCAGCGCGAGGTCCGGTGCGCCGTGCAGGAGGAACAGGACGGCGTTGCCGTAGCCCGCGACCCCGATGAGGATGACGGCCTTGAGCCGCCGCCGCGACCGTGCCGCGAGGATCGACGCGACGCAGATCGCGACGACCGCGGCGAGCTGGGCGGGCCGGTCCCACGCCTTGAGCTCGTCCGGCCAGGAGGTTCGCGCGACCAGCACCGACCCGGGGCCCACGACGAGCACCAGGAGGATGATGCCGAGGTAGAGCGGCAGCGACCCGCGCTGGGTCACGGCCGTCACGTCGGCCGCGAGGTCGTCGAGCTTGCGCATGACGCGCCGGTACGTGACGTCGGCCTCGGGCCCGGTCCACAGCGACGCCTGGAACCGCTCGACGCGCGAGCGCTGCCAGAACAGCAGCACGCCGACGGCGAGCACGAGCACGGTGAGGGCGAGCGCGGGCGTGAACCCGGCCCACAGGACGAGGTGGCCCGGCTCGCCCGCCGGGTAGGTCTGCGCGTACGGCTGCAGGAGGTCCTCGCCGAAGTGGGGCACGAGGGCGGCGGCGAGGCCGAGGACCGCGAGCACGACGGCGGGGGCGACGAGCAGGAACGGCAGCGGCTTGATGCGCGACGGGTCGATCGGCGGCTCGTCCGCCTCGACGAGCGGCCCCCGGGCCGCCCGCAGGTCGAGGTGCTCGTTCGCGCGCGCCGGCGCGCCCGCGAACCGCTTGCGGGACGAGAACGCGCCCCACCAGAAGCGCAGCCCGTACGCGACCGTGAGCATCGACCCGACGACGACGGACCACAGCACGACGGCGTCCAGCCACCCCGGGCCCTCGCCGTGCAGCAGCGCCTCCAGCGCGGCCTCCTTCGCGACGTACCCCGCGAAGGGCGGCAGCCCGATCATCGAGGCCGTCGCGAGCGCTCCCGCGGCCGCGGTCCAGGGCAGACGGCGCCCCACGCCCGTGAGCCGACGCAGGTCGCGCGTGCCCGTCGCGGCGTCGACGGCGCCGACCACGAGGAACAGCGCAGCCTTGAACATGGCGTGCGCGCCGATCATCGCGAGGCCCGCGAGCGCCGCGCCCTGGGTGCCGAGGCCGACGAGCAGCACGATGAGCCCGAGCTGGCTCACCGTCCCGAACGCGAGGACGAGCTTGAGGTCGTACTGGCGCAGCGCCCGGTACCCGCCGACGAGCAGCGTCCCCGCGCCGAGCACGACGACGAGGGTGCGCCACACGGTCGTGTCCGCGTAGGCGGGGGCGAACCGCGCGACGAGGTAGACGCCCGCCTTCACCATCGCGGCGGCGTGCAGGTACGCGCTCACGGGGGTGGGTGCGGCCATGGCCGCCGGGAGCCAGAAGTGCAGCGGGATGAGCGCCGCCTTGCTCGCCGCGCCGACGAGCAGGCACACGACGGCCGCGGTGACGGCGCCGCCGGACGGCGGCGACGCGACGATCTCCGACAGGCGGAACGTCCCTGCTTCCACGCCGAGCACGACGAGGCCGACGAGCATCGCGAGCCCGCCCGCCGTCGTCAGCACGATCGCCTGCATCGCGGCGCGGCGGCTCGCCTTGCGGTCGGCGTAGTGGCCGATCAGCAGGTAGGAGAAGACGGTCGTGAGCTCCCAGAAGACGAAGAGGAGCAGCACGTCGTCCGCGACGACGAGCCCGACCATGGCCCCGGCGAACGCCGTGAGGACGCCGCCGAACCGGCGCAGGCCCTGCGCGGTGGGCGAGAAGTACGCCGAGCAGTAGACGAGGACGAGCGCGCCGACCCCGCCGACGAGCAGGAGCATGAGCCACGACAGCGTGTCCATGCGGAACGCGAGCTCGAGGCCGAGGCCCGGCACCCACTCGACGACCGAGGTCGGGTGCTCGCCCGCCATGACCCGCCCGGTCCACGCGAGCGCGTACACCGCCGCGGACGCCGGCGCGAGTGCCATGACGAGGAAGGCCTTGCGACCGAGGAGGGAGACGAGTGCGGGCGCGCCGAGTGCCATCGCGAGATGCGCGAGGAGCACGTAGGTCACGGGCCGCTCCGTCCGGGTCGGGGGCGGGTGGGCGGGTGGGGCATGAACTTGTCAGGCGTGTCAGGCGCTGCCATTTTACCGGCCGACGAGCGGGCCCGCGGCCCGCGCGGCCCGGACGTGGCCCGTCCCACACCCGGGACACGCTCCACCCGGACGCGCTACAGGTCGTCGGGCTCCACGAGGAACTCCGCCTCGTCGGCGATCTCCCCGCCCACCGCGCGGTGCAGCGTCCGGGTGATCTGCGCGACCACCTCGGCGGCCCGCTTGCGCGCCACCCGGTGGTCCATCGACGGGTGCTCCTGCTGCGACTCCACGAGGTCGCGCGGCTCCCAGCGCACGCGGTAGCTCACCGCCCCGGCCGACGCCCACGGCAGCCCGCGCAGCAGCAGGGGGAGCTGGTCCTCTCCCCCGACCTCGACCGCGACGACGCCGTCGAGCGCCAGGTCCACCAGGAGCCCGTACCCGTCGAGGACCGACCCGGTCGTCAGCGCCGCGATGTCGGCGTCGTCCGCGGCCGCGTGGATCGCGCGCCGCCGCTCCGGGTCCATCTTCTCGCCCGGGTACAGCGGCAGCTCGGCGATGCCCTTCGGCGGGCCCGCGTACGACGCCCCCTCGGTCGCGAGGACGGCCCGCGGGTGCTGCCGCGCGACGAGCGCCCGCGCGGCGTCGGGCTCCAGCCACACGTCCGAGTACAGGCACATGTCGATCGCGACGCCCGGGTCAGGGGTGAGCACGACCCCCGCCGAGGCCGGGTTGCCGACGTCGGTGCGCACCGACCCGCCGAGGCGACGCGCCGCGGCGACGAGCCACGCGACGACCCGCTCCTCCTCGCGCACCGGCAGCCCGCCCGCGAACGCACGACCGATGCCGTCGCGGTCCCCGCCGCCGGGGTAGGGCGCCTCCCCGCGCTCGCGGGGGCACACGACGTCGAACACGAGCGCGGTGCCGGGCGGCAGGCCGGACCCGGTCGCCGCGTAGGGGCCCGTGAGGGTGGTGTGCCGGGACGTGCGCAGGACGCCCGGCTCCCCGGGCCCGGCGGTCCGGGCCGGCGGGACGAGCGGTTCCGTGCCGGCCGGGGCGACGTCCCAGCGCGCCCCGGCGAACCGGGACAGCGCGAGCGTCTCGACCTCGTCGACCAGCACGTCGGCGGGGACGCCGAGCAGGTGCCGCGCCTGGTAGCCCTGCGCGGCGCCGGGCCCGTCCGGGTGCGGCAGGGCGGGGAGCGCGGTCACGGTCGCCACGTCACACGTCCGTCCGGTGGAAGCCCTGGAAGGAGCGCGACGCGGTGGGCCCGCGCTGCCCCTGGTACCGCGACCCGTACACGCTCGACCCGTACGGGTTCTCGGCCGGCGACGACAGCCGGAAGAAGCAGAGCTGCCCGATCTTCATGCCCGGCCACAGCGTGATGGGCAGGGTCGCGACGTTGCTCAGCTCGAGCGTCACGTGCCCCGAGAAGCCCGGGTCGATGAACCCCGCCGTCGAGTGCGTGAGCAGCCCCAGGCGGCCGAGGCTCGACTTGCCCTCCAGACGCGCCGCCACGTCGTCGGGCAGCGTCACCGTCTCGAACGTCGACCCGAGCACGAACTCGCCCGGGTGCAGCACGAACGGCTCGGCCGGGTCCACCTCCACGAGGCGCGTGAGGTCCGGCTGGTCCTGGGACGGGTCGATGAACGGGTACTTGTGGTTGTCGAACAGCCGGAAGTACCGGTCGAGGCGCACGTCGATGCTCGACGGCTGGATCATCGCCGCGTCGTACGGGTCGAGGCGGACGCGGCCGGCGTCGAGCTCGGCCCTGATGTCCCTGTCGGAGAGCAGCACGGGGCCACGCTAGCCGACACCGTGCGAGCACCGTCGCACACGTCTACGTTCTCCCTCATCGTCGAACGGGAGGAGTCACCATGAAGGCCAAGATCGCCCTGCTCGTGGGCGTCGGGATCGGCTACGTGCTCGGGACGCGCGCCGGACGCGAGCGCTTCGAGGAGATCAAGGTGAAGGCGCAGGACCTGTGGCGGTCCGAGGACGTCCAGTCCGCCGTCCACACCGCGCAGGAGAAGGTCACGGCCGTCGCGAAGGAGCAGGGCTCGCGGCTCGCCGACGTCGCCAAGGAGCAGGGCGGCAAGGTCGCCGGGGCCGTCAAGGACCAGGCCGCCTCGCTGCGGACCGGCGACCCGTCCTCGCCCGACCCCGTCGGGCCGGACGACTACCGCGTCTGAACCGCGCGCCCCGGCCCCTGACGGGCGTCAGGCGCGCAGGGGTCGGCCCGTCGAGTCGACGGCGTACGTCCCCTGCTTGGCGGTGAGGTAGAGGATCCCCTCGACCAGCCCCCAGATCGACACCGCGATCGGCGCGAGGCCGAACGTGGGGAAGAAGCCGATCACCGTCACGAGCAGCATCGTCAGCCCGATGCCCGTGTACCCCAGGTAGAACCGGTGGATCCCCAGGGCGCCCAGGAAGATCCCCAGCAGGCCCGCCGCGAGGCGCGACTTCGCACCGGGGTCGAGGTTCGGGTCGTACCCGTACGGGTGCTGCAGCGGCGGGTAGCCGTACGGCTGGCCCGGCGGCGGGTACGGGGCCTGACCCGGCGGCGGGTAGCCCGGGGCCGGGTACTGCGAGGCCGTGCCGTAGCCCTGCGGCAGCGGCTGCGTGGGCGGCGTCGTGCCCGACGACGGCTCCGGGCTCCCGTACTCCGGCTCGGGCTGGTACGGGTTCTGGGTCACGGGCGCTCCTCCGACACGATGCTGGCATCCCCGGCGGCGTCCGCTATGATCGGGGCGCGCGCTGGTTCGCCAGGATCCTCCCACGAGGCTCCGCGGCGAGCGCCACCAGCGCCGCGCGGGTGTAGTTCAATGGTAGAACTTCAGCTTCCCAAGCTGATAGCGCGGGTTCGATTCCCGTCACCCGCTCAGCGCACGAGAGCCCCGCACCACGAGGTGCGGGGCTCTCGTCGTCTGCGGCGTGCGCACCGATCGACACTCGGACACGTCTCTCCCGACGCGAAACCTCGGGTCGACGCCTACGGTCGGGCTCCAGGTCCGCACGGATCGCCAGGCATGCCCGCTCGAGCGCGGCGAGCGGCTCTCCGATCGTCGCTCGAACGATCTGGGCGTCGAGCTTGTCGTAGTGGTGCCCGATGAGGTCGCGCATGCGTGCGACCTTCGACCACGGGACGTCGGGCCGGCGCGCTGTCACGGTGTCCGGAAGCGCCTTGACCGCTTCCCCGATCGTGAGGACCCAGTACTGGATCGCCGCGACCGCGACCTCTTCGACCGCGTCACCGCCGTCGCACTGCAGGAGCGCCTCGGCCCTCCGGACCGCCGAGACCGCGTCGAGGATGTCGTCCAGCCGTTCGGCGATGCTGCGGCTCACAGCGGGACCGCCGTGGCGAGGGCGGACTCGGCGACGTGCGGCGCGAGCGCGTCGACCGGGACGACGTCGACCCGCTCGCCGAGCAGCACCGACAGCTCGTCAGACATGTCCGCGACCGGGAACAGACCCCGACGGTGCACATCGAGGTCGACCAGGATGTCGACGTCCGAATCCGGGCCGTCGTCTCCGCGCGCCACGGAGCCGAAGACGCGGACGCCCGACGCGCCGTGCCGCCGGGTGATCGCCAGGATCTCCCGGCGGTGCGCTCGGAGCGTGGACATGCGCGACGTCCGAGCGTCGAGTCGTCGCGGGGCCTGCCTGACCGACATCTCGAGACGCGCGCCCATGACCGCGAGGAGCCTCTCGAGCGTCGTGACCGACGGCGAGCTGGTCCCGGCCTCGTACCGCGACACCGCGGGCTGCGAGGTGCCGCCCCTCGCTGCGAGCGCTGCCTGGCTCAGGCCAGCGCGCTCCCGTGTCGTCCTGATCAGGGTCGCGACGTCCATCACCGCAGTATACCTGTACCAGTATCCCGCAATCAAAGGCTGCGGTGTCGCCTCAGAGCGTCTTCGCGAAGTGGTGGGCGACGATGTCCATCCGCTCGCGCAGGTAGAAGCGGTGCGCGTCGAACCGCTGGACGCCGGAGTCGAGGTCGAGGACGGAGCACCCGGCCGCACGGGCGCGTCGCTCCAGCTCCCCGAGCAGCAGCGCGCCGACGCCGCGCGAGCGTGCCGTGGCCGCGGTGACGAGGTCGTCGACGTAGAGCTTGCGGCCCGCGCTCGTGTTCGCGACCAGACGCCAGCCCGCGACGCCGAGGCACGTGTCGCCGTCGAACGCGGCGAGAAAGCGGGGCCCGGGGGCGTCGTCGACGAGGACCTGGCGCAGCGCCTCCGCCGTGAGGTGCGGGCGCAGCTCCTGCAGCACGGGCAGCACGGCTGCCCAGCGCGGGTCGTCCGCGGCCAGGTCGTCGAGGGTCACGGCGTCGGGCTGGTGTCGGGTCACGTCGCGCACCCTAGTCCGCCGAACCCTGGATTGGTCGGCAGGATCCGGCCGACGTGCCGCACAACCCGGGGCTCGGCGACGGGTGGTGACGCGGAACCCCGGGTTCGGCGCGACGCTCAGCCGAGGATGCGGCCGGCGGCCTTGGCGGAGGCGGCGAGCGAGCCGGTGAGGGGCAGGTCCGGCAGGATCGCGGCCTGGGCGGCATGGTAGACGTCGGGCTTGCCGACCCACGTGACGCCGTCGGGCGTGTTGTGCGTGTCGAGCTCGTGGTGCCAGGACCCGCGCTCGTGGTCCACGAGGTGCTGGTCGACCCACGCCCACCACTGCGTGGCCAGGGCCGTGTACCGGGTGTCGCCGGTGACCCGGCCGAGCACGTCGGCGGCCGCGACGGCCTCGGCCGCGACCCAGTGGTAGCGGCGCGCCTCGACGGGCACCCCGTCCCAGCCGACGGTGTACACGAACCCGCCGCCGTGCTCGCCGTCCCACCCGTCGACGACGGCCTGGTCGAAGAGCGCGACGGCGGCGTCCGAGCGCGCGCCGGGCGTCCCTGCCGCGACGTCGAGCTGGAGCAGCAGGCGCGCCCACTCCAGGCCGTGCCCGGGGGTGGACCCGTACGGCTTGAACGGGTCGCGCGGGCGGTCGGCGTTGTACTCGGGCAGCGGCGTCCACGACGCGTCGAAGTGCTCGGGGATGCGCCAGTCGTGCTCGGCCGCCCAGCCGACGACGCGGTCCGCGACCGACGCGGCGCGGGCGAGCCACTCGGGGTCGCCGGTGGCGTCGTGCGCGGCGAGCAGCGCCTCCACGGCGTGCATGTTCGCGTTCACGCCGCGGTAGGTGTCGAGGGTCGACCAGTCGCGCGACCACTCGTCGGCGTGCATCCGCGGGCCCGGCTCCCAGAACCGCTCGTCGAGCACGGCGAGCGCGGCGTCGAGCAGCTCGCGCGCGCCGTCGCGCCCGGCGATCGCCCCCGACGCCGCGGCGAGCACGACGAACGCGTGCGCGTACGCGCTCTTCGTCCCGTCGACGGGCCCGTCCGCGCTGTCCACGACGTCGCCCGGGCGGGGGTCGGGCCCGCGCGACGCGACCCAGCCGCCGTGCTCCGCGTCGACGAGGACGGCGCGCAGCCCCTGCAGGGCGCGGTCCGCGCGCTCACCGGCACCGGGGACGCCGAGCAGCGACGCGAACGCGTACACGTGCGCCATGCGGGCGGTGATCCACGTGTGCACGGGCTGCGTCGGGTCGGGGCGACCGTCGTCGTCGAGCCACTGCGCCGCGCCGTCGGCGCGCAGCGAGGCCTCGCCGAAGCGGAGCAGCGCGGCGAGCTGGTCGCGCCGCCAGGAGGTGCCCCCGGGGGCGTCCGGGGCGGCGGCGGGAACGGGGGTGTCGGTCGTCATGAGGGCCCTTCGGGTGTGCGGAGGCTGATCGGGCACGTGCCCAGTCTCCTCCGGTACGGCGCGGTGCCCCGGGAGGATCCTCCCGGGGCACCGCCGGTGGTGCTGCCCGGCCCGGGTCCTGGACGTCAGGACCCGGGGCGGGCGGCCGCGCGACGAAGCCGCACGGCGGCCGACGTCAGCCGCAGCTCACGGCGTCGTAGCCGGCCTCGAGGCTCGCGGTCACCTCCTCGTCGCCCGCACCGCGGACGGCCTCGACCGTCACGGTCCCGGCGTCGACCTCGGTGGCGCGGGTCGCGAACGACTGGTAGGCCGACGCCCCGGGCTGCACGGACGCGTACTGCTTCGACCCGTACGGGGTGACGAGCCGGATCGCGAGCGGCACGTCCTCGCCGTTCGTCGCGCGGACGGCGACGTACGCCTTGCCGGCGAGGCACCGCGTGCTCGTGGTGACCTCGACGTCGAGCGTCGGGGCGGCGTCGGTCACGGTCACGGGGACCTCGACGACCTGGCTGGTCCACCCGTCGTCGACCACGACGTACGCGGTGTACGTCCCGGTCTCCGCGTAGGCGTGCGCACCCGTCACGGTCCCGTCGGCGACGGTCCCCGCGGCGACGTCGCTGCCGTCGCCCCAGGTGATCGCGGCGGTGAGGTCGGCGCCCTCGCGGCCGCCGGCGACGGTCGCGAGCACCGTGTCGGTCTCCTGCCCGACGCCGACGCTCACGCCCTCGGCCGCCGTCACCTCGAGCGGTGCGTGGTCCGCGAACGTGCCGTCGTGCGCGACGGCGAACACGTGGATGCGGCCGTCGCGGGAGAGCTCGCCCGGCTGGTCCGGGAGCGTGAGGCTCACGGCCCGCTTGCCCTCGGGCAGGTCGACCGGCGCGGTGGCGAACATCGCCGCCGGGGTGCCGGTCTGCGGGCTCCCGCCGCGCAGACGGTCGTCGGTGACGGCGACCGCGATGTTCCCGTAGACGGGGTTGCGTGCGGCGCCCGACCAGTCGCCGAAGCTCAGGTCGATCGCCTGCGTCGAGCCGTCGTCGAAGGTCAGCGTGCCGGAGGCCTGCTGGTTCTTCTCCGTGCCCGTGCCGATCACCGAGAGCTGCTCGGCGTCGGCCGGGAGGTCGAGCTCGACGGTCTGGCCGTCACCGGTCGCGTTGTCCGGCTCGCCCGCGGGGACCGCGGGCAGGTCGAACCGCAGGTCGGTGCCGGGGACGTCGATGCGCTCGCCCTGGACGACACCCTTCTCCTCGAGCTGTGCCCGGTCGAAGAAGACGCCCTGTCCGTCGCACGACCCGAGGGTCGTGCCGAGGTCGCCGATGCAGACGTTGTCGTACGCGGCGAGCAGCGAGCCCTCGCGCAGCAGCGACACCGAGACGTGCGTGGTCGCCGTGGCCGGCTCGCCGCCCTCGGGCGTCACGGTGACGGTCACGGGGTAGACCCCCGCGGCGTCCCACGTGTGCGCGGCACGGACCGCCCACGCCCCGAACGACCCCTCGACGAGGGTCGCCTCGACCGGCTCGCTGCCGTCGCCGAAGGAGACGGTCGCCGCGAGGCCGGACGGGTCGCCGTCCTCGACCCCGGTCAGGGTCGCGAACGTGCCCTCGACCTCGCGGCCCGTGACGGCGTCGCGGTCGGCCGCGGCGGTGAGCGTGAGCTCGTCCGCCCCGGACTCGGACGGGTCGGCGAGCAGCTCGACCTCGGCGAGGGACAGCGCAGCACCCGAGGTGCCGCCCGCCGTCGCCGTGACCGCGACCCGGTAGTGCGCGTACGCGCCCGGCTCGGCCACGGTGAACGGCCGGGTCTGCAGCGCCCAGTGGAACTCCTCGCCGGAGCGCTCGTCGAGCGTCGTCCACGTCTCGCCGTCGTCCGAGCCCTCCAGGGTCCAGGCGGCGGGCGACGCCGTGCCGCTCGCCCCGGACGTCAGGGTGTACGACCCGACGGTCGGGCGGATCCCGTTGCCCGACCACGTGACCGTGGGCGTGCTCGTGGCGAACGTCGTGCGCGAGCCCGACGTGTTGTCGACGAGCGCGGCCGCGCCGGTCGACGCGTCACCGTCGGCGACGGTCGTCGTGCCGAGGCCGGCGGTCGTCGCGTCCTGGACGGGCTCGGGAGCCTCGTCGCCCTCGGTGAGCGACGGCGGGGCGTCGTCCTCGCCGGTGCCCCAGTCGGACGGCTCCGGGCCCATGACGAAGTCGAGCGTCGCGCCGCCGGAGAGGTCCTCCTGCGAGAGCGAGGTCGAGGTCACGGCCTCGCCGTCGACCGCGAGGGACTGCACGTAGACGTTGTCCACCGAGTTGTTCGCGGCGTTGACGACGAGGTCGCCGTCCGGCAGGTGCACGGTGGCCTTGTCGAACAGCGGAGACCCGACGGCGTACTCGGCCGAGCCCACCTGGAGCGGGTAGAAGCCGAGCGCGGAGAAGAGCCACCACGACGACATCTCGCCGTTGTCCTCGTCGCCGGGGTAGCCCTGGCCGATCTCGCTGCCCGTGAACAGGCGGCGGGTGACCTCGCGGACCGTCGACTGCGTCTTGGACGGCGCGCCCGCGGCGTCGTACAGCCACGGGATGTGGTGGGACACCTGGTTGCTCATGCCCCACATGCCCATGCGGACGTCGCGGGCCTCGCGCTGCTCGTGGATGCCGCCGCTGCCGGCGCCGAGCTCGGGCGTGGAGAAGAACGCGTCGAGCTTGGCCTCCAGGCCCTCCTTGCCGCCGTACAGGTTGGCCAGGCCCTGCGGGTCCTGGGGGGCGTGGAAGGCGAAGTTCCAGCCGTTGGTCTCCGTGTAGCCGCCGCCCCACGCCGCGGGGTCGTACGTCTCCGGGTCGACGGCGAACTCGCCGTCCGCGTGCCGCGGCACGAAGAAGTCGACGTCGGCGTCGAAGAGCTCCACGTAGTGCGTGGCGCGCTCGAGGAAGTACGCGGACTCCTCGCGCAGCGCGTCGCGGCGCTCGTCCGGCGTGGCCGGGTCCTCGGCGAGGGCGGCCGCCATGTTGCCGATGCCGAAGTCGTTGACCAGGCCCTCCAGGCCCCACGACACGGACTCGTGCGTGGACTCCGGCGTGAACCCGAGGAACGGCGACGTCTGGAGGCCCTTGCGGCCCACCGCGTTGTTCGGCGGGGAGACGGTCGCGTTCTTCAGCGCGGCGTCGTACGCCTCCAGGGCGACGTCCGTGTCGAGCGAGCCCTTGAGGTAGGCGTCGGCGAACGCGACGTCCGAGCTCGTGCCCGTCATGAGGTCGGCGTAGCCCGGGGAGGACCAGCGCGCGATCCAGCCGCCGTCGCGGTACTGCTCGACGAACCCGTCGATCAGCTCGCCCGCGAGCTCCGGGTACAGCAGGGAGTACGCCGGCCAGGCCGTGCGGTACGTGTCCCAGAACCCGTTGTTGACGTAGATCTTGCCCTCGACGACCTTGGCGTTCGTCGTCGTGTCCGTCGCGGAGCCGGTCGTCGCGGAGACGGGGCTCGCGTACTCGTACACCGGCTCGTCGACCGTGCCCGTGTTCTCGAACTGCGAGTTGGGGTACAGGTTGAGGCGGTACAGGTTGGAGTACAGGGTGACGAGCTCGTCCTCGCTCGCCCCCTCGACCTCGACGACGCCGAGGCGGTCGTTCCAGGCGTCGGCCGCGGCGGCCTTCACCTCGGTGAACGTGCGCCCCTCGACCTCCTGCGCGAGGTTGGCGCGCGCCTGGTCGAGGCTGATGAACGACGTCGCGACGCGTAGCTCGACGGTGTCGTCGGACGACGTGTCGAACGTGGCGAAGCGTGCGTCCGCGCGGTTGCCCGCCGCCGTCCCGACCGCCGTCGGACCACGGTCGAAGGTTCCGGTGACGAACATGCGCGTGCGCCCGACCGAGAGGCCGGAGCCGTTCTCGACCCAGCCGGACAGGGTGCCCGTGGCCTGGTCGAACGTCAGCGTGGAGCTGCCGTCGACCTTGTCCACGAGCACGTGCCCGACGTCGCCCGGGAAGGTGAAACGCAGCACCGCACCGTGGTCGGTGGGCGTGGCCTCGAGGGCGGAGTCGTTCGTGAAGGTCACGCCGTAGTAGTCCGGCCGCGCCGTCTCGTCGGCGTGGTCGAACTCGAGGCCGCGCTGGGACAGCGTGCCGCTGGGCGTGCCGGTGGCGGTGGACGGCAGGAACGTGAGCTGGTTCCGGTCGCCCATCCACGGGCTGGGCTCGTGGGAGATGCCGAAGCCCTCCAGCACGGGCTTGTTGTTGGCGTTGTTGCCCTTGTGGTACTCGTACAGCCAGCTCTGGGAGTCCGCGTTGGTGAACGGCACCCAGAAGTTGAAGCCGTTCGGCACGGCCGTCGCCGGGATGTTGTTCCCGCGGGAGAAGCTGCCCGTCGCGTGCGTGCCGCGGCGCGTGTCGACGTAGTTGGCGAGGCTCGACCCGTCGATCACGGGCGGCTGCGCCTCGATCGCGACGTCGTCGAGCCAGCCCGCGAACTGGGTGCCGGCCTCGCCGCCCGGGTTGTCGTACCCGATCAGCACCTTGTCGACCGTCTTGCCCGCGGCGACGTCGCCGAGGTCGACGCGCACCGAGTTCCACTGGTCGGCGTAGAGGATCTTGCCCTCGCCCTGCTCCTGGGCCGACGCGCCCGTGCCGTGCGCGTCCGTCGCGTCGAGGTCGGAGAGGTAGGTGCCGTCGGTGAACTCGAGGTCCACGGACGCGAAGGTCGACGGGTACTGCAGGTCGTCGAGCAGCTCGGGGAAGATCTTCCAGCTCAGCCGCGTGTCCTCGCCGACGGTGACCTCGACGTCGTCGTAGAGCACGTTGGTGGCGTTCGCCTCGCCCTCGCCGAGGTGCGAGCCGTCGTACCGCAGCGAGTGCGTGCCGGTGAACCCGACGCCCGCCTTGTTCGTGAAGCTCACCGACGGCCCGGTGCCGACCTCGGTCGTCATCGGCGCCTCGGCGGGGGGTGCGTCGAGGTCGGCCGAGAGGTCCCACTCGGCGAGCTGGACGATCCCGTCGCCCGAGTTCGCCGTGATGTTCAGCCGGTAGTACCGGTGCGCCTGCGTGGGCTCGTCGAGCTCGAACACCCGCTGCTGGAAGCGCTGGGGGAAGTCCTCGTCGGTGCGCTGGTCGACGGCGGTCCACGTGGAGCCGTCGTCGGACGCCTCGATGGTCCAGTTCTTGGGGTCGCGCCCCGCGGAGTCGTTCGCGGACGTCAGCGCGTACGCCTCGATCGCGACCGGCTCGGCGAACTCGTAGACCACCCAGCCCGTGGACGCGAACGCGAGCCACTTGCTGCTCGCGGACCCGTCGGCGAGCTTCGCCGCGCCCTCGTTGGGCAGGTTCTGCGCGCTGGCCGTGACGGCGCCGAGGGATCCGAGCACGCTGCCCGGCAGGCCCGACGTCGCGGCGGCGATGTTGGACTGCCACGGCGCTCCGTCGCGCTGGGCGACGGTGGACTCCAGGGGGGCCGCGTCGCTCTCCTCGAAGGACGTGGCGAAGTCCCCGGGCTCGGCGGCCGCCGCCGGGAGCGCGGTGAGCGAGCCGACGGGGACGGCGAGGGGGACGGCGAGCGCCGCGGCGAGCGCGACGCCCCAGGGGCGTGGACGGCCCCCTGCGGGGCGCGCCGACCCGGCGCGCGCGGGGACGGGAGGGTGGGTCATGACGAGCGATCTCCTTCGATCGACAGCGCTGTCTGCTCTCCGAGGACGAACGATGGACAACGCGAGGGAAGCGCTGTCATCCAGGCGAACCTATGTGGCGCGGAGGTCGATGTCAACGGCTCCGGCCCACACGGCCGGGGCCGTCACTCCCAGCGGACCGGGACGTCCTCGAACGTCGGCCACGTCGGCACCACGGACACGTAGAGCGACGACAACGACTCGTCGAGCGGCCGTGGCAGGTACACCTCGTAGCGCACCGTGCCGCCGACCGCCGTGCGCGCGCCGAACGGGTCGGACTGCAGCTCCAGGCCGCGGCTCTCCACCGGCTCGTACGAGACGAGCGCGTACGGGTCCACCGCCCGCGGGTGCAGCTCGCCGCCCGTCAGCTCGTACACGGTCAGGCGGTCGGAGTCGCCGTCGACCGGGTCGAGCGGCGTGAGCTGGAGCCGCAGCCGCATCACCGAGCCGCGGACCACGATCGGCTCCACCCCGACCCGCACCCGCGCCTCGCCGCCCTCGGGCAGCGGCACGTCCACGACCTCGCGCGTGACGACCTCCGCGTCCTCGACCGGCTCGACGCGCGGCCCCTCCGCCGGCTCGTACGGCACGGTGACGGGCGCCAGGTCCTCCTCCTGGCGCTCCAGCATCGACGCACCCGGCGCCGTGCCCGAGTACCGCAGCTCGACGCGACGGTTCTGCGCCCGCGCGTCCGCGACGTCCTCCCCCGACTCCGCGACCTTGAGCCGCGACTCGCCGAACCCCGTCACGTCGAACGAGACGTCGGGCCGCTCCGCCGCCGCGACGTCGGCGACCGCCTGCGCCCGGCGCTGCGAGAGGTCCTGGTTCGCGGCGTCCTCGCCCACGGAGTCCGTGTGGCCCGCGACGCCCGCCGTCACGCCCTCGGGCAGGTCCGCGGCGACCTCCCGCACCCGCTCGACCGCCGCGTCGGAGAGCTCCGCCGAGCCGACGTCGAACAGCACGTCCGTCTCCAGCGTGACGACGACCTCCTCCTCGACGACCTCGACGTACTCGAACGACTGCACGGCACCGTCGAGCTCGAACGTCCGCGCGACCCCCGGGTCGAAGCGGGTCACCGCACGGTCCAGCAGCTCGCGCGTCGGCGCGCCGCCGAGGTCGTCGAGCGTGAGCGGGTCGACGCCGGGGACGGACGCCGCGCCGTCGGTCGCGTCCGCGGCCCACGCGCCGGGCGCGACCGCCGCGGCCAGGAGCAGCCCCGCGACGACCGACCCGGCGACCGGCCTCGCCACCGCGACCTCCCTGGCCCGACGGCGGCTCACTCGCCCTCCTCCCACGTCACGGGCACGTCCTCGAAGGCGGGCCACGCGTCGTGCAGGCGGACGTCGACCGCGGCCGGATCGCCCTCCGGGCGGGGGAACCACGCCTGGTAGAGCAGCGCGCGGTCGTTCGTCGTCTGCGCGTACACGATGTCGGTCGACAGGTCCTCGCCCGGCGCCGACACGACGTCGTAGCGCGTGAGGGTGTCGACGTCGAGCAGCCACGGGTCGTGGTGGCTGCCGAGCATGTCGTACACCGAGTGCTCCTCGGGCCGGTCCGGGTCGTCCTCGACGAAGTGCGGGGTGAGGAGCACGCGCAGCTCGACGGTCGGCCCCTCGGCGACGAGGGACACGAGCCCGACCGTCACCTCGTCCTCGGCCGAGCCGGGCACCGGCAGGCGCACCTCCAGGACGGGCTCGTACTCCTGCGCCCCCACGACCACGGGCGACGGCCCGGGCTCCGGGTCGTCGCCCGTGCAGGCCACGAGGAGGACGGAGAGCGACAGGGCGGCCGCGGCCACCCCTGCGCGCCGGCGGGCCGACGTGCAGGGGTCGACGGGCGGGCGGGGACCGGGAGGCCGGGTCGGCAGGCTCGTCATGGCCGGGGAGGTTACCCGACCCGTACGACCCCGCGACGCGTCGTCCGCGACCGGGCGTCCCGGCACGGGATCGGGCGACCCCGCGCCCGCTCAGGCGTCCGACGCCACCGGGGAGACCTCCCCGGTCCCGCGCACGACGACGCGCGTCGGGACGACGACGAGGCGCGGCGCGAGCGTCGGGTCCGCGGCGCGCGACACCGCGAGCGAGGCCGCCTGCCGGCCCATCTCCGCGACGTCGTACCCGACGACGGTGACGTCGAGGAGGTCCGCGAGCTCGAAGTCGTCGAACCCGACGAGCGCCACGCGCGGACGGCCCTGCGCGTCCGTGCCGTGCTCCCGCAGGGCGTGCAGCGCACCCTTGGTGATCTTGTTGTTCGCCGTGAGCAGCGCCGTCGGGGGCTCGGGCATCGCGAGCAGCTCGGCGACGAACGTGCGTGCCAGGCCCGCGTCGTGCGCGCCGGCCCGCACGTACCGGTCCGGGTCCTCGACGCCCGCCGCGCGCAGCGTCGTGACGAACTCGTCGCACCGCTCCTGGAAGGTCCACAGCCGCGACTCGTCGCCGACGAGCGCGATACGGCGGTGCCCGTGGGCGAGGAGGTGCGTGACGGCGTCGCGCACGCCGCCCCGGTTGTCGATGACGACCGTGTCCGCCTCGACGCCCTCCGCGGGGCGGTCGACGAAGACGACGGGCAGACCACCGGCGAGCTCGTGCCGCAGCGCCGAGTGGTCCGTCGCGGTCGGCGTGACGACGAGCGCGCCCACCCGGCGCTCGACCAGCGCCTCGGTGAGCTCGTGCTCGCGCTCGGGCTCCTCGTCCGAGCTCGTGGTGATGAGCTGGAGCCCGTGGGGCCGCAGCTCGCGCTCGATGCCGGCGGCGAGCGCCGAGTAGAACGGGTTGGCGAGGTCGCCGGTGACGAACCCGACGAGGCGCGACGACCCTCCGCGCGCCAGGTCGGCCGCCACGGCGTTGCGCCGGAACCCGAGCTGCCGGGCGGCGTCCTGCACCTTCTCGCGCGTCTGCGGCGCGACGTTCGGCTCGTCGTTGAGGACGCGCGAGGCCGTCTTGAGGCTCACCCCCGCCAGCTCCGCGACGGACGCGAGCGTCGGCCGCCGACCTCCTCGTGACCCGGTCGTCCGTGGCACCGGACGCACCTCCTGCTCCGTGAGCGCGGGTTCCCCCTGCAGCACCATGTTCCCTAGACCTCCCGTCGACCGCGGATGAGCATGTCGACGACGATAGCGAGGAGCAGCACGGCTCCCGTGACGATGTAGCGCGTCGCCGTGTCGAGGTTCAGCAGCGTGAGCCCGTTGGCGATGGACTGGATGACGAGCACGCCGAGCAGGGCGGACCACGCGCTGCCGCGCCCGCCGAAGAGGCTCGTGCCGCCGATGACGGCGGCGGCGATGGCCGTGAGGTACGTGTCGGCGCTGCCCGTGCCCTGGTTCGCGGCGGCGAGGCGACCGGCGGCGAGGACCCCGCCGAGCGCGGCGAAGGTGGAGCACGCGACGAAGCAGGACACGACGGTGCGGCGCACCGCGACGCCCGCGAGCAGCGCCGAGCGCCGGTTGCCGCCGACGGCACGGACCGACCGGCCCCAGCGGGTCCGCCTCAGCAGCACGTCGACGACGACGACGAGCGCGACGAACAGCACCACGGTGTACCCGATGCCGCGCGCCGTCCCCAGGTACGCGACGGTGGCGACGAGCACGGCGGCGAGCGCACCGGTGCGCAGGACGATGCGCCCCGCCCGCGGCGCGGGGAGCTCGGCCCGGACGCGGCGCACGTGCTCGACGACCTGGACCGCCGCGTAGCCGACGACGACCACGGCGACCAGCACCCACGCGGCGGCCTGCGGCAGGAAGCCCTGCTGCACGGTCCGCACGAACCACGACTCGAAGGGCAGGTTGATGGTGCCGCGCGGCCCGAGGACGCGCAGCTGCACCCCCGCGAGGATCAGGAGGCCCGCGAGCGTGAAGACGAACGACGGCAGCCCCAGCCGGGTCGACAGCGCCCCGTAGCCGAGCCCCACCACGACGCCGACCGCGAGCGCCGCGACGACCGCCAGTCCGATCGGCCAGCCCAGGGTCACGGCGCCGACGGCGAGCACGGCGGCCGCGAGGCCGCTCACCGACCCGACGGACAGGTCGATCTGGCCCACGAGCAGCACGAGCACCACGCCGAGCGCGATGACGCCGGTGGGGACGCTCTGCAGCGTGAGGTTGACGAGGTTCTCCGCGGACAGGAACGCGGGGTTGACGATGCCGAGCACCGCCCAGATGAGGACGAGGGCCCCGACGATGGGCAGCATGCCGAGGTGGGTGCCGCGCACGCGGGCCACGACGGACCCCGACAGCGCGCCCTCACGGGGGAGCTCGCGGCCGGGGCGGGCGGCGGGCCGGGCGCCGGGGACGCTCATCGCCGCACCCCCCCGGTGTCGTCGGCGCGGCCGGGCCGGGCGTGCTCCGGCCGGCCCGGGCGCACGGCGCCGGTCATCGCGGCGAGCAGGTCCTCGTACGTCGTGTCGCCCGCGAACTCGCCGTGCACGCGGCCGAGCCGCAGCACGAGGATGCGGTCGGCGACCGCCTGGAGCTCGCCCGCCTGGTGGCTGACGAGGACGACGGCGTGACCGCGCTCGCGCAGCCGCTCGATGAGGTTGAGCACCTCGGCGGCCTGCCGCATGCCGAGGGACGCCGTGGGCTCGTCGAGCACGAGCACGCGCGGCGACCCGAGGAGGGCGCGCGCCACCGCGACGACCTGCCGCTGGCCGCCGGACAGGGCACGGACCGGCAGCCGGACGGACGGCACGGTCGCGGCGAGCTGGTCGAGCAGCGCCCACGCCTCGCGCTCCATGGCGATCTCGTCGAGGAAGGGACCGTGGCGCGTCTCCTGCCCGAGGAACAGGTTCTCGACCACGTCGAGGTCGTCGACGAGCGCGAGGTCCTGGAACACGGCGGCGATCCCGGCGTCGCGGGCGTCCTTCGGCGACCCGAGGGCGACGGGCTCGCCGTCGAGCAGGACCTGGCCGGTGTCGGGCCGGAACGCGCCCGCGACGACGCCCGCGAGGGTCGACTTCCCGGCGCCGTTGTCCCCGACCACGGCGAGCACCTCGCGCTCGTGGACGTCGAGGTCGACGTCGACGAGCGCGCGCACCCCGCCGAAGCTCTTGGAGACCCCGCGCAGCGACAGCAGGGGACGGTCGGCGCTCACGGTGCCGCCTCCACGAGCCCGAGCGCCGCGCACGCGTCGACGTAGTACGGGGTGCAGATCTCCTCGGTCGTGTACACGCCGCCGTCGACGATGACGCGCTGGACGTCGTCGGGGCCGACGGCGCGGGGGGCGAGGAGGAGGCTGGGGACGCCGTCGATCCGGGCGGTGGCCGCCGGGTCCTGGCCGCGCAGGAGACGGACCGCGAGCTCGGCGGCGGTGCGCGCCTGCTGGGTGGTCGCCTTGTAGACCGTCATGTACTGGTCGCCGGAGATGACGCGCTGCACGGCCGCGAGCTCGCCGTCCTGCCCCGTCGTGGGCGGCACGGGGTCGAGACCGGCGGCCTTCATCGCGGCGACCGCGCCGCCCGCGATGCCGTCGCTCGCCGCGAGCACGCCGTCCACCCGACCGGGGTGCAGGGTGATCTGGCCCTCGACCCACTCGGTCGCCTTGTCCGGGCTCCAGTCGGGGGTGTCGTACTCGCCGAGCACGTCGATGTCCTCTCCGTCGAGGGCGCGGTGGGCACCCGCGGCGAGCGCCGCGGAGTTCGGGTCGGTCGGCGACCCGTGCACGAGCAGCACCCCCGGCCGTCGGCCGTCCGCGGGCGGGTCCTCCTCGGCGCGCGCCTCGACCGCGCCGACCAGGGCCTCCCCCATGAGGTAGCCGATGAGCTCGTTGTCGAACGACACGTAGTAGTCCGCGCCGGCGACGAAGCGATCGTAGGCGATGACGCGGACGCCGAGCCGCTGGGCCTCGGCGACGACGCTCGCCGCCGCGACGGTGTCGACGGCGTCGAGGACGAGCACGTCGGCGCCGCGCGCGAGCATGGACTCCGCCTGCTGCTGCTGGACGGCGGCGTCCTGGGCGGCGTTCGCGTAGAGCACCTCGCAGCGCGGGCAGCGGCGCTCGACGACCGCGAGGAACGTCGGGCGGTCGGTCGTCTCGTAGCGGGCGGTCTTCACCTCGGGCAGGAGGAGCCCGATCGTGCCCTCGACGGGCTCGGTCGGCTCGGCCGGGACCTGCGTCGCGCAGCCCGCCGCGAGGGCGAGGGCGAGCGCGGCGGTCGCGGCGACGACGCCCGTGCGGCGGCGCCTCATGCGCTCACCCCCAGGGACCCGCTCACGCGCGCGGTGTCGAGCGCGACGGCGAGCGCGCCGCGCACCTCCGCCGCGGAGCCCAGCGCGGACGCGACCACCTCGACGGGGCCGAACGTGCTCGGCACGGTCCGCTGCTCGAGGGCGGTCCGCAGCGGGCCCAGGAGGATCTCCCCGGCCTCCGCGAGCTGGCCGCCCACGACGACGATCTCGGGGTCCACGAGGTTGCACAGGTTGGCGGCCGCGACGCCGAGGTGCTGCCCGGCGTCGAACAGGACGCGGCGGCAGCCCGGGTCGCCCTCGCGGGCGCGGAGGATGACGTCGCGCAGCGTGAGGTGTCCGCGGCTCTCGGAGAGCATCCCCAGGAGCACGTTCGCCCCGACGAACGTCTCCAGGCAGCCGCGGTTGCCGCACCGGCAGATGGGGCCGTTCTCGTCGATGGTCACGTGCCCGATCTCCCCCGCGACGCCGCCGCGCCCGTGGACGAGCCGCCCGCCGAGCACGAGGCCCCCGCCCACGCCGTGCGACACGCGCAGGTAGGCGACGGCGTCGTGACCGGCCGCCGCCCCGAACCGGGTCTCCGCGAGCGCCCCGAGGTTCGCGTCGTTGTCGACGCTCACCGGGGCGCCGAGCTCGGCCTCGATCAGCTCGGGCACGACGACGCCGTCCCACCCGCGCATCATCCCGACGGTCGCGATGCGGCCGGTGCGGACGTCGACGGGGGCGGGGACGCCCACCCCGACGGCGAGCAGCTCGTCCGGCGCGGCGTCGACGGACGCGACCAGCTCCTCGACGAGCAGGACGGCGCGCTGGAGGCCCGTGTCGGCGCGGTGGTCCGGGGCGAGGGGCATCCGCTGGTCCGCGAGCACCCGCATCGACGCGTCCGCGAGCGCGACGCGCAGCGAGCGGGTGCCGAAGTGGATGCCGGCGACGAGGCCGAGGTTGCGCGCGAGGGTCACCTGGAGGGCGCGGCGGCCGCTGCGCGTGGACGGCGACGTGTGCAGCACGCCCGCGCCGGTGAGCTCCTTGACGATGTTGGAGACGGTGGCCGGGGACAGGCCGGTGACGCCGGCCAGCTCGATCTGCGTGAGGGAGCCACGCTGCTGGACGGCGCTCACGATCCGGGCTCGGTTGGCCTCGCGCAGAGACGTCTGCGAGCCCGGGGTCACCCGGTCAGCGCGCACGAGCGCCAGGATAGCGCTCTGCGTTCATGTCCCGACGCCAAGCCCGGCCCTCGACGCCCGGCAGCGTCGAGGGCCGGGCGGTCGGGGTGCCCGGGCGCGGGCACGCCCGAGGCGCGCCGGTCCGGAGGTCGGACGACCGGCGCGCCTCGGGGGTTCTCGTCAGCCGCAGGCCGGGGCCTCGTGCTCCGGGCCGACGACCGTCTCGCCACCGGTCCCGTCCGACGGCCGAGCGGTGACCGTGACGGCGTCGGCCTGCGGCTCGGCGCCACGGACCGCGAAGGACTGGTAGGCGTTCTTCCCCGGCGCGACGCCGGCGAAGGTCTTCGTCCCGTACGGCGTCACGATCTCGACGTCCACGGGGACGTCGTCGTCGTTGACCACGCGGACCGCGAGGTACGGCCGGCCCGCGAGGCACCGGACCTCGGCCGTCGCGGTCACCGCGACGCCCTGCGGCTCCTCGGGCTGCTCGATCACGCCGTCCACGCCCTGCCCGCCGAGGCGGACCGTGACCTGGTCGAGCGCGGTCGCCGCGGACGGGTAGGAGTGGTCGAGCACGCCCCGGCCGTCGGCCGAGACGAACGCGACGTGGTCGAGGCCGTCCGTGCCCTCCACGAGGCCCTCGAGGGCGAGCACGGCACCCGGGGCGAGCCCGGTGCCCTGCACGGTGACCTCGCCGGTCTCCCCGTCGAAGGCCACGTCGACCGTCGGGTCGCCGCCGGGCACGACCTCGCGCAGCGCCACGTGGGAGAAGGACTCCTCGCCGGCCGCGAGGTCCTGCGTCCACGCGCCCGCCACGGGGGTGAGCGTGCCGTCCTCGACCAGCAGGTACGCGAGCCGTGCGGGCGTGGTGCCCTCCGGCAGCGCGATCGGCAGGTCGCCGTCCTGGTTGCCGTCCTCGGTGTCGAACGTGACCTCCTGGTGGCCGAGGACCCGGCCCTCCGCGTCGTACGCCACGGCGATGCTGCGGATCTTCTTCCCGGTCGGCTCCGTGCTGAGCAGGTAGCCCACCGACGCCTGGGTCTCGCTCACCTGAGACGTCAGCCGGATCATGTCGACGGGCTCGTCGAGCTCGTCCCCCACGAACGTCACCTGCGGGTCGCCCCACACGCCCTGCGCCGGACCGGTCGAGCCCTCGACGGGGAGCATCACGAGGCGCAGCGCCTCGTACGGGTGACGCTCGCCGTCCTCGTCGGCCCAGGTGAGGTCGAGGTCGAACCGGTGCGTGCCCGCCTCGGCGTCGCCCGCGTACCCCTCGCCCGCGAGGACGGGGGACGTGCCGAGCTCGTCCCAGCCCTCGGCCGGGAGGTCGCCCGACGCCGGGTCGGCCGCCGCGTAGTAGCCGTTCGTCAGGGCGGCGGCGTCGCGCGCGCCCCAGACGGCGAACCGGACGGCCGCCCCCTCGGGACGCATCGTCGCGTCGACGCCGACGTCCGCGGTGAACCGCAGCGCGTCGCGGTGCGACACGTCGACGTCGAGGACCTGCTGGGCACGGCCCGCGAACCCGTGGTCGTACGTGACGACGTCGTCCCCGTCGGCGAGGCGCAGCGCCGTGTCGCCGTCCACGCCCTCGCTCCGGTCGACGTACACGCCGCCCGACGCGCTGTAGGCGTAGAGCAGGTTGCCGCCGAGCACGGCCGACTGGTCCTCGCCGTCGGGCGTGATGCTGCCCGGCGCGGTGACGAGGTCGCTCAGGTAGGCCTGCTGGCCGTCGGGGGCCTCGGCCCGCTCGAACGCGATCTCGTACCGCTCGGTGCCCACGCGCACGGTCGCCGTGCCGGGGACCTGGGCGGCCTGGCGCACCTGGACGTACAGGCCGGTGTCGTGGTCCACGGTGACGGTCGGCACGTCGGCGCCCGACCCGAGGGTCACGGTGTACTCGTGCACGTCCGGGTCGAAGCCGGGCAGCGTCGCGCCGTCGAGCTCGACGCCGTGGAGCTGCGGGTCCTCGGGCAGGTCGACCGCGATGCGCGGGTCGCCCCACACGCCCTGGTCGTGCCCGTTGTCGCCGTTCGCGTTCATCACGAGGCGCAGCGCCTGGTAGCGGCCGGTGGTGCCGTCCGCGTCGTAGGTGAGCGGGACCTCGTCGAACGTGAAGTCGTTCCGGCCGGAGATCACGGGGCTGCTCGCGAGCTTCGTCCAGCCGTCGGTGACGATCGTCCCCGTCCCCGCGCTGCCCGGCGCCATCGGCGCGTAATAGTCGGCGGTCAGCGCGCCGACGTCGCGGTGACCCCAGACCTCGAAGATCACCGTGGAGCGCGTCGCGCCCGACCCGGACCACTTCGACGGGTCGATCCCGGCGACCGCCGAGAAGGACTCGACCGCGTGGTCCGAGACGTCGAGGTCGATGATCTGCTCGGCGTTGCCCTGGAACCCCTTCGCGTAGGTGCCGCTCGCCGTCTCCAGCCCCGCGCCCGTGCCGCTCACGTTCTCGAAGATCCGCGAGTAGCCGCTGTAGGCGTAGAGGAGGTCGCCGACGCCGGGCGTGCCGCCCGTGTAGGCGCCCGAGCCGGACACGCCGGCCGGGACCTCGACGAGGTCGGGGACGGACACCACCGGTGCGCGCTCCGGCGCCGCCTCGATGTGCACGGTGTAGTCGACGGACGACGAGCCGGACGTCACGTGCAGCACCGCGGTGCCGGGGACCCCCGTCGGCTGGTCGATCGTCACCGTGGTGCCCTGCGGCGCCGTCGCCTCGACGACCGGGACGAGCGACTCCGGGTAGTACTCGGGGAGCACGTGGTCGTAGTCGAACGTCTCCGGGGTGAAGCCCTCCAGCGGCTCGCCGTCGATCGTCACGGAGTCGAGCAGCGCGTAGGTCGGCGCCGGGTAGATGGCCTTCGACAGCGCCATCGGGTCGGAGCCCGCCTCGAGCGGCGTGAGCGTGTACGTGTAGTCGAGCAGGTCGGCGTCGGTCTTGGGGATCATCGCCGACGGCGGCTCGGAGCCCCAGTCGAGGTTGCCGACGCCCTTCTGGTGGTCGAGCACGCGCAGCACGACGTCGTCGGTGCGCTCGGCCTGGTACGGGTACCGGTTCTTCGAGTTGTAGGAGGACAGCGCCTCGGGCGTGTAGTGCAGCGCGACGGCCTCGAGCGGGTCGCCCGAGTAGCCCTCGCCGTACGTCATCGAGGCGAGCAGGCCCGTCCCGTCGTCGTCGGTGAGCGCCATCCAGCGCACGTCCGTCGTGTTGCCGTTCTCCTGGATGCGGGGGTAGGCCACGAACCGGTCGGTGACCGTGCTCGACCACACGCCGACGTTGTTGCCGGCCTTGCGGTCCCAGTAGGTCTCCGACGGGCCGCGCCCGTACCACTCGACGTTCTCGAAGCGGCTCGGGAGCTGCATCATCATGCCGAACTCGCCGAGCTGGTCGGGGGCCTCGGCGGAGGCCACGAGACGTGCGCCCACGACGACCGTCCCGTTGGCGTAGACCGTGTACGTCGTCGTGTACGCGCTGCCGTTGGCCAGGGTCGCGTTGACCACGATCTTCGTGGTCCCGCCGTCGCCGCCGAGCGTGTTGACGGAGACGTCCTGCAGGTCCTCGCCCTGGTTCAGCCACCCCTGGTAGCCCTCGGGGGTGTTGAGGTTGTGCGCGTTGCCGCGCACCGCGCCGTTCTGGTCGGTCTCCGCGCGGAAGAACGACCCCACGGGCGCCTTGGTGACGAGGTCCTCGCCGTCCACCTGGTAGGTGTCCAGGAGGCCGGTCGTCCTGTCGACCGCGACCGTGAACGGCGAGCCCTCGGGCGTCGTGCCCGTGACGGTGACCGCGTCGTCCGTGGTCTCGGTGGCAGCGGCCCCGAGCGCCTCGACGTCGACGAGCTGGTCGACCCCGTGGGCGTCGAGCGCGAACTGCGCGCTGCCCTGCACGTACCCGGCGTCGGCGTACGGCGTGTCCTGCTTCAGGCGGTACTCGACGAGGAGCTGGTACTCGGCGCCCGGCGCCGGGTCCTCGATGCCGTAGGGCAGGGTGACGGTCGTCGTGGAGCCGGCGTCGACGTCGCCCGTGGGCGGCGCGAGGTCGGCCTCGGCGTCCGTGAGCGTGCCCGTCCGGACGGTCTCGCCGTCCTCCTGGAGCGACCAGACGACGTCGTAGTAGTTCGCGTTCTTGAACCGGTTGAGGTTCGTGATCGTGACCTCGTGCGCGGCGCGCTGCTCCTCGGACTGCGAGAACTTGAGGTCCTGGAACTGCTTCTTCACCTCGTAGGCCGCGGGCTTCCACGACCGGTCGGGGAACAGCACGCCGTTCATGAGGAAGTTGCCGTCGCCCGAGACCTGCGGCCAGCTGCCGTCCATGCCGAAGAACAGCTCGTCCTCGGTCACGCCGTCGGACGTGTCCGCACCCTCCTGGAGCGTGAGCGCCGACTGGTCGACGTAGTCCCAGATGAACCCGCCCTGCTGGCGGTACGAGCCCTCCATGATGTCGACGTAGCGCGACAGCTCGCCGCCCGTGTTCCCCATGGAGTGCTGGAACTCCATCATGATGAACGGCTTCTCGGCGGTGGGCCGGTTCGCCGCGTTGTACGCGGGGTACATCGCGCCGATCATGTCGACGCGCGGGTTGCCGTTGTCGCCCTGGTAGTGGACGAGCTTCTCGCCGTCGAGCTCCTTGATGACGTCGATCATCGTGTCGAAGTTCGGGCCGGTGCCGGCCTCGTTGCCGAGCGAGTAGATGATGACCGACGGGTAGCTCTTGTCGCGCTCGACCATGCTGCGCATCCGCTGCTCCATCGAGGCGGTGTACCGGGAGTCGTTGCCCGGGAAGTCGCGGCTGGTCAGCGACGGGTCGATCGCGTACGGCGTGTTGTTGATGCCGTCGCGCCCGTTGTGGGACTCGACGTTCACCTCGTCCATGACGTACAGGCCGTACTCGTCCGCCAGGTCGAGCAGGTGCGGGTCCGGCGGGAAGTGGCTCGTGCGGATCGCGTTCATGTTGAGCTGCTTGGCGTTGCGCACGTCGGCGACGACGTTCTCGTACGGCACGTGGTGGCCGTACGCGGGGTCGTTCTCGCCGCGGTTGACGCCGTAGAACTCGATGTTCTGCCCGTTGATCGTCATGTTCGACGTCGAGTTCGACGTGCCGGCGTTCGCCATCGCGAACTCGCGGAAGCCGACGCGCTTGCCGAACGTCTGGAGGGTCGTGCCGTCCTCGTCGGCGAGCTCGAGCACGAGCGTGTACAGGTTCGGCAGCTCGGCCGACCACAGCGCGGGGTCCTCCACCGTGGTCGCGAGGCTCGCCGTCCCGGTCTCCCCCGGCTCGACGGCCACGGGCGCGCTCACCGGCTCGCCGACCGGGTCGCCTGCGGCGTCGAACAGGTGCGCCGTCACCGTGCGCGCGGCGGCGTCGTCCGAGGTGTTCGCCACGTCGACGTCGACCTCGAGCTGCGAGGAGGAGTAGTCCCCGTCGGCGAAGGTGGTCTCCACGTCGTAGTCGTAGACCGAGACCTCCGGCTGCACCGTGAGGTAGACGTCGCGGTGGATGCCGCCGAAGTTCAGGCCGTCCTGGTTCTCGAGGAAGCTGCCCGTGGTCCAGCGGTGCACCTGGACCGTCACGAGGTTCTCCCCCTCGTGGACGTAGTCGGTGACGTCGAACTCCGACGTGCTGAAGCTGTCCTCGCCGTAGCCGACGACCGCCCCGTTGACGTACAGGTAGAAGCCGGACTCGACACCGAGGAACGACAGGATCAGCCGGTTGTCGGCGAGGTCGTCCGCGGTGAGGTCGAGCGTGCGCATGTAGGTGCCGACGGGGTTGAACGCGGTCGGCGCCTGCGCGGCGTCGAAGTCGCCCTGGTTGGCGACGCCGCCCCCGGAGGACTGGAACGGGTAGTCCTGGTTGTTGTAGATGGGGAAGTCCGTGCCGAGCGCGCCCGCGTACTGCCCGGCCACCTGCCAGCTCGACGGGACCTCGATGTCCTGGTAACCGCTGGCGGGGATGCTCGTCACGCCGGACACGTCGGGCTTGTCCGCGGGCTTCGACACGTAGTTGAACTGCCACGTCCCGTTGAGCAGGCGCACGTCGGGCGACGAGCGCTCCGCCTCGTACAGGGTCGGGCTCGCCTTGGCCTGCTCGACGGTGTCGAACGGGACCATGACGGCGCGGGCCGGCGTCTGGCCGACCTTCACCGCGCCGGGGGTGGTCCACTCGGTGCCGGTGACGTCGCCGTTGGCGACCGCGGCGGCGGCTGGTGCGGCCGCGGCCGGGACGACCAGTCCCGAGACGGCGAGCCCGGCGGTCGTCGCGAGCGCGACGCCGATCCGGGCGATCCTGCGGTGGGGGTGCATCTGGTCGGACCTTCCACTCGATCGCGGGCCCGGTGCGACCGGCTGGGGGCGCGGGGTCGGGCGTCGCAACTTCTCTCCTTCGAGACGGTCGCGCGTGTCGTGTCGTGCCGGCGGTGGCACGGTCCGTCGGTGGATCGACGACGCGCCCCCTGATCGTACACATGCTCCAACAGAAAACAACACATCCAACCGTCACTGCACACGCACCGCACAGGTTCCGCATCCACGGCCTCCCCCGACCCACCCCTCGCCCGCAGGAGCGCACCGGACTTATCGGACGTTGTGTCCAAGTCCTGACGGTCAGATCACGAAAGAGACTCGGTTGCGTTCATTTCTTGACATCAAGGCGCCCGCGACGTTGTATGGGCGTCGGGTTCGAGGGTGCACCGATGCGCCCGGCCCGCGAGGAGCCCTTCCCCCCGGCTCCCCCGCGGGTCCCCCACGACCGAAGAAGGCGTAGGGAAAGATCACGATGCGACTCAACCGCAGGACGAGCGCGACGGTGGCCGGTGCCGCCCTCGTGGGTCTCGCACTCGCCGCGTGCAGCAGCGGCGGTTCCGGTGACGACAGCACCGACGGAGCGAACGGCGGCGGCAGCGACGAGGTGGAGGTCTTCACCTGGTGGGCGGCCGGTTCCGAGAAGGCCGGCCTCGACGCGCTGGTCGGCGTGTTCGACGAGCAGCACCCCGACATCGAGTTCGTGAACGGTGCGGTCGCCGGTGGCGCCGGCTCCGCCGCGAAGGACCTCCTCCAGTCCCGCCTCCAGGCGCAGGACCCGCCGGACACGTTCCAGGCGCACGCCGGTGCCGAGCTCCAGGACTACATCGACGCCGCGCAGATCGAGGACGTCTCCGACCTGTACGACGAGTTCGGCCTCACGGACGCGTTCCCGGCCGACCTGGTCGAGCGCGTCACCTCCGAGGACGGCGCGATCTACTCGATCCCGTCGAACATCCACCGTGCGAACGTCGTCTGGGCCAACCCGACCGTCCTCGAGGACAACGGCATCGACCCGGCCGCCGAGTACGCGGACCTCGACGCCTGGATGGCCGACCTCGACACGCTGCAGGCAGCGGGCGTCACGCCGCTGTCCGTCGCGACGACGTGGACCCAGGTCCACCTCCTCGAGACCGTCCTCCTCGCCGAGCTCGGCGCGGACGCGTACAACGGCCTCTGGGACGGCTCGACCGACTGGGAGGGCGCCGAGGTCACCGGAGCGCTCGAGCAGTTCGAGAAGCTCATGGGCTACACCAACAGCGACCGTGACGGGCTCGACTGGCCCGAGGCCACCCAGCTGGTGATCGACGGCAACGCCGCGTTCAACGTCATGGGCGACTGGGCCGTCGCCGCGTTCGAGGAGCAGGACAAGGTCCTCGGTACCGACTTCACGGCGTTCCCCGTCCCGGGCACCGACGGCACGTTCGACTTCCTCGCCGACTCGTTCACCCTCCCGGTGGGCGCGCCGCACCCCGAGGGCGCGAAGGCGTGGCTCGAGACCGTCGGCTCGCTCGAGGGCCAGGTCGCGTTCAACCAGGCCAAGGGCTCCATCCCGGCCCGCACCGACGCCGACCCCTCGGAGTTCTCCGAGTACCAGCAGACCGCGATCGAGTCGTTCGGCCAGGACACCATCGTGTCCTCGCTCGCGCACGGTGCCGCCACGCCCGTCGCGACGCTCAACGCGATCTCCGACGCGACGAGCAAGTTCACCACCGGTGGGTCCGACCTCGCGACCTACCAGTCCGAGCTCGCCGCCGCCGCGCAGGGCTGACCCCCTCGGAGGCGGGCCCGTCCCCCGGGCCCGCCTCCCTCGCGCGAGCCGCCGCGCGTCGTCGGACCGACGACGCGCGGCCGGCCCGCGCCGACCGTCCTGACGCACACCCCCCGACACCGGGAAGACCAACCATGCTCAAGTCCCTGCGGCGAGCCGGCCCCGCGCTGCTCATGCTCGCCCCCTCGCTGATCCTCGTCGGCGTCTTCGTCTACGGGCTCATCGGCGCGAACTTCCAGACCTCGATCACCGACAACCACACCGCCGCGCAGGCCACCGGGCAGCAGCCGTCGGTCGTCGTGTGGTTCCAGAACTACCTCGACCTGCTCGGCAGCGAGGCGTTCCAGCACTCGCTGAAGAACCTCGTGCTGTACACCGTCGTGTTCCTCGCCGGGACCATGATCATGGGCTTCCTGTGGGCGTGGATGCTGGACAAGCCGGTCAAGGGCGAGGGGATCTTCCGCTCGATCTACCTGTTCCCCATGGCGGTCTCGTTCGTCGCGTCCGGTGTGGTGTGGCGCTGGCTGCTCAACTCGAACCAGGACGAGCAGGCGAGCGGCCTCAACCGGCTGTTCCAGATGGTCGGTCTGGACTTCCTCCAGAACAACTGGTGGAACAACGTCACCTGGGGCATCACCGCGATCGCGATCCCCGCGATCTGGCAGCTCTCGGGCTACGTCATGGCGCTCTTCCTGGCCGGCTTCCGCGGCATCCCCGAGGAGCTCCGCGAGGCCGCCCGCATGGACGGCGCGAGCGAGTGGAAGCTCTACCGGCACGTGATCTTCCCGCAGCTGTCGCCCATCGCGCTGTCGGCGCTCATCATCATCGGTCACATGTCGCTCAAGGCCTTCGACCTCATCATGTCGATCTCCAAGCCGTCGAACTACCAGACCAAGGTCCCGGCCGTCGACATGTACGTCTTCAAGTCGAGCTTCGACTACGCCAACGCGGCGGCGGTCGGCTCGATCCTGCTGATCATCGTCGCCGTCGTCATCGTGCCGTACCTGATCCGCACCAACCGTCAGGAGAAGCGATGACCACGACCTCCACCCCGGCGGTCCCCACCCCGGACGTCGTCGGCACGCCGCGGGAGGTGCGTGCGGAGCGTCCGCGCAACCGGTTCGGTGTCGCCCGCACCCTGAAGTACGCGGCGCTGATCTTCTTCCTCGCCGTCGTGCTCATCCCCGTGTACGTGCTCTTCGTGACGAGCTTCAAGGGCGCGGGCGACGCGTCCCCGGCCCGCGCGTGGGCGCTGCCGCAGGAGTGGACGCTCGACAACTGGCAGACCGCCTGGACCCAGCTCTCCCCCGCGATCTGGCGCACGCTCCAGATGGTCGTGCCGTCCGCGATCATCGCCGCGTTCCTCGGCTCGCTCAACGGCTTCGTGCTGTCGCGCTGGTCGTTCAAGGGCGCGAACCTCGTCTTCACGCTGATCCTGTTCGGGATGTTCATCCCCTACCAGGCCGTGATGATCCCCCTGAACCAGCTCGTGCTCGACCTGGGCATCCCCAGCGGCGTGCCGTCGCTGATCCTGCTCCACGTGGTCTACGGCATCCCCATCACCACGCTCATCTTCCGCAACTACTACATGAGCGTCCCGCACGAGCTCGTCGAGGCCGCGCGCGTCGACGGCGCCGGCATGCTGCGGACCTACTGGTCGATCATCCTGCCGATCTCGATCCCGAGCTTCGTGGTCGTGCTCATCTGGCAGTTCACCTCGGCGTGGAACGACTTCCTCTTCGCCGTGTTCTTCTCCTCGAGCCAGAACGGCCCCGTCACCCTCGCGCTGAACAACCTCGCGAACGGCGCGCTGCTGCAGAACTACGGCGTGTCGATGGCCGGTGCGCTCTTCGCGTCCCTGCCGACGCTGATCGTGTACATCATCCTCGGCAAGTACTTCGTCGGCGGCCTGATGTCCGGCTCGGTCAAGGGCTGACCCTCTCGCCCACGCGCGCGAGGGAGTACCCCGGTTCCTCGAGGTAGTACTCCGGTCCCGCGAGGGAGAACCCTGGTCCCGACCAGGGTTCTCCCTCGCGGGACCGGGGCACTGCCTCGGCGGGCCGGGGTTTCTCACGTGCGCCGATGCACGACCTCACGCACGTGCCTGGACTTTGCCAGACAGCGCTGTCAGAATGGCGCTGGGCACAGCCGCCCCCTCCCGACGACGCCGACGAGAGAGCACCACCATGACCCCCACGCCCGCACCGACGCGCAGACGCTCGCGCCGTCGACGTCCGTTCGCCGCCGTCCTCGCGACGGCGGCCCTCCTCCTCCCCGGGGGTCCGGCGCTCGCCGACACCACGTCCCCGTCGACGGACGAGCACGCGTACGGCGCACCCGACGCGATCGCCGCCGACTTCTACGGCGCGCTGCTGCGCCACACCCGCTGGGTCGAGTCCGTCTGGGACGAGTCCGCCGGCGTCTACCAGAGCAAGGACATGAACTTCGCCGTCGTCCTCGGCAACGCGGTGCTGCTCACGCACGGCGAGTACGACGCCGAGGTCGCGGGCGTGTCGGAGGACGAGCTGCGCGCGCAGACGATCGCGACGATCGAGCACTACGCGGCGACGAACCGGTTCGTCGACCCGGCGGGCACGTGGGGCAAGAAGCTGTTCTGGGACTCGACGTTCCAGTCCTACTTCCTCGACGCGGGTCGGCTGATGTGGGACGAGCTCGACGCGACGACGCGGGACAACCTCACGACGATCGCCGTCGAGCAGTCGCGGTACACGGCCGACCTGGACTTCGGCAAGGACCCGCTCTCGGGGAGCTGGACGGCGGACTGGCCGACGGGCAAGCACGAGGGCGACACCGCGCAGGAGGAGGCCGGCGTCTACACGCAGGCCCTCGCGCCCGGCCTCGCGTGGGTGCCGGAGGACCCGGACGCGAGCCGCTGGGCCGAGCAGCTGGGCGACTGGGGGCGCAACGCGGCGGGCCAGCCGACCGCGGACCGCAACAACCCCGCCGTCGTGGCCGGCGAGCCGGTCTCGACGAACACGATGCAGACGATCTACGACACGTACCTCGTGGAGAACCACGGGTCGTTCGGGCCGCACTACCAGTCGGACATCTGGCGGTCGGGCGCGCGCAACGCGATCCACTTCCTGCTGAACGACGAGCCGCTGCCGGAGATCCTCACGCGCCAGCCGAACTCGGCGGAGCTGTGGGAGTCGATCAAGATGGTCATGTCGGAGCAGGGCGAGCCGTTCATGCCGATGGTCGCCGACCGTGAGTTCCTCTACGGGCGCGACGTCCTGCCGATGGCGTTCCTCGGCCAGGTGCTGCGCGACCCCGACGCCGCGCGTGCCGAGGCGGGGCTCGCGGCCGCGCTGGAGGACTACCAGGCGTACGCGCCGGTCGACCGCCTGACGAAGTTCTCGGGCGAGCCGAAGTACGAGCCGGAGGCGCGCGCCGAGATCGCGATCTCCTACCTGCTGCACGTGGAGGCCGCCGAGCACGAGGACGGCCCCGTCGTCCCGACGCCCGAGGACGAGTTCTTCGCCGGGCTGGAGGGTGTGCGCGACTTCGGCGAGGGCCCGGGCCTGACGGTCCAGCAGTCCGACGCCGCGTGGGCCGCCGCCGGGAGCAAGAAGGGGTTCGTGAAGTTCCCGTGGGTGCCGGGGCACGACTCGTGGCTGTTCCACGTCTCGGGCTCGACGCCGTACCTCTACCCGACCACGGGCTCGACGGTCGACGAGCGGCACGTCACGACCTACACGGAGCCGCGCGACGGCTTCGAGGGCACGTCGTCGGTGTTCCGCATCGGTGACGGCTACGCGGGGCAGGTGACCCTGCCGACCGGGTCGGCCGTCTACGCCTCCACGGGCGCCGGCCCCGACGACGCGAACCTGTCCGTCCGCAACCTCGACATGGGCGGGTACTCGGGCCTCGACGGCTCCCGCACCTACACCACGGCCGACGGCGAGACGACGGCGTCGCTCCCCGTCACGCGGCCCGCCGACCCCGCGGACGCCAACGCCGCGCGGGTCGACGACCTCGCCTTCGACCCCGTCGAGGCCCGGTACGTGCGCGTGCTCGGCCAGCAGGGCAACGCCCGCTACGGCTACTCGGTGTACGCGCTGCACGCCTACGCCGACGAGGAGTCGACGACCGACCTGGCGGCGGGCCGCCCGGCGTCGGCGTCGAGCGAGGACGCCGGGAGCGGCCGCACGGCCGCGCGCGTCACCGACGGCAACCCGTCGACGCGCTGGGCCGTCGCGGTCTCCGAGCGCACGCGTCCCGACTCGTGGCTCCAGGTGGACCTCGGCGAGCAGACCACCGTCGGCGCGGTGCGCGTCGCGTGGGAGGCGAGCGCCGGGCTGCGGTACCTCGTGCAGACGTCGGACGACGGCGTGACGTGGGAGACGCAGACCGCCTACGGCAAGGCGCCGGCGGACGTGAACGTCTCGCGCCTCGACACCGTGGACCTGGTCCCGGCGGGCGCCGACGAGCCCGCGCCGGTCACGACGCGGTACGTGCGCATGCAGGGCGTGCGCGGCAACCCCGAGTACGGCTACTCGCTGTACCACCTGCGCGCGTTCGCGCCGGACGGCACCGACGTGGCGGCCGGCAGGCCGGCGACCGCGTCCAGCGCGGACGGCTCCCACCCGGCGAGCGCCGTCACCGACGGCAGCGCGTCGTCGCGCTGGGCCGTCTCGCGCGACGACCGCACGCGCCCCGACTCGTGGGTCCAGGTGGACCTGGGCGAGCCGGTCGACGTCGCGCAGGTCCAGCTCGGGTGGGAGTCCGCCGCAGGCCAGGAGTACCGCGTGCAGACCTCGCTCGACGGCGAGACGTGGCACGACGCCGCGCGCTTCCGGTACACGGGCGACCTCGTGCTCGAGTCGTCGGGCGACTGGCTCAACGTCGAGGGCGAGGCGGGCTTCGTCGTCCGCGGGTCCGACGCGCCGATCAGCGTCTCGAAGGCGACGCAGGCGCGTCACGTGGTGCGCCTCGCGGACGGGTCGACCGGCCCGCGCCTCGTCGAGATGGTGCCGGGCGACGCCGCGGCGACCGCCGCGCAGGCCGCGCGGGCCGTCCCCACGACGGACGCCGACGGCGTGCACGTGAGCGTCGTCGACGGCTACCTCGTCGCGTTCAACCTCACGGCGTCGGACGTCGCCGCGACGGTCACCGTGCCGCACGACGGGGACGCCGTGCGCGTCTACGTGGGCACGCAGCGCGTGGGCGCCGAGGCGTCGACGCTCGACGTGGACGTCCCGGCGGGCGACGCCGTGGTGCTCGCGCCGCGCGCGACGGTCGCGCTCCAGGGCGGCGGCGCCCCGGCGGGCGTCACGGTCGCGGTGCCCGACGCGCGGACCGTGCGTCTCGTGGCCGGCGACCGGCCGGTCCGCGTCGAGGTGCGCAACACCGAGACGGGCGCCGAGCGCTCGGCGAGCGCGACGCCGTCGGGCACGACGGTCCGCTTCGCCGACGCGACCGCGTTCCCCGTGGCCGACCTGGCGCTGAGCACGCTGACGTTCCCCGCGTCGGTGCTGCCCGAGGGCATGACGTCGCCCGCGCTCGCGGTCGACGGCGACGCGTCCACGGCCTGGGTGCCCGGGCCGGACGGCCGCATGGTCGTCGACCTGGGCCGGTCGCAGGAGATCGGCGAGGTCGTCACCGCGTGGGCGGGCGGCGGGGCACCGGCCTCGGTCGTCTCCGTGAGCGACGACGGCCTGACGTTCACCGACGTCGGCGAGCTCCGGGCCGGGGCACCGAGCCGGACCGCCGAGGTGGGCGTGAGCGCCCGCTACGTCGCGCTGAACACGACGTGGCAGGAGGGCGACCCGGCTCTCACCGCGCTGCGCGTGCTCGCTCCGGGGACGGCCGACCCGGGGCAGCCGGAGGGCGTGCACGTCGGCACGACCGCCGAGCCGCGGTGCCTCGCCGGACGTCCGTACGTCGCCGTGCGCGTCGTGAACGACGACGACGTCGCGCTCGACGTCGAGGTCGCCACGCCGTTCGGCTCGCGGACGTTCACGTCCGTCGCACCGGGCGCGAACGCCTACCAGTCGTTCGCCGTGCGCGGGGCGGCCACCGGCGACACCGCGACCGTCACCGCCCGGCCGTCCGAGGACGCCGACGAGCGGGAGTCCGTCGTGACGACGGAGGTCGAGCCGCCGGCCTGCTGACACCCGCCCGCCGAACCCCGGGTTGTTCGTCGACCGAGACGTCGGCTGACGAGGAACCCGGGGTTCGGCATGTCCCGCTCAGACCGGACGGACGGGCTGACGCAGGACGGTGCGCAGCCGCTCGGGCGCGGTGCGGCGCGGGTCGCCCAGGTAGATCTCGTGGTGCGGCCCGGCGAACGTCAGGCCGTGCTCGGGCAGGTAGACGTCGTGGAGCGCGGCGAGCACGGGTCCCTCGTCGTCGTACGAGCCCACGTGCAGCGTCTGGACCGACCGCCCCTCGACGAGCGTGCGACGCTCGACGCGGTCGAGGGCGGGCAGGTCCTTCGTGTCGCGCACGGTCCCGGTGACGTCCGCGACGAGCGCGGCGTCGACCCAGTCCGGGAGCAGCACGAGCATGGTCCACCGCCACGCGTCCTTCTCGCGCCGCACGAACGTCCCCGGGTCGTCGGCCGTCCACAGCCCTTCGAGCGGCGCGACGACGTAGTCCCGCCCGAGCTCGCGCCGGCTCGCGAACTTCACGGCGTACGACAGCCCGAAGAGCGTCTCGACGGCCTCCCGGTACGACGTCGCCGTGTTCGGGTCGCCCTCCCCGTCGACCGCGAGGTAGGTCAGCGTCGGGACGTCGACCTCGACGAAGCGACCGCGCGGCGGGGCGTAGAGGGCGCGGTGGAGGTGCTTGAGGTCGACCTTGTCGTGGGCGTCGGCGGCCATGAGGGCACGCTACGACGCCGGCACCTCCGCGGCGACCGTCCGCACGGGCGTCACGTAGTCGACGACGGCGCGCACGACCTGCGGGTCGCGCAGGAGCCGGTGGTGCCCGAGCCCGTCAGTCGTGAGCAGCTCGCCCTCCGGCCACGCCCCGGCGAGCGCCGCCCCGACGGCGTACGGCACCTCCTTGTCGGCGCGGTCGTGCACGACGAGCGCGGGCGGGACCGGGTGGGAGCGCAGCGTCTCGCGGACGTCGAGCTCGACGAGCGGTCGGCCCGCCAGCGCGGCGAGGCGCGCGGACAGCAGCCCGCGGGTGCGCTCGTCGAGGCGCAGCAGGTCGGCGAAGGCACCGAGCTGACCGACGACGTCGGCGATGGCGGCGACGAGGACGAGGCGGGCGGCGGGCAGCCCGTCGCGGACGGCGAGGACGGTCGTCGCGGTCCCGAGGGAGTGCGCGACGACAGCGGCGGGCTCGCCGTGCGCGGCGACGACGGCGGCGAGCGCGTCCGCCATCTCGGGCATCGTGCTGCGCCGGGGGCCGAGCCGTCCGGGCCCGGAGTCCCCGTGGCTCGGCGCGTCGAACGCGACGACCCGGAAGCCTGCCTCGCGCAGCGGCCCGACGAACGCCCCCAGCTGGCCGCGGCGCCCGCCCCAACCGTGCACGAGGTAGACCGGACGCCCCTCCCCTCGCGCGCCACGGTCGGCGACCTCACCGGGCCCGGCGGTCGCCGGCCCCCAGGTCTCGACGACGACGCGTGCGCCGTCCGCCGTCGTCACGGTCCCCAGGGTCCCCGGGTCGGGGCGGACGTCGCGACGGCGGCCCGCGCCGTCGGGCGGGGTGCACCACAGGTCGAGCGCGTACCGCGCGGCACGCTCGGGGGCGACGCGCTGCAGCAGCGCGAGGCGACCACGGACGACGGCGAGCGCGACGGCGGCGCGGCGGCGCCGTGCCGCACGGCGACGGTCAGCAGCACGAACGGTCGTGCTTTTCCTGGCGGGTGCGTCTGCCACGGGACGATCCTCTCGACGGGTCGAAGACGAAGACGAAGACGGGAGCGGGGGCCTGGGATGACGTGCGAGCCGTCAGGCCGCCGGGACGGGTGCGGTGCGCGCGGCGTCGAGCAGGGCCTCGAACGACCGGCGCGCGCGACGCTCGGCCTCCGGGTCGGCCATGAGCACGTGCGCGTGGTGCAGCGCGAGCATGACGCCGTAGAGCTCGGACGCGAACTGCTGCGGGTCCACGTCGTCCCGGTACCCGCCCTCGGCGACGCACGTGCGGAACACCTGCGCCACGGCGTCGTAGAGGTCCTGGTGGTCCCGGACGAGCTGGTCGCGCACCGGGCCGTCCTGCGCCGCGAGCTCCGTCGCGGCCTTGACGAACAGGCATCCGCCGGGGTGCTGCCGCAGGTCGCACGCGAGCCACCGCTCGAACAGGTCGCGCAGGCGCGGCTCGCCGCGCGGGGCGCGCAGGGCCGGGCCGACGACCGTGTCGACGAACTCCTCGCGCGCCTGCCCGAGGACCGCGAGCTGCAGGGACTCCTTGGAGCGGAAGTGCGCGTACAGGCCGCTCTTCGACAGGCCCGTCGCGCGCGCGAGCTCGCCGATCGTCAGACCGGACAGCCCGACGCGGTACGCCGCCTCGACGCCGCGGTGCAGGATCTCCTGCCGCGTCTCCTCGCCCTTGCTCACGGACGCGACAATAGCACGGTCGTGCTGAAAGCGGTCCGCGTCCGCACGCGCCGAACCCCGGGTTGCCCGGCACGCGGCCGCGTACCTGACGAGCAACCCGGGGTTCGGCGGGACGGTCCGAGCGGTCAGACCGCGGCGGGCTCCTCCATGACGAGCGGGTACACCCCGTTCTCGTCGTGGACCTCACGACCCGTGACCGGCGGGTTGAACACGCACACGCACGTGATGTCCGTCCGCGGGCGCACCGTGTGCTTGTCGTGGTCGTTCAGCAGGTACAGCGTGCCCGGCGCGAGCTGGTGCACCTCACCCGTGGCGAGGTCCTCGATCTCGCCCTCGCCGGACGTGATGAACACCGCCTCCACGTGGTTGGCGTACCAGAAGAAACTCTCCGTGCCCGCGTACAGCGTGGTCTCGTGCACCGAGAACCCGACGCCCTCCTTCGCGAGGACGATGCGCTTGCTGCGCCAGTTCTCGCTCCGGACGTCGGCGTCGGTGTCGGTGATCTCGTCGAGGGTGCGGACGATCATGGGCGGACCTCCAGGGTCGGTTCAGGGGCGGGTCAGGAGAGGACGGCGGCCAGCGACGCGTCGATGATCGCGAGCCCCCGGCGCAGCTCGTCCTCCGTGATCGTCAGCGGCGGCAGCAGCTTGACGACCTCGCCGTCGGGGCCCGACGTCTCCATGAGCAGACCCCGCGCGAACGCCTCCTCGCACACCCGGCCGGCCAGCTCGCCGTCGGGCAGCTGCAGCCCGCGCGCGAGACCGCGGCCCTTCGAGATCAGGCCGTGGTCCGGGTAGCGCGCCACGAGCGAGTTGAAGTGGGACTCGACGAGCGCACCCTTCGCGAGCGTGGACCGCTCCAGCGTGTCGTCGGACCAGTAGGCGCGGATCGCCTCCGTCGCCGTGGCGAACGCGGGCGCGAAGCCGCGGAACGTGCCGTTGTGCTCTCCCGGCTCCCAGATGTCCAGCTCGGGGCGCACCAGCGTCAGAGCCATCGGCAGCCCGTAGCCCGAGATGGACTTCGAGAGGCAGATGATGTCCGGGACGATCCCGGCCTCCTCGAACGAGAAGAACCCGCCCGTGCGGCCGCAGCCCATCTGGATGTCGTCGACGATGAGCAGGATCCCGTGGCGCGTGCACAGCTCCGCGAGGTGACGCAGCCACTCGGCGCGCGCCGCGTTGATGCCACCCTCGCCCTGCACCGACTCGACGATCACGGCGGCCGGCTCGTTGAGCCCGCTGCCGCCGTCCTCGAGCAGCCGCTCCAGGTAGACGAAGTCGTCGACGTCGCCGTTGAAGTAGTCGTCGTACGGCATCGGCGTGGCGTGGACCAGCGGGATGCCCGCCCCGCCGCGCTTCATCGAGTTGCCCGTCACGGACAGCGCACCGAGCGTCATGCCGTGGAACGCGTTCGTGAAGTTGATGACCGACTCACGGCCCGTCACCTTGCGGGCGAGCTTGAGCGCCGCCTCGACCGCGTTCGCACCGCCCGGGCCGGGGAACACGACCTTGTGGTCGAGACCGCGCGGGCGCAGGATCGTCGACTCGAACGTCTCGAGGAAGTCGCGGCGCGCCGTCGTCAGCATGTCGAGCGAGTGGACCATGCGGTCGTCCGCGAGGTAGTCCAGCAGCACCTTCTTCAGGCGCGGGTTGTTGTGGCCGTAGTTCAGCGAACCCGCACCGGCGAAGAAGTCGAGGTAGGCGGTGCCGTCCTCGGCGTGGACGGTCGCTCCGACGGCGCGGTCGAACACGACGGGCCAGGCGCGCGAGTAGCTGCGCACCCCGGACTCCAGGGCGGTGAAGGCCGTCGGGTCCTCGGCGGCGTGCGCGTCGGTCGTCGGGAGGGTCGGGGTTGTCACGAAGGAGCACTCCTTGTGGTGGTGCGCACGGGTGCGAGGAGTCGGACGAGGGCTGCGGCGTCACCCGCGCGCCGGACCGGCGCAGCCCGTGGTCTCGGGTCAGCGTGGACGGATGCCGTCGATGACGAGCATCGGCTCGTCCACGTGGGAGTCGGGGAAGTGGTCGGCCGTGAACAGCGGCGCCGTCTCGATGGTCGCCCCGCGACGGGCCGCCCAGCGGACGAACAGCGCGCGCGACGCGACGTTGTCCTCCGCGACGGTCGTCTTCACGGTCGTCACGTCGGGCGCGGCGTCCACGAGCGCGTCGAGCAGTCGCCCGGCGACGCCCTGCCCGCGCACGGCCGCGTCGACGGCGACCTGCCACACGAACAGGTGCGCGACGTCGTCGGGGAGCCGGTAGCCGGACACGAACCCGACGACACGCTCCCCACCCACGGCGTCCGCGTCGGGGACGACCGCGACGCGGCACGTGTCCGCGAAGTGCTCCGCCAGGAGCAGGTAGGCGTAGGAGGAGTTGAGGTCGAGCTCGCCCGAGTCGCGCGCGACCCGCCACATGGCCGATCCGTCCGCCACCGTCGGGCGGCGCACGCGGACGGGTGGCCCGACCGGGGGGTCGGGCACGGCACCGTCGGTGCTCAGGGTCGAAGGGACGGAGGGCGCGGCGTTCGTCGTCGTCGGGTCCATACCGTGACCGACCCTAGGCACAATGCCCACGGAAGCGCACCCTCCGATGCCCGATCGATGACGAATCCGTGCCGCAGAGGCCGCGATGATCCGCAGCAGGCTGCGGATCATCCGGGTCAGGTATCGATTCGATCACAGTGCGACCGGTCGTCTCCCATCGTGAGAACCCGGCTTCCACGACGGCAGGTCGCCACCGGCACGACGGCACGCACGACGGCACGCACGACGGCGGCCGGACGGCCGTCCCGTGCGGGAAACGACGAGACCCCGGGACCATGTGGTCCCGGGGCCTCGTCGTGCGGTGCGCCCGGAGGGATTCGAACCCCCAACCTTCTGATCCGTAGTCAGATGCTCTATCCGTTGAGCTACGGGCGCCGGTCGTGCTGGGCCGTTGATCGCTCACCGGCCGTCGAGAAGACTACCGTGTCCGCGCGGCGATTCCCAATCCGATCCGCCCCCCAGGGCCCGCACGTGACCGACGCCACGGACGCACCCGGCCTCCGCCCGGCGTCGCACACCCCCGTCCGCCCCCGGGTGGAGGGCGCCCCGGCGAGGACCGCACCACGGCCGGACGCGCCGGCCCGGCCCGGCGACGCACGATCGACGCATGACGCCCACAGCCCCCCGACCCGCCGTCGGACCACCCCTCGTCGCCCACGGCCTCACGAAGGTCTACGGCACCGCGCACGCCACGACCCACGCCCTCGCCGGCGTGAGCCTCGCCGTCCACCCCGGCGAGTCCGTGGCGATCATGGGCCCGTCCGGCTCCGGCAAGACCACGCTGCTGCACTGCCTCGCCGGGATCGTCACCCCGACGTCCGGGACCGTGACGTGGCGCGGGCAGGACCTCACCACGCTCTCCGAGACGCGCCGCACCGTGCTGCGCCGCGAGGACTTCGGCTTCGTGTTCCAGTCCGGCCAGCTCCTGCCCGAGCTCCCCGCCGTCGAGAACGCCGCCCTGCCCCTCATGCTCGCCGGCACCCCGCGCGCCGAGGCGACCGCCGTCGCGGCGCGCTGGCTCGCCCACCTCGGCCTCGCCGGCATGGACCAGCGCCGCCCCGGCGAGCTGTCCGGCGGGCAGGCGCAGCGCGTCGCGATCGCCCGGGCGCTCGTCGCCTCGCCCGGGGTCGTCTTCGCCGACGAGCCCACCGGCGCCCTCGACCAGACGACCGGGGCCGAGGTGCTCGACGTCCTCGTCGGGGCCACGCGCGCCTCCGGGGCCGCGCTCGTCGTCGTCACCCACGACGCCGGCGTCGCGCGGCACTGCTCGCGCACCGTGACGATGCGCGACGGGCTCGTCTCCGGGGAGTTCCACGCACCCGGCGCCGGGGTCACGGTCCCTGGTCCGGAGGGCGCCCGATGACGACCGTCGACCTGTGGTGGCTCCTGCGGCGACGCAGCACCGACGACCGCGACCCCCGCGCCCTCACGACCGCCCTCGCCGTCGTCGCCTTCGCCACGACGACCGCCGTCCTGCTCGTCGTCGTCGGCGGGTTCGGGGCGTTCCTCGCCCGGGCGGGCGGGGTCGAGGGCGTGCGGGCGGGCTTCGAGGGCGTCACGCCCTACGACGCGCAGTACCCGTTCCTCGCGGGGATCGCGAGCCTGCTGCTCCTCGTCCCGCTCGTCACGCTCGGCGGCGCGGCGGCCCGCCTCGCCGTCGCCCGCCGGGACGCGCGCCTCGCCTCTCTGCGCCTCGCGGGTGCCACGCCCCGCCAGGTCACCACCCTCACCGTGCTCGACGCCGCGGCCCAGGCCGTCGTGGGAGCGCTCGCCGGGGTCGCCGGGTACGGGCTCCTCCTGCCGCTCGTCGCCCGGCTGCGGTTCCAGGGGCGTCCGTTCGAGATCGGCGAGCTGTGGGTCGGTGTCCCCGCCGTGCTCGGCGCGGTGGCGCTCGTCGTCGTCGTCGCGCTCGTGTCCGCCCTCGCAAGCCTGCGCCGCGTCGCGATCACCCCGCTCGGCGTCGCCGCCCGCGTCACCCCGCCCGGCCTGCGCGCGGCACGGCTCCTCACGACGGGCGTCGCGTTCGCCGCGCTCCTCGTCGCGACCAACGTCTCCCTCGGCTCGCCGGCCGTCGTCGTCACGGTCCTCACCGCGGTCCTCGTCGTCGGGTTCGCGACGCTCAACGTCGTCGGACCGTTCGTGCTGTGGGTCGTCGGACGCATCACCGCACGACGCGCGCGGCACGTCGCGACGCTGCTCGCCGCGCGCCGCGTCGTCGACAGCCCCCGCTCCGCCTGGCGGTCCGTCGGAGGCGTCGCGCTCGCGACCTTCGTCGCGGGCCTGACCAGCATCTTCGCGCTCCTCGACCCCGGCGTCGGCGCGGACCCGGCCGAGCGCCAGTACCTCACCGACCTCAGCACGGGAGGCTTCCTCACGCTCGCCATCGCCGGGGTGCTCGCCGCCGTCTCGACGGGCGTCATGCAGGCCGGGCGCGTCGTCGACCAGCGCCACGAGTACCGCGCCCTCGTCCTCGCGGGCACCGACCTCCGCACGCTCGACCAGGCACGGTTCCGCGAGACGCTCGTCCCCCTCGTGGCGAGCGTCGGGGTCGCGACCGTCGCCGCCCTGATGTTCATGGCACCGGTCATCGGGTTCGGCGCCTTCACGAACGTCGCGGTGGTGGCCCAGTTCCTCGCGTGCGTCGCCGCGGCGTCGACGCTGGTGCTCGCCGGTGCGGGGGCGTCGAGGTTCGTCGTGCGGGGCGCGCTCGCCACCACCGGGACGGCGTGAACGCCCGCCAAGCGTCTGCGGGCAACAGAAAAGGCCCCGGGCGAGATGCAGCCGGAGCCTTCCTGGCGGAGACGGAGGGATTTGAACCCTCGAACGGGTTGCCCCGTTACCACCTTAGCAGGGTGGCGCACTAGACCTGACTATGCGACGTCTCCTCGCGGGACCGGTCCCCGGGCCACCTGATCGCCCGGGACAGCACCCGCGTCGCCCAGGGTACCGGCGGCACCCGCGCACGACCAAACCGCGCCCGCGGCGCGCGCACGAGGAGCTGCCCGGGCGCCGTCGGCCTAGCGTTCGAACGTCCACCGCGGGTCCGTGAGCATGCGCGCGACCGCCAGGCCGATCGCCAGCGCGACGACGACGAGGCCCGTCTCCACCGCGTAGGCGAGCGCCTGCGTGGTCGCCCCGGTGTTGAACTCGTAGACCGCCCGGTAGGCCGTCACGCCCGGGACCATGATGACGACGGCCGGCACCGAGACGGTGATGCGCGGCACCCGCAGCGCCGGGGCGACCACGGCGGCCAGCAGCCCGACGAGCAGCGCCGCGGCTGCGGCCGCCGCCTGGGGCACCGCTCCCCCGTCGACCAGGGCGAGCCGCCCCACGTTCGCGACCGTGCCGATGCCCGCCGCGCCCAGCGCCATGGTCCACGGGCTGTTGAACATGAGCGCGAAGCCGAGCACGCCGAGGAAGCTCGCGAGGGCGCGCAGCAGCACCAGCGCGGGCTCCGCGATCACCGGCGGCGGGACCGGGTCCGGGGCGAGACCCGCCACGGCGGACACGCCCCACACGGCCAGCGCCGCCGACGCGAGGACCATGAGGGCGTACGTCAGCCGCGCCACCCCGGCCGAGAAGTCGAGCTTCGCGAGGTCCAGCGCCCCCGTGACGAGCGCGAAGCCCGGCACGAGGAACAGCACCGCCGACACGTACCCCGCCTCGTGGCTCCCGTCGACCCCGGCGAGCGACGAGAGCGCGACGACCAGCCCCAGGTACGTGAGGCTCGCCACGGCCGCCGCGAGCATCGTCACGCCGAACTGGTTGATCCCGCGGTGCAGCATCGCCCGGCGCACCCCCTGACCGAGCGCCGCCGCCACGAGCACCGCGCCGCACTCCACCCAGCCGCCGTTGTTGAGGAACGCGAACGCCGCGCACGCCAGGCCCGCCCAGAGCGCATTGAGGACCGGCCCGTAGAGGGGCGGGCGCGACGCGATGCGCTCGAGTCCCGCCTCGACGTCGTCGAGGCGCGCCGACGTGGGCAGGGACGCGGCGAAGCGCTCCAGCTCGTTCAGGCGGTCCGCGTTGATCCCGACCGCACGCACCTCCGTGAGCTCCGTGCGGAAGATCGGTCCGCGGTGCGACGTCGCCGTGATCTCCGTCAGCGTCACGTGGGCCGCCACCCGGTCCAGTCCCAGCGCACGCCCCACGCGCCACATGTGCGACTTCACCCGGTAGCTGCCCGTGCCGGCCGACAGCGCGAGGCGCCCGATCCGCAGCACCGCTCCGGAGCGACGGATCAGCTCGACGGGTTCGAGCGCGGACTCGTCCGGCGCGGCACGCACCGGTTCGGGGGGCTCGGTCGTCACCCGGTCATGATCCCGCACGTCTCGCCGGTCGGCACGCGCCGAAGGTCCCGCGTCGCTCGGCCCGGGACACCGTTCCCCGCGCGCGTGCTGGACGACGACGCCCGGTGCGCGCTCGAGGGCACGCACCGGGCGTCGGGGCACGGCGGAGGGCGAGGGATTCGAACCCCCGGTGCGTTGCCGCACAACGGTTTTCAAGACCGTCACATTAGGCCGCTCTGTCAGCCCTCCTCGGGCTCGCGCCCGGCGTGCCATTCTGGCACGCCCGCTCCGTGCACGACGACGGCGGGCCACCTCGGGAGGTGACCCGCCGAGCGGCGGTGCGTGCGGCCCGTCGTCAGGCCGCGCCGCGCAGCTGGCGCATCGCGAGCTGCACGAGCGCGATGAGCGTCTGCTTCGTCGCGGCGCGCGAGCGCGCGTCCGTGTAGAGCATCGGCACGTGCGCCGGGATCTGCAGCGCCTCGCGCACGTCCTCCAGCTTGTGCTTGGCCACGCCGTCGAAGCAGTTCACGCCCACGACGAACGGGATGTTGCGCGACTCGAAGTAGTCGATCGCGGGGAAGCACTGCTCCAGGCGGTCCGTGTCGACGAGGACGACCGCGCCGATTGCACCGCGCACCAGGTCGTCCCACATGAACAGGAAGCGGTCCTGACCCGGCGTGCCGAACAGGTAGAGCAGGAGGTTGCCCGCGAGCGAGACGCGACCGAAGTCCATCGCGACCGTCGTGGTCGTCTTGCGGTCGGTCACGCCGCCCGCGTCGTCGACGCCCACCGAGTGCTCCGTCATCGCGGCCTCGGTGTTGAGGGGCTCCACGTCGGAGATCGACCCGATGAACGTCGTCTTGCCGACCGCGAAGCCACCGGCCACGACGATCTTCACGACCGTCGGCGCGGTCCGGCGCTCGACGGGCGCCCCGCCGGCCTGCGGCGGGGTCGCGGCCTGCGGCGGCGTGGCGGCCTGCCGCGGAGCGGCGGGCTGCGGCGCGGTCTGCGGCTGGGGTGCCACGGTCACGGACGCACCCTGCGGTGCAGCCGTGGCCTGCGGCGCCGTCGCCGGAGCGCCCTGGTGCTGCGCGGTGGGCGTGGGGTGACCGGCTGGCGGCTGGGCGGACGCCTGCGGCTGGGCGGACGCCTGCGGCTGCGCCGACGCCTGCGGCCCCGCGGGCTGCTGCCGCGGCGCACCCGCGGCGGCCGGGGCCACCTGCGGAGCGACCGTCGAGCCCACCGGGGGGGACGTCACCGCAGACGGCCCACCGACGGGCGCCCACGACGGACCTCCGTGCGGCTGCGGCGCCGTGCCGGAACCGTCAGAGGGTGGAAATGCCATTGAGAACACTCTCCAGAACGCTCAGGGACAGGCCCGAGTGGTTGCTTCCGTGCCCCGTGTGGACGTTGAGCGGGGTCGACGTGTGCACGGTGACGTAGTTGTCCTCCTGCAGGTCCGCCACGAGCACCTTCGTCACCCCGAGGGGCAGGCGCAGGAGCGCGGACAGCTCCGCGATCGAGACGTACGTGTGCGCGGCGTGCTGCAGGATCGAACGCTTCTCCGGCGGGAGGCCGTAGCTGTTCACCGCGCCCGGCATGACCTCGACGAGCGCCTCGAGCGGGAGGTCCGACGTGGCCGACCGCACGCGCCCGCCGGTCACGGCGTACGGGCGCACCGTCGCCGCCTCGTAGCCGTCGCCGTGCGCTGTGCCGAAAGGTACGTTCGTCATCGATCAGACCTCATCCCACGGGGGCTCGGGTTGCACCGTCAACGGGGAGGCTACCCCGCATCTCCGAGATGAGCTGCGGCGTCAGGGTCGCCTCGGTGCGAGAGACCAGCAGCGCCATCTCGTAGCCGATCAGGCCGATGTCGCAGTTCGCCTCGGCCACGACGCCGAGGACCGACCCGTTCGACACGTTCATGAGGAACAGGAAGCCGTTGTCCATCTCGATGATGGCCTGGCGCACGTTGCCGCCGTTGAGCTGGCGGGCCGCACCCCGGGTCAGGCTCGACATGCCCGAGACGATCGCGGCGAGCTGGTCACCGCTGGTGCGGTCCAGCTGGTCCGACATCGCCATGAGCAGGCCGTCGGCCGACACCACGAGCGTGTGCCGGCTCCCCGGGACCGTGCGCACGAAGTTGTCGAGCAGCCACCCGAAATTCGTGGCCTCGGTGCTGAGCGCGTTCACTCTTCCTCCTCGTCAGTTGCCGCAGACGGCACGTCGTCACCGCGCCTGCGGCGCTGAATCAGGGACATAATCCACGTTCTGGGTGTCCCACGTCGAACCGGTCACATCCTGACCCTCGACACGACCGCGCGCGGTCGCCGACTGGAAGGCCGAGAGACGCGCACGCAGCTGCTCCGGGTCACGGTCGATGCTCGCCGTGAAGCGGTCGACGTAGCCGTCGCCCGCACCGCCGCGCGACCGTCGGGTCAGGCCCGTGTCCGCGGCCGACTCGACCTTGAGGGGCTGGTACACACCGTCGTTCGGGTCGGCCAACGTCTCTTCCTGGAACTCGGTGCTGCCCCGCAGCAGGGTGGACATCTCCTCGTACAGGACCGCCGACGCCATCCAGTCGGACCGCGCCTCGACCGAGTCGCTGATGTAGCCCGGGTCGAGCGGCTCCAGCGCCTCCGGCACCTGCCGACGCACCAGGGGCGTCGGCGCGCCGTACGACCCCGCGTCAGCCGCGGGGGCCGGCTCCGTGTACGCGGCCGGCTCGACATAGGCGGGCTCGGCGTACGCGGCCGGCTCGGCGTACGCGATCGGCTCGGGGTGAGAGGCAGGAGGAGCGTAGCCGCTCGGGGCCTGCTCGGACGACGGCCCCGCGGCGGGAGCGAACGACGACACCGACGGCTGCTCGACGGCGGGGGCCGCGAAGGCCGATGCCCGGACCGGGCCACGAGCGGGCTCCGGCTCGGTCGGAGTGAGCGTCAGCGGGGGTGCCTGCGTCGGCGCGGGCGCACCGGCAGGGGCAGGACCGGCGGACGCAGTGCCGGACGACGCGGGGCCGGACGACGCAGGGCCGGACGTGGCACCGGCGTACGTCGGGCGCTCGACACCCGTGCCCGTACCGGGCACCGCCGGACGCGCCGCGGTCTCGGGCCGCGCCGTCGTGCTCCGCGAACGGCGGCCGAAGATGCCGCGCTTGCGGGCCTGGCTCTCCCGCAGGGACCTCCGGGTGGGGAGGTCGGCCATCAGCTCCTCGAAGCGCGGCAGCGCCTCGAAGGTCAGCTCGGCGGGCACCTCGTCGGCGGTTACCGGGGCGGCGTCCCGGGCCTGTGCGACCTCGGGGACCGCGTCGTGCGACGCGATCGGCGCACGGGCGGCCGTGGCATCGTCGGCCGGGTCCGGTGCGGTCGGCACTGCGGGGACGACACGCGTCTCGTCCGCGCGCCCACCGAGCAGCGGTGCACCGGGCTCGGGCGCGAACTGCGGGGACCACGCGCCCTCCGTCGCCACCGGCTCGGGCTGCTCCGCGGCCGACTGGCCCGTCGGCTGCGGCTCCCACGACTCCTGGGACGGCGCGGGCTGCGGCTCCCACGCGGCGTCGGGCACCGGGGCGGCCTGCGGCTCCCACGGCTGCTCCTGCGGCTCGTCGGGGACGGTCCACACCGCGTCGCCGACAGGCTGCACGGCGTCGGTCGACGTGTCCACGACCGGGATGTCGGTCGCCGTGACCTCGGGCGCTGCCTGGAGCTCGACGGGGTTGTCCGCGGCGTCCCGGTCGCCCACGGGTCGGAAGCTGGAGAAGAGCGCGCTGCGGGTGCTCACGTCGAGCACCGGGATCTCGGCCGACGTCGGCTCGACCGGCGTGGCCGCGGCGCGCGAGCGGCTCGGCAGCGCACGACCCTGGGCGACCTCGGCGGGCGGCGTCCACGCCTCGTCCCCCGCCGGGAGCTCGTCCGGGAGGGCAGGGGTCGCGAGGGGCGGAAGGACGATCGCGCCGGTCTGGGGCCCGGAGGCGAGCGAGGCGCTCGGTGCGGACGCGGACGGGTCGACGGTGCGGGACCGACGCCGGGGCATGCCCGTCTGCGTCGTGCCGTCCGTGAGCGCGGCGAGGTCGACCGGCACGGCCTCGGGGGCCTCCGGCTCGACGACGGCCTGCGACGAGGTCGACACCGAGGCCGAGGGCGCCCACGTGCTGTGCTCGGGCTCGACGGCGGGGAGCGCCGCCGTGCCCGTGAACTGCTGGGCGGCGACCTGGGTCGAGCTCTCCAGCGGGTCGGTCGGCTGCGGCAGCGGGACGTTCGAGTCCGGGACGAACAGCACCGCGGGGAACGACACCGTCACCTCGGTGCCGTTGTCGTCCGGCGCGGACGCGTACCGGACCTTGGCGCCCAGGCGGTCGGCGAGGCGGCCGACGACGAACAGGCCGAGGCGCTGCGCACCGACGACGTCGGACGCGGCGTGCGAGGTGACCTTGCGGTTCGCGTCCGCGATCTCCTCGGGCGTCATCCCGAGGCCGTGGTCGCGCACGACGACGTGGACGGCGTGCTCGTCACGACCCGTCGTGACCTCGACGGGAGTGTGCGGCTCGGAGAACATCGTCGCGTTCTCGAGGAGCTCGGCGAGCAGGTGGGCGGCGTTCAGCGCGTTGTGCCCGAGCATGAGCGGGTCGACGACGAGGTTGAGCCGCACGCGGTCGTACAGCTCGATCTCGGACGACGCCGTACGGATGACGTCGGACGCCGGCATGGGCTGGCGCACGCGACGACCCGAGTCGATGCCCGCGAGCACGAGGAGCGACTCGGCGTTGCGGCGCATACGGGTCGCGAGGTGGTCGAGGCGGAAGAGGTTCGACAGCGTCCCCGGGTCCTCCTCGGACCGCTCGAGGTCGTCGAGGAACGCGAGCTGGCGGTTGAGGAGCACCTGGTCGCGGCGGGCGACGTTGACGAACATCTCCGCGATGGAGCCACGCAGCGCGGCCTGCTCCCGGGCGACCTTGACGGTCGTGGAGTTCACGTCGTTGAACGCGGTGGCGAGGTGACCGACCTCGTCCGTCGACTCCACGGTGATCGGGGCGAGGTCGAGCGCGGGGCCCTGCCCCGGGACGGCCACCTGCTCGACGAGCCGCGGGAGCTGGTCCCGCACGTCCTCGGCCGCCGCGGTCAGGCGGCGCAGCGGGTTGACGATCGCGCGGGCGATGAGGCCCGCGACGATGATCGACAGGACGACGGCGGCGACGGTCGCGATGATCGTCAGGACGGCGCGCGTCGTGGCCGCGCTCGCGAGCTCGGACGCCTGCGTCGTCGTCGCGGCGCGCACCTCGTCGCGGACCGGCGTGGTCTGCGCACGGTCCTCCGTGGACGCGGACTCCCAGTCGGCGGCCGCCGTGGGGGTGATCGACTGCGGCCGCGAGCCGGACACGTTGGCGCGCACCTGGCTGTACAGGGTGTCCGGCGGCGCCAGCGCGAGCCCGGAGTCGGGCAGCGCGCGCAGCTCGGCGCGCGCCTGGTCGGCCAGGGAGTCGCCGGTCGTCATGAGGATGGCGGCGCGCTGGGTGTCGTTCTCGTTCTGCTGCCCGGCCTGCGCCGCCGTGATGACGCCGCCGACGATCGGGAGCTCGAGCGCCTGCTGGGCCAGCAGCTCGTCGAGGGTGACGTAGACGTCGACGTACTGGGCGAGCGTTCGGTCGGTCGACGTGTCGGCGAGCGCGCGCGGCACGTTGAGCGCCTGGTCGATGAGCTGGGTGTACTGGGCGGTCCGCTGGCGCTCGCCGTGGCTGCCGCGGTCGATACCGCGGCGCAGCTCGTCGAGGGCCTCGCGGTCCTGGAGCGTCTGATCGACGGCGGTCGCGACGCGCGGGTCGAGCGCCGACAGGTCGAGGTCGCGCAGCGCGGCGTCTCGCCTGTCGAGCGCCGCGTTCGTCTTGTCGCGCTGCGCGAGCATCTGCTCGTTGGCACCCTCGACGCGGTTGGAGTCCATGATCGCGAGGGCCCGCTCGGCCGCGAACTCGGTCCCGGCGGCGTCCTGCGCCGCGAGCACCTCGGTGAGCGCGCTCGTCTGGGACGCGGTGCGCGCGGCCGCGATCGCCTGCCCGGAGATCACGGCTGCGGCGAGGAAGAGGACGAGGACGGGCACGGCGAGGGCCGCAAGGATCTTCCCGCGAACGCTCAACCTGCGGAGCATACGAACCTGCCTCCATCACCCTGGTCCACCCGGTCCGCCGGCGGACATCGCGCAGGTGCGCGGGCCACCCCGACCGGTCGTGCGTACTAACTATCGGTGCACTCGCCCCGGACGCCTAATCCGTCCGGGTCCGTCCCGCCTCGGGACCCTCGGCACCGCACCACCGGTCGGGACCGGCGCCCGCGTCGGCGCGCACGTAGTCTCGTCGGTGTGCGAGGCGTCACGATATCGGCCCCCGGTGGCCCTGAGAAACTAACGGTTTCCACGCTCCCTGACCAGACCCCTGGCCCCGGCGAGGTCGTCGTCCAGGTGGCCGCGGCGGGCGTCAACCGCGCTGACCTGCTGCAACGCGCGGGGTCGTACCCGCCTCCGCCGGGTGCGCCGGACTGGCCCGGCCTCGAGGTCTCGGGGACCGTGGCGCGCGTGGGGGACGACGTCGTCGGCTGGTCGGCCGGCGACCGGGTCGTCGCCCTCCTCGACGGGGGCGGCTACGCCGAGCAGGTCCGCGTGCGCGCGACGCAGGTGCTCCCCGTGCCCGACGGCGTGGGCCTGGTCGAGGCGGCGGCGCTCCCCGAGGCGGCGTGCACGGTGTGGAGCAACCTCGTCGACGTCGGCCGCCTGGCCGCGGGCGAGTGGCTCCTCGTGCACGGGGGCTCGGGCGGCGTCGGCACGGTCGCGGTGCAGGTGGGGGCGGCGCTCGGCGCCCACGTGGCCGTGACCGCCGGGGGCCGGGAGCGCGCGGACCGGTGCCTCGCGCTCGGGGCGAGCCTCGCCGTCGACCACCGCGAGGAGGACTTCGTGGCCGCGGTCCGGGAGGCCTCGGGAGGGCGCGGCGCGGACGTCGTGCTCGACGTCGTGGGCGCGGCGTACCTCGACCGGAACCTGCGGGCGCTCGCGACCGGCGGGCGGCTCGTCGTCATCGGGATGCAGAAGGGCGCACGGGCCGAGCTCGACCTGGGTCGGCTGCTCGCGCGGCGCGCCACCGTGGCCGGCACGACGCTGCGGTCGCGCCCCGCGCACGAGAAGGCCCGGATCGTCCACGAGGTCCTGACGCACGTGTGGCCGATGGTGGAGGACGGGCGGGTGCGACCGGTCGTGCACGCGCGGCTCGGGCTGGACGAGGCGGCACGCGCGCACGAGCTCCTCGACTCCGGGGACGTGTTCGGGAAGGTCCTGCTCCTGCCCTGAGCGACCGGGCCGCTGCGTGCGTGGGCGGTCCGCGTAAGACTGGCCCCATGGCAGACGACACCCCGGACCCGCGTCCCGACGAGACGAGCGACGAGACCGCGCAGCCCGACGACGCGCCGGAGCGCGTCACGGTCGTGACGCCGGGCGGGGTGGGGGTGAGCGTCGTCGAGAGCGACGACGCGGCGGACCCGGACCGCAACCCGGCGACCGTCATCGAGGAGCCCGCCAAGGTCATGCGGATCGGGGGCATGATCAAGAAGCTCCTGGAGGAGGTCCGCGACGCGCCGTTGGACGAGGCGGCCCGGTCGCGGCTCGCGGAGATCCACGAGCGTTCGCTCACGGAGCTGGAGGAGGGCCTGTCGCCCGACCTCGTCGCGGAGCTGCACCGCATCACCCTGCCGTTCACGGACGACACGGTGCCGACCGACGCGGAGCTGCGGGTCGCGCAGGCGCAGCTCGTGGGCTGGTTGGAGGGGCTGTTCCACGGGATCCAGACGGCGCTGGTCGCGCAGCAGATGGCCGCGCAGTCCCAGCTCTCGCAGATGCGCAAGGCCCTGCCTCCGGGCACGATCCCCGTCGGCCCCGGCGGTCCGGGTCAGATGCCGGGCGGCCCGGGCCAGCGGGGCGACGAGCACGACGGGCGCCCGTCCCCGGGCCAGTACCTCTGACCGCTCCGCAGCTCCGCCGACCACGAGGTTGCCGTCGTTCTGGGCCTCGTGACGTCCTCGATCTCGTGCTCGACGGCGAGCAGTCTCGTGGTCGGCCACGTCACCCGGGCGCGGGGTCACCCGGGCGGCCGCGCGCCGCGGTCATCGCGATGGCGCCGGACACGAGGAGCAGCCCGACGAGCTCGGGCCAGGTGGGCACCTGGCGCAGCACGACGGCGCCGACCACGGCGGCGGTCGCGGGGAGCAGGGCGAGGAGCACGGAGAACGTCGCGGCGCTGACCCGCTGCAGGACGACCTGTTCGAGCGCGTAGGGCACGACGGACGAGAAGAGGGCGACGGCCGCGACGGCGAGTGCGTACCGCCAGTCGCCCAGCACGGCGCCCGCCGTCGGGGCGACGAACGGGGCGAGCACGAGCGCCCCGAGCGTCATCGCGACGGACAGGGACGTGACGCCCGAGCCTGCGACGGCGACCCGGCGGCCGAGCACGATGTAGACGGCCCAGCAGGCGGCCGCGACGAGGATGGCCGCGAGCCCGACGACGGCGTCCTCGCGCGGGAGGCCGGAGTCGAGCGTGACCCCGGCGAGGAGCACGACCCCGGTCGCGGCGACGCCGATCGCGCCGCGCTCGCGCCAGCCGCGCCCGGTCACGGCGGCGACGGCGACGGGCCCGAGGAACTCGATCGCGACCGCCGTGCCGAGCGGCAGGTGGTCGATGGCGACGTAGAACGCGAGGTTCATCGTCGCGAGCGCCACCCCGAACACCGCGACCCACCCGAGCGCGCGCACCGTCCAACGCCGGCGCCACGGCCGCCGCCACGCGAGCAGCAGCAGGGCCGACGCCGCGATGCGCAGCCACCCGACCTCGACGGCTCCTGCCACGGCGAACAACCCGACGGCGATCGCCGCCCCGAGATACTGGGTGAGCCCGGACACGACGAACAGCGCCGGAACGGGCACCCGGTCGAGCGCGGCAGCAGGTCGGACGGGCACCGGACGACTCTACGACCGCCGCACCCGCGCCGTCGGCCACGGCACGATCACGCGGAACGCCCGCTCCTGGGTCAGCCCTCGCCTCAGCGCGGACGAGAGGCGACCGGACGGACGAGCGGTGGTTCCCGGGCGGCGCGCGCGGTCGTGGCGGGTCTGGCGGGAGGCCGCGAGGCACGAGCGGCCGGATGGAAGACCGCGCGCGCCGCCCGGGAACCACCGCGAAACCCGCCCCCGGAAGATCACCGGGCGCCCCGAAACCGCGGAGACGACGCCTCAGCCCTTGACCGACCCCGCGAGCAGCCCGCGCACGAAGTATCGCTGCAGCGCGAGGAACACGATCACGGGCACGATCATCGAAATGAACGCGCCGGCGGGCAGGAGGTGCCAGCTCGCGCCGCGGGAGCCGCTGAGCTCGGCGAGCCGCACGGTGAGCGGGGCGACGTCCTTCGCGGACCCGAAGGTCAGGGCGACGAGGAGGTCGTTCCACACCCACAGGAACTGGAAGATCCCGAACGCGGCGATGGCGGGGACGAGGAGCGGCATGAGGACCTGGAAGAAGATCTTCACGTGCCCGGCGCCGTCGACGCGGGCGGCTTCGACGAGCTCGCGCGGGATGTCCTTCATGAAGTTGTGGAGCAGGAAGATCGCGAGGGGCAGCGCGAAGATCGAGTGGGAGAGCCACACGGGCCAGAAGGACCCGTCGATGCCCCAGTCGACGTACTGGGTGAGCAGGGGCACGAGGGTGACCTGGATGGGGATGACCTGGAGCGCGAACACGGCGACGAACAGCAGGTTGCGTCCGGGGAAGCTCACCCAGGCGAAGGCGTAGGCGGCGAGCAGGGCGAGCGTGATGGGGATGACGACGGCGGGGAGGGTGATGACGATGGAGTTGACGAAGTAGGTGGCGAAGCTGGTGGAGCCGCCGAAGAGCGCGTCGGTGTAGTTCTCGGTGGTGAACTCGGGGTCGGTGAGGGCGGTCCACCAGCCGGAGCCGCGGATCTCCCGGGCGGGCCTGAAGGACGTGACGAGGAGCCCGAAGGTGGGGATGGTCCACAGGACGGCGAGGACGATCGCGATGATCGACGCGGGCCGGGAGGAGAGCTTGCGGCGGGCTTTGCCGGCGCGGGCGTCGAGGGACTTGAGGGCTCCCTTCCCGCTTCCTTCTTCGCGGGTCTCGTCGACGAGGGGGGCGTCGGGCAGGGAGGCGGGGACGGGGGTGCTCATCGGATCTCCTCCGCCTGCTTCAGCTGCCGCACGTTGTACACGATGATCGGGATGACGAGGACGAACAGGATGACGGCGAGCGCGGCGCCGAGCCCTTGCTCTCCTTGGCGCAGGGCCTGGGTGTAGAACTCGTTGGCGACGACGGAGGTCTCGAAGCGGCCGCCGGTCATGGTGCGGACGATGTCGAAGACCTTGAGGGTGCCGATGGCGATGGTGGTGAGGACGACGACGAGGGCGGGTCGGATGCTCGGCACGGTGATGTAGCGGAACATGCGCATGCCGCCGACGCCGTCGAGCCGGGCGGCCTCGACGACGTCGTCGGGGATGGCGCGGATGGCTGCGGCGAGGATGGTCATGGCGAACCCGGCCTGGATCCAGATCATCACGAGGATGAGGTAGAAGGTGTTGGCGGGTGCGTCGAGGAGGAACTGCTGGGGTTCGAGCCCGAGCCAGACGAGCACCTGGTTGAGCAGGCCGATCTGGGGCCGGCTCTCGGGCTTGTACTCGTACATGAACTTCCAGATGATGCCGGCACCGACCATGGAGATCGCCATGGGCAGGAAGATGAGCGTCTTGGCGAACTTCTCGAAGCGGGACCGGTCGACGACGACGGCGTAGACGAGGCCGAGGAGCGTCGAGACGACGGGGACGACGATGACCCAGACGGCGGTGTTGCGGAGGACGATCTGGAACTCGTCGCGCGTGAACGCGGTGACGTAGTTGTCGAGGCCGACGAAGGCGGTGCCGGTGCGGTTGTAGAACGAGTCGCGGATGGTACGCAGCCCGGGGTACAGCAGCCCGAACGCGAGCATGACGACGGCGGGGCCGGCAAACGCGACGGCGACGACCCAGCCGGGGACGCGCTTGGGCCGGTCGACGAGGAAGAGGATGAGGCCCATGACGACCACGAACAGCAGGATCGCGACGATCATGACCGCGAACTTGCCGCCGGGGCCGCTGGGTTCGAGCAGCCATTCCATGTGAGAGCTCCTGGGGTGGGACCGCGGGTTCCCGGGCTGGGCCGGGGTGGGGCGCGGGACCGGTGCCCGACGCCGCGGGGTGACCCCGCGGCGTCGGGCACCGGTCCGGACCCGGGTGGTCCCGGGTCAGCGCCTGTCAGCGCCTGTCAGCGCCTGTCAGCGCCTGGTCAGGACGACGGCCAGGACGCCTCGATGGCGTCGAGGACGGCCTCGTCGGCCTTGTCGCTCGCGATCCACTCGGTCATCTCGGACCAGAACGACCCGGCGCCGACGGCGGCGGGCATCATGTCGGATCCGTCGAAGCGGAAGGTGTAGCTCTCGTCGGTGAGGAGCTCGTACGCCTGCTGGTCCATGGGGGACTGCAGGAGCTCGGGGTCGAGACCGTTGTTGGCGCTGATCCAGCCCTGGGGGGTGACGCTGGCCTTGGCGTTGGACCACTCGGGGCTGGACAGGTAGGCGTGGAACGCCTGGACCTCGGGGCGGTCGGCGAACGCGGCGACGAACTCGCCGCCGCCGAGCAGCGGCTTCTCGCCCTCGGCGCTCTCGCCGGGGAGGTAGAAGGCCCACACGTCGCCGTCCTCGGCGACGACGAGCGAGTCGTCGAGGGTGGTCCAGTTGGCCTGGTAGAACGTGGCCTGGCGGTGCATGTAGCACAGGCCGTCGATGATCGGGTAGCCGCCCTCGGTGAACTCGGTGGTGGCGATGGTGCTGACGTCGCCGAGGCCGCCGTTGACGAAGTCCTCGTTCTTCAGCACGTCGCCGACGGTGCCGAGCGCCTCGGCGATCTGCGGGTCGTTGAACGGGATCTCGTGGTTGACCCACTGGTCGTAGACCTCGGGCCCGGCGGTGCGCAGGACGACGTCCTCCATCCAGTCGGTCGCGGGCCAGCCGGTGGCCTCGCCGGAGGCGATGCCGGCGCACCAAGGCTTGACGTCGCCGTCGGGGTTGTCGGCGACGATCTGGTCGGAGAGCTCGATCATCTCGTCCCACGTGGTGGGGATCTCGTAGCCGGCGTCCTCGAACATGGCGGGCGAGTACCAGACGAACGACTTGACGTTGGCACCGAGCGGCGTGGCGTACAGCGTGCCGTCGACGGTGCCGTACTCCTTCCAGGACTCGGTGTAGTACTCGTCGACGTTGGCGGCGGCGGCGTCGCCGACGGGGAGGATCGCGTCGGGGAAGTCGGCGACGATGCGGCGCAGGAGGCCGGGCTGCGGCAGGTAGGCGATGTCGGGCGCGCTGCCGGACTGGATGCGCACGGGGAGCTGGGCCTCGAACTCCTTGGAGCCCTCGTACTCGATCGTGGCGCCGGTGCACTCCTCGAACGGGTCGTAGGAGGCTTCCTGCTGCTCGGCCTCGGTGTCGACGATGGTCGAGTACACCGAGACGGTGGTGCCCTCGAGGTCGCCGTACTGCTCGAAGTCGGCGCAGTCCACCTCGGCGGTGGTCTGCTCGTCGTCGCTCCCGCCGCTCCCGCCGCACGCGGTGAGGACGAGCGCGAGGCTCGCCCCGCTCGCCGCGACCGCGAAGGCCCGGCGACGTGTCGCGCGGGTGATCGTGCTGCTGGTCATGTCAACCCTCCACCTCGTCGTGAGTGCGGACGTCACGACCCTCGGCCTGGTCGGCCGGGCGCGTCGCGACGTCGCGAGCGCGGGTACGCTCTCGCCCTACCGTCCATGCAAGCGGTTGCATCGGCCCTTCGCAAGCACGCCGGGACGGCGTTTGCGTAACGATTCCGTCACACGGACCCACGGGAGGGCGACCGCGGTGACCACGCTCCCACGCCTGAGTCACCCGCGCGCGGCGAGCGGCGCCGTCGACCTTCGCAGCACGAGCTCGGTCGGGTACGTCAGGCTCGACGGCACCGGCGCCCCCTCGATCATCTCCAGCAGCAGCACGGCCGCGTCCGACCCCTGCCCGTAGGCGTCCTGCGCCACCGTCGTCAGCCCCACCACCTCGCCCAGGTCGTGCCCGTCGACCCCGACCACCGACAGGTCCTGCGGGACCCGCAGCCCCAGGTCGCGCGCCGCGAGCAGCACCCCCATCGCCATCTCGTCCGACGCCGCGAACACCGCCGTGACGTCCGGGCGCCGACGCAGCAGCTCCGTCGCGGACACCCGCCCCCCGGCCACGTCGAAGTCGCCGTTGACCTCCAGATCCGGGTCGACGGCCACCCCCGCCTCCTGCAGCGCGAGCGCGTACCCGAGCGACCGCTCCGCCGGCGGCGACCACGACGACACGACGTCCGGCGCCCCCGTGACGTGCCCGACGACGCGGTGGCCCAGGTCCAGCAGGTGCCGTGTCGCCGTCCGCCCGGTCGCGACGTCGTCGAGCCGCACCGTCACCTGGTCCGACGGGCCGGAGCCCACGAACGCCAGCGGCCGGTCGAGCCCGACGAGCGCGCGCACCTCCGCGTCGTCGAGCGGCAGGCCCACGACGAGCGTGCCGTCCACACGGTGCCGCAGCACGTTCGGGTCCACCCGGCGGCGCGGCTCGTCCCGCCGCACGACGAACGTGTGCAGCAGCACGTCGTAGCCCACGTCGCGCAGCGCCCGCTCCGCCCCCTCGATGACGTTGGCGAAGAACCACCGGTTCACCCACGGCGTGAGGAGCCCGATGGTGCGCGTGCGCCCCGTCGCGAGGGACGCCGCCGACGGCGACGGCACGTAGCCGAGCCGCGCCGCCTCCGCGGCGACCCGACGACGCGTCGGCTCCGACACGTTCGGCAGGCCCCGCAGGGCGCGCGAGACCGTCGCCGTGGACACCCCGGCGGCCCTCGCGACGTCGTCGATGCCTGCCACGAGGGGAGATTCTGCCCTCCCCGACGGCCCCGCGCGAGGGACCGCGCCGCCGGGCTGCAAGCGCTTGCGCCGCGACGTCCGGCGCCCCGCCTCCCCCACGTCCGCCCCGGCCGGATATCGTGGGGACCGCCCACGCCGGCGACGGACGGCCGGCCCGGAGCCGGCGACGCCGCGACGGGCACCCGAGACCCGACCGGAAGGACCACCATGATCGAGCTGCGCACACCGCGGGAGATCGAGCAGATGCGACCCGCGGGGCGGTTCGTCGCCGACGTCCTCACGACGGTCCGCGCCGCGGCGAAGGTGGGCACCAACCTGCTCGAGCTCGACGAGGTCGCGCACCGCATGATCCGCGAGCGCGGGGCGGAGTCCTGCTACATCGACTACCACCCGTCGTTCGGCGCCAGCCCCTTCGGCAAGGTCATCTGCACGTCCGTCAACGACGCCGTCCTGCACGGCCTCCCCCACGACTACGCGCTGCGCGACGGCGACCTGCTGAGCATCGACTTCGCCGCCTCGGTCGACGGCTGGGTGTCGGACTCCGCCGTGTCGTTCGTCGTCGGGACTCCCCGCGCGGGCGCGCTCGGCGAGGCCGACGCGAAGCTCATCGAGGCGACCGAGCGCGCGCTCGAGGCCGGGATCGCCGCCGCGCAGGTCGGCAAGAAGGTCGGCGACATCTCCGCCGCGATCGCCGACGTCGGGCACGCCGCGGGGTACACGATCAACACCGACTTCGGCGGTCACGGCGTCGGCCGCACCATGCACGGCGAGCCTCACGTGCCCAACGACGGCCGCCGCAAGCGCGGTTTCCCCCTCAAGCCCGGCCTCGTCATCGCGATCGAGCCGTGGTTCCTCGAGACGACCGACGAGATCTTCACCGACCCCGACGGCTGGACCCTGCGCTCCGCCGACGGCTCGCGCGGCGCCCACAGCGAGCACACCATCGCCATCACGCCCGACGGCCCGGTCGTCCTCACCGCGCGCGAGCCCCGCGAGTAGTCCTCCCCGTACCGCAGTTCGCGAGGAAGAACCGCAGTCCGCCGAGGTAGTACCGCAGTCCGCGAAGTAGTACCCAGGTACGCCGGCAGCGTCTCGTCCGCCGGTCGGTCGTGCCCGACGGCGAGCGCGCACCCCGGGTGGGACGGCACCGGGAGGGGGGGGGGGGGGGG
>NZ_JAJBZH010000001.1:0-128097 GCF_020551945.1 Cellulosimicrobium marinum | reverse complement strand
CCCCCCCCCCCCCCCCCCCGACACCCCCGGCGACCACGCGCCGTCGGACACGAGCACCAGGCTTCTACCTCGCGCGACCTCGGTACTACCTCGCGGTCCCGGGGTCCTGGGGAGGCCGTAGCACCCGGCGGAAGAACGTCGCCGACGCCTCGTACCCGGCGGCCACGTAGAAGTCGCCCGCGCGGCGCGACGCGAGGGACACGTACGCCGCGCCGACCTCCCCCGCCCACCGCTCGGCCGCAGCCAGCAGGGCCCGGCCGACGCCGCGCCGTCGGGCGGACGCGTGCACCACCACCTCACCCACCCACACCACCGGCGCGTTGGCGTACAACGTGCCGTGGCGGTGCGCCACGAGGTAGCCGACGACGCCGTCCACGGCCTCCGCGACGACGGCGAGCGCGCTCGGATCCTCCAGCAGCGCGGGGTAGGACGTCTCGAACGCGGCGCGTTCCGGGACGTACGACGTCGCGAGGTCGCCGACGAGCGCCCAGACCGCACCCGCGTCGTCGGGCCGGGCGGGGCGGACGCCGACGGGTCCGAGGTCGTTCACGGTCACCACCTCCGGGGTCGGCCGAGGAACCAGGGTTCTCCCTCGTGCGCCTGCGGTTCCACCTTGCGCACTGCGGTACTACCTCGCGCGCCTGTCCTACCTCGCGGGGAGGAGGGTGCGCAGGAGCTGGACGGCGCCGTCGTCGTCGATGGTGCCGGTGACCTCGTCGGCGGCGTCGCGCACGGTCCGGTCCGCGTGGCCCATCGCGACGCCGCGGGCGGCCCAGCGCAGCATGTCGACGTCGTTGCGCCCGTCCCCGACGGCGACGGTGCGGTGCGGCTGCACGTGCAGGGCGCGACGCACCTGCTCCAGCGCCGTCGCCTTGGTGACGCCGCGCGGCGCGAGGTCCATCCACGCGGTCCAGCCGACGGCGTAGGTGACGTCGTCGAGCCCGAGGTGCTCGACGAGCTCGTCGAAGTCCTCGCTGGTCGACTCCGGCGCCCGCACGATCACGCGCGTCACCTCGCCGGACCACAGGTCGTCGAAGTCGACGACGCGGTGCTCGCCGTCGAGCTCGCCGTCGGGGAACAGCTCGTTCATGCGGAAGCCGACGCCGATGTCCTCGACGGCGTACCTCGCCCCCGGCAGGTGCTCCCGCAGGAGCCGCAGCGCGGGCCCCGGGTCGAACGTCTGGACGTCCTCCAGGACGTAGCCGGCCTCCGTGCCCGGGTCGAGGCGGGCCGTGACGGCACCGTTCGACGCGACGAGCCACCCGCGGTCCAGACCCAGGACCTCCGCCACGGGCGTCATCGCGAGCAGCGACCGCCCGGACGCCAGCACGACGTGGTGCCCCGCCTCCCGCAGCGCACCGACGACGTCGCGCACGTCGTCCGACATCTCCTGGTCGTACGACATGAGCGTGCCGTCGACGTCGAGCGCCACGAGCATCGGCTCGGAGGGCGCGGGGTCGGACGGGATGGCGCCGTCGCCCGCCGTCACGCGCGCACCGGCTCGAGCACCTCGAGCCCGCCGAGGTAGGGGCGCAGGCCCTCCGGGACGCGCACGGACCCGTCGGGCTGCTGGTGGTTCTCGAGGATCGCGACGATCCAGCGGGTCGTGCCGAGCGTGCCGTTGAGCGTCGCGACCGTGCGCGTCTCCGTGCGGCCGTCGCTCTCGACACGCTCGCGCACGCCGAGGCGGCGCGCCTGGAACGTCGTGCAGTTCGACGTCGACGTGAGCTCCAGGTAGCGGTTCTGCGTGGGCAGCCACGCCTCGCAGTCGAACTTGCGCGCGGCGCTCGACCCGAGGTCGCCCGCGGCGGTGTCGATGACGCGGTACGGCAGCTCGACGAGGCGCAGCATCTGCTCCTCCCACGCGAGGAGTCGCTGGTGCTCGGCCTCCGCCTCCTCGGGCGGGCAGTACGAGAACATCTCGACCTTGTGGAACTGGTGCACGCGGATGATGCCGCGCGTGTCCTTCCCGTACGACCCGGCCTCGCGGCGGTAGCACGCGCTCCACCCCGCGTAGCGCAGCGGCCCGCCCGACAGGTCGACGATCTCGTTCGCGTGGTACCCCGCGAGGGCGACCTCGCTCGTGCCGACGAGGTACAGGTCGTCGGCCTCGAGGCGGTACACCTCGTCGGCGTGCGCGCCGAGGAACCCGGTGCCCTGCATGACCTCGGGCCGCACGAGCGTAGGCGTGATGACCGGCGTGAACCCGGCCGCGAGCGCCTGGTCCATCGCGGCGTTGAGCAGCGCGAGCTCCAGGCGCGCGCCGACGCCCGTCAGGTAGTAGAACCGCGCCCCCGACACCTTCGCGCCCCGCTCCGTGTCGATCGCGCGCAGGCCCTCCCCGAGGTCGAGGTGGTCGCGCGGCGTGAAGCCCTCCGCGGCGAAGTCGCGGATCGTGCCCTCCTCGCGCAGCACGACGAAGTCGTCCTCGCCCCCGGGAGGCGCGCCCGCGATGACGTTCGCGATGCGGTGCTGGAGACCGCGCAGCTCCTCGGCGGCGGCGTCCGCGTCGGCCTGACGGGCCTTGACGTCGGCGGAGAGCTGCTTGGTCCGCGCCAGCAGCGCCGCCTTCTCCTCGCCCTGCGCCTGAGCCACCTGCTTGCCGAGGGACTTCTGCTCCGCCCGCAGCTGCTCGAACTCCGTGAGCGCCGCGCGGTGGCGCGCGTCCGCGTCGAGCGCGGAGTCGACGAGCCCGGGGTCGTCGCCACGGGCGACCTGGCTGGCTCGGACGGTGTCGGGGTTGTCGCGCAGGAGGCGGAGGTCGATCACCCGTGCAGCCTAACGAACGCACCCGGCACGGGGCCCGGGCGCGGGGCCGCTACGGTACCGACCATGGGCTGGGAACTGTGGCTGGCGGTCGTGGCGCTCGCGGTCGCCGTCGTCGCCCTGTCCGTCGCGCTCGGGATCCGCGCGCAGCACGCGCGGGGCGACCGGGCGACGTCGGTCACCGCCGGCCCCGACGCCGACGAGGCGGACGACCCGCGCGAGCTCGTGGCGTTCGTCGCGAACCCGTCGAAGCCCGACGTCCGCGAGCTCGAGGCCGTCGCGCGCGCGGCGTTCGCGGAGGCCGCGCTGCCCGACCCGCTGTGGCTCGAGACGACCGTCGAGGACCCTGGGCTGGGCCAGGCGCGGGAGGCCCTCGCCCGCGGCGCGGACGTCGTCGTCGCGGTGGGCGGCGACGGCACGGTCCGCGCGGTCGCCGAGGGCCTCGTGGGCACGGGCCGGACCATGGGCCTCGTCCCGCTGGGCACGGGCAACCTCCTCGCGCGCAACCTCGACCTGCCCGTGGGCGACGCCCGCGCCGCCCTGCGCGTCGTCATCGCGGGGGCGGACCGGCCCGTCGACGTCGGCTGGGCGCGGGTGCTGCGCTGGGCGGACGGCAAGGGTGACGGCAAGGGCGACGGCAAGGACGAGGGCGAGGACGACGGCGCGGCCCGGCCGACCGACCGCGAGCACCTCTTCCTCGTGATCGCCGGCCTCGGGTTCGACGCCGCGATGGTCGCGGACGCGGACGACGTCCTCAAGGCGAAGGTCGGCTGGGTCGCCTACTTCGTCGCGGGGATCCGCCACCTGCACGGGCGGCGGATGCGCGCCCGGATCCGCCTCGACGACCAGCCGCCCGTCGAGGCCCGCCTGCGCTCGCTCATGGTCGGCAACTGCGGCCGCCTGCCCGGCGGCATCACGCTCCTCCCCGACGCGGTCATCGACGACGGCGTGCTCGACGTCGCGGCGGTGGACACGCGGGGCGGCGTCGTGGGCTGGGCGCAGCTCTTCGGCGAGGTGGTCATGCAGGGTCTCGGGGTGCGCAACGACCTCCCGGCGAAGATCGGGCGCATCGACCACGCCCGGGCCCGGCGGGTGCGGGTCCGCGTCGACGGCGGGGAGCAGGCCCAGGTCGACGGCGACGTGCTCGGTCAGGCCGTCGAGCTGGAGTGCCGCGTCGACCCGGGTGCGCTCGTGGTGCGCACGGGCTGAGCACGGCCCCTCCACGGGCCCGCCGTAGGCTGGTCCGGTGACGCACGAGACCGCCCGACCTGTGCGCCGGCGGGTGCTGGCCGTGACCGCGCTCCTCGTGACGCTCCTCGTCTCCGGCGCCGTCCCCGGCGCGCTCCCCCTCGTCGGGGCCCCGGCCGCGGTGGCGACGCCCGCGCAGGAGGCGCGCGACCCCGAGCCGGTCGTCGTGGTCGGCGTCGCTGGCCTGTACTGGAGCGACGTGTCGCCGTCGTCGACGCCGACGCTGTGGTCGATGATCCGCCGGGGCTCGGTGGCGTCCATGAGCGTCGGGCGCACCACCTGCACCACCGACGGGTGGCTCACCCTGTCCGCGGGCCGCACGGTGTCGACGACCGACCCCGCCCTGGAGGTCGACGACGACGCGGACGGGACCGGCGCCGACGGCGCCCCCGCGCCCGGGTGCACCCCCGTCCCCACGCCCGTCCCGTCGACCGGCGCCGCGCCCACGGCCACCGAGGTGCCCGGCTGGTCGGACCTCGTCGCCCCCAGCGAGGACACCCCGGCCGGTGCGGCCCCGGCGCACCAGCCCGGCACGCTCGCCGCGCGCCTCGCGCCCACGGGCGTGTGCACGACGGCGGTCGGCCCGGGCGCGGCGCTCGCCCTCGCCGACGACGGCGGCCGCGTCGCGCGGTACGCACCCAGCCTGTCGGCCCTGCCCGCGGGCGAGATCGCGGTGTGCGACGTGACCGTCCTGGACCAGGGCGAGGTGGCCGACACGGCGGGCGAGCGCGGGGCCAGCCTCGACGAGCTCGACGACGCCCTGGACCGGGTGGTCGCCGAGGTCCGCCCCGGCACGCGCGTGCTCGTCGCCGGCGTCGCCGCGGGACCGGTCGGCGAGACCGGGCTCCAGGTGCTCGTCGACTGGCGCAAGGGCGAGCCCACCGGCGCGTGGCTGCACTCGCCCAGCACCCAGCAGGACGGCCTCGCCCAGCTCGTCGACGTCACCGCGACCGTGGTGGACACGGCCGGGGGCAGCACCGACGGGCTCGACGGCGCCCCCGTGACGCTCGGCGAGACGCGCCGCATGGACGTGTCGCGCACGGTCGAGAACCGGCAGTACCTCAACGTCCTGACGAGCACGATCCCCACGCACTACCCGGTGCTCGTCGGGGTGCTCGTCGCGACGCTCGTCGTCGTGGTCGGCGGCGCCCTGTGGGTCCGGCGGTCCGCCGCGCGGCGCGGCGACCCCGAGCGGCCCGGCCGCACGGGCCTGCGTCTGATCACCGCCGTGCTGCTCGTCGCCGGGGCCGCCCCCGTCGCCGCGTCCCTCGCGAGCCTGTCCCGCTGGTGGGTGTGGAGCGCGCCCGCCCCGGCGCTCACCCTCGCCCTCGCCACCGCGACCGTCCTCGTCGCGCTCGCCGCGTGGGGCCTGTCCCGGCTCCTGCCCCGCCGGCCGTGGGCGCTGCCCACCGCGCTCGCCGGCGTCACGTGGCTCGTCCTCACGGTGGACGGCGCGACCGGCACGACGCTCCAGCAGGCGTCGCTGCTCGGCACCTCCGCCGTCGTGGGGTTCACCCGGTTCTACGGGTTCAACAACGTCACGTTCGCCGTCTACGCCGTCGCGGGGCTCGTGCTCGCCGCCGGCCTGGCGTCCGCCGTCACCGCCCGCGGCGGCCGCCGTCGCACCGCCGCGTGGGTCGTCGCCGCCGTCGGGGCCGTCACCGTCGTCATCGACGGGTGGCCCGCGTTCGGTGCCGACTTCGGCGGCATCCTCGCGCTCGTCCCCGCGTTCGCCGTGCTCGCGCTCCTCGTCGGACGCGTGCGGATCACGTGGGCCCGGGCCCTCGTCGTCGCCGCCGTGACCGTCGCCGTCGTCGCCGTCGTCGCCGTCGTCGACTGGCTCGCCCCCGGCGACAGCTCGCACCTGGGCGGGTTCGTCCAGTCGGTGGTCGACGGCGCCGCGCTCGAGGTCGTCGGCCGCAAGGCGCTCGGCGCGTGGGCGACCGTCGCGAACCCCGTCGGTGCCCTCGCCGCCGTCCTCGTCGTCCTCGTCGTCCTCGCCGTCCTGCGGCCGGAGCGCGCGCGGCTCCCCGAGGTCGCGGCCGCGTACGCCGCGTGGCCGCTGCTGCGCCCGCTCGTCGTGGCCCTGACCGTCGTCGCCGGGGTGGGGTCGGTGCTCAACGACTCGGGCGTGATCATCGGCGTCATGGTCGTCGTCGTGGGCGCGGCGACCGTCGTTCCCGGCTTCACGCTGAGCGCCGCGCGCGCGGTCGCCGCGCGCGCGACCACCGACCGGGCGGGCACCGAGCTCCCCGAGCCGGGGATCCGCCGTATGCCGACGATGCTCGTGGCGGTCGGGGGCGGGCTGCTGCTCGTCGTCCTCCTCGCCTCGACCGTGCTCGGCGCGAGCGGGTTCCGCACGCAGTCCGCCGCCGCGCGGGCGGGCGGCGACGTCACCTCCACCCGGGCCGACGCGATCGCGACCGACCGACCCCTCGTCGTCGTCGGCACCACGGGGGTCACCTGGGAGGACGTCGCCGGCACCGGCACTCCCACGCTCGACGCGCTCCTCGGCGACGGCGCCGGCGCGGCCGGCGTCGCGCAGCCGACCGGCGCCGCGTCGCGCTGCACGGTCGGCGGCTGGCTCGCGCTCTCGGCCGGCCAGCTCGCCGAGGTCACCGACAGCCGCTCCCCCGACGGCCGGTGGGCCTGCCCCGACCCCGTGCCCGCACCCGACGCCGACGGGGGCGCCGACGTCGACGGCTGGGCGGACCTCGTCGCGCTCCAGGACGGCTCCGGGTACCAGGCGCGGCTCGGCGTGCTCGGCCAGGCCCTGGCCGGGGCGGGCGACGGCGCCGTGTGCGCGACCGCCGTCGGGCCGGGCGCCGCGCTCGCCCTCGCGGACGCCGACGGGCACGTCGCCCGGTACCGGGACGTCGGCACGGCCACGACGGACGGGAGCGACGCGTTCTCCTGCCCCGTGACGGTCGTCGACGCCGGGGACGCGAGCGTGCCCGCCGTCGACACCGACCTGCCCGAGGCGGAGCGCGAGGCCGCGCAGCGCACCGCGCACGCCGTCCGGCTCGCCGCCGTGGACGACACGGTCGCCGCGGTCCTCGACACCGTGCCGAGCGGGACGACCGTCCTCGTGGTCGACGTCGCGGGCACGCCCGGCGGTCGTCCCGTGCTCGGCGTCGCGCTCGCCCGCCCGTCCTTCGACGGCCCCGAGCAGGCGCGCTACCTCACGAGCGCCGCGACCCGCACCGACGGCGTCGCGCGCGTCCTGGACGTCCCCGCGACCGTGCTCGACGCCGCGGGCGTCGCCGCACCGCCGCGCGTCCAGGACACGCCGCTCGCCTGGGGGTCCCCGCGCCCGCCCGACGCCGCGACGACGTCCGACGCCCTCGCCGACCTCACGACGCGCGACCACGTGCGCCGCGCCGTCTACACCGCGTTCGTCGACGTCCCGTTCTACGCGGGGCTCGCGCTCGCCGCCGCCTGCCTGCTCCTCGCCCCCCGTGCGCGCCGGGCCACGGGTGCGCGGGAGCGTCGGGCCTGGGCACGGGTCGCGCACGTCGCCCGGGGCGCGGCGCTCGTCGTCGCCGCCGTGCCCACGGCCGCCTTCCTCGTGTCGTTGACCGGCTGGTGGCGGTTCGGCGACCCCGTGCTCGCGATCACCGTCGGCACCGCACTCGTCACGGCGGCCGTCGCCGGGCTCGGCGCCCTCGCCCCGCGCCGCCCCGTCTGGCTGGGACCGGGCGTCGTCGCCGGCATCACGTTCCTCGCGCTCACCCTCGACGCCCTCGTCGGCACCCCTCTCAACCGGGCCAGCCCGCTCGGCGCCGCACCGACGTTCGGCGCCCGGTTCTACGGGTTCGGCAACCCCACGTTCTCCGTGTACGCCGTGGCCGCGCTCGTGCTCGCCGCGGCGCTCGCGCAGTGGCTCGTACGCCGGGGCCGCCCCCGCACGGCCGCGGCCGCCGTGGCCGGCATCGGTCTCGTGACGATGGTCGTCGACGTCTGGCCCACGCTCGGCGCGGACCTCGGCGGCGGGCTCGTCGTCGTGCCCGCGTTCGCGGTCCTCGGCCTCGCCGCGTCGGGCCTGCGCGTCACCTGGCGGCGGCTCACCCTCGTCGCGGCCGCCGGCGTCGCGCTCGTCGCCGCCGTCGGCGTGCTCGACTGGCTCCGCCCGGCCGACCAGCGGTCGCACCTCGGACGGTTCGTCGAGCAGGTCGTCGACGGCTCCGCGTGGGACACGCTCGCCCGCAAGGCCGGGTACGCGCTGCGCTCCGTGCTCGGTGGGGTGCCGGTGTGGATCACCGTGGCCGTGCTCGTCGCCGCCGCGCTCCTGCTGTTCGCGCCGGGGCGGTTCACGCCGCGCTGGTTCGCGCGGACCGAGGAGGCCTGGCTGCTGCTGCGCCCCACCGTGCTCGCGCTGTGGATCGTGTGCGTCGCCGGGTCCGTCGTCAACGACTTCGGCGTGCGCATCGCGATGATCGCCCTCATCCCCGCCGTCCCGCTCCTCGTCCTCGCCGCGCTGCACGCGGCAGGCGGGGACGCGGCCGACGCGGCGACCGGCGAGGACTCGGGGGACGAGCGTCAGTGCGAGGCGCGGACCTTGTCGACGGCGTAGCGCACCTTGCGCGCGTTGACCGCCATGAGCACGTCCCGGTACTGGGCCGCCCGGTGGAGCTGGCCCTTGAGGTCGTTCGACGACGCCCGGTGCCGCAGGTCGCAGGGCACCTCCACCGCGACGTAGCCCTGCCGGAGCAGGTCGATCGTCATGCCGGTCTCCACGCCCCAGCCGCGGGCGAGCGGCGTCGCGGACTCGAACGCCTCACGGGTCAGGCAGCGCATCCCGGACAGGGGCTGCGTCGGGGTCCACCCCGTCATCGTCTGGATCGCGCGGCGCGCCGCCCCCACGACGATGCCGCGCCCGCCGGCGCCCGGCTGCGGAGGCAGGAGGGCGATCGCGACGTCCGCGTGCCCGTCGAGCACCGGGGGGACGAGCGGGGCCGTGTTGACCGCCGTCTCGCCGAGGTCCCCGTCGATGAAGAGCAGCAGGCGCGGGGGACGGTCCGGCGCGTCGCGCATGGCGACCACCGCCGCACCCGTCTCCATCGCCGCCGCCTTGCCGCGGTTGTGCGAGTGCCGCACGACGACGGCGCCCGCCTCGCGCGCGACGTGCTGGGTCGCGTCCTCGCTGCCGTCGTCGACGACGAGCACGAGGTCGACGTGCGGGATCGCCTTGGCCGCGCGGACGGTCGCGGCGATCCGGCGCGCCTCGTCCTTCGCGGGGACGATGACAGCGACGCGCTGGCGCACGGCCCGGCCCGTCCGGCCCGTCGCGACGACGGGCCGCGGTGTGCGGGCGCGCGTCCCGGACGCCGAGAGATAGGTGGGCGACGGGGACGTCACTCGACGTCCCGTCTCGTTACTCGCCTCGGTCGACCGATGGTCCGCGTTCACGCCGCCAGCCTAGTAGTGCAAAGAGTTGACCGCAGAATCGTCAGGCGCGCCGCCACGGACCTGCACGGCTTCTCCCCAGGACCTCAGCGCAGCGTCACCTGGCGCGAGACGATCCCCGCACGCGCCCGGCGCTCGTTCGCGTCGAGCGGCTCCGTGACGGCGAGCGCCTCCGTGAGCCGTGCGTCGAGCTCGGCGAGCGGGCCCTCGAGCTCGTCCGCCTCGGTGCCGCGCGGCAGCTCCCACACGGGCACGAGCAGGCCGCTCGACCGGAAGGCGCCCACGAACTTGCCGCCCGCGAGACCCGACTCGCGGCGCGCGTGCAGGCGTGAGATCGCGTCGATGAGCGTGTCCTCCGGCTCCGGGCGTGCCCAGCGCAGGAACTCGCGCGACATGCGGCACCAGTACGCGGACGGGACGGCGTCGACCTTGACGGTGGGGACCATCGACTCGGCGGCCTCGTCGAGCGACGCCCGCACCTCGGCCGTGACCTCCTGCGACGGGTCGAGCCAGTACGAGAAGTCCTCGTGGACCGTGACCTCGAACGGGACCGACGGGTCGAGCACGTCCTGCAGGCGCGGGCCGGCGTCGGGCAGCGCGCTCGTCTCGATCGACGTGCCCGGCTCGGTGTCGATCGCCTCCAGCAGCGCCGCAGCGAGGTCGCGGCTCGTGTCGCCGGACCCGGCGAGGGTCTGCACGGCGAGGAGGATCGTCCCGTCCTGACGGTGCAGCGCCGCCCAGCCCGCGGGCAGCACGGTGACGACGAGGACGTCGCGCGCGCCGTGCTCGGCGGTCGTGCGGGCCGTGGCCGACGCCGAGGGCACGACCTCCCGCATCGCGACCCAGTCGGTCTCGCCGGGCAGTCCCTCGAACGGACGCAGCACGAAGTCGGGCGTGGAGTTCTTGGCCATGCGCGGCAGTCTACCGACGCCGACCCGCCGCCCCGCGAGAGAGCGCTCGGGCGCTACCTCGCGGACGGGCGGGTGCGCGGACGGAGGCGGACGTCGGGGAGGACCGGGGCGGGCAGCGGGCCGCCGTCGTAGCCGACGACCGCGCCGAACCTGCCGGCGCTCGCGCCGTCCGCGGAGCGGGTCCCGCCCTCGTCGGCGACCACGAGCTGGGCCTGCCAGTCCTCGCGGGCGCGCGCGACGTCGTCGTGCGACCGGCCGACGAAGTTCCACCACATGACGATGTCCTCGCCGAACGGCTCGCCGCCGACGAGCACGGCCCGCACGGGTCCGTCCGGACCCGCCTCGACGGCGAGCGTCCGACGCCCCGGCCCGACGTAGCCGAGCGACGCCACGGGCACGTCCTCGCGCTCGAGCCGGGCGGCGCCGTCGTCCACGAGGAGGCCGTGCTCGAAGGCGGGGTCGACGTCGAGCTCGACGCGCGCGCCCGGGGCGAGGTCGATCTGGGCCCCGACGATCGGCGTGTACGACGTCGCGGGCGAGCGCAGCGCGGTCCCCGCGACCCCGAGCGCACCGAGGAAGACCTGGACGCGTGCGCCGTCGTGGTCGGCGACGGGCAGGTCGGCGTGGTGCTCGAACGCGGGGGCGTCGGCGAGCCGGTCGCCGGGCAGCGCGACCCAGAGCTGGACGCCGTGCAGGACGGGCGGCCGCGTCCCGCGGGGCGACTCCTCGGAGTGGGAGATGCCGCGCCCGGCGGTCATGAGGTTGAGCTCGCCGGGGCGCACGGTCTGGAGCGACCCGACGGAGTCGCGGTGCAGGATCTCGCCGGCGAACAGCCAGGTGACGGTCTGGAGCCCGGTGTGGGGGTGGGGCGGCACCTGCATCCCGTCGGTCCCGTCGCCGATGGCGGGCAGGGGGTCGGGGCCGTAGTGGTCGAGGAAGCACCAGGCGCCGACGAGCGAGCGGGCGCGTTGCGGGATCGTGCGCCGGACCCGCATGGCCCGGGTGCCGCCGAGGGGCACGTCGCGGTGCTCCAGCACCTCCACGGGGCCCGTCCCGGGCGCACCCGTGGCGCACACGCGTTCCTCCGGGCGGGTCTCGAGGTTGCTCACGGGACGAGCGTAGGCCCGTCGTGCGCGGGCCCGCCCGGTCACGGCTCGGTGACGACGTGGCCCCGGCGCTTCGTCCGGGCGTCCCGGCGCGGGAGAATAGCGTCGAGGCCCCTCGGAGCAGGATTCCGAGGGGCCTCGTCGTCGCCGCGCAACCCCGGGGCGGTCGGGCCGTAGGCCCGTCGGGGCGCCGCTCGCGACGTGGCGGCCCGGCGACGCCGCGGGCACGGACGTTCCGGCCCGTTCTCCTCGGTGTCGCCGATCGCGGTCGGTCTTCCGGGTCCGTCGGAGCCTGCGCCGTCGCGCGCAGCCCGGGCCGTGGCCTCGGGTCGTCCGCCGTTCTCCGGTCGACCGTGCCCTCGCGAGCACACGTGGTGTCTCCTGCCGCTGCCCCGGCGGAGGCTGTGGACCCCTCTCGCTGCGTGCCGGAACCTCGTCGTCCACGTGCGCCCGTGCGGGCCGATACGCACGTTTGTAGTCCCCGGACGGGGGCCGGGGCAAGGGTTCCCACCGGTGTCATTTCGAGGGGTTCTCTGACCACAGGTTCGTCCACAGCGTCTGGCCCGGGATGCCCACACCGCCCACAGCCCTGTGGACGAATTCTGTGGACAGGAAACCTGGCTGTCACCCCCGACGCCGGGGGTTCACCCGGGAGGCGGCGACGGGACGGACCGGACCGTCAGACCCAGAAGTGCGTCGTCGGAGCCGTCGCGGGCGTGAGCCGCTCGTCGAGGTCGAGGTCGCGCACGACGAACCCGCCGTCGTCGACGAGCGTCCCGCCGACACGACCGTGCAGCACCGCCGCGAGCCGGGCCACGAGGACACGTGCACGACCCCGGGCGATGACGTGCAGGCCCGACGGTCGTTCGAGCTCGAGCTCGTACGGGTCCGCCGGTCCCCAGGACAGCCGGTACGCGTACGGGCCGTACTCCCGCCAGTCGAGCCCGCCGAGCGCGAGCGGCACCTCGGGGACGCGCTGCATGGCGAGCCGGACCGCGCCGTCGTACGGCGTGTCGCCCGACGCCGCGAACGCCGCCGGCCCGTCGTGCCGGGGGTGGTGCTCGGTCACGACCGCGGACGGGACGACCGTGCGCAGCACCCCGAGCCCCTCCTCCGGCGTGAGCACCTGCGCGGTGAAGAGGACGAGGTCGACGCCGGAGGTCGGGTCGGGCGTGAGGACGGTGGTGCCGTCCACGACCACCGCGCCGCCGGTGCGGCGGGCGGCGGCGACCGCCCACGCCACCGTCTGCAGCTCGGCGCCGGTGGGCAGCCCGCCCGCGAACGCACGCGCCAGGCCGTCCCGGTCGTCGGGGACGGCCGTGGGGGCGCCGCGCGGCGCCGGGGCGTCGAGGACGAGCGCGAAGGCCTCGGCCGCGCCGCTCGCGAGGTCGAGCGCCTGCGTCTGCGGGCCGCTGAGCGGGAAGGGCCCGACGGCGCGCACTCCCTCGGCGAGGTGCAGCTCCCCGGGCCGCACCGCGTCGTCGGGCACGACGCCCCGGAACCGGGCCCCCGCCATGGGCCGAGCGGGCCCGCCCCCGCCGGGTGCCGTCGTCCAGGCGGCGTCGGGGAACCAGGCGCGCGCGAGGGCGTCGAGCGGCACGCGGGCGGTCGCGCGCGAGCGCGGGAGGGCGAGGAGGTGAGCGCCGGCGTGCGCCTCGGGCACGAGTCCGGCGACGACGGCGGCGTCCATGCCCGGACGGTAGACCGCCCGGAATGCGTGGATGTTACGCGGGTGTGACGCGCCGGGGTCGATCGGCCCGGCTCACGGGGCGTCGACGTCGCGCAGGTGGTGCACGACGTCGTGCAGGAAGTACTGCCCGAGCGTGCGGACGGTGAAGACGGACCCGTTGGACCGACGCCCCGGGCGGTCCCACGTGTCGGGGGCGAGGGCGTCGAAGCGCCCGGCGACGCGCTCCCCCGCGATCTCGAGCTCGCGCGCGACGACGGCCGGGTCCTGGTGCGCGTAGTCCTCGGCGAGCGCCGTCGCGTCCTGGTCCCAGTTCGCGAAGAGCGGGTCGTCGCCCTCGACCATCGACTGGAGGCGCACGTCGAAGACGGAGAAGACGTCGCGCACGTGGGCGCCGTACTCGAGCGGCGACCAGGTCGTGGGGGCGGGCCGGGTGCGGGCGTCGGCGCGCCCGAGGACTGCGACGTACCGGGGGATCGCGTCGCGCACGGCGGGGCCGACGGCGTCGGGCTCGACCGTGCCGGCGACGAAGCCGCACTCGGGGCAGGGGCGGTCGAGGACCCAGGTCCAGTCCTTGGTGTCGGCGGGGACGGCGGGGTAGTCGGGGTAGGCAGGCTCGTCGGCCCGGGGCGCGCGGGGGTCCATGGCGGGAGTGTGCCAGAACGCCCGGTCGCGACACGTCCCGGACCGCCCCGTTTGGCGTTCTGACACGACCTCCCTAGGGTGTCAGCATGCCCAAGATCATCGGAGGGTCCCTCCACGAGCACCGCGCACAGACCCGGCAGAAGCTGTTCGCCGCGCTCTCGACCCTCATGATGGACCGCGGGTTCGACGCCATCTCCCTCGCCGACATCGCCGCCGCCGCCGGCGTGGGACGCACGGCCGTGTACAACCACTTCCCCGACAAGGAAGCACTGCTCCTCGGGTTCATCACGCACGAGACCGAGCAGTACGTGAGCACCCTCGAACGGGCCCTCGACGACGTCGACGACCCCGTGGCACAGCTGCGCACGTACATCCGCCAGCAGGCGCAGCTCACGCGCGTGTTCCACCTCGCCCCCGGCCCGGACCTGCGCACGGTCCTCTCCCGGACCACGCGACAGCGCCTGCGCGAGCACGCCGAGCTCGTCGAGGCGATCCTGCGCCGGATCGTGCGGTCCGGCATCGAGGCCGGGGAGTTCCCCGCGCAGGACATCGACACGACCGTCCAGCTCGTCAACGCGTGCCTGTCCGGGCGCCTCATGCCCGACGACCCCGCCGCCCGCGAGCAGGCCGTCGCCGCGACGGAGGCGTTCGTGCTCCGCGCGGTCGGCGCCGACCTCGACGCACCCGCCCTCCCGCGCCGCTGACCGGGGCAACCGTCTCGTAGTCTCGGTCGCATGTCCCCCCGACGCCGCGACCGGGCGCCGCGGCTGCCCCGCACGCCGCTCGGCCCGGCGTTCACCAACGTCTTCACGGCCAACCTCAGCTCCAGCCTCGGCGACGGCGTCGCGCGCGTCGCCGCACCCCTGCTCGCCGTGCGCCTCACCGACGACCCCGTCCTCGTGTCCGGCATCGCCGCCGTCGCGCTCCTGCCGTGGCTGTTCTTCGCCATCCCCGCCGGGATCCTCCTCGACCGGGTCGACCGGCGGCACGCGCTCGCGCTCGCCAACGGGGTGCGGACCGTCGTCGCGCTGGGCCTCGTCGCCCTCGCGTGGACCGACACCCTGACGATCTGGTCGCTGTACGCCGTCGTGTTCCTCCACGGCGCCTTCGAGACCGTGTACGACGGCGCGATCCGCGCGGTCGTGCCGTCGATCGTGCGCCCCGCCGACCTCCCGCGCGCGAACTCGCGCATCGAGGCGGGCGAGGTCACCGTGCAGAACTTCCTCAGCGCACCGCTCACCTCGGCGCTCTTCGCCGTCGCCGTCGTCATCCCGCTCGGCGTCGGAGCCGCCGCGTACGCGGCCGCGTTCGTCCTCGCGTTCTTCCTGCCCGCCGCCGCGGCGGGCGAGCACCGCACCGGCCCGCCCGACGACGCCCGGGCGCCCTGGCACCGCCAGGTCGCCGACGGCGTCCGGTACATCTGGGCGCACCCCGTGCTGCGGCCGCTGTGGCTGCTCTCGACCGTCGTCGGGCTCTGCTTCTCCGCCGCGACGGCGACCCTCGTGCTGTTCGTCCTCGACCGGCTCGGCGTGCCGGAGGGGTGGTTCGGGGCGTTCATGCTCGTCGGTGCCCTCGGCTCGCTGCTGGGCGCCGCCGTCGCGACACCCCTCAAGGACCGGTTCCGCTCCGGGCCGGTCATGGCCGTCGCGAACCTCGCGACGCCGACGGCGCTCGTCGTCATGGGGCTCGTGCCGGTCGTCCCCGTCGCCGCGGTGCTGCTCGCCCTCTCGTTCGGCGGCACCACCGTGTGGAACATCCACGTCATGTCCCTGCGGCAGGCCGTCATCCCGAGCCGGCTGCTCGGACGCGTCCACGGGACGTGGCGGACCCTGCTGTGGGGCGTCATGCCGCTCGGGGCGTTCCTCGGCGGCCTGCTGGCGCGCGTGGACCTCACCACGCCGCTGGTCGTGGGCGGCGGTGTGGCGGTGGTCGTGGGGCTCGTCGGGTTCCGGTTCCTCGCGCGGCTGCCCAACCCGGAGGAGGTCGGCCCGGAGCCCGACACCTCCGCGGGACCCGGAGACGTCCCCCCCGCTCGGAAAGATAGGTAAACCTCACTCACTGGGGTACAGTCCTGACGCATCGTCATGACATCGTGTCAGGACGACGTCTCGCGACCCGACCCACCCCGCAGGAGCCCCCGTGACCGCCCTGACGCACGACCGCGGCACCACCGACCAGACCACGCCCCTCTCGCAGCGCCTGCGCGAGGGCACGCGGCCCGAGCACGAGCAGGCCGAGAGCTCGGGCTTCGTCGAGAGGCTCATGTCGGGGCAGCTCGACCTCGCCGCCTACGCCGACCTCGCCGCCCAGCAGTGGGCCGTCTACGGCGCGCTCGAGGACGCGAGCGCCGCGATCCGCACCGACGCGCAGGGCGCGACGCTCGTGTTCGACGAGCTCACCCGCACCCCCGAGATCGAGAAGGACCTCACGTTCCTCGTCGGTCCGGACTGGGCCGAGCGCGTGACCATCCACCCCGCGACCGAGCGGTACGTCGCCCGGCTCCGCGAGGTCGGCGACTCGCTGCCCGCCTACGCCGCGCACGCCTACACCCGGTACCTCGGCGACCTCTCCGGCGGCCAGATCATCAAGCGCATGCTCGAGCGCCACTACGGGCTGACCGGGGACGGCCTCGCGTTCTACACGTTCGTCGAGATCCGCAAGTCGAAGCCGTTCAAGGACGTCTACCGCGAGCGCCTCGACGCGCTCACCCTGACGCCGGAGCAGCTCGACCTCACGGTCGCCGAGGCCAAGCACGCGTTCCGCCTCAACAGCGACCTCTTCGCCGACCTCGGCGCCGCCCACTGCTGACCGCGACGTAGTACCAGGGTCCCCGAGGTAGTACCAGGGTCCCCCGAGGTAGTACCAGGGTCCCCCGAGGTAGTACCGAGGTCACACGACGTAGAACCGAGGCACTCCTTCGCGGCAGGCGGCGGGTGACCCGGGCAACACCGAGGACGGTCCACCCGGGGCTCAAGTCAGGTTAGGCTCGTCTTATCCGGGTCGGGCAAGACCCCGCCGGTCGCCCTCCCCGCGCACCGCTCCCTGGAGAACTCCCCATGCCGCACCCTGCCCGCGCCGTGCCGAGCCACGGCACGTCGACCGGAACGTCCCCCACCGGCACGTCGCCGACCCGGCCGAGCGCCCCGAGCCGGCCGACGCGGTCCGCCCGGGCCGCACGCCGCACGGCGAGGACGCTGACCGGGCTGGGCGCCGTCGTCGTGCTCGGGGTCGTGGCGGCGTGCACGCCGCTCCCCTACGAGCCGCCCGCGACGCCGGAGACCACCACCGAGGCCGCGGAGCCCGCGACCGCGGCCCCCACCGAGACGCCCACCGGACAGACGCCCGACGCCGCGCCCGCCTGCACGACGCTCGAGGAGTCGCGCGCGGCGGGCGGCGGCTCGGACGTCGACCCGGCGGCGTTCCCCACGGGCCCGTCCACGGCGACGTTCGCCGACGAGGCGATCGACCCCGTCGCCGACGCGCCGGCCCCGCAGCTCCCCGTGACCGTGGAGTCGGTCGACGGCCGCACGGTCGAGGTCGCGGACGTGAGCCGCATCATCCCGGTCGACCTGTACGGCACGCTGGGCGAGATCGTGTACAGCCTGGGCCTCGGCGACAACGTCGTCGGCCGCGACCTGCCCACCGGGTTCCCGGAGGCGGCGGACGTCCCGGTCGTCACGGGCGCCGGGCACGCGCTCGACGTCGAGGCGATCCTCGGGCTCGACCCGTCGGTCATCCTCACGGACGCGACGATCCTCACGGACGACGTGCGCTCGCAGCTCGAGCAGTCGGGCGTCCCGGTCGTGTACTTCGACGACGCGCGGACGCTCGACGGGGTGGACGACCGCATCCGCGCGGTCGCGACGGCCCTGGGCGTCCCGGCGGAGGGCGAGGCGCTCGTCGAGCGCACGGACCGGCAGATCTGCGCGGCGCTCGACGCCGTCCCGACGGACACGGGCGACCCCCGCGTCGCGTTCCTCTACCTGCGCGGCGCGAACATCAAGATGCTGTTCGGGCCGGGGTCGGGCGCCGACGACCTGGTCCGCGCGATCGGCGGCGAGGACGCGGGCACGGCGATCGGCCTCACGCAGGAGTACGCCCCGGTGACGAGCGAGGCGATCATCGCCGCCGCGCCGGACGCGTACCTCGTGATGACCGACGGGCTGGAGTCCATGGGCGGGCTCGACGCGATGATGGCGATCCCCGGGCTCGCGCAGACCCCCGCGGGCGAGGCGCAGCGCGTCGTCGACATGGACGGCTCGCGACTGCTGACGTTCGGCCCGCGCACGGGCGCGACCCTCGCGTCGCTCGTCGAGGCGTTCTACGGCGTCCCGGCCCCCGAGCTGCCGGCGTCGTGACCGCGCCCCTCGCTCGCGTCGTGCCCGACGTCGGGCGGCAGCGCCGTCGCGCGGCGCGCTGGCTCATGATCGGGCTCGGCGTGGCGCTCGCCGTGCTCACCGTCGTCTCGGGGATGACGGGGCAGGTGCCCGTGTCGCCCGCGGAGGTCCTCGGGTCGCTCGCGCACCACGTGGGGCTCGACTGGGGGCCGATGCCGTCGCACCCGCAGGGCGAGAACGCGCTGTGGGTCGTGCGGTTCCCGCGCGTCGTGCTCGCGATCGTCGTGGGGGCGGCGCTCGCGTGCTCGGGCGCGCTCATGCAGGGCGTGTTCGGCAACCCGCTCGCCGAGCCGGGCGTCATCGGCGTCTCGTCGGGCGCGGCCGTGGGCGCGTGCGCGGTCATCGTCACGGCGGGCGCGCTCGTGCCGGGCACGTGGGTCGCGGCGGCCGCGTTCGTCGGGGGCCTCGTCACGACGTTCGTCGTCTACGCCCTCGCACGGGCCGGTGGCCGCACGGAGGTCGTCACGCTCGTGCTCACCGGCATCGCCGTGAACGCGTTCGCGGGCGGCCTGCTCGCGTTCTTCACGTTCGTCGCCGACCCGGCCGCGCGCGAGCAGATCGTCTTCTGGCAGCTCGGCTCCCTCGGCGGTGCGACGTGGCGGTCCGTCGCGGTGGTGCTGCCGGTCGCCGTCGTCGGCGTCGTCGGGGCGATGCTCGTGCGCCGCAAGATGGACCTGCTCGCGCTCGGGGAGCGCGCCGCGCACCACCTCGGGGTCGACGTCGAACGGTTGCGCCAGCTCGTCATCGTGCTCGTCGCGCTGCTCGTGTCCGCGGGGGTCGCCTTCACCGGCATCATCGCGTTCGTGGGTCTCGTCGTGCCGCACCTCGTGCGCATGGTGTGCGGGCCCAGCCACCGCACCCTCATCCCCGCGTCGGTGCTCGGCGGGGCGGTCGTGCTGCTCGCCGCGGACCTCCTCGCGCGCAGCGTCGTCGCGAACGTCGAGCTCCCCCTCGGCATGATCACGTCGCTCGTCGGCGGCCCGTTCTTCTTCTACCTACTGCGCCGCACGCGCTCGCGCCAGGGAGGCTGGGCATGAGCGACCTGCGCCACGAGGGCGCCTCGTTCCTCGGTTCGCTGCGCACCGCCGTCACCGGTGCCCGACGCCGCGCCCACCGCCCCGGGCCCGTCGCACCCGGCGAGGTGGTCACCGCCGCGCACGGCGTCTCCCTCACCCTCGGCGGCGCGCCGATCCTGCGCGACGTCTCCGTCGACGTGCGCGCCGGAGAGGTCCGGGCGCTGCTCGGCCCCAACGGCGCCGGGAAGTCCTCCCTGCTCGGCGTCCTCACGGGCGACCTGTCCCCGGAGGCGGGGGACGTCGTCGTGCACGGCCGCCCCCTGCGCGCCTGGACGCCCACCGAGCGCGCCATGCGCCGCGCCGTCCTGCTCCAGCAGGTCTCCCTGAGCTTCCCGTTCACCGCCGTCGACGTCGTCCGCATGGGACGGTCGCCGTGGCGGGGCACCCCCTTGGAGGAGGACGACGACGAGGCCGTCGCGGACGCGCTCGCCGCGACGGACGTCGTGCACCTCGCCGAACGGCACTTCACGTCGCTCTCCGGGGGCGAGCGGGCGCGTGTCGCGCTGTCGCGCGTCCTCGCCCAGCGCACGACGCTGCTCATGCTCGACGAGCCCACCGCGGCCCTCGACCTCAAGCACCAGGAGATGGTGCTGCAGCTCGCCCACGCGCACGCCGCCGCGGGCGGCGCCGTCGTCGTCGTGGTGCACGACCTCTCGCTCGCCGCGGCGTACGCGGACCGGGTCACCGTGCTCGCGGGCGGTCGCGTCGTCGCCGACGGCGGCCCGCGCGACGTGCTCACCGAGGACCTGCTCAGCGAGGTCTACGACCACCCCGTCGAGGTCATCGAGCACCCCGGCGGCGGCGCCCCCATCGTGCTGCCGCGCCGCTGACCCGGGAGCCGTCACCCGTCCCGGACGGTCGTTGACCTGCTACGAGCGCTGCCACTAGGCTGGCTCCACTAGATCCCCCACGCCTCTCCGCGATGCGCAACCCGGGGGATTTTCTCTGTCAGGGGGCGAGACGACGGTGCCAGCACGTCAGTTACGACCGCGAGGACCTCTGTCCTACGGCGAACCCGCGCTCACGCACGCCGCACTGGTGGACCGGATGATCGATCGTGGCCTGACCGTGCCGGACAGGGACCGCGCGGAACGCTACCTCCGCCACGTGGGCTACTACCGGTTCTCGCCCTACCTGATCCCGTTCCGGACGAGCCCCACGGTCGAGTCCGTGCGGGCCGGGACGACCTTCGACCAGGTGCTCGACCTTTACGTCTTCGACCGCGAGCTCCGCCTCCTCGTCATGGACGCTCTCGAACGGGTCGAGGTGTCCGTCCGCTCTCGCGTCACCGACCACATGTCTGTCCATCACGGCGGCCCGTTCTGGTATCAGGACGGCACGCACTTCCGCGACGCCGCCAGGCACGCCGGACTCCTGTCGATGGTGCGCACGGCATGTGCCGACCGGCTCGCGGGCTCGCCGGAAGTACCGGCGGGTGAGCTCGCCCACGCGTCGGCGCTGGAGCACTACCTCACCGACCTACGGCCGACCCGAGCTCCCTCCGTCCTGGTTGATGGTCGAGATGCTGACGCTCGGGCAGCTGTCGGGTCTCGTCGGCAACCTCCGTCGGGCTTCCGACCTCTCCCGTGTGGCTCGGCCGCTCGGGCTCACGGGCCCCCTGCTGACCTCCTGGCTCCGCACGTACGTGCGCGTGCGCAACGTTTGCGCGCACCACGGCCGCCTGTGGAACCTGGGACTCGGCGTGTATCCGGCGATCCCGACGTCGTCGACCGTCGCCTGGGTCTCCGACCGCGGGGCCGTCGCGGCGTCGGACCGGCGCAGACGCCTGTACCCGGTGCTGGTGTCGCTCCAGAGCGTGCTGACCGTGGTATCCCCCCGGTCCAGGTGGGTGGAACGACTGAGCGCCCTCCTGGACCGCCATCCGCAGGTACCGCTGCGCGGTATGGGCATCCCCGCCGACTGGCGATCTGACCCGTTCTGGAGCGCGCGGCTCGGTCCGGCCGGACGGGCGGCTCATCTGCCTCCCGAGCCACCCGGCAGCACCTCGTAGCGGTCGGGGCGGGCGGTGAACGACCCGCGCCCGCCGGTGAGGGAGCGCAGGTCGAGGACGTAGCGGACGAGCTCGGCCTCGGGGACGAGCGCCTCGACGACGACGCGGCCGTCGTCGAGCGAGCCGGTGGCGGTGATGTGCCCGCGCCGGGCGGACAGGTCGCCCATGACGTCGCCCTGGGCGTCGGAGGGCACGGTCACGGACACGGCGGAGACGGGTTCGAGGACGACGGTGCCGGCGGCGGCGAGCGCCTCGCGCAGCCCGGTCGCGCCGGCGGTGCGGAACGCCATGTCGGACGAGTCGACGGAGTGGGCCTTGCCGTCGTACACCTCGACGCGCAGGTCGACGACGAGGTACCCGTGCGGGCCGCCCGCGGCCATGGCCTCGACGACGCCGCGCTCGACCGCGGGGAGGTACTGGCGCGGCACGGACCCGCCGACCACGGCGTTGGCGAACTCGAACCCGGCACCGCGCGGCAGGGGCGAGACGCGCAGCTGGACGACGGCGAACTGCCCGTGGCCGCCCGACTGCTTCTTGAGCCGCCCCTCCGCCTCGACCGCGCGCGCGATCGTCTCCCGGTAGGCGACCTGCACGGGCTCGGTGGTCACGTGCACGCCGAAGGTGCGTTCGAGCCGTTCGAGCGCGACGGCGAGGTGGGTGTCGCCGAGCCCGCCGAGCACGGCCTGGGTGCCGGTGAGGTCGACGTGCAGCGTGGGGTCCTCGGCGGCGAGGCGGGCGAGCGCGGCGGACAGCTTGTCGTCGTCGGGCTGGGACACGGGGCGCAGGGCGTGCGCGTACACCGGCGGGCGGGCGGGGACCGGACGGGCGCGTACGGGGACACGACGCGAGGCGAGCAGGCTCCCGGTCGTCGCGACCGACACCTTCGCCGCGGCGACGACCTCGCCCGCCCCGGCGCGCTCGACGGCGACGTGCTCCCGCCCGCGCAGCCGGAACAGCCCGTGCACGCGGTCCTCCGCGCCGGTCGCGACGTCGACCAGGCGGTCGCCGCTCGCCACCGTCCCGGAGAGCACCTTGAACACCGACACCTGCCCCACGAACGGGTCGACGACCGTGCGGAACACGTGCACGAGGGTGTCCCCGGCGGGGTCCGGCACGACGTCCGACGTCGCCCGCCCGGCTCCCGCGGCGTCGGGCGACCCCGCGGCGTCGGGCAGGAGCACGACGGCGGGCCGGTCGACGGGGGACGGGCCGAGCTCGCACACGAGGTCGAGCGCACGGTCGACGCCGACGCCGGTGAGAGCGGAGGCGAGGAGGACGGGGACGGCCTCGCCGTCGCGCACCTCCTGGGCGAGGGTGCGCTCGAGGTCGGCGACGCCCGGCTCGTCGCCCGCGAGGTAGGCCTCGAGCTGGTCGTCGTCGTGCGTGACGATCTCCTCGACCACCTCGTCGTGCAGGGCGTGCTCCTCGGCGCGTACGTCGTCGGGGACGTCCTCGTCGTGGGCGCGACCGTCGCCGTCGTACTCGCGCGCCCGCTCGGCGAGGACGTCGGCGACGCCGTGCAGGGACTGCTCCTCGCCGAGGGGCAGCTCGAGCGGCACGAACGAGGTCACGAACGTGGCGCGGAGCTCGTCGAGGACGGTGCGGAAGCTCGCCCGCGCGCGGTCCTCCTGGGAGACGAGGACGAGGCGGGGGATCCCCACCTCGTCGCACGCACGCCACACCGCCTCCGTCCCGGAGCGGACCCCGTCGACGGCGCTCACCACCACCACCGCGAGGTCCGCGACGGCGAGCGCCGCGTCGACGCCGCCGACGAAGTCGGGCGCGCCGGGGGTGTCGAGGAGGGTGACGCGGTACGTCTCGCCGTCGGGCGCGGTCCAGCCGAGGTGCGCGACCCCGAGCGCGACGGAGATGCCGCGCGCGACCTCCTCGGGCTCGTGGTCGCACACCGTGGTGCCGTCGGCGACGGTCCCGGGTCGGGGGATCGCGCCCGCCCGGTGCAGGAACGCCTCGGCGAGCGTCGTCTTGCCCGCGCCGCTGTGCCCGACGAGGGCGACGGTGCGGACGGTGCGGGGACCTGGCTGACCTTGCCCTGCCGTCGTCGGCGTGCCCATGGCTGCCTCCCTCGGCTGCCTCGTGGCGGACGGCGGCCCGCCGTCCTCTCAGGCTAGTGAGAGGCGGTGGATCGCGCGCGGGAGCGTCGCTCCGGGACGGCGCGGGCGAGGCGCACGCCGAGGTCGGCGAGGGTCGCGAGGTCGCGCTCGGGGTCGGGCGCCTGCTCCGGGTAGGAGATGCCCGGCGGGGGCACGGGACGGCCCCGGAGCCCGAGGACGCGCTCGACCTGGGTGGCGGCGCCCGCCGCCGTGAGGTGGGCCTGCCCCTGCGGGTCGACGACGTGGTGGCGCTCGACGTCGTCCGCCTCGACGGTCACGACGATCTCGTGGGGTCGGGTGCCGGTGGCGCGCGGGTCGCGCAGGAGGCGCAGCCGGGTGGCGCGCGGCAGGCGCGCCCAGAGGCCGCTGCGCACGAGGCCGGTGAGGGCGGTCTGGGCGACGCGGTCGTCGAACGCGATGCGGACGGCGACGCCGTCGGCGTGGCCGGAGTCGACGAGGGTGCGGTGCTCGGGGCTGCGCAGGCGGCGGGTGCGGGCGCGCGTCCCGCCCGGGAACGTGACGGTGCGCGGTGAGGTCGAGCCGCGGACGACCAGGTCGCGCCCGTGGTCGCGCACGGCGAAGGCGGCGTGCACGTCGACGAACCACGTGAGGGAGTCGGGTCCGGCGGCGTCCTGCGTCGAGAGGAGGACGTCGACGTCGACGTGGGCCGCGGGGCCCTTCCCCTGGCGGGCCGCGGCGACGACGAGCGCCGCGGTGCTCGCCATCCACCCGGAGGAGAGCACCACGGGGGCGGTGGTGTCGACGTCGGCGAGGGCCCGGTGGGCGTCCTCGACGCGGTCCCACCACCGGGTGATGTCGACGACGGCGACGCCGCGGCGGGCGGCGCTGACCAGGAGGTGGTCGGAGTGGTCGTTGACGGCGACGACGACGGCGTCGGGGAGCACGTCGACGCCGGCGAGCGGGTCGGGGGCGTCGAGGTCGACGTGGGCGGCGGTCGCGCCGGGGAGGGTGTCGGCGAGCGCCCGGGCCACCTCGACGCGGCGGCCCGCGACGACGACGCGGACGTCGGGGTGCCGGTCCGCGAGGAGGCGGCACAGGGCCGTCCCGACCACCCCGTAGCCGCCGACGACCATCACGCTGCGTGCCCGACCCATGCTCGACCTCCTTGTTACCAACCGTAAGTTACGACCGGTAGCCTACACTCGGCGCGGAGGTGCCCATGACCGAGCACACGACCGAGCACACGACCGCGCACAGCACGACCGCCCCGCGACGCCGGGTCAGTGCGGCAGCGCGCCGCGAGGACCTGCTGGCCACCGCCGTCGACCTCGCCCGCGCCGACGGCGTCGGCTCCCTCACTCTCGCGAGGGTCGCAGCCGCCGGCGGCGTGACGAAGCCCGTCGCCTACCAGCACTTCGGCACCCTCACCGGCCTGCTGCGCGCGATGCACGCGCGGATCGGCACCGCGCAGGAGGAGCAGGTCCTCGCACGGCTCGCGACCCCCGGCCCTGACGGCGCCACACCCGGCCCTGCCGAGCGTGCCCACGCGCTGAGCGCCGCCTACCTCGACTGCTGCCTCGACGACGGCGCGCTCCACGACGAGATCGGCGCGGCCCTCGTCGCCGCCGGGGACGACGGCGCACCCCGCGTCGACCCCGCCGACCGCTACGCCCAGGTCGCCGCCGAGGTCCTCGGGCTCGACGAGCCCGCCGCCTTCCCCGTCGTCGTCGCGTTCCTCGGCGCAGCCGACCGCCTCTGCGACGCCGTCCTCGCCGGGCGCCTCACGCGCGACGACGCCGTCCGCACCCTCGCCGCACTGCTCGGCGCCGCCACGGACGCGTCCGGACGCACGTCGGCCCCGTGACCCCGCAGGGGCCACGGGGCCGTCGTCCGGTCAGAGCTCGCGGTCCGCGTAGACGCGCAGCGCGTCGCGCACGAACGTCGCGCCCTCCACGCCGCCGTAGTTCCTCGCGAACCGCTCGTCGGCCACGTACATCTCCCCGAGGCCCACGACGTACTCCTTCACCGGAGCCGCACCCGCCCCGGGCGTCCCGGGGACCCGGCCCAGCCACTCGACGTGCCGTCGCGCGAGCCCCTGCCCCTCCGCGGAGGCGGGGTCCAGGCCCGCCGAGGCCGCCGACGCCCAGTCCTGGGCGAGCCGGGCGGCGTCGTCCTGGAACTCCTTCTTCTGCGCCTCGGTGAGGCCGCGCCACCACGCGTCGCCGCGCGCGTACGCGTCCTTGCCCCAGCGGTCCTCGACCTCGTCCTTGTACTGCGTGTGGTCGAACCCGTCGAACATGTCGTCCGCCATGAGCTCGCCCCCTCCCTCCATCGTGGTGATCGTCCGCTCGACCGACGCGATCTGCCGCGCCAGCCGTTCCCGCTCGGCACGCAGCCACCCGAGGTGGCCGCGCAGCGCCTCGACCTGCGGTCCTCGCTCCCCCGCGCCCGACGCCGCCCGGTCGCCCGGGCCGTCGAGTGCGTCCTTGATCGCGGGGAGCCCGAGACCGAGGTCGCGCAGGAGCAGGATCCGTTGGAGCCGCACGAGCGCGTCGGCGTCGTAGTGGCGGTAGCCGTTCGACGCGACGCGGGTCGGCGGGAGCAGCCCGATCGCGTCGTAGTGACGCAGCGTGCGGCTCGTCGTGCCGGCCAGCCGGGCGACCTCCTGGACCGACCAGTCGGCCGGTGCTCTCGTCGCCACGGGTGCTCCTCCCTCGCGGGGTCGGACGTCGCTGCCGCACCGTGCGACAGCGAGAACCACGCTAGAAGTTGACGCTACGTCAAGGTCAACCCGTCCGCCTCGGTCGTGGCGTACGGTCCTGCGCAGAGCCTTGCGCCCCGACGGCCCCGACCGAGAGGACCTGCCGTGGCCACCGTCGTCTTCTGCCCCATCACGTTCAACCTCGCCGAGGTGACACGCATGATCGAGGTGGCGCACGCCCTCCCCACCCGGCACACCCCGGTGTTCATGGGCTACGAGGACGACTTCGCCCATCTCGTCGTCGAGGCCGGGTTCGACTACCGGCCCCAGCGCCCCGCACTCACGGCCGAGGAGCGGGCGCTCGCGCTGCGGTTCGACCAGGGCCGCACGCTCCGCAACCCGTTCACGGTCGAGCTCGTGGGGGCGCGAGTCGACGCCGAACGCGCGCTGATCCGTGACGTCGGGGCCGCAGCCGTCGTCATCGGCACCAACCCGACGTCCATGATCTCGGCACGTGCCGAGCGCGTGCCGCTCTTCTACCCCGTCCCGTTCGCCCTCACGCGGCCCCAGGTCGAGCAGACGGCACGCCTCGGCCTCGTCACCGGCACCGGCCGCGCCGCGCGCGTGCTCGACCGTGCCGCGACGACCGCCCTGCGGTGGGCCTACAACCACGCTCCTCTCGCGCCCCGCGCATTCGCCACCGTCGCCCGCGCGCACGGCGTCTCCCCGCTCCGGACGGTGGTGTCCCTGCTGGAGGCGGACCACAACCTGCTCACGGTCCTGCCGTCCGAGCTGGAGGGGTACGCCCTCCCCGCGGGCTACGAGAGGGTCGGACCGGTCTTCGCCCACCTCGACGCACCGCTTCCCGACGTCGTCCTCGAGCTGGCCGCTCGACCCGAGCCGCTCGTCTACCTCGGCCTCGGGTCGTCGGCCAGCCGCGACCTCGCGCTCGCCGCCGCGCGACGGCTCGGCGGCCTCCCCGTCCACGTCGTCGCACCCGTCGCGCACTACCTGCGCGACGGCGACGCCCTGCCCCCGAACGTCCACGTCACCGACCTGCTGCCCGCGCACCTCCTGGGTGGGCTCGTGGACGCCGCGGTGCTGCACGGCGGCCAGGGCACGGTGCAGACGGCGTGCGCCACGGGCGTCCCGTTCGTCGGCATGGGCCTGCAGCCCGAACAGGTGTGGAACGTCGACGTGTGCGTCCGGCAGGGCAACGCCCTCGCGCTCTCCCCGAAGCACGCCGGGACGGCCGCCCTGCCCGACGCCGTGACGCGCCTCCTCACCGAGCCGCGCTTCCGCGCCGCGGCCGACCGTGTCCGCGACGACTACGCCCGCGAGGACGGTGCGGCCGCGAGCGCCCGCGTCATCGCCGCGGCGATCGACCGGTGAGCTCTGCCTCCCACGCGAGCCACTTGCGCCGCACGGCCGCGTCGACGTCGACGCCCTGGGATCGTGCGAGCAGGAGCAGGTGCGCGAGGACGTCGGCGACCTCGTCCGCGAGGGGCGACCCCGCGTCGTCGGGCACGGCACCGTCACGCGGCCCGTCCCCGCGGGGCCGGGAGCGGCCCGTCGCGGCGAGGAACGCCTGCGTGAGCTCGCCGACCTCCTCGGCGAGCTTGAGCATGAACCAGTCGGCGTCGCGCTCGACGGCGAACTTGCGCGCGTACAGGGCCGAGACCGCCTCGACGCGCTCGGTGAGGTCGGCGAGGGTGAGGGGCGCGTCGTCGGGCACCCGCCCAGTGAACCACCGCGTGCGGTGCGCGCTACCGCACGACGAGCGCGACCCCGAGCAGGAGGACCGTCGCGACGATCTCGCCGGCCCCCACGACCCGCGGGCTCAGCGCGCGACCCGGAAGGACGGCGGCGCGCGCCGTCGCCGCGGCGAGGAACGCGGTCGCCCACCACCACGACGGGTCGTGCACGACGGCGAGCGCTGCGGCCGCGACCGTGACGCCCGCGTGGAAGGCGACCGAGCCGACGACGTACGACCGCACGCCGCGCTCGCGGATCATCGTCTTGACGTACAGCACGGTGCCGAACAGGTACGCGAGGAGCAGTGCGGCGACGAGCCAGAGCACGCCGGGGACGTCGAGGACCGCCGCGCCCGCGGGACGGCACGCGACGTACGCGACGACCGTCATGAGCGACGCGGCGACCGTCAGCGCGCCGCCTGCCGCCACGGACCGTTCCGTGCGCTGCGCGGACGCCCACAGGCCGACGGCGAGGAAGGGGAGGAACGCGGGCGCCCAGAGCGCGAGGGCCGGGTCGAGGACGAGCACGACGGCACCGAGCGCGACGGTGACCGCCCCGTAGGTGAGCATCGGGCGTCGGTAGCGTGGCCGGCGGCGGGACTTGAGCCACAGCCCTGCCGCGAAGTAGGCGAGGTAGCCGACGAGCCACAGGGCGCCGAGCGCGACGGTCGTCGGTCGGAAGCCGGCGTCCTGGATCCCGCGCGCCGTCCCGACCACGAACGGCAGGAGGAGCATCGGCCACGCGCCGTGCTGGTTCGGCACCCAGCCGGGCGGACGTCGGGACACCACCCGAGGCTAGCCGTGGGACCGTGGGCCCCGGCCCGCCGGAGGTCCCGCCCGCCCCGGGCCCTTCGTCCCGCCGGGCCGGGACCGACGACCTCGACCGTCCCGAGCGCGCCGCCGCGCCGACGATCCGTCCTTGCACCGCCCGGGAACTAGATATGGTGGCGCCACCGTGATCCAGACCCCACATGTGGGGTCGCGGCCCGTCGAGCAACCCCTGCACGACGGCGACGAGAACCCGGTGGGCAGAGGGGGACGTGCACCATGAGCACGACCAGGCTCGAACCGACCGCACCGCCCTGGAGCATCGCCCGCGACGACCACGACGACGCCCCGCGCACCCGCGCCGCGGACCTCGACCGGGCCGTCGGGCGGCTGCTCGGCAAGGACCGGCGGGTCGTCCACGAGAACGCCAACAAGGACAGCGAGGTCTTCACCACCCACCGGGACCTCACCGCCGGTGCGGTCGGCCGGGTGGTCGGGCTGCGCATGCTCCCCCCGCACGTGGCACGGGCCCACGAGCGGGGCGACCTGCACTTCCACGACCTCGACTACCACCCCTACGCGCCGATGACGAACTGCTGCCTCGTCGACTTCCGCGAGATGCTCGAGCACGGGTTCCGCATCGGCAACGCCGAGGTGGAGCCGCCGCGGTCCATCCAGACGGCGACCGCACAGATCAGCCAGATCATCGCCAACGTGTCCTCCAGCCAGTACGGCGGCTGCTCGGTCAACCGCATCGACGAGCTCCTCGCCCCGTACGCGGCGAAGAACCTCGCGAAGCACCTCGCCGACGCCGAGCGGTGGATCCCCGACCCGTCGCAGCACGAGGAGTACGCGCGCACCCGGACCCGCAAGGACGTCGAGGACGCGATGCAGAGCCTCGAGTACGAGATCAACACGCTGTTCACGTCCAACGGTCAGACGCCGTTCACGACCGTCGGGTTCGGCCTCGGCACAGGATGGTTCGAGCGCGAGATCCAGCGCGCGATCCTGCACATCCGGATCCGCGGGCTGGGGCGCGAGGGCCGCACGGCGATCTTCCCCAAGCTCGTCCTCACGCTGCGCCGCGGCGTCAACCTCGACCCCGGCGACCCGAACTACGACCTCAAGCAGCTCGCCGTCGAGTGCGCGACGCAGCGCATGTACCCGGACGTGCTGTCCTACGACAGGATCGTCGAGCTCACGGGCTCGTTCACGGTCCCGATGGGCTGTCGGTCGTTCCTCCAGGGGTGGCAGGACGAGGACGGCCGCGACGTCGCGGAGGGGCGCATGAACCTCGGCGTCGTGACGCTCAACCTGCCGCGCGTCGCGCTGGAGGCGGGCGGCGACCTGGACCGTTTCTGGACGATCCTCGGCGAGCGCCTCGACACCGTGCACGACGCGCTCGTGGCCCGCATCGAGCGCTGCCGCGAGGCGACCCCCGGCAACGCCCCGATCCTCTACGAGCACGGGGCGTTCGGGCAGCGCCTCGCACCGGACGACGACGTCGACCGGCTCTTCCGCGGCGGTCGCGCCACGGTGTCGCTCGGGTACATCGGGCTGTACGAGGTCGCGGCGGCGTTCCACGGCGGCGCGTGGGAGCACGACCCGCAGGCGAAGGGTCTGACGCTCGACGTCCTGCGCACCCTGCACGAGCACGCCAGCGCGTGGACCGCGCGGCACGGCTACCGGTTCTCCGTGTACGCGACGCCGAGCGAGAGCCTCACGGACCGGTTCTGCCGCCTCGACACGGAGCGGTTCGGCCGCGTCCCGGACGTCACCGACAAGGGCTACTACACGAACAGCTTCCACTACGACGTCCGCAAGGACCCGACACCGTTCGACAAGCTCGACTTCGAGGCCGAGTACGTCCCGTACTCCTCGGGCGGGTTCATCCACTACTGCGAGTACCCGGTGCTCCGGCAGAACCCGAAGGCCCTGGAGGCGGTGTGGGACTACGCGTACGACCGCGTCGGCTACCTCGGCACGAACACCCCGATCGACCGGTGCTACGCGTGCGGGTTCACGGGCGACTTCGAGCCGACGGCGCGCGGCTTCGCCTGCCCCGGGTGCGGCACCACCGACCCGCGCACGTGCGACGTCGTCAAGCGCACCTGCGGCTACCTCGGCAACCCGCAGCAGCGCCCCATGGTCCCGGGACGCCACGCGGAGATCTCCGCGCGGGTCAAGCACCTGGCCGGGCCCACTCGGCTCGGTGACCCGGCCGCGGCCGGCGACCCCGCGGCGTCGGGCACGACACCGGCCCGGGTGTAGACGGTGGCCCGGACCCCCGGGCCCGGCTGGCGCTCGGAGCGCGTCAGCCGGGGGCACGTCGCGGGCTACCAGCCGTTCGTCGTGGTCGACGGCGAGGGCGTGCGCTGCTCGTTGTACGTCAGCGGGTGCCTGTTCGCGTGCGAGGGCTGCTTCAACGAGGCCGCATGGAGCTTCCGGTACGGGCGTCCGTACGACGGCGCGCTGGAGGACCGCGTGCTGGCCGACCTCGCGCACCCTGCCGTGCAGGGCCTGTCCCTGCTCGGCGGGGAGCCGTTCCTCAACACGGAGGTCTGCCTGCGTCTCGTGCACCGCGTGCGCGCCGAGCTGGGCGACCGCAAGGACGTGTGGTGCTGGACGGGCTTCACGGTCGAGCAGCTGCTCGCCGGCCCGCCCGACCGGCGCGCCCTGCTCGCCGAGGTCGACGTGCTCGTCGACGGCCCGTTCGACGTCGCGCGACGCGACCGCACCCTCGCGTTCCGCGGCAGCACCAACCAGCGCGTCCTCGACGCCCGGGCCTCCGTCGCCGCGGGCGGCGCCGTCCTGTGGGAGAGCCCCTGTCCGCGGCTCCCCTCGGGTCAGACTGGTCAGACGGTCCTGCGGGTGCGGCGGATGCCGACCCACAGCCCGACGACGCACGTGACGGCGGCGGCGACGAAGCCCCACAGCACGTCGGTGTCGGCGAACGACCCGGCGAGGAGCGCGCGCTCGGCGTCGACGACGTAGGTCAGCGGGTTGAACAGCGCGACCGTGCGCATCCACGCGGGGCCGGCCTCGAGCGGCAGCATCATCCCGGAGAGGATGAGCAGGGGGAACAGGAGCGTCTGCTGCACGCCCCAGAACAGCCACTCGCGGTTCTTCGCGGCGAGCGCGAGGGCGATGGACAGCGCGCCGACGCCGATGCCGAACAGCCCGAGCAGCAGCAGGCCGGCGAGCAGGTGCAGCGGGTAGAGCGTGAACCCGAACGGCACGCACACGAGCGCGATGATGAGGCCCTGCACGACGAGGGGCGCGAACTCCTTGAGGGAGCGGCCGACGAGGATCGCGGACCGGTCCAGCGGTGTCGCGAGGACGCGTTCGTAGGAGCCCGTCATGAACTCGTAGAGCAGGTTCGACCCGCTCATCGACGTGCCGAACAGCGAGATCATGACGATCACGCCGGGCACGAACCACTGCAGGGTGTCGGCCGTGCTCGCGCCGTCGCCCCCGCCGAACGACCCGCCGACGGCGCCGGTGAGCAGCGGCCCGAACAGCCCGAGGAACACGAGCGGCTGCAGCAGGGAGAAGATCAGGGTGAAGGGGTCGCGCAGCACGAGCAGGATCTCGCGCGCGAACACGGCCCACGTGTCGGCGAAGAACTTCGCGGCGCCGGTGCGCAGCGCCGGGTCGGTGCGGGTCGCGGCGGGCGCGCCCGTCGTCTGCGTCGTCGTGGCCATCACGCCGCCTCCTCTCGCAGGGAGCGTCCGGTGAGGTTGAGGAACACGTCGTCGAGGCTCGCCTGCCGCAGCTCGGCGGACCGCACGGCGAACCCGCCGACGCGCAGCGACTCGATCGCCTCGGGGAGCCGGTCGGCGCCGTGGGTGGTGGAGATCCGGACGGTGGTGGCGCCGTCGGGGCCGGCGGTGGTCTCGACCTCGCCGACGTCGGGGGCGAGGGTCGCGCGGACGCGGGCCGCGGCGTCGGGCACCGCGGTGGTGCCCGACGCCGCGTCCCCGGCCTGCGCTGCGGCGTCGCCCGGGAACGGGGCGGCGGTGAGGGTGATGACGTCGTCGGCGTGGTCGCGCTTGAGGGCGTCGGGCGTGGCGTCGGCGATGATCTCGCCGTGGTCGATGACGACGACGCGCTCGGCCATGTCGTCGGCCTCGTCGAGGTAGTGCGTGGTGAGGACGATGGTCATGCCGTACCGCTCGCGCATCGCGGAGATGTGCTCCCAGAGGTTGGCGCGGGCGTGCGGGTCGAGGCCGGTGGTGGGCTCGTCGAGGAACAGCAGGGGCGGGTGGTTCATGAGCCCGAGCGCGACGTCGAGCCGGCGTCGCTGCCCGCCGGACAGCGACTGCACGGTGCGCTTCTCGAGGCCGCCGAGGTCGAGCGCGTCGAGGAGGTCGGCCGCGCGGCGCGAGTACTCGGCGGGCGGCAGGCCGTAGAACCGGCCCTGGTTGTGCAGCTCGTCGAGCACGCGGTAGGAGTAGCCGCCGCCGTTGCCCTGCCCGATGAAGCCGATGCGCGAGCGCACGTGCGCGGGGTGGCGCGCGACGTCGTACCCGGCGACCTCGGCGGTGCCGGCAGTGGGTTCGAGGAGGCTGGTGAGCATCCTCAGGGTCGTGGACTTGCCTGCCCCGTTGGGGCCGAGGAAGGCGACGAGCTCGCCCTCGCGGACGTCGACGTCGATCGCCTTGACGGCTTCGACGGTCTCCTTCTTGCGGTGGAAGGTCTTGGTCAGGCCTCGGGCTCGGATCACCGGAGCCACCCTTTCGTACGCCGTACCGGAATATGCTCGACCACGTTAGCATACGGTGTACGGAAAAACGCAGGCCTGTTCTCGCCGCCCTCCGACGAGGGCCGCCGGCGAGAGTCGGGGAGGATGGCCACGTGACCAGCACGGAAGACCGCACGGACGAGCCCGCCGGGACCGGGCGACCGCGCGGCGTCGTCGCGGCCGCCGACGCCGGCGTGACCTCCGCCGTCCACGCCGCCGAGCGCGCCCGCGAGCAGTTCACCGAGGTCGTGCGCACCCCCGAGATCACACGCCGCCTCGCCCTGCTGTGGGACCCGCCCGCCCCCGCCACCCGCGGGCGCAAGGCCCGCCTCACGCTCGACGAGGTCGTCGACGCCGGGATCGCCGTCGCGCAGGAGGGCGGGCTCGACGCCCTCTCCATGCGGCGGGTCGCCACCGAGCTCGGCGTCGGCGCGATGTCGCTCTACACGTACGTCCCCGGCCGGACCGAGCTCGTCGACCTCATGATCGACCGTGCCTACGCCGAGCTCGACCTCCCCGAACCGGGCGCCCCCTGGCGTGCCGCGCTCACCCAGTACGCCCACGAGACGTGGAACCTCTACCTGCGCCACCCCTGGGTCCTGCAGACCAACATGTGGCGCGCGCCCCTCGCGCCCCACGTCCTCGACGCCCAGGAGGCGGGCCTGCGGAGCATCATCGACACCGGCCTGTCGGAGGTGCAGGTCGCCGAGACCCTCGGGCTCGTCGACAACTACGTCCAGGGCCTCGCCCGCTCGACCGTCGCCGAGACGGCCGAGAGCGACGCCACCGGCATCGGCAACGACGAGTACTGGACCACGCTCGGCTCGTTCTGGGAGGACTGGTTCGACGTCGAGCGCTACCCCGCCATGACCCGCATCTACGTCGGCGGCGGCTTCGACGCTCCGCAGGGGCCCTTCGGCCCGAGCCTCGACCGCCTCCTGGACGCCGTCGAGATGGCGATCGACCGCGCCAACGCGACGGCGCAGGACCCTGACCCCGCGACGTAGCCGCTCCGGCTGACGTGCGCGGTCGCACCCTGGCAGGATCGACCCCATGGATCCCCGCGCCGGCACGCCCGCCCAGCCCTCCGACCTCATCGACGTCGACGCCGTCGTCAGCGCCTACTACGACCTCGCCCCCGACGTCGACGACCCGGCGCAGAAGGTCGTGTTCGGCACGTCGGGGCACCGCGGGTCGAGCCTCGACCACGCGTTCAACGAGGCGCACATCGTCGCGATCACCGCCGCGATCGTCGAGTACCGCCGCTCCCAGGGCACCGACGGCCCGCTCTACATCGGCCGGGACACGCACGCCCTGTCGCTGCCTGCGTGGCAGACCGCGCTGGAGGTCCTCGCCGCCGCGGGCGTGCAGACGTTCGTCGACGCACGCGACTCGTTCACCCCGACCCCCGCGGTGTCGCAGTCGATCCTCCTGCACAACGGCGCGGCGACCGCGGAGGGCGTCCGCACCACCGGGCCCGGCCTGGCCGACGGGATCGTCGTCACGCCGTCGCACAACCCGCCGCGCGACGGCGGCTTCAAGTACAACCCGCCGCACGGCGGCCCCGCCGGGTCCGAGGCGACCGGCTGGATCGCCGACCGCGCGAACGAGATCCTGCGGACCGGCGTCGGCGCGGTACGCCGTGTCCCCCTGGAGCAGGCGCTCGGGTCCGAGCACGTGCACCGGCACGACTTCCTCACGACGTACGTCGACGACCTCGCGAACGTCCTCGACCTCGACGCGATCCGGGCTGCCGGCGTGCGCATCGGCGCCGACCCGCTCGGCGGTGCGTCCGTCGAGTACTGGGGCGCGATCGGCGAGCGGTACGGGCTCGACCTCACCGTCGTGAACCCGCAGGTGGACCCGCGCTGGTCGTTCATGACGCTCGACTGGGACGGCAAGATCCGCATGGACTGCTCCTCGCCGTACGCGATGGCGTCGCTCGTGGCGGGGATGACGGGCGACGCGGCCGGTGGCGCGCCGTTCGACGTCGCGACCGGGAACGACGCCGACTCCGACCGGCACGGCATCGTCACCCCCGACGCGGGGCTCATGAACCCCAACCACTACCTCGCCGTCGCGATCGAGTACCTCTACGGGGGCGCCCGGCCGGGGTGGGCCGACGGCGCGGCGATCGGCAAGACGCTCGTGTCGTCCGCGCTGATCGACCGGGTCGCGGGCGGCCTGGGGCGTCGGCTCGTCGAGGTCCCGGTCGGGTTCAAGTGGTTCGTCCCCGGGCTGCTCGACGGGTCGGTCGGGTTCGGCGGCGAGGAGTCGGCCGGGGCGTCGTTCCTGCGCACCGACGGCAACGTGTGGTCGACCGACAAGGACGGCCTGCTCCTCGCGCTCCTCGCGTCGGAGATCCTCGCGACGACCGGGAGGTCGCCGTCGGAGCACCACCGCGACCTCGTCGACCGGTACGGCGAGTCCTGGTACGCGCGCGTCGACGCCCCCGCGACGCTCGAGGAGAAGGCGACGCTCGGCAAGCTCTCGCCCGAGCAGGTCACCGCGACCGAGCTCGCGGGCGAGGAGATCACCGCCAAGCTCACCAACGCGCCCGGCAACGACGCCGCCATCGGCGGCCTCAAGGTCACGACCGAGAACGCCTGGTTCGCCGCCCGCCCGTCCGGCACGGAGAACGTGTACAAGATCTACGCCGAGTCGTTCGTCTCCGCCGAGCACCTGGAGCAGGTCCAGGCCGAGGCGAAGGACGTCGTCTCCGCGGCGCTCGGAAGCTGACCCGCAAGTGCGGGGGTTCGAGCTCCGCAACGGCTGCGGCGGCAGCCGATCACATGCCGACGCCGGGAGCGGCGAACTCCTCGCGTCCGACCCGTGATGCATCGTCGAGCCCGCACCCGGGCTGGCGGACGAGGACTACGACCCGGCGATCATCGCGGCACGGACCGCTTGCGCGAATTCCTGCAGTCTCGACTCCCCTCGTGTCGGCCAGCCGGGAAGGAGCGAGTTTGCGAGCTCGCTGGCCAGGAGGCCGTCTTCGGGCCCGGCCGTCCAGTCGGACCGCAACTCTGGCCTGCGTTCTGGCCTCAGTACGCCGATCGCGTCACGGACGAGCAACCGCACAGGCCGCGACGCGATCGTCGAAGTCGGTCTCTTCGAGGAGCTGGATTCCTTCGTCCGTGTCGTAGAGACGAGTCATGACGATATCCGTGTGGTTTCCGAGGTCTTCCGGGTCAAGGGTCCAGTACATCGCGCACGCCAGGTCGGGTGCGTCCTTGTAGTGCCCTTGTGGAGCGCGGTCGAGCCATGCTCGCAGCTTGAGAAGCGTGTAGCCGCCGATGCTAGGCAGCCACACCCGCAGATCCTCGTTGATGGTGAGTTCCGTGGCGTCGCTCCAGACGTCCTGGAACCCGAAGACGCTCATGCCCTGGCGTCTGGCCGGCGGGTTGACGACGCCGTCAGGCACCTCGACGCCATCACCGAAAGGCATGATGTCGACCGGCAGCCCCGCGACCTCATACCGGATCCCGGACGTAGAACCTGGGACAGGCTCGAGATCTGCGACGAGCGCCTCGTACGCGGACCAGTCGGCCACCGCGATCCCGAGATCTAGGTCGTCGGTCCCTCGCAACGGCATGTCGAAGCCGCACCCTGCGTGCAACGCATCCCGACACGCCGCACCGACGAGCATGACAGGGACGGGATCGAGGAAGCCCTTGCCCAGCTCCTGAAGCACGATCGCTGTGGGTGAGCTCTGCAGGTACTTCTCAGCAAGCGCCACGTCCAAGGACGACTCCTCTCATGGCCAACGCAACCTCACGTTGCCGGGACTCGTGGGACGCCAGGAGATCGGCGTACACGAGAGGCAGGGGTGCACTTCGGGGCCCATCCCCTTCGGCGTGCGGATGGAACGTCGCCTCCGGCTCGTTCCAGAACCTTCGGCGCACCACGATGTTGCCGCTGGCTCCAGGTTCCGGTCGGCGCCAGCGGGACTCGACAACTGCCCGGGTATCGATCTTCGGGACATAGAGCACGAGGCCCGGTCCGCGCAGACCTTCGGCGGCTACCTCGCCGCTGACCTGGACATGCTCGCCGAACGCGGCGGCCCACGGTTCCACCAACGGCTCGCCGACGAACTGCCCGAGTTCCAACGAACGCGCCAGGCCCAAGGGATACGCCGCGGTCCACTGGTCAAGCAGCTCGTCCTTACGAAAGAGCTTCGAGGTGCCAGGAACAAGGTGCTTCTCGTCCGTGAGCGTCGCGACAACGCTGTGCGCGAGACTGATGGACACCCCGGCCGCGTCAGCGATCGACCGGACGCTCGAGGTCACGAGCTCTGGCCACGCGAGAAGGCAGAACACGACCTGCGCGCGCCGAGCACTCATGAGATTCGTCTCGCGCGCCCGCACCGTTCGCTTGGTGGCAGATCGACCACCGGGCGGGCGGCGTCCTCGAATGTCGACACGAATCCCGGGCGCCTCGACGTAAAGGTTCCCGCAGGCGTCGACGAACCAGACCCCTCGGCGCCGCGCGGTCACCGCCGCGTGGGCGGGGATGCGTGAATCGATCACGACGACGTCCTGGTACTCGTCGGTGCCGTTGGCGATCGCAGCCCACGCGCTCTCGTCGCCCCACACCCAGCGACGGCTGACAGCGAGACCGTCGAGCTCGACAGTGGCGCGCGGCCCGTCGCGGTACACGCTCATCCGATCACCCCGAAGCGCGCGGCCGATCTCCTCGAATCGTTCGTCGATCTCGTCGATTGCCGGCATCCCGACCCCTCTCGCTCGCGATCACCGTACAGCTCGATCGAACGTTCTGTCGCGTCGAACGTTCGATCCGGCCGAACGCGGTGGAGCCTAGATCTGCCGCGCGTCCCACGTCTCCGTCGCGACGCGCTGGGCGTCGCGCAGTGCACGGGCGGGGTCGACGCCCTTCGGGCAGACCTGAGTGCAGGCGCCGACCTGGATGCAGGGCCAGACGCCGAACTCGGTGTCGAGGACGTCGGCACGGTCGAGCTCGCCGGCGTCGCGGGAGTCCTCGTCCCAGCGGCGCGCCGTCGCGACGACGGCCGGGCCGAGGAAGTCCGGCGCGACGTCGAGCTGGGGGCACGCGGCGTAGCAGAGCATGCAGTCGATGCACTCGGCGAAGCCCTTGAACGCGGCGAGCTGGCCGGGTGTCTGCACGCTGCCCGACGACGGCCCCACGGCCCGGAGCACGTCGTCGCCCTCGGCGACCCCCGGCTCGGGCGACACCGGCTCGTGCGACACCGGGCCACCGGCCTCGGGCGACCCGGCGAGGGGGAGGCGGGTGGCGCCGTCGGGCACGAGCCAGGGCTGCGCGGCGGCGAGCTTGCCGAGGAAGGTGTCGGTGTCGACGACGAGGTCGCGCAGGACCTCGGCGTGCGCGAGGGGTTCGACGACGAGCCCCGACGTGCGGTAGCCGCGGACGAACGTCTCGCAGCCGAGCACGGGGCGCCCGTTGACCATGACGCCGCACGACCCGCAGACGGCCATCGTGCAGGACCAGCGGAACGTGAGCGTGGGGTCGGCGTGGTCCTTGACCCACTGGAGGGCGTCGAGCACGGAGGTGCGGTCGTCGAACGGGACGTCGAACACGTCGCGGTGCGCGGCGCCGTCGGGCTCCTGACGCGCCACCTCGAGGCGCACGGTCTGCTCGCTCACGCGCCCTCCCCCGCCGAGAACGACGTTGCTGCCGTTCTGGCCCCGTTGACGACATCAACCTCGTGTTCGGCGGGCCACCCGGTACCGCGGAGCCCGACCGGGACGTGCGTGACCTCGACCGCGCCGTCCGCGCCGAGCCGGACCTCCGAGTGGCGCGGGGCGTCGTCGGTCGCCGGGAAGTCGAGCCGCTGGTGCGCGCCGCGCGACTCCTCGCGAGCGAGCGCGGCGAGGACGGCGGCGTGCGCGACGAGCAGCGTGGCGCCGAGCTCGACGGTGGTGGCCCAGTCGGTGTTGAGCACGGCGCCGGTGTCGGCGACGCGCACGTCGGCGTACCGGGCGCGCAGGTCCTCGACGGTCGCGAGCGCCCGGCGCAGGCCGTCGGCGTCGCGGTAGATCCCGACGTCGGCGTCGAGCACGCGGCCGAGCTCGGCCCGGATCGCGGCGGGCGGCTCGCTCCCCCGGCCGCGCATCGCGAGGTACGCGTCCGCCACGGCGGCCGCCCGGTCCACGACGTCCGCCTCCACGCTCCCCAGGCCGACCCCGCCCCCGGCCGACGACGCCCCGCCCGCGACCCGCCCGGCGGACGCCTGACGCGACCACGCGAGCGCCGCCTCGCCCGCCGCCCGCCCGACGACGAGCGTCTCGACGAGCGAGTTCGACCCGAGCCGGTTGGCCCCGTGCAGCCCGGTGGACGCGCACTCCCCGGCGGCGAACAGCCCGCCGATCCTCGTCGCGCCGTGCGCGTCGGTGCGGATCCCGCCCATGGTGTAGTGCGCCGTCGGGCGGACGGGGACGGGGTCGAGCGCCGGGTCGACGCCGGCGAACTGCTTCGCGAGACCGGAGACGAGCGGGAGCCGGTCGGCGAGGCGCGCGCGCCCGAGGTGGCGCAGGTCGAGCAGCACGACGCCGCCGTCGGGGGTGGGGATCGTGCGGCCGTCCCGGTCGGCGTGCCAGAACGCCTGGGAGAGCCGGTCGCGCGGGCCGAGCTCCATCGTGCGGGGCACGGGCTCCCCGACGGGCGTCTCGGGGCCCAGGCCGTAATCGGCGAGGTAGCGGCGCCCGTCGGCGTCGAGCAGGACGCCGCCCTCGCCGCGCGCGGCCTCGGTGAGCAGGATGCCGTTGCCCGGCAGGCCGGTCGGGTGGAACTGGAGGAACTCGAGGTCGCGCAACGGCGCGCCCGCGCGCAGCGCCATCGCCGTGCCGTCGCCCGTGACGATCCCCGCGTTCGTGCTCGTGCCCCACGCGCGTGCCGCGCCGCCCGTGGCGAGCACCACGGCGGGCGCGGCGAGGAGCAGCGGCTCGCCCCGGTGCTGGTCGTGCACGACGACGCCCCGCACCCGGCCGCCCGGCCCGTCGTCGGCGTCGGCCGAGCCGGGTGAGACCGCGTCGTCCAGGACGAGGTCGAGCACGTGGTGCTCGTCGTACCGGCGGATCGTCGCGCCGTCGCCGGAGTACCGCAGGGACGTCTGGAAGAGGGTGTGCAGGAGGTGGAAGCCCGTCTTGTCGGCCGCGAACCACGTGCGGGCGCGGCTCATCCCGCCGAACCGGCGCACGGCGACGTGGCCGTCGTCGGTGCGGCTCCACGGCAGGCCCCAGTTCTCGAGCCGCCACAGCTCCCCCGCCGCGCGCTCCACGACGAACCGGACGGCGTCCTCCTCGCAGAGCCCGGCACCGCCGGCGAGCGTGTCGGCGACGTGCTGCTCCAGGGAGTCGTCGTCCCCGACGACGCCCGCGGCCCCGCCCTCGGCCGCGACGGTGTGCGAGCGCATCGGGTACACCTTCGACACGAGCGCGACGACGGGCGCGCGGCTCCCCTCGTCCGTCGCCGCAGCGCGTGCCGCGTCCTGCGCGACGGCGAGCGCCGCGCTCAGCCCGGCAGCCCCGCCGCCGACGACGACGACGTCGGCGTGCTCGACGCGCAGCCGGGTCACGGGCGGCACCGGGACGCGGCGACGGGAGGGCGACGCATACCTCGAAGCGTCCCCGGCGCCGCGGGGGTGCGCAACAGGTCGAAGGTCCCCGGGCGCGCGGGGGTGCGAGACGCACGTCTCATGGGGAGCGCACCCCATCGTCCCCGGCGACGGGCTCACGTAGGGTCGCGGCGGACCCTCTCACCGACCTTGGAGCCGTCATGCGCCCTGCCCGCACCACCGCCCGCCTCGCCGTCGCGTCCGCCCTCGTCCTCGGTCTCGCCGCGTGCGGCTCCGACGGTGGCGACGCGCCCGCCGAGACGGAGACCCCTGCCGTCGAGGAGACGACCGACGACGCGACGGAGCCCGCGGAGGAGGAGACCGAGGCCGCCGAGGAGGACGCCGAGGCGGCGTCCTCCGACGGTGAGCAGCCCGAGTGGGCGAACCCGGTGACGACGCCCGGCGAGGAGATCGCGAGCTACACCGTGGGCGACGTGCGCGTGGACGTCTACCAGGTGAGCGTGGTCGAGGCGACGAAGACCGGGAACTTCGTGGACCCGGAGAACAACGAGCCGATCATCGACGTGGGCGACGAGATCGTCTACGTGAACTACGTCGTGACGAACGAGGGCGACCCGGTCGACCTCGGGTCGAGCCTGGTGAACACCGACGCCCGGTACGACGACTGGCCCTACATGCAGGGCATGGACTCGATCACCGACTTCGAGCTCACCGAGGCGCAGGGCGTGAACCGCGACGCGCTCGCCACGGGCGCGTTCCGCGACCCGTCCGTGTACACGCTCGGCACCGGCCAGTCGTACTCGTACGGTGAGAACTTCCCGTACCAGGCGGGGTCCCCGATCACGTTCGAGTCGGTCATCACGCCCGTGGACAAGGAGGGCGAGCTCCTGCACGACGAGCGCCTCGAGGGGTCCGGGACCGGCACCATCTCCTGACCGCTACGCGGGACACCGCCCGACGGCGCGGGTGCGGCACGACCGCACCCGCGCCGTCGTGCGTCCGGTCGGGGGGCGCCGTCGGCCGCCCGGACCGGCTCAGTGCTGCACGAGGTCCTGGTACTCCGGGTGGCGCGCGACGTACGCCTTGACGAACGGGCACAGGGGGACGACGTGGTCCCCGGCGGCGCGGACCTGGTCGAGGAGCCCGGCGGCGAGCGCGGAGCCGATGCCCTGCCCCTCGTCCGCGGGGTCGACCTCGGTGTGGGTGACGACGACGGCGCCGGGGCGGCGCACGTACTCGGCGAACCCGGCGAGGCGGCCGTCCGGGGTGCGCGCCTCGTAACGGTCCCCCGTGTCGACGACCTCGACGGTGGTGGCGTCGGGCTGACCGTCGGGGGCTGTGTCCTGGCTCATGGCGCCCATCGTCCACCATGTGGTCACCGGGTGCGACACTGGCTGCGTGGCGCACGACCCCTCGATCCCCCCGGTGGAACCGGAGGACGACGACCCCAGTGCCGGGCGCGGCACCGCGGCCACGGCCCCGGTGTCGCGCAACCCGTACCGCGCGGTCCTGACCACACCGGGCGCGTGGCGGTTCTCCGCGGCGGCGCTCGTCGCCCGGCTGCCGATGTCGATGGTCGGCATCGGGACCATCCTCATGATCCAGGGCATCCACGGCGAGTACGCGCTCGCGGGGCGGGTCGCCGCGGTGCTCATCGTCGTGCAGGCGGTGTGCTCGCCCCAGATCGCGCGGCTCGTGGACCGGGTGGGTCAGCGCCGTGTGATGCTCCCGCTGCTGGCCGTCACCACGGTGGGCCTCGGCGGGCTGATCCTCAGCGCCGTGCTGGAGGCCCCCGAGTGGACGCTCTACGTGTTCGCGGCGCTCGCCGGCGGGACGCAGGGGTCGTACGGGTCGATGGTGCGGGCACGCTGGACGTACGCGCTCGACGACCCGTCGCGCCTGCACACGGCCTACTCGCTGGAGTCCGCGCTCGACGAGCTCGTGTTCGTCGTGGGCCCCGTGCTCGCCACGGTGCTCGCGACGAGCGTGTCCCCCGCCGCGGGGCTGGTCGTGCCGCTCGTCGCGGTGGTCGTCGGCGGGCTGTGGTTCCTGTCGCAGCGCGCCACGGAGCCGCCGCTCGTCGTGCCCGAGCCGGGCGTGCGGCAACGGTCCGCCATGCGGTCGACGGGCATGGTGGTGCTCGCCGTGATCTTCGTCGCGATGGGCATCGTGTTCGGCGCGACCGACGTCTCCACGATCGCGTTCGCCGAGGAGCAGGGGCAGCAGGGCGCGGCCGGAATCATCCTCGGGGTGTTCGCGTCGGGGTCGCTCGTCTCGGGCCTCGTCTACGGGGCACGGCACTGGGTGTCGCCGCTGTGGCGCCGGTTCGTCCTCGGGATCGTGGGGCTCGCCGTGGGCGTCACCCTGTTCTTCTTCGTCACGTCGCTGCCCGTGCTCGCCGCCGTGATGTTCGTGACCGGGTTCGCGATCGCCCCGACGCTGATCAACGGCAACGGCCTCGTGCAGAACCTCGTCGCACCCCACCAGCTCACCGAGGGCCTCGCCTGGGTGGGGACGTCGCTCGGTGTGGGCGTGTCGATCGGGTCGTCCGTCGCGGGGTCGCGCATCGACGCGGCCGGGGCCCACGCCGGGTTCGAGGTCGTGGTCGCGGCGGCCCTGCTCGCCGTCGTGCTCGCGCTCGCCGCCCTGCGGTCGTTGCAGCGGACGGCGACGCGCCAGCGGGTCGCGCCGCCGCGCTGACCGTCGGTCCGCTGCCGAACCCCGGGTTGTCCGTCAGGATCGGCCCGTCGTGCCGAGCGACCCGGGGTTCGGCGCCCACGGATGCCCGACGCCGCGGGGTCAGTCCGCGCGCTCCGGCGCCGGCGCGTCGCGCAGGTGGGCGCGCTCGCCGTCGTGGTCGAAGATCGTGAGGATCTCGACCGGGCCGTCGTGCGCGCCGAACGAGTGCGGGACCATCGTCGAGAACTCCGCCGCCTGCCCCGCCCGCACGAGGATGCGCCGCTCGCCGAGGTAGAGCAGGGCGGTGCCGGAGAGCACGGTGAACCACTCGTGCCCGGGGTGGACGCGCTGGTGCGCCGGGCCGACCGGCCTCTCCTGCGTGATCCGCATCTTCGCGACCGTCGAGCCGGCGCGCTCGCGCGACAGGAGCCACGTCGTGACGCCCTCCTGACGACTGGGCTCGGGCCGGATGACGACGTCCTCGTCGTCGACGGGCTCGACGAGCTGGTCGAGCGTCGTCCCCAGGGCGCGGGCGAGCGGCACGAGCTGGTCGAGGGCGATGCGGCGCCCGCCCGTCTCGATGCGGCTCAGCGTCGACGGGCTGAGGTAGCACCGCGCCGCGAGCGCGTCGAGCGTCCAGCCGCGCGCGAGCCGCAGCCCGCGGATGCGCTGGCGCACCACGGCGTCCAGGTCCGGTTCTTGCGTCATGCGCAAGACTGTATGCCATCGGCGCACAAGCGGCCTACCGTGGAGACATGACGCACCACCACGGCCACCACGACCCGGCGCACACCGAGCCGTCGTCCGTGCCCGGGCACGAGCACGCGCACGGGCACGGGCACGGCGGGGCTCACCCCGACGACGCCGCGTGCGCGGAGATCCTCGACCTCGACGCCGTGGTCTTCGCGGACCTGCTGCACGACGTGGTCGCGCGCGTCGCGGCGCTCGCCCCGGCCGGCACCGGCACGGTCGTCGACCTCGGCGCGGGCACCGGGACGGGGACGCTCGCGCTGGCTCGCGCCTTCCCGGGCGCGGAGGTCGTCGCCCTCGACGTGTCGGCGACGATGCTCGCGCGGCTGCGCGGTGCCGTCGACGCAGCGGGCATCGGGGACCGCGTGCGCACGGTGGAGGCGGACGTCGACGCCGGGTGGCCCGACGTGGGACCCGTGGACCTGGTCTGGGCGTCGGCGTCGATGCACCACGTCGCCGACCCGGCGCGCGTGCTCCGCGACGTCCGCGACGCGCTCGTCCCGGGCGGGCTCGCCGCCGTCGTCGAGATGACGGGCACGACACCGGTCCTGCCGCCGTCCGTCGGGTCGCCGGGCCTCGTGGACCGGGTCGGGCGGGCTATGGCCGAGGCCGGGTGGAACCGCTACCCCGACTGGACGCCCTACCTGCGGGACGCGGGGCTGGAGCTCGTCGAGCGCGTCGAGATCGAGGCCGCCCCCACCCCCGGACCGGACCTCGACCGCTGGGTCCGGACCACGCTCGAGCGCCAGCACGAGCACCTGGCCGACCACCTCGCGCCCGAGGACGTGGACGCGATCGGCGCGTTCCTCGCCCGGGCCGGCCACGCGGCGTCGGGCACGGACGGACCGCCCGACGCCACACCCATCGACGCCCCCACCGCCCGCAGCGGCCGCATCCTCTGGGCCGCCCGCCGCCCCCTCCGCTGAGTGCGGGAGATCTGCGCTCTCGGATCGATTCGACACGACGGATGTCCAGCACTCAACGGGGCACCGCTCACGAGGGAGAACCCATGACCACCACCACCCCGTACGACGTCGCGATCGTCGGGGGCGGGCCCGCGGGCCTGTCCGCCGCGGTGACGCTCGCGCGCTCGCTGCGCTCCGTCGTCGTGCTCGACGCGGGCGAGCCCCGCAACGCGCCCGCCGAGGGCGCGCACAACCTGCTCGGGCGCGAGGGCGTCGCGCCGCGCGACCTGCTCGCCACCGGCCGGCAGGAGGCCGCCGCGTACGGGGCGGAGGTCCGCGCCGCGCGCGTCGTCGGTGCCCGGCGGGACGGCGACGGCTTCGTGCTCGACGTCGCGTCCGGCACCCCCGTCCGCGCGCGGCGGGTCGTCCTCGCGACCGGGCTCGTCGACGAGCTGCCCGACGTCCCCGGCGTGCGCGACCTGTGGGGCACCGACGTGCTCCACTGCCCCTACTGCCACGGGTACGAGGTCCGCGGGCGCCGCATCGGCGTGCTCGCCACGGGACCGGCCGCGCTCCACCAGGTGCTGCTGATGCGCCAGCTCAGCGACGACGTCACCCTCTTCCTGCACACCGCACCCGAGCCCGACGACGCGGCGTGGGAACAGCTCGCGGCGCTCGGCGTGCGCGTGGTCGAGGGACGCGTCGCCCGCCTGGACGTCGCGGACGGGCGGCTGCGCGGCGTCGTGCTGGACGACGGCACGACGATCGCCGTGGGGGCGCTCGCGGTCGCGCCGCGGTTCGTCGCGCGCGGAGAGCTGTTCGAGCAGCTCGGCGGGACGGTCGAGGACCACCCGATGGGCGGCCGGTTCGTGCCCGCGGACCCGCGCGGCGCGACGTCCGTGCCGGGCGTGTGGGCGGCGGGGAACACGAGCGACCTCACGGCGATGGTCGGCGCGTCCGCGGCGGCCGGGGTCATGGCCGGCGGCGGGGTGAACGCCGACCTCGCGGCGGAGGACGCCGCGCGCGCCGTCGAACGGCGCCGCTCCCCGTTCTCGGCCCGTGCCGAGGCCGAGCTGGCCGCCGCCGTCGCGGGCGACCGCGCGCACGGCCTCGGCTGAGCCTCCTGCCGCGCGGTGACGGGCGCGACGTGACCGACGAGACGCCCGCTCGCCCTGCGACGCCGCGCGGCCCGACGCACGATGGAGGACGACCCGTCCCCACCCGTGGAGGTACGTCATGCCGTTCGGAATCGGCCGATCCCCTCAGGACAAGCGCGACCGGACGGTCGCGGACCTGCTCGTCGCCCAGCTGATCGAGGCAGGGGTGAAGCGGATCTACGGCATCGTCGGCGACTCCCTCAACCCGGTCGTCGACGCCGTGCACCGGTCGAACAGCGGTGACAACGCCGGCAAGGGCATCGAGTGGGTGCACGTGCGCCACGAGGAGTCGGCGGCGTTCGCCGCCGCCGCGGAGGCCGAGGTCACGGGCGAGCTCGCGGTGTGCGCGGGGTCGTGCGGGCCGGGCAACCTGCACCTCATCAACGGCCTGTACGACGCGAACCGTTCGCGCGTGCCCGTCCTCGCCATCGCGAGCCACATCCCCAGCGCGCAGATCGGGACGGGGTTCTTCCAGGAGACGCACCCGGACCGCCTGTTCACCGAGTGCTCGGTGTACTCCGAGATGATCTCCAGCGCGGCCCAGGCACCGCGCGTCATCAACTCCGCCATCCACCACGCGTACGGCTCGCCCGGGGTCTCGGTGCTCACCCTGCCCGGAGACGTCGCCGACCTCGATGCCCCCGCCGCCGTGCCCGACGTCGCGTGCCGCCCCGCGAGGCCGCGGATCGTCCCGGACCTCGCCGCAGTGCAGGAGCTCGCCGAGGCGATCGACGCCGCGAAGAAGGTGACGATCTTCGCCGGCGCGGGCGTGCGCGGCGCGCACGACGACGTCATCGCACTCGCCGACAAGATCGCCGCACCCGTGGGCCACTCGCTGCGCGGCAAGGAGTTCGTCCAGTACGACAACCCGTTCGACGTCGGCATGTCCGGCCTGCTCGGCTACGGCGCCGCGTTCGACGCGATGCACGACTGCGACCTGCTGGTCCTGCTCGGCACCGACTTCCCCTACGACCAGTTCCTGCCCGACTCGGTGCGCACCGCGCAGGTCGACGTCGAGCCGACGCGCCTCGGACGTCGCACGCGCCTCGACCTCGCCGTCGTCGGCGACGCGGGAGAGACCGTCCGCATGCTCCTGCCGCTCGTGCGCAAGGCCCGATCGCGCACGTTCCTCGACAAGATGGTGGCGAAGCACCGCAAGGCGATGGGCGGCGTCGTCGGCGCCTACACGAAGAACGTCGAGCGCACGACGCCGATCCACCCCGAGTACGTCGCCGACGTCCTCGACCAGGTCGCCGCCGACGACGCCGTGTTCACCGTCGACACGGGCATGTGCAACGTGTGGGCCGCCCGCTACATCACGCCGAACGGGAAGCGCCGCGTCATCGGGTCGTTCCTCCACGGCTCGATGGCGAACGCGCTCCCCCACGCGATCGGCGCCGCCGCCGCGCAGCCCGGGCGTCAGGTCGTCGCGATGGCCGGCGACGGCGGGCTGTCCATGCTGCTCGGCGAGCTCATCACCGCCCGGCAGTACGACCTGCCCGTCAAGGTCGTCCTGTTCGACAACGCGAGCCTCGGCATGGTGCGCCTGGAGATGCTCGTCGACGGCCTGCCGATGTTCGGCACCGAGTCGCCGCAGGTCGACTACGCGGCGGTCGCGACCGCGATCGGCATCCCGGCCGTGCGCGTCGAGAAGCCCAAGGACGTCCGACGCGCGCTCGAGGACGCGCTGCACCGCCCCGGCCCGGCGCTCGTCGACGTCGTCACCGACCCGCGCGCCCTGTCCATCCCGCCGACCATCACCGCGGGTCAGGTGCGCGGCTTCGCCGCCGCGATGAGCAAGGAGGTCCTCGGCGGCGGCATGGGCGAGGTCGTGTCCATGGCCCGCGCGAACCTGCGCAACGTGCCACGTCCCTGAGCCGGTACGCTCGCGCGGTGCTCACCCGGACACCGGTCACCCCCGCGCAGGCCGCCGCGATCGTCGCCCCGCTCGGCGAGGCGGTCGGGGTGGAGCCGCTGACCGGCGGCATGTTCGCGAGCGTCCTCGCGGTGGACCTCGCACCGCACGAGGGCGCCCCGGCCGGACCCCGGGTCGTCGTGAAGGTCACCGCCGCCGACACGTCGCGGCTGCTGCGCTACGAGCACGGCATCCACGGCACCGAGGCGGCCGCGTACCGGGCGGCGCACGCCGCGGGCCTGCCCGTGCCGCGGGTGCTCCACGTCGACACGTCCCGCGAGCACGTGGACGGCGACGCGCTCGTCGTCACCTTCCTCGACGGCACGCTGTGGAGCACGCTCGAGCTCGACCCGCCCGCCACCGCAGCGGTGCGCCGGGAGCTCGGGACGTTCATGGCGCGCCTGCACCGGGTCGGACGCGGCCGGGCCGACGCCCCGTTCGGCTATCCCGCGCCCGCGTCGGGGCTCGCCGCGGCGACGTGGCCGGAGGCCGTCTCGCTCATGGTCGAGGCCGCCCTCGACGACGCGGCCCGGTGGGGCGTCGACCTGCCCGCCGAGCGCGTCCGCTCCGCCGTCGAGCGGCAGCACGACGCGCTGTCGCGGGTCACGGTGCCACGACTCGTGCACGCCGACCTGTGGCCCGGCAACGTCCTCCTCGGGCCCGGCAGCACCCGGGAGATCGTCGGGGTGCTCGACGCCGAGCGCGCCCTGTGGGGCGACCCGGTCCTGGAGGTGGTCGGCGCCGACCAGCTCGGCACCGGCGCCGTCGACCCGCACGTCCTCGCGGGATACGCCGCCACGGGCGACGACCTCGGGCTTGGCGACGGCACGCCCGGAGCCGGCGATCCCGGGGCATGGGCGCGCCTGTGGGTGTACCGGGCCTACTTCGCGTGCCTGCTCGCCGCCGAGGTCCCGTCGCGCGCCTACGAGGGCGACTGGGTCGCCGGTTACGCGAGCGCCGCGCGCACGAGCCTCGCCCGCGCCCTCGACGCGCTCGACGCCTGAGCGACGGGCCACGTCGGGCGGGTCGCCGCCACCGGGGAGAGGTCCCCATCCACAGGGCTCGTCGGCGTGCCCGGGTACGGGCGCGGTCACGCTAGGGTGTGGGCACGTTCACGACAACTCCACACGCCGCACAAGGACCTTCCCCCGTCGGCACCGGCGGTGGGCACCCGTGCGGACACCCGTACTGCAAGGGACTCGCATGATCGCGTTCATCGTCATCGGCATCGCCGGCCTCGCCCTCCTGCTCCTGTCCCTGCTGGTCGGGGAGATCGTCGACCTCGGGGACGGTGCGCTGTCGGGCACGTCGCTCGGCGTCGGCGGCGTGGTGTTCGGGGCCGTCGGCGTGATCGTCAGCGCGAACGACCTGCCGACCTGGATCGCCTACGTCGGGTCCTTCGTCGTCGCGCTCGCCGTCGTCCTCGTCGTGCAGCGCCTCGTGCAGCACCTGCGCGACTCCGAGAGCGGTGTCCCCGGCTCGCTCGTCGGCGTCCAGGGCACCGCGACCACCGCGATCGACCCGTCCACCGGCGAGGTCTCGCTCGACGCCGCGCACGAGCTCGAGCGCCGTCTCGCCTGGTCCGACGAGCCCATCCCCGAGGGTGCCCGCGTCGTCGTGCTCGAGCAGTCCGGCAGCCGCGTCCGCGTGCGCCGCCACTTCACCAACGACTGACCCGCCCGTCCCCACGACCGGAAGGAACCGCGCCCCGGCGCAGACCATGTTCGACGACACGAACCTCATCACCACCCTGGCGATCGTCGCCCTCGTCATCGCGTTCTTCGCGGTGGTCATCTTCATCAGCAAGCGCATCCGCCGCGTCCCCCCGAACGAGGCCCTCGTCATCGTGGGTCGCGGCGCGGGCCGCAAGGAGGCCGCGGGCAGCGGGCAGAAGGTCGTCGTCGGCGGCCGCACGTTCGTCTGGCCGATCCTCCAGCAGGGCTTCTCCATCTCGCTGGAGCAGCGCCAGATCGGCATCACCGTCGAGGGTGTGGACAAGAACCGCATCAAGATCGCCATCAAGGCGTCGATCAACTTCAAGGTCCGTGGCGACGAGGAGGGCGTGCGTCGTGCCGCCCAGCGCTTCCTGTCCCAGCAGGGCACGCTCACCGAGATCATCAAGGAGTCCCTGGAGGGCTCGCTGCGCTCCATCGTCGGCGACATGACGATCGAGCAGATCATCTCCGACCGCAAGGGGCTGTCCGACCGGGTCGTGCAGTCGACGAAGGCGGACCTGTCGGAGCAGGGTCTGCAGGTCGACCTCCTCAACATCTCCGACATCTCCACCCCCGGGTCGGACTACCTGCAGAACCTGGGCCGCGCCGAGTCGGCGCGCGCCCGTCAGGTCGCCGAGGTGTCGGAGGCCGAGGCGCAGCGCGCGTCGGAGTTCGCCGTCATCGACGCCGCCGAGCAGATCGCCGAGCGCCAGAAGGCCCTCGACCTCAAGCGCGCCGCGATCAAGGCGGACACCGACCGCGCCAACGCCGAGGCGGAGGCCGCGGGGCAGCTCGCGCGCGCCGAGCAGGACCGGCTCGTCGCGCAGCAGGAGCGCGAGGCGCTCGCCGAGCAGGCCCGCGTGACGCAGGAGCGCCTCGACATCGAGGTCCGCAAGCCCGCCGAGGCCAAGGCGTACGCCGAGGTCCAGGACGCGAACGCCCGCCGCGACGCCGCGAACGCCGCGACGGAGGCCGACGCGTACAAGCGCACCACCATCGCCCAGGCGAACAAGACCGCGGCCATCCAGGACGCCGAGGCGTCCGCCGAGGCCGTGCGCCGCGCCGGTGAGGCCGAGCGCGACCGCCAGGTGGCGCTCGCCGCCGGTATCAAGGCCGAGGGTGAGGCCCGCGCGGCCGCGACCGAGGCCGAGGGCCGTGCCGAGGCCGCCGCGACCGACGCGAAGGCCGAGGCGCTGAAGAAGTACGGCGAGGCGGCGCTCGTGCAGGAGCTCATCGAGCGCCTCCCGGAGATCGTCCGCGCGGCGGCCGAACCGATCGGCAAGATCCAGGGCATGACGGTCGTCTCGACCGACGGCGCGTCCGCCATCACGAAGAACGTCGCGTCCGTGCTGGGCGAGGGCCAGGAGGTCGTCAAGCAGCTCACCGGGGTCGACATCAACGCCCTCATCTCGGGCCTCGCGGGCGGAACGCTGCCCGGCGAGCACGCGACGTCGGGCAGCAACGGCACGCACGCCTGACCTGTCCCGCGCACGCGGTCGTGGCCCGTCCGGACCTCCGGGCGGGCCACGGCCGTTCCCGGGGCGGGCGCATCGTTCGTCAGGTCCAGCCGAGCCGGCCGAACGCGTTGAGCGCGAGGAGCACGCCGAGGATCCCGAGGACCCAGCCGGTCATCTCGGCGGCGTTCTTCGTCAGCCACCGGTCGAGCCGGTGCAGGAGCGGGTCGACGGCGCGTGCCGCCACCAGCCGACCACCGAGCAGCAGGAGCGCCGGGGCGATCATCACGACGCAGTACACGGCGAGGACGCCCGCGGAGGCGGGCCACCCGACGTCGGACGTCGTGATGATCCCGATCGCGGCGAGGTACGGGAGCATGGAGCCGACCTCGATCGCGGCGGCCGCGAGCGCGAGCCCGACGAGGGGGAGGACGGACGCGCGGGTGCGCACCGCGCCGTCGGGCCCGGTGCCCCCGGAGACGGTGCCCGCCTCGATACCGAGCGCACGCTCGCGCCACCGGGACAGTCGACCGGGCGCGGGCGTGCGGCCCTCGGCGGCGGCCTGCTCCGCACGGCGGGCCGCGCGCTTGCCGTCGAACCGGAAGCTCAGCGCGAACAGCCCGATCCCGAGCAGGAGCTGGACGACCGCCGCCGCCCGGGTGTCCAGGGCGTCGCCGAAGCGGTCGAGGAAGGCCCCCGCGCCGAGCATCACCACGATCCCGACGACGAGGTAGAAGCCCGCGACCGTCGCGAGGTACGCGAGGACGCGGCCCGCGCGGAGGCGGCCGGGGGCGAGCAGCAGCCACACCGGGATCAGGAGCGTGCCGAAGCTCGTCGAGTCGACGAGCGCGAGCACGACGAGTACGCCCGCCATCGCGGCGAGCGGGAGGCCGGCGTCGGCCCCGAGGTCGAGGGGGAGGTCCATGCCGTCGAGCCTCCCGCCGCCCACGGCCCCGCGTCGTCGGGCGAACGACCGATCCCGCCCGCGCTGCGCACCCCGACCGGCCGTACCTCCTTCGACCGATCCGCCCGGACGGCCCGTGTGCTGGGATGGTGCCGTGAGCACGCACGGCACGACCCGGCTGGGCCCGGCGCTGCGGTCGGCGTCCCAGGTCTGGAGGATCGAGGACCGTCGCAACGACGCGTTCTCGGCCGTCGTCACGTTCGCGCTCGGGTGGGTGCTGCTGCAGGTCGGGCTGGTCGACCTCGTCCGGGCGCCGTTCGTCGTCGAGCCGCCCGCGCCGTGGTGGCGGGTCGTGCTGCTCGGCGTCGGGTGCCTGCTCATCCTCGTCAAGCGCCACCACCCGATGCTGGCCCTGGCGGGCGGCGTGGCCGTCACGCTCGTCGACCTGCGCTGGGGCGGGAGCCTCGCGATCACGATCGTGCTGTGGGACCTCCTCTACGCCGCGGCGCTGTGGACGCGTCCCCGGGCCCGCGCGTGGTTGTGGGGGGTGTCGCTCGCCGTCGTGGTGGTGGGCGCGGTCGCCGTCGGCGAGGTCACGCGCGACGTCCGCGCCTTCGTGTTCATGGGGCTGCAGCTCGGGGCCGTCCTGCTCGTCCCGATGTGGTGGGCGACGAACGTGCGCACGAAGAGCGAGCTCGCCGAGGTCGCCGGGGAGCGCGCCGACCTCGCCGCCCGCGAGGCCGAGGCCGCCGCACGGACGGCCGCCCTGGAGCGCCAGCGCGCGAGCGACCTCGAACGGATCGCCGAGCTCGACCGCCACGAGGCCGTCCGCGCGGAGCGGGCCGCCATGGCCCGCGACCTGCACGACGTCATCGCCTCCCACCTGTCGACCATCGCGATCCACTCCGGCGCGGCGCTCACCCACCCGCCCGACGCCGCGACCGACCGCCGCGCCCTGGAGCAGGTGCGCGCGAGCGCCGTCGCGTCGCTGGACGAGATGCGGTCGATGATCCTGCTGCTGCGCACGGAGGGCCGACGCGACGAGACGGCCGAGGTCGCGGCACCCGGACGGCTCGCCGGCCTCGACGCGCTGCTCGACACCGCGCGCGCGAGCGCGCGGGTCGTCCTCGACGATCCCGACGGCGTCGCGACGTCGCACCTTCCCGCCGCGGCCGACCAGGCCCTCTTCCGGATCGCCCAGGAGGCCGTGACGAACGCGCTCAAGCACGCCCCCGGATCCCCCGTCACCGTCCGGCTCGGTCGCCACGACGGGACGGTGACGCTGGAGGTCCGCGACGACGGGACCCGCGACGCGACGGCACCCGTCGAGGCGCCCCTCAGCGCCGGGACCGGGCTGCTCACCATGCGGGAGCGCGCCGACGGCCTCGGGGGGTCGTTCGACGCCGGGCCCGGCAGGGGCTCCGGCTCGGGCTCTGGCACCGGCTCCGGCTCCGGGGGCTGGGTCGTGCGCGCCGCCCTCCCCGTCGGGGAGCCCGCCCCGCGGGAGGCCACGTGACGGGGCGCGCGGTGCGCGTGCTCCTCGCCGACGACCACGCAGCCATCCGCGCCGGGCTGCGCCTCCTGCTCGACGCGGCCGACGACGTCGAGGTGGTCGGCGAGGCCGCGGACGGCACCGCGGCGATCACCAACGCGCGGGCGCTGCGCCCCGACGTCGTCCTCATGGACCTGCGCATGCCCGGCGTCGACGGGATCGAGGCGACACGCGTCATCACGGCCGAGGGCCTCGCCGACGTGCTCGTCCTCACGACGTTCGACCTCGACGAGTACGTCGACGGCGCCCTGCGCGCCGGCGCGGCGGGCTTCCTCCTCAAGACCGCCGAGCCCGCCGCCCTGCTCGACGCCGTGCGACGCGTCGCCGACGGCGACGGCGTGCTCGCGCCCGAGGTGACGCGACGCCTCCTCTCGGCGTTCGCCCGCGCGCCCGGCGGCACCCGGGTGCCCGACGGCGCACCCCGCCCCGGCCGGCCGCCCCACCCGGGCGCGGTGTCGGGTGAGGGGCCGGACGCCGGGCCGGGTGACGGGTCCGGCCGGGGCGACCGGGCGTCGTCGGACCCGCGGCTCGCGGACCTCACACCGCGCGAGGTCGACGTGCTCGCCGCGCTGGGGCGCGGCCTGTCGAACCAGGGCATCGCGTCGGACCTGTTCATCACCGAGGCGACCGCGAAGACGCACGTGTCGCGCGTGCTCGCCAAGCTCGGCGTCGCGTCACGCATGCAGGCGGCGATCGTCGCCCGCGACACCGGCCTGGCCTGACGCCGAGGGAGAACCCTGGTCGCGCGAGGGAGAACCCTGGTCCCTCGCGCGACCGGAGTCAGCGGGGCAGGTGGCGGGCGAGGACGTCGAGGTAGGCCTCGCGGTCGAAGTCGTCGACGAGGCCGGACTGGATGATGCAGCCCTGGCAGGCGCTGACGAACAGCGGGGCCTGCTCGGCCGCGAGCGCCGCCGCCTGCGGCTCGTCGAGCCCGTTCGTGCGGCGGTGCCACACGGTGAGGTAGTGCTCGAACGCGCGCCGGATCCGGCGGACGACGTCGGTCGCGAGGGCGCGCAGCGAGGGGTCGGTCATTGCCTCGCCCCAGAGCTGGACGAGGATCCGGGGGTCGCGGAGCTCGGTCGCCGCTCGCCGAACCGCTCCCGAGCGATGCACCCCGGCTCGGGTGATGCACTTCTCCGTGCATCGCTCGCCCCGGGGTGCATCGCTCGTCGGGGGACGCTCAGGGTTCGGGGTGCAGGGCGTCGTAGCGCCAGAAGCCCCGGTACGCGCGCACGACCACCCACAGCACGACCACGCACGCGACGCCGCCGAGCACGGCCGCCCACGCCTCCCCGACCCACGTCGACTGCGCGCCGAGCACGAGCTCCCCGAGGCGCGGCCCGCCGGCGACGACGACGATGAAGACGCCTTGCAGGCGGCCTCGCATCTCGTCGGGGGCGGCGGTCTGGAGGATCGTCTGGCGGAACACGGCGCTCACGGCGTCGGAGGCCCCGGCGAGGGCGAGCGCGACGCACGCCGCGACGACCCACCCGACGAGGACGGTGCCGGGCGACGTCGCACCCACCCCGAGCAGCACGAGACCGAACAGGACGATCGACGCGCCGTAGGCGGTGATCGCCCACACGATCACGCGGCCCTGCCACCGCACGCGCGACAGCCCGCCGGAGAACGCGCTCGCGAGGACCGCGCCGACGGCGAACGCCGCGGTGAGGACGCCGGTCGTCGCCTCGCCGCCCCCGAGCCAGAGGACGCCTGCGGCGGGCAGCAGCACGCGCGGCGACGCGAGCACCATGGCGGCGAGGTCCACGAGGAACGTCGTGCGGATGTTCGGCTGCGTGCCGAGGTACCGGAGCCCGTCGACGACGGACCGCCACCCGACCACCCGGGCGCGCCCGCGGCGTCGGGCAGGCGGTGGCGGCGTGCCCGACGTCGCGGGCGTGGGGACCGGGGGGATGTCCGGGAGGCGCCAGACCGCCCAGAGGGCGGCGGTGAACAGCAGCGCGTCGAGGGTGTAGGCGACCTGGTAGCCCCACAGGGCGACGAGGAGGGCCCCGCCGAGCGGGCCGACCGTGAGGGCGACGTTCCAGGCGAGGGTCTGGAGCGCGTTGGCGGCGGGCAGGAGCTGCGGCTCGACGAGGCGCGGGACGATCGCGGTCCGCGCGGGGTTGTTGATGGCGAAGGCGGCGGACTGCGCCGCGACGAGCCCGTAGAGCACGCCGACGGAGTCGAGGTGCAGCCACGCCTGGAGCGCGATCAGCGCCGTGATGACCCAGAGCGCGCTCGACGCGGCGAGCGCGACCTTGCGCCGGTCGTAGGCGTCGACGAGCGCGCCGCCGTACAGCCCGAGCGCGACGAGGGGCACGAGCGCGCACACCCCGAGCACCCCGACGGCGAGCGACGACCCGGTGAGCGCGTAGACCTGGAGCCCGACGGCGACCACGGTGAGCTGGGAGCCGAGGTTCGAGATCCCGAGGCCCCACCACAGGCGGCGGAACGGCGGGGAGGTGCGGAGCGGCGTCGTGTCGGCGAGAAGACCGTTGACGCGGGCCACGACCGGGAGCCTACGACACGACGGATATGGCGCCGAAACCTTGACTTTTGTCGACCAACGACGAAAGGTAGCGGTGGCTGGCCCGCACCGACGCGGCGGCACCACGGCTCCCGCCGCTCATCGCCGAGACGAGGAGAAGCACCCCATGCATTTGTTCAACGGAAAGACGATCCGCCGCACGACGGCAGCGCTCGCCACGCTCCCGCTCGCCGCAGGCGTGGCGCTCGCCGCAGCGGGCCCGGCGTCCTCCGCCGTCCCGGCCGCACCCGTCGCCGCGGCCGACGAGCCGTACACGATCCTCGTCGTCGGCGAGACGCTCGGCTTCCGGCACTCCCACATCGACAACACCACCCAGGCGCTCATCGAGCTCGGCGCGGACAACGGGTTCACCGTCGACGTGTGGGACCCGCCGAACAGCTCGTCCGGCTGGTGGGGCGCCGGCTCGCCCGGCCAGCCCGACCTCACCATGGACAGCACGCCGTTCACCAGCACGCAGGACCTGCAGCAGTACGCCACGATCGTGTTCGTGTCCCCGGTGGACAACACGAACTCGCTCAACCCCGCCACGCCGCGCCTGCTCGACGACGCCGAGCTCGCCGCGTTCCAGGGCTACATCCGCTCCGGCGGCGGGTTCGTCGGCCTGCACGCCGCGACCGACACCATGCACACCGTGCCCTGGTACAGCCAGCTCACCGGCGGCGGCGCCCGGTTCGCCAGCCACCCCGCGCAGCAGACCGCCACCATGCGCGTCGAGAGCCCGAACCACCCCTCGACCGCGCACCTGCCCGCCGCGTGGGAGCGGTTCGACGAGTGGTACAACTACACGACCAACCCGCGCGAGGACGTCCACGTCCTCATCACGCTCGACGAGTCGACCTACTCCCCCGGCAACAACGCCATGGGCGAGGACCACCCGCTCGCCTGGTGCCACAACTTCGAGGGCGGGCGCTCCTGGTACGAGGGCGCGGGCCACACCGACGCGTCGTGGACCGACCCGCTCTTCCTCGAGCACGTCCTCAAGGGCGTCCAGTGGACCGCCGGCGTAATCAGCGGCGGCGGCGACTGCGTGACGTTCGGCGAGGTCGACGGCATCGTCGAGGGCTTCGACGACAGCACCGGGCACGCCGACGCCGAGGCGCTCATGGGGATCACCGCACGGCTCGACGCCGCCGAGGCCGCCGCCGACGCGGGCGACCACGCGGGCGCCGTCGCCGCGATCTCCGAGGCCGACGCGCTCGCCGCGGGCCTCTCGGACGAGTCCGGCGACGTCGACCACCTGCGCGGCAAGCTCGCCGACCTCGCCGAGTGGCAGTCCGGGCTCGTCGACGCCGGGGACGACCTCGCCTTCACCGCCGAGGCCGACCTGCGCTCCCTCGCGGGCAAGGACTACGTCGCCGTGCGCGTCGTCAACGAGGAGACGACCGCCGTCGACATCACCGTGAGCACCGCGTACGGGACCCGGACGTTCGAGGACGTCGCCCCCGGCCGGTCCGCGTACCAGTCCTTCGCCACGCGCGTCGCGGACGCGCCCGCCGGCGAGGCCCAGGTCACCGTCACCGCCGAGCGCGACGGGTCCGAGATCACCGACGAGGCCGTCGTCCCGTACGGCTCCTGACGTCAGGCACCAGGTGCCGGGCTCGCCTCGTCCGACGGGCGAGCCCGGCACGACGCCGTCCCGGCCCCGTCCGACGGACGACCCGGCGGACGACCGGGCGTCACCACGCGTCGAGGTGGCGGTGCGCGGGCCCCGGCGGCGGCTCGTACGCCGGGTGCGGCCCCGGCGTGAGGTAGGTCCGGGCGAAGAACAACGAGGCGGCCAGGTCCTCGCGACGCTCGGCGGCCGTCCGGGCACGACGCGTCGCGATCTCCACCACGACGTCCCCCGACCAGCCTCGGCGCACCAGCTCCGCCAGCACCTGGTCGCACGGCTGGTCGCCGCGCCCCGGCACCAGGTGCTCGTCCTTGATCGACGCCGAGCCGTCGGCGAGGTGCACGTGCGCGAGGCGCCCGTCGAACACGTCGAGCAGGGCGAGCGCGTCCTGCTGCGCCACGGCGGCGTGCGACAGGTCGAGCGTGACGTGGTCGTACCCGTGCTCCGACGGGTCCCAGCCGGGCAGGTAGGCCTGCATCTCGCGCTTGCGGCCCCGCCACGGGTACATGTTCTCGACGGCGATCGTCACGCCGTCGGTCGCGTCGAGCTCACGGACCAGGTCCTCGAACTCCCGCGCGTACCGGTACTGCCAGCGGAAGGGCGGGTGCACGACGACGGTGCTCGCCCCGACCTCCTGCGCGAGCTCGACGCTGCGGCGCAGCTTGGGGCCGGGCGAGCGTCCCCACACCCGCTGGCTCACGAGGAGCGTGGGGGCGTGGATGCTGCGGATCGGCATCTCGTGCTCCGCCGACAGCCGGCGCAGGGCCGCGGCGTCCTGGGTGACCTCGTCCGACCAGACCATGACCTCCATGCCGTCGTAGCCGAGGTCGGCAGCCGCCTGGAACGCGTAGGCCGCGCGCCGCGGGTAGACGCTGGCGGTGGAGAGCGTGACGTGGATGCGCGGGTCCCCCGGGTCCGAGGGCGGCCGCGCCGGCGTCGCGTCTGACATGCCGGTCACCCTAGACCCGTCGCCCGGTCCCCACATCACGCAGGGCTCCTCGCTCGTGGGGCGAGTCTGCGTGAGGAGCCGACGTCGTCCGGGTCGCGATCTCGAGGACGTCCCCTCTCCCGTTCCCGCTCCGGATCGCCTAGGATGCACTGGTCCAGACCACCTGTCTGCCGGAGGAACCACCATGGACCGTGCCGTCGTCGTCGCGATCACCGAGGGGCTGCACGCACGCCCCGCCGCCCTCTTCGTCAAGACCGCCGCAGCCCAGCCCGCACCCGTGCGCATCGCCCGGCCGGGCGGCGACGCCGTCGAGGCCGCGAGCATCCTCGGCGTCATGACCCTCGGCGTGTCCGCCGGGGACGAGGTCGTCCTCTCGACCGACACCGACGGCGACGACGCGACCACCGCGCTCGACGCCCTCGCCTCGTTCCTGGAGCGCACCGAGGTCGCCTGACCCGCGCCCGAGGGGAGTACCCCGGTCGCTCGAGGTAGTACGCCGGTACTACCTCGCGCTATCGGGGTACTCCCTCGCGGGTGGCGTCACAGGCCCAGGTCGTCCAGGACGGTGAGCCGCTCCCGCACGACGGCGCGCGCGGCGTCGGCCGTGGGCTGCTGGAGGGCGAGGAACGCGAGCTCCTCGCACTGCTCCGCGGTCGTCGCGGCGAGCACCGCGGCGACGTCGGGGAGGGCGCGGGGCGTCATCGACAGGGAGGTCACGCCGAGGCCGACGAGCACCGGCGCGAGCACGGGGTCGGCCGCGGCCTCGCCGCACACGCCGAGCGGGCGGCCGTTGAGCGCCGCGCCCGAGCCCGTGGCCCCGACGAGCGCGAGGACGGTCGGCTGCCACGCGGTCGACAGGCGCGCGAGGTCGGACACCTCTCGGTCCGCCGCCATCGTGTACTGCGTGAGGTCGTTCGTGCCGATGCTCGCGAACGCGGCCTTGGCGAGCACCCAGCGCGCGCCGAGCGCGGCGGCGGGCACCTCGATCATCACGCCCGCGGTGTCGAGCCCGTGGTCGGCGCACAGGGCGACGAACGCCTCGGCCTCGTCGGGCGTCGCGATCATCGGCGCCATGACCCACACCTGGGCCGACTCCGCCTGCGCGGCGCGCGCGATCGCGGTGAGCTGACGGTCGAGCACCTCGGGGTGGCGGCGGGACGTCCGCAGGCCGCGCACGCCGAGCGCGGGGTTCGGCTCGGACGCGGCGGTGACGAACGGGAGCGGCTTGTCGGCGCCCGCGTCGAGCGTGCGGACCACGACCTTGCGCCCGGCGAACGCCGCGAGCACCTCGCGGTACGCGGCGACCTGCTCGTCGACGGTCGGCTCGACGGTCCGGCCGAGGAAGCACACCTCGGTCCGGAACAGCCCGACGCCTTCCGCGCCGGCCTCGGCCGCCGCCCGCGCGCCCTCGCCGTCGGCGACGTTCGCCAGCAGCTCGACGCGGCGGCCGTCCGCGGTCCGGCCGGTCCCGTCGAACCGGCGGCGTTCCCTGCGCGCGTCGCGCGCCGCGGCGACCGCGGCGACGACGTCGGGCGCCGGGTCGCGCTCGACCACGCCGGTCCCGCCGTCCACGAGGACGGTCTCGCCGTCGCGCAGGGCGAGCGCGTCCTCGACCGCGACGACGGCCGGGATGCCGAGGGCCCGCGCGAGGATCGCGGTGTGCGACGTCGGGCCGCCGCCGCGGGTCACGACGGCGAGCACGCGCGTGGGGTCGAGCTGGGCGGTGTCCGCGGGCGCGAGGTCGTCCGCGACGAGCACGACGTCGTGACCGGGGTCGGGGACGCCCGGTGCGGGGAGGCCGAGCAGGGTCGCGACGATCCGGTCGCGCACGTCGCGCACGTCGCGCGCCCGCTCGGCCATGAGCCCGCCCAGACCTTCGAGCTGCGCGACGACGACGCCCGCCGCGTCCCACACGGCGCGCGCCGGGGTCGTGCGCCGGTCCCGCACGCGCCCGACGGCGTCGCGCGCCAGGGCGGGGTCGGCCGCCATCGCGGCGGTCACGCCGAGCACGTCGGCGGCCGCGCCCTCGGCACGCGCGGCGCGGGCGGTGAGGTCCTCCTGGACGGTCGTCACCGCGGCGAGCACCTGCGTCACCGCGAGGTCGAGGTCGGCGGGGGACGCGTCGTCGGGCAGCGGGGTGGTGCCCGGCTCCGGGACCGGGTCCGGCATGCGCACGACGGGCCCGGCCCCCCGCCCGGGGCTGACCGGCACACCGGTCAGCCCCGGGGGGGCGGGCGACGCCGGGGCGAGCGTCGCGTCGTCGGCCACGGTCACGCGGTGCCCCCGTCGGCGCCGGCCCGTGCGGTCCGGTCGTCCGACGTCGCGCGGTCGGGGTCCGTCGCAACCGTCCCGGCACCGGGAGCACCAGCAGCCGAGGTGGCGGAGGGGACGTCGGCGGTGGGGGTGTCGTCGGCGGCGCCCGGCGCGACGGCGCCGTCGGTCTCGTCGTCCTCGCGACCCGGGGTCTTGAGGTTCCAGCGCGTGATGACGAAGCGGAACAGGACGTAGTAGACCACCGCGTACCCGAGGCCGATGGGGATGAGCAGGAGCGGCATCTCGGCGATCCGGAAGTTGAGCAGGTAGTCGATCACGCCCGCGGAGAACCCGAAGCCGTCCCGGATCCCCAGCGCGTTGACGAGGGCCATCGACGTGCCGGTGAGGACCGCGTGGATGACGTACAGCGGGTACGCGACGAACACGAACGCGAACTCGAGCGGCTCCGTGACGCCGGTGACGAACGAGACGAGCGCGGCCGACCCCATGATGCCCCCGACGACCTTGCGGTTCTTGGGCTTGGCCGTGTGGACGATCGCGAGCGCGGCGGCGGGCAGGGCGAACATCATGATGGGGAAGAAGCCGGTGAGGAACGTGCCGGCGGTGGGGTCGCCGGCGAGGAAGCGGAAGATGTCGCCGTTCGCGACGGTCCCCTCCGGGGCGGTGTACTCGCCGAACTGGAACCACGGCAGCGAGTTGAGCAGGTGGTGCAGCCCGATGGGGACGAGCAGGCGGTTCAGCGTGCCGAAGACGAACGCGCCGAGCACGGTCGAGCCGGTGACGAACCCGCCGATCTGCTCGTTGATGAGCCAGTCGAACGCCGGGTAGATCAGGGCGCCGACCACGGCGATGAGCACGGACACGCCCGCGGTGACGATGGGGACGAACCGCCGCCCGCCGAAGAACGCGAGGTACTGGGGCAGCTTGATGCGGCTGTACTTCTGGAACAGCAGCGCTGCGGTGAGACCGATGACGATGCCGCCCAGCACGCCGTAGTTGATGAGCGCCTGCTCCTCGCCCTCGGCGGCCTCGCCGAGCACGTACGGGGAGAGGGAGTCGCTGACGCCCGCGAAGACGAGGTAGCCGATGAGGGCCGCGAGCCCGGTCGAGCCGTCGGCCTTCTTCGCGTACCCGATGGCGACGCCGAGCGCGAAGATGATCGGGAGGTTGCTGAAGAGGGCGTTGCCGGCCGAGTTCAGGACGTCGGCGACGGGCTGCATCCACGCGAAGGTGCCGGCGACGCCGTCGGCTCCGAGCATGTCGGGCTGGCCCAGGCGCAGCAGCAGCGCGGCGGCGGGCAGGGACGCGATGGGCAGCATGAGCGATCGCCCGACGCGCTGGAGCTGGGCGAAGCCGGGGATCCCCTTCTTCGTCCTCGTCGGTGCGGCGACGGTGGTCATGTGTCGTTCTCCTCCTGGGGCGGGCCTGGGGCGCAGGCCGGGTGCGTCGTGCGGCGGCGGTGACGCGACGTCGTTCGGCGTCGTTGCCGGTTCGTGGGCACGACGAGGACCGCTGGGTCGGCCCCCCGCTCGTCGTGTCCACGAATCCGGTCCAGGTTGTCTGGACCACTTGCAGGAAGAGTGGTCTAGACCTCATGATGTGTCAACCCCCGGAGGTGACCCGGGCCACACGGACGCCGCGCGGCGTGGCGCGAGGCCCGACGTCGCCGCAGGTGGGACGACAGAATGGTCCGCGTGGAGACCGACGCACGACGACGAGGACACGGCACGACGATGAGCAGGTCACGATCGCAGGCGAGCGAGCACAAGTACCTCACGGTGCGCGCCTACCTCGCCGACCTCGTGGCGAGCGAGCTCTCCGTCGGGGACGCCGTGCCCTCGGAACGCAGCCTCACCGAGAAGTTCGGCGTGTCCCGCATGACCGTGCGGCAGGCGATCGACGCGCTCGTCACCGAGGGCGTGCTCCAACGGGCGCAGGGCCGCGGGACGTTCGTCGCACCGCCGCGCGCCGACTTCGAGATGCGCCTGACGACCTTCGGGGAGGAGGCGCGACGCCGCGGCATGGAGCCGGGCGCCGACATCCTCGAGGTGGGCACGGCGCCCGCACCGGCGTCCGTCGCGGAGTCGCTCGGGCGCTCGACCGGCGACCCGATGCACCACGTGGTGCGGCTGCGCACCGCCGACGGTTCGCCCATGAGCGTCGAGGAGGCGTGGATCCCCGTCGACCTCGCACCCGACCTGCTCGACGACGGCGTCCCCGACAGCCTGTACGGCGCGCTGCGCGAGCGCGGCCTCGCGCCGAGCTGGGGAGAGGACACGATCACCGCGTCCGACGCGACCGTGCAGGAGCAGAAGCTCCTGGGCCTGCGCGCGTCGCGTGCCGTGATGCGGACGGTACGTCGCACGTTCTCGGGCGACGCACCGCTCATGTACTCGCGCTCCAGCTACCGCGGCGACCGGTACAGCGTGTTCGTGCCGCTCCGCGAGGCCCGCCCGACGCTCGTGCCCCGCACGCCGACGGAACCGACCGACGAGCACTCCCCCGCGCCGGTGCCGGCGCGGGCGACCGAAGGGAACGACCGATGACACAGTCCGACGCCGAGCGCGCCGCGACGATCCTCGCCGGCCTCGGCGGGGTGGAGAACATCGACGAGATCGACCCGTGCACCACACGGCTGAGATCGCTCGTCAAGGACCCCTCCCGTGTCGACGCCGCGCTGCTGCGCCAGGCCGGGGCGTTCGGAGTCATGGTCAACGGGCGGGTGGTCCAGGTCGTCGTCGGGCCCCAGGTCGACACGATCGCGTCGGACCTGGCCGACCTCATGTAGCAGACCGCGCCCCCGGCGCCGGGCGACCGGCTCGGCGCCCGCGGCATCAGAAACCCCGCGCACCCCGCGCACCCGACCGGCACGGCAGCCGGCCGGGACACCTGACCGGCTCCCGCCGGACGGACACGAGGAGCACCCCGTGAGCAAGGCAGAGCAGATCCTCCGCGGCCTCGGCGGCGACGAGAACGTCGTCGACCTGGAGGCGTGCATCACGCGCCTGCGCGTCGAGGTCGAGGACCCGGCGCTCGTCGACGACGCCGCGCTGACCGCGGCAGGGGCGATCGCCGTCGTGCGGACCGGCGCCGCGATCCAGGTCATCGTCGGCCCGGACGCGGACAACATCGCCTCCGACATCGAGGACCTGCGCTGATGGCGGCGCCCCTGACCGTCCTCGTGCCCGTCACGGGGACCGTCGTCGACGTGAGCGACGTCGACGACCCGGTGTTCTCGGCGGGGCTCGTCGGGCCGGGCCTCGCGGTCGAGCCCGACGACGCTCAGGGCGGGGTGGCCGTCGCCCCCGTCACGGGGACGGTCGTCAAGCTGCACCCGCACGCGTTCGTCGTGCAGCACGACGACGGTCGCGCCGTCCTCGTCCACCTCGGCATCGACACCGTCAAGCTCGGTGGCGAGGGCTTCACGACGCACGTCGCGCAGGGCGACCACGTGGAGCGCGGCACCGTGCTCGTGACGTGGGACCCGCAGGCGGTGCGGGCGGGCGGCCGGTCGGCGGTCTGCCCGGTGGTCGCCCTGGAGGGCTCGCCCGGTGACGTGACGCCTCTCGCGGAGGTCGGCGCGTGGGCCGCCCATGGCGAGGAGCTGCTCACCTGGGGCTGACCCGCCTGCCGGCCGGTCCCCGTGTCAGCCGCGCAGCGGGAGGGTGAGCGTCGGGTCCTCGCCGGGCTCGCCGGCGTCGACGACCCGCACGGGCACGCCCCAGTCCTGCTGCGCGAGGTGGCAGGCGGGGAACACGTCGGGGTCGGGCTCGCCGTCGGGGCCGAGCGGCACGACGTCGCACGACGCGGCCTTGGCGGTCACGTGCAGCACGCCCTCGGTCACCTCGGGGTTGACGACGAGGTCGCGCCACAGGTCCGTGCCGTCGCCCGCGCCGCCGAGCAGGAGCTCGGGCGGGCTCGCGGAGACGCTCAGGCTGGTGGACGGCCCGAACCGGTCGTCGAGCTTCTGCCCGGGTGCCGGGAGGAACGGCACGTCGAGGCGCAGCGGCCCGCCCTCGACGTCGGTGACGGGGCGCTGGGTACGGTGGGCGCCGCCGTCGAGCACTTCGCCCGCGAGGTCCGCGGGCAGGGCGACGCGCGTGAGCCGGTGCGCGGCGGACTCCACGACGAGCAGGTGCACCTGCGGCGTCCCGTCCGCGGCAGCTCCGGCCTGCACGACGACGCCGCTCGGCTCCGCGAGGCCCGTCGCCAGGGTCGTCATCTCGCCCGCGACGCGCGTGCCGGCCGTGTGGTCGCCGACGCCCCCGGCCGCCTCGCCACCGGCGTCCGTCCCGGGCGCGGGGACGAAGCGCCGCAGCGCGCCGTCGTAGGTGTCCGCGACGACGACGCTGCCGTCGGGCAGCGTCGCGACCCCGAGCGGGTGCTGCATGAGCGCCTGCGCGGCGGGCCCGTCCCGGTGCCCGAAGTCGAACAGCCCCTGCCCGACGGCGGTCCGCACCTCTACCCCGACACCGTCCACGGGCGCGACCCGCCGCAGCGCGGACGTCTCGGAGTCCGCGACCCAGATCGCCCCGTCGTCCGCGACGGCGAGGCCGGACGGCTGCGCGAACCACGCCGTCTCCCCCGGCCCGTCCTCGAGCCCTTCGTTCATCGTCCCGGCGAGCAGCCGCACCGCACCCGCCACCGCGTCGAACGCCCACAGCGTGTGGTTCCCCGCCATCGCCACGACGAACACCCCGAGGCCGCCCGACCACACCACGTCCCACGGCGACGACAGCTTCTGCCTCCGGGCCGCGGGAACGGACCCGGCCTCGACCCTCGCGGCCGGACCGTCGGACCGGACGAGCATGGACGCGGAGGGGGCGGGGTCGGTGGTGGTGGCGGGTCGTGGCGGGTCTGGCGGGAGGTCGCGAGGAACGAGCGACCGGATGGTAGACCCGCCGCCACCACCGACCTCGGTCCCGGACCCGCCCCCGTCCCCAGCACCAGTACGCGCCGGCAGCACGTTGTCCACAGCGCCCACCATGTACTGGTGACCGGTCCCCGCGACGGTCGTCACGTCGCCGTCCGCGAGGCGCACGCCGCGCAGCGCGTGGTTGACGGTGTCGGCGACGAGCACGTCGTACCCGAGCGTCGCGCGCAGGTCGTCCGGGACGAGGCAGAGCCCGTTGGGCTCGTTGAACCGGGCGGCGTCGGGCGCGCCGTCGACGAGCCCGCGCTCGCCGGTGCCGATGCGCCGGACGAGGGTCTCGCCGTCGGGCAGGAGCTCGGCGAGCGAGTGGTGGCCGGCGTCGGCGACGAGCAGGTTCCCGGTCGGCAGCTCGATCGCCGTGGCGGGGAAGCGCAGGGTGCCCGACGTCGGGGCAGGGGCGACGTAGGGGCCGTCGCCGCGGTGGAGCGTGCCCTTGGCGTCGTGCTCCGCGACGAGCTCGTCGACGAGCGCGGCGATGGCGGACGCGTGCCCCTCCCCCGCCATCTGCGCGACGACGTAGCCCTGGGGGTCGATGACGACGAGGGTGGGCCAGGCGCGCGCGGTGTACGCGGACCAGGTGACGAGCTCGGGGTCGTCGAGGACGGGGTGGTGGACGTCGTAGCGTTCGACGGCGGCGGCGAGCGCGTCGGGGTCGGCCTCGTGGGCGAACTTGGGCGAGTGGACGCCGACGATGACCAGCTCGTCCCGGTGGGCTTCCTCGAGCTCGCGCAGCTCGTCGAGGACGTGCAGGCAGTTGATGCAGCAGAAGGTCCAGAAGTCGACGAGGACGATCTTTCCGCGCAGGTCGGCGAGGGTGACGTCGCGCCCGCCGGTGTTGAGCCAGCCGCGGCCGACGAGCTCGGAGGCGCGGACGCGGGGGAGGCGATGGGGTGAGGTGGTCACCCGCTCATTGTCGCGGCCTCCAGCGCCCGTCGCGGTCGACGAACATGGTCACAGAGGCGTGACGGCTCCGACGACGCGCACCTCGACGTCGACCCCGTCGACGGACGCGGGGACGTCGACGTCCTGCGACGTGACGTTGACGCGCAGCATCCAGTCCTCCGCGGGGGTGCGGTCCGCGGTGTCGTGCGGCCGCGCCGTCGGGCCGTGGCGGGTCAGGCCGACGCCGGTCACCCCGTCGGTGTCGGCGATCTCGGCGCGGAGCGTCGTCTTGGCCGCGCGGGCTCGTTCGAGGGTCGCCACGCACACCACCTCCTGGGGCCATTGTCCGCCTGGTTCGCGCGCGCGTCGAGGAGAGCCGGGTCCTCGCCCGTGAACTGCGGTACTACTTCGCGGGCCCCGGTACTACCTCGCGGACTGGGGCCTTCCCCGGTGAACCTGGGTTCACCTCGCGGGTCAGGGGAGCAGGGTGACGCCGAGCTGGTCGAGGACGGTGTCGATGGCGTTGCAGTAGGTCAGGCCGGTGCCGTTCGACCCGCCGGTCTCGGAGCCGGCGAACAGCAGGCCGAGCGCGACGCCGTCCTCGCGGTAGACGAGCGAGCCCGAGTCGCCGCCGCGGGAGAACGGGCCGGTCCCGGTCGACTCGACCTCGATCTGGTCGTCGAACCGCAGCGCGCCGAGCTCGTCGCCGTAGCCCACGACGACGTCGTCGAGCTCGATCGCGGTCACGCGCCCCGCCGTCACCGCGGTCGTGCGGCCGATCTTCCCGACGGCCTCGCCGCCCTCCGCGCGTGCGGTCGTCGTGACGCGCCCGACGGGGTACGTCGGGTCGACGTCCGGGTCGTCCAGGAGGGCGATCGCGCCGTCGACCGTCTGCGTGACACCGGCCTCCAGCGGCACGACCCGCGCGAGCGTCCCCACGCGGTCCGCGGGAGCACCGCCCCCGTCGGCGGGGCCCGGCTGCACGACGACGTCCCCCACCCGCGCGGTCGTCGACCCCGCGAGCACGTGCCAGTTCGAGAGCGCGTAGACCGCGTCGTCCGGTGCACCCTCGACCGGGGTCGTGGCCCGGACGAACGCCCCGAGCGTGCCCGCGGTGACGTCGACGTGCGCGACCGACACCCCGGGACGCAAAGGGCGCACACGGTCCGTCTCCCCCGCCGCGAGCGCCGTGACGACGGGCGGGCGCACAGCCGCGCCGGGCCCCCCGGCCCGACCCGACCCTCCGGCGCGACCCGGAGGCCCGGCGAGCGGGCGGATCCGGCCGGTGCGGCGCACGTCGACCGTGTCGCCCGCCTCGGACGCGACCTTGCGCGCGATGCTGCGCGCGGCGGGGACGCCGAGGCGGTACCGGACGGCGATGGCGTACCCGCCGTCGTCGCGCGGGGCGAGACCGAGCGCGAGGGTGGGCGAGCGCACGAGGTGCGCCGCGTCGTCGGGCACCCCGCTGGCCTCGATGCCGGGCGCGCCGCTGCGCTCGGCGAGCTCGCGCGCGTAGTCCGCGAGCTGCGTCTTGATCTCCCGCGCCTTCTGCTGGTCCATGCGCACCGTCCTCGTCGTCGCCCTGCCTGCGCCGTCTGACCTGGTGATCCTGGCCGAGACCACCCACACCCGGGGAGGCGACACGCGGGGCGCGCGCCTGCGGCGGCCTCGGGGACCGACTCAGGTGGCGGTCGCGGTCTGCTGGTAGAGGACGAGGCGCAGGGCGCCGTCGACGAGGCGGTACGTGCTCGTCATCGTCGCCTCGAACGGCGGGGCGCCCGCGCGCCGGGCGACGGCCCGGTAGACGAGGGTCACGACGTCCTGCCCGGGCCGGAGCAGACGGGGGTCGTGCAGCGCGTAGGTGTCCCACGGCGGTGCGTCGTCGAGGCTCGCGACGACCGCGTCGCGGTCCAGGACGCTGCCGTCGACGAGGACCATGAGGCCGTCGTCGGTCATCGCCTCGCCGTAGAACGCGCCGCCGCGCGACCCGCACAGCGCGTCCCAGCCGTCCCGCTCGCGTGCGACGGCGTCGTCCAGCCCGATGTGCACCATCCCCCGACGCTAGCGACGCGGAGGCGCTCGCCGCACGCGGGCGGCGAGCGTGGCGACTCGGTGCCGGTCGCTCGCGCCGAGCGCGTCCCACACCTTGCCGCGCGCGGAGTGCGCGTCGCCGTCCACGGCGCTGCCCGTGGGGAGCGCGGCGAGCGCGACGGCGACGGCGACGGCCTGGGCGGGCGTGAAGCGCACCGGCGGCAGGGGCGCCGAGGGGTCGAGGACGTACCCGCCGCCCGGCCCGGCCTGCGCGCGGATCGCGAGGCCGTTCTCCTGGAGGGCGGCTACGTCGCGCTTGATGGTGCGGGCGCTGACGTGCAGGGCGGCGGCGAGGCGTGTGCCGGTCGTGCCGGTGCGCCCGGCACGGCGCAGCTCACCGGCGAGGGCCTCCAGCCGTTGGGTCCGGTTCATCGGGGTTCATCCGGCCGGGACGAGCCGGACGAGCCACCGGCGCGAGCGGATCCGGCGCGCCGCGACGACGAGGCGGAACGCCTCCTCGACGAGGAGCAGGGCGAACACGAGGACCGGGTCGGCGTCGAGCACGAACCGGAGCACCAGCGCGAGCGGGAGGAGGAGCACCCACTGGGCGGTGACGTCGAGCAGGAGGCAGAAGCGCGCCTCGCCGCCGGACCGCAGGACGCCGAGGACCATCGTCATGGCGACGCTCTTGAGGACGAACCCGGCGACCATGACGTCGTAGAGGGTGCCGGTGAGGTCGAGGCTCTCCGGGCTCACCCCGGGGAACAGCCCGAGGACGGGCACCTTGAGGAGTCGCACGAGGACGCACGTGACGACCCCGGTGACCACGCTCACGACGACGAGGGTGCGCCCGAGCGCGTACGCCTCCTCCCGCTCGCCCGCGCCGAGGCGCGCGCCCACGAGGACGGAGGCCCCGTTGGCGAGGCCGACGGAGAATGCGAGGGCGAGGGACTCGACCGGGGAAAGGATCGCGAGCGCCGTCGCGCTCGTGACGGACATGCCGCCGACGACGGCGTAGAACGCGAAGGTGCCCAGCGCCCACAGGGTGCTGTTCGTCGCGGCAGGGAGGGCGAGCCGCAGGAAGGGGGCGAGGTCGTCGCGCCGCACGCCCGCCCGGGCGTCGCGGCCGAGCGCGGCGAGCACGTGGCCCCGCCACCGCAGGTGGAGAGCGAGGAGCGCGGTCTCGACGACGGCGCTGAGCACCGTGCCGTACGCGGCGCCGGTGATGCCGAGCGCCGGCACGGGACCCAGCCCGGTGATGAGGACGGCGTTCGCGGCGACGTTGAGCACGACGCCGAGGCACGCGTACACCATGCCGGTCGCGGCGGCCCCGGAGACCCGCAGCCCGGCGCCGACCGCGGTGGTGTACGGGAGGAGGAGGTACGGCACGCTGACGAGCCGCAGGAACTCCGCCCCGGCGTCGACCACCTCCGGGGAGTCCGTCCCGAGCCCCATCACGGCCCGCGGGAACACGAGGAACAGGAGGGCGACGGCCGCCCCGGCGGCGAGCGAGACCGCCCACCCGAGCCGGACCGTGCGGCGCAGCCGCGCGTCCCGGTCGGGCCCCGCACCCCCCTGGATCTGCGCGCCGAGCTGCGCCACCCCGACGGACAGGCCCACGACGAACATCGTCGCGACGAACATCGCCCGGGCGGCGAGGCCCACCGCGGCGACGTCGACCTCGCCCTGCGACCCGAGCATCGCCGCGTCGACGAGGCCCTTGCTGGAGAAGAACACCGTCTGCGCCGCCACGGGGAGCGCGACGGCGAGCAGCGGCCGGGCGACGCCGTTCACAACCGCTTGACGACGCGCGCGGGGTTGCCCACGACGACGCAGCCGTCGGGCACGGACTCGTAGACCACGCTCTGGGCGCCGACGACGCTGCCCGCGCCGACCTCGACGCCCTTGAGGATCGTCGCGCCGGTCCCGACCCACGCCCCCTCGCCGACCCGGACGGGCGCGGACGTGATGCGCTCCGCCTCCCGGGCCCCGCCCCGGTCCCGCAGGGGGTGGCCGCTGCTGTCCATGATCGTCACGAGCGGGCCGAACATGGCCCCGTCGCCGATCTCGACGAGCTCGTACGCGACGACCGCGACGCCCTGCAGCACCACGTCGTCGCCGATCACGACGCGCCCGGCCGGGCGGTCGTTGACCTTGACCGACGTGAGCTTCACGGGCTGGCTGTGGAACGCCGGCGTGACGCCCGAGTCCACGTAGCAGCCGCTCCCGACCCGCACGACGCCCCGGAAGTCCTCCCGCGCGACCGTGCGGACACCCAGCTCGTCGTCGGTCACCTGCGTGAACGCGACGCGCGGGACGCCGACGAACGTCGTGCCCTCCCCCACGACGACGCCGCTCTTCGTCAGCGCGTCGGTGACGGTGCCGCCGACGAGCGGCCAGTCGGGGCGGCAGGGGTACTCGTTGTCGTAGCGGGCGGTCATCGGCGGTCTCCTCGCGCGGGCGTGAGGACCGTGCCCGTCGCGCCGTGCCCGGTGAAGATGCGGATGACCTTGTTGAGCGAGTACTTCTCGTCCTGCAGGTCCTTGCCGTAGAAGCTCGTCACCCACAGCCCGTACTTCTCGTGGATCCGGTCGGCGGCGTTGGCGGACGACTCGCGCAGGTCCGCGACCTCCTTCTCGTGCGGCCAGTGGAACGAGCGGGCGGACCGGTCCATGACGAAGAGGTTGTTGCGCTGGAACAGGCGCACCCCGAGGTCGACGTCCTCCCCGCCCCACCCGGTGAACGACTCGTCGAACATCCCCGCGGCGAGCACCTGCTCGCGCTCGGCCGAGACGTGGCACGTCCAGAAGATGTCGAACGGCGCGGGCCAGCCCGCGATGATCTCGCCGAGCTCCTGGTACTGCTTCTCCCGCACGTCGAACGCACCACGCTCGTGCAGGAGCCCGATCGCGGCGTCGGCGTCGCCGGGGTCGATGCCGCGGGCGAGCTCGTCGAGCACCTGCTCGTCGGCCTCGAACCCGTACACGTAGCCGACGACGACCGTGGGGTACGCGGCCCTCCGGTGGATGTCGAGGTGCGTCTGGAGGGTCCGGGACCCGAGGAGCACGCCCGTGTCGACGTAGACGACGTACCGGCCGGACGCGATCGCCGTGCCGATGTTGCGGGCCTTGCCGGCGCGGAACCCGGCGTCCTCCTGCCAGTAGTACTTCACGTCGAGGTGGTCGGCGAAGGACCGCACCACCTCTTCGCTGTGGTCGCTCCCGCCGTCGTCGACGACGACGACCTCGAACCGGTCGCGGTCGAGGTTCTGGCGGCGCAGGGCCTCCAGGGTGTGGTGCAAGAGCTGTGCGCGGTTGTACGTGGGAATGACGACACTGATCTCGGTGCTCATGGCGAGGTCTCCGGCCCGTACGACGGTGGAAAACACGTGCATGGCCGGGGTGGGCGCACGACTGCTCGTGGCATGGTGCGACCGAGAATTCAGGGATGGGCTTTCTTCCCGGCCGCTGCGCGCTCAACGGCCCGACCAGCCCATCCTTGGGTGGGGCGACATCCACACTATCCACGGAGCGACGCCGTGACCAGCGCCTTCACCACTCTTTGCGCGCTGACGAATGTCCACGGAATGTCGCTCTGGCGGGGATACCAATGCCATTGTTGGGTAGGCGAAAATGTCGCCACGGGTTCCCCTGGTCACGGCGGCATGTCGAGATGGACGACCGTCGGCGCCGTTCGCGAGCAATGCTAACAAACCCCTCCCGGGTCGTGGAAGAGGGCCCGGGACGCGTCGGCCAGATCGGTGTCAGGTGCTGTCACCGACCGACCCCGCGCCCGCGGCGACGGGAGCGGCGCCCGGCGGCGGCTCGCCGACCTCCGTGACCGGCCGAGGCTCGTAGGACTCGGTCGTGAGGTCGGCGCGGTCGACCCGCGCCAGCCGGAACCAGCGGATCCCCTCGCGCAGGTGGCACCAGGCTACGAGGTACCAGCGGTCCTCGGTGTGCGCGAGGAGCACCGGGTCGACGCGCCGCGACGTCCGCTCCCCCCGCCCGTCCGTGTACCGGATCGCGAGGACGCGCGACGTCGCGATCGACTGCTCCACCGCACGCAGCACCCCCAGGTGCGTGCGGGCCTGCCCGACGACGCCCCCTCCCCCGGGCGGGACGACGTCGCGGGCCGCGGGCGCGCCGTCGGGCACCTCGGCGTCGGGTGCGCCCGCACCGGCCGCCGGCGCGCGGCGCACCCAGACCCGCGCCGCGAGCGCCTCGGCGCGCGCACGGTCGCCCGCGCCGAGCGCGTCCCACACCTTGCCGCGCGCGGCGGAAGCGTCGACCGCGAACGGGCTCCCGGGCGGCAGCGTGGCGAGCGCGACGGCGACGGCGACCGCCTGGCCGGGCGTGAAGTTCACGGGCGGCAGCGTCGCGCTCGGGTCGAGGACGTAGCCGCCGCCCGGTCCGGCCTGCGCCCAGATCGTCAGACCCGCCTGCTGGAGGGCCGCGACGTCGCGCTTGATCGTGCGCTCGCTCACCTCGAGCGCGGCCGCGAGGCGCGGTCCGGTCGTCCCGGTGGGGCCGGAGCGCCGGAGCTCCTCCGCGATCGCGTAGAGCCGCTCGGTCCTGTTCATCCGATCCTCCCCCGCACGTGTCGAACCATGGTGACAGACCGGTGTCACCAGGGCGGTGCGAGGGTGGAGCCATGACCGAGAACAGCACGCACGAGATCGCACCGGAGGGCGCCGTCCACGTCGTCCTCGTCCCGGGGTTCTGGCTGGGCGCCTGGGCGTGGGACGACGTCGTCCCCCACCTCCGGGCCGCCGGGCTCGTCCCGCACGCCGTCACGCTCCCCGGCCTGCGGCCCCAGGACACCGCGGCCGACCGGGCCCGCGTCACGCGCGACGACCACGTGGACGCGGTGGCGCGGCTCGTCGACGGGCTGGAGGGCGATGTCGTGCTCGTCGGTCACAGCGGCGGAGGCCCGGTCGTGCAGCAGGTCGCCGACCGCGACCCGCGGCGCATCGCGCGCGTCGTCTACGTCGACACCGGTCCCCTCGTGGACGGCGCCGCCCTGAACCCCACGCTGCCCGCCGACGCCGCGGAGGTCCCGCTGCCGTCGTGGGACGAGCTCGCGGAGCAGGGATCGAGCACCGACGGCCTCGACGACGACGCGCTGGCCCGCTTCCGCGAGTGCGCGGTCCCGCAGCCGGGTCCCGTCGCCCGCGGGCCGGTGCGCGTGTCCGACCCGGCACGCCTCGACGTGCCGACGACCGCCGTCTGCTCGTCCATCCCGTCCGCGGTGCTCGCCGAGCTCGCGAACCCCGGCCCGCCGCTGCACACCGAGCTCGGCGAGCTCACGGACCTCACGTACGTCGACCTCCCGACGGGCCACTGGCCGATGCTCTCGCGCCCCGCGGACCTCGCCGCCGTGCTCGTCGCCGCGGTGACCGCGCGGTCGGGCCGCGCCGGGCGGTGACACGGCCGGGCACCTCGTGCAGAAAAGTCACGGAAGTCACGTCACGGACGGCAGCTTTCTCCGTCTTGTCGGGTGGAAGCGGCCTCCGGCCGCACGAGCGACCATCGATGACGAGAAGGACCATGTCCGACACCCTGCCTGCCTCGCCCGCCCGTACCGACGTCCGCGCCGCCCTGCTGTGGGCGCTGGAGCACGACCGCACCGCGCTCCTCGAGCACCGCGAGTCCACGCAGCGGTGCCTGCGGGACGCGGCGCGCGGCGCGGCCGACCGCCGTCTCGTGCGGCGCTGGCGGGTCGCGACGACACCGACGCTCCAACCGGTCCCCGTCGCCTGACGGTCGCGGCGGACGCGTCCTCCCGCCGGTCGCCGAGCACGAGGTTGATGTCGTCAACGCGTCGACAACGACATCGACCTCGTGCTCGGCGGCGAGGAACCTCGTGCTCGGCAGCAGGATTCAGTGCGGCTCAGCCGAGCGTCGTCGGCAGGACGGCGTCGCCGTCGCCCGGCGCGGTACCGAGCACGTGCTCCGCGAGGAACGCGAGCACCACCTGGTACCAGACCTTGGCGTGCTGAGGGCTGAGCACCCAGTGGTTCTCGTCGGGGAAGTAGAGGAACCGGTGCACGGTCGACCCGTCGGGCGCGGCGGGCAGGCCGGAGTCCGCGAGCAGCTCGTACCAGAGGCGCAGCCCCTCGCCGATCGGCACGCGGTAGTCCTTGTCGCCGTGGATGACGAGCATCGGGGTGACGATGTCGCCGACGAACCGGTGCGGGCTGTTCTCCAGCGCCATCTCGGACGTCATCTCGCGCTGCCAGTAGTACGCGTGGTCGGTGGTGGGGCCGAACTGGTCGAGCGCCCACAGGCTCGCGTGCGTGACGACGGCCCGGAAGCGGTCGGTGTGCCCGGCGACCCAGTTCGCCATGTACCCGCCGAACGACCCGCCCATCGCGGCGGTCCGCGTCGCGTCGACCTCGGGCAACGTCTCGACGTGGTCGGTGACGGCCATCAGGTCGGTGTACGGCTCCTGCCCCCAGCGCCCCCAGCCGCGCTGCACGAAGTCCTGCCCGTACCCGGTGGACAGCGCCGGGTCCGGGAGCAGCACCGCGTAGCCCTTCGCGACCATGAGCCACGGGTTCCAGCGCCAGCTCCACGTGTTCCAGGACCCGAGGGGGCCGCCGTGGATCCACAGCAGGAGCGGCGCGGGGTTCTCCGCGGACGCCCCGTGGGGCAGCGCGAGCCAGGCGCGCACGCGCACGTCGTCCGACGCCGCGGTCTCCACCTCGACGAGCGTGCCCGGCAGGTCCGGGGTCGCCACCGGGCCGCGCAGCGCCGTGGCGGGCACCGGTGCACGCTCGCCCGGCGCGCCCGCGTCGAGGAACGCGCCGAGGTCGACGCGGACGGGGTGCGCGGGCTCGCGGTAGCTCGACCGCAGGGCGTAGAACGTGCGCCCGTCGGGGGCGACCTGGACGTCCGTGAACACGGCGTCGTCGGCGGTGACGCGCTCCGCGGTGGGCTGCTCGCCCCGCGCGTCCGGGGAGAACGCGACGAGGAAGACCGGGCCGCGGCCGTCGTCGTCGGCCGTGACGAGCAGGCCCGAGCCGTCCGGGAGCCAGCGGACCGACGTCGGCCAGCGGTCCCAGTGCGGCACGAGGGTCCGCGGGGTCGCGTGGTTCTCCGCACGCGTCGTGGGGGCGTCGTCGTGCCCGCCGTCGTGGCCGGCGCGGCCGTCGGGCGCGTGCAGCGGCACGACGGCGAGCGTCTCCTCCGGCGCCTGCTGCGGCGTCGTCAGCGTCTCGCGGACGAACGCGACGAACGCGCCGTCGGGCGAGATGCGGGGACCGTGCACCTGCGCGCCCGGCTCGTCGACGAGCGTGCGACGCGCGCCCGTCGCCGTGTCGACCGCGACGAGCGTGCTGCGCGTCGAGGCCCCCGGACCCGGCACCTGCCACGTCGTGACGAGCGTCGTGCCGTCCGCGGACAGGTCCGCCGAGTGCTCCCACAGCGCCCGGCCCGGGCCGTCCTGCCCGACGCCGCGGCTCACGTCCCGCAGGTCGAGGAGCCGGGGGTCGTGGGCGTCGTGCGTCGCGTCCGGGGCGGCGGCACCGGTCTCGGGGGCGGCGTCCGGGGCCGTCTCGGTCGGGAGCGGACGCGCCGGCTCGTCGGCGAGCGCCGTGAGGTCGGCGACGAAGCGGTGCGGTCGGCCGGGCCCGAGGTCGTGGTCCCAGTGCCGGACCGGGTAGGCGTCGTGCAGGATCGCCGCGACCTTCGCGTCCTTGCGGGCGGTGCGCAGCGTCGCGTCGTGCGCGAGGTTGGTCGCGCCGGGCAGCACGTCGGCGGCGACGGAGACGACGGGCGCGTCCGTGGCGGCGAGCGGGGAGCCCACGCCCGCGGGCGCCGTCGCGACCACGCGGGCCTCGCCGCCCCGCGCGGGCAGGAGCCACAGCGCGGCCTTCGGGTCGTCGTCGGCGGAGGCGTCCGGGTCCGGCCGCGCGGAGGTGAACAGCACGTCGCCCTGCGCGGTGAACGTCGCGCCGGCCTCGCCCTTGCGGCTGCGCGTCAGGCGACCCGCCGGGGCGGCACCCGACGGGTCGACCTCCCACAGCGCGGTGCGGTAGCCGGTGCGCTTCTCGTCGAGCGTCTGCACGGTGGTGACGAGGCGAGAGCCGTCCGGCGAGAGCGCCAGGCCCGCCACGCGCGGGACCGCGAGGTAGTGGTCGAGGTCGTGGAACGGTGTCGGTGGCGTCGTGCCACGGTCGGGAGAGGGCGTGCTCGCGGCGTCGTTACTCACGGGTACGTCCTATCACGGCCACCCCGGACGCCGCCGAACACGAGGTTGCCGTCGTTCTGAGGCACTTGGCGGCAGCAAGCCCGTGCTCGACGGCGAGCAGTCCCGTTCTCGCGGGCACGCGCCACCCGCAGCCCCGCCCTTGCGCAGCCCCGCCGCTCGCCGTCCACAGGCCCGGTTCCGCGACCGTCGTCCACAGGACGCCCGCGCCGCACGAAGCGGTGCGCGCAGGACGTGCTGGCATCGGGACGTGCGCACCCTCACCGCCGTCCCCGCCGAGCTGCTCGCCGTCGCGTCCGCGCAGGAGGGGCTGCTCTCGGCGGCCCAGTGCGACGAGCACGGCGTCGGTGCCCACCGGCGCGGACGGCTCGTCGCCCAGGGCCGGTGGACCCGCCCGACACGCGGCGTCTACGACACGCGGACGACCCCCGTCCGGCGCCGGACGGGTCCCGGCGTGCACGACCACGTGCGGCGACGGTCCGCCCTGCTCGGGCTGCTCGCGTTCGGGGAGGACGCGATCGCCGTCGGGCCCTGCGCGCTCGTGCTGCACGGGGTGGAGGGGGTCGCGGCGGACGTGCGCCCGCAGGTCGCGCTCCCTGGAGGCCGCGCCGCTCTCTCCCGGGACGGCGTCGCGCTGCGCCAGTTCGACGACGGCATGACGGTCACGCGCGTCGACGGGCACCTCGTCGCGACGCCGGACTGGGCCCTGGCGCAGTCCGTCCCGGAGATGGGCCGCCGGCGGGCGGTGGCCGCGATGGACAGCGCCCTGCACCGCCGCCTGCTGGACGCGGACGGCCTGTCGCGCGCGCACGACCTCGCCCGGGGGCGCCGCGGCGTCGCGCGCACCCACGCCTGGTGGGACGAGGCCGACGCGCGGTCGGAGTCCCCGCTGGAGACCTTCGCCCGGCTCGACTGCTCCGACGCGCGGCTGGCTCCCGACGCGCTGCAGGTGGAGGTGCGCGACGACGGGCGCCTCCTCGGGCGCGGGGACCTCGGCTGGCGTCTGCCCGGTGGGCGGTGGCTGCTCGCGGAGCTCGACGGCGTCGACGTGCACAGCGTCCCGGAGGCGCTGCTGCGCGACCGCAGCAGGCAGAACGACCTCGTGGGGCACGGCGGCGTCGACCTGCTGCGGTTCACCGGCCGCGACCTCACCGCTCCGGGCGCGTCGTCTCCGGGCCGGATGGTCGCCGTCGTCCGCCGTCACCTCTCGCGAGCACGAGGTTCCTCGCCGTCGAGAACGACGTCGGTGCCGTGATGGGCGCGAGAACGACACCAACCTCGTGGTCGGCGTCAGGGGCGGTCGTCGCGCTCCGCCATCTTCGCGAGCATCGCGTTGTACTCGCCGAGCTCGGCGTCGCCGTCGCGGTCCGCCTGACGGTCGTGACGCCGGGCCTCGCGCTCGTCCGAGCGTGTCCACATGACGGCGACGACGATCGCGAGGGCGAGGGTCGGCAGCTCGCCGATGCCCCACGCGACACCGCCGCCGCGCTGCTGGTCCTCGATGGCGCTCGGGCCCCACTCGCGGCCGAGCAGCCCGAACCACTCGGGGACGAGCAGCACCTCGCCCGACGTCAGCGCGACGCCGAAGAACGCGTGGAAGGCCATCGTGGCGAACAGCAGCAGGAGGCGCTGCGGGTAGGGCGGGCGGTGCGGGCCGGGGTCGATCCCGACGAGCGCGTTCGCGAACAGGTACCCCGCGAGCGTGAAGTGCAGGAGCATGAGCAGGTGCCCGGCATACGTCGTCAGGGCGAGCTCGAAGGCCGGCGTGTAGTAGAAGACGATCATCGAGCCGGCGAAGTTCACGGCCGCGACGACCGGGTGGGCGAAGAACTGCCCCACGCGGGACGTGACGAGCGCGAGCACCCACTCGCGCGGTCCCCGCGACCCGTCCTTGCGCGGCGGGACGGCCCGCAGCAGCAGGGTGACGGGCGCGCCGAGCACGAGCAGGATCGGCACGACCATCGCGAGGACCATGTGCTGCACCATGTGCCCGCTGAACAGCACGTGCCCGTACGTCGCCGGACCGCCCGACGTCACCCAGAACAGCACGACGACGCCCGCGCACCACGACACGGTGCGGCCCACGGGCCAGCGGTCGCCGCGGCGGGCGAGGCGCCGCACCCAGGCCAGGTAGACGACGAACGCCGCGACGCACGCGAACGCGGGCAGCACGTCCCAGCGCCACTCGGTGAACCAGCGGGCGAGGGTCGGCTCGGGGGGCAGCGGGTGGCCCGTGACGATCTCCGCGGGCGTGGGGTCGCTGATCTCCGTCTGCGGGACGGGCGGTGCCGTCGACCCGAGGGCGACCGCGACGCCGGACACGGCGCCCATGATCGCGAGCTCGACCGCGACGAGGCGCCAGAACAGCCACCGCGTCGCGTCGCCCGCCCCGTCCTTCGTCGTCCCGGCCCTCGGTCCGCGCAGCCGGCGCACGACGAGCTCGCGGTGCGCGAAGCCGACGGCGCCGAGCACCATGATGAGCGCGACCTTGGTGAGCAGGAGGATGCCGTAGTCGGTGCCGAGGCCGGCGAGGGTGTCGATGCGGATGCTCGCGTTGACGACGCCCGAGACGGCGACGGCGACGTAGCACCACAGCGCGATGGCGGAGTAGCGCGAGACGGCGTCGGCGAACCCGTCGCGGACGAGGCCGCCGCGCGCCCGCACGACGGCGAGCGTCCCCAGCCCGCCGACCCACAGGGCGGCGCCCGCGAGGTGGAGGAACATCGTCGACACCGCGAGCTCGTGCGAGGCCGCGCCTGCCGCGTGACCGGTGTTGGCCTGCAGGCCCAGCGCGACGAGGGCCACGGCGGCCGTCCACAGCGCGCCCGTGGCCGAGCGGACGGCGAGCGCCAGCGCGGACGTCACGGCCGCGACCACGACGACGGCGAGGTAGCTGCGCCCCAGGCTCACCTGGGAGACGAACAGGCCGAGCTGGTCCCCGAAGGTCGGGTTCGTGATCGCGGTGCCGGAGATCGACGAGTACCGCAGCACCACCTGGAGGACGGCGAGGACCGCCCACGACGCCGACGCCACGCCCGCCACGCCGAGCGCGCGGCGCAGCGCGTCCCCCGGCGGCAGCACGCACGCCGCGAGGACGAGGGAGCCCAGCGCGAGCGCGACCGACAGCTCCGTGAGGACCGTGACCACCGGCGTGCCCCAGCGCACCAGCGCGCCCGGGTCGCTGAACCCCTCGATCGCCGAGAAGGCCCCCGAGAACGACCCCGCCCCGACCACCGCCAGCACGGCGACGACGACGGCGAACGGGCCCGCGAGGACGAGCCACCACGGGTTGGCGGGGCGTGCGGCGGACGAAGCGCGGCGCACGGCGGTGGAGGTCACGCGACCAGGGTAGGCGCACGGGCACGCCGCCCGGACCCGCGCTGGCATACTGGGCCGGGTTCGCCGGGGGGCGCGAGGCCCCCGGCCGTCCGCACGGTGCGTGAGCACCCGCACCGACACGACCCGGAGGGCGACCCCATGGCCGCAGGGCACGGCAGCATCTCGACCGCGGACCTCGACCGCGCCGGGCACCTCCTCAAGCGGGTGGGGCAGGTGTTCGACCAGCGCGTCGTCGGGCAGGAGGCGCTGCGCACCGCCCTCGTCTCGACGCTGCTCGCCGGGGGCCACGTCCTCCTGGAGTCCGTGCCGGGCCTCGCGAAGACCACCGCCGCGCAGACCCTCGCCGCAGCGATCGACGGCCGGTTCCACCGCATCCAGTGCACGCCCGACCTCATGCCGAACGACATCGTCGGCACGCAGATCTACAACTACGCGACCGGGAAGTTCACCACCCAGCTCGGGCCGGTGCACGCGAACGTCGTGCTGCTCGACGAAATCAACCGGTCCTCCGCGAAGACGCAGTCCGCGATGCTCGAGGCGATGCAGGAGAAGCAGACGTCGATCGGCGGCGAGAACTACCCGCTGCCCGACCCGTTCATGGTGCTGGCGACGCAGAACCCCATCGAGGAGGAGGGCACGTACGTGCTGCCCGAGGCCCAGATGGACCGCTTCCTCATGAAGGAGGTGCTCACGTACCCGACGCCGCACCAAGAGCTCGAGATCCTGCAGCGCGTCGCGACCGGGCGGATGAGCGAGCCGATCAGCGCCCAGCCCGTCACGCTCGACGACGTCCGGTTCCTGCGCCGCCTCGTCGACGACGTGTACGTGGACGACTCGATCAAGCGGTACGTCGTCGACGTCGTCAACACGACCCGCCTGTCCGGGCCGCGCCCCGTCCCCGGGCTGGACCGGCACGTGCGCGTCGGCGCGTCCCCGCGCGGCGGCATCGCCCTCATGCGCGTCGGCCAGGCGCTCGCGGTCCTCGCGGGCCGCGCGTTCGTCGTCCCCGACGACATCAAGGCCGTGCGGTACTCGGTGCTGCGCCACCGCATCGTGCGCACGTTCGACGCGCTCGCGGACAACGTCCCCACCGAGCAGCTCGTCGACGCCGTGTTCGACGCCGTCCCCACGCCCTGAGCGGCCCCCGCACCCCCGAGGACGCCCCCGTGCCCGACGTCTCCCGACTCGCCCAGGTCCGGGCCCGGCTCGACCTCCCGGTCGCGCGCCGGGCCTCCGGCCTGCTCGAGGGGCGTCACCGCTCGATCTCCAAGGGCCACGGGCAGGACTTCGACGACCTCCACCTGTACGCCCCCGGCGAGGACGTCGGCGACATCGACTGGAAGTCGTCGGCCCGCGCCGGCATCCCCGTGGTCCGCCGGTTCGTGCGCGAGTCCAACCTCAACCTCGTGCTCGTCGTCGACACGGGCCGCCCCATGGGTGCGGCCGCCCCGAGCGGGGAGACGAAGGCGGAGGTCGCGAGCCTGTGCTGCGCGCTCGTCGCGCACCTCGCCCGCGACCGCGGGGACCGGATCGCGCTCGTCGCCGGGGACGCGGGCGGCGTCGTGCAGCTCCCGCCGCGCGCCTCGACCCAGGACCTGGAGGTGCTGCTCCGCACGGTCGAGGGCCGGTGGCGCCCCGACGCCCCGGCGAGCGACCTCGCGCGTCCCCTCGACCGGGCGCGGTCGGCGTTCCGCCGCCGCTCCCTCGTCGTGGTCGTGACCGACGAGGCGCGCCCCGCCGCGGAGCACGAGACGCTCCTGCGGTCCCTGCGCGCCCGCCACGAGGTCATGGCGGTGCGCGTCGCCGACGCCTCGCCCGTCGCCGTGCGGGGCCCCGCGGCCGCCCACCGCGACGTGCGGGACGTCGACGGCAGCCTGCGCCTGCCGCCGTTCCTGCGCGGCCGGGCGGCGCTCGCGGACGCAGCCGCGGGGGCCGTGGCGCGCCGCCGTGCGGAGGTCGAGGACCGGTTGCGGCGCGTGGCGGTCGAGTCGGTCCTCGTCGAGGGGACGACCGACGTCCTGCCGCGCTTCGTCGAGCTCCTGGGGAGGCAGAAGCGTGCCCGTCGATGAGCTCGTGGACCCGGCCGCCTACTCGGGGTGGTGGACGGCCGCCGGGGTGGGGCTGCTGCTCGCCGCCGCCGCGGTCGTGTTCCTCGTCGTGTGGCTGACGCGCGCCGGCGCGGCCGAGAAGGCGGCCTCCGCTCCCCCGCCGCCCTCGCCCGCCGGGCCGCTGGACCCGTACGGCGCGCTGCGGCGCGAGTACGAGGAGCGGCTCGACGCGGTCGCGGCCCGGTTCCGCGCGGGCGAGCTCGACGACCGCGCGCTCCACCTCGCCCTGTCGGCGGAGGTGCGCGGGTTCGCGACGGGCCGGACGGGTCAGGACGCCTCGACGATGACGCTGTCGGAGATCCAGCAGCTCGCGCACGCCGACCGGCTCACGCGCCTCGTGGCGCGGTACTACCGCCCGTCGTTCGCGGACCACGCGGCCGACCGGACCGCGGCCGCGACGGACGCCGAGGACTCGATCGCGCGCGCCCGGGAGGTGGTGCGGACGTGGTGAGCCTGCCCGCCGGAGGTCTCGCGCGCGCCGTCGTGCTCGCCGCGGACGACGCGCCCGTGCCCGGCCCCCAGGACCCGGCGGTCCTGTGGCCGTGGGTGTGGGCGGGCGTCGTCGTCGCGGTCCTCGCCGTCGCGGGCGCCGGGTGGTGGTTCGCCCGCCGCCGGGCGCGCGAGCGCGCGGCCGACGTGCTGTGGGTGGCGAACTCCGACTACCTCGCGGACGTCCCCGAGGTCGGCGCGTGGGTGCGGCGCTACCGGCTCCTCCAGGGCGCGACGGCGCTCGGGCTGCTCGTCGCGGTCGTGGGGGCGGGCGCGGTGGCGGCCCGGCCCGCGCAGACCGACGTCGTGGTGGACCGCCTCGGCACGCGCGACATCGTGCTGTGCCTCGACGTGTCCGGCTCGATGATCGCGTACGACGGCGCGGTGCTGCGCGTGTTCCAGGAGATGGTGGACAGCTTCGAGGGGGAGCGGATCGCGCTGTCGATCTTCAACTCGTCCTCGCGGACCGTGTTCCCCCTGACGAACGACTACGCGCTCGTCCACGAGGAGCTGCAGGCCGGCATCGACGCGCTCGACGAGGACCCCGCCGAGTTCGACTACACGGGCGGCAGCGACGACGCGCAGATCCTCGAGTTCGCGCAGTTCACGGCGGGCACGACCGCGAACCTCGCGGGCGCGAGCCTCATCGGGGACGGCCTGGCGAGCTGTGCGCTGCAGTTCGACGCGCAGGACACGGAGCGGTCCCGGTCGATCATCCTCGCGACCGACAACTACGTGTCCGGGCAGCCCATCTACACGCTGCCCCAGGCCGCCGAGCTCGTGTCGTCGCGCGACATCACCCTGCACGGCATCTTCGGCGGGTCGCAGCGCTACGAGGGCACCCCGGAGGAGTCGGAGTACCGCCAGACCGTCGAGGCGGGCGGCGGCCTGTACTTCCTCGCCGACGACCCCGCCGCGGTGCAGGGCATGGTGGACGACGTCGTCGCGCAGCAGGCCGTCGAGCTCGACGCGTCGCCCGAGGTGATCGTCACCGACACCCCCGCGGCGTGGTTCGGCGTCACGGTCGCCGGGGTCGGGCTGCTGCTCGTCGTGGCGTGGCGGGTGCGGCAGTGAGCGCGCCGGGAGGTGGGGCCCGATGACCCTCCAGCCGCTCGTGCCCGTGTGGGCGCTGCTGCTCCTCGTCGTCCCCCTGCTGGTGCTCACGGGGTGGCAGGCCGTCGTCGCGGGACGCCCCGGGCCCGACGGCGCCCCGCGCCCGGGTGCCCCGCGCGCGGCCTGGGTGCGGCGCACGGGAGCCGTGGTCGTGCTCGCGCTGATCGGCCTCGGCCCGTCCGTGGTCTCGACGGACCGCGACACGTCCGTCGCGAACGTCGACATGGTGTTCGTCGTCGACCGCACCGGCTCGATGGCCGCGGAGGACTACGGCCCGGAGGGCGGGCAGGAGCGCCTCGACGGCGTCCGGCACGACGTCGTCGCGCTCGCCGAGTCCATCCCCGGCGCCCGGTACTCGGTGATCTCGTTCGACTCGCAGGCGTCGCGCCAGCTCCCGCTCACCACCGACGCGCGCGCGGTCGCGTCGTGGGCACGGACGTTCGATCGGGAGATCACGCGCTACTCGCAGGGGTCGCTCACGGACCGGCCGCTCGCGGAGCTCACCGCCGCGCTCGAGGGCTCCGCGGAGCAGCACCCCGCGAACCTGCGCCTCGTCTTCTTCCTCACCGACGGCGAGCAGACCGCCGACGGCGAGCCGCGCTCGTTCGCCGAGCTCGCCCCGCTCGTCGACGGCGGCGCCGTGCTCGGCTACGGCACCGCCGAGGGAGGCCCCATGAAGGAGTACGACCCCGACGTCGACCCGGCCGACGCCGAGTACATCGTCGACTGGTCGTTGCCGAGCGAGGACGGCGAGCCCGCGCGCGCCGTGTCGCACCTCGACGAGGAGACGCTCACCGGTCTCGCCGACCAGCTCGGCGTGCCGTACGTGCACCGCGACGCGCCGACGGAGGTCGCGTCGCTCGTCGCGGACGTCGACCCGGAGCAGGTCGCCGCGGACGGGCGACGGGACGTGACCTCGTACCGGCCCGTCGTGTGGCCGCTCGCGCTCGTCCTCGCCGGGCTGCTCGCCGTCGAGGCGTGGTACCTCGGGCGCGAGGCGCGCCGCGGCCTCGTGCTGCCGGGCCGCCCCGACCGCCGGGAGGTGCGCCGATGAGCTGGTCGCCGCCCCCCGTCCCCCCGCCCAACGGCCGGCGTCCGGCCACGCACCCGGCCGCCGCGATGCGCCGGGCGCGCCTGCGCCGTCGGGGCTGGTGGGTCCTCGGGACGCTGCCGCTCGTGCTGGCGCTGGTCCTCTTCGGGTTCAAGCTGGCCCTCCTCGCGCCCCTCGCGTCGTTCGCGCGCCACGACTACGACGACGGCGCGTACGCCGACGCGGCCGGGACGTACGGCGCGCAGCGCACGCTCAACCTCGTCGACCCGTGGAAGGCGCACTTCAACACCGGTACCGCCCTCGCGGCCGAGCAGAACACGTGGTCGCTGTACGACGCGACGACGTCCCTCCACCGGGCCTACGAGCTCGCGGAGGGCGAGACGCCCGAGGTCCGCTGCGCCGTCCAGACGAACCTCGCGCTCGCGTACGAGCTCACGGGCGACGACGAGCTCGCGCAGGCCGACGAGGAGGCGGCCGAGCTCCGCGCCGTCGAGGACGCCCTCGCTGCCCGCGACGCCGGGCAGCCCTACGACGAGGACGTGCTCGACCCGTACGGCGACGGGACGGAGCCCGACGTCGACCTGCTCCGCCAGAAGACGCAGGACTGGTACGCCTACGCCGAGCGGTCGTTCGCGACGGCCGAGCAGGTGCGCGGCTGGCCCGACTGCGGCGAGTCGGACCGCACCCAGGAGGAGCAGGACCAGGCGGAGGCGGCGCAGCAGCGCGTCGAGGACAAGCAGCAGCAGGCACGGGACGGGCAGGACGACGCCGCGGGCGAGCCGCCGCCGGGCGGGGGCTCCGCCGGGTCCGAGGGCGGCGACGGGTCCGAGGACGGCGAGGGGTCCGACGCCGGGGAGCAGGGCGAGGCGTCCGACGCCGAGGGCGACGGGCAGGACGGCGCGGAGGGCGACGGCTCCGGCGGCGAGGGGCAGCGCCAGGCCGAGCGCGAGGAGCAGGAGCGGCAGGAGCGTCTGGAGGAGCAGAACTCGCGGGCGCGCGACGAGGCGGACCGTCAGCAGCAGGAGTACCGCGACCTCTACGGCGACGAGCCCGGCGGGGGCTCCGGGTCGGGTGGGGACAGCCCGCGGAACTGGTGAGGTCCAGTAGTTGATAAAGACTACTGACGATATGCCGGATGTCGGTACCCTCCCGCGCAGGGGAGACGGGGCTCCCCTGCCGCGAGGCGTCGTCGTGGACGACGCCCGGCCTGCAGGAGGGGGACCTGGATGTCGACGACGTCCACGCACGACCGACCGACGAGCGCGGCGGGTGCCCGCGTGAGCCGCTGGACGACGATGTGGCGCCTGCTCCCCCGCGCCGGGTACCCCACGGTCCTCGCCGGGTTCGCCCTCAGCGTCCTCCTGGGGGTCCTGCCGCTCGCGTTCATCGTCCTCATGGGCCGCGTCCTGCACCTCGTGCCCGCGGCCGCCGACGGCTCCCCCGAGGGCGACGCCCTGCTGCCCACGTTCGCGGTCGCGGTCGCCGTGCTCGTCGTCCAGCAGCTCCTCGCCCCGTTCCAGGCGGGCGTCGTCGAGACGATCGCGCGCCGGGTGGACCAGCACTGCATCGACCGGCTCCTCGACGCCGCGCTCTCCCAGGCACCCCTGGCGCTGCTCGACGACCCGGAGGCGCTCGACGTCGTCGCCGACGCCCGCGCCGCGTTCGCCCGCCAGGCCCGCTCCCCCGGCGACGCCGCGGGAGCCCTCCTCCCGCTCGTCGGCCGGTACGTGCAGCTCCTCGGCGCCGCGGCGCTCGTGGGCGTCGTCGTCTCGCCCCTCGCCGGGCTCGTCATCCTCGCCACCGCCCTCGTCATGCGCTTCGGCGTGCGCGGCACGCTGGGCCGGCTCGCCGCGACGTGGTCCGGGCTCGGCCCCGCACGCCGCCGCATGTCCTACCTGCGCGACGTGCTCACGACCCCCGCGCTCACCAAGGACGTGCGCCTGCTCGGCGTGCTCGGCTGGCTGCGCGGCCGCCTGCGGGCCGACACCCTCGCATTCCTCGAACCGCAGTGGGCGGTCAACCGGCGCCTCCAGCTGTGGCCCTTCGTCGGCTTCGCGAGCGTCGGCCTCGCCGGCGGCGCCGCGGTGCTCGTCCTCGTCGCGCTCGACGCGTCGTCGGGCGCCCTCGACCTCTTCGCGCTGGGCGTCGCGCTCCAGGCCGTCCTCGTCCCGATGCGGTTCGGCGCGTACTTCCCCGAGTGCGACGTCGAGACCCAGTTCGGTCTCCAGTCGTTCGACGCCCTCCAGCGGTTCGAGGACCGCCTCGCCCGGGGGGCCCGGCAGCAGCCCGTCCGCCCCACGGTGCGCGACTCCACGCCGACGGGCACGGTCCGGTTCGAGGACGTGTGGTTCCGGTACACCGACGAGGGCCCCTGGGTCCTCCAGGGGCTCGACCTCGAGCTCGTCCGCGGCGGGTCGACGGCGATCGTCGGCCTCAACGGCGCCGGCAAGACGACCCTCGTCAAGCTCCTGGCACGCGCCTACGAGCCGACGCGGGGCCGCATCACCGTGGACGGCGAGGACCTAAGCGGCACGGGCGTGCGGGCCTGGCAGGACCGCCTCGCCCTGATCTTCCAGGACTACGTGCGCCTCGAGCTGCCCGCCGCGGACAACGTCGCCGTCGGCGCCCCGCACCTGCGCGGGGACGCCGCCGCGCTCACCGCCGCCGTGCGCGCCGCGGGCGCCGAGGACGTGGTCGACGGGCTCGACGACGGCCTCGACACCGTCCTGTCCGGCGGGTACGCGGGCGGGCGCGACCTGTCGGGCGGGCAGTGGCAGCGCGTCGCGCTCGCCCGCGCCCTCCTCGCCGTGGCGGGCGGCGCGCACGTGCTCGTCCTCGACGAGCCGACGGCGCAGCTCGACGTGCGCGCCGAGGCCGAGTTCTTCGAGCGCTTCCTCGCGCACGACGCCGTCGCGCAGGTCGCGCGCGGCCGCGAGGTGACGAGCGTGGTCATCTCCCACCGCTTCTCCACCGTGCGGCACGCCGACCGGATCGTCGTCGTGGAGCACGGCCGCGTCGTCGAGCAGGGCGACCACGCCACGCTGCTCGCCCTCGGCGGCCGGTACGCGGAGCTCTTCACGCTCCAGGCGCGTCGGTTCCGCGACGACCCCGAAGCCGATCCCGACGCCGGATCCGAGCCCGGCGAGACGACCCCGGCGACCGCGACGACCTCAGGAGCAGCCCGATGAACCGTGTCCTGACCGCCGCGTCCTTCATGCTCGCGCACGGCTGGCGCACCGACCGCCGCCGCCTGCTCGTCGCCGTCGTGCTCCTCACCCTCGGGTACCTCGCCGCACCGTTCGTCGGCGTCGCGCTCGGCGGGTTCACCGACGCCGCGCTCGACGCGGACACGGCACGCGCCGTCTGGCTCGCGGCCGCGCTCGCGGCGCTGCTCGTCGCCGAGCTGATGATGGCCCACTTCGCGCACCTGTCGTACTTCGAGCTCGCCGACCTCCAGCAGGCGGAGCTGCTCGACGAGGTCGCCGGGCTCACCCACGGGTCGTCCGACCTCGCGCAGCTCGACGACCCCGACCGGGTGCGGCGGCTCACCGTCGTCACCGAGGGTCTGCAGAGCGTGCGCGGCGCGCTGGAGTCGACCCTGCAGCTCGGGGGCATGACGCTGCAGGTCGTCGTGACGACGGTGATCCTCGGGCTCGTCGAGCCGTGGCTCCTGCTCCTGCCGCTCGCCGCGCTGCCGCCCGTGTGGCTCGCCGGCCGCGCGCAGCACGTCATGGACGCGGCCCGGGACGACGTCGCGGACGACGTCCGCCTGTCCCGCCACCTCGTGTCGGTGGGGACCACGAGCGCGTCGGCGAAGGAGCTGCGCCTCTTCGGGGCGAAGCACCTCGTCTCGGCGCGCCAGCGCACCGCCTGGGGTCGCACCACGGACCGCCTCGCGTCGGCGCACCGCCGGGCGGCGGTCCTGCGCGCCGCGGGGCAGGTCTGGTTCGCGCTCGCGTACGGCACGGCTGTCCTCCTCGTGGTGCGCGACGCCGCGTCGGGGACCGCCGCCGTCGGGCAGGTCGTGCTCGTGGTGACGCTCGCGGTGCAGGTGAGCGTGCAGGTCTCGGGTGCGCTCGCGCTGCTCGGCACGCTGCAGGGCGCGGGCCGCGTCGTCGAGCACCTGCGCGCGCTGGCCGCGGACGCCGGACCGGTGCCCGCGCCGTCGGGCACGCCCGCCGCGGCGGAGACCGGCGACGAGCCCGGCGCCCTTCCCGCGCGTCTCGCCGCGGGCATCCGCCTGGAGGACGTCACGTTCTCCTACCCGGGCGCGGCCCGGCCCGTCCTCGACGGCGTCACCCTCGACCTGCCCGCCGGGTCCACCGTCGCGCTCGTCGGGGAGAACGGTGCCGGGAAGTCGACCCTCGTCAAGCTCCTGTGCGGCCTGTACCGGCCGACGTCGGGGCGGGTCCTCGTCGACGGGGTCGACCTCGCCACGCTCGACCCGGCGGCGTGGTACGCGCGCGTCGCGACGCTGTTCCAGGACTTCGCCCGGCTCGAGCTCACGCTGCGCGAGGACGTCGGGATCGGCCGCGTCGACCGCCTGGACGACGACGCCACGCTCTGGGAGGCCCTCGACGCCGCCCGGGCACGACGCATCGTCGAACGGTCCGAGGACGGGCTCGACCAGGTGCTCGGCACCGGGTACGCGGACGGTACCCAGCTCTCGGGCGGGCAGTGGCAGACGCTCGGCCTCGCCCGCACCCTGCTGCGCACCGACCCGCTGCTCCTCGTCCTCGACGAGCCCGCGTCGGCGCTCGACGCGTCCGCCGAGCACGCCCTGTTCGAGCGGTTCACCGACTCCGCGCGGCGCACCGGGGAGGCCGCGGGCGGCGTCACGCTGTTCGTGTCCCACCGGTTCTCCACCGTGCGCGACGCCGACACCATCGTCGTGCTCGACGGCGGGCGCGTGCGCGAGCACGGCACCCACGACACGCTCGTCGCCGCCGGCGGCGTGTACGCCGACCTGTTCGCGCTCCAGGCGACCGCGTACTCCTGACCCGGCGCGGCCTGACCCGGCGCGGCCTGACCCGGCGCGGTCAGCCGTCCAGGCCCTCGACGAGCAGGGTGCGGGGGCCCGGACCCTCGTCGCCGAGGGTGTCGTCGGGGTTGACGAGCACGCACCGCCGCAGGGACAGGCACCCGCAGCCGATGCAGTCGGTGAGGTGGTCGCGCAGGCGCGTGAGCTGCTCGATGCGGGCATCGAGGTCCGCGTGCCACCCGGCGGAGAGGCGGTGCCAGTCCTTCGCCGTGGGCGTGCGGTCCCCGGGGAGCGTGGCGAGCGCGTCCCGGATGCGGGAGAGCGGGATGCCGACCCGCTGCGACGCGCGGATGAACGCGACCCGCCGCAGGGTCTCGCGCGCGAAGCGGCGCTGGTTGCCGGGCGTGCGTCGGCTGCGGATCAGCCCCTCGCGCTCGTAGAAGTGGAGGGCGGAGACCGCGACGCCGCTGCGCGCGGCAAGCTGGCCGACGCTCAGCTCGGCGCTCGGGACCTCGTCGGGCACCGCACCCCTCCCCCTGCCCGGCGGACCGAGCGCTTGACCTCAACGTTTGTTGAGGTTCGAGACTAGCAGGGCGTCGCCCGACCGGGCCGCGCCGGCGACCGCCGCCCCGCCCGGAAATCCCCTCCTGGCGGAGCCGTGCCGCGCCGTACGGTGACGGTCGGACCGGCCGGAGAGGTGGAGCAGATGACGCAACCGCAGAGCGCGCGGACCGTCGGGACGGACGACGGCGTGCCGCTCGCCCCCGGGACGCAGCGCGCCGTCCTGGTCGGCATGGTCGCGTTCGTCTTCCTCGGCGCGTTCGAGGCGCTCGCCGTCGCCACCGCCATGCCGACGGTCGCCGTCGCGCTCGACGGCCTCACCCTCTACACGCTCGCGTTCGCGGGGTCGCTCGCGTCGAGCGTCGTCGGGATGGTCGCGTCCGGACGGTGGTCCGACCGCGCCGGCCCCACCACCCCCCTGTGGACGGGCGTCGGGCTGTTCCTCGCCGGGCTCCTCGTCGCCGGCCTCGCGCAGGACATGCTCGTCCTCGTCGCCGGGCGCGTGCTCCAGGGCGTCGGGACCGGCCTGTACATCGTCGCGCTCTACGTGCTCGTCGCACGCGTGTTCCCCGCCGACGCCCGCCCCCGTGTCTTCGCGGCGTTCGCCGCCGCCTGGGTGGTCCCGTCGATCGTCGGACCCGCGATCGCGGGGCTCGTCGTCGAGCACGTCGGCTGGCGGTGGGTGTTCCTCGCCGTCCCCGTCCTCGCGCTCCCCGCGCTCGTCCTCATGCGGCCCGGGCTGCACGCGGCGCGCGGCACCGGCCAGGGAGTGCCCGACGGCGCCCCGCACCTCGACAGGTCGGCACGCCACGCGTCGCTCGGGTGGGCCGTCGTCGCCGCGGTCGGCATCGGGGCGCTCAACTACGCGGGCCAGCTGCGCGGCGTCGGGCTCGTGGCGCTCCTCGCCGGGGCGCTCGCCGCGGTCGCGCTCGCGGTGCCGCGACTCCTCCCGCCGGGGACGACGCGGGCCGCGCGCGGCCTGCCGAGCGTCGTCGCGATCCGCGGTCTCGTCGCGGCGGCGTTCACCGGCGCCGAGGTGCTGCTCCCGCTCCTGCTGTCGCACGAGCGGGGGCTCGCGCCCTCGCTCGCCGGTGCCGTGCTCACGTTCGGCGCGGTCGGCTGGTCGACCGGGTCGTGGCTGCGCGGCCGCGTCACGTGGGGCCTCGCGCACGCGGGATACGTGCGGCTCGGGGGCACGTTCGTCGCCGTCGGAGTCGGCGGCGCGGCGCTGCTCGCGTGGACCGCCGTCCCGCCCGTCGTCGGGATGATCGCGTGGACGTTCGCCGGCCTCGGGATGGGCATGACGCACCCGACGCTCTCCGTGCTCACGCTCGAGCTGTCGCCCGTCGCGGAGCAGGGCGCCAACAGCTCGGCGCTCCAGGTGTCCGACGCCGTCGCCGCCGCCACCGCCCTCGCCGTCACGGGCTCCCTCCTGTGGGCGCTGCACGCGTCGCTCGGTCTCGCGGCGTACGTCGTCTGCTTCGGCGTCACCGTGCTCCTCGCCGCCGGCGTCGCCCTCCTGGCCCCCCGCACCCGCCCCCTCGTCACGCCCTGACCCGCCCGACCCCGAGCGAGAACCCTCGCCGCGCGAGGGAGAACCAAGGTCCGTCGAGGTAGCACCGAGGTCCGCCGAGGTGCGCCCACGCTCGAGCTCAGGTCGGGCGGCCGTGCCGGGTCGTGGCGGGTCTGGCGGGAGCAACGCGAGGAACGAGCGGCGCGGATGGTAGACCCGGCGCGGCCGCCCGACGTGCGCTCGTCACGACCACGGTTCTCCCTCGCGCGACCTCGGTACTTCCTCGCCGGGCTACCCCACTACGGCGCGGGGGCGAGGGTCGCGGCGGCGTCGGCGTAGCGGTCGAGGACGATCGACGTGAGGCGAGGGTCCGGGGCGAGCGGCGCCGTCACGACGTCCGCCCCCGCCTCCAGCACGCGGTCGTAGAAGTATCCCGGCGCGAGGAGGTACGCGGCCACGACGACGCGCGGCCCGCCCTCGCCCGCCGTGCCCGACGCCGCGCGCTCGCCGGGGGCGCCCGCCTCACCCGAGGCGTCGGTGAGCGACGTGCGGGCGGCGGCAACGGCGTCGGGCACGGACGGCTTCGCCATGGCGCCGTAGCCGACGCTCACGTCGTTCGGGACGCGCTCGCGCAGGGCGGTGGCGAGCTGTTCGACGTCGCGCGCGGCGCCGGGGCGGCTGGAGCCGGCGGCGGCGATCACGACGGCGTCGCCGGGCCGCAGGCCGGCTTCGGCGAGGCGGTCGGCGAGGAGGTCGGCGAGGCGGTCGTCGGGGCCGAGGGGGGCCGCGGCGGCGGCCCGGCCGGCGCCGGGGCCGCGGTCGGCGACGGACTCCGCGATGTCGACGCCGACGTGGAACCCGCCCGAGAGCAGCAGCGGCACCACCACGGCGTCGCCCGGCACCACGTCGCCCGGCACCACGCCGCCCGACGCCGAGCCGGCACCCGGCGCGACGACGGAGGTGACGACGTCGGCGACCTCGGGCTGCTGCACGTCGACGAACGCCTCGCGGACGTCGAGGTCGGGGCGGGCGGCGCGGACGTCGTCGAGCAGCGCGCGGATCACGGCGCGGCCGGTGGGGTCGTTCGTGCCGTGGGAGCATCCGACGAGCACGGGCGGGGCGCCCGCCGACCCTGCGGCCCCACCGCCCGCCCCGGGTGCGGTGCGTGCCGCGGGCGTGCCGGACGGGAAGGCCAGGATCTCCGTGCTCATGCGAGCTCCAATCGGTATCCGCGCTTGACGACGGTCTTCACGAGGTCGCGCCGTCCGGCGGCCTCGCGCAGGCGGGCGACGGCGACCTCGGCGGCGTGGGGGTCGCGCGAGTCGCCGGGGAGGACGTCGAGCACGTCGTCGCGTGTCACGACGTCGCCGCGGCGTGCCGCGAGGAGGCGGAGGACCTCGAGCGCGCTCGGGGACAACGGCAGCACGTCGCCGTCGAGCACGGCGACGCGGGAGCGGATCTGCAGCGCCCCCGCGACGGTGGCGAGCGCGACGGTCTCGGCCTGCTCGTAGTGGGCGACGAGGGTGCGCACGAGCGCGCCGAGGCGGCCACGCTCGGGCTGCAGGGGGGTGACGCCGCGGTGCTCGAGCGGTTTGGCGGTGACGGGCCCGACCGCGGCCGCGACCATCGTGCCGTCGCGGAACCGGGACACGACGAGGCGTCCCACGCCGTGCTCCTCCGCGGCGGAGAGCCACGCCTCCGCGCCGGGTGCGGAGGTGAACACGACGGCGTCGATCTCGCCGCAGGCGGCTGCCTCGACGGAGGCGCGGACCACGTCGGGGTCGGGCGGCGGCCCCCACCGGTAGACGACGAGGCTCGCGACGTCGGCGCCCGCCTCGGCGAAGACGACGTCGAGGCCGTCGGCCCCGGCACCGTGGTGCTGGACGGCGATGCGCAGCCCGGCGACCCCTTCGCCGAGGAGGACGTCGGCGATCTCGGCGGACGTCTCGGACTCGGCGACCCAGTCGGCGGTGAGCCCGGCGGCCTGGATCGCACCGCGTGCCTTGGGGCCGCGGGCGACGAGGCGGGCGTCGGCGAGCACCTCGAGGAGCCGCTCGGCGATGCCGTGCGCGTCGGCGGCCTCGACCCAGGAGCGGAACCCGATCCCGGTGGTGACGACGACGACGTCGGGCGGGTGCTCGACGAGGTCACGCGTCCCGGCGAGAAGCTGGTCGTCGTCGGCGTGCGGGATCATGCTCAGCGCGGGGGCGTGCCGCACCTCGGCGCCGCGGCGCTGCAGGGCGGCGGCGAGCTCGCTCTTGCGTCGGTCGGCGGTGACGAGGACGGTGCACCCGGCCATGACCTGGCCGAGCGGGGTGCGCTCTGCGCGGGGGTCGGTGGTGCTGCTCACGCGACCGTCGCCGGGTCGAGCCGCCCCTCCGCGGCCACGTCGCCGACCACGACGACGGCCGGTGCCCGGACTCCGACCCGGGCGGCGTGCTCGACGATCTCGGCGAGCGGGGCGCGGGTGACGCGCTGGCGCGGCGTGGAGCCGTTCTCGACGACGGCGACGGGCAGCGCGGGGTCGGCCCCGGCGTCGAGGGCCTGGGCCGTGATGCGTGCGAGCTGCGTGACACCCATGAGGACGACCAGCGTAGCGGCGCGGTCGCGCACGGACACCAGGGCGGCGTCGTCGAGGCCGTCGTGGCCGCTGATCACGTGGAACGCCGCGACGGTGCCGCGATGGGTGAGGGGGATGCCGGCGAGCGCGGGGACGCTGAGCGCGCTGGAGATGCCGGGGACGACGTCGACGGGCACGCCGGCCTCGCGGCACGCGACGACCTCCTCGCCGCCGCGCCCGTAGACGAACGGGTCGCCGCCCTTGAGCCGGACGACGGCGCGGCCGCGCTGCGCCTGCTCGACGAGGATCGCGTTGATCTCGTGCTGGGGGACGGGGTGGTGGCCGGGTGTCTTGCCGACGTCGATCACCTCGACGCCGGGTGCGAGCTCGTCGAGCACGTCGACGGGGCCGAGCCGGTCGGTGACGACGACGTCGGCCTCGGCGAGGGCGCGTCGTCCGCGGAGGGTGAGGAGGTCGACGGCGCCGGGGCCTCCGCCGACGAGGGTGACCTTCCCGGTCCCGCCGGGGACGGGGCGTCGGCGGCGCTGGTCGGCCCCGCCGGAGCGCAGGTGCTCGGCGACGGCGTCCCGCACGGCGCGTGCGCGACGCGGGTCGACGGCCCCGCGCGTGTCCGTGACGACGCCGACGAGCACGTCACCGCTGTGCGTCGTCGCGGGCGTGCGGGCGGTGCCCTCGTGCGCGGCGCCGGCGTTGACGCACCACACGCGGCGCGCCTCGGCCCAGCGGGCGACGTCGCGGTTGGTCGTGGTGTCGTCGGTGGCGGCGAGGACGAGCCAGGCGTCGGCGACGTCGGACTCGCGGACCTCGCGGGGCGCCCAGTCGATGCACCCGCCCGACCCCCCGGTGGGTGCGGGGGATCTGTCGTCGCCGGGCCGGGTCGACGACGAACGGCCCGCACTCAAGGACGCGACGAGCTCGTGGAGGTCCTCGCACAGCTGCGGTGCGACGACGCGCACGCGGGCGCCGTCGGCCCACATGGCCCGGGCCCGCCGGGCCGCGACCGGGCCGCCGCCCGCCACGACGACGGTCCGGCCGGCGAGGTCGAGGCCCAGCAGCGTGGTCACGACGCACCGTCCGGACGGGACGCCACGTGCACGACGCCGTCCCGCACCTCGACGGGCCACGTCGCCAGGTCGGGGGCGAGGCCCTGGACGGGGACGTACCCGGCGGCCTCGAGGCAGCGCCCGGTCGCGAGGTCGAAGACCTGCTTGTACATCGGCCCGGCGACCGTCGGTACACCTGCGCGCGTGCCCACGATGCCGCGCGACATGACGTTCGCCCCGGAGTACGGGTCGCGCTGCTGGACGGCGCGCACGGTGTCGTCGGGGAGACGGAAGAGGGCCACCTGCGCCCCGCCGACGAGGGCTGCCGCGCCGCGCTCGACGGCGAGGTCCCGCAGGAGGCACACGCGTTCCCAGACGACGGTCCCCTCGGCGTCGTCAGCGCCCGGGCGACCGGGGGACCCGCTGGCTGCTGACAGGTCGGCGGGCACGGGGTGCGACACGACGCTCATCGACGGACCTCCAGGGTGGAGCCGGCGATGACCACGGGGCCGGCGGGGACGGGCTCGGTGCCCGCGGCGCGGGCTGCCTCGAGGGCGGCGGCGCGCTCGGCGGCCGTCGCGGGGCGGATCTGGCCGCGCTCGGTGACGTACGCGAGGTCGGGGTCGGCCTCGGCGGGCGCGTTGACGAACGACCCGAACCGGCGCAGCTTCTCGGGGTCCTCGAGCACGGCCCGCCACTCGTCCTCGTAGACGTCGACGTGGCGGGCCATCGCCGCGTCGAGGTCGGCCCCGATCCCGAGCGAGTCCTCGACGACGACCTCGCGGATCGCGTCGAGCCCGCCCTCGTAGTCCTCCACCCACGCCGCGGTGCGCTGCAGGCGGTCGGCGGTACGGATGTAGTACATGAGGAACCGGTCGATGGTCCGGATCAGCTCCTCGGAGGTCAGGTCCTCGGCGAGCAGCTGCGCGTGCCGCGGCGTGAACCCGCCGTTGCCGCCGACGTAGACGTTCCAGCCCTTGTCCGTCGCGATGACGCCGACGTCCTTCCCGCGGGCCTCGGCGCACTCGCGCGCGCAGCCCGACACCCCGAGCTTGAGCTTGTGGGGCGAGCGCAGGCCGCGGTACCGCAGCTCGAGCTCGACGGCCATGCCGACGGAGTCCTGCACGCCGAACCGGCACCACGTCGACCCGACGCACGACTTCACGGTGCGCAGCGACTTGCCGTACGCGTGACCGGACTCGAAGCCGTGCTCGACGAGCCGGCGCCAGATGTGCGGGAGCTGCTCGATGCGCGCGCCGAACATGTCGATGCGCTGGCCGCCGGTGATCTTCGTGTACAGGCCGAAGTCCTTGGCGACCTGCCCGATGACGAGCAGCCCGTCGGGCGTGATCTCGCCACCGGGGATGCGCGGGACGACGGAGTACGTGCCGTCCTTCTGCATGTTCGCCATGACGTGGTCGTTGGTGTCCTGCAGGGTGGCCTGCTCGCCGTCGAGGATGTGCCCGTTGCCGAGCGACGCGAGGACCGACGCGACGACGGGCTTGCAGATGTCGCACCCGCGCCCGGTGCCGAACCGCCCGATGATCTCGCTGAACGTGTGGAGCTCGGCGACGCGCACGGCGTCGAACAGCTGGGCGCGCGACAGCTCGAAGTGCTCGCACAGCGCGTTCGACACCTCGACGCCGGCCCGGGCGAGCTCGGTGGTCGTGATCTTCTTGACGAGCGGGAGGCACGACCCGCACGACGTCCCGGCCTTGGTGCACGCCTTGACGCCGGCGAGGTCGGTGCACGCGTGCTCGGTGACAGCGCCGCGGACGGTCCCGGCGCTGACGTTGTTGCACGAGCAGACGGTCGCGTCGTCGGGGAGCTCCAGCGACGGGGCGCCGCCGCCCGACCCCTCGGGCAGGAGGAACGCGCCCGGGTCGCCGGGGAGCTCCGCGCCGAGCATCGGGCGCAGGGACGCGTACGGCGAGGCGTCGCCGACGAACACGCCGCCGAGGAGGGTGCGCGCGTCGTCGGACAGGACGAGCTTCTTGTAGACGCCGGCGACGGGGTCGGCCCAGACGAGCTCCATCGCGCCCTCGGTGCGGCCGAACGCGTCGCCGAAGCTCGCGACGTCGACGCCCTGGAGCTTGAGCTTGGTCGCGGTGTCGGCGCCCGGGAAGGTGGCCTCGCCACCGAGCAGGCGGTCCGCGACGACCTCCGCCATCGCGTAGCCCGGCGCGACGAGACCGATGCACCGGCCCTCGATGCACGCGACCTCGCCGACCGCCCACACGTGCTCGTCGGCGGTGCGGCACGCGAGGTCGACGACGGCGCCGCCGCGCTCCCCGATCTCCAGGCCGGCGGCGCGGGCGAGCTCGTCGCGCGGGCGCACGCCGGTCGCGACGACGACCACGTCGACGTCGAGCCGGCCGCCGTCGGCGAAGTCGAGCCGGCCGACGTGCCCGGAGCGCCTGGAGACCTTCATCTCCTTGGTCCCGGTGTTGCAGCGGACCGCGATGCCCATGCCGTTGATGAGGCGCTTGAGCGCCTCGCCGCCGCCGAGGTCGATCTGGGCGTCCATCATGTGCGTGCCGAACTGGATGACCGTCGCCTGCGCGCCGAGCGCCTTGAGCGCGCCGGCGGCCTCCAGGCCGAGCAGGCCACCGCCGATCACCGCACCGCGGACCGGCCGCTCCCAGCCACCCTCCGTCGTCGCCGCGCGACGCTTCTCCTCGACCCAGCCGCGCAGCGCCGCGACGTCGTCGATCGTGCGGTACACGAACACGCCGGGCAGGTCGTTGCCCGGGATCGGCGGCATGGCGGCGCTCGAGCCGGTGGCGAGGACGAGCTCGTCGTAGGCGTGGACGCGCCCGAGCCGGTCCGTGACGGTCCGCGTCTCGCGGTCGACCGCCGTGACGGCGCAGTCGCGGTGCAGCGTGACGAGCGGGTCGTCCCACAGCGTCGGGTCGCCCAGGGTGAGCTCCTCGGCGTCGCGCGCCGAGAAGTAGCTCGTGAGCGCCACGCGGTCGTACGGCTTCCGCGGCTCCTCGGCGAACACCGAGATGCGCCAGGCACCCACGCCGTCACGGGCGCGCAGCGCCTCGACGAGTCGCTGGGCGACCATGCCGCCGCCGACGACGACGAGGTGCCGGGGCGCGGGCGCGCCCGGGGCGGGTGCAGGATCGTTCTGGGGTCCGGTCACGGCGGGCTCCTGGGGTGAGCGGGGGCGAGTCGTCCACCGACGACGCTACGGAGCCGCGATTTCGCGACCGTGCACCGGTCGTTGCCCGTCCGTAACGGTCTTCTCACCCGCCGTGCCGTCGTCGTGTGAGGACGTCTGCTCGGGGTCGGCCGACGCGAGCCAGTCGACGAGCCCGCACACGACGTCCTTGCACCCGCCGCATCCCGTCGTGGCGCGCGTCGCACGGGCGAGGTCGTCGACCGACCGTGCGCCGTCGCGCCAGCAGCCCACGAGGTCGCCCTTGGTCACGCCGTTGCACTGGCACACGGTGGTGCGGTCCGGCATGAGGGTGGGCGTCGTCGCCGGCGCGGGCGCCTGCGCGACCGGGCGCAGCAGGAGCTGGGCCGGGTCGGAGGGCACCGGCAGGCGACGGGTGTACGTCGCGGTGAGGTCGGCGCCGACGTCGGGTGCGCCGACGCACGTCGCCCCCACGAGCAGCCCGTCCGCGACGACGACCTCGACGTGCCGGCCCGACGCCGGATCGCTCAGAGTCACCGTGCGGTGCGCGGGGTCCGGGTCGCGTCGCGCGCCGCACACCCCCATCGTCACAATCTCCAGCCCGTGCGCCTTGACCCGCACGACGTCCGTCGGGAGCGCCCCGGGCCCCGGCGAGCTGTCAGCGCTCCGACGGTCCCGCGACCCCTGGGGCGCTGACAGGTCCATGACCGGGCGGGCCACGACGCGTGTCGCGAGGCGCAGCGCCATGCTCGGACGCCCCGGGTCGGTGAGTCGCACGCGCGGGGGGCGGGGCGCGCCGTCGGGCCTGACGCCGCCCGGTCGTTCCTCGCCCCGCCAGACGCCGGCCCGCGCCGCGGGAGCGGAGAGCGCGGCGAGGCGCGCCGCGAGGTCGGCGGCGAGCCGCCGGGCCTGCTCCCACCCCTGCGCGATCAGTCCTGTCCCGCCCTCGGGCGGCTGGGCGCAGTCGCCGATCGCGAAGACGCGCGGGTCGTCCGGGCTCGCGAGGTCCGCGCCGACGACGACGCCCCGGTCCACCGTCAGCCCCGCGGCCCGCGCGAGCCGGGTCTCGGGGACCGTGCCGCACGCGAGGACGACGAGGTCGGCGTCGAGCTCGACGTCGCGGAGAGCGCCCGGGTCCGGGTGGCGCGGGTCGGGGACGCGCAGCGCGAGCCCGTGGACGCGCCCGGCGGCGTCGACGTCGACCCGTTCGGTGCGCGCCCCCGTCCACGTCCGCACGCCGAGCCGCGCGAGGGTGCGCTCGACCACCGTCCCCGCGGCCGGGTCGAGCTGACGGTCCATCGCGCTCGGGCCCCCGTGCACGACGTTCACCGGCACACCGCGCCGCGCCAGACCGCACGCCACCTCCAGGCCGAGGACGCCCGCCCCGACGACGACGGCGCTGCGCGCGTTGACCGACGCGGCGACGATCTCGCGCGCGTCGTCGAGCGTGCGCAGGGCGTGCACGCCGCGCGGGAGCCCGCCCGGCCGGTCGGCGAGGCCCGCGACGTCGGGCACGCGCGCCGCCGCACCGGTGGCGAGGACCACCGCGTCGTAGGGGTACGCGCCGTCCGCGGTGACGACGCGCCGCGCCGTCCGGTCGACGGCGATCGCCTCCGTGCCGCGACGCACCGTCACGGCCGGGTCGTCGGCCGCGGGGAGCCCGATCGCCGCGACGTCGACCTTGCCCGCGACGACCTCGCTGAGCAGGACGCGGTTGTACGGCTCGTACTCCTCGGCGCCGAGCACCGTGACCTCGACCGCGGCCGCCGACGACCCGGCGTGCGCGACGAGGTCCTGGGCGAACCGCGCACCGACCATGCCGTGCCCGATCACGACGACGCGTCTCATGCGTCCCCCTCTCCCGACCTGTCAGCACCCGCCGGGACCAGGGACCGGTGGGGCGCTGACAAGTCCTGCGGTGCGCGCCGCACGTCGACCGCGCACACCTTGAACTCGGGCATGCCCGAGATCGGGTCCGTCGCGTCCGTCGTGACGCGGTTGACGCTCCCGGCACCGCTCCAGTGGAACGGCATGAACACGGTGTCGGGGCGGATGCGGTCGGTCCACCGGGCGGCCGCCTCGACGTGCCCGCGGCGCGACGTGAGCCGCACGCGGTCGCCGTCGCCGACGCCGAGCCGCTCGCCGAGCAGCGGGTGCATCTCGACGTACGGGGCGGGCACGACCCGGTCCAGCTCGGGGACGCGCCGCGTCTGCGCACCCGACTGGTAGTGCTGCAGCACACGGCCCGTCACGAGGTACACGGGGCTCCCGGGGCGCACGTCGTCGCTGGGCCCGGCATGGTCGACGGCGACCATGCGCGCCCGCCCGTCCGGCGTCGCGAAGCGGTCGAGGAACGGGCGCGGGGTGCCGGGGTGCGCGTGCCCGGCCCCGTCAGGGTCGTGCGCGGGGACGGGCCAGAACAGGCCCGGCCCGCCCGCGGCCTCGTCGGCGTCGAGGCGCGCGTGGCTGAGCCCGGCGTAGTCCGCGACACCGCCCGCCGACGCGCGCGCGAGCTCGTCGAAGACGACCGCGGGGTCCGTGGGGAACGCGACCGTCGACCCGAGACGTCGCGCGAGCTCGGCGAGGATCCACAGTTCCGAGCGCGCCTCGCCGGGTGTGGCGACCGCCTGCCGGCGCCGGATGACGCGCCCCTCCAGCGACGTCATCGTGCCCTCCTCCTCCGCCCACTGCGTCACGGGCAGCACGACGTCGGCCAGCAGCGCGGTCTCCGACGGCACCGTGTCGCACACGACGAGCAGGTCGAGCGCGCGCAGCCCGTCGACCACGCGGTCCGCGTTCGGCGCGCTGACGACGACGTTCGAGCCGTGCACGAACAGCACGCGCGGCCGCACCCCGCCGGCCCCCCCGTCCGACCGGCCGTCCGACCCACAGTCGGTCCCACCGTCGGACCGGTCGGCGGCACCGAGCGACCGCAGGAGCTCGACGGCGGGCTTGCCCGGCCCGGGGAGCGTGGCGGGGTCGACGCCCCACACCGCGGCGACGTGCGCGCGCGCCGCGGGGTCGTCGATCTTGCGGTACCCGGGAAGCTGGTCGGCCTTCTGCCCGTGCTCGCGCCCGCCCTGGCCGTTGCCCTGGCCGGTGATCGCGCCGTACCCGGACCCGACGCGGCCGGGCAGCCCGAGCGCGAGCGCGAGGTTGATCGTCGCGGTGACGGTCGCGGTGCCCTGCGAGGACTGCTCGACGCCGCGCCCCGTCAGCAGGTAGGCGCCCGCGCCGCCGTGGAGCGGCGACGCGGCGGCGAGCCGACGCGCGACGTGCCGCAGCCGCTCGGCGGGGATCCCGGTCACGGTCTCGGCGCGCTCGGGCCACCACGCGGCGACGGAGCGGCGCACGGCGTCGAACCCGGTCGTGCGCGCGGTGAGGTACGCGACGTCGGCGAGGCCCTCCGCGACGACGACGTGCAGGAGCGCGAGGAGCACGGCGAGGTCGGTGCCCGGCACGGGCTGCAGGTGCACGCCCTGGTCCCCGACCGGCCCGACGCCCGGCGCGACACCGTCCCGCGGCTCCGCGTCCCCGGTGAGCGCGGCCGTCGCGCTGCGCCGCGGGTCGACGACGACGAGCCCGCCCCGCGACCGAACGCCCGCGAGGTGCTGCACCGACGGGGGCATCGTCTCGGCGAGGTTCGAGCCGAGGAGGAGCACGGCGTCGGCCCCGGCGAGGTCGGCGAGCGGGAACGGCAGACCGCGGTCCAGCCCGAACGCCCGGTTCGACGCCGCCGCCGCGGACGCCATGCAGAACCGGCCGTTGTAGTCGATGTTCGCGGTGCGCAGGACGGTGCGCGCGAACTTGCCCAGCGCGTACGCCTTCTCGTTGGTCAGACCGCCGCCGCCGAACACCGCGACCGCGTCGCGACCGTGCGCGGCCTGGGTGCGCACGACCTGCCCCGCGACGACGTCGAGCGCCGCGTCCCACGACGCGGGGCGGAGCTCGCCGTCCGGCCCGCGCAGGAGCGGCGTGGTGATCCGGTCCCCCGCGCGCAGCACGGTCGCGCTCGTCCAGCCCTTCTGGCACAGGCCGCCCTGGTTCGTCGGGAAGTCGCGCGGCGCGACCTCGACGGGCAGCCGCGTGCGCCCGCCCGCCTCGACCGGTGCGCCCCCCGTGCCCGACGCCGCCCGGTCGCCGCCCGGCCCGGGCGCGCCCGCGGCGTCGTGCACGGGGGTGAGGGTCATGCCGCACTGCAGGGCGCAGTAGGGGCAGTGCGTCGCGGCGGGTGCGCTCGTCACGGTGCGGTCCCGCGCTCAGATGCCGGCCGACGCGAGCGCCGACCCCTTGCGCAGGTACACGGCCCAGGCGACGACCGCCATGACGGCGTAGACCCCGATGAACACCCACAGCGCGGGGACGAGCGAGCCGGTGAGGCTCGTCGACGCGGCGAACCCGCGCGGGATGAGGAACCCGCCGAACGCGCCGACCGCGCCCGCGATGCCGATGCATCCCGCGGCGGCCTTGCGGGCCCGGGCGCGGGCCGCGTCGAGGACGGCGGGGTCGACGCCCGCCGCGCCGTCGATCGCGCCGCCGGGCACCGCGCTCGCCTGGAACACCGCGGGGATCATCCGGTACGTCGAGCCGTTGCCGATCCCGGTGGCGACGAACAGCACGAGGAACGAGCCGAAGAACAGGCCGAAGCTGTGCGACTGCAGCGCCTGGATCGCGCCGAACGCACCGAGCGCCATGACCCCGTACGACGCGATGGTGACGCGCGTGCCGCCGACACGGTCCGCGATGATCCCGCCGAGCGGGCGCGTGACCGACCCGACGAGCGCGCCGAGGAACGCGATCGACAGCGTCACCTCGGGGAACTGGCCCTTGAGCAGCATGGGGAACGCGCCCGCGTAGCCGATGAACGACCCGAACGTGCCGATGTAGAGGAAGGAGATGATCCACGTGTGCCGGGTGCGGGTGGCCGCGGCGAACGAGCGCGGGTCGGCCTTCGCGGTGGACAGGTTGTCCATGAAGCGCCACGCGAGGAACGCGGCGAGCACGATGAACGGGATCATCATGAGGCCCGCGCGCTCGAGCGCGATGCCCGCACCGGCGACGATGACGAGCGGCACGGCGAGCTGCACGGCCGCCGTCCCGAGGTTGCCGCCCGCCGCGTTGAGCCCCAGCGCCTTGCCCTTCTCCTTCTCCGGGTAGAAGAACGAGATGTTCGCCATCGACGACGCGAAGTTGCCCCCGCCGAACCCGGCGAGCGCCGCCGCGCCGAGCATGAGGCCGAACGGCGTCTCCGGGTTCTGCACGACGACCGCCAGCGCGGCGGTCGGGAGCAACAGCAGGAGCGCCGACACGACCGTCCAGTTCCGCCCCCCGAACACCGGCACGGCGAACGTGTACGGGATGCGCAGCGTCGCACCCACGAGGCTCGGGACGGCGATGAGCCAGAACTGCTGGTCGACCGTCAGGGCGAACCCGGCCGCGGGGAGCTGCGGCACGACGATCGACCACAGCGCCCACACGGCGAAGCCGAGGAACTCCGCGAACACCGAGATCCACAGGTTGCGCGAAGCGACCCGGCGGCCGCCGTCGCGCCAGAACGTCGGGTCCTCGGGGTCCCAGTGGTCGATCCACCGGCCGGACCGGCGCGCGGGGGCCGCCGTGGTCGTGGGGGCGGCGGTCGTCGTGGCGGGCCCGCCGACGGTGCGGGCCGCGGTGGGCTGTGCGGACTGCTCACCCTCGTGGGTGGTGGGGCTCGTGGGCGCGGACATGGCGTCTCCTCCGGGCGGGTCCTGTCAGTGACATGGACGTTAGGAACGCCGTGTTTCGTCGGCCGCCGCGGGTCGTAAACCCCGTGTGAGGTCTTCCGCACACCGCGCCACGCTCACCTGTGAGAGCCGGGCCGCGAAGGAGAGAACCCCGGTACCGCGAGAGAGAACCCCGGTTGGCCGACGTAGAACCGCAGTCTCGCGAAGTAGAACGGTGGTCGTGCGCGGCCGCCCGACCCCGGTCCACCGCACCAGCGTTCTACCTCGGAACACTGCGGTTCTCCCTCGCGGGACTGCGGTACTTCTCCCCGGTCAGCCCCAGACCAGGCCGCGGGCGGGGTCCTCGAGCACCTTCGCGACGTCGGACAGGAAGCGGGCGCCGAGCTCGCCGTCGACGAGGCGGTGGTCGAAGCTCAGGGCAAGCTGCGTGACCCAGCGCTTGCGGATCTTGCCCTTGTGCACCCACGGCTGCTCGCGGATCGCGCCGAACGCGAGGATCGCCGCCTCGCCCGGGTTGAGGATCGGGGTGCCGGTGTCGATGCCGAACACGCCGACGTTCGTGATGGTGATGGTGCCGTCGGACATGTCGGTCGGCGACGTCCGGCCGGCGCGCGCGGTCGCGGTGAGGTCGGCGATCTCGCTCGCGAGGCCGTGCAGGTCGAGGCGGTGCGCGTCCTTGATGTTCGGCACGACGAGCCCGCGCGGCGTGGCGGCCGCGATCCCGAGGTTCACGTAGTGCTTGTAGACGATCTCCTGCGCGGCGTCGTCCCAGCTCGCGTTGATCTCGGGGTGGCGGCGCACGGCGAGGAGCAGCGCCTTGGCGGTGACGAGCAGGGGTGTGACGCGCACGTCGGTGAACGCGCGGTCCTCGCGCAGCGTGCGCACCAGCCGCATCGTCCTCGTGACGTCGACGGTGTGGAACACGGTGACGTGCGGGGCGGTGAACGCGCTCGTGACCATCGCCTCGGCGGTGCGCTTGCGCACGGACTTCACGGGGACGCGCGTGCGTCGACCGTCGGGCGTGACGGTGCCGGACGCGAGCCACGGCTGGTCGTCGTCGGCGTACGTCGCGAGCGGCTGCGCCTTCGCCTGCTCGTGGTGGGCGAGGACGTCCTCGCGCGTGACGATGCCGCCCGGCCCGGTGCCGGCGACGCTCGTGAGGTCGAGCCCGAGGTCCTTCGCGAGCTTGCGCACCGGCGGCTTCGCGAGCACGGGCAGGTGCACGTGCCCGACGGCGCGCTCCCCTGCCGAGCTGTCAGCCGCCGGTCGGTCTCCGGACCCCTGGGGTGCTGACAGGTCGGTGGGCGCGGCGGTGCGGCGACGACGGCGCGCGGTCCCCGGCTCGACGGTGCCGTAGCCGACGAGCACGGACCCGGACCCGCCGCCCTCGCTCGCGGCGGGTGCGGTGCGAGCGGGGGCCGCGTCCGCGCCGTCGGGCACGGTCGCGGCGGGCGCGACGGGAGCCGGGGCGGTGCCGTCGGGGTCGGTGTCGACGACGACGATGGGCACGCCCACCTCGACCGTCACGCCCTCGGGGACGAGGATCTCGCTGACCACGCCGGTGAAGGGCGAGGGCAGGTCGACGAGCGACTTCGCCGTCTCGATCTCGACGATCGTGTCGTTGACCGTGACGCGGTCGCCGACGCCGACGTGCCAGTGCACGATCTCGGCCTCGGTGAGACCTTCACCCGCGTCGGGGAGCTTGAACTGCTCGTACGTCGGCACTGCGTGTCCTCCTGGTGCTTCCGGGTCCCTGGCGCTCGCGCGGCCGCGTCAGTACGCGAACGCGCGGTCGACGGCGTCGAGCACGCGGTCGAGGCTCGGGAGGTAGTCGTGCTCGATCTTCGCGACGGGGTACGGCGTGTGGAACCCGCCGACGCGCAGCACGGGCGCCTCCAACGAGTAGAAGCACTCCTCCGTGACGCGCGCAGCCACCTCGGCGCCCGACCCGAGGTACGACGGCGCCTCGTGCACGACGACGCAGCGTCCCGTCCGGCGCACGGACTCCACCACGGTCGCGGTGTCGAGCGGGGAGATGGCGCGCAGGTCGACGACCTCGACGCTGCGGCCCTCCTGCTCCGCGGCGGCGGCGGCACGCAGCGCGGTCGCGACCGTCGGGCCGTACGCGACGAGCGTGAGGTCCGTGCCGGACCGCAGCACGCGGGCGCGGTCGAGGACGCGCGCGCCCTCGCCCCGGCCGCCGAGGTCGACCTCGCCCTTCTCCCAGTAGCGGCCCTTCGGCTCGAAGAACAGCACCGGGTCGGGCGACGCGATCGCCTCCTGGATCATCGTGAACGCGTCCTGCGGCGTCGACGGCGACACGACGCGCAGCCCGGCGGTGTGCGCGAACAGCGCCTCCGGGCTCTCGCTGTGGTGCTCGACCGCGCCGATCCCGCCGCCGTACGGCACGCGGATCACGACGGGCACCTCGAGCCTCCCGCCGGAGCGGTAGCGCATCTTCGCGAGCTGGGTCGTGATCTGGTCGTACGCGGGGAAGATGAACCCGTCGAACTGGATCTCGCACACGGGCCGGTAACCGCGCAGCGCGAGGCCGATCGCGGTGCCGAGGATGCCGGACTCCGCGAGCGGGGTGTCGACGACGCGGTCCTCCCCGAAGTCCTTCTGCAGCCCGTCGGTCACGCGGAACACGCCGCCGAGCGCGCCGATGTCCTCGCCCATGAGCAGGACCTTCGGGTCGGTCTCCAGCGAGCGCCGCAGGCCCTCGTTGATGCCCTTGGCGAGGGTGAGCGTCTTCGTGGTGCTCATCGTGTGGCCTCCTGCCCGGCGACGGCGTCGTCCGCCGCGAACGACTCCTCGTACTCGGCGAACCACGCCCGTTCGGCCTCGACGACCGCGTGGGGGGTCCCGTAGACGTGGTCGAACATGGACTGCGCGGGCGGGGCGGCCAGCGCGCGCGTCCCCGTCCGGAGCCGCTCTCCCAGCGCCTCGGCCTCGGCGGCGACCTCGGCGGCGAACGCCTCGTCCCACGCGTCCTCGGCGCGCAGCAGCGCCTCCAGGCGGTCGATGGGGTCGCGCCGACGCCAGTAGTCCTCCTGCGCGCGCGAGCGGTACTTCGTCGGGTCGTCCGACGTCGTGTGCGCGCCCATGCGGTAGGTGAACGCCTCGACGAACGTCGGGCCGCCGCCGGACCGGGCGCGCTCCAGCGCCTCGGCCGTCACCGCGTAGCACGCGAGGACGTCGTTGCCGTCGACGCGCACGCTCGGCACGCCGAACCCGCCGCCGCGGCGGTAGAGCGGGACGCGCGTCTGCTTCGTCGTGGGCTCGGAGCTGGCCCCCGGGTTGTTCTGGCAGAAGAGCACGACGGGCGCGTTGTTCACGGCCGCGAACACGAGCGCCTCGTTGACGTCGCCCTGGGACGTCGCGCCGTCGCCGAAGTACGCCACGACGGCCGTGTCGCGGTCCGGGTCACCGGTGCCGACGAGGCCGTCGCGCTGGACCCCCATCGCGTACCCGGTCGCGTGCAGCGCGTGGGAGCCGATGACGAGCGTGTACAGGTGCACGTTGTGCACCGTGGGGTCCCAGCCGCCGTGGTCGACCCCGCGGTACAGCCGCAGGCGGTCGACCGGGTCGATGCCGCGCACGTGCGACACCCCGTGCTCGCGGTAGGACGGGAAGACGTAGTCCTGCGCGGCGAGCGCGCGGCCGGAGCCGATCTGGGCGGCCTCCTGCCCGCGCGACTGCGCGAACAGGCCGAGCTCGCCCTGGCGCTGGAGCGACGTCGCCTCGTCGTCGAAGCGCCGCGTGAGCACCATGTCGCGGTACAGGCCCCGCAGGGCCGCGGCGTCGAGGTGCGCGACGCGCTCACGGTAGGCGTCCGTCTCGGGCGTGGTGACCCGGGCCCCGGCGGGCGTGACGAGCTGGACGAGGGGTGCGTCGTCGGGCCCGCCGGCGAGGTCCGGGAGGTCGGGCGTGCTCGTGGTGTTCCTCGCGTCGTCCGTCACGCGATTCTCCTTCGGTGCGCACCGGCCGGTGGCCGCCGCGCTCGGGGGCAAGGAGGCGTCCGGGTGACCGGGCGCCGTCGGAACCTACGTCTCCGTAGCCTACGCAAGCGTAGGCTACGACACCGTAGGGAGCGCCCCCGACGTGTCGGCCAACGTCCCCCGCACCGCTTTGGAGAGAACCTCCAACAGCTGCCCCTCAGCGGGGGTACGGCCCGCCGGACCTCAGCGCGTCGCGCTCGCGCAGCACCGGCCAGCGCGAGAACGCGAACACCAGGAACATCACCACGTTCACCACCGGCACGAGCGCGATGAGGATCCACCAGCCCGAGTACCCGGCCTTCTGGATGATCCGCACGTACGCCACGAGGAACAGCAACGCGACCACGAGGTAGATCACCAGCGCCGCCCCGCCGAACAGCCACCCGTACTCGTCCACGAACTGGTCGTACTCCACACCGTCCATACCGTCGAGTGTTCTCCCGGCCCAGAGGTCGGGCAACCTGGAGACACCGGGCCCGACGGCGCGGGTCGGCCGTCGCGGCGGCGGTAGCCTCGCGAGATGCAGACGGTCGGGATCGACGAGCTGAGCCGGAACCCGCAGGCGGTCGTCCACGACGTCCTGGAGGCCGGGCAGGCGGTCGCCATCACAGCCGAGGGCCGACCGACCGGGGTCCTGCTCGTCCCCGAGGGCCGGGCGCGACGCCGACGGTGGGTCCGCGGGGAGTCCCTCCGCGACGTCGTCCCGCTGAGCCGCGCGGACGTCGACGCGCTCGGGGCAGACCTCGACGACAGCCCGACGACGCGGTAGCCGGCCGCCCGGCCGGCCCGGCGACGGCGCCCTACGCTGGTGCGGACGGACCGAACGAGGGAGACAGCGATGCTCCGACGGATCCTCGGCCTGGCAGGCGCGGCCGCGGCACTGGCGCTCGCGGCGATGGCGGCGCTCGTCCTGATCCTGCGCACCCGGTGGGAGCCGGGCATCCGCTTCCTCCACGAGCGCCAACGGGCGTTCCGGGACCGGGCGGTCGCCCGGTCGGGCCGGCCGGGCGACGCGCACGCCGTCGTCCACCACGTGGGCCGGACGTCCGGCCGCGCCTACGCGACACCGATCGGCGTCGAACGGACGCCCGCCGGGTTCGTCGTGACCCTGCCCTACGGCTCGGGCACGGACTGGGCCCGCAACGTCCTCGCCGCGGGCGGCGGCGAGCTGACGACGGACGGCGAGACGGTCCGCGTCACCTCGCCGCGCGTGCTCGGCCGCGCCGAGGCCGCACCGCTGCTGTCCACCCGGGAACGCGTCGTCGGGCAGGTGTTCGGCGTGACGGAGTACCTGCTGCTCCAGCTCGACCCCGGGCAGCACGGTGTCGACAGGCTTTAGCGCCAGGTCGCGCTGACGCGCAGGAAGAGGTCGGTGGCCTCGGGCTCGCCGACGCTGACGCGCAGGCCCTCGCCCGCGAAGGGGCGGACGATCGCACCTGCGGCGCGGGCCTCCTCGGCGCGCTGGACGGTGCGCTCGCCGAGGTCGAACCAGACGAAGTTGGCGTGGGTCTCGGGCAGCTCCCAGCCCTGGTCGCGCAGGCCGTCGACGAGGCGGGTGCGGTCGTCGACGAGGTGCTCGACGCGGGCGAGCAGCTCGTCGCGCGCGTCGAGGGACGCGAGGGCGGCGCGCTGCGCGACGTGGGACACGCCGAACGGCGTGGAGACCGCGCGGATGCCGGTGGCGAGGCGGGGGCGAGCGACGGCGTACCCGACGCGCAGGCCCGCGAGCCCGTACGCCTTGGAGAACGTGCGCAGCAGCACGACGTTCGGGTGCTGGGCGTAGACGGCGAGGCCGTCGGGGGCCTGCGGGTCGCGCACGAACTCGAGGTAGGCCTCGTCGAGCACGACGAGGACGTCGGACGGGACGGCGGCGAGGAACGCGTCGAGCTCGTCGCGGTGCACCGCGGGACCGGTGGGGTTGTTGGGCGTGCACACGAGGACCACGCGTGTGCGCTCGCCGACCGCCGCGGCCATCGCGGGCAGGTCGAGGCGGCCCCGCTCGTGCGCGCCGTCGAGCAGCGGCACCTGCACCGACGTGCCGCCCGCGACGGCGACCGCGATGGGGTACGCCTCGAAGGAGCGCCACGGGTAGACGACCTCGTCGCCCGGCTCCAGCACGGTCTGCAGCACGTGCGCGAGGACCGCGACGGAGCCGTTGCCCACGACGACCTCGCCCGGCGTGACGTCCAGGTGGCCCGCGAGCGCCTCGACGAGCTCGGTGGCGTACATGTCGGGGTAGCGGTTGACGTCGGCGGCGGCATCGGCGATCGCGGCGACGACGGACGGGAGCGGCGGGTACGGGTTCTCGTTGGACGAGAGCTTGAACGCGGCGGCGCCCGGGGCGACGCGGCCCCCGGGGACGTAGGCCGGCAGTGCGGCGACGGCGGGACGCAGGGGGACGCGGGGTTCGTGGGCCACGGTCGACAAGCATGCCACCACCCGACGTCCGCCGGTCGTGCCGATCGGGTGCCCCCGGCACGTACCAGGACCGGTTGAGGGCCGCTCCCTATCATGAGACGGGCCGGTCTCGAGGACGAAGGGGCGCCGACGCGATGACTGCAGGTCCTGACAGCCACGCACCCCGGCCCCTGCACGCCGCCCCGGTCGTCCCCGGGTTGTTGCGCCCGCGCCTCCTGCGCCGGTTCGACGGCGCCGGCGTGGGCCTCGTCGTCGGGGCGCAGGGCTCCGGCAAGTCGGCTCTCCTCGCTCAGGTCGCGCAGCGCGACCCGCGCGACGTCGTCCAGGTCCGCTTCGCCACGGACGGCACCGGACGGGTGCGTGGCGCGACGCACCCGCCGCAGGGCCCGGCGTCGGCGGGCACCGGGCAGGTCGCCCACCTCGCCCAGGTCGTGCTCGACCGCGACGACCCCCTGCTGGTCGTGGTCGACGACGCGCACCACGCGATCGGCACGCCGGGCGAGACCGCGCTCTCCGCCCTGCTCGCCGACGTCCCGCCCCAGGTCTCGGTGGTCGTCGCGTCCCGGCGGCCCCTCCCCCGCAGCCTCGCGCGGTTCGAGCTGGCCGCTCCCGTCACGGTGACCGACGCGGACCTGCGGTTCCGGGCGTGGGAGGTCGAGCGCCTGTTCCGCGAGCGCTACGGCGTGGCGCTCGAGCACGAGGACGTCGCGGCGCTCACGTGGCACACCGAGGGGTGGGCCGCGGCGCTGGAGCTGTTCGCCCTGGCCGTGGCCGACGACCTGCCCGGCGAGACCCGCCGGGCGATCCGCCGGCTGTCGCGGCGTCAGCGCTTCGCCTGGGAGTACCTGTCGACGCAGGTCCTCGCGACGCTCCCGGTGGACCTGCAGCGGTTCCTCCACGACACCGCCGCGCTGGAGCTGCTCACGCCCTCCCGGTGCGACGCGCTCTGCGGGCGGTCCGACTCGGCGGACGTCCTCAACCGCCTGGCGCGTGCGACGACGCTCGTGCGTCCGGTCGAGGACCGGGCGTTCCGGGTGCACCGGGTGCTGCGCCGGCACCTCGTCACCGCCGTCGCGGACGAGCTGACGGTCGAGCAGGCGCGGCGCTCGTTCGCCGACGCGGCCACCGTCCTGGAGGCCGACGGCGCCGCACCGGAGGCGTTGCGCGCGCGGGCCCGTGCGCACGACCTCGACGGGGTGCGGCGGCTGCTGCGCTCGTCGGCGGAGGTGTGGGACCGCGGCGAGCGCGAGTGGGGGTCGACGTTCCCGCCCGAGCTCGTCGCCGCGGACGGCGCGGTGCTCGTCGCGCACCTGCGCGAGCTCGGCACGGACGGGCGGGTCGCGGAGGCGGCGCGGGTCGTCGCCGAGGCCTCGGGTCGGGCGGACGTCGACCGCGACGCGTTCGACGCGCTCCGCAGGATCGTCGAGGCGATGCACGGCACGGGCCCTCGCCGGCCACGGCCCGGCCCGGACGCACCCGCCATGACGCACTGGTCGCACGTGGTGATCGCGGCGGCGGCGGGTTCTCCCGTCACGGTCGCGCGCTCGGTGGGGACGGTCGCCCGGGGGCGCAACCTCTCCGCGGGCGCGGCGCTGCTCGTGGCGGGCGACCAGGTCCGGGCGGGCGAGCTGCTGCGGGAGGCGGCGGGAGACCTCGACGCGGACGCGACGATGATGCTCCTCGCCCAGCTCCTCTCCACGGTGTTCACGGGCGGCGTCCCGGACGCCGAGGTCGGCCCGACGCTCGACCGCATCCATGCGGAGGCGGAGCGACGCGGGCGGTTCTGGCTGGCCCGGATCACGTACGGCGTCGTCACCGCGTTCGACGACGACGCGGACCCTCGCGAGGTGGACCGCGTCGTCGCGGCGTGCGAGCGCGACCAGGACCTGTGGAGCGCGCTGCTCGTGACGGGCGCGCGCGTCGTGGCCCGGGCACGGTCCGGGCGTGCGACGGCGCTCGACTGGGACGAGCTCGCCCGGCGGTGCCGCGACCGTGAGGCGGGCGCGCTGGAGGCGTGGGCTCGTGCCTGGCTCGCCGTCGCCGCCGTGCACGCGGGCCTGCCCGACGCCCTGCCGCAGGCCGAGCAGGCGGAGTCCCTCGCGCGCCGCGCCGACGTCCCCGGCGCGCTCGCGGTCGCGTACGTCGCGCTGGCCGGGTGCAGGCCGCGCGAGCACGACGAGCTGATGCGGCTCGCCGCCTCGACGGCGCGCGCGGCGGGCATGTCGACCGACCCGCGCTCCTGGACGACCCAGGACGCCGACGGCGCCGCGCGGGCGGCCGGGCCGTCCCCCCTGCCCGCCGACGCCGGCGACACGGACGACACGGACGCCGAGCTGCCCCCGGAGCAGACGCGGCCGACGCTCGTCCGGTTGCGGGCGGGCTCGCCCGTGCTCACCGTGCGCTGCTTCGGCCGCGCCGAGATCACGGTGGACGGGCGCGTCGTCGACCAGTCCCGGCTGCGCCCGCGGGCGCGTCGGACGCTGCGGTTCCTCGCCGTGCACGCGGGCCGCGCCGTGCACCGCGACCAGCTCGCGCGGGCGCTGTGGGGCGAGGCGGACCTCGAGTCCGGCCTGCACGGCCTGCACGTCAACGTGTCCGCCGCCCGCCGGGCTCTCTCGCCCGACGGTCCGCCCCGCTCCGAGGGCCTGCTGCAGCGGGACGGGGAGAGCTACGTCCTGCGTCTCGCCCCCGGCTCCGACTGCGACGTCACGCGGTTCGAGCAGCGCGTCGCCCGCGCACGACGTCTCGAGCGTGACGACCCGGCCGACGCCGTGGCCGCCTGGCAGGTCGCGCTCGACGCGTACGGCGGCGACCTCCTGCCGGAGGAGGGGACGACGGAGTGGGTGCTGCCCCTGCGCGAGCGGTACGTCGTCCAGGCGGCGGGCGCCGCGGAGCGGCTCGCGGTCGCGTGCGAGCGCGCGGGCGACGTGAGCCGCGCGTCCACCGCCGCGCGGCACAGCGTCGAGCTGTACCCCTGGGCGGACACGCCGTGGCGCGTGCTCGTGCGGACGCTGACCGCGCTGGGGGACCAGGCGGCCGCGTCGCGCGCCGCCCGCGAGTACGCGGCCGTGCTGCGCGAGCTCGGCGTGCCGGCTCCGGTCACCGCCCCCGGAACTCCACCTCCGCGATCGCCACGGACGTCTCGGGAGTCGCCCGGAAGGTCGACACGATCGTGAGGCGCACGGACGTGACGTCGTCCTGACCGACCTCGACCTCCTGCGGCCCGGGGACGTCGTCGAGGGTGACGCGCTGCTGCGCGGTCGTGCCGTCGGACCGGGTGACGGTGACGTCGAGGGCGCGCGGGCTCGAGCCCTGCAGGTACTCCTCCTGGACGGTCGACGCGCCGCCGATGACGACGAGGTGCACGAGCCGGAACGGCTGGTCGAACGTCAGCACGACGCTCTGCCCGACGCCGTCCCCAGGCTCCGCGGGCGACCAGGCGAGGTCGTTGGTGCCGTCGACGATCTGGGAGGCGGGACGCTCGGGCGCCTCGCTGGACGCCCGCACGGCGACGGGGTTGTAGACCTCGTTCCCCTGCAGCCGGTCGCGCACCGTGACGACGCCGTCGCCGATGGGGCCGCGCAGCGCGTACGCGGCGACCCCGAGGCCCGCGAGCACGACGAGCGTGACCACCGTCTTCGTGGGGAAGCGGCGGCGACGCCTCGGCCGGGTGCCCGCCGTGGGCGCGGTCCGGGGTTCCGGGTGCCACAGGCGCTGCCACCAGGACCGGCGCCCCTGCACGCGCGCGTCCGCGAGCGACGCGCCGCAGCGACGGCAGAAGTGCCGCGTCGGGACGTTGCCGGCGCCGCACGCCCCGCAGACCAGGTCGCCGGCCTCCGGCTCCGGCTCCTGCGTCTCGGCCCGGCGCGGCGCGGGTCGTGGGCGCGGCACGCCGGGCAGCACGGCCTCCGGCTCCCCGCCCGACGGCGCGGGCTCCCCCGACGGCGCGGGCGCGGCCTGCGCGGGCACGTCCGCGGGGGCCACGTCCGCGGGGGTCACGTCCGCGGTCACGGGAGGACCGGCGTCGGGCACGCGGTCGGCGGGCACGCTGGTCGCGGGCACGGTCTGCGCCGGCACGCTGTTCGCGGGCGCGGTCTCCGGCGTCACGGACTCCGCGGGCACGGTCGCCGAGGGCACGGCCGGGGTGGCCGGTGCCGGGGCGGGAGCCGCGACGTCGTCCCACTCCAGGTACGCGCCGCAGGCGCCGCAGAACGCCTCGCCCGGCTCGTTCGCCTGCCCGCAGGTCGGGCATGTCGTCGTGGTCGTCATCGGTCCTCCACCACCTCGAGCGTGAACGGGACGTGCACCGGGCGGGCGGCGGCGACGACCTCGCGCACGCGCCGCTCGTCGACGGTCGTCGCGTCGGCGGCGACGACCCGGACGTGGAACGCGGGGCCGGGTGACCCGGGCAGGTCGGCGCCCGGCTCGGTCGAGCCCGTGACGCCGCCCGTGTCGGTGACGTCGACCTGGGCGTCGACGACGGCGCGCACCGCCTCGGCGACGCCGCGCGCCGTCCCGCGCAGCCGGTGCGTGCGGGCGGCGCCGGCGACGACCTCGCGGCACCGCGACGTCGGCCACGCGGGGTCGAGGTCGACCCCGACCCACGCCGCGACCCGCTCCAGGTGGTCGCGGGGCGCGAGCCACGGGTCGACGTAGCCGTGCAGCCCGTCGAGCGTGAGGAACACGGGCGCGAGCGCGTCGTCGAACGCGGCGACGAACCGGCCGAGCAGGTCGTCGTCGAGGTACACGCCCGGGAGGAGCGACGCGAACGGCACGGGGCTCGCGAGGCCCGGCACGGCGCCCCGGCCGCTCACGACCCCTCCACGACGCGGACCTGGTGCCGGTAGGAGAACGCGAGCGCGTCGGGGTCGACGGGCACGCGCTGCACGGGTTCGCCGCGGTCGCCGGTGAGCGGGTCGGCGGCGAACAGCTTGACGTCCTCGATCGTGTCGACGCCGTCGACCCGCTGGAGCACGGCGAACACCTCCCCGGCCTGCACGGCTCGCCCGAAGGGCCAGCCGCGGCCGTCGAGACCGCCGCCCAGCGGGTCGACGTACGCGTACAGCGCGCGCAGGGCCGCCGCCTCGACGGCCGGCCGACGCGACCGCGTGCGCGCGGTCACCCGCGCCACGACGGTCACGCCCTGGTAGCGGGGCGGCCCGACGACGACCCGGGCACCGAGCGTGCGGCGCGGCTCCAGGTGGTCCACGACCCGGGCGACGACGTCGGCGTCGGGCACGAGGTCCTCGAAGCGGCGGCGCCCGTCGTCGTCCGCGGCGGCGGCAGGCACGACGAGCACGCGCACGCCCTCGGCGGCGTCGGGGTCGGCGACGCAGCGGACCCGCGCCAGACCGGGGGCGACGGACCGCGTGAGCTGCTCGTAGTCCTCGGCGGTGACGGCCCGGTCACGGGTGCGCAGCGCGAGGGGGCCGCGCACGCGCGCCTCGTCGACGCTCTCGGCCGCGACGCCGCCGTGGCCGGCCCGGCGGTTCTCGACCCGGTCGACGAACCCGATGGTGCCCCGCAGCACCCGGATCGCGCCCGCGGCGACGTTCCCCGTGGGACCACCGCCCACGCGGTACCCGGGCACGCGCAGCAGCGCACCCGCGGGCGGGACGGCGCCGTGCAGCACGAGGGAGCCGTCGGCGTCGCGCACCGCGGGCGGCAGGTGCAGCTCACCCGTGGCCCGGTCCACGGTGAAGACGGTGTCCTGCGGTGCGGCTCCCGCGAACGACGTCGTCTCCGTCCAGCGCTCCCAGCCGTCGCCCGTCGCGACCTCCAGGACCATCGGCTCGTCACCCGCGACGACGGGGTGGTGCGCGAGGACGAACGTCTGCCCGGGTACCCCCTCGGAGGTGCCGAGGACCTCGTCGGTCACGGCCTCGGCATGCACGGCCTCGACGGTCCCGCCGACGGTGAACGCCTCGACGTCCTGCACCACGGGCGGGGCGCTGTACGGGCGTGCGCCCTCCTCCGGCTCGACGACCCGGCAGCGCAGCCAGCCCGCGCGCAGCCCGTCCTCCACGGACGCGACGTGCGACGCCGGGACGTGCAGCACCACGTCGCCCGCCCGGTTGAGCCCGCCCGTGCCGTCGGAGTCGACGTCGCACCGCTCCCAGCGGCTGCCGTCCCACGCCTCCCACACGAGCGGGGGGCGGCGCGGGTCGACGCCCACGCCCTGGACGTCGCACGTGAACCGCAGCGCGACGACGCACGACGGCGCGGCGTCGTCCAGGCCGACGAGCAGCACGTCCCCGACGGCCGGGGCCTCGGCGAACGCGGGGAACCGCTCGCCCGTCGTCACGGCGTCGGTCCGACGCCGGGTGTCGCCGCCGGCGGGGCGAGTGAGCAGGTCCGTGCGGTGGCGCGGCGGGACGGTGAGGGTCCGCGTCGTGCGGAACACGACCGCGTCGTCCCGCTCGGTGCGCAGCGTCGAGACCTCCGTGCCCGCCGGGACGACGACAGGCTCGGGCTGCGGCGCGGTGAGGCGCACCACGACGTCGACCGTCGCGGCGGTCGCGGGGTGCAGCGTGATGCCGAGCAGCTCGAGGAACGCGACGTAGAGGCGGTCGGGCACCCGGTTGAGCCGGTACAGCAGCTGGTCCGTCATGAACGCGAACGTCTCGATGAGCGTGACGCCCGGGTCGGAGACGTTGTGGTCGGTCCACTCCGGGCAGCGCGCCTGCACCATGCGCTTCGCGTCGTCGACGAGGTCCTGGAACCGGCGGTCGTCGAGGTTCGGGGAGGGCAGCATCACGCACCCCCCGCCGAGGCGTCGAGGGGGGCGTCGACGGTCGTGTCGAGCGGGTGGTCGCGCGGGATGACGTAGAACGGGAACACGAGGTTGCGCGGGTCGTTCGTGCCACGCAGCACGTACCGCACGTCGATGTACAGCACCCCGGAGTCGACGTGGTCGAACCGGACGAGCACGTCGTGCAGGTCGACCCGCGGCTCCCACCGGTCGAGCGCCACCCGCACCGCGTACGCGATGTCGCCCGCCGTGCCGGCGTCGGCCGGCGCGAACACGTAGTCGTGGACGGTGCACCCGAACTCGGGGCGCATGGGCCGTTCCCCGGGCGCGGTCGCGAGGATGAGGCGGATGCTCTCCTCGATCTCCTGCGTCCGGCGCACGAGCGCGAGCCGGCCCGTCCGGTCGGTGCGCAGCGGGAACCCGATCCCCGCGCCGATGAACTCCTCGCCCACGTCCCCTCCTCCGTCGTGCCGTACCCGTCCACGGCCCGTCGGCCGCCCGTCGCGCGCCGCCCCGGCCGCCTGCGTCAGTTGAGCTTCACGAGGCTCCCCTTCACCGTGGTCACGCCGCTGGACGTGACCTCCGCCGTGCCGGTCCCGTCGAGCGTCGCCGTGGCGCCCTTGAGGACGAGCTGCGCGTCGGCGGTGACGGACACCTTCGGGGCCTTGAGCTCGATCGCGCTCGTGCCCTCAAGCGCGACCTGCGTGCCCTTCACCGTGACCTTCCCCGACGTCGACGTGCACGTGACGTCCTGCGCGGCCGTGATCTCGACCGCCTTGTCGGCCTTCACCGTGACGGGGCCCGACGACGTGATCTCGACCCCGGCCTGCGGCTTCTGCACGAGGACGAGGGTCTGCTTGCCGTCCTTGTCGGACACGACGAGGCGCTCGGCGTCGGGCGACTCGACGAACTGCACGTACATGCCCGTGCGCGACGTCAGCGCGCGGCTCGTCACCGACCCGTCGGAGCCGTTCACGTACGCCGACGCCCCGCCGGGCGCGGGCGGCTTGTCCTTCGTGCTGAACAGCCCGCCGAGCACGTACGGCTGGTCCAGGTCGCCCTCCGCGAACGCGACGAGCACCTCGTCCCCCACCTCGGGGAGCACGAACATGCCGCGGCCCGCCCCGGCCCCCGGCTGGACGACGCGCGCCCACCGGGTGACGAGGCCGTCGTCGAGCACGGGCAGCTTGACGGTGACCCGGCCGAGGTTCTGCGGGTCCTTCGTGCCGCTGACGATGCCCGGCACCGGCCCGGACACGGCCCCGGGCGTCGCCGACGTGCCGGACAGCACCCCGTACGACGAGCGGTCCGACGCGTCCGACACCGTGAGGTGCGTCCGGTACCCGTCGCCGGACAGCTCGTGACGCACCGCGCTGACGACGTACCGCCCGTCGAACGGCTCGCCGCAGCCCGCGAGCGCCACCGGGCTCCCGACGGCGACGCGCGGGTTGCCGAGGACGGTCGCGTCGAGCTCGGCGTGCGCGCTGCCCAGGCGGTCGGCGACGGCGCGCGCCTCGCTCGTGGCCTGCGCCCCGGTGGTGAACCGGGTGCTGGCGACGACGAGCGGCGGCACGCGGTACGCGTCGGCGAGCTTCTTCGGGGTGGTGCCGGGGAGCTGGGCGCCGCGCGCCGCGGCGGGCGCCGTGCCGACCACGGCCTGCTTCGCGGCGGGGTCCCACCCGCGCACCTGCACCTCGGGCACCTGCTCGCCCGCGGCGACGGTCGCGCGCAGCGCGAGGAGGTTGACGCCCTGCTCGACGACCGTGGGGTCCTGCCGGGCGCTCGCCGTCGGGCCGGGCGCCCCGCGGGCCTCGGCGGGCAGCCGGAAGTCGAGCGCGCCGGCCGTGACGGTCACGGTGGCGCCGTACCGGTCGGCGAGGCGCAGGAGCAGGTCCCAGTCGGTGACGTTCGGCTGCCACAGGTGCTCCAGCACGTCCGACGTCGCGTCGACCTGGCCGACGTGCAGGCCCGCCGCACCCGCGACCGTGCGGACGACGTCGGACGCGGTGACGTTCACGTACGTCGCGGTGCGGCGGCGCGCGACGAGGCGGTGCGCGACGTCGAGACCGCGCACGGTGGTGCGCCGCCCGCCGGGGCCGATGTCGGCCTCCAGGGACGTGACCTCGGCGGTGAGGAGGTCCTGCGGGCCGCCCGACCCGGCGAGCTGGACCGCGAGCCCGACCGTCGCGCCGATGCGCAGGCCCGCCTTGTCGAGCACGGTGCCGTGCTCGTCCGACAGGTCGAGCGCGAACATCGCGGGCGCGTCCCGGCGCGCGTCCACGACGACGGACGTGACCAGGGGCGCGACGTCGGCGGCGAGCTCGGCGCCGTCGACCGTGACGACCAGCTGGGCGCTGTGCTCCTCACCGTGCACGGGGCACCACCTCCGCACGCCGTCCCACCGCGGGGTCGCGCAGGTCCTCCACCGCGGGCAGCAGCACCCGGTCGCCCGCCCGCAGGCGGAACGGGTCGTCGATGCGGTTGGCCTGCGCGACGGCCCGCCACAGCGCCGGGTCCCCGTACTCGCCGTACGCGATGCCCGCCAGGGTGTCGCCGTGCACGACGACGTGCTCGCGGTGCGGCACGAGCCCGCCCGACGTGGGGTTCTGCCGGGGCGACTCGCCCGCGATCTCCTCGAGCGTCACCGAGCACACGGCCCGGATGGGCAGCCCGCCCGACGTGAAGAGGGTGTACCGGACGTCCACGCTGCTCACGTACGCGAGGAACCCGGTGAGGCTGCCCCAGCGGAACAGCACCCACGGCGGGGAGTCCTTGCGCTGGTCGTGCGACGCGGACGTGGGCACGCAGCTCGCGAAGAGCTTGTCCGCGGCCTTGACCACGGCGTCGTCGTGCTCCTGGGACGCGTCGAGGAACATCTCCAGCGTGAGCCGTGACGGTTCCGGACCCTGGAACTGGGGCGGGCTCGACCGCCGGTTGCCGGGGTTCGTCGGCCGGGTCCACGTGGCCGACTTCTGCATCGCGAGCTCGGTGGGGTTGAACTGGAACGCGATCCGCCCGATCTCCGGCCCCGGCTTCGCGAGGGAGCCGTCCTTCGACGGCTCGAACAGCAGCAGGTAGGCGTGCTCCAGCTTCGCGGCCGAGCCTCCGGAGGCCGCGGCGTCGAGACCGACGGGGTTCGCCACGCCGCTCACCCCCCGGCCTTCGGCGGCACGAAGCCGTGGTGCGCGATCTCGACGGACTCCACGACGACGTTCGAGTCCGTCGTGGACAGGGTGGGCCCCGACCACCGGACCGGGACCACGCCCATGAGCCCGAACCGGGCCACCTCCGTCCCGGACGCCGTCATCGCGTCGATCGTGGCCGTCCCGAACCGGTACCCGCTCGTCACCATCGTGGTGAACCACTCGCCGATCTTCGCGCTGTCCTTGTTGAGCGGCCGGGTCAGGGTGACGTTGGGGAACCGCAGGCGCGTGGGGAGCTGCCACACCGCACCGTTGTTCCCGCCCTCCTCGCGCGTCTCGACCGTGACCTCCGCACCGAGCCCCGAGCACGCGCTGAACAGGCCGAGGTTCCAGTCGTCGAGGAGGATCCGGTACCGGATGCCGACGGCGAGCGTCGTCTCCTCGTGGATCGTCGTCATCGCGCCCACCTCCGGTCCACGCGCTGCCCCAGCCGCTCCCGGTCCACGAGCACCTCGCGCCGCAGGCGCCGCAGCAGCGGGTCGGCGAGGCGGCGCACCAGCTCGTCGAGCTCGCGGTCGGTCAGCGCAGCCGCCCGGACCGACGTCGCGGGTGCCGCACCCCCCGTCGTGGTCGTGCCGGGTGTGGTCGTCGCGGGTGCGGTCGTGCCGGGTGTCGTCGTCGCGGGTGGTGGGGCCGTGGTGCCCGACGCCGCGACGCCCGGCGCGGACGTGGCCCTCGCACCGGCCGTGCCCGGCCCGGGCACGCCGGCGCCCGGTCCGCCGCTCGGCACAGCGAGCGGTGCCACGGGTCGAGCGGCCGGGGGTGCGGGCGACACCACCGTGAGCGGCGGCGCAGGGCTCGTCGCGCCGTTCGGTGCGGCGGCGACGCCCGTGGTCGACCACGACGCCGCGCGGTGCCCCCCGAGCGTCGGGCGCGCGGCGCGCGCGCCCAGCCAGGCCCGCGGCCCCGGGTCACGTGCGACGACCGGCCCGACCGTCCGCGCGACGACCGGCCCGACCGTCCGCGCGTCGACCGGCGCCCCTGCGCTCGCCGACGCGGTGCTCGCCGACACCATGCTCGCCGGTGCCACCTTCCACGGCGCCGGGGTCGACGACGCCTGGACGGGTGTCGTGAGACCGGGGACGACGGGACCGTGCACCACCGGATCGACCGCCACCGCGCGCGAGATCACCCGCCCGGCGACGCTCGGACCCGGGACGACCGCATCCGGGCTCCTGCCCGACGGGAGGCTGCCGGGCAGCGTGCGGGACCGGGGGTCGGCGACGCCGAGGGTGGGGGCCGCGACCACGGCGCTCGGGGTCGCGCGAGCGGGACGGACGGCGACGCGGGAGACCGCCGCCACCGGGCCCGCGAGACCGGGCGTCGAGCTCGACCGACGTGGTCCGGCGACCGGCACGCCGGCGCGGGCACTCCCGGCACTCCCGGCACTCCCGGCACTCCCGGCCGTCCCGGTCGGCCCGGTCGGCCCGGTCGGCCCGGTCGGCTCCGGAGTCGGCGCACCGGACGGCGAACCGACCACCGCACCGGCCGCTGCGGCGCTCCCTCGACGGGTCAGCGGCCCGGGCACCGATCCGGCCACGTCGACGGAGCCGCCGGGCCGGGGCACGTCGCTGCCCGGCACCGGCAGCGGCTGCCGCCCGGGCGGGGTCGCCGCCGGAGGTCGAGAGACCGCCGCGGGGGCGACCGCCCGCGACACCGGGACGACGCTCGGTGCCGGGGAGGCCGTCGCGCGGGGTGCGCGCGCCACGGTCGAGGAGGCCGAGGGGACGGGCGGGGGCGCCGTCGGGCCCGACGCGAGCGGTGCGAGCGCCGGGGAGGCCACCGTCGGTCCGGGTGGGAGGGGCACGACCACGGACGAGGCGTCCGAGGCCCCCGGGAGCGCCGGCGCCGCCCGGTCGAGGGTCGGCGCGGAGGGCGCGATCCCCGGGAGCGGGCTGCTCACGGCGCGGCTGACCACGGGCCCGCTCGGTCCCTGCCCCGCCGGCGGCGAGGCAGGTGCCGCCCGAGGAACCGGGTCTGTCGGAGGAACCGGCGCTCCCGGAGGACCCTCGGAGGCCGCCGACACCGGGATCGACGGGGGGTCCGCTGCCGCCCGGGCGACCGGGAGTGCTGCCGCGACCGGTGGTGCCGCGGCGACCGGCACCGACGGTCCGGCGTCCAGGGCCGAGGTCGTCGACGGCTGCGGCGGCGTGGCGGCCGGGGCGGACCGACGGGCGAGTGTCGGTGCGGAGGTCGGGACGGTCGCGCGTGCGGGCGACGGCGAGAGCGGGGGCGTCGGCCCGGTCGGCTCCGTCGGCGGGGCGAGCGGAGGCACGACCGACGGGGCGGGAGGGGATGCCGCCCCGTCGGCGTGCCGCTGCACCGGCGACGGGCCGGACGGCACGAGGGGGGCGCCGAGACCGAGGCGGCGGGCCGACGTCGGGCCGCCCGGACCGTCCGTGCGCGGACGTGGTGCGCCGGACCCCGGCGCGGCGCCCGCACTCCGGTCCGACGCGGCCGGGTCGACGGCGCGCTGGACCGGGGGCGACGCGGCGAGCACGGGCAGCTCGGTCCCCGTCGTAGGGGGCGTCGGGCCCGGCGCGTGCTCCGGCACGCCCGGCGCGGGTCGAGGCGCGGGTGTCGCCGCGAGAGGCGGGGCCGCGGGAGCCGGTGGGAGCGCAGGTGCCGCGTCCGGGGAGGGGCGAGTGACGGCGTCGGGCACGACGGCGCGCGCGACCACCGCGGTGCCGCGCACCGGGACCGCGCCGGGCGGCGGCGCGGCGACCGTGAACCTGCCGGGCCGGGCCTCCACGCCCCCGTGGTCGGGTGCGGTCGGGCCGTCGACGACGGGGAGCGCCGGGGTGAGGAGCGCGAGCTCGTCGTGCGACTCGATCACGACGCGCTGCACGGGTCCCGCGCCGTCGCCGTCGACGACGCCGGCCGGCGCGCGGGGGTCCACCGCGTGGCTCATCCGGCCGAGGAACCGCGGGCTCGTCCACGAGGCGAGGCGGGCCGGGAAGGTCGCGGGCGACGTCGTGAGCGCGAGGTCGCCCAGCGTGCGCTGCAGCGGCGGGACGTACGCCCACCCCGCGACCGGTGCGTCCGCCGTCGGACCACCCGACGACGAGCCGCCCGACGACCCGCCCGACGACCCACCACCGGACGGCTGCCCGCCCGGTGACGCGGCGGCCGGTGCCGGGCGACGCTGCCACGGCCAGCGCACGTCAGCCCCCCTCGGCCAGGCGGGTGTTGATCTTCGCGATCTCCCGCACGTACCGCTGCCGGACGCCGTGCTCCAGGTCGAGGATGTCGTCCGGCGACCAGTGGAAGTGGTAGGCGACGTACGCGATCTCCTCGTACAGGCGGTCGGTCGCGTACGTCACGATTCCCCCAGGCGGCCGCCCGCGAGGTCGATCGTGAAGCGGTGCTCGCACTCCGGGCACGTCACGGCCGCCCGCGTGTGCCCCTCCGCGTTGACGCGACGGTAGAAGTCCTGGAGGAACGCGACGTCGGACGCGAACATGTTCTCCACGACGCTCGTCGACACGCTCGACAACGACCCCAACGACGTGATGACCCGGCTGAGCAGCACGACCGTCGTGAAGGCGGCGTTCTCCTGCACGCGCGCGTCGTACAGGGGCAGGAGCTCGTCGCGCGCCGTCGCGAGACGCATCGTGCCGCGCGTGTGCCGCACGCCGTCGGCGTCGACGAACCCGCGGGGCAGCTCGAAGTCGAACTCCGTCCGCAACGGCTCGGGCCCGACCCGGCCCGGCGCGCCGTGCCCCTCCTGCTCCGCGCGGTCGCGGTCCAGGGTGTCGAGGGCCGGGCCCCGCTGCATCAGCCGACCGTCATCTCGTCGTACGAGACGGTGAACTTCTCCGTCGCGGGCTCCGTGGCGCCCGCCTTCATCGACGAGACCTCGATGCTCGACACCCAGCAGTTGACGAAGTTGTACGTCTGCAGCTTCGTGCCCGCGTAGTCGAGGAACTGGACCGACGCCGTCTTGCGGGACCCCTTGACGTCGCCCTGCATGACGGACTTCAGCCAGTCGGAGATGGTCTTGCTGTCCGTGAGGCCGCGCGTCACGGTGAACTCGCCGGCCTTCGGCCGACCCATGAGCTGGCGGATGACGTACTTGCCGTCGGCCGTCTGCTGCTTGTGCTCGATCTTCTCGACCTCGGCCTTGATGCCGCTGACCTCGATGACCTTCGGGACCTGGATCCCGTCGATGGTCACGATGAACGCGTTCGCGGTCGAGGAGTCGAGGGCGTCGGGGAGAGGCATGGTGCGCTCCTTCTGTCAGGTGGGATGCCGGTGCGGGTGGCCGCCGCCGGTGGTGGGTGCGCCTACTCGGCGACGAGGCTCGTGCCGCCCGAGAACTGGGACAGCTGGAAGATCACGAACTCCGCCGGCTTGACCGGCGCGATCCCGACCTGGCACACGACCTGCCCGGCGTCGATCCCCTCGGCAGGGTTCGTCTCCTCGTCGCACTTGACGAAGAACGCCTCCTCCGGGGTGAGACCGAACAGGGCGCCCTTGCGCCACTCGTTGACGAGGAAGCTCGCGATCGTGCGGCGGATGCGCGCCCACAGCGCGGGGTCGTTCGGCTCGAACACGACCCACTGCGTCCCCACGAGGATCGACTCCTCGAGGTAGTTGAACAGGCGCCGCACGTTGATGTAGCGCCACGCCGGGTCGGACGAGAGGGTGCGCGCCCCCCAGGCCCGCACGCCCCGCCCCGGGAACGCCCGGATGCAGTTCACCCCCACCGGGTTGAGCAGGTCGTTCTCCGCGCGCGTGATGGTCGTCGCGAGCGTGATCGCCCCGCGCACCACCTCGTTCGCGGGCGCCTTGTGCACGCCGCGCTCGCCGTCGTTGCGCGCCCACAGGCCCGCCATGTGACCCGACGGCGGCACGAACAGGTTCGTGCCCGACAGCGGGTCGAAGATCTTCACGTACGGCCAGTACAGGGCCGCGTACTTCGAGTCGTACCCCGCGCCGTCGGTGCGCCACTCCTTCACCTGCTGCGCGTTGAGCCCCGGCGGCGGGTCGAGGATCGCCATGCGGTCCCCCATGAGCTCGCAGTGCGCGATCATCGCGAGCTGTACCGCCTGGAACGTCTCCAGGTCGATCGCGCCCTGCTCCAGCGCCGCCACGAGGTCCGGGACCGCGACGATCGTCACGTCGTCGACCGCCTCCAGGCCGCTGAAGCCCGTGCGGTCCGCAGAGTCGCCGATGTAGTCGTCGGCGCTCAGGTCCTGCGTCGAGGGGGGCTCCGGCTCCGGCTCCGGGGCGACCAGCTCGACCGCACCCTTGTCGGGCCGGACGAGCGCGCTGCCCTGCGCGACCTCCTCGATCGTGATGATCTTCGAGTCGGCCTTCACCTTCGTCGCCACGTTGTCCGCGCCGCGCTTCGTCGTGACGTTGTCGAACGACTCGGCCTCCTTGCCGTCGACCTTCACCACGAGCTTGAACTGGTCGTCGGGCGCCGAGTCGCCGCCCGCGTCCGCGACCTCCACCGAGATCTTCTTCGGCTTGCCCGTGGACGCGCCGTCGAGCGCCGTCACCCTGTACCCGCCGAGGGCTGCCTCGGGCGGGCCCGCCGCGATCGCCTTGGTCGCCCCCCTGCCCCGGCCCGACGCCGCGGGTGCCGCGCCACCGACGCGCACCACGTAGCAGTTGCCGCCGCCGTTGAGGAAGTACCCGTACACCGCGTGCGCGAGGTACGAGCCGGGCAGGAAGTCGCCGAACGTCTGGGAGAACTGGGACCAGTTCGACACGAGCGTCGGCTCGTTCACCGGCCCCTTCGCCGTGAGACCGACGAACGCCGCGACCGACGTGCCGACCCCCTCGATGGGCCGTGAGCCGGCCTCGACCTCTTCCACGTACACGCCGGGCGAGAGATACGTCGTCATGTCGTCGTCGCCTCCTAGAGAACACGCTGGTGAGGACCAGCGTGGCCCGACGGCGACACCCTGTTCAGGGCCGGTCGGCTACCTGGCGGGGCAGACGTCGGTGCCCGATCGGGCGGCGGGGCGTCCCCGCCCTCGCAGGCCCGACCACGGACGCTCGTCGAGGATCACGGACCGGGCGTCGACGAGCGTCGTCACCGCGTACCCTCGGGCAGATGGGCCCCCACGCCGTGGAGCAGTTCGCGCGCCAGTCCGGTGGAGACGGCAACGACGTACGGGTCGCCGTCGGCCGGGCACGGCTCCACCGGTGGGACGGCGTGCCGTACGACCCGCCTCGTCCTCGACGCCGAAGACGAGGACCTGAACCGCTACTTCCGCGTGGTCGCCGACGACCTCGACGTGATCTGGCCCGGCAGCGACCCCCGGTGGGCGGGTCTCGCCCTGTTGATCACGCACGTCGACGAGGTGCTGCGGACCTCCAAGACCGCCCCCGCCCGGCTCAGGATCGACGAACGAGGACGAGTCACGGCGGACTAGATCTTGTTGCTAAACGTGATCTGCTGCTTGATGGACGAGTCTTGCCGTCGTGTCGCGTGATGTGGTCTCGGACTAGGGCGTGTCTCCTTAGTCGCAAGGCTGAGGTGTTGCAGAGTGCGCTCGTGGATCGTGGTCGCGAGTTGTCGGACGAGCAGTGGGCAGTGATCGGCGGGTTGATGCCGCAGGTCTCGGGCAGGTCGCGTCCGTGGCGTGATCATCGTCAGGTCGTGGAGGGGATCGTTCACCGGTATCGGACCGGGGTCGCGTGGCGTGATCTTCCCGAGCGGTTCGGCCCGTGGTGGACGGTGTGGAAGCGCCATGCGCGATTCTCGCGCGACCGGACGTGGGA